>NZ_JAHWFK010000027.1 GCF_019710575.1 Paractinoplanes polyasparticus | reverse complement strand
AGCGCCTAGCTGCACGCACGGGGCTGAGCGCAGCGCCCGGCTGCAAGCACGAGGCTGAGCGCAGCGCCCGGCCGCACGCACGAGGCTGGGCGCTGCGCCCAGCCATAAACAGCACGAGGCTGAGCGCAGCGCCCAGCCGCAAGCACGGGGCTGAGCGCGGCCTATGCCTGGCGCGGTCTGGACGAAGGGCCGAGCGCTTGCAGCGGCCGGAAGTCGGGCACGAGGCCGGTCCCGTATCGGGCTGGGCCGAGCCAGAAGGAGTTACCGGGGGCCGTAGCCGTCGAAACGGGCCTCGGGGGTCCGGCGGAACTCGTTGTAACCGTTGCTCGCGACCGGCGGCTGGCCGCCACTGTTGCCGCCGTAGACCCCGCCGCCGCCACCCCGCGGCGGCTGACCCTGCGGACCGCGCGGAGGTTGCCCCTGCGGACCACGAGGCGGCTGGCCTTGGGGACCACGCGGGGGCTGACCCTGCGGACCACGCGCAGGCTGGCCCTGCGGACCACGAGGCGGCTGGCCTTGGGGACCACGCGGGGGCTGACCCTGCGGACCACGCGCTGGCTGACCCTGCGGACCACGCGCAGGCTGACCCTGCGGACCACGGGGCGGCTGGCCCTGGGGCGCACGCGGCGGTTGACCCTGCGGACCGCGCGGGGGCTGACCTTGAGGACCGCGCGGGGGCTGACCCTGCGGACCACGCGCAGGCTGACCCTGCGGACCGCGAGGGGGCTGACCCTGCGGGCCGCGAGGCGGCTGACCCTGCGGACCACGCGCAGGCTGACCCTGCGGACCACGCGCTGGCTGACCCTGCGGGCTGCGGGGCGGCTGGCCCTGGGGGCCACGAGGCGGCTGACCGGCCGGGCCCGGGCCGCCCTTGCCGCCGTACACGCCGGCGCGCGCCGGCTGCTGGCCGTTCACCTTGGCCGGAGCGCCGCCGTAGACCCCGTTGGCCTGCGGCTTGCCGCCGTAGACGCCGTTGGCGGCGGGCCCGGACGAGCCGTTCACCACCGGCCCCGACCGCGCCCCGCCATAGACCCCGGCCCGCTGCGGGGCGCCGCCGACACCGATCAACTCGGTCTCGGGGTCGCCCTCGAGCGGGTTCTTGAAGTCGTCGTCGTCGGCCACGGCGGGCAGGGCGGCCATGCGCTTGCGGTGCCGTGTGATCCCCAGCACGCCCGCACCGACCAGGATCAGCCCGAGCAGGCCGACCCCGCCCACGGCGTACGTGATGTCGCTCAGCTCGAGGTTGGCGTACCACTTCTCGCCGCTCTCGTCGCCACCGTTCTTGGCGGCGGTGGCCACAGTGGTGGCCGGCGTGTAGCGGAGGATGTAGTTGGCCGTCCCGGTCTCGCCGTTCATGTCGGAGACCGTGTAGAAGAACTTGCCGTCGGGGCTGTAGCTGATCGCCTCGCCGGTGATCTCGTTGGGCAGGCCGGTCGTGCGCGGCTTGTTCTTGAACGCGCCCAGCACGTCGCCGTTGGTCACGTCCCACTCGAGCGCGTCGGTGTAGGTGCGCAGCGCCACCTTGGTGCCGCCGGGCGCGACCGCGCCGCCGCTGATCGTCTGGTTGCCGATGCGGGCCAGCGGGTTGCCGTCGGTCTGGGTGGCCCCGACGGGAAGCTCGGCGACGCGCTTCATCGGCACGCCGACCTCGTTCTTGGCCTTCAGCGGCGCCGTGGGTTGATAGACGTAGGCCGGCTTGCCGATCTCGCGGGTGACGATCAGCGGCGAGCCGTCGCCGCTGAGCAGCAGCGCCTCGGCGTCGTGGGCGTCACCCTGGGGGTAGCTGAGCCGGTGGATCGTGGGCTCGGCCGAGCCGTTCGACGGCATCGACCAGAGGCTGACGGCCGGGCGGCGCTCCTCGGTGTCGAACTTGTTGTCGCCGATGTCGGCGATCCACAGCTTCGTGCCGTCGGGCGAGAGGATCAGATCCTCCGGGTCGAACGGTCCCTTGCCCGAATACTTGACCGTCTCGGTGACCTCACACTTGGGGTTGAGGAAGAAGATGCGCTTGTGGCTGTCTTTGTCGGTGCTGTCGTTGACGACGACGTAGCCCGACTTGGTGGCGACCAGACCGGACGCCTCGTCGATCCGGTCGTCGCTGATCTTGCACATCTTCTTGCCCGCAACGGCGGGAACGCTGACCGTCGGGGCCGGATCCTCGGCAAACGCCATGGACGGACCGATCATCACCAGCCCGGAGGCCACGATCACCGGGAACACGAGACGCCGCATCCGATCAGTGTCGCATGCGGCGTCCCGTACTGGTGTTACGCGTCAGTCAAGCCCTCACGGCGAAGCGGGGCCTCCGGCACGCTCAGTGCCGGAAGGACTCCAACTCGTTGGCGAGTCGCTCGTCGACGAGGATTCTCATCTCGGTGCCCTCCTCCACATGGAGGGTGTGCAGCACCTGACCGGTCCGATGAATCCGGGCGATCAGATCACCCCGGTCATAGGGCAGCAGAACACGCAGATCCACCGCGGGCTTGGGCAGCCGCTCGGCGATCGCCTGCTGCAGCTCGGCGATGCCCGCGCCGGACCGGGCCGACACGAACACGGCGTCGGGCCATGCGCGCTTCAGCCGCAGCACCGTCTCCTCGTCCGCGGCGTCCATCTTGTTGATCACCAGCAACTCGGGGATGGCGTCGGCGCTCACCTCGGCCAGCACCTCGCGTACGGCGCTGACCTGACCCTCGGGGTCGGGGTGGGCGCCGTCGACGACGTGCACGACCAGATCGGCGTACGACACCTCTTCGAGCGTGGAGCGGAACGCCTCCACGATCTGGTGCGGCAGGTGGCGGACGAAACCGACCGTGTCGGACAGCGTGTAGACGCGCCCGTCTTCGGCCGCGGTGCGACGGGTGGTCGGATCGAGGGTGGCGAACAGCGCGTCCTCGACCAGCACGCCGGCCTGGGTCAGCCGGTTGAGCAGGCTCGACTTGCCGGCGTTGGTGTAGCCGGCGATCGCCACGGCCGGGACGCCGCTGCTCTGCCGGCGCGAGCGCTTGGTCTGACGTACGGTGCGCATGGCCTTGATCTCGCGGCGCAGCTTGGCGATGCGCTGGTTGATGCGGCGACGGTCGGTCTCGAGCTTGGTCTCACCGGGACCACGGGTGCCGACGCCACCGCCGGACCCGCCACCGGCTCCACCGCCCTGGCGGGACAGCGAGTCACCCCAGCCGCGCAGACGCGGCAGCAGGTATTGCAGCTGGGCCAGCTCGACCTGGGCCTTACCCTCTTTGCTCTTCGCGTGCTGGGCGAAGATGTCGAGGATCAGGGCCGTGCGGTCGACGACCTTGACCTTGGTCTGCTGCTCGAGGTTGCGCAGCTGGCTCGGGGAGAGCTCGCCGTCGCAGATGACCGTGTCGGCGCCGGTGGCGATGACCGCGTCGCGCAGCTCTTCGACCTTGCCGCGGCCGATGAACGTGGCCGTGTCGGGACGGGAGCGCCGCTGGATCAGGCCCTCGAGCACCTGGGAACCGGCGGTCTCGGCCAGCGCGGCCAGCTCGGTCAGGGAGTTGTCGGCATCCTCGACGGAGCCCTCGGTCCAGACGCCGACCAGGACGACCCGCTCGAGCCGCAGCTGCCGGTACTCGACCTCGGTGATGTCGGTGAGCTCGGTGGAAAGACCGGCGACGCGCCGTAGCGAGTGCCGCTCCTCGAGCTCGAGTTCCCCGGACGTCACATCCGGCTCGTCGACCTCAAGTACGGGTGCCTGGTAAGTGTTTCGCAAAAGGTGACCTCCTCGGCCCCGATCGTGGCACGTCGCCGTGGTCGGCGCATCCACATAACGTGGCCGGGCGTTCTCGAATGAGTGGCAGGACTATGCACAACGACCCGGATGGAACCCGATATTCCACGGGGGCAAGATTACGGTGACGCACCCACCAATGTCGGAGGGACAACCGTGGTGACGACCCGCCTGCCGAGCGCAGGATTCTCGATCACGATCCGGATAGCTGTTACCGCGGACGCCTCGTCCATCGGCCGGCTCACCACCTGTGTCGGCGAGGCCGGCGCCATCGTGACGGCCCTGGACGTGGTCGATTCCGACCCCACCCGCGTGCTTGTCGACCTCACCTGCGACACCGCCGACTCCAACCACGCCGACCAGGTCGTGAAGCAGCTCGAGGAGCAGGACGGGGTCGACGTCCGCAAGGTCTCCGACCGCACCTTCCTGCTGCACCTCGGCGGCAAGATCGAGGTCACCTCGAAGGTCGCGCTCCGCAACCGCGACGAGCTCTCCCGGGCGTACACGCCGGGGGTGGCCCGGGTCTGCATGGCGATCGCCGAGAACCCGGCCGACGCGCGCCGGTTGACGATCAAGCGCAACACCGTGGCCGTGGTCAGCGACGGCTCGGCCGTGCTGGGCCTGGGCAACATCGGCCCGGCGGCCGCGATGCCGGTCATGGAGGGCAAGGCCGCGCTGTTCAAGCGGTTCGGCGGCGTCGACGCGTGGCCGGTCGTGCTCGACACGCAGGACACGGACGAGATCGTGCGCATCGTCAAGGCGATCGCGCCCGCCTACGGCGGCATCAACCTCGAGGACATCGCCGCCCCGCGCTGCTTCGAGATCGAGGCGCGGCTGCGCGAGCAGCTGGACATCCCGGTCTTCCACGACGACCAGCACGGCACGGCCATCTGCGTGCTCGCGGCGCTGACCAACGCGCTGCGGGTGGTCGGCAAGCGGCTCGAGGACGTGCGCGTCGTGGTCTCGGGCGCGGGCGCGGCCGGCACGGCGATCATGAAGCTGCTGCTACGCCAGGGCGTGGGCGACATCATCGCGTACGACCGGAAGGGCGCCCTGCACCGCGGCATGGCCGACATGTCGGAGACGTGGGAGTGGCTGGCCGAGCACACCAACAAGGGCAACTACTCCGGTGACCTGCCGGGCGCGATCGTGGGCGCCGACGTGTTCATCGGTGTGAGCGCGCCCAACCTGCTCACCGGCGACGACATCGCGAAGATGGCCGAGAAGTCGATCGTCTTCGCGCTGGCCAACCCCGACCCCGAGGTCGACCCGCGCGAGGCTCGCCGGCACGCCGCGGTCGTCGCCACCGGCCGCTCCGACCAGCCCAACCAGATCAACAACGTGCTGGCGTTCCCCGGCGTCTTCCGCGGCATGCTCGACGTGGCCGCCACCGAATTCACCGAGGAGATGGCGCTGGCCGCGGCCAACGCGATCGCCAACGTCGTGGGTGAGGACAAACTCAACCCCACGGTCATCATCCCGAGCGTGTTCGACCCGAAGGTGACCCCGGCCGTGGCGGCAGCCATCCGCGCCGCGGTGCGTGGCCCGGTCGCCGGGACGCACAACGCGGCCGCCCTGCCCGCGGCCGAGCTGGACGAAGCGCCGAAAGAAACGTTCTGAGCCGCGCCGGCCCCGCCGTCGAACTAGCGGCGGGGTCGTCGGCGCCAACCCGGCAACAACGCGAAACAGGCACTACGGCCCGGTCCCACCGGGTACCGGGCCGTGTCGAGGCGGTGCTCGGCATTTGTGCGCCCCTGGTCGATCCGGGGCGCGGCCGAGATTCCGTACCGTATGAATCTGACGTTGATCTTTAGTTTGCCTGCTCCGCGAGGGCGAGGAACTGGCGCTTGGACGACAAGGCCTGCTCGGCTTCCTTGATGCGGCGTTGGTCGCCGGCCGCGCGCGCCCGCTCGAGCCGCGATTCCGCCTCGGCCACCTGCTCCCGCATCTGCTGGAGCAGCGGGTTGTCCTGCGGGGTGGTCTTGCGCCAGGCCGAGTCCATCGCCACGCGGATGCGGTCTTCCGCCGCGCGCCAGCGACGGTCGAGCGACGCCGCCGACTCGCGCGGCACCCGGCCCGCGTCGTGCCAGGCGGCCTGAAGGTCCCGCAGCTTGTTCTGCGCGCCGCGGGGGTCGGCGTCGACGTCGAGCGCCTCGACCTCGGCCAGGATCGCCTGCTTCTTGTCGAGGTTGCCCTTGTATTCCGCGTCGCGCGCCGAGAAGACCTCGCTGCGGCGGGTGAAGAAGGCGTCCTGCGCGGCCCGGAAGCGTTCCCAGAGGCGCTGCTCGGCCTCTTTCGCGGCGCGCGGCGCGGCCTTCCACTCGGCCATCAGCTCCTTGAGCCGGTTGGCCGTGGGCGCCCACTCGGACGATTCGGACAGGCTCTCGGCCTCTTTGACCAGCTCTTCCTTCGCCGTCTGAGCCTGCTTGCGCTGGCCGTCGAGCGTGGCGAAGTGGGCGCCGCGGCGGCGGGTGAAGCCGTCGCGCGCGGTGGCGAACCGCTTCCAGAGCTCACCGTCGGTCTTCTTGTCGACGCCGCGGATGGTCTTCCACTCGTCGAGGATCTCTTTGAGGCGGTCGCCGGCGGACTTCCAGCCGGTCGACTCGGCGGCGATCTTCTCCGCCTCCTCGACCAGGGCCGTCTTGCGGGCGAGGGCCTCGATGCGGGCCTGCTCGCGGGCCGCGCGGGCCTCGCCGGCCTTCTCTTCGGCCAGGCCGGCCAGGCGGTCGAGGCGGGCCGCGAGCCCTTCGATGTCGCCCACCACGTGGGCCTCGTCGAGCTGCTGGCGCAGGCGCTTGACGCTGCTCAGCGAGTGCGACGCGTCGGCGGCGCCCGACTTGAGGCGGGCCTCGACGAGGTCGACCTCGGTCACCAGGTCGGCGAAGCGGCGCGCGAAGTGGGCCAGCCCCTCTTCCGGTGTGCCCGCCTGCCAGGAGCCGACCACACGGTCGCCCTCCGCGGTCTTGACGTACACGGTGCCGTCGGCGTCCACACGCCCGAAGGTTGTCCAGTCGATCATGACCCATCCTCGTCTTCCCGGCGTCCCCGATCTCGCCTGACCGGTGACCACCGCCACAGCACAGTTGAACGCCTAGCTTCTCTACGGCATTCTTTCTCGCGCATTGTCACAGGTCCAACCCGGTTACGGGGAAGCGCCCGACGATGACCGTGGCCAAACCTTGTCCTACCGTTGCTCCGTGCCGTTCGAGACAGCTCCGCGCGTGGTCACTGTCGTCGGGCCGACGGCGGCCGGAAAATCCGCCCTCAGCATCGCCCTCGCCCACGAGCTGGGCGCGGAGGTCGTCAACGCCGACTCCATGCAGCTCTACCGCGGGATGGACATCGGCACGGCGAAACTCACCCCGGCCGAGCGGGACGGCGTGCCGCACCATCTGCTCGACATCTGGGACGTCACCTTCCCGGCGGCGGTGGCCGAGTACCAGGAGCTGGCCCGCGCGGCGATCGACGACATCGCGGCCCGGGGCCGGGTGCCGCTGCTGGTCGGCGGGTCGGGGCTGTACATCCGGGCGGTGCTCGAGGAGTTCGAGTTCCCGGGCACCGATCCCGCCGTCCGGGCGCGGCTCGAGGAGGAGCTGTCTCTCAGCGGGGCCGCGTCATTGCATGACCAGCTCCGCGCGCGCGACCCGGAAGCGGCGGCGAAGATTCTTCCCTCGAACGGGCGGCGCATCGTGCGGGCGCTGGAGGTCATCGAGCTGACCGGGCAGCCGTTCACCGCTTCGCTGCCGGCGCCGACACCTCATTACCCCTCGGTGCAGATCGGCATCGACCGCGACCCCGCCGTGCTGGACGATCGGATCGCCGCGCGCGTCGACCTGATGTGGGAACAGGGCCTGCTCGACGAGGTGCGGGGGCTGATCCCCCGGGGACTGCGCGAGGGGCGTACGGCCGGCCGGGCGCTCGGCTACCAGCAGGCGCTGGCCGAGATCGACGGCTCGCTCAGCTCGGACGAGGCCCGCGCCGACACCGTACGGGGGACCCGCCGCTTCGTGCGGAGGCAGCGTTCCTGGTTCCGGCGCGACCCCTCGATCACCTGGCTCGACGCCGCCGCGCCGACGCTGGTGGCCGACGCGCTGGCGCTTGCGCGAGAATGGACCGCGTGAACTTCACCAAGGGCCACGGCGCCGGCAACGACTTCGTGATCGTCGAGGACGTCGACGGCGCGCTCGACCTGACGCCTTCCCAGGTCGTCGCGTTGTGCCACCGGCGGTTCGGCATCGGCGCCGACGGCGTGCTGCGCGTCGTACGCACCGCCAAGGAGCCGGCCGGCGCCGAACTGGCCGGCGAGGCCGAGTGGTTCATGGACTACCGCAACAGCGACGGCTCGGTCGCCGAGATGTGCGGCAACGGCGTCCGCGTCTTCACGCGCTACCTCGTGTCGCACGGCCTGGCCACCCCGTCGCCCACCGGCATCCCGGTCGCCACGCGAGCGGGCGTCATGCTCGCGATAGTCGAGGGCGACCAGATCCGCGTGCGCATGACGAGCCCCCGGGTGTACGCGGCGAGCACCGCGACGACCGGCCCGCTGACCTTCCCCGGCGTGGCCGTCGACTGCGGCAACCCGCACCTGGTCTGCGGCCTGCACGACGGGCTCTCCCTGGCCTCGCTCGACCTGCACGTGCCGCCCGGCTTCGACCGCGCGCTGTTCCCGGCCGGCGTGAACGTCGAGTTCGTGGTCGGCGCCGCCCCGCTGCCCGAGGCCGACCTGCACGTCGAGATGCGCGTCTTCGAGCGTGGCTCGGGTGAGACGCTGGCCTGCGGCACGGGCGCCCTGGCGGTCGGCGCGGTGGCCCTGCGCGACGCGGGCCTGGCCATGGGCGTGGTCGCGATCGACCTGCCCGGCGGCCGGCTCACGGTCACCCACGACGCCGACGGCAGCTGGTGGCTGGCCGGGCCGGCCGTACTGGTCGCGGCGGGTGAGACCACCCTCGCCTGATGCACAACGTCGCCCACCGCGGCTATTCGGCCGTCGCCCCCGAGAACACCCTGCCCGCGTTCGCTGCCGCCGTCCGGGCCGGCGCGACGCTGATCGAGTTCGACGTCCGCACCACGGCCGACGACGTCCCGGTCGTCATCCACGACCGCACGCTCGACCGCACCACGACCGGTTCCGGCCACCTCTGGGACGTCTCCTACGCCGAGGTGGCAGCCGTCGACGCGGGCTCGTGGTTCTCCCCGGCCTATGCCGGCGTCCGCGTTCCCACCCTGGCCGCGACATTGGAACTGCTCCGCGAGGCCGGCCCCGAGCTGCTGCTGGAGGTCAAGCCCCCGGCCACGCTGCCGCAGGTCAAGACCGTCGTCGAGATGGTCGACGCGTACGGCCTGACCGCCCGCACGATCGTGCAGAGCTTCGACCCGGCGATCCTCCGGCTGGTCCGCGAGGCCGGCCCCGAACTGCGTCGCGGCCTGCTGCGGCTGCGCTTCGAAGCCGACACCGTGCCCCTGGCCGACGAGCTCGAGGTCGTCTGCCTCAACCCGTCGACCGCGGACGTGCTGGGCGACCCGGACACCGTGGCCACGCTGACCGGCCGCGGCATCGGCGTGATGCCGTGGACCGCCAACGACATGTCCGACTGGCCCGAGCTGACGGGGGCGGGCATCGCCGGCCTGATCACCGACCGGGTGGCCGAGCTGACGGGATGGTTCGGGGCACAGGATCAAATGCGAACTCATCCGGTACGGAGTTCGGGCGGCGGCCCGGGCTGACCAGGGGCGCACGGAGTTCGAGCAACGCCTCGACACGGCCGGGCCCCGGTGGGACCGGGCCGATGCGCCACTTTCGCGTTATTGCAGGGCGGCGAGTTCCCGCGGGGAGGCGTTGCCGCCGGTGCAGACGACGGCGACCGTGCGACCGGCGAAACGGTCGGGTTGGTCGAGCAGGGCGGCCAGGCCGGCGGCGCCGGCGCCCTCGGCCAGGGTGTGCGCCGCGGTGGCCAGCAGGCGCTGCGCCTCGGCGATGCGGTCGTCGTCGACGAGCAGGAAATCGGCGAGGTCACGCATGTGCCGCTGCGGCAGGTCGTAACCGCGCCCGGTGGCCAGGCCCTCGATGCGGGTGCGGTTGGGGCGGGTCGCCAGGTCGCCCGAACGCCAGGAATCGTGGGCGGCCGGGGACGACGAGGATTGGACCCCGATGACCTCGCACTTCGGGGCCAGTTCGCGGGCGACCACGGCGGCCGCGGCGGCGCCGGTTCCGCTGCCGACCGGGACGAGGATCGCATCGACGTCGGGGCGGGCGGTGAGGATCTCCTCGTAGAGGGTGCCCACGCCCGCCAGCAGTTCGGGGGTGTCACCCGGGCTGACCAGGCGGTGGCCGGTTCGGGAGGCCAGCTCGACCGCGTGCGCCTCGGAGTCGGCCAGGACGGAACCGGCCAGCACGACCTCGGCGCCCCAGGCCCGGACGGCGGCGACCTTGGACGGGTTGGCGTCCTCGGGCATGACGACCGTGCAGGGCAGGTCGAACAGGTGACTGGCCCAGGCCATCGACTGGGCGTGGTTGCCGGTCGAGTACGTGACGGTGCCGGTCCTCGCGGACGACAACAGGTTCAGCGCGCCGCGGGCCTTGAACGCCCCGACGGGCTGGGTGTTCTCGTGCTTGACGAGCACGGTCGCGCCGACGGCGCCGTTGAGCACCGGGTACGACCACATGGGGGTGGGCGGTAGGTGGCGGGCGACGGTGGTGGCGGCGGCGCGGACGGCGGCGTACGAGAAGTCCATGCTTCGATCCTCGGGCCGCCGAATCCATTGGTCCAATGCCGATTCGTGCGCGAACCTATAGACGTGCTCGATGTGACTCGATTGCGGGTGCTGGCCGCGGTGGCCCGGCACGGAAGTGTCACGGCTGCGGCCGAGGCGCTGCACTACGCCCAGCCGTCGGTGAGCCACCACCTGGCGCGGCTCGAAGCCGAGACCGGCAGCCGGCTGGTGCAACGCGTGGGGCGCGGCATCCGGCTCACCGAGGCCGGGCGCGTGCTCGCCGACCGCGCCGAGGAGATCCTGGGCCGGCTCGACGCCGCCGAGCAGGAACTCGCGGCGCATACCGGGCTGCGGTCGGGACGCGTACGTCTGGCCGCCTTCCCCTCCGCGCTGGGCACCTTCGTACCGGCCGCGGCCGCCGCGTTCGACACCGACCATCCCGAGGTCGAGCTGCGCTTCCGCGAGGCGGAGCCGCCCGAAGCGGTCGACCTGCTGCGCCGGGGCGAGGTGGAGGTCGCGGTGCTGTTCGCCCACGCCGGTGGGCCCGACCTGGCCGGGCTGCGCACCGAGGAGCTGTTCCAGGACCAGACCTACCTGGTGACACCCTCGGACGTCGGCGGCGACCGGCTCGCCGATCACCAGGATCGGCGGTGGATCGGCGGGTGTGAACGCTGCCGCGAGGAGTTGCTGCGCGTCTGCGCGGCGGACGGGTTCACCCCGGACATCCGGTTCACGACCGACGACTACGTGGCCGCTCAGCAGCTCGTCGCCCGGGGGCTCGGCGTCACCACGCTGCCGGCGCTGGCGCTCGCCGCGCACCGGAACCCGGGCGTACGAACCGTGCCGTTGCCCGGACACGCACGCCGGGTGCTCGTCGCCGTCGTGGGCGAGCCGCCCGACCCGCCCGCGACGACGGCGCTGCTGGACAAGCTCAGAGCGCGCAGCCCTGAGTGGCCGGCAGCGGAGCCGGCACACCGATCGTCGGCAGCCCCAGCGAGACGCCCTTGAGCTTCGGGGTGCGGCCGGCCTCGAACGCGTCGCCGGCCCGGGTGCGACGGTGGCTGAGCGGGGCGCCGTCGGCGTTCAGGTGGTGCGGCGCCGCGTACGTCACCACGGTCTCGACGACGTCGCCGGGGCGCGGGGCGAGGTCGCCGGTGGCGAAGTGCACCAGGCGGCCGTCCCGGGCCCGGCCGCTCAGCCGGCCCGTACGCTCGTCCTTGCGCCCCTCGCCGACCGCGACCAGCACCTCGACCTTCTCGCCGACGAGCCGCTTGTTCTCGGCCCAGGTGATCTCTTCGAGCAGGTTAATCAGCCGCACGTAGCGTTCCTGAACGACGGCCTTGGGCAGCTGCTCCTCCATCACCGCGGCGGGCGTGCCGGGGCGCTTCGAGTACTGGAACGTGAACGCGCTGGAGAAACGGGCCCGGCGCACGACCTCGAGCGTCTGCTCGAAATCCTCGTCGGTCTCGCCCGGGAAGCCGACGATGATGTCGGTCGTGATCGCGGCGTCGGGCATCGCGGCCCGCACCTTGTCGATGATGCCGAGGTATTTCTCCTGCCGGTAGCTGCGCCGCATGGCCTTGAGCACGCGGTCGGAGCCGGACTGCAGCGGCATGTGCAGCGAGTGGCAGACGTTCGGCGTCTCGGCCATCGCGGCGATCACGTCGTCGGTGAAGTCCTTCGGGTGCGGGCTGGTGAAACGCACCCGCTCGAGGCCCTCGATCTCGCCGGTGGCGCGCAGCAGCTTGCCGAAGGCGAGCCGGTCGCCGAACTCGACGCCGTACGAGTTGACGTTCTGACCGAGCAGCGTGACCTCGAGGACGCCCTCGGCGACCAGCGCCTCGACCTCGGACAGGATCTCGCCCGGCCGGCGATCCTTCTCCTTGCCGCGCAGCGACGGCACGATGCAGAACGTGCAGGTGTTGTTGCAGCCGACGGAGATCGAGACCCAGCCCGCGTACGTCGATTCCCGCTTGGTCGGCAGCGTCGACGGGAAGACCTCGAGCGACTCGAGGATCTCGACCTCGGCCTCCTGATTGTGCCGGGCGCGTTCGAGCAGCGCGGGCAGCGAGCCGATGTTGTGGGTGCCGAAGACGACGTCGACCCAGGGCGCCTTCTTGACGATGTCGCCGCGGTCCTTCTGCGCCAGGCAGCCGCCGACGGCGATCTGCATGTCGGGGTTCTTCACCTTGGTGGGGCGCAGGTGGCCGAGGTTGCCGTAGAGGCGGTTGTCGGCGTTCTCGCGAACGGCGCAGGTGTTGAACACCACGACATCGGCCGCCTCGGGATCGGCGGCCCGCACATACCCCGCATCCTCCATCAGACCGGAGATGCGCTCGCTGTCGTGCACGTTCATCTGGCAGCCGTACGTGCGCACGTCGTACGTGCGGGCGGCGCTCGGCGTTTCGATGGGGCTCTGCGTTTCGGTAGTCATGGCGATTGACCAGCCTACGCTTCAGGCCGCCGGACGGTCGCGCCGGAGACGCCTCTCGGGGCCGGCGTCGGTCTCCACCTCATCGAGGAGCACCTCGGTCAGGCTGCCGTCCGGCGCGGCGAGAACGAACCCGCCCGGGTCGAGCGAGTCGTCCGGAAGGATGATCTCGACACCCAGCCGGACCGCGACGGCGCTGGCCGCGGTGGCCTCGGCGATGCTCTCCGGCGCCAGATAGACATCGATGACCGTCGGGAAATCACCGCCGACGTGATAGACGTCGCAGAGAACGCCCGTTTTCGCCTCGAGGGGCCCGACCGTGCGCTCCAGGGCGCCGGCGAGCGCGCCGTGGACCCGATCAGCGGGAAGGGACGATGCGGCCGCCCAGTTCCAAAGGCCGCCTGTCGGATCCATGTCAGCCATACCGAACATGGTGGACAATGCCCTCTCTTCACACTCGCTGTGTTACCGCTCCGTGACCATTCTCGGTGTGAACCGATACAAGGGCCCACATAGAGTGTGCCCATCCGGGTGATCCGCCAGAACAGGGACGGTGGTCCAGCAGTGTCCGACGAGGCTCTCATCGTCCTCGACCAGGTCAACAAATACTTCGGCCCGTTGCACGTTCTCGACGACGTGAGTCTCACCGTCGCCAAGGGCGAGGTGGTCGTCGTCATCGGACCGTCCGGTTCCGGCAAGTCGACGCTGTGCCGGGCGATCAACCGGCTCGAGCCGATCAACTCCGGGACGATCACGTTCGACGGCAAGCCGCTGCCCGCCGAGGGCCGGCCGCTCGCGCGGCTGCGCAGCGAGGTCGGCATGGTCTTCCAGTCCTTCAACCTGTTCGCGCACAAGACGATCCTGCAGAACGTCATGCTCGGGCCGATCAAGGTGCGCAAGGAGAAGCCGGCGGCCGTCCGCGACCGGGCGATGAGCCTGCTCGACCGGGTCGGCATCGGCAATCAGGCCGACAAGTACCCGGCCCAGCTCTCCGGCGGTCAGCAGCAGCGCGTGGCAATCGCGCGCGCCCTGGCCATGCAGCCCAAGGCGCTGCTCTTCGACGAGCCCACCAGCGCCCTCGACCCCGAGATGGTCGGCGAGGTGCTCGACGTGATGACGTCGCTCGCCAAAGAGGGCATGACGATGGTCGTCGTCACCCACGAGATGGGTTTCGCGCGGCACGCGGCCAACCGGGTCGTCTTCATGGCCGACGGTCAGCTCGTCGAGCAGGCCCCGCCGGCGGAGTTCTTCGCGAACCCGAAGACCGACCGCGCCCGGGACTTCCTGTCCAAGATCCTCACCCATTGAGACCGGATCGCGACTGATCGGCCTTCGGGCCGCCGTGACCAGCCTCAATTGAGTCCATAAGACACACGAACGACACTCGAGGAGCGACATCATGCGCATCACCCGATTGGCAGCCACGCTCGGAGCGCTCACCATGGCGCTGGCCGTGGCCGCGTGCGGCGGCGACGACGCCGGCAGCGGTTCCGGCAGCGGCGGCGCGAAGGGCATCGAGGGCAAGGCGGCGGGCGGCAAGCTCGTCATCGGCGTCAAGGCTGACCAGCCCGGCCTCGGCCTGCAGTCCGGCTCGGCGTACACCGGCTTCGACGTCGAGATCGGCAAGATCATCGCGAAGGGCCTGGGCGTGCCGGAGAGCGGCATCGAGTGGAAGACCACCGTCTCCGCCAACCGCGAGCCCTACATCCAGCAGGGTCAGGTCGACCTCGTCGTCGCGACCTACACGATCAACGACGAGCGCAAGAAGGTCGTCAACTTCGGCGGGCCGTACTTCATCGCCGGCCAGGACCTGCTCGTGCCGACCGCCTCCACCATCACCGGCCCCGAGTCGCTGGCCGGCAAGCGGGTCTGCTCGGTGAGCGGCTCGACCCCGGCCAAGCGGATCCAGAGCGACTACAAGGACGCCAAGCTCCAGCAGTTCGACACGTACTCGAAGTGCGTGACGGCCCTGGCCGGCGGAAATGTCGACGCGGTCACCACCGACGACATCATCCTCGCCGGGTACGCCGCGCAGGACCAGTACGCGGGCAAGTTCAAGGTGGTCGGCAAGCCGTTCAGCGAGGAGCCGTACGGCATCGGCGTCAAGAAGGACGACGCCGCCGGCTGCAACAAGATCAACGAAATCCTGAAGACCGCGGCCACCGACGGCTCGTACAAGAAGGCGTGGGACGACACGCTGGGCAAGAGCGGCAAGGCGGCGCCGGAGCTCGACGTCTCCAAGCTCACCAACTGCAGCTGATCTCTCTTTGGTTGGCGGGGCCGGGCAACCGGCCCCGCCCGCCTTTTGTCCCACCGATTAGTCGAAGGTGCCGATGGACGTCTTCTCCGACCCGTTGAACCGGGACGTATACATAACCGGCTTCCTCTGGATCCTCAAGCTGACGCTGGCCGGCGGCGTCGGCGCGCTGGTGCTCGGCGTCGTGCTGGCCGCGATGCGAGTCTCGCCGGTCCCGGTGCTGCGCGGCTTCGGCACCGCCTGGGTCAACATCTTCCGGAACACGCCGCTCACGCTGATCATCTTCTTCTGCTACTTCGGTCTGTTCTCGACGCTGGGTTTCTCGGTTGTCGACGACATCGACCTCAACAACTTCTGGCTCGGCGTGATCGGCCTGTCGGTCTACACCGCGGCGTTCGTCTGCGAGGCCATCCGCTCCGGCATCAACACCGTGCCGGCGGGTCAGGCCGAGGCGGCCCGCGCGATCGGCATGACGTTCATCCAGACGTTGACGATCATCGTCCTGCCGCAGGCCGGCCGGGCCGTCATCGCGCCGCTGGGCAGCATCCTCATCGCGCTCTGCAAGAACTCGACGATCGTCGGCACGATCGGCCTGATGGAGTCGTCGAACGCGATGAAGGATCTGATCAACGCGAACGGCAACGCGGTCATCCCGATCTTCCTCGTCTTCGCGGGCACGTTCGCGATCGTCCTGATCCCCACCGGCTACGGGTTCGGCTGGCTGGCCAACCGCCTGGCGGTGAAGAGGTGAGAGAGCTCAGCAGCACTCGTGCTCCGGTCGGCTCGGAGCGAAGCGGAGAGACGTCATGAGCACGGACGCCGTCCTTTACGACCACCCGGGGCCCAAGGCCAAGGCGCGCAACCTCGTCCTGACGATCGTGTTCGGGCTCGCGGTGCTCGGGCTGCTCTACTGGATCTATTCGCGCTTCGACGAGAAGGGCCAGTGGGCCGGCTCCCTCTGGAAGCCGTTCACCTACGGCAGCACCTGGACCGATTACATCCTGCCGGGCCTGCAGGGCACGCTTCAGGCGGCCGCCGTCGCGATGGTCCTCTCACTGGTCTTCGGCGTGCTCTTCGCCGTCGGACGACTCTCCGACCACTGGTGGGTCCGCCTGCCGGCCGGCGCGATCGTCGAGTTCTTCCGGGCCGTGCCCCTGCTGCTGCTGATGTTCTTCATCTTCTTCGGGGTGCCGTTCATCACCGAGCAGCCGATGTCGATCTTCTGGGCCGTGGTCCTGGGCCTGACGCTCTACAACGGGTCGGTGCTGGCCGAGGCCTTCCGGGCCGGCGTCTACTCGGTGCCGCGGGGGCAGAGCGAGGCGGCGTACGCGGTCGGCATGCGCAAGAGCCAGGTGATGACCCACATCCTCATCCCGCAGGCCGCCCGGGCCATGCTGCCGGTGATCGTCAGCCAGCTCGTCGTGCTGGTCAAGGACACCGCGCTGGGCTACATCATCTCGTACAGCGAGTTGCTGCAGCTCGGTGTCAACAACCTCTCCGCCAACTACGGAAACGTGCTGCAGGCCGCGATCGTGGCCGCGGCGATCTACATCATCGTCAACTCCATCCTGACCGGCGTCGCGGGCTGGCTGAGCCGGCGCACCCGCCGCAAGGGCCGTGCCCCCCGGGCTGCCGGCGCCGCGACGCAGCAGGCGACCATCGAGCCCGGCCTCGGTGGCGGCGGCGGAGCTTAGCCGTGGTGGCCCCGGGTTGAACCGGGGCCACCACGCTTGACATGCTTTTCCGCATGATCTCCGCGGACGACGTCATCAACCAGCCGGAACGGGTCCAGTTCGAGGCCTTCCTCGACGAGCATCGCCGGGCCCTGCACGACTGCCTCGACGATCTGACCGAGGAGCAGGTGCGGCGGTCGCTCGTGCCGTCCCGCACGACCCTGCTGGGTCTGGTCAAGCACGTGACCTTCGTCGAGAAGGTGTGGTTCGACGAGGCCGTCACCGGACGTTCCCGGGCCGACATCGGCATTCCACTCGACCCGGATGAGTCGTTCATTCTCGACGATTCCGACAGCATCGCCTCGATTCGAGCCGCCTATCTGGCCGCCGTCGCCTCGTCCCGGCAGGCGGTCTCGTCCCTGGGCCTCGATGACAAGCTGCCGGGCAACCGGCGCGGGCCGATCCCGCTGCGCTGGGTCTACCTGCACATGCTGCGCGAGCTGGCCCAGCACTGCGGCCACGCCGACATCCTGCGCGAGCAGCTGGGGCTAACGAGCGAGCTCGGTGACGCGTGATTCCCGGACGACCGTGACCCGGATCTGCCCCGGATAGGTCAGCTCTTCCTCGATCTGCTTGGCGACGTCGCGGGCCAGCACCGCGGCGCCGATGTCGTCGATGTCGTCCGGGCGCACCATGACCCTGATCTCGCGCCCGGCCTGCATCGCGAAGACCTTCTCGACGCCCACCTTGCCGGCGGCGATCTCCTCGATGCGCTCCAGCCTCTTGACGTACGCCTCGAGGCTCTCCCGCCGCGCGCCGGGCCGGCCGCCCGAACAGGCGTCCGCGGCCTGGGTCAGCACCGCCTCGATGGTCTGCGGCTGCACCTCGTTGTGGTGCGCCTCGATCGCGTGCACGACGTCGTCACTCTCGCCGTACTTGCGGGCCAGATCGGCGCCGATCAAGGCGTGGCTGCCCTCGACCTCGTGGGTGAGCGCCTTGCCGATGTCGTGCAGGAACGCCGCCCGCTTCATCGACGGCACGTCCAGCCCCAGCTCGGCGGCCATGATGCCGGCGATGTGGGCGGTCTCGACGAGGTGCTTGAGGACGTTCTGACCGTAGCTGGTGCGGTAGCGCAGGCGGCCCAGCAGCTTGGCCAGCTCGGGGTGCAGGTCGGTGATGCCGACGTCGACCAGAGCCTCCTCGGCGGCCCGGTCGCAGAGCTGCTCGACCTCGCCCTTGGCGCTCTCGAAGACCTCCTCGATGCGGTGCGGGTGGATGCGCCCGTCCAGCACCAGCTTCTCGAGGGTCAGCCGGCCCACCTCGCGGCGCACCGGGTCGAAGCACGAGAGCAGCACCGCCTCCGGGGTGTCGTCGATGATCAGGTTGACCCCGGTCACCGACTCGAACGCCCGGATGTTGCGGCCCTCACGGCCGATGATCCGGCCCTTCATCTCGTCACTGGGCAGGTGCAGCACGCTGACCACGCTCTCGGCGGTCTGCTCGCTGGCGATGCGCTGGATGGCGTCGACCACGATGCGGCGCGCCCGGCTGTCAGCCGTGTTCTTGGCGTCGTTCTCGATGTCCCGTACGAGGATGGCCGCCTCGCGCTTGGCCTGGGCCTCGATGCTCTCGACCAGCTCGGTGCGGGCCGCGTCGGCCGTCAGCTCGGCGATCCGCTCGAGTTCGCGGCGCTTCGCCTGTTCGGCGACGGCCAGCTCCGACTCGCGTGCGGCCAGGGCCGACTCGCGGGTGACCAGGTCGGCGTCCATGGCGGCCAGGCGGCGCTCCCGCTCGACCAGGCGCTCCACCTCTTCGGCGTGCAGGCGCTCGCGCTCGTCGATGCGGGCGGCGCGGCGCTCGACCTCGGCCGCCTGCTCCTTCGCGGTCGTGTTGAGCAGGGCGACCTCGCGCTCACCCTGGCGGCGGGCGGCCGTGCGGACCTGCTCGGCGTCGGCCTCGGCCTGGCGGTGGGCGTGCTCGAGGATCGTGTCGGCCTCGCTGTGGGCGGCCTCGAGCACGCGGCGCGCCTCGGCGCGGGCGGAACTGGCTTCGGCCTTGGCCGCGGCGGCCTCGGCCCGGACGGACGCGGCCTTGGCGTTGGCGTTGTCGACCTTCGCGTTCGCGTCCTCGACCTTGGCGTTGGCGTCCTCGACCTTGGCATTCGCGTCCTCGACCTTGGCCAGGGCGTCGTCGACGGCCTGATCCGGCACCGGGGAGCCGCCGCGCGACTGGAGCCGGCGCAGGGCACGGGCGCCGAGCACCAGGCCGGTCACCACGAGGGCGGCCAGGACGACGAACGCCACCACCAGTACCCAAACCAGGGCGGTCATCTCGCCGCGTCTCCCTTCGCCGCCCGGCGCGCCGGAGCACGCACGGACCATTTGCGGGATGCCCGACCATGGCAAGACGACCGCGTGCGTCATCGGACCACGGCACCGCAGGGATGCGTGGAGCCGACCGCGCTATGACAGACCCTCGGCCCTTGCGGTCCACGTGCCGAGGCGTTTATCAAGACCCGCTCGGGGCCCGAAGTGATGCCGTAATGTAACCGGTTCTATGTTGTGGCTGTTGCATGCGATGGTCGAACAAACCTTGTGTAACGCGAGGCTAGGTCGCGAGTGGCACTTCGGTCAAGGTTCCATGATTCGGCAGCGGATGGGACTTAGGGCACAGACTCGCTTACCCCCAGCTCACGACACCAGTGGGCAATTCAGGCGTACCGGGACCAGAGATCGCGCATCGGCTCCCACTTCTCACCGAGGCCCTCCTTCCAGTACGCCAGCAGATAGCCGGCGACCGGGGTCCGGGCGTCGTCCCACCACATGCCGCTCACGGTCCGGGTAGTGCCACCCTCAGTGAGACGGTATGCGTACTCCAGGTAGTTGCCGGTGGTCCGGCCCGAAGGAGTGGCCCGCTCCGCCGCCGGGGCGACCCCCGGAGTGAGCGTGCGGGCGTCGACGGCCTGGCCGAGAGCCTTGACCCGCGCCTTGTCCCGCTCGGCGAGCGACTCGTACTCCACGAAGATCGCGCTCATGCCGTCGAGCGTGCAGCGGACGCGTACCTTCTCGCCGCCGTTGAGCTTGGGCCCACCCGGCGATCCGCTCCGCGAACAGGTCGACAGGTAAGGAAGCCAGCCCTCGGCCAGGGCGGTCAGCCCGGTGCCGGCGAAGTCGGGCTGGTTGACGGCGACCTGGTTCCGCTCGAAGACGCCGAGGGCGCCGCCAGGGACAGGTGCGCTCGGGCCGCCGGCCCCGGGCGCGGTGGCACGGCCGGCGAAATAGCCGCCGGCGCCGAAAAGCAACAGCCCCGCGACCAGGCCGGCCAGCAACCCGACCATGAGGCGGCTGCGCTGCGGGGGTGGCGACGGCTCGATCCGCCGCCCCGGAGGTGCGGCGAAACCGTACGGGGCGTCGGTCCAGCCTTCCTGCTTCCCGCCGAACGGGTCGGGCGTGCCCTGGAACGGGCCGTAGCCGGAGCCGCTGGTCGGATAGGCCGGGCTCGGCGGGGTGCCCGGGTACGGGTGGCCACTCGTCGGATGCGGGGCGCCGCTGCTCGTGGGCCGTCCTGCGTTGCCATCCCGATACGGATCGCCGCCGGGCTGGGGGCCGCCGGTGGGATACGGGTCGCCACTCTGCTGCGGGCCAACGACCGGGTACGGATCGCTGCCCTGCTGCGGGGCACCGGTTGGGTTACCGCCGGCTGGATGCGGTGCGCCGCTCGCAGGAGCAGGGCCGGGGTCTGATTGGTGCTGGACGCCGCTCGCAGGCGCCGGACCGGGGCCGGACTGATTCGCAACACCACTCACAGGCGCCGGACCAGGGCCCGACTGATTCCCAACACCACTCACAGGCGCCGGACCAGGGCCCGACTGATTCCCAACACCACTCACAGACGCCTGACCAGGGCCCGACTGATTCCCAACACCACTCACAGGCCCGTGATCAGAGCCCGACGGTGGATGTGGGGCGCTCGGTTCAGGCGGGTTGCCGGCCGTTGGGTCGTTATCCGCATGGGCGGCCTGGCTGTCCATCGCTCCAGTCGCCTGGACCGGGACGCCGCTCGCGGGAGCCGGAACAGCAGACGAAGGCGGATGCGAAGCGCTCGGCTGGCCCAGGTTGCCGGCCGTCGGGCCGCCGTCCACGGCTCCCGTCACCTGAGGCTCGACCGGCTGTTGGGCGCCGAACGGGGCGGTCGGCTCGGCACCCTCCGGGAAGGGACCGTAGCCACGCATGCTGCTCTGCGAGTACTCGGTCACAAGCTCACACGTTACCAATCAGTGGCGAACGCCGATGTCCGGCGAAGATCGCGAGCCCAGCCGCGCCAGCTTCGCCGCGACCGCGCTGACACAAGATAAGGCCGGAGTTTCACCCTCGGGCTGCCGGCGCCGCGTCACGAGCCCACGCCCCCGGCCGCGTTGGCCGCGCCGAGGCCGGCGATACCCACCGCGTTCATGCCGGTCACCGGAAGGCCGGCACCCCCGGTGTCCTCGTCGGCGTCACCGTCGCCGTTCGACGCGCCGCGTCCAACTCATCGTCGTCACCGGTGCCCCCACCCGCACCCGGCTTATCGGTGGGCGGATTCTCCCCCGGCCCGTCGTCGCCCGGCGGAGTTTCGCCCCCCACCGTCACCGGGCGGGTCGCCGCCGCCGTCACCAGGTCGGTCTCCCCACCATCACCAGGCGGGTCCCCACCGCCGTCGCCGGGCGGATCGCCCTCGCCTAATGAGTCCCCACCGCCGTCGCCGGGCGGATCACCGTCACCTAATGAGTCCCCACCGCCGTCGCCGGGCGGATCACCGCCACCATCGCCGGGCGGGTCACCGGGCGTTCCGTCGCCCCGCTCTAGTCCTCGCCGCACGACGCGCCCGCGCCGCAGGACGCGCCCGCGCCGACACACTTCGGCACGGGGTGCACCACCTCAGTGCGCGCGTCGCATCAGCGCCCTGCGGCACGGCGGGGTCGCCCTCAACACAAGCCGGGCACCCCAGCGCGGTGCGGTACAGCTTGTCGCCGAAGCGACACGCCGCGCTATCGCGACGCAACGCATCACTGCAGCCCGCCGCGGGCAACGCAACACGTCGACGGTGCGATGTGGCGCGTCGTCGCGGTGGCTGGTCAGGAGGTGGGGTCGGCGTCGGAGGCCAGGGCGTCGGCGTCCAGTTGGTCGGCGAATTCGGCGGCCTCGGCATCGCGGGCGGCCAAGGCGTCTTTGACTGCGCGGATGGCCACGCCGGCGGAGTAGCCCTTACGGGCCAGCATGGCGACCAGGCGGCGGAAGATGGCGTCGGGCGCGCCGGTGGCTGTGCGGAGTTTGCGGTCGACCAGGGCCCGCGCGGTGGCGGCCTCGCCTTCCTCGTCGACGGATTCCAGGGCCTCGGTGGCCACCTCGGCGTCGACGCCACGCTGGCGCAACTCGTTGGCCAGCGCCCGGCGGGCCAGGCCGCGGCCGTGGTGGCGGCTGGTGACCCACGCCCGGGCGAAGGCCGCGTCGTCGATGATGCCGACCTCGTCGTAGCGGTCGAGGACCTCGGCGATCACCTCTTCGGAGATCTCTTTGCGGGCGAGCACCTTGGCCAGCTCGGCCCGGGTGCGCGGGCGCACAGCGAGCTGCCGCAAGCAGATCTCGCGGGCCCGTTCGCCCTCGCTCTGCGCCGGCTGGGCGACCTGCGGCGACCGACCGGCACGACGGCCGCGCCCCGACCCGGGCGCGCCGTCACGGTCGGAGTCGTCAGGAAGGCCACCACCCGGAGAACGACCTCGCCCGTCACCGAAGCCGCGACGGACGGCGCCGGACGGATCGAACCCGTCGAGGGAGGGGTTGCCGCCCGGCGAAGCCCGCCGGCGACGGGCAGGAACGTTGCCGCGTTCCGCGTCGTCGCCGGGCGGAGGCTCGCCGGACGGGTGCTCATCGTCGGCGCGGGCGGGGCGGGGTGGGATGGCATCCCACCCGCGCCCGGAACGCGCGCCTCGTCGGGCCGGCATGGCCGGTCAGCCGATCAGAAGTCGACCGGCGGGAGCTCGGGGCCGCCGGCCGCGTCGCCGGTCGTCTGGCCGACGCCCAGCTTCTCGAGGATCTTCTTCTCGATCTCGGCGGCCACGTCGGGGTTCTCTTTCAGGAACTCGCGCGCCTTTTCCTTGCCCTGGCCCAGCTGGTCACCGTCGTACGTGTACCAGGCGCCGGACTTGCGGATGATGCTCTGCTCGACGCCGACGTCGATCAGCGAGCCCTCACGCGAGATGCCCTTGCCGTACATAATGTCGAACTCGGCCTGCTTGAACGGCGCGGCCACCTTGTTCTTCACGACCTTGACGCGGGTGCGGTTGCCGACCACGTCGGTGCCGTCCTTCAGGCTCTCGATGCGACGCACGTCGAGCCGGACCGAGGAGTAGAACTTCAGCGCGCGGCCACCGGTCGTCGTCTCGGGCGAGCCGAACATGACGCCGATCTTCTCGCGGAGCTGGTTGATGAAGATCGCGGTCGTGCCCGAGTTGCTCAGGATGCCGGTGATCTTGCGGAGCGCCTGGCTCATGAGGCGGGCCTGGAGACCGACGTGGCTGTCGCCCATCTCGCCCTCGATCTCGGCCCGCGGCACGAGCGCGGCCACCGAGTCGATGACGATGATGTCGAGCGCGCCCGAGCGGATCAGCATGTCGGCGATCTCGAGAGCCTGCTCTCCCGTGTCGGGCTGGGAGACCAGGAGCGCGTCGGTGTCGACGCCGAGCGCCTTCGCGTATTCGGGGTCGAGCGCGTGCTCGGCGTCGATGAACGCCGCGATGCCGCCGTTGCGCTGGGCGTTGGCCACCGCGTGCAGCGCGACCGTCGTCTTACCACTGGACTCGGGGCCGTAGATCTCGATGACCCGGCCGCGCGGCAGGCCGCCGACGCCGAGCGCCACGTCGAGAGCGATGGAACCGGTCGGGATGATGGCGGTCTCGACGACCGGCCGCTCCCCGAGCCGCATCACTGAGCCCTTGCCGAACTGCTTGTCGATCTGCGCCAACGCCAGATCGAGCGCCTTGTCCCGGTCAGGTCCTGCCACCATGTCCGCCACCCCTGTACCCGATTTAACGGTCGTCTTCGCCGATGCGTTTCTGTTCATCGCCACGGGCACCAAGGTAGGCGGTGGGTATGACAAAAATTCGCCGCCCTGCCCGAGCTGTGGATAACTGAACCGCTGTGGACAATAGCCGAACACGTGTACGACGATCGAGTGACACGCCAGAACGGGTGTACTAAAAACGCGTCACCGCAGGCGGGAGGGCACCCGATCGGGGTACGCGGCTACCACCGCACGCCAGATGGTAGCCGTCTCGATACCGTCCGCAATCGCTTGGTTTATCGTCCGGTTTCCCAACTCGCCGAAAGAATGGTCCGCCGCGATGCTGCGTGCATAGGCGGCCCCGAAGACTTCCCCCAGCCGCGCCCAGAAATCCGTCAACCGCACCCCACGAGCCTACCCACTCCGCAAACGGCGGTAGGCCCGCGCCGACAGCGGCAGGAACACGGCCGTGAGCAGCAGCGGCCAGCCGACGGCGAGCCACACGGCCGAGTCGGCCAGCGGCCCCTCGGTGATGCCGGTCGGGTTGCCGAAGAGCCCGCGCGCCGCCGTGGCCGTGGCCGAGAGCGGGTTCCAGGCTGCGATCGCGCCGAGCCAGGCCGGCATCGTCTCGGCCGAGACGATGGCCGTCGACAGGAAGCCGATCGGCCACACCAGCACCTGCACGGCCATCGTCGCGCCCTCGCCGCGGAACGCCAGCCCGACGAAGATGCCGATCCAGAGCATCGAGAATCGGAAGAGCAACAGCAGCAGTACGGCGAGAGCAGCCGAGGCGGGATCCGAGGTGATCCGCCAGCCGATCAGCAGGCCGCCGGCGATGAGCACCAGCAGCTCGACCGCCGAGTTGGCCAGGTCGGCGCCCACCCGGCCCAGGGCCACCGAGGCGCTGCCGATGGGCAGGGAGCGGAAGCGGTCGGTGATGCCCTTACGCGCGTCGTTGGCCATCGCGGTGGCCGTGGCCTCGACGCCGAACATCATGCTCAGCGCCAGCATGCCCGGCAGCAGGAAGGTGATGTAGTCCCCGCCGCCGGGCACGGTGATCGCGCCACCGAAGAGGAAGCCGAAGACCAGCAACAGCATGATCGAGAACATCAGCCCGAAGATCGGCGTCCACGGCTGGCGCGCCCAGTGGGCGAGGTTGCGCTGGGTGAGAATCCATCCGGCCCGTACGGCGGTCATCGCGCAGCCTCCTGCGGAGCGGCGGTCAAGGTGAGGAAGACCTCGTCGAGGGTCGGCCGGCGCAGCACCAGATCCTCCGGGACGAGGCTGAGATCGTCGAGAGCACGGACGATGCCGGCGAGCGCCACAACGCCGGCCCCGACCTCGAAGGTGAGGCTGTGCGACTCGGCATCGGGCACGGCCGGGATGCCGACGGCCGTGGTGAGCTGCGCGGCCACCGATTCCAGCGGAGCGTCGGCCGCGACGGTCACGGTCACCCGGTCGCCGCCGATCTGGCGCTTGAGCGCGGCCGGGGTGTCGTCGGCGACGATGCGGCCGTGGTTCATCACCGAGATGCGGGCCGCCAGTTGGTCCGCCTCGTCGAGATACTGCGTGGTCAGCAGCACTGTCGTGCCGGCCTCGGCGACCTCGCGGACGGCCGCCCACACCTCGTTGCGCGCCCGCGGGTCGAGCCCCGTGGTCGGTTCGTCGAGGAAGAGCACGGCCGGAGTGAGGATGAAACCAGCGGCGATGTCGAGGCGGCGGCGCATGCCACCGCTGTACGTCGAGACAGCGCGCTCTGCCGCCTCGGTGAGCCCGAACATGTCGAGCAGGCGGTCGGCCTTCGCTCGTGCGTCGACTTTGCTCAGACCGTAGAGCCGGCCGAACATCACCAGGTTCTGCCGGCCGCCCAGGATCTCGTCGACCGCCGCGTTCTGCCCGATCAGTCCGATCCGGCGCCGGACCTGCGCGGCCTGATTCCGTACGTCGAAACCGGCGACCCGGGCCGTGCCGCCGTCGACATCGATGAGGGTGGCGAGCGCCTTGACCGCCGTGGTCTTGCCCGCGCCGTTGGGGCCCAGCAGGCCGTGGATCACGCCGGGCGGCACGGCCAGGTCGAAGCCGTCGAGAGCGCGCACGTCCCCGTACCGCTTCCGTAGCCCTTCAGCTTCCAGATTCACCGCTGCTCCTAACTCCGTATGCCTCACGGTATTTGGTGCGGCGTTCACCGTACACCCCACGGGGTAATCTCGGCACATGGAAAATGGGGACGTCGACCGCACGCTGAGCCTGCTGTGGCGACGCACCTTGGGAGTGCCGCAAGGGTCGCGCGGGCCGAAGCAGCGATTCAGCGTCGACGAGGTGATCCGGGCGGGCATCGCGGTCGCCGACGAGGAGGGGTTGCCCGCCTTCTCGATGCGCAAGGTCGCCGACCGGCTCGGGCTCAAGCTGATGTCGATCTACACGTACGTGCCGAGCCGCGACGAGCTGATCGGGCTGATGGTCGACGAGGTGATGGGCGATCCGGGGCTACCACCGCACGAGGGCGGGTGGCGCGAGCGGCTGACCGTGGTGGCCCGGCAGATGTGGGACGAGTTCCACCGGCACCCGTGGCTGCTCCAGGTCGAGCAGGCCCGGCCGTGGATCGGGCCGAACGGGTCCGACCGCTACGAGTGGCAGCTCGCCGCGATCGACGGGGCCGGCTTCACCGACCTCGAGATGGACCAGGTCATCACGCTGATCAGCGACTTCACCGCGGCGTCGGCCCGGGCCGACGTGGCGGCCCGGCGCACGGCCGAGCAGTCCGGCATTTCCGACGCCGAGTGGTGGGCGGTCAACGCGCCCGTGCTGGAGCGGTTGATGCCGCTCGACGCCTACCCGATCTCGGGCCGGGTCGGCACCGTGGCCGGCGAGGAGTACAACGCCGTCCGCGATTCGGAGCGATCGTTCCGATTCGGCCTCGACCGCATCTTCGACGGGCTCGACCAGTTGCTCGGTTCACGCCCTCAGCCGCCGCAAGCCTGACAGGCGCTCACTTCACGGCGGCCGCGGCGATCTTGAGGTCGTCGACCAGGCCGCGGTAGGCGGTCTCGCGGTCGTCGGCGCGCAGCACGGCCGACGGGTGGATCGTGGCCAGGGCCTGGATCTCGGCGACCGGGAAGTCGCCGGGATGCTGCGCCGAGGCCGGCCACGGCATCAGCTTTCCGCGCTGCTGGGTGACCCGGAACGACGGACCGATCAGCGCCCGGCCGGCGGTGGCTCCGAGGATCACCACCAGCTCGGGCTTCAACAGCGAGAACTCCGAGACGAGCCAGGGCCGGCAGGCGGTGATGTGCGCGGGTCCGGGATTCTGGTGGATGCGGCGCTTGCCCCGCAGCTCGAAGCGGAAGTGCTTCACCGCGTTGGTGATGTAGACGTCGGCCGGGTCGATGCCGGCGTCGTCGACCGCCTCGCGCAGCAGCCGCCCGGCCGGACCGACGAAGGGCAGACCCTGCTGGTCCTCGACGTCGCCCGGCTGCTCGCCGACGAACACGATCTTGGCGTTCGCGGCGCCCCGGCCGAAGACGGTCTGGGTGGCGTCCGCGTACAGCTCGCAGCCCTCGCAGTGAGCTGCGGCCTCTTTCAGCTGCTCGATGCTGCGCGGCTCGGGCGGCACCCACTGCTGCGCGCCGACCGGCGCTTCGGTCCTAGGCATGGAGAAGGTTCTACCCCAATCGGACCGGAAGAAGCGTCGGCGGCCCCTAACGAGTCGGGGCGTAGAGGGCGGGCGGACGGACGGCCGTGGCCACGGCCTCCGCCAAAGCCGGAATCTCCGGCTCGTCGAGGGGGCCGATCGAGATGCGTACGCCCGGGGGCGCCGACACGCGGAACACGGAACCCGGCGCCACGGCGTAGCCCGCCTCGCGCAGCAGGCCGACCGTGCGGGTCTCGTCGGTGACCGGCACCCAGACGTTGATGCCGGTGTCGCCCTCGGCGGCGACCCCCTGCGCCCGCAGTGCATCGCACAGGGCGCGACGGCGACGGCCGTACGTCTCGGCGGCGGCCGCCACGGCCCGGGTGACCTCGTCGTCGTTCCACAGATGCAAGAGCATGCGCTGGAGCACAGTGGAGACCCAGCCCGAGCCGATGCGCATGCGACCCACGACCCGGGCGATGGTGGCCGCGTCGCCGGCGAGCAGAGCGATGCGCAGGTCGGGGCCGAAGGGCTTGGACGCCGAGCGGGTCAGTGCCCAGGCGCCGGTGACCGGCCCGACGCAGTGGGGCGGCTGCTCGGCCAGCTCGGCGGCGTGATCGTCCTCGATCACCAGCACGCCCGGACGGCTCGCGAACAGGTCGCGCAGAGCCTCGGACCGGGCCGCGCTGACGGCCACGCCGGTCGGGTTCTGCGCCCGGACGGTGACCACCGCGGCCCGCGCGCCCGACTGCAGGGCAGTCGCCATCGCGGCCGGGTCGGGGCCTTCCGGATCGACCGCGACGGGGAGCGGGCGCAGGCCGAGGGCGGCCAGCAGGTCGAGCAGATTGGCCCAGCCCGGATCTTCCACAGCGACCGCGTCGCCGGCCCGCAAGTGGGCTGTGAGCAGGCGTTCGATGGCATCGAGCGTGCCCGAGGTGACGGTGATCTCGGCGTCCGCGGCCGGGATGCCGTCGGCGACCAGGCGCGGACGAGCCGCCTCGATCAGCTCGGGCATCGCGGCTGCCGACGCGTAGCCCTGGGGGGTGCCGTTGGTCTCGGCCAACGCTCGCAGCGCGCGGCCGAGCGACGGCAACAGACGGACATCGGGCTCGCCGGAGGAGAGGTCGCGCACGCCCTCGGCCGCGGGCAGGCGCATCGCGGACCGGGGGCCGGCGACGGGCGGGCGGGACCGGATGCGGGTGCCGCGACGACCCTCGGTCTCGACGACGCCGCGTTTCCGCAACTCTTGGTAGGCCTTGGCCACCGTGGCCGGGCTGACGTGCAGGGTGTCGGCGAGAACCCGGACCGGTGGCAGGGCCGCACCGAAGACCCAGTCGCCCGTGCGGACACCCGCCTCGATGCTGGCGGAAATCGAGGCGGCGCTGTCACCGCTGACCTGATACTGTGCTGACACACGAGAGATTCTGTACTAGTACAAGAGCGAACGCAAGTCGTTCAGCCGGCAGGGAGGCCCGATGTCCGACACCTACACGCGGACGAGCCGCACGACAGCCACTCGCTACCGCGAGCGCATGCATTACGACCGCGCGCTCGCGCACGCCATTCTCGACGAGGCCTACGACTGCACGATCGGCTTCGTGGCCGAGGGCGAGCCGCGGCTGCTGCCCACCCTGCACGTCCGCGTCGGCGAGACGCTCTATCTGCACGGCTCCTCCGGCGGCCGCATGGGCCTGTCCGCGCGGCACGGCGAGGTGCCGGTCGCGGTCAGCGTCACCCTGCTCGACGGCATCGTCTACGCCCGCTCCCACGTGCACCACAGCGCCAACTACCGCTCGGTGGTCGTGCACGGCTCGGCCCGGCTGGTCACCGATCCCGAAGAGAAGAAGGCCGCGATGGCGGCGCTGGTCGACAAGGTCGGCGCCGGCCGCGCCGCCGACAGCCGGCCGCCGAACCGGCGCGAGATGGCCGAGACGAGCGTGCTCGCCCTCCCGCTCGAAGAGGTCTCGGCCCGCGCCCGCTCGGGCGGCGTGATCGACGAAGAGGACGATCTGGCGCTGCCGCACTGGGCCGGCGTTCTTCCCGTCCGGCGGGTGTTCGGCCCGCCCGCGTCCGCCGAGGGTGTCTCGGCAGCCGAGCCGGCATACCTGCCGGCCGGCGATCAGCCCTGGGCCGCCGCTCCGGTGCCGTTGACCGGCCGGCACGTCCGGCTCGAGCCGCTCACCCTCGGACACGCGCCCGGGATGGTCGAAGCGCTCGGCGACGACGAGGTCTGGCAACACATCCCGGCCCGCCGGCCGCAGACGGTCGACGCCATGCGCGACTATCTCGCCCGGTTGCTGCGGGCGCGCTGGGCCGGCAGCCAGGTGGCGTGGGCCCAGGTCGAGCCGGCGACCGGCCGGGTGATCGGCGTGACCAGCTATCACGACATCGACGCCGACCGCCGGGCCCTGGGAATCGGTCACACCATCGTCGGCAAGCCGTGGTGGCGCACCGGGGTCAACACCGAGTCCAAGCTGCTGCTGCTCGCGCACGCCTTCGACGACCTCGGGGCCGAGCGCGTCTTCTGGCACACCGACATCCGCAACGAGCGCTCACAGCAGGCGATCGCCCGGCTCGGCGCGGTGCGCGAGGGCGTGCTGCGCCGGCACAAGCAGCGGCCCGACGGCTCCTGGCGCGACACCGTGATCTTCGGCATGACGGTCGACGAGTGGCCCGAGGCCGGTCGCAAGCTGCGGGAACGGCTGGCCGCCGGCTAGGCCGGGCAGTCGCTCCGGCGCGACTGCCCCAGGCCCGGGGCGAGCTACCAACATGCTGCCGGGCGGATGGCCGTGCGTTCCGCCCCGGTGGACCGCACGGCCGGAGTGAGTCACTCCTCTTCGAAGCCGCCGCCGTCGTCCTCGAAGACTTCTTCCATCGCCTCGCCGAGGATCATGCCGCCGACGACACCGCCGGCCACGCCCGCGGCCATCCCGCCCATGCCGGCGCCGCGGCCACGGCGGTAGTGACCGTGGTGGCCGCCGTGCCCGTAACCACCGTGGCCGCCGAAGCCGCCGGCCGCGCGCATGCCCTGGTAGCGGCCCGCGGCCTCGGAAACCCACTGCTCGACGACCGCGGCCCAGTCGGTCGTGTCCGCGTCGGCGTGCGAGACGCGGAAGCGGCCGTACGAGTCGTGTCCGGGGGCCAGGAAGCCGCCGCGCTTGTCGAACTCGAGCACCACCTCGACGCCCTGCGGGTCGGCGATGAAGGTCACCTCGACCTCGTTGATGGCGCCCGCGTACTGCGGGGGCGGGTAGAACTCGATCTCCTGGTAGAACGGCAGCGTCGTTCTGACGCCGTAGATCGCGCCCCGCTCCAGGTCGGCGCTCTTGAAGCGGAAGCCCAGCCGTGCGAAGGCGTCGAGGATCCTCTCCTGCGCGGGCAGCGGGTGCACCGCCACTTCGTCGAGGTCGCCCTTGTCGACGGCCTTGGCCACGGCGAGCTCGGTCCGCAGCCCCATCGTCATGCCGCGCAGCCGCTGGCCGTAGACGTCGGTGATCGGCGTCTCCCACGGCACCGGGAACGAGAAGGGCAGGTCCCGCTGCTCGCCCTTGCGCAGCTGGAAGGCGCCGGCGACCGGGAGCCGGTGGAACTCGACGAAACTGTCACCGTGCTCGGACTCGACCCGGGTCACCAGACCCAGCACGACTCCGTCGATGGCGACGTCGTGGTCACCGCCGGCGATCCGCACCTGGCCCTCCAGGGCCAGACCGGGCCGCGTGTTCGGGTTGGCCAGCACGGTGTCGACGGTCGGCCCGCCGACGCCGAAGGCGCGCATCATCTTCTTGAAAACCACCGGGTCATTCCTCCTTGAATCGACGATGGGGTGGCTGGACGTGGACGAACCACGCGGCACGGCGGGTGACGGCGAACGTCACGCGCCGGCGGTGGCGGACAGGTCGTCGGTCTCGTCGTCGAAACGACCGATCACCTGCTCCAGGAGGTCTTCGAGGGCGACGAAGCCGACCTGCTCGACCGCCCCGCCGGCGGCGGGCACGGTGACGATCGCCAGCTGGGTGCGGCCCGCCCGCAGCTCGGCCACGGCCTCGACCACGTTGACCCCGGGGTCGAGCAGGAAAGCCGGTTCCATCAGCTCCCCCGCCGTCGCGGCGCGGCCGGCCGCGCTGGCCCGCACGGCCTCACGGACGTGCACTATGCCGACCACCTGACCGCCGTCGTCGGTGACGGCGATCCTCGACCGGCCACTCGTCAGCGACGCCAGCTCGACATCGGCGACCGACACGGTCTCGGGTACCGACACCAGCTGCGCGGTCGGCAGCATGACGTCGCGCACGGGCAGCGAGGCCAGGCTGAGCACGCTGGTCAGCAGCTCGCTCTGCTCCGCCTCGATCAGGCCCTCGGCCCGCGAGCGGTCGAGCAGGATGCGCATCTCGGCCGGGCCGTGCGCCTGCGCCAACTGGTCCTGCGGGTGGACGCCGAACGGCTTCAGCGCCGCGTTGGCCATCGCGTTGAGCACCCGCAGGGCGGGGCCGACGATGCGGGCGTAGTAGCGGAACGGCAGCGCCAGCAGGATGGCCGATCGCTCGGGGTGGGTGATCGCCCATGACTTCGGCATCATCTCGCCGATCACCAGGTGCAGGAACGTGACGATGATCAGCGCGAGCAGGAACGCGATGATGTGGCTCGCCATGTCGGGCAGGCCGAGCGCGTGCAGGGCCGGGCCGAACAGGTGCTCCAGCGACGGCTCGGCCAGCGCGCCCAGGCCCAGCGAGCACAGCGTGATGCCGAGCTGGGCGCCGGCCAGCATGACCGACAGCTCTCGGGTGCCGTCGAGCGCCGCCTTGGCCGCCCGGCTGCCGGAGGCCGCGGAATGTTCCAGGCGGTGCCGCTTGCTCGCCACCAAGGCGAACTCGGCGGCGACGAAGAAGGCGTTGCCGATAAGCAGCAACGTGACCCAGAGCGCGTTCATCGTGAGATCCGAACCGTGAGGGGGACGTGCCGGTCGACGCTTTCCACCCGTACGGAAAGGGACCCGCCGTCGAGAGTGACCGAGTCACCGGCCTGGGCCACCCGTCCGAGCCGCGCCAGCACCAGGCCGGACACCGTCTCGTAGTCGTCGCCGACCGGCAGGTCGACGCCGGTGGCGTCGATGATCTCGTCGATCCGCCAGCGGGCCGGCACCAGCCACGAGCCGTCGGGCTGACGCACCGGAGCGGGCTCGGCCTCGTCGTCCTCGTCGCGGATCTGGCCGACCAGTTCCTCGGCGATGTCCTCGAGCGTGATGATGCCCGCGAAGCCGCCGAACTCGTCGACCACACACGCGAGCTGACGGTGGGCCGAGCGCAGGCGTTCGAGCACCGTCGGCAGCCGCAGCGAGGACGGCACGAGGACCGGCGCCGACATCACCGACGACACCGGCACCGTGGTGCGGTCGGCGGGCGCGATCGCCAGGATGTCGGCGATGCTCACGACACCGACGATCTCGTCGACCTCGTCACCGCGTACGGGAAAACGAGAACGATGCGTGTCGAGCAGGGCGACCACGTCCGCAGCGCTTCCGGTGGCCGGAATGGTGTGCACGTCGACGCGCGGGATCATGGCCTCGGCCGCGGTGCGCCCGCGGAAGTCGAGACCACGGTCGAGCAGCGTGGAGAGTTCGGCGTCGAGGCCGCCGTTGGCTCGGGACTCACGGATGATCTGCTCGAGATCCTCCGAGGTCGCGCCCTCGGGCAGCTCCTCGATCGGCTCGATGCCGATGCGGCGCAACAAGCCCGCGGCGGCGCGGTCGAAGAGCCGGATGATCGGGCCGAAAACGGTCAGATACATCAGCGTGGAGCGGCTGAGCGCCTTGGCCAGGGCCTCGGCGCGGGCGATGGCGAGGTTCTTCGGCGCGAGCTCACCCAGCACCATCTGTACGACCGTGGCGATCAGCAGAGCCAGGGCGACCGAAACGGGCAGGCTGACGGCGGTGGGCACGCCGGCGCCGCCCAGCAGCGCGGAGAAGCCCTCACCCAGGAACGGCTCGGCGACGTAGCCGACCAGCAGCGCGGTCACGGTGATGCCGAGTTGTGCCCCGGAGAGGACGAAGGAGAGGCGCTCGGTGACCTGCAGAGCGCGGGCAGCGGCCTGGTCGCCCTGCTCGGCGTCGCGACGCAGGCGGCCGCGGTCGGCGGCGACATATCCGAACTCCTGCGCCACGAAATAGCCGGTGACCGCGGTCACCACCAGCACGAGGAGAAAGCCGGTCAAGATCAACACGGCGGAGAGGATCTGACGGGGAGCCGGGCCGAGCCCGGCTGACTACTGCCGATCATGACGCAAAACGATAGCAGCGAAGACTGAACGTACGCTGTGAGACAAGCGCTCTAGCTTTTTGCGTAGAACGAGGTCAGCACCATGTTGATCTTTGCTAGGTCGCCGGTCCAGTCGAAGTCGCGGGTGGCCCAGGTGATGGCGAAGCCCTGACCGCCCTTCACGAACCAGCGGGTCTGCGCATGCATCCGCGTCCCACCCAGGTCGTACCGGTATTCCCAGTCCGCGGCCTTGTTCAGCAAAGGCTTCTTTTCGAGCAGAATCTCTTCGTACCCGGGCAGGGCACCGGCCCGAACGAGCCGCGTGGCTTCGGCCCGGCAGGCCTGCAGCGGGTCACCGGCCGGGTTGCGGCCGGTGTCGAGGCTCATCACCGTGTCGCCGATCGGGTCGCGGAAGCAGAACGACGTACCGACCCGCTGATAGGTCCAGCCGTCGGGCACCGGCATGCGGAACCCGGAGCCGTCGCTGAAGTAGGACCAGCCGGAGATCAGCGACAGGCCGGCCACCCCGCGCAGCGCGTTTCGCTGCGGCGCCGCCGGGAGACCGCTCGGCTCCGGCTGGCTGCAGGCGGCCGCCGAGAAACCGCCGGCTGCGGCCGCGACCGGCGACGGCGGCGCGGCGCCGGCCGCCGGCCCACCGGCGGTCGGCTTGTCGCGAACCAGGTAACCGGCCAGGATGCCGCCGACTCCCAGCACGGCCACCAGCGCGAGGCCGGCCGCGACCAGGGTCGGACGAGGGTGCTGCCTTGCGCGTACGGCCGGTGACGGGCCCGGACCGAGCGGCTCGGACAGCAGGCCGACGCCCGGAGTGAGCGACGACCGCACGGCGGCGGACTGATCTGTATCGGACGCAATCATCGCTCGTGCGGCCCGGGGCGAGGGCACCCGGGGCGGGCCCGGCGTGGACGCGACGATCATGCGGAGGCGGCGGTCGACCTCGACCGCGGCCAGCCTCTGCCGCGGCTCACGGCGCAGCAGCCCGGTCAGCACCGGGCCCAGCATGCCGGCCCGCGACGGCGGGTCGGGCTCCTCGGTGGCCAGGGCCATGAGCGTGGCCATGGCATTCTCACGGGCATAGGGCGAACGGCCCTCGACGGCGGCATAGAGCGTCGCCCCCAGCGACCACAGGTCGGACTCGGGCGTCGAAGTGCCGTCGCGGGCGCGCTCCGGAGACACGTACTGCGGGGAACCGACGACCAGGCCGGGGCCGGTGACCGAGCCGTCGTCCACAAAGGTGGCGAGACCGAAATCGGTCAGCACGACACGACCGTCGTCGCCGATGAGAACGTTGTGGGGCTTCACGTCGCGGTGCAGCACGCCGGCCGCGTGGGCCGCGCGCAACGCGTCGAGCAGGGCCACGCCGATCCGGGCAGTGGTGGCCGGGGAGAATGGTCCGTCCTCGTGGATCACCTGGTGCAGCGAGCGGGACGGCACGTACTCCATGACTATCCAGGGCAGGCCGTCGAAGTGCACGACGTCATAGATCCGGACGACGTGCGGGTGGTTGAGGCGGCCGGCGCTGCGGGCCTCGCGCAGGGTGCGGTCACGCAGCCGGACGCGTTCCTCGTCGGTCATCCACTCGGGCGGGACGAACTCCTTGACCGCCACGTCGCGGTCGAGCATCTCGTCGCGGGCCAGCCAGACCCGGCCCATGCCGCCGGAGCCGACCGGCTCGCCAAGACGATACCGACCAGCGACGAGCATGCGTGCGACCGCCATCCCGCCCCCACCCGTCGACTCGATCTCAACCATAATTCGGCCTGCCCGCCGGCGGTATCACGATCACCCGGCCACCGCGTAGACCACGAGGTTGTCGCGGTAGGACCGCAGCGAGCGATCGAACACGCCGCCGCACGTGATGAGCCGCAGCTGGCGGTCCGGGGTCGGGCCGTACACCTCCTCGGTGGGGAATTCGGTCTTCGGGTACCACCGGATTGCCGTCACCGTGAACTGCATCGATCCGCCGCCCCGCACGACCTCGATGCGGTCGCCGGTGGTGAGCTCGCGGAGCCGGTAGAAGACGGCCGGCCCGGTCTTGGAGTCGACGTGGCCGGCGATGACCGCGGGACCGGTGTCGCCGGGAACGGTGCCGTCGGCGTACCACCCCGCCTTGGCGAACGCCTTGGGCGGCTGCAGGGCGCCGTCGCCGCCGATCCGCAGCGCCTCGAGCGGAGTGTCAATCTTGACGGCCCCGATCCGTAGCCTGGTCGGGGCGCCGGTGGGAGCGACCGCGACGCTGCCGAACGGGTCTCCGGCGGGTCGTTCGCCATCGGTCGTCGCTTGGGGGGCGGCGGCGCTTTCGGCCTGGGCGCCCCATCGGCCCAGATCTTTGACGGGACGGTCGGTCACGGCCAGATAGGCGGCGCCGGCCACGAACGCGGCCACCGTCGCGGCGACTACGGGCAGGGCGGCGCGACGGATCAACCCCTTCTTTCGTACGGGGTGAGGGCCGTCCTTCGGTAGCTGGTCCTCCGCCTGAGCGGCCGGAAGACTCGTGTCATCGGTGAGGGGAGCATCCATGATTGCCAGTTGTTCGGAGCCGGAGGCCGCGGGGATTGCCGCCCGCAGTGTCGGCGGCCCGATCGTTTCGGGCTCTACGCCCGGGTCGGCGCGAGGGGGAAAAACACGACGCGGGAAGGGCATGGCCGCCTGGCCCAGCCTGAGCAGCCGGCTCGGCTTCGGCCGCGGGATCGACAGGGCGCCCGGCACGGTCGCCCGGGCCTGCACGGTGCCGGGCTTGACGATCTTGGCCACGCCGCGCGCGACCCAGCCCAGGCCCTCCGCCTCGTGCTCCTCCGCAGCCCGGGGACCGTTGCGGACGGTGGTGGCCGCGCGCGCCTCCGGGCTGGCGGGCACGCGGACGATCAGCGGGGTGTCGGCGTCCTCGGCAGCCACCGCTGATCCTCAGGCTGTACGGAGCCGGCGTCGGAGGGCGACCACCAGGCCACCGGCGACGAGGGCGGCCGCGAGAGCGGCGGCTACGACGCCAGTGACCGGGGAACCGGGGCTCGTGCCGCCCACACCCGTGGCCACGCTGCCCAGCGGCACCGTGCCCTGGCGTTCGGCGTCGACGTGAAGCTCGGGCTTGAGGCCGCCGGCGTCGTCGTCGAGCACCACCAGGGAATAGACGCTGCCCGCGCCCAGCGTGCACGGCAGTTCGCTGGCGCGGCCGCCACCCGTGGGCTCGACCTCGACGCTCCACTTGCCGGGGTTGACCTCGCGATAGGCCGTCGTGGTGGCGAACTCGACGCCGTCGGCGATCGTCGTGCCGTTCTTGCCGGCGACGTCGAGCACAGGCGCCTTGACCGAGGCCTGGATGATGCGCACCTTCGACTTGCCGGGATCGGGCAGGCGCAGGTCGTCCTGAAGCACCCGCAACCCGAGGTCGGCGAAGCGCCCCACCCCGGCCACCGTGTAGGCGCCCTTGTCGGCCACGCTGACCTGCGTGGTGATCACCGGCTTCTCGCTCGCCGGCGCGCCCGCCTTGCGCATCGCGACCTGATAGGTGCCGGTGGGCAGGCGCAGGTAACGCGACATGTCGCCGTAGGCGACGGCCTTGAAGGTCTGCGGATCGACCGCGCCGGAATCGGACTTCAGATAGACGTCGACCGCGGGTGTGTCCGGGGAGAGGTGGGCAAGCCGAACGTAGCCGTCGCCGGCCGCGGCGTGAGCCGGCGTGGCACCGAGCGCGACGATCGTCAGTGCCGCCGCAGCGGCGGCCAGGCGCCGCATGTGCCGGATCGGGAGGGACACGGTGCCTCCTTCATCGATGAAGCTCATCCACTTCGAGTGGCGCCTATGTATATCCACCCGCCACTCGATCGCACCATGGTCCGGCCCGCCAAGAAATTCCGCTGGCCGGCTGCCCGACCCGTGCCCGGATGACCCTTAAGCGGTATTCAGTTTTTGTCATACCCCCGAGAGAGCATGGTGAGGTGAAAGAAGTGTTGGAGCAGTTCGGTCCGGCCACGCGCGAGTGGTTCACCGCGGCGTTCGCCGCGCCCACTGCCGCCCAGTCCGGCGCGTGGCGAGCCGTCGGCGCCGGGCGCAACGCGCTCGTGGTCGCCCCGACGGGCTCCGGCAAGACCTTGGCCGCCTTCCTGTGGTCGCTCGACCAACTGGCCCGCGAGGGCGCTCCGGAAGATCCGAAGCGCCGGTGCCGGGTGCTCTACGTCAGCCCGCTGAAGGCTCTCGCGGTCGACGTCGAACGCAACCTCCGGGCCCCGCTCACCGGCATCCGCCAGGCCGCGGGCCGTCTCGGGCTCACCCCGCCCGACATCACCGTGGCCATGCGCACCGGCGACACCCCGGCCGACGAGCGGCGCCTGTTCACCCGCACCCCGCCCGACATCCTGATCACCACTCCCGAGTCGCTGTTCCTGCTGCTCACATCGGCCGCCCGCGATTCGCTGCGCGGCGTCGAGACGGTGATCATCGACGAGGTGCACGCGGTCGCCGCGACCAAGCGCGGGGCCCACCTGGCCCTCTCCCTCGAGCGGCTCGACGCGCTGCTCGGCCGCCCGGCCCAGCGCATCGGCCTGTCGGCCACGGTCCGCCCGATCGACGAGACGGCCCGATTCCTCGGCGGCGCGAACGACGTCGAGATCGTCCAGCCGCCGACCGCCAAGACCATCGAGGTCACGGTCGAGGTTCCGGTCGAAGACATGACCCGTCTCGACGAGGTGCCCGACGTCGACCCCGACGACCCCGGCGCCGGCCGCCACACGCCGTCGATCTGGCCCGCGGTCGAGGAAAGGGTGCTCGACCTCATCCAGAGCCACCGGTCGACGATCGTCTTCACCAACTCCCGCCGGGGCGCCGAACGGCTCTGTGCCCGCATCAACGAACTGGCCGCCGAACGCGCCGGTGAGGAGCCGGCCCAGCCGGCGAAGCCGCCGGCCCAGATGATGGCCCAGGCCGGGCAGGCGGGTGGGGCGCCGCCCGTGGTCGCCCGGGCCCACCACGGCAGCGTCTCGCGCGAGGAACGCAAACAGATCGAAGAGGCGCTGAAGTCGGGCGTCCTGCCGGCCGTGGTCGCTACCTCGAGCCTCGAGCTGGGCATCGACATGGGCGCGGTAGACCTGGTGGTCCAGATCGAGGCACCGCCGTCGGTCGCGGCCGGGCTGCAGCGCATCGGCCGGGCCGGCCACCAGGTCGGCGCGGTCTCGCGCGGCGTGGTCTTCCCCAAACATCGGGGCGACCTGCTCTCGTGCGCCGTGGTGGCCGACCGGATGACGGCGGGCGCGATCGAGGAGCTGCGCTACCCGCGCAACCCGCTCGACGTGCTGGCTCAGCAGATCGTCGCCATGGTGTCGCTCGACGCGTGGCAGGTCGACGAGATGGCGGCCCTGGTGCGCCGGGCCGCGCCCTTCGCCGAGCTGCCCGAGTCGGCCCTGCACGCGGTGCTCGACATGCTCTCGGGCCGCTACCCGTCCACCGCCTTCGCCGAGCTGCGCCCCCGCCTGGTGTGGGACCGCGGCACCGACGAGCTGACCGGTCGCCCCGGCGCCCAGCGCCTCGCCGTCACCAGCGGCGGCACCATCCCCGACCGCGGCATGTTCGGCGTGTTCCTGGCCGGTTCCGAGCGGGCGTCCCGGGTCGGCGAGCTCGACGAGGAGATGGTCTACGAATCCCGCGTCGGCGACGTGTTCCTGCTGGGCTCCACCTCGTGGCGCATCGAAGACATCACGCCCGATCGGGTGCTGGTCTCCCCCGCGCCCGGCGCCCCGGCCAAGATGCCGTTCTGGAAGGGCGACTCCCCGGGCCGGCCGATCGAACTGGGCCGGGCGATCGGCGCCCAGCTGCGCACGCTGACCCGCGCCGACGACGAGAAGGCCACGGCGACCCTGCGCGAGACGGGCCTCGACGAGTGGGCTGCCGGCAACCTGCTGGCCTATCTGCGCGAGCAGCGAGAGGCCACCCGCAACCTGCCCGACGACCGCACGGTGGTGGTCGAGCGGTTCCGCGACGAGCTGGGCGACTGGCGCATGACCGTCCACTGTGTGCTCGGCGCCCGGGTCAACGCGCCGTGGGCGCTTGCGATCGCCCGGCGGCTGTCCGAGCGCTACGGCGTCGACGGCCAGGTCATGCCGTCCGACGACGGCATCGTGGTGCGGCTGCCCGACACCGCCGAGGAACCGCCCGGCGCCGATCTGGTCGCCTTCGACCCCGAAGAGATCGCCCAGCTGGTCGAGGAATCGGTCGGCACGTCGGCGCTGTTCGCCTCTCGGTTTCGAGAGTGCGCGGCCCGGTCGCTGCTGCTGCCCCGCCGCGACCCGCGCCGCCGTCAGCCGCTCTGGCAGCAGCGGCAGCGCTCGGCCCAGCTGCTCGATGTGGCCCGCGAGTACGCCGACTTCCCGGTCACTCTCGAGGCCGCCCGCGAATGCCTCCAGGATGTGTTCGACCTGCCCGGCCTGACCGGGCTGATGCGCGAGGTGGCCGGCCGCAAGGTGCGCCTCATCGAGGTCGAGACGCCGCGGCCGTCGCCCTTCGCCCGGTCGCTGCTCTTCGGCTATGTGGGCGCCTTCCTGTACGAGGGCGACGCGCCCCTGGCCGAACGCCGGGCCGCCGCCCTGGCGCTCGACGCCACCCTGCTCGGCGAGCTGCTGGGCCGGGTCGACCTGCGTGAGCTGCTCGACCCCGAGGTCGTCACCGAGACCGAGTCCCAGCTCCAGTGGCTGACCACCACGCGCCGGCCACGTGACGCGGAGGACGCGGCGGAACTGCTCCGCCTGCTCGGCGACCTCTCTCCCGTCGATCTGGCCGCCCGCGGCGTCGACGAGGCGTGGTTGTCCACTCTGGAGGCGACCCGTCGGGCCATCCGCATCCGGGTGGCGGGCGAGGAACGCTGGATCGGCATCGACGACGCGGGCCGTTACCGGGACGCGCTCGGTGCGGCGTTGCCGGTCGGCATTCCGGAGGCCTACCTCGAATCGGTCGCCGACCCACTGGGCGACCTGGTGGCCCGCTACGCCCGCACGCACGGGCCGTTCGCCGCGGCGACGTGCGCGGCCCGGTTCGGGCTGGGCGTCTTCGTGGTGGAACAGGCGCTCAAGCGGCTCTCCGCGACCGGGCGGGTCGCCTCGGGCGAGTTCTCCCCGGGCGGCGCCGGCACCGAGTGGTGCGACGCCGAAGTGTTGCGCATGCTGCGGCGGCGGTCGCTGGCGGCGCTGCGCCGCGAGATCGAACCGGTGCCGCCGCGGGTGCTGGCCGCGTTCCTGCCCCGCTGGCACCAGATCGGCGGCAACGCCCGTGGCACCGATGCGCTGGCCGCCTCGATCGAACAGTTGCAGGGCATCGCCGTGCCCGCCTCCGCCTGGGAAAGGCTGGTGCTGCCGGCCCGGATCAACGACTACGCGCCGCCGATGCTCGACGAGCTCAGCGGTGGCGGTGACGTCCTCTGGGCCGGGTCGGGGTCGATCGGCAGCAACGACGGGTGGGTCACGCTGGCCTACGCCGACAGCGCTCCCCTGCTGCTGCCGCCGGCCGACGACGAGTTCGCCGCCACGCCGCTGCACCAGTCGGTGCTCGACGCGCTCGGCGACGGGCAGGCGCTGTTCTTCCGTGCGCTGTCCGACCGGGTCGGCGCGACCGACGACACCGCGCTGGCGGCCGTCGTCTGGGACCTCGTGTGGGCCGGCCACCTGACCAACGACACCCTGGCGCCGTTGCGGGCGTTGCTCGGCGGCAGCGGCGCCCACAAGGCCAAGTCGGCGCCGGCCCGCACCCGCTACCGCCGTCCGGGCCGCCCGGCCATGCCCTCGCGCGGCGGACCGTCCAACATGGCCGGTCGTTGGTCCCGGCTGCCCGACCGCGACCTCGACCCCACCCGGCGCGCCGCCGCGCTGGCCGACCTGCTGCTCGAACGCCACGGCGTGGTCACCCGCGGCGCGGTCATGTCCGAGGGCCCGGTCGGCGGTTTCGCCGGGGTCTACCCGGTGCTCGGCGCGCTCGAAGAGAGGGGCGCGGCGCGGCGCGGCTACTTCGTCGAGGGCCTGGGCGCGGCCCAGTTCGCTGTGCCGGGTGCGGTCGACCGGTTGCGCGCGCTGGCCGAACCGGCCGAACTGGCCAAGCGCACCGGCGCCACAGCCGTGGTGCTGGCCGCCACCGACCCGGCCAACCCGTACGGCGCGGCCCTGCCGTGGCCCGAGCGCATCATCGACAGCGGCGACGGCGAGCCGGTGGCCAAGGCCGGTCACCGGGCCGGGCGCAAGGCGGGCGCTCTGGTGGTGCAGGTCTCGGGCGACCTGATCCTCTACGTCGAACGCGGTGGCCGCACCCTGCTGTCCTTCGTGGACGATCCGGAGGCGCTCATCGCGGCGGGCCAAGCGCTGGCGGCGTCGGTGCGCTCGGGCGCGCTGGGCCCCATGTCCGTCGAACGCGCCGACGGTGATTCGGTCCACGCCTCCCCGCTGCGCGACGCCCTGACCACCGCCGGCTTCCGAGCCACACCAAGGGGGTTGCGCTTGCGGGGATAGCTCGTCGGCGGGCTATTCGCGTCAGGCCGGACGAGCGGGTCGTGCCAGGCCGGGGCCGGGGTCAGCGGGCGGGGTCAGCAGATCAAGCCAGGCCCGGGCCGAGCAGGTCGCGTCAAGCCCGGGCCGAGCTGGTCGCGTCAAGCCGGGGCCGAGCTGGTCGCGTCAAGCCGGGGCCCAGCCGATCGCGTCAGGCTGGGATCGGCGGGTCGCGTCAGGCTGGGATCGGCGGGTCGCGTCAGGCTGGGATCGGCGGGTCGCGTCAGGCTGGGATCGGCGGGTCCGGGTGTAGGCCTTCGGTCAGCTCGCGGTAGGCGTCGAGCACGGAGCGGGTCTGGTCGGCTAGTTCGGCGGCGGTGTCGGCCGGGGTCAGGGCGGCCTGGTTCGGGGCGGCCGGGTCGAGGTCGGGGGCGCCCAGGGTTTCCTTGGCCTCGCGGATCGCGCGGCGCATCTCGTCTTCGCGGATGAAGTCTCGGCCTGCTTGTTCGGCGCGGCGCAGGTTGGCCTGGCGCCTTTCCAGGTCGGCCTCCAGAGCTGCCAGGGCCTGCTCGGTCGCGTGCAGATGGCTGCGAAGTTCCAACGCCGTCTCGTCGGACGGGGACTGGGCGGCGAAGTCGGGGCGGCTCAGGTCGGCCAGCACGCGGGCCAGCTTCTGACGGCGGGTCAGCACGCCGGCGATCTCCCACAAGGCGTCGGCCAGCATGGCCTCGGCCTCGGTGGTGTCGATCAGGGCGCCGAGGTGGGGCCAGGTGGTGCTGACCGAGTCGGCCAGGCGGGTGGCTTCCTCGAAGGCGGCGCGCTCGGCGGAGGCAGTGAGGATGCGGGCGCTGATGGGAGCGGGGCGGGAACGCTTTGCCTGGAAGCGACGGCGGATGGAAGGTTCCACGTAGGCCACGCCGAAGAAGGTCACGGCGGCGACCAGGATCCCGAGTTCGGCCGCGCCCAGGGAGGCCGCGACCCCGCCGGCAATCAGCGGCGAGAAGATGAGCCAGTTCGTGCCCTTGTTCTCGTGGTCTTCGTCGGGTTTGCGTACGTCGGGCACCGTCACCTCGACCAGCGCCGACCAGGGACGGTCGACGAGCCGGGCCCCGGCCAGCGGCAGGCGTTCCCGGGAGACCACGGTGGCCGCCGAATCGCGTGCGACGTAGAGCCGTGACCCCGCCAACCGATGTCTCCCGTTTCACTCGCTCAATGCCGAACTCAATGCCGATGAACTCGACCCCGAAGGATAGGCGGTCTGTCCCAGGCCCGCCGTCCACCGTTCGACCCCACCTGAAGGAGCGTCGTCGATCACCGCTGCCACGGCCGCCCTTGCTGGGCCGGTGGCGCCCCACGCCGCCGGCAGCGGTGAAGGAAGCACGTGGACCGCGACGGCCGACGCGACGACGAAGGGCCGATGCCGAACGTCTTCAGCGCCGGGACCTGGGCGTCATCGAGCCGGCCAATGCCGCCGCAGCCGCTGTGACGACGGCTGAGCACGAGGATCGCAGCTACTCGCTCACCGGGGCGGAGCCGGTCAGCGGGCCCGAGCACGTCGCCGACCTGGGCGAGGTGCCGGCCCAGGCCAGGGACACAACCGGAGCCTGGGCCGACGAGACAGCCAGCTTCCGGCTCGGAGCGGGGGCCGAGTCGCGGTGCGGACCAAGCCTCGGGCGGCCGGCGCCCCCGTTCCGAAGTGGGAGCTACAGCTGCGGGGCGACCTCGGACGCCACGAGCTCGATGTGGTCGACGTCGCTCAGGTCGAGGACCTGGAGGAACAGGCGGGTGGCGCCGGCCTCGGCGTACGCCTTGATGGTCTCGACAGCCTGGGCGGGGGTGCCGACGATGCCGCCGTTCTCGCGCATCTCGTCGGCCTCGCGGCCGATGGCGGCGGCCCGGCGGCGCACCTCGGCGTCGTCGCGGCCCACGCAGAGGACGGCTGCGGCCGAGAACGTCGGGAGGGACGTGCGGCCGATCGCGGCTGAGGCGGCGCGTACCCGCTCGTACGCGGGGGCCACGTCTTCGATCTTGGAGAACGGGACGTTGAACTCGTCGGCGAAGCGGGCGGCCAAGGCGGGCGTCCGCTTCTTGCCGTGGCCACCGACGATGACCGGCGGGCGCGGCGACTGCGCCGGCTTGGGGAGCGCCGGCGAGTCGTTGATCTGGTAGAACTTGCCCTGGAAGTCGTAGGTGTGGCCGGGCGGCGTGGCCCACAGGCCGGTGATGATCTCGAGCTGCTCCTCGAGGCGGTCGAAGCGCTCGCCCAGGGGCGGGAACGGAATCCCGTACGCGGTGTGCTCGGCCTCGAACCAGCCGCCACCCAGGCCGAACTCGATGCGGCCGCCGCTGATCTGGTCGGCTTGAGCGACCGCGATGGCCAGCGGGCCGGGCAGCCGGAAGGTCGCCGACGTGACCAGCGTGCCGAGCCGGATGCGGGAGGTCTGCACGGCCAGCGCGGCCAGGGTCAGCCAGGCGTCGCTGGGGCCGGGCAGCCCGTCGCCGCCCATGGTGCGGAAGTGGTCGGAGCGGAAGAAACCGTCGTAGCCGCTGGCCTCGGCGGCCTGCGCGAGCTGGCGCAGGTCGTCGTGGGTCGCCCCCTGCTGGGGCTCGGTGAAGATCACGAGACGCATGCCTCAACCCTGCCAGAATGCGAGCGGCGCGCCCCGGGGAACCTGCCACACACGATCCGTAGCAAGGCAGTAACGTTTCTCACCATGGCCGGGTATGAATGGATCAGCCTCACTACCGATTACGGAACGTTCGACGGCTTCGTCGCGGCGTGTCACGGATCGATCGCCAAAGTCGCGCCCCAGGTACGCGTCATCGACGTCACGCACCACGTGCCGCCGGCCGATGTGGCCCGCGGCGCCGCCGTGCTGGCGCAGACCGCGCCCCACCTGCCGCCGAGCGTGCACGTCGCCGTGGTCGACCCCGGGGTGGGCACAGCCCGCCGCGGCGTCGTCCTCGCCACCCCGAACGGCTTGCTCGTGGGGCCCGACAACGGCCTGCTGATCTGGGCCGCCGAGGCTCTCGGGGGCATCGACGCGGCCCACGAGCTCACGGTGAAGGAGGCCGTGTCGAGCACGTTCCACGGCCGTGACGTCTTCGCCCCGGCCGCCGCGCGGCTCGCCGCCGGCGCTTCGCTGTCCGACGCCGGCCCCCAGATCGAGCCGGGCTCCCTCGTCCGCCTGCCCGACCCGGTCGTCACGGTGGGCGACGGCTGGCTTGAGGCGGAAGTACTCACCGTCGACCGGTTCGGCAACGTGCAGCTGGCCGCGAGCGGCGAGACGCTGCGCGGACTGGGCGCCGATCTAGTGATCAACGGCACGGTCAGCGCCCACCGCGCCGCGACCTTCGCCGACGTGGACCAGGGCGACCTGCTGGTCTTCGAGGACTCGGCCGGCCACGTGGCGATCGCCGTCAACAACGGCCGCGCCGTCGTCGTGCTGTCGGTCACCCCGGGCGACATCGTGAAGCTGGCCGTCCGGCAGTGAGGCGATGAGGGGCAACAAGCAGAGAGAAGGCATCGGAGGTCAGCCGACGAGACGGATTCGGTCGCGGGCTGCGGCGTAGGTCCTGGCTCCGAGGAGCCGCCACAGCATCCGAGCCGGCCACGGCAGCTCGGCGAGGAAGCGCGCCTTCTCGGTCGGCGTCGCCTCCTCGAGGATCGCCCCGAGGAAGACCAGCGCCATCCGGCCCGGCGGGATCGACTCCTTGCCCCGGTCACCGACCGCCCGCCACTCGGCCGGCGTGAGGTGCTGCTCGATGATCGGCAGGATCTCGCGCTCCTCGTCGGCCAGGTGCTCGTCCAGCGCCACCGCGGCCTGGGCGATCACCTCGGCCAGGGCGTCGCGGTCCTCGACCTCGGCCGTCGCCCGCCAGCGCGGCAGCAGCACGTCGATCCGGGCCAGCGGCTCGTGCAGCCGCTCGTGCTGCGCCTCCATCCGGTGGATCAGCTCGGTGTGCATCCCGGCCCGGTCGAGCAGCAGCGGCCAGACCAGCTCGTCCTCGGCCGTGTGATGGTGATGCAGTCCGGATGCCACGTTGGCCAGGTGCTGACCGAGCACCTCGGCGCGGTCAGCGTCCCCGGGCGGGACGGCCCGGACCAGCGCGGGCATGATGCGGAACTCGCGCCGGAAGACCCGGTGGACCACGAGCATGTCCCAGGTGTCGGTGCGTTCGGCGAGGTGCGTGGTTGTCATGACCGCACGCTCGCACGGTCGGCTTGCAGACTGCCTGCAAGCCGCCTGCACTTCTATGCTGAGTGCCGTGCTGATCGGCAAGGTGCTCGGGCCCACCGAGATCGAGGTGGACGGCGTCGTGGCCGATCTCGGCGGACCGTTGCCGCGGCGGCTCGTCGCCACGTTGCTCGCCGCCGAGGGCCGGCCGGTCACCGAGGACGCTCTGGCCGAGGCGATCTGGGGTGACGAGGCGCCCGGGCGGCCGGGCAATTCCCTTCAGGCGTACGTCTCCCGCCTGCGCCGCGCTCTGGGCCGGGCCGCCCTGGCCCGGGCCGGCGACGGCTACCGGCTCACGGTCGACGACACCGACGCCGCCCGGTTCGCGGCCGACGTGCACCGCGGGCGGCAGCTGCTCCACGGGGAACAGCCCGGCGACGCGTTGCGGCTGTTCGACGCCGCCCTGGGGCGGTGGCGCGGGGAGGCGTACGCGGACCTGCCCGGCACCCCCGCCCGCACCCGCCTCGACGAGCTGCGGGCCGTCGCCGTGGAGGAACGCCTCGCGGCCCGGCTGGCCGGCGGCGACGCCCCGGGCGCGGCGGGCGAGCTGGAGGCGGCGACCCGGGCCGAGCCCTACCGGGAACGCCGCTGGGAACTGCTCATCGTGGCCCTCTACCGCAGCGGGCGGCAGGCCGAGGCGCTGGCCGCGCTGCGCCGCGTCCGCGACCGGCTGGCCGACGACCTCGGCATCGACCCCGGCCCGGCGCTGCAGGATCTGGAACGCCGGGTGCTGGCTCAGGACCCGGGACTGCTGCTGCCGTCGCGCCCGGCGCCGGCCGTACGCCCGCTCTCGCACTTCTTCGGCCGCGCCGCCGAGCTGACCGAGCTGACCGAGATGTCGGGCGCGAGCCGGCTGCTCACCCTGGTCGGGCCGGGCGGCGCCGGCAAGACCCGGTTGGCGGTCGAGTACGCGGCCGGTCGGAACCCGTGGTTCGTGCGGCTCGCCGACGTCACCGACCCCACGCTGGTGCCGGCGGCCGTGGCCGCGGCGATGGGCGTACGGGGATCGAGCGTCGAGGTCCTCGCGGCGGCTCTCGGCGACGGCAGCGGCCTGCTGCTGCTCGACAACTGTGAACACGTCGTGATGGCCGCGGCCGACCTGGCCTTCGAACTGCTCACCCGCTGCCCCGCGCTGCGTGTGCTGGCCACCAGCCGGGAACCGTTGGGGGTGGACGGCGAGCGGCTGCTTCCGGTGCCGCCGCTGCCCGCCGCCGACGCGGTCGCCCTGCTCACCGACCGGATAGCCACGGTCCGGCCGGGCTGGCGGCCCAGTGCGGCCGAGTCCGAGACGCTGGCCGGTCTCGCGGCTGCCCTCGACGGCATCCCACTCGCGCTGGAACTGGCGGCGGCCCGGGCCCGCGTACTCGGGCTGGGTGAGCTGCTCGGGATGCTGCGCGACCGGTTCCCGCAGCTCGGACCGGTGCCGCGCGGCGCCCTCGCCCCGCACGAGACGCTGGAGGCCACGGTCGCCTGGAGCGTCGACCTGCTCGGCGAGTCCGACCGGGCGTTGCTGCTGGGCCTGTGGCCGTACGAGGGTGGATTTCCGCTCTTGGCCGTCGACGACGACCTGGACGGGCTTTCGGCGCTGGTGGCCCGCTCGGTGGTGGTGGCCGACACGACCGTGTCGCCGGCCCGCTACCGCCTGCTCGAGATCGTGCGGGCGTACTGCCGCCAGCACGACCCCGACCCGGCGGGCAGCCAGGAGCGGCACGCGGCGTGGGTCCGCGGGCTGGTCGAGCACCACGCACCCCTGCTCCGCGGCGAACATTCGGCCCACTCCATCCGTACGCTCAACCGGGAACTCCTCAACCTGCGCGCCGGGATCCGGCACGACCTCGGGACGCGGCCGGCGACGGCGCTGCGCACAGCCGGACTGCTGCAGTGGTTCTGGTTCCGGGGCGGGCTGGTCACCGAGGGCCTGCCACTGCTGAGGGCCGGGCTGGCCGCCGCCTCGGACGCGCCGCCGACCGACCGCGCCCGCGCCCACCTCAGCGCCGCGTTGCTGCGCTACATGGCCGGCGACCTCGGCGCGACGACCGACCTCTACGCCGGGCTCGAGATCCTGGGCGAGCACTCGGACCACGAGGGCAAGATCCTGGCCGCGCAGGGCTCCTACTACGAATCGTTGTACTGGACGTTCCGCGGTGAATTCGATCGCGGTGTCGAGCCGGCCCGGCGCTCGTTGGCACTGGCGCGGCGCATCGGCGAGGAGTGGATCGTGCCGGCCGCCACGGCGTCGCTGGGCGCCGCTCTGGCCGGCGCGGGCCGGCTGGCCGAGGGCCGGCGGGTGCTCGCCGAGGCCGGGGCGGAGGCGGTCGCGCTGCGCCAGACCTGGACGGCCGCGATGAGCGATCTGCTGCTAGGCCGTGCCCTGCTCGACGGCCGCGAGCCCACGCCGAGCGAGACCACGACACCGGCGCCCGCAGGCCCCGAGCCGTCGAGAAACGGGCTGGTGGAAGCGAGTCCGGAGCGAGCACTCGTGGTGCTACGGCGGGCGCTGACCGGATTCGCGGAGGAGGACGATGTCGGCAACGTGCTGGGTGGGCTGCATACCGCGTCCTACGCTCTCGCCCGTACGGGAAACAAGCGCGACGCCGCCGGCCTGCTGATGGCCGTCAGGCGCTTCGCCGCCAGGCGGGGAATCGACCCCGATGCCGCCGACCCGGTCCGCACCGCGGCGTTGGCCACGCTGCTGACCGCGGCCGACCTCGCAGCGGCCGACAGCATGGACGAAGCGACCATGATGTCGTTTCTCGGCCCCGCGCCGGGGCAGGATTGAGGCATGCCCGAGGGCGACACCGTCTGGAACACCGCGCGCGTGCTGGAGAAGGCTCTCCAGGGCGACGTGCTGACCGGCTCCGACTTTCGCGTGCCGCAGCTGGCCACGTCCGACCTCAGCGGCTGGACCGTCGCCGAATCGGCCAGCCGCGGCAAGCACCTGCTGCTGCGGCTGACCCGGGACGGCGAGAAGCCGCACACCCTGCACTCGCACCTGCGCATGGAGGGCGCGTGGCGGGCGTACGCCCCGGGGGAACGCTGGACCGCCCGCCCGGCCCACCTGATCCGGGTCGTGCTGCGAACCCGTCGTTCGGTCGCCGTCGGCTACCACCTGCACGAGGTCGCGCTCTATCCGACCGCCGAGGAGGATCAGCACCTCGGCCATCTCGGCCCCGACCTGCTGGGCGCCGACTGGGACGTCGACGAGGCCACGCGGCGCATCGCCGAGCAGCCGGAGCGGACCATCGCCGAGGCCCTGCTCGACCAGCGCAACCTGGCCGGTGTGGGCAACCTCTACAAGGCCGAGACGCTCTTCCTGCGGGGGCTGTGGCCGTGGACGCCGGTGTCGCTGGTCGCCGACCTGCCGGGCACCGTGCGACTGGCCCAGAAACTGGTGGCGTCGAATCGTGGACGCTGGACCCAGACGACGACCGGCTCGCTGCGACGCGGGCAGACGAGCTATGTGTACGGTCGTCGCGCGCAGCCCTGCCGACGATGCGGCGCCGCGATCCAGAAGGACGAGAAGGGCGAGCGGATCACCTATTGGTGCCCGCGCTGCCAGCCCCGCCCGGCGGCGGTTTAGGCGGGACGTTTGAGTTCGGAGAGGCCCTCGGCGATGCCGCGGAGCTTGTCGGTGGCGTCGACCAGGCTCGCGAAGGCCGGGTGCTTGCCCTCGGTCACCGGGTGGCCGTCCTCGGCGACGTAGCTCGCGGCCGCGGCGACCAGTCGCTCGTAGGCGTCGACGCCCTCGGTGAACTGCTCGGCCAGCAGGCCGTGCGACTCGGCGAGGCCGGCGCGCTGCTCGGGCGGGCTGAGCGGCAGGGCCCGTTCGACGCTGGCCACCCGCTGGCCGAGGTCGCGCAACCATTCCTCGGCCACCGCGGCCTCGAGCACGGCACCTTCGCCGGAGCCGGTGAGCCGGCCGGACAGTGCGCTCAAAGTGGACGAAGCCACGTCAAGCCTGTCCCACGCGTGGGTGATCGCCGAGCCGCGCAGGGCATAGCGGTTCTTCTGCCGGCGCACCTCACTGATCATCGTGCGGCCGACCGGGAAGCGCTCGAGCGCCGCGGTCAGCTTGGCGCCGGCGAGCGCGGGCGGGGGTGGCGGCGGAGCGGGCAGGGCCGCCAGCTCGCGGTGGTCGCTGAAGCGCCACCAGGCCAGCGCGACCGAAGCGCCGGCCGAGCCGGCCCAGATCGCGTCGGCCCAGCCGATGCCCTGATAGGGGGTGAGGACGGCGGTGGCCGCGGCCAGTCCGCCTCCCAGCACGCTCCACCGTCGCGCTGCGCTGCGCAGACGCTTGAGCCGCCGGAAGTACCTGGTCCGCTCGTCCACCGTCGTCCCTCCCCTGGTTGTGCGAAGTGCCTCAGCCGGCGGCCGTCGTGTCGCCGCGCTTCTGGTTCATGCTGGCGCGGATCTCGTCGAGCCGCGCCACGCTGGCCGGGTCGGAGGCCGGAGCCGAGGACTGCTCGACCGCGGGCTGCGTGGGCGCGGCGCCGAGCTTGTCGCCCGCCATGCTGGCGCGGATCTGCTCGAGCCGGGACGAACCGGCCAGGTCGAGACTCGACTTCTGCACCTCGAGCATGCGGCCCTCGACCGAGTTGGACGCCAGCTCGGCGCGACCCATCGCGTTCGCGTAGCGCTGTTCGATCTTGTCGCGAACCTCGTCGAGCGACGGTGTGTTGCCGGGCGCGGCGAGCGACGACATCGACTCGAGCGACTTGGCCACGGTCTCCTGCATCTTGGCCTGCTCGAGCTGGCTCAGCAGACGCGACCGCTCGGCGATGCGCTGCTGGAGCACCATGGCGTTGTTCTCGACCGCCTTGCGGGCCTGGCCCGCTGCCGAGAGCGCCTGGTCGTGCAGCGTCTTGAGGTCTTCCATCGACTGCTCGCCGGAGACCAGCTGGGTGGCGAGCGTCTGAGCCGTCGACTCGTACTTCTGAGCCTCGGCCTCGTCACCGCTGCCACGCGCCCGATCGGCCAGGACGAGAGCCTGCCGGGCCATGCCCTGCAGCTTCTCGACCTCTTCCATCTGGCGCGACAGCTTCATCTCGAGCTGCCGCTGGTTGCCGATGACCGCCGCGGCTTGTTGCACAAGGGCCTGATGCTGGCGCTGCGCGTCCTCGATGGCCTGCTGGATCTGGACCTTCGGATCGGCGTATTCATCGATCTTCGCGCCGAAGAGCGCCATCATGTAACGCCAGCCCTTGACGAACGGATTCGCCATCTCGCGGTATCCCCTCAATGTCGCTCTATCGGGTCCGCCACCGACGCAGATCGAGGAGCTGTCGCGATGGCGAGTCACCAGTTGTGTCATGCCATCGTGTCAGCTCGACGCCACCGACGTCACGTGACCTCGGGGGGATCTCAGGGTGACCCCCACGCTTCGAGGCTACGCGCTCCTCCTGCTCGGGGTCGATCCCGAGGGAGCCACCCCGATGAGTCACAGCAACCCCACAGAGAATGGAAAAGAAACGGGCCGGACCTGCTCATGGAGAGCAGGCCCGGCCCGGGCGAAATCATCGCTTTTATGCGGCGTAAACGACGTCGCGCTGGGGTTTACGAGTCGCATGCAGGGTCGCCTTGAGCGGAGACTCACGGCGGACCGAGACGGACACGTCCCCATCGACCGGCTTGGACTGCGACTTGACCGACTCGGCGTCGACCGGGACGAGCACGCCTTCCATACCCTCGGCGAGCGACAGCGTGCTGCTGACCTCACCCAGGAGCTCGGAGAGGCGGGCACCGAGAGCGTCACAGATGGCGGCCAGCAACTCGCTGGACGCTTCTTTCTGACCGCGCTCGATTTCCGACAGGTAGCCCAGGCTGACATTCGCGGCAGTGGACACCTCGCGCAGCGTGCGGTGCTGCCCCTGCCGGCGCGCCCTCAGTGCGTCGCCGATAACCCGGCGTAGCAGGACCATGGCACCTCCTCCTGCGGCGGGGCCGCCGGCACGCGCCGGAGGCTTCCCGCAACCGTACCCGCTGCCGGCCAGACCGACATACCGCCCCGCCGAATTCCGGGGCAGCCCGACAACGGGGCTCTCCTGTAACGACTGTGGTCACTGGGACATTCCCCAGCTCACACCGATGCTGGGGCGTCCTGAAGACAGTCTGCGAGCAGGAATAGCGCCCTCGTCACACTTTCGGTGCGGATGGCCGCACGATTTCCGTCGAGGCGCAGCTCGCGCACCTGGGTGCCGGACGCGCCGGCCACCGCCACATAGACCAGGCCGACCGGTTTGCCGTCCTGCGGCTCGGGCCCGGCCACGCCGGTCGTCGCCACGCCCCAGTCGGCGCCGCAGCGGTCGCGGGCGCCCTCGGCCAGTGCCCCGGCCACGTCGGGATCGACCGGGCCGCGCTCGTCGAGCAGGGCCTTCGGCACTCCGGCCAGGATGTGCTTGAGCTCGGTGGCATAGACGACGAGCCCGCCACGGTAGACCGCGCTCACCCCTGGGATCTCGACCACGGTCGCGGCGACCAGGCCGCCGGTCAGCGATTCGGCGGTGGCAAGAGTCTCGTGCCGGTCGATCAGGCGGTGCACGGCCGCGGCGGCGGCGATATCAGGACCCACCCGGAGGAATTTACCCGTCCGTGCGGGCCGCGCGACGGGCGTCCCGCCTTAAACGCAGTGCCTCGATCACATAGTCCACACCGGTCACGACCGTCACGACCGTCGCCGCGCCCATGAGCACCACGCCGACGATGTCGAACGGCTCCGGGACGGGCCACAGGTACCAGGCGATGGCGGCGATCTGGAGCACCGTCTTGAGCTTGCCGCCGCGGCTGGCCGGGATGATGCCGTACCGGATCACCCAGAACCGCAGGGCGGTGATCCCCCACTCGCGTACGAGAATGAGCGCCGTGACCCACCACGGCAGCCGGTCGTAGACCGAGAGCAGCACCAGCGCCGTGCCGGTCAGCGCCTTGTCGGCGATCGGGTCGGCCACCTTGCCGAACGAGGTGACCAGCGACCAGCGCCGGGCGATCCAGCCGTCGATGAAGTCGGTCGCCGAGGCCACGCAGAACACCAGGCAGGTCAGGATTCGCGCACCCGTGCCGGTGAGCTGCGACGAGACCACGAGGCCGAGGAACACCGGGACCAGCACGATCCGCACCACGGTCAGGACGTTCGCCGCGTTGTAGGGCGACACCGTCCGGGGCGCGGTCACCGGGACCGGCTCGTCGGTCACCGCGGGGACACCGGCGCCGCTGAGATCATCTCGACCGGCACGGCGACCAGGTCGACGCCCTCGGTCGCGGTGACCCGGGCCCGCACGAAGTCGCCGGGGCGCAGCGCGGTCAGGTCGGCGCCCGCCTCGCCCGGCACGAGCGTCGTGGAACCGTCGACCTCGGGCGCCTGGTGCTCGGCGCGGCCCTCGATCTCGCCGCCCTCGACCGTGTCGACCAGCACCTCGACGACCGAGCCGAGACGCTCCTCGGCGCGCTGGGTGCACAGCTCGTCGGCGAGCGTGACGATCCGGTCGTACCGGCGCTTGATGGTGTCTTCCTTGACCTTCTTGTCGAGCCCGGCCGCCTCGGTGCCGTCCTCGTCGCTGTAGTCGAAGACGCCGATCGCGTCGAGCCGCGCCTCGGACAGGAAGCGCACCAGCTCGTCGACGTCCTGCCGGGTCTCGCCGGGGAAGCCGACGATGAAGTTGCTGCGAGCGCCGGCCGCGGGGGCCAGCTCGCGGGCCGACGCGAGCAGATCGAGGAACCGGTCGGTGGAGCCGAAACGCCGCATGCGGCGCAGCACCGGCTCGCTCGAGTGCTGGAACGAGAGGTCGAAGTAGGGCGCGACGCCCGGGGTGGTGGCGATCGCCTCGACCAGGCCGGGCCGGGTCTCGGCCGGCTGCAGGTAGCTCGCCCGCACCCGCACGATGCCGTCGACGGCGGCCAGCTGGGGCAGCAGCTTCTCGAGCGCCCTGGGGTCACCCAGATCTTTCCCGTACGAGGTGCTGTTCTCACTCACCAGCACGAGCTCACGGACGCCGGACCGGGCCAGCCATTCCGCCTCGGCCAGAAGTTCCTGCGGGTCGCGCGAGACGAAGGCGCCGCGGAAGGCCGGGATGGCGCAGAACGCGCACTTGCGGTCGCAGCCGCTGGCCAGCTTGAGGCTGGCGACCGGGCCGTTGTCGAGCCGGCGGCGCAGGATCGGGCGCAGGTGGGCCGGGGTGTGCTCGTCGACCGTGGCATGCCCGGGGATGACCACCTTGGCCGCCTGGCGCTGCACAGGCGTGATCGGCAGCAGCTCGCGCCGGTCGCGCGGGGTGTGCGCGTCGAAGGTCTCGCCGGCCAGCACGCCGTCGAGCCGGGCCGCGATGTCGGTGTAGTCGTCGAAGCTGACCACCGCGGACGCCTCGGGCAGGCTGTCGGCCAGCTCTTTGCCGTAGCGCTCGGCCATGCAGCCGGCCGCCACCACCTTGGCCCCCGTGTCGGCCGCGGCCAGCAGGGTTTCGATCGAGTCCTGCTTCGCCTTCTCGACGAAACCGCAGGTGTTGACGACCACCACATCGGCCCCATCGGCGTCGGTGCTCACCTGCCATCCGCCCGCGTCGAGGCGGGCCGCGAGCTCTTCCGAGTCGACCTCGTTACGGGCACAGCCGAGGGTGAGAAGGGCGACACGGCGGGGGGAAGGAGTTACCGACACCCGACCAGGTTAGCCGGATCCTGTGCCTGGCTGGACCGCGCACTGATCCGTCGGGGGGTCCGGCCCGTATCCCTTGGCGCCATGCAGACTCTGAAGAAGCCCCCGCCGCACGCCGAAGCCCTGCTCATCGCCGCGCTCGTCGTGATCGCGATCCTGGCCCGCTGGGTGGGCTTCCACGAGAAGACGACCGACATGCGCATCTTCTTCTCGTGGTACCGCCAGCTGCGCGAGGCCGGCGGCTGGCGCGGGCTCGGCACCGAGGTGGGCAACTACAACGCGCCGTTCCTCTATCTGCTCGCCTTCACGATCTACCTGCCCGGCCCGCTCCTGCTCAAGATCAAAGCGATGTGGGTCGTCTTCGACGTCGTGCTGGCGTTCTTCGCCTACCGGATCGTCGGGCTGCGCTGGCCGGGCAGCCGCCTCCCGGCGGCCGCGGCGCTGATCGTGGTGCTGCTTCCGACAGTCGTGCTGAACGCGTCGTTCTGGGGGCAGATCGACGCGATGTGGGCCGCGCCCGCCCTGGGCGCCGTCTATTTCCTGCTGAAGGACAAGCCGTGGTGGGGTGTGGCGCTGTGCGGCGTCGCGGTCGCCATGAAGCCGCAGGGGATCTTCATCCTGCCGCTGCTGCTGCTCCTGGTTCTGGCGGGCAAGATCCCGTGGCGTACGTTGCTCGCCGCGCCCGCCGCGTATCTCGCTCTCGACCTGCCGGCGATCCTGCTCGGGCGCAACCCGATCGAGCTGCTCACGATCTACAGCATGGACCGGCAGGCCCGCAACGTGCCCGAGCTGAGTCTGCGCGCCCCGAACGTGTTCGCCCTGATGCCCGGCGGCCCCCGCGAGGACACGCTGCGCACCCTCGGCTACCTGTTCGCGGCGGCGGTGGTGATCGGGGTCGTCTACGTGCTGATCGCTCGCCAGGTCGAGCTGACCCGGGAACGCGTCGTGCTCGCGGCCGCCCTGTTCTCGATCCTCGTGCCGTTCCTGCTGCCCGGCATGCACGAGCGGTACTTCTTCCTGGCCGACGTGCTGACCGTCGTCCTGGTGATGTTCATCCCACGCCTCTGGTACGTGCCCCTGCTGGTCCAGGCGGCCTCCCTGCTGAGCTACCAGCCGTACCTGTTCGGCCGGGTCGTCGCCGTCCTGCCCACGATCGCGGCCCTGCTCATGTTGGCCGCCCTGATCGTCGTCGGCTACCACCTGCTGCGGGAAGCGTTCCGGAGAGACCCGATCGAGGAAGAGCTGGAAAGACTTACTAGTCGACGCGAAGAGCGGCCAGCGCCTCTTCCAACTCGTCGGGCTTGACCAGCACGTCGCGGGCCTTGCTGCCCTCGGACGGGCCGACGATGCCGCGGGTCTCCATCAGGTCCATCAGGCGGCCCGCCTTGGCGAAGCCCACCCGCAGCTTGCGCTGGAGCATCGACGTCGAGCCGAACTGACTGGTCACGACCAGCTCGATGGCCTGGATCAGCACCTCGAGGTCGTCGCCGACCTCCTCGTCGATCTGCTTCTTCTTGCTCTGCGGGACCTCGGTGACGTCCTCGCGGAACTCCGGCTCGCGCTGGTCCTTGCAGAACTTGACGACCGCCGCGATCTCTTTCTCGTCGACCCAGGCGCCCTGGATGCGCACCGGCTTCGAGGCGCCCATCGGCAGGAACAGCCCGTCACCGCGGCCGAGCAGCTTCTCGGCGCCCGGCTGGTCGAGGATGACCCGGCTGTCGGCCAGCGAGGAGGTCGCGAAGGCGAGCCGGGACGGCACATTCGCCTTGATCAGGCCGGTCACCACGTCGACCGAGGGGCGCTGGGTGGCCAGCACGAGGTGGATGCCGGCGGCCCGGGCCAGCTGGGTGATGCGGACGACCGAGTCCTCCACGTCGCGCGGCGCCACCATCATCAGGTCGGCCAGCTCGTCGATGATGACCAGCAGGTACGGGTACGGCTTCATGACGCGCTCGCTGCCGGGCGGCGCGGTGATCTCGCCGCTGCGGACCTTGCGGTTGAAGTCGTCGAGGTGGCGCACGCCGTTGGCCGCGAGGTCGTCGTAGCGCATGTCCATCTCGCGCACGACCCACTCGAGCGCGTCGGCCGCCTTCTTCGGATTCGTGATGATCGGCGTGACGAGGTGCGGGATTCCCTCGTACGCGGTCATCTCGACCCGCTTGGGGTCGACCAGCAACAGGCGGACCTCGTCGGGGGTGGCCCGGGTCAGCAGCGACACCAGCAGCGAGTTCAGGCACGAGCTCTTGCCGGCACCGGTCGCGCCCGCGATCAGGATGTGCGGCATCTTGGCCAGGTTGGCCACCACGAAGCCGCCCTCGATGTCCTTGCCCAGCGCGACCAGCATCGGGTGGTGGTCGGCGGTGGAGGCCCGCGAGCGCAGCACGTCGCCCAGCGCGACGTTCTCGGGGTCGGTGTTGGGGATCTCGACGCCGACCGCGCTCTTGCCCGGGATCGGGCTCAGGATGCGGACGTCGGGCGACTTCACCGCGTACGCGATGTTGCGCGACAGCTGGGTGATGCGCTCGACCTTGGTGCCGGGACCGATCTCGACCTCGTAGCGGGTGACCGTCGGCCCGCGGGTGAAGCCGGTGACCTCGGCGTCGACGTTGAACTGGTCGAACACCCCGGACAGGGCGGCCATGATCTCGTCGTTGGCCCGGCTGCGCGACTTCGGCGGCGAGCCCTGGCCGAGCAGCGACGGCGGCGGCAGGCGGTAGTCGCCCGGCACCGAGCTGATCTCGAGCTGTTCGGCCCGGGTGGGCAGCGGCTCCGAGTGGTCGGGCGGGGCCGGCGTCGGCTTCTTGCGGCTGGCCGGCACCTTGGGCACGGCCACCGTGTCGTGCACGAGGAAGTCGTCCTCGTCGGCGGCCGGCTCATCGGGGGCCAGGCCGATGTCGGCCAGCGAGCCCTGCCGGCGACGGGACGGGCGGCGCTTCTTGACCGGCTCCTCGGCGTCCTCGTCGTCCTCGGGCAGCTCGGGGGTCGGCAGCGGGGCGCGCTCGGTCGACCGGCCCAGCAACACGTCGACCAGCAGCAGCACCCGCTCGGGAATCTTGTTGATCGGTGTGGCCGTGATCACCAGGAAGCCGAAGACGAAGAGGAGCACCAGCAGCGGCACGGCCACCCAGGCTGTCACCGCCCGCTCGAGCAGCGCGCCGAAGGCGTACCCGAGCAGGCCGCCGGCCCTCTCCATCGCGGCGCCGTCGTCGGGGCGCTGCGAGACGTGCAGCAGCGCGGCGGTGGCGATGACGATCGCCGTCCAGCCGACCAGCGTGCGACCGCGGTGCTCGGGGTCGGCCGGCTTGCGCATCAGGCGTACGGCGCCATAGAGCAGCAGCAGCGGGAGCAGCACGGCGAGGCCGCCGAGGAACAGGTGGGTCGAGTCGGCCAGCCACTTGCCGACCGGCCCGGCGCTGCCGAACCACACCGCCACCCCGACCAGGATGGCCAGGCCGAGCAGCAGCAGACCGGCGCCGTCGCGGCGATGCTCGGGATCGATCTCCTTGGCGGTGGCGGCCTGCCGGCCGACGCCGCGGGCAGCCCAGCCGACGCTGTGGGCCAGGCCCATCCACAGGGCGCCCAGACCGCGGCCGACGCCGGTGGCCACCGCCGAACCCATGGAAGGCCGCGCACGGGCCGCCGAGCGGGGTCGCGTCGCTTTGCGCGGCGGAGTCTTGCGGGCGGGCTGGCGTGCCGGTTGACGGGCACGGTTGGTAGCGGCGCCGCGCGTCGTGGACGCGGCGCGGCCCCGGCTCGCCGGAGAGGTGCGGCCCGCCATGGTCACACCGTAACGCCGCGATGCTCATGAATCCGGTAGGCGCACCGACCTACTATCGGCGGGTGCAGGCCTTCACCAAGGAAATGATCACCGACGCGCTCGACGCGCGCGACTTCAAGTACTTCGAGGACGCCGAGGGGGACATCGGCGGCAACTTCCAGGGCAACCTCATCTATTTCTTCCGCATCGGGCAGCAGCAGGAAGTGCTCCAGGTGCGCACGATGGTGCAACACATGTTCGGAATGGACGACGTCGCCCGGCTCTACGAGTTCTGCAACTCGTGGAACCACGACCAGCTCTTTCCCAAGGCGTACGTCCACGTCAACGACGACGGGACGGTGCTCGTGGTGGGCGAGGTCATCGCCGACTGGGAGCGGGGCGTCACGCCCGAGCAGCTCGACCAGGTGATGATCGCCGCGATCGCGACCAGCGTCCAGCTGTCCAACGAGGTGCTGGAACTGCGCCAGCTCGGTTGAGACGCAGACGCGACGATGCCGGGGAGCCATGGGCTCCCCGGCATCGTCAGATGCGCTGTCGCCACCGAGGCAGGGGTGGTGGCGGGGCGCGTCAGGGGGTGCTGAACCCCAGGTTGTACGCGCCGGCGCCGGAGGTGGCGACGACGACGTACCGGTAGGTGCCGGAGCGGCCGTTGAAGGTCAGCTCCTTGTCGCCGGCGCCGGTGTCGCTGGCGACCGTGCGGAAACCGCGGTTGGTGAGCCGCTGCAGGAAGAGGTCGAAGTCGGCCCCCTCGGCGGCGGTGAGGCAAGCGGTCTGGACGCCGGCGTTCGAACGGAACGCGGCGCCGTCGGGCTGGGCCTGGGCGGTGCGGGCGCGGGCCAGGGTGCCCTCGCGCTGCACAGCCTGGTCGGCGCAGGCGCCGGCCGACTCGGCCGGGGGCTGTTCCTCTTCGGCCGGCGGCTGGGCTGCACCGCCACCGCTGGTCACCAGCGTCAGGTCCTCGGCCGCGAGGATCTCGTTGACCGGCTGGAAGAACGTCTCGCCGCCGACCGTGCAGTCGCCCGAGCCGCCCGAGGTGAGGCCCTGGGCCTGGTCGCCGCTGAGCCACGGGCCGCCCGAGTCGCCACCCTCGGCGCAGACGTCGGTGCGAGTCAGACCGGTGACCGCGCCCTCGGGGTAGACCACCGTCTGGTTCTTGGCGAGGATCGTGCCGCAGAAGGTGCCGGTGGTGGAGCCGGAACGGCAGACCGCCGCGCCCACTGGCGCCTCGGTGTTGCCGGCCACCGGAAGCTCGTTGCCCTCGAAGTCGTTGACCACCGGGCGCGGGTCCCAGTCGCCGTTGACCTCGACGAAGCCCATGTCGGCGGTGCCCGGGAAGGTCGACGCGCGTACGGTGCCCTGGGCCTGCTGGTTGAAGCCGGTCGTGGTCGCGCCGACGCCGCCGCAGTGCCCGGCCGTGACGAAGCCGCCCTCGACCGAGAACCCGATCGAGCAGCGCGCCGTGCCGCCGTCGACCCGGATGAAGTACGGGTCGGCGCCGCGCACGTCGAACAGCGGCTTGGGAGTGGCCGAACTGGTGACGACCGACACGGCGTCACCGGCCACGCCGGCCGTGCGGGCCAGACTCTTGGCCGTCGACACCTTGCCCGGCTTGGCCACCACGACCAGCTTGTTGGTCTTGACGTCGACGTACCAGCCGCTGACACCGGACGCCTCGGAGCGGACCGCGTCCACCTTCTCCTTGGCCGTCACCAACGCCTGCTCGCTGCGCTCGACCAGCACCGGCTCGGCGCCGGCGGCCCGGACCGCCTTCTCGGCGGCGGGGTCGGTCACGGCGATCTTGAGGGTGTTGCCGTCGGTGGCCAGCCAGGCGCCACCGAAGTCGGCGCCGGTCTGCGCGGACAGCCGGGCGCTCACGGCGCTGGCCCACTTCGCCCGCTGCAACCGGGCCGTGGCCTGATCGCCGTCCAGCCCGAGGTCGCGCTTCATTGCCGCCAGGATCTGCGGCGAAACGCCACCGGCCTTGGGCTTGGCAGTCGTGCTCGACGGCGTGGTGCCGGCCATGGAAGGCAGGGTGAACGCCACTGCCGCACCCGCCGCCGCCACGACCGCCGCCGCCACGGCGATCCGTCTGCGCTGCATCTTTCGGTACTCCCCTCGACACGGGTGCCGTGGGGGCGGCACCGTGCCCAGAGGTACGGGGAGAACCAGCGAAAGGTTTAAATGGCCGCTCTTCTTTAGCTCAGACCTCGACCACGGTCGGCACGATCATGGGCCGGCGGCGGTACGCGTCGTTGACCCAGCGGCCCACCGTACGCCGCACGACCTGCTGCAACTGGTGGGTGTCGGTGATGCCGTCCTCGGCCGAGCGGTGCAGCGCGGCGGTCAGCAACGGAATCACCGGGTTGAACGCGTCGGGGTCCTCCGAGAAGCCCTTGGCCGAGATGTTCGGCTCGCCGACGACCTTGCCGGTCACCGAGTCGATCACCACGGTGGCCGAGATGAAGCCGCCGTCGCCGAGGATGCGCCGCTCGGTCAGCAGCGACTCGCTGACGTCGCCGACCGCGAGCCCGTCGACGTAGACGTAGCGGTTCTGCACCCGGCCGACGTGGCGGGCGTGCCCCTCGACCAGGTCGACGACGTCGCCGTCCTCGCACAGCACGACCCGGTCGGGCGCGACGCCGGTCTCGACACCGAGCTGGGCGTGGGCGCGCAGGTGGCGCCACTCGCCGTGCACCGGCATGAGGTTGCTGGGACGCACCACGTTGAGCAGATAGCGCAGCTCGCCGGCCGGGGCGTGACCCGAGACGTGCACCTTGGCCGTCTCTTTGTGCACCACGGTGGCGCCGGCGCGGGACAGCCGGTTGATCACCCGATAGACCGAGGTCTCGTTGCCCGGCACCAGGGAGCTGGCGAGCACGACCGTGTCGCCCGGCTCGATCGTGATGTGCCGGTGGTCGCCGTTGGCCATGCGGCCGAGCGCGCTCATCGGCTCACCCTGCGAGCCGGTCGACATGAAGACGATCTCGTCACCCGGCAGCCTGGTCGCCTCGTCCAGGCTGACCAGCAGGCCGTCCGGGATGTTGAGCAGGCCGAGGTCGCGGGCGATGCCCATGTTGCGGACCATCGAGCGGCCGATCAGGGCCACCTTGCGCTCGTACTCCCAGGCCGCGTCCATGACCTGCTGCACGCGGTGCACGTGGGAGGCGAAGCTGGCCACGATGATGCGGCCCCGCGCCTTGCCGAAGATCGAGCTCAGCACCGGGCCGATGTCGCGCTCGGGCGTGACGAAACCGGGCACCTCGGCGTTCGTCGAGTCGGAGAGCAGCAGGTCGACGCCCTCGGCGCCGAGCCGCGCGAACCCGGCCAGGTCGGTGATCCGGCCGTCCAGCGGCACCTGATCCATCTTGAAGTCGCCGGTGTGCAGGATCAGGCCGGCCGGGGTGCGCACGGCGACGGCCAGCGCGTCGGGGATCGAGTGGTTGACCGCGAAGAACTCGCAGCCGAACGGCCCGAGCTGCTCGGTCTGGCCCTCGCGCACGGTCAGCGTGTACGGGTCGAGGCGGCGCTCGGCCAGCTTGGCCTCGACCAGCGCCAGCGTGAACTCCGAGCCCACCAGCGGGATGTCGGCCTTGTGGGCCAGCAGGTAGGGGACGGCGCCGATGTGGTCCTCGTGGCCGTGCGTCAGCACGATCGCCTGGACGTCGTCGAGCCGGTCGAGGATCGGCGTGAAGTCGGGCAGGATCAGATCGACGCCGGGCTGTTCCACGTCGGGGAACAGCACTCCGCAGTCGATGATCAGCAGCTTGCCGTCGAACTCCAGGACCGTCATGTTGCGGCCGATGGCCCCGAGGCCACCCATCGGAATGACGCGCAGGGCGCCCTCGGGCAGCGGGGGCGGCGGTTCGAGATCCGCGTGAGCTTGACTCATATCAGATTTGTCTGTCTTTCCTCATTTTGTGCGGCGGTGCCCGTCACAGGGCGATGCCGGCTGCGGCGGCGTCCTGGCGCAGTTGGTCGAGCTCGGCCTCGGTCGCGTCGACCAGCGGCGAGCGGACCGGGCCGGCCGGGCGACCCTGAGCGTTGAGGCCCGCCTTGACCAGCATGGTGCCCGGAACCCGGAAGATGCCGGTGAACAGCGGCATAGCCCGCCGGTGCAGGGCCAGAGCGGCGGCGTTGTCGCCGCGCTCGAACGCCTCGATCATGTCTTTGGCCAGGACGCCGGTGAAATGGGTGGAGGTGCCGACCAGGCCCACCCCGCCGATCGACAGCAGCGGCAGGGTCGCCGCGTCGTCGCCCGAGTAGTAGGCCAGGCCCGTGCGGCTGAGCACCCACGAGCTGGCGATCAGGTCGCCCTTGGCGTCCTTGACGGCGACGATCCGGTCGTGTTCGGCGATGCGGCACATGGTCTCGGTGGCTATCGCCGTGCCGGCGCGGTGCGGGATGTCGTAGACCATCACCGGCAGGCCGACCGCGTCCGCCACGGTGAGGAAATGCCGGGCCACACCGGCCTGCGGCGGCTTGTTGTAATACGGGGTCACGACCAGCAGGCCGTGGGCGCCGGCCTTTTCCGCGGCGTGGGCCAGCTCGATCGTGTGAGCGGTGTTGTTGGTGCCCACACCCGCGACGATCCGGGCCCGGTCGCCCACCGCGTCGACCACGGCGCGGAGCAGGGTCTCTTTCTCGGCGTCGGTGGTGGTCGGCGACTCGCCGGTGGTGCCGCTGACGACGAGCGCGTCGTTGCGCTGCTCGTCGACGAGGTAGGTGGCCAGCTTCGCCGCGCCCTCGACGTCGAGGGAGCCGTCCGGCGCGAACGGGGTGACCATGGCGGTCAGCAACCGTCCGAAGGGTCGCGGGTCGTGCGTCATACCCCCCAACCTATCGGACGGCCCGCTCAGACGTAGAGCGCGGTGAACGGGGCCCAGGGCAGGTTGCGGGCCACGCTCCAGACCGCCCACACAGCGACGAAGGTGATCAGGACGGCCGGGCTCAGGTTCAACTGGGGCAGGTTCCACTTGAAGAGGCGCTTGCCGGCCCAGGCCACGTACAGATAGAGCAGGAACGGAACGGCGAAGACGAAGACCGCGTGGTGGCGGGCCGCGGCCGGCAGGTCGCCGTGCAACAGGTACCAGGCCGCGCGGGTGCCGCCGCAGCCCGGGCAGACGAAGCCGGTGGTGTATTTCAGCAGGCAGGTGGGTGCTTCACCGGCGCCGGCCTCGGCCGGGTGGGTCACCATCGTGTAGCCGACGGCGCCGCCCATGCAGACCAGCAGGGCGAGCGGGGCGGCCCAGATCGGCGACCTCGTCCAGACCCGCTGGACGAAGCGGGTGACCCGGTCGGGCTCGTTCTGTCGCGCGTAGTAGGCCAGCCACTCGGGCGGCACCGGCGGACCCTGGACGGGCTGATCGTCCAGCCACGGGCGGGCGGCGTCCGGGGTCGTGGTCGCGCTCATGGGCGCCACGGTACACCGGCGTCGCCGCTGCTCGATGACCCAAGATCAGCTTTCGTACGGGCGTCCGGCGCTCACCACCGAGCAGCGATCAGCCACGACTCCACCCGGCGGGAGACGCCCGCGCCACACACGGGCTCCGCTCACCCGGGCCGCGGCTCCCCGAGGGCTGGGCTCAACCGAGGGCTGGGCTCAACCGAGGGCTGGGCTCACCCGTGCCGCGGCCCACCCCGCGGCTCGGCTCACGCGGGCGGCGGCTCACTCGGCCCGGGCGGAGAGGGCGGCCGTCAGCGGGCCGGCGAGGTTGCCGCCGACCGGGGGCACGACCTCGGACAGGCCGAGCCAGCCGGCCAGGCGGTGCAATTCACCGGCGAGCGCGACGGCCGTCTCGTCGGGGTCGGCGTCGGGCTCGAGCCAGGCCGCCGGGATCAACAGGCGGCCGGTCTTGCGGTCGGCCTTGAGATCGACCCGGGCCACGAGCTGGTCGCCCAGCAGGAAGGGCAGCACGTAGTAGCCGTAGAGGCGCTGAGCGGCGGGCACGTAGATCTCGATGCGGTAGTTCATGCCGAACAGCCGCTCGGTGCGGCCGCGTTCCCAGATCAGCGGGTCGAACGGGCTGACCAGCGTGGCCGCCCGCACCCAGCGCGGCAGTCTCGCCTCGTGGTGCAGGTAGGTCGGCTGCTTCCAGCCGGGGACGGTGACCGGGAGCAGCACCTGATCGTCGACCAGCTCGGCCACGGCCCGCTTGAACCCGTCGACCGGGAGGCGGAAGTAGTCGCGCAGCTCGGGCTCGGCGGCCACGCCCAGCGCCCGCGCCGACAGCTCGACCAGGGCGCGGAGGGCGTCGGGCTCGGCCGGGGTGGGGGCGTTGACCACGGCCGCGGGCAGCACCCGCTCGGGCAGGTCGTAGCGGCGGGCGAACGACGTGGTGCGCTCGGCCGCGGTGATCTCGCCGGAGTAGAACAACCACTCGAGGGCCTGCTTGACCGACGACCAGTTCCAGCCCCAGTGGTCGCTGCGGCGGGGCTCGTCGTGCTCGATCTCGGCCGCGGTGATCGGACCGCGCTCGCGCACGACGGCCAGCACCCGGGCGACCAGCTCGGGCTGTTCCTGCACGACCCGGCGCATGTTGCCCCAGGCCAGCTCGCCCGCGCGGGCCATGCGCCAGCGGAACAGCGGCTGGAGGTCGGTGGTGATCAGCGACGCCTCGTGACCCCAGAACTCGAACAGGTCGCGGGGCCGGCGGTAGGCCGCCCGCTCGAGCAGCTCGACCGGGTAGGGCCCGAGGCGGCTGTAGAGCGGCATGAAGTGGGCCCGCTGGAGCACGTTGACCGAATCCATCTGGATCAGGTGGACGCGGCGCAGCACCCGCCGCAGGTGGCGCAGGTCGGTCGCGCCGCCGGGCCGGGGGTCGGCGAAGCCCTGCGCGGCCAGCGTGACGCGGCGGGCCTGCGCGACGGAGAGCGAATCAGGGAGTGCCATCGAGAAGGAAGGTAGAGCAGGGGTACGACAAAAATCGCGCTCTGTAGGCTCCCGGCATGGCAATCGGCTTCGTCCGTCCCGCGCGTCCCGGCGACGCCACCGAGATCGCCCGCATCCAGCTGACCACGTGGCGCTCGGCCTACCGGCGCATGTTCCCGCCGCACGTGCTGGCCAACCTCGACGAGGCCTACCTGGCCCGGGGCTGGTCCGAGGCGATCGAGCAGCCGCCGACCCCGAAGCACTGGGTGCTGATCGCGGTCGAGCAGAGCGAATCGGAGACTCAGGTGATCGGCTTCGCGGCCGCCGGCCCGGCCGACGAGCAGGCGCTGGCCCCCGAGGAGCCGGCCCTGCCGGACACGGTCGCCGCGGTGACCGACCTGCTGATCGAGCCCCGCTGGGGCCGGCGCGGGCACGGCAGCCGGCTGTTGTCGGCCGCGGTCGCCCACTGGCGTGAGGACGGCTTCACCCACGCGGTGGCCTGGGCCTACGAGCAGGACAAGGTGATGCAGAAGTTCCTGGCCTCGGCCGGCTGGGAGCCGGACGGCGCGGGCCGGGCCCTCGACGTGGACGACATGCTCGTCCCCCAGCTGCGGCTGCACGTCGCGCTCGACGCAGAATAGATCCATGCCCACGCCGACCTTCGTCTACGACGGCGACTGCTCGTTCTGCAGTTCGTGCGCCGAGTTCATCTCCAAGCGCATCCCGACCCACGCCCGGGTGATCCCGTGGCAGTTCGCCGACCTCGACGCGCTGGGCCTGACGGTCGATCAGTGCGAGGAGGCGGTGCAGTGGGTCGGCGCCGACGGCTCGACGGCGTCCGGCCCCGACGCGATCGCCCTGCTGCTCCACGACGCCGGCCGGTTCTGGCAGATCGCGGGGGGCGCGCTGCAGCTCGGCCCGGTGCGGCTGGCCGCCTGGCCGGCCTACCGCTGGGTGGCCGAACACCGCCACCTGCTGCCGGGCGGCACCGCGGCCTGCTCACTCCCCCAGGCCCAGCGCGACCTGCTCTACGGCACCGGCTCCGGCGCCTGATCCACCGCCGGGGTGCGGCCGAGTCGGCGGCGCACGCATTCGATCGGGCGCACCCGTTCGATCGCCAGGAAGCTCGCCATGGCCACCAGGTGCGGGGCGAACGAGATGGTGATCATCGAGAACGTCATGACGTGGAACGAGTAGAAGAACGCCACGCCGATCCACCGGAAGCGCTCCGGGATCACGAAGATCAGCGGGCTGAGCAGCTCGAACAGGATGATGCCGACCTGGGCCGCGATCAGCAGGCCGGGGACGACGGCGATGTGGTCGGCCAGCCAGGTGCCCCGGCGGATGATCGCCTGGGCCAGCACGGCGCTGGTCAGCCAGTCGATGCCGCCGAACCGCAGCTTGGCCCAGGCGGCCAGGAAGTACGTGCAGACGACGGCGATCTGGGTGACTCGCAGCGCCCACCCGGCCGCCTCGGAGAGCGTCCTGTCGCCGAACCGGGCCCGGCCGATCGTGGGCAGGACGGCCAGCGCCACGAGCAGCCCGACCCGGTCGTGGTCGACCTTGCCGTAGCTCATCGCGATGATCATCCACTCGAAGTAGAGCGCGAAGACCGCCCAGCCCAGGATGCGCGGCGCGCGGCCGGTGGCGGCGGCCAGGGAGAGCACGATCAGCGCCCAGAACACCGCCCAGACCAGCAGGTGGGTCGGCGTGGGCAGGGGCAGGACGCGGCCGACCAGCAGCGGCTCGTAGAGGTCGCCGGGGGTGTTCGCGTGCGAGCGCACCCAGGGCGTGAAGACTGTCAGGTCGAGGGCGACGAAGACGTAGACCAGGGTGCGGAAGGCGGCGATCCGCCCGAGCGGCACCGGGGCGAACAGCCATTTCATGGGCGCGTCCATTCGGCGACGACCTCGTCCCACGACTTGCCGGTGGGCCGGGCGTGCTCGATGCCGTGCCAGCGCACCACGATGCGGACCGTGCGCAGCGGCGCCGCGCCGGGCGTGTGTTCCTCGTACGCCGTGGCGACGCGGCCCAGGCGGGCCGGGTCATCGACGTACGCCTGCTGCTGGCCCTCGATCTCGGCCCGCCGGATGCCGCTGTTGCCCTCGGTGATCGCCACCGTGCGGCCGTCGGCGTCGACGCCCTCGACGCGGGTGTCGCGGGCGGCCCCGTTCGGGTCGGGCGCAGTCGAATACATGCGGAACGGCCCGAACGGGAAGTCGTCGTCGGTGCCCCACAGGGTGCCGGCGAGCAGCAGCACCCCGGCGATCAGGGTGGCGACCACCCGGACCCGGCGGCCGCGCACGGATAGCTGGTCCACAGCCGGACAATCTAGCCCTTGTCCGCACCCGCGGCCGCGTCGCGTACGAAGTAGCGCTGGAAGATGACGAAGATGATCGCGACCGGGATCGTGGCGAGCAGGGCCGCGCCCAGCTTCAGCGGATACTGCGTGCCCGCCCCCAGCGAACCGCTGACCAGGTCGGCCAACCCGCGCGGCAGGGTGAACAGGCCCGGGTCCTGCACCGAGACGAGCGTGTGCGGGAACTCGTTCCACGAACCGGTGAACGACAGGATGGTCAGGGTGATCAGCGCCGGCCGGGCCATCGGCAGCACCACCGACGAGAACGTGCGGAAGACTCCGGCCCCGTCGATGCGGGCGGCCTCCTCGACGCTGACCGGCACCGAGTCGAAGAACTGTTTCATCACGAAGATGCCGGTGGCGTCGGCCAGCAGCGGCACGATCAGCCCGGCGTAGCTGTTGTACATGCCGAGCTGGTTGAGCACCAGGAACTTCGGGATCAGCAGCACCACCGGCGGCACGGCCATCAGCGCCAGCAGGCCGGCGAACAGCGCCCGGCGCCCGCGGAACTGCAGCCGCGAGAGCGCGTAGCCGGCCATCGAGCCGAAGGCCACCCGGCCGATCGTGACCACGACAGTGACCAGCACGGAGTTACCCAGCCAGGTCAGCGTCGTCTTGGCCGGGTTGCCCTGGCTCATCACGTAGATCTGGTCGAAGACCTGCCAGGTGCCGATCAGCCCGAGCGTCACGACCAGGAACGTGGTCGGCCGCAGCTGGGGCAGGATGATGTGGCGCAGCCGCTGCCAGGACGACGCGCCGTCGATCAGGCCGGCCTCTTCCAGAGGCGCCCGGCAAGATCATGCACGAGCTGCGCCGCTCCGACGTCACGGTCGAGGGCCGGCTGCCCGCGGTCTACTACGGCACGATCGACGCCACCCTGCTCTGGATCAGCCTGCTGCACGACGCCTGGCGCTGGGGCCACGACCCGGCCGGGATCGCCGAGCTGCTGCTCCCGCTCGAGAACGCGCTCAGCTGGCTCGCCGACCACGCCGACCCGGACGGCGACGGCTTCCTCGAATACCTCGACCCGACCGGCCGCGGCCTGGCCAATCAGGGCTGGAAGGACTCGCACGACGCGGTGCGCTTCCACGACGGCCGGCTCGCGGAGCCGCCCATCGCGCTGGCCGAGGTGCAGGGGTACGCCTACCGGGCCGCCCTCGACGGCGCCGCGCTGCTCGACGCGTTCGGCCGGCCCGGCGGCGCCCGGTGGCGGGCGTACGCCGACGCGCTCGAGACCCGGTTCCGCGGCGCGTTCTGGGTCGACGGCGGCCGCTATCCGGCGCTCGCCCTCGACCGCGACAAGCGGCCGGTCGACGCGCTGACCAGCAACATCGGCCACCTGCTGGGCACCGGCCTGCTGACCGCCGAGGAAGAGGCCCGGATCGCCGTGGCGCTCGGGTCCGAGAGCATGTCCGGTGGCTACGGCCTGCGCACGATGTCGTCCGGCGACGGCGGGTTCGCTCCCCTGTCGTACCACTGCGGGTCGGTCTGGACGCACGACACCGCGATCGTCGCCGCGGGTCTGGCCCGGGCCGGCTTCGCAGCCGAGGCCGGCCGTCTCATCGACGGCCTGCTGACGGCGGGCGAGGCGTTCGGCTTCCGGCTTCCCGAGTTGTACGGCGGGGACGCGCGCATCGACATCTCGCGGCCCATGCCCTATCCGGCGTCGTGCCATCCGCAGGCCTGGTCGGCCGCCGCCGCGGTGCTCATCGTCCAGGCGTTGCTGGGCCTCGAGCCGGATGTGCCCAACGGCGTGGTCCGCGTACGGCCGATCCCCGGCGCTCCCCAGGTGACGGGCCTGCAGATCGCCGGTCAACCGGTCGATTTCGCCGACGGCAAGCTCACCGGCCTGCCGGACGGGATCTCAGTCCAAGAAGCTGTCTAGCCCTACGGTCAGGCCGGGGCGGTGGAGGATCTTGCGGACGCCGAGCAGGACGCCGGGCATGAAGGACACCCGGTCGAGCGAGTCGTGGCGGATGGTGAGCGTCTCGCCGAGCGAGCCGAACAGCACCTCCTGATGGGCGACCAGGCCCGCGGCACGCACCGAGTGGATGCGTACGCCGTCGATGTCGGCGCCGCGAGCGCCGTCGACCTCGTCCTTGGTGGCGTCGGGCATCGGGCCGAGACCCGCCTCGGACCGGGCCTGGGCGATCAGCTGGGCCGTGTGGGTCGACGTGCCGCTCGGGGCGTCGAGCTTGCGCGGGTGGTGCTGCTCGATGATCTCGACCGAGTCGAACCAGCGCGCCGCGCGGGCCGCGAACTGCATCATCAGCACCGCGCCGAGGCCGAAGTTGGGCGCGACCAGCACACCGACCCCGGGCTGGGCGGTCACCCATTCGCGGACCTGGTCGAGCCGTTGCGCGGTGAAGCCGGTCGTGCCGACGACCATGCTGATGCCCTGCTCGACCGCCCAGTGCAGGTTGTCCATCACCACGTCGGGCGTGGTGAAGTCGACGAATACCTGGGCGCCGGCGTCGGAGGCCTTGAACAGCTCGTCGCCCTGGTCGAGCATCGCGACCAGTTCCATGTCATCGGCGGCGTCGACCGCCTTGCACACCTCGAGGCCCATGCGGCCCCGGGCTCCGAGAACGCCGACGCGGATCGGGTCTGCCTGGTTCGTCACACGGATAATTTAGTCCGCCGGGCGCGCCGACGTCCGCCGGGCCCACCAGCGTTCGGCGAAGCCCACCGCCGCGAACACCGCACCGACGTACAGCCAGCCGACGAACACGTCGATCACGTAGTGCTCGCCCGTGTAGACCAGCGTGAACGTCATGGCGAGCGGGTACGCGAGCAGCAGCGGCCACCACCGGCGGCGGACCATCGGCAGGAAGAAGGCGACGGCCATCATCGCGTACGCGGTGTGCAGGGACGGCATGGCGGCCACCGGGTTGGACTGGTGCACCTGCAGCGCGTTCAAGGTGTTGCCGGCGCCGTGCAGGCCGATGACGTCGAGGCCGCGCGACGAGAACCGCGCGACTTGGTCGGGCAGGAAGCCGTAGAAGGAGGCCCACCACGGGGGCGCCGCCGGGTAGAGGAAGTACGTGATCAGGCCGGCCATGCTCAGCGTGATCCAGCGGCGGATGAACCGGTAGGACACGCCGCGGTTGCGGACCCAGAGCACCACGGCCACCGTCGGCACGGTGAGGAAGTGCGAGATGTACACCACGGTGGTGACCACCTCCCACCAGGGGACGTGCTTGGGGTCGTACAGGTGCTCCTGCAGCCAGACGGTGGGGATCTGACCGTCGGTGAGCCACCCGAACATGGCCACGTCGGCGTCGATCAGGGGAAAGACGTGCGGTTCGAAGAGCTTGTCGGCGGCCCCGCGCGAGACGTTGTAGAAGACCAGCAACAGCACGACCGGGCCCCAGTCGCGCACGAAGAGCAGGTGTTCTCGCCAGGGCAGATAATTGCGCCAGGCGATGGTGGCCAGCCACAGCCAGCCGAAGGCGGTGAGGAGGTCGCTGGTCGGCACGCCGACCAGCCACACGAACACCACGAAGGCCGCCGCCCACACCGTCATGCCGATGATCCGGCGCTTGCGCTGCTCCGGCGTCACGGCAGGGGTGGGCGGCGGTGGGGTCTCCAGCGTCGTCACGGGGTCCAAGGTTAGCGGTGCGCTCCGAACGCGTTCTCGTCGAAGGGTCCGACCACGGCGAGCGACATCGGCTGGGTCAGCAGATCCGCCGCCGCCTCGTTCACCTCGTCGGTGGTGACCGCGTCGACCCGGGCCAGCAGGTCGTCGACCCCCATGAGCTCGCCGTAGAGCAGCTCGGACTTGGCCAGGCGGCTCATCCGCGAGCCGGTGTCCTCGAGACCCAGGACGTACGAGCCCTTGACCATGCCCTTGCCCCGGGCGATCTCCTCGGCGCTGATGCCGTGGGTCGCCACCCGGTCGAGTTCCACCCGCACGAGGTCGAGCACCTCGTCGGACTTGCCGGGGGCGGAGCCCGCGTAGACGCCGAACAGACCGGCGTCGGCGTACTGGCTCGCGTACGAGTAGACCGAGTAGGCCAGGCCCCGCTTCTCGCGGATCTCCTGGAAGAGCCGGCTCGACATGCCGCCGCCCAGCACGTTGTTGAGCACGCCCATCGCGAAGCGGCGCTCGTCGCGGCGGCCGATGCCGACCCCGCCCAGCACCAGGTGGCCCTGCTCGGTGTCCCGGTTGCGCACGACCACGTGCGGCTTCTGGGTGGGCACCCGCTTCGAACCCGACCGCGGCGGCGCCGGGTCAGCCGGCTCGGAGTCGAGCGCGGTGCCGGCCAGAGCCTTGCGGACCAGCCGGACGACCGTGGCGTGGTCGAGGTTGCCGGCCGCCGCCACCACGATGTGCGGCGCCTTGTAACGCCGGCGGTAGAAGCTGTGGATCTGGTTCCGGGTCATCGGAGTGATCGATTCCTCGGTCCCCGAGATCAGCCGGCCCAGCGGGTGATTGCCGAAGATCGCCTCGGTGAAGACGTCGTGCACCTCGTCGCCGGGCTCGTCCTCGTGCATCGCGATCTCTTCGAGGATCACCCCGCGCTCGGTCTCGACGTCGGCCGGCTCCATGATCGAGTCAGCCACGGCGTCGCACAGCACGTCGACCGCGAGCGGCAGGTCGGCGTCGAGCACCCGCGCGTAGTAGCAGGTGTATTCCTTCGTGGTGAAGGCGTTGGTCTCGCCGCCCACCGCCTCGATCTCGGACGAGATCTGCAACGCGGTGCGCTTGTGGGTGCCCTTGAACAACAGGTGCTCGAGGAAGTGCGAGGCGCCGGACATGCCGGGCGTCTCGTCCCGCGACCCCACGCCGACCCAGACGCCGAGGGCGGCGCTGCGCGTGGTCGGGATCGACTCCGTGACGATGCGCAGCCCGCTGGGCAGGATCGTGCGCTTCGCGCCGTCCGAGAGGGACTGGGTTCTCATTCGCTTCGCGGCCGGCGGCGGGGTGGTGGGATGCGGGGTGCCGGTAGTGGCGCGGGCCGGCTTTCCGGCCGGCCCGCGCGAACTCGTTGTCACAGCTCTTTAGTCGCGGCGCTCGCCGCGGCCCTCGCCACCGGAACGACGGCGACGGCGGGGCTCGCCACCACCCTCGCCACGGGGCTCACGCGGCGGACGGCCACCCTCGGAGGAGGAGCCCTCGGCGGCCGGCGCGGCGGCCGGAGCCTCCTCGCCCTCGGGGCGGACCTTGTCCAGGTAGATCTTGCCGCGGGCGTCGATGTCCGCGATGGACACCTCGACCTTGTCGCCGACGTTGAGGAAGTCCTCGACCTTCTCGACCCGCTTGCCGTCGCCCACCTTGGAGATGTGCAGCAGGCCGTCGCGGCCGGGCAGCAGCGAGATGAAGGCGCCGAACGCGGCCGTCTTCACCACGGTGCCGAGGAACTTGTCGCCCATCTTGGGCAGCGTCGGGTTGGCGATGGCGTTGATCCGCTCGACCGCGGCCTCGGCCGACGGGCCGTTGGTCGCGCCGACGTAGATCGTGCCGTCGTCCTCGATGGAGATGTCGGCGCCGGTCTCGTCCTGGATCGCGTTGATCGTCTGGCCCTTGGGGCCGATGACCATGCCGATCTTGTCGACCGGGATCTTGACGGAGGTGACGCGCGGCGCGTACTCCGACATCTCGGCCGGCGAGCTGATCGCGGCCTCCATCACGCCCAGGATCGTGGCGCGGGCGTCGTGCGCCTGCTGCAGGGCACCGGCCAGCACGTCGGACGGGATGCCGTCGAGCTTGGTGTCCAGCTGCAGGGCGGTGACGAACTCGCTGGTGCCGGCGACCTTGAAGTCCATGTCGCCGAACGCGTCCTCGGCGCCCAGGATGTCGGTCAGCGCGACGTACTGGGTCTTGCCGTCGACCTCGTCCGAGATCAGGCCCATCGCGATGCCGGCGACCGGCGCCTTCAGCGGCACACCGGCGCTCAGCAGCGACAGCGTCGAGGCGCAGACCGAGCCCATCGAGGTCGAGCCGTTGGAGCTCAGAGCCTCGGAGACCTGACGGATCGCGTAGGGGAACTCCTCACGCGTCGGCAGCACCGGCACGAGCGCCCGCTCGGCCAGCGCGCCGTGACCGATCTCGCGGCGCTTCGGCGAGCCCACCCGGCCGGTCTCACCGGTCGAGTAGGGCGGGAAGTTGTAGTTGTGCATGTAGCGCTTGGACTTCTCGGGGGCGAGCGTGTCCAGCGTCTGCTCGAGCCGCAGCATGTTCAGCGTGGTGACACCCAGGATCTGGGTCTCGCCCCGCTCGAACAGCGCCGAGCCGTGCACCCGCGGCAGCACGCCGACCTGGGAGGACAGCGGGCGGATGTCGCGCGGGCCGCGGCCGTCGATGCGGACCTGCTCGCGCAGCACACGCTGACGGACCTCGGACTTGGTGACCGAGCGGAAAGCCGCGCTGATCTCCTTCTCGCGACCCTCGAACTGCGCGTCGAGCAGCTCGTGGGCCTTGGCCTTGACCAGGTCGAGGGACTCTTCGCGCTCCTGCTTGCCAGCGATCTTGAGGGCCTCGGCGGTCTCGGCCCGGACGGCCTCGCTGACCGCGGAGAACACGTCATCCTGGTAGTCCAGGAAGACCGGGTAGTCGGCGACCGGCTTGGCAGCGACGTCGGCCAGCTCGCTCTGCGCGCGGCAAAGTTCGCGGATGGCCGGCTTGGCGGCCTCCAGGCCGCTGGCCACGACCTCCTCGGTCGGCGCGGTGGCGCCGGCCTGGATCAGCTTGATCGCCTGCGGGGTGGCCTCGGCCTCGACCATCATGATCGCGACATCGCCGTCGCCGACGACGCGGCCGGCCACGACCATGTCGAAGGTGGCCCGCTCGAGCTCCTCGAGGGTCGGGAAGGCGACCCACTGGCCGTCGATGTGCGCGACGCGGGTCGAGCCGACCGGGCCGCTGAACGGCAGACCGGACAGCTTGGTCGACATCGAGGCGCCGTTCATGGCGACCACGTCGTAGGGGTGCTGCGGGTCGAGCGCGAGGACGGTCTCGACGACCTGGACCTCGTTGCGCAGGCCCTTGGTGAACGACGGGCGCAGCGGCCGGTCGATCAGGCGGCAGGTGAGGATCGCGTCCTCGCTGGGACGGCCCTCACGGCGGAAGAACGAGCCGGGGATGCGACCCGCGGCGTACATCCGCTCCTCGACGTCGACCGTCAGCGGGAAGAAGTCGAAGTGCTCCTTCGGCTGCTTGCTGGCCGTGGTCGCGGAGAGAACGACGGTCTCGCCCAGCTGGACGATGACCGAGCCGGCGGCCTGCTTGGCGAGGCGGCCGGTGGAGAAGGTGATCTCGCGGGTGCCGAACGACCCGTTGTCGATCACGGCGGTGCGGGATTCGGTGCCGAGAGCGGTGTTCTGCTCTGTCATGTGGTGCGGTACTCCTTCGTCGAGGACCCGGCGGTCTACACAGCGCGGTTTCCGCAGCTGCCGGTCTTCGATCGAAGTGCCCAGGAGGTTGGCCTGGGAACCACTACCGAGGACCGGTGGCTTACTGCGTACCGCGCGGGTCCGGTGGTAAAACTCGGGGGAGCGGCCCGGTCGGCCACTCCCCCGTCAAATCAGCGGCGCAGGCCGAGACGCTCGATCAGCGTCCGGTAGCGCGCGATGTCCTTCTTCTGCACGTAGTTGAGCAGGCGGCGGCGACGGCCGACCAGCAGCAGCAGACCACGACGGCTGTGGTGGTCGTGCTTGTGCACCTTCAGGTGCTCGGTGAGGTCGGCGATCCGCTTGGTCAGCATCGCGACCTGCACCTCGGGCGATCCGGTGTCGCCGTCCTGCGCCTTGTACTCGTCGATGATCTTGGTCTTGGTCTCTTGATCGAGCGCCATGTTCTCCGTACTTCTGTGTTGCCGAGGAATCGGTTTCCCCGCGGCCCGCGGCGTCGGGCAGGCAGGCGGGACCGGTCGTTGGATAAGCCAACGTCGTGTCAACCCTACCAGGGGGTCAATGAAGCAACGCGCGGGTCTGGTCGACGTCGTCGCGGATCTGCGCCACCAGCGGCTCGATCGCGTCGTAGGTGCGCTGTTCGCGCAGGTGAGCCACGAAGTCGAGGCTGACGCGCTCGCCGTACAGGTCGCCGCTGAAGTCGAGCACGTAGGCCTCCACTCGCCGCTCGCGCCCGGAGAATGTCGGATTCGTGCCGATCGAGACGCTGGCCGGCAACCGGGCGGCGTGCTCGCCGCCGCGGATCAGCCAGGCCGCGTAGACGCCGTCGGCGGGTACGGCCGCGTAGCGGTGCACCATCAGGTTCGCGGTGGGAAAGCCGATCTCACGCCCCCGCTGATCCCCCCGGACGACCACGCCACCCAGCCGGTGCGGCCGTCCCAGCGCCGCGGCGGCCGCCCGCACGTCCCCCGCGTCGACACAACTGCGGATGTACGTCGACGAGAAGACCAGCCCGTCCTCGGACACCAGCGGCGCGTCCTCGACCGTGAACCCGAACGACACCCCCAGCCGCTCCAGCAACCCCACGTCCCCCGCCGCACGGTGCCCGAACCGGAAGTTGTCCCCCACCACGACGACGGCCGCGTGCAGCGCCTCGACCAGCACGTCGTGCACGAAGGCCTCGGGGCTCAGCTGCGAGAACGCCGGGGTGAAGGGAACCACGCAGAGCGCGTCGACGCCGAGCTGCTCGATCAGCTCGGCCTTGCGCACCGGCTCGGTCAGCACCGCCGGGTGCGAACCCGGCCGCACCACCTCGGCCGGGTGCGGGTCGAACGTGACCACCACCGACTGAAGCCCCAGGTCACGGGCACGCTTCACGGCGTGCCCGATGATCGCCTGGTGCCCCCGGTGCACCCCGTCGAACACCCCGATCGTGACGACCGACCGCCCCCATCCCCCCGGAACAGCCTCAAATCCCCGCCACCGCTGCATGTCAAAGCCCTCCCGGCCCGAAGCCAACAGCCCCAGCGTATCGACGCCCCCACCGCGCCCGGCCTCGTGCTAGGGGTTAGCTGGTTCCATCCCGAGCCCCCACCCTCCCTGGGGAATGAGGAAGGACGGTATCGCTGTCAAGCGGGCGGCAGGCGGTTGTCCACAGGACGGCCGAGGCGCACAGCCGCTTTCCACAGACGGGCGACGCCACGTTGACGCTGAGGTCAGGCGGGTGCCAGGACGATCTCGGCCCGCGCCTTGCCCTCGCGTTCGGAGACAATGGCCAGAACCTCGCCGGTGGGGGCGAACACCGCGTACGGGCCGGTGATGCCGACCGGGTCGAGAGGGCCGCCGTGGCTGAGCACGCGGGCCTCGTCTGCGGTCGCCTCGCGCTGGGGGAAAGCCTGACGGGCGGCCTCGGCCATCGGCAGTGTCACCACGTCGGGGGCCGCCTCCTCGAGCTGTTCGAGGGTGCGGGCCTCGGACAGGGTCATGTCGCCGACGGCCGTGCGGCGCAGGGCGGTCAGGTGGCCGCCGACTTCGAGCAGGGTTCCGAGATCGCGGGCGATGGCGCGGATGTACGTGCCGGAGGAACAGGTCACGTCGATGTCGATGTCGACGGCGTCGCCGGGACGGCGGATCTCCAGCACTTCGAGGCGGGAGATCGTGACCGGGCGGGGCGGGATCTGGACGTCCTCGCCCTCGCGGACCCGCTTGTAGGCCCGCTGACCGTTGATTTTGATGGCGCTGACGGCGCTCGGCACCTGGTCGATCTCGCCGCGCTGGCGGGCCAGGCCGTCGTGGATCGCCTCGTCGGTCACGTGGCCGGCCGGGGTGGTGGCGGTGATCTCGCCCTCGGCGTCGTCGGTGATGGTCGACTGGCCCAGGCGGACGGTCGCGGTGTAGCTCTTGGCCGAGCCGATCACGTACGTGAGCAGGCGGGTGGCCCGGTTGACGCCGATGATCAGGACGCCGGTGGCCATCGGGTCGAGGGTGCCGCCGTGGCCGACGCGCCGGGTCTTGGCCAGGCGCCGGATGCGGGCCACCACGTCGTGCGAGGTCATTCCCGCGGGCTTGTCCACCACGATGAGTCCGTCCGTGTTCACCGGACCACCCTAGAAGCTCCCCGCGTGACGCCGGCGACGGCCCGGCACCCCGACGCGCGGACCCGGGGGGCTCAGCGGGTGACGCCGGCGACGGCCGGCACCTCGACGCGCGGACCCGGAGGGCTCAGCGGGTGACGCCGACTACGGCCCAGCGGCCGGAGCGCCAGCGCCAGACAGTCGTGACGAAGCGGATCAGGATCAGCAGGGCGAGCCCGGCCCAGACGCCGCCTAGGCCCAGGTCGAAGAAGTACGCGATCCAGATGGCCGGCAGGAAGCCGAGCAGGGCCGCCGCGAGCGTGATGTTGCGGAGGAAGCGCACATCCCCGGCGCCGATCAGCACGCCGTCGAGCGCGTAGACCACACCGGCGAACGGCATCAGGCCGATGAACCAGGGCCAGATGACCGCGGCCTGATCGTGTACGCCGGCGTCGGGGGTGAACCAACCCGGGATGTGACTGCTGCCGGCCGCGGCCAGCAGGGCGAAGGCGACACCGGCCAGGCCGCCCGCGATCGTCACCTTGCGGGCCACCGCCCGCGCCTGGTCGTCGCGCCCGCCGCCGAGCGCCGCGCCGACCAGCGATTGGGCCGCGATCGCCACCGCGTCGAGGGCAAGCGCGCTGAAGAACCACAGCTGGAGGGCGATCTGGTGGGCGCCGACGGATTCGACCCCGAACCGGCTGGCGACCGCGGTGGCCGACAGGAAGCAGGCCTGGAACGCCGCCCCGCGGATCAGCAGGTCCCGGCCGAGGCTGAGCTGCTGGGCGATGACCTGGGGGTCGGGGCGCAGCTGCCTCGTCTCGCGGATCAGCGCGTACAGGAAGAAGCCGCCGGAGACGGTCTGCGCGACGACGTTGGCGACAGCCGAGCCGGTCAGCCCCCAGCCGACCGGATAGACGAGCACGGGGCACAGGACGGCCGAGAGCACGTTGGCGCCGAGCACGAAGATCAGCGGGCGGCGGGTGTCCTGCACGCCGCGCATCCAGCCGTTGCCGGCCGCGGCGAGCAGCAGGCCCGGCGCGCCGAGGGCGGCGACCCGGAGCCAGGTGGCGGCGGCCTCGGCGGTGGCGGGGTCGCCGGAGAGGGCCTGCGCGAGCGGGCCGGCGAAGGGCTGGGCGAGCAGAGCCAGCAGCACACCCACCGCGAGGGCGAGCCAGGAGGCCTGGACCCCCTCGGCGACCGCGGCGGCCCTGTCCCCCGCGCCGAAGCGGCGGGCGGCGCGGCCGGTGGTGCCGTACGCCATGAGCGTGCCGAGCCAGGCCGCGACCGACATGATCGTGCCGCCGACGGCGACGGCTGCGAGCGGCACGGAACCGAGGTGCCCGACCACGGCGGTGTCGACGAGCACGTAGAGCGGCTCGGCCGCCAGCACGACGAGCGCCGGCAGGGCCAGTTGCGCGATCCGCCGCGTGGAGACGGAAGGCGTAGCGCCCAGGAGGGTCGGGTCAGGCTCGCTGGAGGCGGCCGGCTGGGCAGGCGGGCTCATGGTTGCTCATGATGCCCGCCCAGCCGTAAGGACTGCAATTCAGGTGAGTGCTTACCCGAGCCTACTGACGCGTGTCCATCGAGGTCTGCAGGGCGCGGCGCGCCTGCTCGCGGGCTTCGTCGGTGGTCGGGGGCTTCGGCTTCGCGGCCATGATCGTGGTCCTTCCACGGTGGGGGACGCGGTACGACGACACGCGTCCTGAAGATCGGTCGAGCGGGCGTCACGTGGGCCGGCCCGGGATCGCCGGGCGCCTGGCACGGGTGACGCAGCCCGAGTCGGTGGACCCGGGTGGCTCGAGGTTCCGCGGCGGGCGGTGGTCACGGCCGCGCAAAACCAAATCACCGTTCAGGAACCAAAACTATCGTTCAGTTCCGCCTCCTGGAGTGTGCTTCCCACCAAGCGGGACGGGGAGCCGATACCCGACAACGCGAACGCCCGCCCCGGCCAGCGGCCGGGACGGGCGTGAGCGGAACAGGAAGTCAGGCCTCCAACAGCGGGCGGATCCGGGCGATCACGTCCTCGGGAGTGCCGTGACCGGTGAAACCGGCGGCCAGCCGGTGGCCGCCGCCGCCCAGGGCCGCGGCGACCGCGCTGACGTTCGCGCCGCCCTTGGAGCGCAGCGAGACGGCCCACTCGCCCGGCGTGAGCTCTTTGATCACCACCGCGACGTCGGCCTCGGCCACCCCGCGCACCGGGTCGATCAGCGCGTCGAGCACGTACGGACGCTGACCGTGACGTTCCAGGTCGGCTGTCGTCGCGTACGTCCAGACCAGGCCCCGGCCGCCGGCCGCGGACGGTTCCAGCACCGCGCGGCCCAGCACCTCGCCGGCCAGCTTCATCGCGCCGAACGGGCGGGTGTCGAACGTGCGGCGAGCGATCTCGGCCGGGCTGATGCCGGTGGCGATCAGGCGGGCCGCCAGCGAGTGGACCGAGGGCGAGCGCACGAACTTGAACGAGCCGGTGTCGGTGGTCAGCGCCACGTAGAGGCATTCCGCGATCTCGGCGTCGAGCGGAACGCCGAGGCGGGTCAGCAGCTCGTCGGCCACCACCGAGGTGGCGGCCGCGGCCGGGTCGACCAGGCTGACGTCGCCGAAGCCGGTGAACGACGCGTGATGGTCGAGCACGACCACCGGGGCGTCGCCGTCGAGCCGGTCGGCCAGCCCGCCCAGGCGGGACTCGGCGGCCACGTCGAAGATCAGGATCAGGGCCGGCGCCGCGTACGCCCCCGGCTCGGGCACCAGAAGCTCGGAGCCGGGCAGTGCCCGGTAGGGCTCGGGCACGTCGAACTCGCCGGGGAAGGTGGCCCGCAACCGGGTGAAGCCGAGGCGCCGCAGGCCCAGCGCGAAGCCGAGCATGCTGCCGAGCGCGTCCCCGTCGGGGTTGACGTGGCAGATCAGCTGCACCTCGGCGTCGAACGCGACCGACCGGATCGCCGCGACGGCGGCATTCCAGTCAGCCTCCGCGACCGGCGACGGATCCGCGGAGGCGACCAGCGACGGGCCGGCGTGGGCGACCAGCGACGGGTCCGCGGAGGCAACCGGCGACGGGCCGGCGGGCTCGCGGGGTTCGAGGGCGGAGGGAGTGCGGCCCGGCTCGACGCCGGGCCGCGTCACGGAGGAGGACGTCACCCCTGGTCCTCGCGGGCCCCGACCCGCTCGGCGGAGTCGTCCTCGTCGTCGTCCTCGCTCTTGTAGGGGTCGGCGTCGCCCGCGTACTGCTTGCCGGCCGCCAGGCGCTGGACCTCCTGGTCGCGCTGGCGCGCCGCGGCCAGCAGATCTTCCATCTCCTTGGCGTGGTCCAGCACGTTGTCCTGCGAGAACGCCAGACTCGGCGAGTGTCGCAGGCCCAGCGCGTGACCGACCCGGGTGCGCAGCATGCCCTTGGCGCTCTCGAGCGCCGCCTTGGTGGCCGCCTGCTCGGTCGCGTCGCCGAGCACCGTGTAGAAGACCGTCGCCTCGCGCAGATCGCCGGTGATCCGCGCGTCGGTGATGGTCACCATGCCGAGCCGGGGATCCTTGATCTCCCGTACCAGCGATGCCACCAGTTCCCGTACGCGTTCCGCATGCCGACGCGTCTTGGCCGGGTCCGACATATCGCCCACCTCCGACTGTGTGCCCGCGGGTCCGTAATACCCCCGCCCAACTGGTGAAGCGTACCCACGTGACCGCGGGGCCGAACGCGTGCGTGTCAGTCGTCCTCGCCGTGGAGGCGGCGCCGGACCGACAGCAGCTCGATCTCGGGCCGGCCGGCCACCTGGTTCTCGCAGGTGTCGATGACGGCGCGGGCCTGGGCCGGGTCGGCGGCCACCGCCGCCACCCCGATCTGGGCCCGCCCGTGCAGGTCGTGAAAGCCCACCTCGGCCACGCTGACCTCGAACTTCTTCAGCATCGCGACGATCGGGCGGACGTAGGAGCGCTTCTGTTTCAGCGAGCGGGAGTCGCCCGGCAGCAGCAGATCGAACACTGCGGTTTCCGTATACATCGCAGCGAAGGTTACAGCGGGGGTACGACATTTCTCACCGGATTTCCGCGGCCGTGCGGCCGGGAGAACCCGCGGTTCAGGCCGCCCGGGCGATCAGCACGTCACGCTCGATGCCCTGGTCGACACGGTGCGAGAGGGGCAGCTGGGGCACCAGCTCGAGCCCGTTGGCGAGCAGGATGTCCTCGGCCAGCTCGCGCCGCGCGACCTTGGTGTTCCACGACAACCCGAGCGCCCCGCCCGGGCGTAGCAACGGCAGCCACTGCGGCACCGCCCGCTCCAGCAGGTCGAGCGGCCGCCGCGAGATGCCGCCGGTGTCGTCGTACGACCCGTGGGCCACCCCGTAGGGCAGGTCGGCCACCAGCACGTCGGCCACACCGCCGCGCAGCAACCCGTCGAGCTGGGTGGTGTCGGCCTGCAACACCACCAGCTTCTGCACCGCCCCGGCCTTGTGGTCGTCCTTGCTGGCGGCCATCGTCACCTCGAGCCGCCGGGCGGCCCGCTTGCCCTGCCGCCGCACGGGCACGAGTTCCGCCGTGTGCTTGAGGCGCTTGCGCTTGAGCCAGGTCTGCAGGAAGAGCTTGTACGCCTCCACGTCCTTGCCGTCGATCTCGACCCCGACGGCGTCGTAGCCGTACATCAGCGCCTGGTTCAGGGTCGTTCCCCGGCCGGCCAGCGGGTCGAGGACGGTGAGACCGCCGTCGAGCATCCGCCCGGCCGACGCCGAGGCCAGGATCGTGAGGTTGAGCACGAGCTTGGTGAACTGCTCGTTGGTCTTGCCCGCGTACTTCGGGATGGTGATCAGGTCGCTGTCGTAGCGGGCCAGGGGCGTCATCATGATCGGCCGCAGGTGATCGTCGTCGGTGCGTTCGAAGAGGGCGTAGGCGGCGGACAGGTTGGACAGGTAGGCGACGTCGCCGACGGTCAGGTCGCCGGTGAACGCCAGATACTCGACGCCGCCCAGCGTGGTGACGTCGATGTCGTCGAGGCCCGAGGAGAGCGCGGAGCCGAAGGCGGCCAGCTCGGCGGTCGCGAGCCGGCCCGCCTGGTCGGCGTAGACGCGGTTGGCGGAGGGCGCGAGCAGTAAGGCGTACCGGGGCATGGAGGCCATTTTGCCGAGCCCGCATCGGCCGCCCGCCAGCGGGGCGCACAACAGGAGCCGGGCGGAAAGGGAACGGCCCCGGCGCGGAAAGCGCCGGGGCCGTTCGTGCTGCTCTTCTCGTTACGCGCGCGGCTTCTCGCGCATCTCGAAGGTCTCGATCACGTCGCCGACCTGCGGGCTGCCGAAGCCGCTCAGGGTCAGACCACACTCGAAGCCCTCGCGGACCTCGGTCGCGTCGTCCTTGAAGCGGCGCAGCGAGCTGATCGTGACGTTCTCGGCCACCACGGTGCCGTCCCGCAGGATGCGGGCCTTGGCGTTGCGGCGGATGAGACCGGTGCGGACCAGACAGCCGGCGATGAGACCGATCTTGGACGAGCGGAAGACCTCGCGGATCTCCGCCGTGCCCAGCTCGACCTCTTCGTACTCCGGCTTGAGCAGGCCCTTGAGCGCGGCCTCGATCTCCTCGATGGCCTGGTAGATCACGCTGTAGTAGCGGATCTCCACGTTCGCCCGGTCGGCCATGTCCTTGACCTTGTTCGAGGCCCGGACGTTGAAGCCGATGATCGTGGCGGTGGCGTCCGAGGACGCCGACGCCAGGTTCACGTCGCTCTCGGTGATCGCACCGACGCCGCGGTGGATGACCTTGAGCTGGATCTCGTCCGGAATCTCGATCTTGAACAGCGCGTCCTCGAGGGCCTCGACCGAACCGGACGAGTCGCCCTTGATGACCAGGGTGAGCGAGGTCTTCTCGCCCTCCTTGAGCTGCTCCATGAGGTTCTCGAGCGTGGCCCGGGTGCGCGAGTTGGCGAAGCTCGCCGCGCGGCGGCGGGCCTGCCGCTGCTCGGCGATCTGCCGCACCGTGCGGTCCTCCTCGGCGGCCAGGAACGTGTCACCCGCGCCCGGCACCGAGGTGAGACCGAGGACCAGCACCGGGCGAGCCGGGAAAGCCTCGGCCACGGTGTTGCCGTTCTCGTCGAGCATGGCGCGGACGCGTCCGTGCGCGCCGCCCGCCACGATCGAGTCGCCGGCCCGCAGCGTGCCCTTCTGGACAAGCACGGTGGAGACCGCGCCGCGGCCCTTGTCGAGGTGCGACTCGACCACGGCGCCCTGCGCCGGCCCGTCGATCGGAGCGGTCAGCTCCAGCGACGCGTCGGCGGTCAGCAGGACCGCCTCGAGCAGCTCGTCGATGCCGATGCCGGGCTTGGCCGCGACGTTGACGAACATCGTGTCGCCGCCGTACTCCTCAGCGAGCAGGCCGTAGTCGGTCAGCTGCTGACGCACCTTGTCCGGGTTGGCGTCCGGCTTGTCGACCTTGTTGACCGCGACCACGATCGGCACCTCGGCCGCCTTGGCGTGGTTCAACGCCTCGACCGTCTGCGGCATCACGCCGTCGTCGGCCGCCACGACCAGGATGACGATGTCGGTCACCTGGGCGCCACGGGCACGCATGGCGGTGAACGCCTCGTGGCCCGGGGTGTCGAGGAAGGTGATCGCCCGGTCCTCGCCGTTGTGCTCGTAGTGCACCTGGTAGGCGCCGATGTGCTGGGTGATGCCACCCGCCTCGCCGGCGACCACGTTGGTCTTGCGGATCGCGTCGAGCAGCTTGGTCTTACCGTGGTCGACGTGACCCATGACGGTCACGACCGGCGGACGGGTGACCAGCCGGCTCTCGTCCACCGCGGCGTCGAGGTCGATGTTGAACTGCGCGAGCAGCTCACGGTCCTCGTCCTCGGGGCTGACGATGCTCACCGTGAAGCCCAGGTGCTCGCCGAGCAGCAGCAACGTGTCGTCGGAGCACGACTGCGTCGCCGTCACCATCTCGCCCAGGTTGAACATCTCCTGGACCAGCGAGCCGGGGTTCGCGTTGATCTTGTCGGCGAAGTCGGACAGCGAGGCGCCACGCGACAGCCGGATCTCTTGACCCTGACCGCGCGGAGCACCCGAGCTCATCTGCGGAGCCGACAGGTTGTCGAACTCCTGACGCCGCTGCTTCTTCGACTTGCGACCGCGGGTCGGCCGGCCACCGGGACGCCCGAAGGCACCCGCCGCACCGCCGCCACGACCGCGACCGCCACCACCGGGACGACCGGGAGCGCCGGCACCAGCCGGAGCACCGCCGCCGCCACCGGGACGGAAGCCGCCACCGCCACCGCCGCCACCACCGGGGCCGCCACGGTAGCCACCGCCACCGCCGCCACCACCGGGGCCGCCACGGTAGCCACCGCCACCGCCGGCACCGCCACCAGCGCCGCCGGGACGGAAGCCGCCACCGCCGCCACCGGGACCGCCACGACCGCCGCCGGGACCGCCGGGACGACCGGCGCCACCGCCGGGGCCGCCGCGACCGGGACCGGCCGGGCGCTGCGCGGGCATGGACGCGGGGCTGGGCCGCGGCGGCATGGACGCCGGGCTCGGCCGCGGCGGCATGCCGGGCTGGTTGGGCCGGGGCGCGCCGGGCGTGGGACGGTTCCCACCACCGGACACCCCGAACGGGTTGTTACCGGGACCGCGCTGCGGCGGACGCGGAGCGCCACCGGCGGGACCGGGACGCGGACCGCCCGGAGCACCGGGCGCCGCGGGACGGCCGGCGGCCGGCGAACCCGGACGCGGCGGGACCGAACCGGGGCCGGGGCCACGGGTGGGACGCGCGCCACCGTCGACCGGCGGCTGCTGGGCGCGACGCTCGGCGTCACGCGTGCGGGCGGCCTGTGCGGCCTTGACCGCGGCCTCCTGCTCGGCCTTGAGGGCGGAGGCACGGGCCTCGGCCGCTGCGACCTCGATGTCGTGGGCGCTCGCCGGCTTGGCGACCGGACCGGGCCGAGGACCCGGACGGCCGACCGACGGCTTGGGACTCGCGAAGGGACCGGGTGCCGGCGCCGGGGACGTGGGGGCGCTGGGCGCTCCCTCGGCCGGGGCCGTGGGCCGGCGCGGCGGCTGGGGCCGGGCGCTCGGCGGAGCCGGACGGGCGGAGGCGGACGCGGGTGCGCTGGGCGCCGACGGGGCGGAGGCCGCCGGAGCGGAACCTGCCTCGTAGGCACCACGCAGCCGCCGGGCCACCGGGGCCTCGACCGTGCTGGATGCGGACTTGACGAACTCGCCCATCTCTTTGAGCTTGGCGAGAACGGTCTTGCTGTCGACCCCGAGCTCCTTCGCGAGCTCGTGTACGCGGGCCTTTCCTGGCACTGCACTCCTCACTTCGAGGTCGTGCGAGCGCACCCGCAACGACCTCACTCGTGCACTAGAAGCCTGTTCATTTCAGGGACTTCATCGTGTGCTCATCTTGGTCGTCCTACCTTGCTGGGTCGTGACGTGGCCACCATGGCCACGTCATCGGTCGTTCCGTGCGGTATGACCGCACGGATGTGCTCGGCCAGCAAACCGGTGTCAGCAACACCGGTGAGTCGCAGCGCCCGCCCGAAGGCGCGGCGCCGCTCCGCCAGCGCGAAGCAAGCCGGATCGGGATGCAGATGCGCTCCCCGGCCCGGCAGTCGGCGGCCCGGATCGGGCTGGAGCCGGAGGTCAACCCCGGAACCGGCCGCGACGAACCGAATCAACTCGGCGGCCGGCGTCCGCTTGCGACAACCGACACACGTCCGCCAAAAAACAGCGCGCGTCGAGCCGACCATTGGAAAGTCTACTCCTCGTGCGTCCGGAACGCGTATCCGGTCAGCTTCCCGCTTCGGCCGCATCACGGTCGGCCGAGGTGGAGGGGGCGGCCGGCTCGTTGTCCGGGCGGATGTCGATGCGCCAGCCGGTGAGCCGGGCGGCGAGCCGGGCGTTCTGCCCCTCGCGACCGATCGCCAGCGAGAGCTGGAAGTCGGGCACGGTCACCCGGGCCGTACGGCTGGCCGCGTCGACCACCTCGACCCGCAGCGCCTTGGCCGGCGAGAGCGCGTTGCCGACGAACTGGGCCGGATCCTCCGACCAGTCGATGATGTCGATCTTTTCGCCCTGCAGCTCGCTCATGACGGCCCGGACACGCTGACCCATCGGGCCGATGCAGGCGCCCTTGGCGTTGACCCCGGGCACCTTCGAGTGCACCGCGATCTTGGTGCGGTGACCTGCCTCACGGGCGATCGCGGCGATCTCGACCGTGCCGTCGGCGATCTCGGGCACCTCGAGCGCGAACAGCTTCTTGACCAGGGCCGGGTGTGACCGCGAGAGGGTGACCTGGGGGCCGCGGAAGCCCTTGGCCACGTGCACCACGATGGCCCGCAGCCGGGAGCCGTGCTGGTAGGGCGCCTCGCCCGGCACCTGCTCGGACTGCGGCAGGACGGCCTCGATCTTGCCCAGGTCGACCAGCACGATGCCCTTCTCGGCGCGGGCCGCGTCGGCCTGCACGATGCCGGTGACCAGGTCGCCGTCGCGGCCCGCGTACTCACCGAAGTGCTGCTCGTCGGTGGCCTCGCGCAGCCGCTGAAGGATCACCTGCTTGGCCGTCATCGCGGCGATGCGGCCGAAGTCGTGCGGGGTGTCGTCCCACTCGCGCACGACCGTGCCGTCGGCGTCCAGCTCCTGGGCCAGCACCGAGGAGACGCCGGTCTTGCGGTCGATCTCGACGCGGGCGTGGCCCTGCGCCCCCTCCGTGTGCCGGTAGGCGGTGAGCAGCGCCGTCTCGATGGCCGCCAGAATTGTCTCGAACGGGATCTCCCGCTCGCGCTCCAGGGCGCGCAGCGCCGCGAGGTCGATGTTCATTCCCCGCCCTCCCCTTCGTCGTCGTCTTCGTCGTCGTCGCCGAAATCGGCCTCGTCCAGCCGCTTGAACTCGATCTGCACCTTGCCCGCGCCCAGCTCGTCGAAGCTCAGCTCGCGGGGCTTGCCGTCGACGTCGAGCACGATGCCCGCGTCGCCGGCCTCGACGATCCGGCCGGTCAGCCCGTTGACCGCGACCAGCCGGCCGCGGTTGCGCCGCCAGTGGCGGGGCAGGGTGAGCGGCCGGTCGATGCCCGGCGAACCGACCTCGAGCTGGTATTCGCCGGCGAGCACCTCGCCCCCCGACTCCTCGGCCGCGTCGAGCGCGGCCGAGATCTCGCGGGAGACGACGGCCACGTCGTCGAGACTGATGCCGCCGTCGGTGTCGACCAGCACGCGCACCACGTGGCGGCGGCCGGCCCGGGCGACGGCGACGTCTTCCAGGTCGTAACCGGCCGCGGCGACGACGGGCTCGATCACCGCGCGCACCCGGGCCCGGGCGGCGGTCAGGTCGACGCGCGGGGCGGCGGGGACGCGGGGCTCCTCGTCCTCGCGGCGGCGCCGTGCCCCGGGCTTCTGTCCAGGCCGGGCGCCGGCGCGACCACCACGCTGCGTCATCGGTGCTCGACCCTCTTTCAAGAAGTGGACAAACGACTGTATGCCGCCGGGCCGGATAGCCCCGCGGCTGAGACAGAGCGTAACGCGCTGCGCTGCGCGTCGGTTCAGCGCCGCACCGTTTGCGCGCCATCCGCAGGTCATGGCGCGTGGCCCATGGTGTTGACTGGCGCGGTGCGGATGAGTGTGACGCGACACAGCCGGCGACGGCTGCTCGGCGCCGCGGCCGGCCTCGCCACCGCCGGTCTGAGCGGCTGCGGACTCCTCGACGACGACCCCGCGCCGCCCGAGGCGCCCGACCCGCTGCAACCCCTGCTCGACGAGGCGCTGGCGCTCGCCGCGTCCTACGATCGGGCGATCCTGAGCCAGCCCGGTCTGGCCTCTCGGCTCACTCCCCTGGCCGACGACCACCGGGCCCACGCGGCCGAGCTGGCCCGCCTGATCGGCCGGACGCTGCCCTCGAGCGGGACGAGCGCGGTCGCGAGCGGGCCGGCCGGCGCCGCTGCCGCCACGATCGCCTCGCTGCGCGCGGCCGAGCAGGCGGGACAGAAGTCCGCGACGGCCGCGTGCAAGGCTGCCCCACCCGAACGGGCCGCGCTCGTCGGGTCGATCGCCGCGTGCCGGGCCACCCACGCCGAGGCGCTGCGGTGAACCCGCAGCTGGGGGCCGCGCTCGCCGCCGAAGAGGCCGCGATCTACGCGTACGGAGTGATCGGCGTCCGCCTGAACAGCCGGGGCGACGAGACCGAGGCGCGCGCGGCCGAGCAGGCCCATCGTGGCCGCCGCGACTACCTGGTGGCCCGCCTGTCGCAGCTCAAGGCCAGTTCCGCCCCGTCGCCGGCCGGCTACGAGCTGCCGTTCCCGGTGACCGACCGGGCGAGCGCGCTCAAGCTGGCGATCCAGGTCGAGGACGGCGTGACCCAGTCGTGGCGGCCGGTCCTGGCCGTGACCACCGGCAACGACCGCGGCACGGCCCTGGCGGCGATGACCGAGGCCGCCGTGCGAGCCACCCGCTGGCGACGCCTGGCCGAGGTCGCTCCCGCGACGCTGGCGTTCCCCGGCCGCCCCGAATGACGGCTTTGTTCCTTTCCTAGCTACGCGCCGTGGACCTACCGGATACGCATGGATGCCCGAGAATGACGGGGTGCAGGACGAGATCGACTTCACCTCCCCGAGGGGCCGCCTGGCCACCCGGCTGCGCGACGTGATCGAGCACCGCTGGCGGGCCGAGGTGCAGGCGATCGGTGTGCACGGCTCGCTGGCCCACGGCGACGACCGGGACGGCAGCGACGTCAACCTGACCGTCGTCACCTACCGGGCGGGCGCCGGCCCCCGGTCCGTGCTGCGCAAGGTGGACGGCGTCCTGGTCGATCTGCGCGTGGTGACCGGTGAGGAGGGTCTGCGCCAGGCCCGGCAGCTGACCCCGCGCTGGCCGCTGGAGGCGGAGCGGTTCGTGACCACCCGCGCGCTGCTCGACCCGGACGGCTGGTTCGCCCGCCAGCGCGACGCCCACCTGGGCCGGCTCGCCGAGACCCGTCCGCCCGAGTTCAGCGGCCTGGCCCGGCACGACTGGCAGATCGCCTCAGCCGCGCACAGCCGGGCCGTACGCCTGGCCGAGTGGTACGAGACCGACACCGCGCTCGTGATGATCGCCGAATCCCGGCTGCACGCCGCCCTGGTCGCGGGCCTGCTCACCCGCACGTACTTCCGCAACGCGGCCGACGCGGTCAGGCGCACCGGCCTGGCCGGCGCCGATGTGCAGGAGCTGGGCGGGGTGCTCAAGGAACAGGCCGGCGAGCTGACCGCCCGGGGCAAGCCGGTCGACGGCAACCTGGCCCTGTTGTTCGAATGAACCTGGAAACCTCTCCACCTTGCCCTGTTCGTCGGTAGAACTCAGGAAGCGCCGACGCCGATCAGCACGCCGACCCCGTAGGTAGCCGCGGCAGCCAGCGCGCCCAGGACGAGTTGGCGCAGGCCGCCCAGCCACCAGCCCCGGGCCGTGAAACGCGCGACCAGCGCCCCGGCCACGAAGAGACCGGCGCCGCCGACCGAGAGCGCCAGCACCAGGCTGTCGAACCCGAGCAGGTAGGTGAGCAGCGGGATGAGCGCGCCCACGGCGAAGCACACGAACGACGAGCCGGCCGCCGTCCACGGGCTGGGCAGCTCGTCGGGCACGACGCCCAGTTCCTCCTGCGCGTGCACCCGCAGGGCCTGGTCGGGGTGTTCCTTGAGGATGTCGGCGACCTGGCGGGCGAGCGACTCGGGCAGTCCCCGGGCGACCCACCGGCCGACCTGCTCGTCCGCCTCGCCCTCGGGATTCTGGGTCAGCTCGCGCAGCTCCTTGGCGAGCTCGGCCGCGACCTGCTCGTTCTGGGTGCGCACGCTGGTGTACTCGCCGATGCCCATCGAGATCGCCCCGGCCACCAGGCCGGCCACCCCGGTGAGCACCAGGGTGTGCCGGTCGACGCCCCCGCCGCCGACACCGGCGATCAGCGCGATGTTCGTCACCAGGCCGTCCATCGCGCCGAAGGTCGCCGCGCGCAGCCAGCCGCCGGAGACGTCGGCGTGGTGGTGCTCCCGCACCGGGGTCACGGCAGGGTCAGGATCTCGGCGCCGTCGTCGGTGACCACCAGGGTGTGCTCGAACTGCGCCGTCCACCGGCGGTCCTTGGTGACCACGGTCCAGCCGTCCTTCCAGACGTCGTACTCGTAGGTGCCGAGGGTGATCATCGGCTCGATGGTGAAGGTCATGCCCGGTTCCATCACCGTGTCGAGACGCGGGTTGTCGTAGTGCGGGATGTAGAGCCCGGAGTGGAACGTCTCGCCGATGCCGTGGCCGGTGAAGTCGCGCACCACGCCGTAGCCGAAGCGACGGGCGTACGACTCGATGACCCGGCCGATGACGTTGATCGGGCGGCCCGGCGCGACGGCCTTGATGCCGCGCATCATCGCCTCGTGGGTGCGCTCGACCAGCAGCCGGGCCTCCTCACCGGGCTCGCCGACCAGGAAGGTGGCGTCGGTGTCGCCGTGCACCCCGTCGAGGTAGGCCGTGACGTCGACGTTGATGATGTCGCCGTCCTCGAGCACGGTCGAGTCGGGGATGCCGTGGCAGATGACCTCGTTGAGCGAGGTGCAGCACGACTTGGGGAAGCCCTTGTAGCCCAGGGTGGACGGATAGGCCCCGTGGTCGCACAGGAACTCGTGCACCACGGCGTCGATCTCGTCGGTCGTGACACCGGGCTTGCAGTGCTCACCGGCGAGCTGGGTGGCCTGCGCCGCCAGCCGCCCCGCGACCCGCATCTTCTCGATGGTCTCGGGGGTCTGCACGTGCGATCCGCGCCACTCTTTAGGGCGCTTCTTGCCGACGTACTCGGGGCGGACGATCTGCGCCGGGACCGCCCGCCAGGGCGACTGCTGTCCCGGCGCCAGTGGGGCGCGAACGGTCATACCCTCAGCCTATAGCGGGCGCCACGGCCGGCCCGCCGACGCCGGTTGTGGCGACCGCCGCACCATAACGGCTCTGTTGAGGCCGATCGACCGGTTCTTGCCGCTCCCCGGCCCCTGTGTAATCGTGTCAGCGTGGATCAAGAACGGGCGGACCAGAACTTCACGGCCACGTCGGCAGTGGAGGCCGACCGGGTCGTCGTGACGGTCACCGGCGAGGTGGACATGTCCACGGCCGACGCCATGTTCGAGACCGGCACGCGGGACGGCCGGCCCGCGGCGACGATCGACCTGCGGGCGGTCAGCTTCTTCGACTCGGCCGCGATCCAAGCGCTGCTCCGGCTGGCCGAGCACTACGGCGACCGGCTGACCGTGCTCCCGTCGCCGCAGGTGCACCGGGTACTCGAGATCTCCGGACTGTCGACCCAGCCCTGGCTCAGCGACTGAGCCGCCGCCGCAACGTCACCGCGGTGCCGGCTTCCGACCGCACCACCGACAGTTCGGTCAGCGCGCCGATCAGCGCCAGTCCCCGGCCGCGGAAGCCGCCCGATGTGCTGGGCCGCCAGCGGCCCGTGTCCCGCACGGTGACGACCACCGAGTCGTCGGTCACCGCGGCCTCGACCGTGATGCTCGCCTCGGCCGGGTCGACCGGGTGCTCGATCGCGTTGGCCGCTGCCTCCGACACCGCCACGGTGAGGTCGAAGACATCCGCCTCGGGCACGTCGTTGCCGAGCAGGAAGTCGTCGAGGCGGCGGCGCAGGACGCTGAGCCGGGTCGGCTCGGCCGGAAGCCGCAGCACGAACTCGCGAGGCTCGGTCGCCTCGAGCGCGAGCAGCGCGATGTCGTCCCGCCGGGGTCGCCGGGCCGCCTTGGCCAGCAGCGCGTCCAGCAGGTCCTCGACGTGTTCGGCGGGCTTGGCGGCGTCGCTGATCAGTTCGGCCAGCCCGGCGTCGATGCCGGTCTGCCTGTCCTCGACCAGGCCGTCGGTGTAGAGCAGCAGCCGGGAGTTGCCGGGCACGTCGGCCATGAGCGTCGGATACTCCACGTCGGTGAGCGCCCCGATCGGCGGCCCGAGGGCCGAGGTGTAGAGGAACGAGCCGGCCTCGCCCGGCGGCACCAGCACCGGCGGCGGGTGGCCGGCCGACGAGTAGTGCAGCCGGCGCTGCCGCGGGTCGAAGCGCACGCAGACCACGGTCGCGAACTGCCGCCGGCCCAGGTTGTCGACCAGCCGGTTGAGCCTGGTCAGGGCCTCGCCGCAGTCGAAGCCCTCGAGGATGTAGGCCCGGAGCGCGTTGCGCAGCTGGCCCATGCCGGCCGCCGCCTGCACGCCCTTGCCGACCACGTCCCCGATGATCAGGAACACCTGCTCGCCGGGGGCGGCGATCACGTCGTACCAGTCGCCGCCGACCTCGGCCTCGGAGCTGCCCGGCAGGTAGCGGCTGGCCACGACGGCGCCCGGCACCCGGGGCAGGGTCTGCGGCAACAGGCTGTGCTGCAGGGTGCTGGCGATCCGGTGCTCGGCCTCGTACAGCCGGGCGTTCTCGAGCCGCAGTCCGATGATGCGGGCCAGCTGGGTGAGCACCGCCGGCTCCGGGGTGCCCTGCGGAGAGGCCCACACCCGCAGCTCGCCGACGGTCGCGCCGGACGTGTCGGGCAGCGGCAGCACGACGTCGGGCCGGGTCGCAGGGTCGGCGCCGGCGTCCACTTCAGCCCGGGCGCCGGGCACGGTGACCACCACGCGGCCGGCCGTGGTCATGTCGCGCACGTGCCGGGCGGCGATGTCGAGCACCTCGGCCGTGGTGCGCACGGTGCTCACCGCGACGGCCGTGTCGACCAGCCCGCGCAGCCGGCTGATGATCTCGCGACGGGCCTGGCCGAGGTCGAGGTTGGCCCGCACCCGGGCGGTCAGGTCGCGTGCCGAGAACGGCTTGACCAGGTAGTCGTCGGCGCCGGCGGCGAGCCCCTCGCTGGACGCCTCCTCGCCCGCCCGCGCCGAGAGCACCACGATGGGCATCTGCCGGGTGCGTTCATCGGCGCGCAGGGCGGCGATCAGGCCGAAGCCGTCCAGGCGGGGCATCATGACGTCGGTCAGCACCAGGTCGTACTCGTTGCGCTCGGCCAGTTCGAGGGCGGCCCGGCCGTCCACCGCGGTGGTGACGTCCCACAACGGGCACAGCAGCCGGGCGAGGTGGTCGCGCAGGTCGGCGTTGTCGTCGACCAGCAGGATGCGGCCGCGGCGGCGACCGGTCACATCGGACGGCGGGCCGGGCAACGGCGCCGGCTCGTCGCCGGTCCACCAGTGCTCGGCCTCCTCGACGTACGGGCGGCCGTCGAACTCGGCCACCACGCGCTCGCCGCCGCCGGAAAGGCGGTCGGCCGGCAGATGGGCCGTGCCGAACGGGACAGTGACCGTGAAGACGCTGCCCTCGCCGGGCTCGCTCTCGGCCCCGGCCGAGCCGCCGTGCAGCTCGGCCAGCTCGCGCACCAGGGCGAGGCCGATGCCGGTGCCCTCGTGGCTGCGCGACCAGGCCCCGGTGACCCGGTGGAAACGGTCGAAGAGCAGCGGCAGCTGGTCAGCCGGGATGCCCACGCCGGTGTCGTGCACGCTGAGCTCGGCCCCGCGGTCGGTGGCCCGGACGCGGACCTCGATGCGACCCTGGCGGGTGAACTTCACCGCGTTGGAGAGCAGGTTGAGGACGATCTTCTCCCACATCTCCCGGTCGACGTGGACCGGCGCCGGCAGCGGCGGCGCGTCGACCGTGAGCACCAGGCCGGCCCGTTCCGCGGCCGAACGGAAGGCGCTGGCCAGCCGGGCTGTGTAGTCGGCGAGGTCGGTCGGCTGGTAGGCGGCGCGCAGCCGGCCCGATTCGAGCCGGGAGAAGTCGAGCACGGTGTTGACCAGCTTGAGCAGCCGCAATCCGTTGCGCTGCATGGGCAGCAGCCGTTCGCGCTGCTCGGCGGGCAGCTCGGGGTCGTCGAGCAGGTCCTCCAGCGGGCCCAAAATCAGGGTCAGCGGCGTACGGAACTCGTGGCTCACGTTCGAGAAGAAGTTGGTCTTCGCCCGGTCCAGGGCGGCCAGCTCGACGGCGCGGGCCCTTTCCTGCTCGTACGCCCGCAGGTTGCCCACGGCCCGCGAGATCTGCGCCGCCGCCAGCTCCAGGAAGTCGCGGTAGCCGCCGCTGAGCGCCAGATAGCGGCTGACCCCGACGACCAGCGCGCCGGCCCGCTGCGTGCCCACGCTGACCGGCAGCACGAGCGCCCGGTCAGCGGCCGAGGGCGGCGCGTCGGCGATCTCGCGCAGGGTCGCCGTCGCCTGCTCTCCCGTCTCGACCACCCGGCGCACGATCGGATGCAGCGGCCCGGGCTCGTTCCCGTCGTCGGAGAGGATGAGCTCGGCGTACGGGACGTCGGCCGCGTTCTCGGCGAACACCGCTGACACCTCGGCCGCCAGGGCCGCCTGGTCGGGCGAGTCGGCCAGGCGCGAGCCGAGCGCGCTCAGCGTGCGCACCCGGCGCTCGCCGAGCACCCGCCCGGTGGTGTCGGAGACGATGCAGAAGATGCCGTCGACCTGGTCGTCCCCGGTGCGGATGGGATCGTACGAGATGTCGAAGTACGTCTCTTCGAGGAAGCCGTGCCGATCGAGCATGAACGGATAGTCGGCCGCCCAGAACGCCTCACCGTCGGCCCGGACCCCGTCGAACAGGAGCTTGAGCACCGACCACGCCTCGGCCCACATCTCGCTGCCGGGGCGCCCCAGGAAAGTGGGGTGCTTGTCGCCCACCGCCGGGATGTAGGCGTCGTTGTAGAGGGCGCAGTACTCCGGGCCCCAGAAGATGACGATCTGAGCCCGCGAGGCGAGCATCGTGGCCACCGCGCTCTGCAACTCCGAAGGCCAGCCGGCGGGGTGCCCGATCGGGCTGGCCGACCAGTCGAGCTCGAGCATGCGGCGGCCCATCTCGCCGCCCCGCTCGAAGGCCGCGCGGAGCCGGCCCGGAAGGACGTCGTCCGAGCTCACGCCCCTGACCCTCCCGCTCGTTGGACCAATCGGTTCGGTTCAGCACCGTAACATCGCGGCGCGACCCGGCACGCCGGCGGTCAGGCGGCGAAGGCTTCGGGCTTCAGTCCGGAACGCCGGGCCGCCGCTTCCACGAGACCGGCGAAGACCCGCAGGTCGCTCGTGCGCTCGGGGTGCCACTGCACGCCCACCGCGTACGCGTAGTTCGGATCTTCCAGGGCCTCGATGACCCGGTCGTCGGGGCACCAGCCCGTCGGCGTGAACGAGCCCGGGTCGTCGACAGCCTGGTGGTGGAACGAGTTGACGATCGTGTGCCCGCCCAGCAGCCCGCGCACGACGGAGCCGGGCTCGGTGATCAGATCGTGCCGCCCGTAGGCGGAGGCGTCCGCGGCCAACGGGTCGGTGCCCGACGCGGCGCGGTGCCGGTCGTGGCCGATCACGTCGGGCAGGTGCTGGTGCAGCGAGCCGCCGCCGACCACCGCCATCACCTGCATGCCCCGGCAGACGCCGAGCAGCGGCAGGTCGGCCTCGAGCGCGGCCCGCATGAGCAGGATCTCGGCGTCGTCCCGCTCCTTGTCGATCTCGGTCGCCGGATGCCGTTCGGCTCCCCAGTAGGCCGGGTCGATGTCGCCGCCACCGCTGAAGACGATGCCGTCGAGCGAGTCGAGGACGTCCGCGCCGGGATCGTCCGGGGTGATCAGCACCGCACGGCCACCTACGGCGTGCACGGCTCGCACATATGTCATGGGCAGCATGCCTGCCATGACTTCGTTACCGCCGTACTGGACCTGCTGGGCGTACGCGGTCATGCCGATGAGGGGCCTGCGCATGTGGTGCTTTCCTCCTTAGCTGCGGTGCCGGCGTGCCGCGGCGACGAGCGCGCCGAAGAGCCGTTCGTCGCGAACGACCTCGGGGTGCCACTGCACCCCCAGAACAAACCGTCGGTCCGGATCCTCGACTGCTTCGGCGAGGCCGTCCTCGGCGCGCCCGGTGACTGTGAGCTTTCCGGCATCGGCCACACCCTGGTGATGGAAGCAGCGAATGGCGAGGTCGTCACCCATCAGGCCGGCGATGCGGCTGCCGGGCTCGAACGACGCGTCGTGCTCGCCGTAGACGCCGGGCGCCGGGCGGTGCTTCTCATGACCGAGGACGTCGGGCAGATGCTGGTGCAGGGTGCCACCGGCGGCCACCGTGAGCAGTTGCATGCCACGGCAGATGCCGAGAACGGGTACCTCCGTGTCCAACGCCCGGCGGACGAGGAGCATTTCCGCCCGGTCCCGATCGGGTGACGTGACCGTCCGCGGCCCGGGCTCGGCGCCGTAGAACTCGGGGCTCAGATCGGGGCCGCCGGCCAGCACCAGACCGTCGAGCATCTCCAGCACATCGGTGTCCTCGTGCTCCGGCAGAAGCACGGGACGGCCGCCGGCCTGGCTGACCGCGGCCACATAGTCGTGCGGGATCAGCGTGGTGGGCAGATCACGCCAAATGCCCCAGGTGGCCGTTTCCACATAGGTCGTGATGCCGATGATCGGACGCATCTCGTCACCGTAACCAGATCAAGTTTCGGATCAACCGCGGAACGGCTGAGAAAAGGGGGCGCGCGGCGTCGCCCTCTCGCGAGAGCGGCGCCGCGCCCGGGTCCCTCTGTCCCACCCGCACCGGGATCGACCAGCGCGGGCAGGGATTCGACCCCTGCACCCGACGATTCGGGTGTAAGGGACCGGTTCCCGTGTAAACGGAGTCTTAAACAGTCACAGCGGGGTTACATAGGCGCCGGTGATTCCGCCGTCGACCACGAACTGCGACGCGGTCATGAAGGAGGCGTCGTCGCTGGCCAGGAACGCAACCGCCGCGGCGATCTCGTCGGGCTCGGCGAACCGGCCCATCGGCACGTGGACCAGGCGGCGGGCAGCCCGCTCGGGATCCTTGGCGAACAGGTCCATCAGCAGCGGGGTGGCGACCGGGCCCGGGCACAACGCGTTGATGCGGATCCCCTCCCGGGCGAACTGCACGCCCAGTTCCCGGGTCATCGCCAGTACCCCGCCCTTGCTCGCGGTGTAGGCGATCTGCGAGGTCGCGGCGCCGAGCAGGGCCACGAACGACGCCGTGTTGATGATCGAGCCCTTGCCCTGCCGCTGCATGTGCGGGATCGCGTACTTGCAGCAGAAGAAGACCGACGTCGTGTTGACCTTCAGCACCCGCTCCCAGGCGTCGAGGCCGGTGACCAGAATGGAGTCGTCGTCGGGGGGCGAGATGCCGGCGTTGTTGAACGCGATGTCGACCCGGCCGTGGCGCTCGGCGACGCCGTCGAAGAGCGCCTTGACCTGCTCCTCGTCGGACACGTCGCAGGCGACGAACTCGCCCTTGGTCTCGGCGGCGATCGCCTGGCCGGCCTCCTCCGAGATGTCGACGGCGACGACCTTGGCCCCCTCGGCCGCGAACCGCCGGGCGGTGGCGAGACCGATTCCGCTGCCGGCGCCGGTGATGACGGCGACGCGATCCTGCAAACGCTCCACTTAATCTCCCATGGCCAGGAATACGTTCTTGACGTCGGTGAAGGACAAGAGGGCATCGGGGCCCAGTTCACGACCCAGTCCGGACTGCTTCATGCCGCCGAACGGGGTCCAGTAGCGCACCGAGGAATGACTGTTGACGCTGAGCGCTCCGGTTTCGACGGACCGCGAGACGCGGAGCGCCCGGCCGAGGTCCCGGGTCCAGAGCGAGCCCGAGAGCCCGTACTCGGTGTCGTTGGCCAACCGGACGGCGTCGTCCTCGTCCTTGAACGGCAGCACCGAGAGCACCGGACCGAAGACCTCCTCGCGCCAGTGCCGGTCGGCGGTGGAGTGGGCGAGCAGCACGGTCGGCGGGAACCACCAGCCGTCGCCCTGGGGCGCCGCACCGGCAAAGGCAAGATCAGACCCTTCGACGTACGACGCCACGGTCTCCCGGTGACCGGCCGAGATCAGCGGGCCCATCTCGGCGGTGGCGTTCGACGGTTCCTCGACCCGGAACGACTTGACCGCCGGTTCGAGCAGCGACAGGAACTTGTCGTACACCGACTCCTGCACGAGCAGGCGCGAGCGGGCGCAGCAGTCCTGCCCGGCGTTGTCGAAGACGGACGACGGCGCGCTCGCGGCCGCCTTCTCGAGGTCGGCGTCGGCGAAGACGATGTTGGCGCTCTTGCCGCCCAGCTCCAGGGTCACCCGCTTCACCTGGTCGGCCGCGCCTGCCATGATGCCCTTGCCGACCTCGGTCGAGCCGGTGAAACAGATCTTGCGTACGGCCGGATGGGTCACGAACCGCCGTCCGACGACCGAGCCCTTTCCGGGGACGATCTGGAACACGTCCTCGGGCAGGCCGGCTTCGAGCGCCAGCTCGCCGAGCCGGATCGCCGTCAGCGGGGTGAGCTCGGCCGGCTTGAGCACGACCGTGTTGCCGGCCGCCAGCGCCGGGGCGAACCCCCAGCCGGCGATCGGCATCGGGAAGTTCCAGGGCACGATGATGCCGACCACGCCGAGCGGCTCGTGGAACGTCACGTCCAGACCGCCGGCGACCGGGATCTGGCGGCCGCTGAGCCGCTCGGGCGCTCCGGCGTAGTAGTCGAGGACGTCGCGCACGTTGCCCGCCTCCCAGCGGGCGTTGCCGATGGTGTGGCCGGCGTTGCGCACCTCGAGCTCGGCGAGCTCCTCGAGGTGCTGGTCGACCACGGCCGCGAACCGGCGCAGCAGCCGGGCCCGGTCGCCGGGCGCCACGGCCCGCCAGGCCGGGAACGCCCGCTGGGCCCGCTCGATCGCGGCGTCGGTCGCGGCCGGATCCAGCGACGGAACGGTGGTGAACACCGCACCCGTCGCCGGGTTGATCACGTCAGTAGTCGTCACAGATCCCATGGTCACATGCGTTCGAAGCCGCGGCGCAGCTCCCAGTCGGTGACGGCGCGGTCGAAGTCGGCCAGCTCCACCTGGGCCATGTTCGCGTAGTGGCCGACCACGTCGGGGCCGAACGCCGATTGCGCCACCTCGCTGCCCAGCCACAACTGCTGGGCCTCGCGCAGGGTGGTCGGCACGCGGTCGGCCGTCGCGTCCTCGTACGCGTTGCCCGGCGTCTCCGGCTCCAGCTCGAGCTCGTTCTCCAGCCCGTGCAGCGCCCCCGCGACCAGCGCCGCGATGGCCAGGTAGGGGTTGACGTCCCCGCCCGGCACCCGGTTCTCGACGCGCATGCCCTGCCCGTGGCCGGCGATCCGGAGCGCGCAGGTGCGGTTGTCGACGCCCCAGCGCAGCGCGGTCGGGGCGAACGACCCCGGCTGGTACCGCTTGTACGAGTTGATGTTGGGCGCGAAGAGCAGGCTGAACTCGCGCATGGTGGCCAGCAGCCCGGCCAGCACCCGCTGCCCGGTCACGCTGAGGTGCGCCGGCCCGTCGCCGAGCATGGCCGACTTGCCGTCGGCGCCACGCAGCGAGAAGTGGATGTGGCACGAGTTGCCCTCGCGCGCGTTGGGCTTGGCCATGAAGGTCAGCGCCATGCCCTCCTGGGCGGCTATCTCCTTGGCCCCGTTCTTGTAGATCACGTGGTTGTCGGCACAGGTCAGCGCGTCCGCGTAGCGGAAGGCGATCTCGTGCTGGCCCAGGTTGCACTCGCCCTTGGCGCTCTCGGGCAGCAGTCCGGCGCCGTACATGTCGTTGCGGATGCGGCGCAGCAACGGCTCGACCCGGGCCGTCCCGAGCATCGAGTAGTCCACGTTGTACTGGTTGGCGGGGGTCAGATCGCGGTAGCCCTTGTCGAACGCCTGCTCGTACGTGTCCTTGTAAAGAACGAATTCAAGTTCGGTTCCCGCGTACGCGGTGAGGCCGTGCCCGGCGAGCCGGTCGAGCTGTCGCTGGAGGATCTGGCGGGGCGAGGCGTAGACGGGCTCGCCGCCGGTCGTCTCGAGGTCGGCCAGCACCAGCGCCGTCCCCTCCTGCCAGGGCACCCGGCGCAGGGTCGTGAAGTCGGGCTTCATCACGAAGTCGCCGTAGCCGCTGGCCCACGAGGACATCTCGTACCCGTCCACCGTGTTCATGTCGACGTCCACCGCGAGCAGGTAGTTGCACCCCTCGCTACCTCCGCTGACCACCTCGTCCATGAAGTAGCGGCCGTGCAGCCGCTTGCCCTGCAGCCGTCCCTGCATGTCGGTCAGCGCCAGCAGCACCGTGTCGATGCTCCCGTTCTCGACGGAGACGTCCAGTTCCTCGAGGTTCATCAGGTTGTCCCCTTGTGAGAGGAGGCCGGGCGGGGTGATCCCGCCCGGCCCCGGGCGATCATTCGGTCGGCATCGTCGTTTCGCCGTGCGCGGCCTTCTCGATCAGATTCTGCTTCGGCCCGGTGAACCACTTACGGGCGCTCACGAACCACCAGATCGTGGCGAAGGCGATCACGATCAGCACCGCGAAGATCGTGTAGTTGAAGTTGCTCGCGGTGATCGGGCCGGCCGTCGGCAGCACGAACAGGACACAGATGACGACCACCCAGACGATCGCGATCCACCCGATCGGCGCGCTCCACCTGCCGAGGCTCCACGGCCCGGGCTGGAAGTCGGGGCTCATCCGGCGCAGGAACACCGGTCCGACGTACGCGATGTAGAGCCCGATGACGGCGATCGACGTCGCCGCCAGGTAGGCCGTCGTGTTCCACAGCGACGGCAGCACCAGCAGGGTCGACAGCGTGACGCACAGCCAGATGGAGTTGGTCGGCGTTCCCGTACGCGGGTTGACCTTCTTCCACAGCCGCGAGCCGGGCAGAGCGCCGTCCCGGGCGAAGGCGTACGACATCCGCGAGTTCGCGGTGACCGAGGCCATGCCGCAGAACCACTGCGCGACCATGCAGATGAAGAGCAGGAAGGTGCCCGTGTTCTGCCCGGCGGCGTCGATGAAGATCTGCGCCGGCGGAAGTCCGAGCTCGGTGGTGCGCTCGGCCTCGTAGTCCTGGATCGACCAGGTGATCGCGGTGAGCAGCACGAAGCCGGCGATCACCGAGACCACCACGGACAGCACGATGCCGCGCGGTGCGGCCCGGGCGGCGTCGTGGGTCTCCTCGGCCACGTGCGCCGACGCGTCGTACCCGGTGTAGGTGTACTGCGCCATCAGCAGACCGATGAGCACCGCGTAGACCCCGGCGCCGGCGAAGGTGAAGCCGGTGGCGTTGTGCACCTCGGTGAAGACCTCGGACAGCGGCTTGTGGTTGTCCGGCACGATCGCGAGGACGCCCACGATCACCGCGACGCCGACCAGGTGCCACCAGGCGCTGACGTCCGAGAGGACCCGCACGAGGTTGACGCCGAACGTGTTGAGCAGACCGTGCGCGATGATGATGACCAGGAAGATCAGGAACGTGCGGCCGGTGGTGACCTCCATGTCGAAGGTCAGGCTCAGGAAGGCCGACGTGGTGATCGCCGCGCCGAAGTCGATGGCGGCGGTGACGGCGACCTCGCCGAGGAAGTTGAACCAGCCGATGAACCAGGCCCAGGCGGGCTTGTTGCGTTTGGCCAGTGCCGCCGCCCACCAGTAGAGCGCGCCGGCAGTCGGATAGGCCGAGCAGACCTCGGCCATGGCCAGGGCCACGAAGGTCACCATGACGCCGACGAACAGCCAGCCCAGGGTGATGGCCATCGGGCCGCCCGCGGTCATCGCGATGCCGTAGGAGGTGATGGCGCCGGCCAGAATGGAGATGATCGAGAAGGAGACCGCGAAGTTCGAGAAGCCGGACAGTCGGCGATGCAGTTCCTGCTGATAGCCGAGTTGGGCAAGGCGTTCTTCGTCGGTGGTGGGTGCGGGGTTGACGCTCATGTGCGGCTCCCTTACCGAGGGGTTGCTGTGACCGAGGCCACGGCGTGCCGTGATGATCTCCCCGCTGTGTTACGCACGTCAATGCGGAGCGTTAATTGCGTTGCCCGCGAACGGCCGCCCGCCGCACACTCATAGCCAGACGCGGGCCCTCGGCAGGCTCCGCGAGCTCCCCGGGGCAGCCATCGGCGCCCCGGCCCGCGGCGGCGCGGGGCGCGGTCACCTCTCTCTCACGCGGCATCGCCGCGCCCTGCGCCCGTCCCGCGCCGCCGCGCTCCCATCCCCACCGCCACCTGCGGCAACACGAATAACTTCCGCGATTTGTCCAAAAAATCTACAGCGTCGGCCCTAGAAATCCGGACGTGATCGGCATAGAGTCTGTGTCGTCGGCCACGCACAGCCGACAAGCACATGGCACAGACCCTGAGTTGGTTAAGGAGGACGAGATACCGCAGCAACGCGCAAGCGCAACGTCCCCGACCCGACAAGAGGTGATCGCAGCCGATGCCCTTCACTCAGGTGGTCCGCTAGCGGCACGCAGGCGGACGACCGCATGCGCCGGCGACGGCCGGCACCAGAATTGAAAAGCCAAGGCCCCGGTTACCCGCCGGGGCCTTGGATTGTGCACGCCCTGGTCACCCCCCGGAAGGGCACGATGAGCACGACCTTCGACGACGCCGACTTCCCGGCGTACACGATGGGCCGCGCCGCCGACATGATCGGCGTTACCCCGGCCTTCCTCCGCAGCCTGGGCGCCGCGGGCCTGATCGAGCCCGAGCGCTCCCTCGGCGGCCACCGCCGCTACTCCCGTCACCAGCTCCAGCTCGCCCTGCGCGCCCGCCAACTGCTCGACGAGGGCATCCAGCTCGGCGCCGCCTGCCGCATCGTCACCCTGGAGGACAGGCTGGCCGCCGCCCACCGCCGCATCAGTGAGCTGGGCGGTGTCCTGACGCCCGAGGACGACGCCGACATCCCCACCCAGACCCACCCGGACATCGCGAAGCCCCGCTACTTCCGCGCGACCTGAGCTCGCGCCCGGGGCGTGTGGGAGCCTGTGGGCATGCGCAGCCTCGACGACTGGCAACGCCCCGGGCCGACCCCGCGCCAGCGCCGCATCGACCTGGTCATCGGCCTCGTGGTGGTGGCCGCGGCGCTGTTGTACGTCATGCTCAGCCGCAGCGTCGGGCTGTTCGTGTGGGGCGTCGAGCGCAGCGCGGCCGAGCACCTCGCGTTCGCGTTCGCCGTCACCGTCCCGCTGATCTGGCGCCGCAGCCACCCCGAGATCGTCCTCGTGGTCATCGCCGTGGTGTTCGTCGCGGGCCAGGTCCGCGAGGCGCAGGAGATCCAGTTCGCCTCGGGTGCGATCTTCGCGGCGATCTACGCCGCCGGCGCCTGGGGCCGCGACCGGGGTCGTTCGCGCTGGCTGCGGATCACGGTCATCGCCGTGATGTTCGGCTGGCTCGCGATCGCCTGGCTCATGGCGGCCGAGTCGATCGAGGCCGGCGACTTCGAAGACGGCACCGGCGAGTTGCCCCCGCTGCTGTCCGCGCTCGTCGCCCAGGTGCTGCTGAATCTGGTGGTCTTCGGCTTCTCCTACTTCTTCGGCGAGACCGCCTGGCTGTCCGCCCGCCGCGAGGCCGCGCTGGTCGAGCAGGCCGAGCAACTGCGCGAGGCCCGGGCGGCGGCCGAGGAGCGCGCGGTCGTCACCGAGCGCATGCGGATCGCCCGCGAGCTGCACGACGTCGTCGCGCACCACGTGTCGGTCATGGGCATCCAGGCCGCAGCGGCGCGCCGGGCCATGGACCGCAACGCCGACACGGCCCGCGACGCGCTCACCTCGGTCGAGGAGGGTGCGCGGACGGCGGTCGACGAGCTCCACCGGATGCTGGGCGCCCTGCGCACGGCCGACGAGCCGGTGTCCGCGCCCAACGCCGGCGTCGACCGGGTGGCGGAGCTGCTCGACCGGGTGCGCGAGGCCGGGCTCACGGCCGAGTTCGCGGTCTACGGTGATCCGGTGCCGCTGCCCGACTCGACCTCGCAGGCCGCCTACCGGATCGTGCAGGAGGCTGTGACGAACGCCCTCAAGCACGCGGGAGCGTCCACGATCGACGTCCGGCTGCGCTATCTGGCCCGCGAGCTGGAGGTCGACGTGGCCGATGACGGGCGGGGCGCGGCGACGGCGGCCGGGGACGGCGGGATGGGGCTGGTCGGCATGCGGGAACGTGTGGCCCTGCTGGGCGGCGCGGTCGAGACCGGCAACCGGACAGCCGGCGGCTACCGCGTGCGCGCCCGGTTGCCGCTCAGCCCCGCGCAACGCGTCGGGGCATCGTCGTGATCCGGGTCCTCCTCGCGGACGACCACCGGCTGGTCCGCACCGGCTTCCGGGTGATCCTCGGGCTCGAGGACGACATCGAGGTCATCGGCGAGGCCGAGAACGGCGCCCAGGCTGTCGAGGCGACCGCCCGGCACTCCCCCGACGTCGTGCTCATGGACGTCGAGATGCCCGGCATTGACGGCCTGGAGGCAACCCGCCGGATCGTCGCCGCCGGCGGTGGCCCGTCCGTGCTGATCCTCACCACCTTCGACCGCGACGACTACCTGTTCGCGGCGCTCGAAGCGGGCGCGAGCGGCTTCCTGCTCAAGAACAGCTCGCCGGAATCGCTGGTCGAGGCGGTCCGAGTCGTGGCCCGCGGGGACGCTCTGCTGGCACCCGAGATCACGCGCCGGGTGATCTCGGCCTTCGCCCGGCCCGGAGCGCCGCGGGCCGAGCCGGCCGCCCGCCTCGGCGAGCTGACTCCGCGCGAGCACGAGGTGCTGGTCGAGCTGGCCGGGGGCGCCACCAACGCCGAGATCGCCGCCGCCCTGCACCTCGGCGAGACCACCGTCAAGACCCATGTGAGCCGCGTGCTGACCAAGCTCGGGGCCCGCGACCGCACGCAAGCGGTGGTGTTGGCGTACGAGTTGGGGGTCGTCCGCCCCGGCGGGTAGTCCTCCCTGCGAAGGACCCCCTGGATCATGCTCGAGCCGGACGCGTCGGCCGACCGTATTGCCTAGCGTCGAAGGCATGCTGAACGTCGATTCCGTCAGCCGCAGCTTCGGTGACCGGACGGTCCTGAGAGACGTCTCGTTCCCCGTCGGGAGCGGCAAACTGACCGGCTTCGTCGGCGCGAACGGCGCCGGGAAGACCACCACCATGCGGATCATCCTCGGCGTGCTGGCCGCGGACAGCGGCGAGGTGACGCTGGACGGCAAGCCGCTGACCCGCGAGATCCGCCAGCGGTTCGGCTACATGCCCGAGGAACGCGGGCTGTACCCGAAGATGACCGTGCAGGACCAGGTCGTCTATCTCGGGCGGCTGCACGGCCTGAGCAGTGCGGCGGCCGAGGAACGTACGGCAAAACTGCTCGAGCGGCTGGGGCTGGGCGAGCGGGCCGGCGAGAAGCTGGAGAAGCTGTCGCTCGGCAACCAGCAGCGGGCACAGGTGGCGGCCGCCCTGGTCCACGAGCCCGAGGTGCTGGTGCTCGACGAGCCGTTCTCCGGCCTCGACCCGATCGCCGTCGAGACGATGGTCGACGTGCTGCGCGACCGGGCCTCCGCAGGCGTGCCGGTGCTCTTCTCGAGCCACCAGCTGGAACTGGTCGAGCGCCTGTGCGACGACCTCGTGATCATCGCGGACGGCGAGATCGGGGCCGCCGGCGACCGGGGCGCGCTGCGCGCCCAGCACGCCCTGCCGCGCTACCAGCTCGTGGTCGACACCGACGCCGGCTGGCTGCGGGACCAGCCCGGAGTCACGCTGCTCGACCTCGAGGGCCCGCGGGCGGTCTTCGACCTCGACCCCGGCTTCGACGACCAGAAGGTGCTGCACGCCGCGCTCGAGCGGGGCCCGGTGCGGTCGTTCGGCCCGGTCGTCCCGTCCCTGACCGAGATCTTCCGAGAGGTCGTCCGATGACCACCTACGACGCCGCCAAGGTCGTCGCCGCCCGCGAGATCCGGGTGCGGCTGCGCGACAAGACGTTCATCTTCAGCACGGTGTTCTTCCTGCTGTTCGCGATCGCCGTCACGGTGCTTCCGGTCGTGTTCGGCGACAGCTCCGACAAGGTCGCGGTCGCCGACCAGGCCATCGCCGCCCGCCTGCAGCAGCAGCCGGACCTCGAGGTGCGGGTGGTCGCCGACGACGCGGCCGCCGAGCAACTCGTCCGCGACGGCGAGGTCGAAGCGGCCGTGGTGGCCGGCCCCGAGGTCATCGCCCTGCAGGACAGGCCGGGCGAGGTGGTGAACGCGCTCAGCACACAGCCGCCGGTGCGGCTGCTCGACCCGGACGCTGTCGACCCGTTCCTGGCCTACATCGTGCCGTTCGCCCTCGCGTTCGTCTTCTTCTTCACGTCGTTCCTGTTCGGCCTGCAGATCGCGCAGAGCGTGACCGAGGAGAAGCAGACCCGCATCGTCGAGATCCTGGTGGCCAGCGTGCCGACCCGGGCCCTGCTCGCGGGCAAGGTCGCGGCGCTCACCCTGCTGGCGTTCGCGCAGGTGGCGCTGATAGCTATCGTGACGCTGATCGGCGCCCGGCTGGCCGGGCTCGACAGCGGGGTGCTGACCCTGCTGCAGCCGACGATCGGCTGGTTCGTCGCGTTCTTCCTGGTCGGCTTCGTGATGCTGGCGGCCCTGTGGGCCGGGGTGGGCGCGCTGGCGTCGCGCCCCGAGGACCTCAACGGCGTCTCGCAACCGGTGCAGATGGCGGTCATGCTGCCGTTCTTCGCGGTCATCTTCCTGGGCGAGAACGAGTCGGCGATGCGGATCCTCTCGTACATCCCGTTCTCGGCGCCGATCGCGATGCCGACCCGCATCTTCAACGGCGACACCGCGGGCTGGGAGCCGTTCCTCACCCTGGTCATCATGGCCGTCACCGGAGCCGGCCTGCTCGCGGCGGGCGCCCGTGTCTACGAGGGGTCGCTGCTGCGCACCAACGGCAAGACCTCCTGGGCGACCGCCTGGCGCTCGCGCACCACAGGCTGACGCCTCGGCGGCACCGCCGCGTTGAGCGGCGGTGCCGCCGACCCGGCGCACGGGCCAGTCGACGGCCACCGATCGGCCGCACCTTGGTGGTGGACCTCACTGCCCGGGCCAGGCAGGATCATCGGCATGTCGATGCGATGGGGCATGACCGTTCCGTTGAGCGGGATCCCGCTGTCCGAGCACGCCACGGTCTACCGGACGCTGGCCGACGCCGGCTTCACCGACCTCTGGACCTCGGAGGTGGCCGGCTCGGACGCCTTCACCCCGCTCACCCTGGCCGCCGCGTGGGCGCCCGGCCTGCGACTCGGAACGGCGGTCGCGCCCGTCTTCACCCGGGGTCCCGGCCTGCTGGCGATGACCGCGGCCGCCCTGGCCGAGACCGCGCCCGGCCGGTTCCAGCTCGGCATCGGCGCCTCGTCGCCCGTGGTGGTCGGCGACTGGAACGCCGCCGAGTTCACCGAACCCTTCCAACGCTGTCGCGACATACTCCGCTTCCTGCGGCCGGCGCTCGCGGGCGAGCTCGTCGACGGCCAGTTCGAGACCTTCTTCGTACGCCGGTTCCGCCTCGAACGCCCACCGGCCGCGCCCCCGCAGATCATGCTGGCCGCGCTGCGTCCCGGCATGCTCCGGCTGGCCGCGGCCGAAGCCGACGGCGTGATCCTGAACTGGCTCTCCGCGCGGGACGTCCACACCGCGCTGGCCGAGGTCAAAACCGACAAGCCCGACTTCGACGTCGCCGCCCGCATCTTCGTCTGCCCCACCGACGACGCCGGCCACGCGCGCCGCCTGGGCCGCCGCATGATCGCCGCGTACCTCACGGTGCCGGCCTACGCCGCCTTCCACCGCTGGCTGGGCCGCGAAGAGGTGCTGACCCCGATGTGGCAGGCGTGGTCGTCGGGCGACCGCAAGGGCGCCCTGGCCGCGATCCCCGACGAAGTGGTCGACGACCTGATCGTGCACGGCTCGCCCGAGGAGTGCCGGGCCAAGGTCGAGGCGTACGTCCGGGCCGGCATCACGGTGCCGGCCATGGCCCTGCTGCCGACCCCCACATTGGACTCGGGCGACACGTCGGCCATCCTCGGCCTGCTCACCGCCCTGGGACGCTGACCCGACCGATTTGTCCGAGCAGTATGGGAGCGCTACCAGCTTTGCCCGGAAAGCGACTGCCCGAGGCGGGCGCGGGGAAACTACGATGCCGCTCATGGCATTGATCCACAAGGCGACTCTGAGTCCCACCAAGGTTGAACTGCTGGCGGCGTGGCTCCCGGGCCGCTCGTGGTTCGCGGGCGAGGCCGGCGCCCCGGTCGAGCGGGTGGCGTCCTACCGCTTCGACGACCCCGAGGGTGAGGTCGGCATCGAAACACTGCTGGTCACGGCCGGTAGCGGCCTGACCTACCAGGTGCCGCTGACCTATCACGGCGCCCCGGTCGAGGGCGCCGAGCAGTGGCTGGTCGGCACGACGGAGCACTCGACGCTGGGCATGCGCTGGGTGTACGACGCCACCGGCGACCCCGTCTACGCCGAGGCGCTGGCGCAGGCCCTGCTCACCGGCAGCGGCCAGGCCCAGGAATTCATGGAGGTCGACGGCCACCTCGAGCCCCGCCAGCCCAGCATGAGCATCACGACCAGCAACATCTCCACCGACATCGCCGAGGCGCGCGCCGTGACCGCGATCCTCAGCACCGACTCCTCCGACCCCACGGTCATCGAGACCGACAAGCTCACCCTGACGGTTCCCCGCCTGCTCAACCACGCCGTCTCCCCACCCGGCGCCGTCCTGTTCGGAACGTGGCCCGGACAGCCGGCTTCCATCGCCCTGGCCTTCGCCAACCCCCGCTGACGACCACCCCCGTCCCCCGAGCCTCCCGCCACAAGGCCCCCCGAGTGGCGGGACCAACTTCATCCCCACCACGCCGCCACGCCCGGGATGACGACGCGTGGCGTCCTCGCCGCTGGGCCGGAACTCGGGTACGGCCGTGCGTTGCAGTCAGGCCGTCCGCAACGGCGGGTTCCAGCGCGTTGCGGGTGGGTGCGGCCCACGCCGCGTATCTCTGAGAAGGCGTGACAGGCGCTCCGGAACGGAACCACCGCCCGGTCTTCCGGATTCAGCTCGTCCTGCACCTGGGGCGGAGCGCCGAGACGCGGAAAGGCGCACCCCCGTGGAGTGCGCCTCTCGTCGAGCCTGCCTGAACGCCAGGCCGCCCTCACTCGCTGTCGGCGAGGATGGCGTACAGCTTGCGCTTCGTTTCGTTCAGGATTTCCAGGGCCCGCTGCCGCTGCTCGGGCGTGCCGTTGAAGCCGACCTGCTTGAGCGCGCCCATGATGCCGACCGCGGCGTCGCGGAAGTCCTGCACCTGGGACATCGTGTCGTCGCCGATGCTGGCCCACGGCGGGTTCTCGCCGGCGGCCTCGGCCTCGGCGCGGCCGGCGTCGGTCAGGTGGTAGCTCTTGCGGCCGCCGGCTGCCTCGGCCTCGATGAGCCCCTCGTCCTCGAGCAGTTGCAGCGTGGGGTAGATCGAGCCGGGGCTGGGCCGCCAGATGCCGTTCGTGCGGGAGTCGAGCTCCTGGATCATCTCGTAGCCGTGCATCGGGCGCTCGAGAAGCAGCGCCAGCACGGCGGTGCGGACGTTGGGGCGTGAGCCGCGGCCGCCGCGCCGGGGGCCGCGACCGCCGGGACCGAACGGGCCGCCGGGGCCGAAGCCACCGCCGCCGAAGTCGCCGGGGCCGCCGAAGGGGAACCCGGGCGGGAAGGTGAAGCCGCGTGCGCGGAAGCCGTGGTGGCCGTGGTGGATGTTCCTCATGACTATCTCCGATCTGTTGCCGATACGTAGACGATATATCGGCAACAGATCGGCGGCAAGGGTTTCTTCGCGGGAAGAGGTTGCCGACGGGTGTGGAGGGTCGCGGATCTGGCAATGTGATAGCTGTGCTGACGGTGCCGATTCGCCAGCTCGGTGAGTCCGAGCGCGCGCAGGTCGAGAGAGTCCTCGACCGTGATCCCTACGCCGGCGCCCAGATCGCCGAGCGGGTGGCGGCGCACGGGCTCAGCTGGTGGCGCTCCGACGGACGGATCTTCGGCTACGGCCAGGGCCGTCGCGTCGAGTCGATCATCTGGTCGGGCGCCCATCTGGTGCCGGTCTGCTCGACGCCGGCGGCCACCGCCGCCTTCGCCGAGGTGCTCGGGTCCGAGCCGCGCATCTGCTCGTCGATCATCGGGCGGTCCGACGCGGTGCTCGACCTGTGGGACAGGCTGGGCGGGCAGTGGGGCCGGGCCCGCGACGTGCGCCCGCACCAGCCGCTGCTGGTCGCCGACCGCGACCCGTCGATCGCGCCTGACCCCGAGGTGCGGCTGGTGCGGCCCAGCGAGGTCGACGCCCTGTTCCCGGCCGCCGTGGCGATGTACACCGAAGAGGTCGGCGTCTCGCCGCTGCTCGACGACGGCGGACGCGGCTACCGGCGGCGCATCGCCGAACTGGTCAAGGGCAAGCGGGCGTACGCGCGCTTCGTCGGCGACCGGGTCGTGTTCAAGGCCGAGCTGGCGATCGTCACCAACCGGACGACGCAGGTGCAGGGCGTGTGGGTCGACCCGGAGTTCCGCGGCCGGGGCCTGGCCGCGCCGGCGATGGCCGCCGTGGTGCGCGACGCACTGCGACGTGTGTCACCCACGGTGAGTCTCTATGTGAACGACTACAACGCGGCAGCACGGCGTGTCTACGCCAAGTGCGGCTTCGTATCGGCCGGCTCGTTTGCGACGGTCCTCTTTTGAACGTACGCGGGGTGGACCGCACCCGTCCGACCGGACAGCCCAGCAATCAACGCTCCCGCCACGCCGCACAGCGGCCGGAAAGCATGAAGCCCCGCCGAAGCGGGGCTTCATCACGCCGTACGCGTCAGTGGACCGTGACCGTCGGGCCGGGGAGCAGGTCGCGCAGCTCGTCGGGGAGCTCGGCGCCCATCTCGTCGGCCAGGCGCAGGGCCTCCTCGACCAGGGTCTCGACGATGATCGACTCGGGGACGGTCTTGATGACCTGGCCCTTCACGAAGATCTGACCCTTGCCGTTGCCGGACGCGACACCCAGGTCGGCCTCGCGCGCCTCGCCCGGACCGTTGACGACACAACCCATGACGGCCACGCGCAGCGGCACCGGGAAGCCGTCGAGCGCCGCCGTGACCTGCTCGGCGAGCGTGTAGACGTCGACCTGGGCCCGGCCGCAGGACGGGCAGCTGACGATCTCGAGGCCACGCTCGCGCAGGCCCAGCGACTCGAGGATCTGGTTGCCGACCTTGATCTCTTCGACCGGCGGGGCCGACAGCGACACCCGGATCGTGTCGCCGATGCCCTCGGCGAGCAGCGCGCCGAACGCCACCGAGCTCTTGATCGTGCCCTGGAACGCCGGGCCGGCCTCGGTCACGCCGAGGTGCAGCGGGTAGTCGCACTGCTCGGCGAGCTGCCGGTAGGCCCGGATCATCACGACCGGGTCGTTGTGCTTGACCGAGATCTTGATGTCGCGGAAGCCGTGCTCCTCGAACAGGGAGCATTCCCACAGCGCCGACTCGACCAGCGCCTCGGCGGTGGCCTTGCCGTGCTTCTGCAGCAGGCGCTTGTCGAGCGAACCGGCGTTGACGCCGATGCGGATCGGGATGCCCGCGTCGCCGGCCGCCTTCGCGATCTCCTTGACCTTGTCGTCGAACTGGCGGATGTTGCCCGGGTTGACCCGGACCGCCGCGCAGCCGGCGTCGATCGCCGCGAACACGTACTTCGGCTGGAAGTGGATGTCGGCGATCACCGGGATCTGCGACTTCTTGGCGATCGCGGGCAGCGCCTCGACGTCGTCCTGCGAGGGCACCGCGACCCGGACGATCTGACAGCCGGACGCGGTGAGCTCGGCGATCTGCTGGAGCGTCTTGTTGACGTCGGCGGTAAGCGTGGTCGTCATCGACTGCACGCTGACCGGCGCGCCGCCACCGACCGGCACGTTGCCCACCATGATCTGCCGGCTGTGCCGACGTGGGGCCAGCGGCGGCGGGGGCACGGCCGGCATTCCGAGACTGACAGCGGTCACTTTCGCATCACCTGTTGAAGATCGTGATCGGGTTGATGATGTCAGCGGTGGCGGTCAGCAGGGTGAACACACCGCCAATGAGGATGACTGCGTAGGTGACAGGCATCAGCTTGTAGTAGTCGACGCGGCCCGGGTCGGGTTTACGCATCCGGGAGTAGAGCCACGAGCGCACCCGTTCGTACCAGGCGATCGCGATGTGACCGCCGTCGAGCGGCAGCAACGGCAGCAGGTTGAAGATGCCGATGAAGACGTTCAACGAGATGAAGACGTTGAGGAACAGCTCGGGCACGCCGTGCTCGAAGGCCTCGCCGCCGAGCCGGCTGGCGCCGATCACGCTGATCGGGGTCTCGGGGTCGCGCTCGCTGCCGGTGATCGAGTGCCACAGCGCGGGGATCTTGTCAGGGATCCGCTTCATGGCCTCGAACGTGTTCTTGAACAGGAACCAGCCGTAGTCGGCGGTCGCGGGGAACGCCTCGGCCGCGTTGTACTTGATCTGGGTCGGCAGGCTCTTGTAGTCCCAGCCGATGCCGGCCACCGAGACCGTGCTCGTCGGGCCGTCGTCGTCGGTGATCGGCTTGCGCTGGGCCGCGATCAGGTCGACCTCGGCCGTGGCGGGGGTGCCGTTCCGCTCGTACTGGAAGGGGACCTTGCCCGCGGGCAGGGTGCGGACGGCCTCGGTGAGGTCGCCGTACGTGGTGATCCGGCGGTCGCCGACCTGGGTGATCAGGTCGCCGTCGCGCAGGCCGGCCGCGTACGCCGGGCCGGCGACCCCGCCGTTCTGGCCGGGCACGCAATCCTGCTGGGTGGTCGGGATCTCGATCCAGGTGCACTCGCTGATCGTGATGACCGGCTTTTCCTTGGCCTGGTCGGCGTTCGTCTGCGGGTAGGCCGTGTTGGGCAGGCCGATCGAGATGGCCACGAACCAGGCGGCCACGGCGGCCAGCAGGAAGTGCGTGATCGAGCCGGCCGACATGACGACCGTCCGCTTCCACACCGGGAACCGCCACATCGCGCGGGGCTGGTCCTCCGGGGCGACGTCGTCGTCCTGCGGCGTCATGCCGACGATCTTGCAGAAGCCGCCGAGCGGGATCAGCTTGAGGCCGTACTCGGTCTCGCCCCGGTGGAACGAGAAGATCGTCGGGCCGAAACCGACGAAGTACTTGGTGACCTTCATGCCGAAGCGCTTGGCCGTGATCATGTGACCCAGCTCATGCAGACTCACCGAGATCAGGATGGCCAGCGCGAACGCGGCGAATCCCAGCCAGTAGTACATCAAGCTCCCTCTGCCGCCGTAGCGATCATCTGCTGCGCCTGGGCACGCGCCCACGATTCGGCGGCGAGCACCTCTTCGACGGTACTCGGCTCGGCAAATCCGGGAGCCGCCTCGAGGACCCGTTCCAACGTGTCGACGATGCCCAGAAAAGGTAGCCGACCGGCGACGAAAGCGGCCACACACTCCTCGTTGGCGGCGTTGTAGACGGCGGGCAGGCAGTGTCCCGCCCGGCCGGCCTGCTTGGCCAGGCGTACGGCCGGGAAAGCCTCGTCGTCGAGGGGCCGGAGTTCCCAGTTGTGGGCCTCACGCCAGTCGACACCGGCGGCGGCCCCCGGCACCCGCTCGGGCCAGGCCAGCGCGAGCGCGATCGGCAGGCGCATGTCGGGCGGACTGGCCTGGGCGAGCGTGGAGCCGTCGGTGAACTCGACCATCGAGTGCAGCACCGACTGCGGGTGCACCATCACCTCGATGTCGTCGTAGGAGACGCCGAACAATTCGTGCGCCTCGATCACCTCGAGCCCCTTGTTCACCATCGTGGCCGTGTTGATCGTGACGACCGGCCCCATGTCCCACGTGGGGTGCTTGAGCGCGTCGTCCGGTGTGACGTTCGTCAGCTCGGAGCGCCGGCGGCCGCGGAACGCTCCCCCGCTGGCGGTCAGCACGAGCCGGCGCACCTCGCCCGCGGAGCCGCCGCGCAGGCACTGGGCCAGCGCCGAGTGCTCGGAGTCGACCGGGACGATCTGCCCCTGCTTGGCGAGGCGGCGCACAAGCGGGCCCCCGGCGACCAGGGATTCCTTGTTGGCCAGGGCGAGGACGCGGCCCTCTTCGAGCGCGGCCAGCGTGGGCGCGAGCCCGAGGCTGCCGACCACGCCGTTGAGCACGACGTCACAGGGCTGCCGGGCGAGCTCGGTCATCGCGTCGGGCCCGGCCACGATCCGGGGCAGCTTGAAATCGCCGGTCGCCCAGCCGCGGCGCTGCGCCTCGGCGTAGAAGGCGAGCTGCAGATCCTGGACGACGGTGGAGCGGGCCACGCCGACCACGTCGACCGCGAGCTCGAGCGCCTGGGCAGCGAGCAGCTCGACGTTGCCCCCGCCCGCGCCCAGCGCGACAACCCGGAACTGATCGGGGTTGCGGCGCACGATGTCGATGGCCTGGGTGCCGATGGACCCGGTCGAGCCGAGCAGTACGAGGTCGCGCATGCCGCCCATCTTCCCGGATCGTCGCCATCGGCCCGCGTCGGCCTGTGGACAACGGGGTAAGAGGTGGCCATGCCGGGGTGGGTGGCGCGGGCGCGCCGAATCGTGAGTGCGCCGTTCCGGCCGCTCAAGGGGCGGGATCTGGCGTTGCACGCGGCGGCGGTCACGTTCTACGCGGGGATCGCGGTGGTGCCGATCGCGTTGCTGGCCATCTGGATCACCGGGTGGATCGCGGGGGCCGACCGGGTGCGGCGGCTCACCGGGCACACCATCGCGGCGCTGCCGGACGCGATCGGGGCGCCTCGGGCACTGTCGGCGCTGATCGAGGCGGGACTGCAACTGACGCCGCTGTTCGCGCTGGCCAGCCTGTTGCCGGCCACCCTGTACGGGGAGGGGCTCCGCCGAGCTTTTGTGTCTTTGCGTACGCCCGGGAGCGAGCCCATGGTCGGCTGGCGCGGCCGCCTGCTGTGGCTGCCACTGCTCGCCGCCGCTCCGGCCCTGCTGCTGGCCCTCTTCCTGGCGCTGCCGTCGACCAGTGCGCTCTGGATCCGGGGTGGCTGGTACTCCGTACTGGGCGTCGTGCTGTCGTTCCTGGCCGCCTGGCTGGTGCTCACGCCGGTGCTGATCTGGGTCTTCCGCTATGTGGCGCCCGGCCGGCCGCGCTGGCTGTCGACGATCCTGGTGGGGTCGTTCACCGCGGCCAACCTGTCCGGATTCCTGCACGGCTTCGTGCTCTTCTGTTCGCTTCCCCTCAACCTGGGGGCGCCGTTCGGCGGTTTCGACGAGATCGGCGGGACGGTGGCGGTGGGCCTCTGGCTCTACCTGTTCCACGTGATCGTGCTGGCCGGGTACACCGCCACGCGCAGTGCCAGCGCCTTTCAGACCCGACGTGAATCTTGACCTGATTTTTTCACGTACGAACAGTTGAGGAAACATCACGTACACCCGCGCTAGTCTCGGTCGTCATGACCACCCTCCCCGCCCGGACCGACGTAGTGATCATCGGAGCGGGCCACAACGGCCTCGTCTCCGCCGTCCTGCTCGCCCGCGCCGGCCTGAGCGTCGTCGTCCTCGAGGCCTCCGAGGTGATCGGCGGCGCCGCGCGCACCGAGCACCCGTTCGCCCAGGCCCCCGGTCTCGGCCACTCCACCGGCTCGTACCTGCTCGGGCTGATGCCGCCCGAGCTGCTGCGCACGCTCGACGTGACCATTCCCGTGCTGCGCCGCGACCCGCACTACTTCCTGCCCACGCCCGGCCCGGCCGGCTCGCCCTACCTGCTCTTCGGGCGGGACCACGCCGCCACCCGCGACCAGCTCGCCCGCTTCTTCTCGCCGCGTGACGTCGCCGCCGACGAGCAGCTCGCGGTCGAGATCGGCGCCCTCCGGGCCGACCTGGCCCCGGCCTGGCTCGAGGAACCCGGCAGCGTCGAGGAGACGGCCGACCGCTTCATCCGCCCCCAGCTGCAGAGCACGTTCATCGACCTGCTGCGCGGCTCCGTCGCCGACTATCTGGCCCGGTTCGGCTTCAAGAGCGAACTGCTGATGAGCATGTACGCCGTGACCGACGGCCTGTCCGGGCTGAACGCCGGCCCCGACGACCCCGGCACGGGCCACAACTTCCTCGCCCACAACATGTGCCGCCTGCCCGGCTCCGACGGCACCTGGATGATCGCCGAGGGCGGCATGGGCACGGTCACCCGCGTCTTCGCCGATGCCGCCCGGGCGGCCGGGGCCCAGATCATTGCCGGTACGCCGGTGTCGGCGGTCACCGTCGACGGCGGGGCCGCCAGCGGGGTGGTCCTGGCCGACGGCCGCTCGATCGGCGCACGGGTCGTGCTCGGCTCCTGCGATCCGTACCGGCTCATGTCGCTCGTTCCGGACGGCACCCTGCCGGCCGAGCTGACGTCGCGGATGGCGGCGGTCAAGCGCACGGGCACGACGTTGAAGCTCAATCTCGCCCTGAGCGGTCTGCCGGCGTTCAGCTGCCTGCCGCCCGGCACGGCGTCGCCGTTCGGCTCGACGATCCACCTGCTGCCCGGTTCGGCCGGTCTGGCCGGGGCGGGCGGCACCGACTCGCCGATGGCCGCGCTGCGCGCCATGTGGGCCGACGTGCAGGCGGGCCGGCTGCCGTCCGAGCCGACCATCGAGTGGTACCTGCACACGACCGTCGATCCGTCGCTGCAGGACGCCGCGGGCAATCACTCGTCGGCGCTGTTCGTGCAATCTGTGCCGTACGCGCCCGCGGGTTCATCCTGGGAAGCCGAGTTGCCCGGTTACGTCGACAAGCTGCTCGACATCTGTGAGCGCTACGCCCCCGGCACGCGCGACCTGGTGGTCGACATGATGCCGCTCACGCCGCCGGGCATCGAGGAGCACTTCGGCATCACCGGTGGCCACATCCACCACGTCGACAACACCGTGGCCTTCAACGAGCGCATGCCCTACTCCACCGGCCTGGACGGCCTATACGCCGGCTCCGCGGGCGCCCACCCCGCCGGCAGCGTGATCGGCGCCGCCGGCCACAACGCCGCCCGAAGAATCCTCAAAGACCTCAACATCTGATCCCCGCGTACGGGCGTCAGCCACCGGCGCTATTGGGTTTTCGAGCGTGACCACTCACGCACGTCGCCCGGATGGGTCGAGCGTTCTGGCGCGCCAGCGCCTGCTCGACCCGGCCGGGCCCTCGGCGTGAGCGACGGTCTGTAACCCGCCGCCCCGCTACGACATCCAGCTCTTGATCCTGGTTATTCAGCCGTCTTCTCGGCGCGAATCTTATGGCCGACGCTGGTCAGGCAGCGCCCACTCGGCAGGTCGAACTTCCAGCCGTGCAACTGGCAGGTCAGCACGTTGCCGTCCACGATGCCGAAGCGGCTCAGATCGGCCTTGAGATGGGGGCAACGGCGCTGGACGGTCCAGTCACCCAGCACCGTGTCCTCGGCCTCCACGGCCTTCTCGTGCTCGTCGTACCAGCCCTCGGCGTACTGCAGGCGCTCCTCGCTCAGGCACTTGAAGAACGCGTAGACGTATTCGTTGTACTGGCCGATGCGCGCGGCGGAGAAGCGGCAGCTCAGGAACAGCGAGTTGACCCAGTCGCCCTCGTCGATGTGGATCAGGTGCTCGATCAGGGCGCGGCCGGTCTTGAAGCGGTAGCGCACCTTTTCGTCGGCGTAGGGGCGGACCTGCTTGCCCGGGAAGTCGACGACGATCGACTCGACGATCTCGCCGTCGGGGCCGAACGAGTCGGTCAGGTCGAAGCGGACCGGGCCACCGACGCCCTGGGCCATGTAGAGCGACTCCTCGAGCAGCGGCTCGATGCGCTTCTTCATCGCGCCCAGCACGTCGATCTCGGGATGGCGCCAGGAGGCCTTCTCGGCCGCGATGACCGGGGCCTTGCGCTCGCGCATCTCTTCGAGGTGCTGCTGCTTGTTGGCGAAGAACTCGTCGACCGGCACGGGGTGGGTCGTCTCGGCCGACTTGTCGGACAGCGTGGTCACGCTGCCGGGAAGCAGGACGATGCCGTTCGTGCCGCCGACCTTCGCGTACTCCGCCATGAAGACCGACTGGTCGGGAAAGATGTTGCCCTCGTCACCGAAGATGTCGTTGAACTGCCAGAGGGTGTCGTCGAGGAAGCAGGGCGGGCCGGCGATCGGGAAGACGTGGTCGGCCTTCAGGTCGTCGATGTAGCGCCACGTGCGGTCGAACTGGCGGTCGCGCTTCTGCTTGCCGAAGGCCGTCTTGGCCGCCTCGGGCAGCTCGTAGACCATCGGGTACCAGATCGCGCCGCTGAACTGCAGCATGTGGGCGTGCACGTGGCCGAGCTCGTTGAACCGGGTGAGGTCGGTCGGGCGGGCGTCGTTCTGGTTGAGCACCCGGACGCCGTCGTGCTCGACCCACAGCGACGAGTCGCCGATCGGGCCGTCGGTCGGGCTGATCAGCGCCTGGATCATCACCTTGAGGCCGCCGTCGAGCTCGTGCACCTCGTCCGACTTCGTCTTCAGGAAGCTCTTGAAGCCCAGCTCGCGCAGCTCGTCCTCGAGCTGGCTGGTCGGGTACTCCGGCAGGAGCACCGTCGCCTTCTTGCTGATGAAGCGCTTCAGGTGCTCGGCGTCGAAGTGGTCGCGGTGCAGGTGCGACACGTAGAGATAGTCGACGTCGCCCAGCGTCTCCCAGTCCAGCAGCGAATTGTCAGGGAATGGGAACCATGAGGCGAAATATGCGGGATTGACCCACGGATCGCACAGAATGCTGCCGGCGGCGGTGTCGATCCGCATGCTCGCGTGTCCAGTGCCTGTGATCCGCACCTTTACTCCCTCGATCCAAGAACCCGACCGCATCGAAGGTACCGGGTCCGGGTTGGTGGGCCGCGCGCGGAGGCGTCGTGCGAAACTGGACACGAAAGTTCGCCCTGTAGAGGAAGGACCTAGGCGTGGCTGCCGATCAAGAACCGGTGTATGCCCCTGACCAGCTCAAGCCGGGCGACCGCAAGCGCGGGCGCAAGGGCGCCATCGTCTGCGCCGTGATTCTGCTGATGTTCTTCTGGGGAAACCACGAGGGCAACACCGAGAACATCTGGATCGTCCTCTTCGCGGTCGGCCTGATCGGCGCGCTGGTCGTCGACGCCGTGCTGCGGCGCAACGGGCTGCGTCCCGACGACCACTGACCGCACCGGCACACGAAAAAGGCCCGCAGCACGCGGGCCTTTTCCATGTCTGCGGTCAGCGACGACGCGTCAGGATGTCTTTCACCTCACGCAGAGCCGCGTCCACCTCGGCCTCGAAGTAGCCGCCCGACACCAGGCCGAACTGCAACATGTCGAGATCGTTCTCGGGCACCGGCATCGGGCCGCGGCCCGTCATCGCCTGCAGGATGCCCTCGAACAGCCGGTCGACCTGGGCGGGGTCGTAGCCACTGCCGAAGCGCCGCGGCTGGAACGTGCGCCGCAACTGGTCGACCCGGTAGAGCTCGCCACCCGGCTCGCCCATCGGCGGGGGCAGCTGAGGCTGCTGACCGCCGTAGGCGCCGGGCGGGCCGCTCATCGGGGCGTTGCCCATCGGCGGACCACCCATCGGCGGACCACCCATGGGCGGGCCACTCATCGGCGGGCCGCCGTAGCCGCCGCGCGGATCCTGCTGCTCGCGCTGCGGCATGCGGATCTCGGCGGTCATGTCGGTCTTGCCGTGCCGGCCCGCCTCGAAGCCGTCGAAGCCGGTCGGCGTCTCGAAGCCACCCGTGTTGTCGTAGCCCTGGTCGTAACCGCGCGGGTCACGGTCGTAGGCGGGCGGCTGCTGAGTCGGCCGCTGCGGCAGCTGAGGCTGCTGCGGCTGGCCGTAGCCGGTCGGCTCGTCGTAGCGGCCGGCGCCGTACGGGTCGGGCTGCATCTGGCCGCCGCGCGGCGGGGGCTGCTGCTGGAAACGGTCGTCGCGGATCGGCGGAGCGGGGAGCCGCTCGGTGGGCGGCGCCATGCGCCCGCCACCGCCGCCACCGCTCATCGCGGCGCCCAGGCCGCCCTGCTTGGGACCGCCACCGCCGAAGCTGCCGGTGGACAGGCCGCCGCGCAGCGAGTCGCGCATCGGGTCGGGCGCGGGCGCGCCGCGGCCGCCGCGGTCCTCGAGTTCGGCCAGCTGCCGCTCGACCCGGTCGAGGTGCAGGTCGACCTGCCACTCGTCGTAGCCGCCGAAGCGCACGCGGAAGACGACGTCGTGGACCTCCTGGGCGCCGACGGGCGGGCCCGCCTGCTCACCGGCCAGGGTCGCCTCGACACGGTCGAGGAAGGAGTCGACCTCGTCAACCTTGTAGCCGCGGCGCAACGCACGCCGCCGGAAACGTTGCCCCTGACTCGTCACAACGTCTCCCACTCCGCTCGCTGGGACCTGTGCCCAGTCACTGTGCCACCTCCGCGTCGGGTGCGGCGCCCCCAGCGCTCGCCTCCGTGAGCTCGCCCGCGGCCAGCTGGCCGCACGCGCCATCGATCTCCCGGCCCCGGGTATCGCGGACCGTCGTCGACACCCCGGCTTCACGCAGCCGGCGGACGAACTCGCGCTCGACCGGTTTCGGGCTCGCATCCCACTTGCTGCCCGGGGTCGGGTTGAGCGGGATCAGATTCACATGCGCCAGCTTGCCGCGCAGAAGCTTGCCGAGGAGGTCGGCGCGCCAGGGCTGATCGTTGACGTCCCTGATCAGGGCGTACTCGATCGAGATCCGGCGTCCGGTCCGGGCCGCGTACTCGAACGCGGCATCGAGCACCTCGGCCACCTTCCAGCGCTGATTGACGGGCACTAGCTCATCGCGCAGATCATCATCGGGGGCATGCAGGGACAGCGCAAGAGTCACGTTGAGGTCTTCCGCCGTCAACCTGCGCATCGCGGGCACCAGACCCACGGTGGAGACGGTGATGTGCCGTTGCGAAAGTCCCAGTCCCTCGGGCGCCGGAGTGGTGAGCCGGCGTACGGCCTCGATCACGCGGGGATAGTTGGCCAGTGGCTCGCCCATGCCCATGAAGACCACGCGCGACAGCCGTGGCGGTGAGCCGGTGACCGCGCCGCTCGCCGCCACCCCGGCCAGATAGACCACCTGGTCGACGATCTCGGCGACGGAGAGGTTGCGGGTCAGGCCCTGCTGGCCGGTGGCGCAGAACGGGCAGGCCATGCCGCAGCCGGCCTGGCTCGACACACAGGCCGTCACCCGATCGGGGTAGCCCATCAGGACACTTTCCACCAGCGCGCCGTCGTGCAGACGCCACAGCGTCTTCCGCGTCGCGCCGTCGTCGCAGGCCATTTCCCGTACGGGGGTGAGCAGCGTGGGCAGCAGGTCGCCGGTGAGCCGGGCCCGGGTCGCGGCCGGCAGGTCGGTCATCTCGTCGATGTCACGCACGAGCCGGCCGAAGTAGTGGGTCGAGAGCTGCTTGGCCCGGAACGCGGGCTCGCCGAGCGTGGTCACGGCCGCCTTGCGGGCCGCGAGGTCGAGGTCGGCGAGGTGACGTGGGGGCATCGACGGGCGGCGACGGATGGCGACCGCGTCGGGCTGGTCGGGGCTGGTCGGGATGACCGGAAGAATCGTCATGGCACAACCAGTCTCGCACGCTGGCCGCAGTGCGCGCCGTTCACGTGTTCGCCCCGATCAGGGCGAAGAGCAGGTACGCGGTGGGAACGGCGAAAAGGATCGAGTCGAGCCGGTCCATGAGGCCGCCGTGACCGGGCAGCAGGTTGCTCATGTCCTTGACGCCGAGGTCGCGCTTGAGCATGGACTCGGCCAGGTCACCGGCCACGGCGACCATGGACAGGACCGCCCCGAAGACCAGGCCCCAGTAGAAGGGGATCTCGAGCAGGTAGTAGAGCAGCAGGGAGCTGCCGATGGCGGCCGACAGGACCGAGCCGGCGAAGCCCTCCCAGGTCTTGCCGGGGCTGATCGAGGGCGCCATCTTGTGCTTGCCGAAGAAGACGCCGACCGCGTAGCCACCGGTGTCGGAGAGCACAACGGCGAGCAGGGTGCACAACACACGCCAGCGGCCGTCCTCGCCCGCGTCCGGCAGTTGGAGAAGCACGCCGAAGCTGAGCAGGAACGGCACGTAGATCGAGATCATGACGCTGGCGACCAGATCGCGGCGGAACGCGGCGGCGCCGTCGGCTATGCGCCAGATCACCGATGCGGCGATCGTCACCAGGAGGCCGAGCAGCAGCGCGTCGGGGCCGTCGTACCAGGCCAGGCCGACCATCAGCAGCGAGCCGGCGACCAGCGGGATCAGTGGGGCGTCGGCGCCCGAGGCGCGCAGCGCGCGAACCATCTCGTAGACACCGACGGCGGAGGCCACGGCGATGACGCCGAGGAAGGCGTCCGGCCAGATGACCAGGGAAGCGAGAACCACCAGAATCAGGCCCACCCCGACCCCGATGGCGGCCGGGAGGTTACGGCCGGCCCGTCCGCCGGCGCGTCGTTTGCCCGGCTTCTGCTCGGTGGTGGGGGTCGGGACCAGGGGGAGCTGGCTGGTCTGGGCGTCCTCGCCCGCGTGCCAGGCCGGCACGGTCGTCTCGTCGCCGGCGCTCTGCCCGGCACGCGGATCGAGGTAGGACATCAGACTTCGAGCAACTCGGCTTCCTTGTGCTTGAGGAGCTCGTCGACGGTCGCCACGTACTTGTGCGTCGTGTCGTCGAGCTCCTTCTCGGCGCGGCGGCCGTCGTCCTCGCCCGCGTCGCCGTCCTTGACCAGCTTGTCCAGCTGCTCCTTGGCCTTGCGGCGGACGTTGCGGATGGCCACCCGGCCCTCCTCCGCCTTGCTGCGCGCCACCTTGATCATTTCCCGGCGACGCTCCTCGGTCATCTGCGGCAGGTGGATGCGCAGCTGGGTGCCCTCGTTGTTGGGGTTGACCCCGAGGTCCGAGTCGCGGATCGCCCGCTCGATGGGGCCGAGCTGGGACGCGTCGTAGGGCTTCACGATGACCATGCGCGGCTCCGGGACGCCGACGGAGGCCATCTGCGTCACCGGCGTGGGCGCGCCGTAGTAGTCCACCACGATCTTGGAGAACATGGCGGGAGTGGCCCGGCCGGTGCGGATCGCGGCGAACTCCTCCTTGGCGTGCTCGACCGCGCTCTCCATCTTTTCTTCGGCCTCGAAGAGGGTCTCGTCGATCACCGGCTCTTCTCGCCTCCTTGCTTTCTTCGGTGGGGACGGGGTTTGTCAGGCAGTGATCAGGGTGCCGATTCGTTCGCCGCTGACCGCGCGGACGATGGTGTCGTCGCCCTGGGCGCCGAAGACCAGCATGGGCAGGTTGTTCTCCTCGCACAGGCTGAAAGCGGCCTGGTCAGCCACTCGGAGCCCGCGCTGGATGACGTCCTGGAAGGTGAGGCGATCGAGCTTCTTGGCATCGGGGTCGATGCGCGGGTCGGCGGTGTAGACACCGTCGACGCCGTTCTTGCTCATCAGCACGACATCCGCGTGGATCTCGAGGGCGCGCTGGGCGGTGACGGTGTCGGTGGAGAAGTACGGCATGCCGGCGCCGGCGCCGAAGATGACGGCGCGTCCCTTCTCTAGGTGGCGGATGGCACGCAGCGGGATGTAGGGCTCGGCGACCTGGGCCATCGTGATGGCGGTCTGCACGCGGGTCTCGATGCCCTCCTTCTCCAGGAAGTCCTGGAGGGCCAGGCCGTTCATGACCGTGCCGAGCATGCCCATGTAGTCGGCGCGGTTGCGGTCCATGCCACGCTTCTGCAGCTCGGCGCCGCGGAAGAAGTTGCCGCCGCCGACCACGACGGCGACCTGGATGCCGCGCCGGATGACGGTGGCGATCTGCCGGGCGATGCCCTGCACGATGTCGGGGTCGACGCCCACGGCGCCGCCGCCGAACACCTCGCCGGAGAGTTTCAGCACGACCCGGCGCGGCCGTGTGGGCGGCGGGGTCGGATCGTCAACCGTAACTGCCTGCTCGGTCACCAACGTCATGAGACCCGCCTTCCCTTCATGTTCAGCAGAGACCTTATGGGAGAAGGAGGCCGGACGCAGAATCGCGTACCCGGCCTCCCTTGCTCCAACGGCGGCCCGCTTACTCCTGGCCGACCTCGAACCGGACGAACCGGGTGATGTTGACGCCGGCCGCGTCCGCGATCTGCTTCACGGTCTTCTTGTTGTCGAGGACCGAGGACTGCTCGAGCAGGACGAAGTCCTTGAAGAAGGAGTTCACCCGGCCCTCCACGATCTTGGGCAGAGCCTTCTCGGGCTTGCCCTCCTCCTTCGCGGTCTCCTCCGCGATGCGGCGCTCGGAGTCGACGACCTCGGCCGGCACCTCCTCGCGGGTGAGGTAACGCGGGCGCATCGCGGCGATCTGCATGCCGATCGCGCGGGCGTCGTCCTCGCCGGCCTCGTCGCTCTTGCCCTCGAACTGCACGAGGACGCCGACCTGGGGCGGCAGGTCCTGCGCCTTGCGGTGCAGGTAGACCGCGACGGTGCCGTCGAGGATCACGAACCGGTTCAGGACGATCTTCTCGCCGATCTTGGCCGAGTACTCCTGGATCGTGTCGGCGACCGTCTTGCCGTCGGCCAGCGTGGCCTCCAGCAGAGCGGCGGCGTCGGCGACCTTGTTCTGCTCGCCGAGCTCGACCAGCTGCTGACCCAGCGCGACGAAGTCGGGGGTCTTGGCGACGAAGTCGGTCTCGCAGTTGAGCTCGAGCAGCGCGTTGCCGGAGTGGGCGACGATGCCGTTGGCCGCGGTGCGGCCGGCACGCTTGCCGACGTCCTTGGCGCCCTTGATGCGCAGGAACTCGACGGCCTTCTCGAAGTCGCCGTCCGCCTCGTCCAGCGCCTTCTTGCAGTCCATCATGCCGGCACCGGTCAGGTCGCGGAGCTTCTTGACGTCCGCGGCGGTGTAGTTAGCCATGACTCTCTCTCGATGTCAGCTTCGTCGGAGAATTACTCGGCGGGAGCCGCGGCGGCCGGCACGGGCTCAGCCTTGGGGGCCTCCGCCGCGGGGGCCTCGGCGGCCGGAGCCTCAACAGCCGGAGCCTCAGCGGCAGGCGCCTCGGCGGCCTTCTTCTCGGCGCCCTCGTACAGGTCGCGCTCCCACTCGGGCAGCGGCTCTCCGGCGGCGACGGTGCCCGGCTCGGGCTTCTCCTCGGCGCCGCCACGGCCCCGGCCGGAACGGGCGATCAGACCGTCGGCCACCGCGGTGGCGATGACCCGGGTCAGCAGCTCGGCCGAGCGGATCGCGTCGTCGTTGCCCGGGATCGGGAAGTCGACCTCGTCCGGGTCACAGTTGGTGTCCAGCACCGCGATGACCGGGATGCCCAGCTTGCGGGCCTCGTCGACCGCGATGTGCTCCTTCTTGGTGTCCACGACCCAGATCGCCGACGGCGTCTTGGTCATGTCCCGGAGGCCACCGAGGGTCTTGGTGAGCTTGGTCTTCTCGCGGTAGAGCTGGAGGGTCTCCTTCTTGGTGTACCCGGCGGCGGTGCCGGTCAGGTCACCCAGAGCCTCGAGCTCCTTCATGCGCTGGAGCCGCTTGTAAACGGTCTGGAAGTTGGTGAGCATGCCGCCCAGCCAACGGTGGTTCACGTAAGGCTGGCCGACCCGCGTCGCCTGCTCGGCGATGGCCTCCTGCGCCTGCTTCTTGGTGCCGACGAAGAGGATGTGGCCACCCTCGGCGACGGTGTCCCGCACGTACGCGTACGCCTTCTCGATGTAATCGAGCGTCTGGCGCAGGTCGATGATGTAGATGCCGTTACGCTCGGTGAAGATGAAGCGCTTCATCTTCGGGTTCCAGCGCCGGGTCTGGTGCCCGAAGTGGACACCGCTCTCCAGCAGCTGGCGCATGGTCACGACGGCCATGGTGGGTTACTCCCTGTGGTCCCTGGTTGTCACGCTCACCGGCGGCGAGCGTCCTGGTGCCCGGTCGGCGGCCACGGTCGGACCCGAGATGATCGAGACCAGGGAGGGCCGTCGCTGTCGGCCCCGTTCCCGTTTCCGGGACGGACCTGACAGAGGGCACGCGAGGTCGACCGCACGAGGCGGTCGCCGTCAACCAGCATACGCCAAGCTTCGCCGGACCCCTGTCCGCGGTCAGGCCACCGCCAGCCCGGCCGCGATCAGCAAGATCAAACCCGCCGGCAGGTACGCCACCGGAGGGCGCAGCCAGGCCTCGCGCGCGACCGGGCCGCTGCGGGCCACGGAGAACAGCCCGATGCCGGTCAGCGTGAAGCCGAGCGTGAGCAGGACGGCGGGGACGATGCCGCGGGCGTCCGGGTCACCGGCGAAGGTGGCGTCGAACAGCAACCGGACAACCGGGATCATCAGGACGACCATGACGACGGCCACGATGATCGACGTGACCGGGCGCCGGGTCTGGTAGACCTTCTCCTTGCGCTCCGGGGTCACCGGCGGCACCAGCGCGGTCGGCTCGGCCATGGGCTCGGGAGCCGCGGGCACCATGTCGCCGGTCGGCCGGATCGTCGGGTACTCGGTTCCGCGTACGGGAACACGTACCTCCGGCTCGGGCGGGCGCGCATGGCTGCCGGTCGTCGCGGCCGCACGCTGGTCCGGGAGCCGGAAGGCGCCGCTGGGCCGCTCGTGGATGCCGGAGTCGTACGGGTTGGCGGGGATCGAGCCCGAAATCTCGGGCTCAGGCGTGCGGGGGTACTGGCCGGGCCCGGAATACCAGCTCGGCTCGGCGTCATCGGCGTAGCGGCGTCCTTCCACGATCTCGCAACTTAAGTGACTGCGGACACGGACGCCACCGCTGGGCGCATAACACACCTGGACGGTGACACAGAGGTTTTCCACAATTGCGCTCTGTCCACAGATGCGAGGGCCGGCGGGGTGCGCCGCCCGAGCGGGCGGGCCAAGTTGTGCGCCATGACGACGCAAAGGCAGGCGGTAGGGGCGTACGGCGAAGAGGTCGCGGCCCAGCACCTCCAGGAGCAGGGCCTGGTGGTCCTCGACCGGAACTGGCGCTGCGCCGACGGCGAGGTCGACCTGGTGCTGCGCGACGGCCACGACATCGTCTTCTGCGAGGTGAAGACCCGGCGCGACGGCCGGTTCGGTCCGCCGGCCGCCGCGGTCACCCATCGCAAGGTGCGCAAGCTGCGGCAACTCGCGCTCCGCTGGCTCGCCGAGGCGGCTGTGCACCCCCGCGAGATCCGCTTCGACGTGATCGAGGTGCTCGTCCCGGCCGAAGGCGCCGACCAGGTCACCCACATCCGCGCGGCGTTCTGACCGGGCCGGCGATGAGCTATGCGCGCGTCCTCAGCGTCGGCCTGCTCGGCGTGACCGGGCACGTCGTCGAGGTCGAGGCCGACCTCTCCCCCGGCCTGCCCGCCGTGGTGCTGACCGGGCTGCCCGACACGTCGCTGCACGAGGCCCGCGACCGCGTGCGAGCAGCGGTGGTCAATTCCGGCCAGACCTGGCCCAACCGCCGGATCACGGTGAATCTGCTGCCCGCCGCGCTACCCAAGCACGGCAGCGCATTCGATCTTGCGATGGCGGTGGCGATGCTGGTCAGCGCCGGTGAACTGCCGTCGGCGGCGCTCGAGGGCGTGGTGCTGCTGGGCGAGCTCGGGCTCGACGGCACGGTGCGCCCGGTGCGCGGGGTGCTGCCGATGGTGGCCGCGGCCGCCGGCGCGGGGCTGCGCCGGGTGATCGTGCCGCTGGCCAACGCGCGCGAGGCCACCGTGGTGCCGGGCATGGCAGTGGCGGCCGTCGACAGTTTGCGCCGGCTCGTCGACTTCATGCGTGACGGCGCCCCGCTGCTCGAACCGCCGCCGTCCGACGAGGCGCCACCACCGCCCGGCCCCGACCTGGCCGACGTGGCCGGGCAAGAGATGGGACGGTACGGGCTCGAGGTCGCCGCCGCGGGCGGACATCACCTGGCGCTCTTCGGAGCGCCCGGGGCCGGGAAGACGATGCTCGCCGAGCGCCTGCCCACGATCCTGCCCGAACTCGACGACGCCGCGGCGCTCGAAGTGACCGCCCTGCAGTCGATAGCCGGGGTGCTGCCGCTCGATGGCCGGCTGATCCGGCGGCCACCGTTCCAGGCGCCGCACCACACTGCTTCTTCCGCGGCTCTCGTCGGCGGCGGCAGCGGACTGGCCCGGCCCGGCGCTCTCTCACTCGCCCATCGGGGCGTCCTCTTCCTCGACGAGGCGGCCGAGATCCCGTCGGCGACCCTGCAGGCGCTGCGGCAGCCGCTCGAGACGGGCCGGGTGGTGCTCGCCCGGGCCCGCGGCACGACCGAGTTCCCGGCCCGGGTGCAACTCGTGCTGGCTGCCAACCCCTGTCCCTGCGCCAGCCCGGCCGGCGACCAGCACTGCACGTGCGCCCCGGCGGTCAGGCGGCGTTACCTGGCCAAGCTGTCCGGGCCGCTGCTCGACCGGATCGATATCCGGCTGACGCTCGCGCCCCTCAGCGCCGCCCAGCTGACCACGGCCACCGAGCCCGCCACGTCGTCGGCCGTGATCGCCGCGCGCGTGGTCCAGGCCCGTGCGGCGGCGGCGAAACGCTGGTCGGACGGCGGGTGGCGGCTCAACGCCGAGGTGCCCGGGCCGGTCCTGCGCCGGGCGCCCTGGCGGTTGCCCCCGGCCGACACCGCCGACCTGCGCGAGTCCCTCGACAAGGGACTGCTCTCGGCCCGCGGCTTCGATCGAGTTCTGCGGCTCGCGTGGACGATTTCCGATCTTGACGGCCTCGACCGGCCGGGCCGGTCCGAGGTCAGCGAGGCCATCCAGCTGCGTATGGGAGAGAGCAATGCCCGCTGACGACGACGATCGCGCGGCTCGGGTCGCGCTCACCTGGCTGGCCGAGCCGGGCAATCGGGCGGTGTGGGCCCTCGTGGAAGAGGGCGGTGCGGCGGCGACGCTGCACCGCCTGCTGCGGGGCGACGTCGAGAACGGCCCGTTGCGCGAATCCGCGCTCGTCAAGGCCGCGAACATCGATCCGCGGCGCCTCGCCGAGCTCACGCTGAGCCGGGCGGAACGACTGGGGGCACGCATCGTCGTGCCGTCCGACGCGGAATGGCCGCAACGGGTGGGGTCACTGGCGACCCTGGCCCTCGACGACAGCCCGACGCGGATCAACACCGATGTGCGGCCGCCGTTGTGCTTCTGGGTCCGTGGGTCCTGGCCGCTGGGCGAGGCGCTGGCCCGGTCGGTCGGGGTGGTGGGGGCCCGGGCGGCGTCGAGCTACGGACTCCACGTGACAACCGAGATCGCTTACGGGCTGGCGTCGCACGACTGGACGGTGGTGTCGGGCGGGGCATTCGGGATCGACGCGGCGGCCCACCGCGCGGCGGTCGCGGCCGGCGGGCGGACGGTGGCGGTTCTGGCCTGCGGGGTCGACCGGCCCTATCCGATGGGCAACTCGGCGATGTTCGAGCAGATCGCCGAGTCGGGGCTGCTCATCAGCGAGTGGCCACCGGGGACGGCGCCCTTGCGGCATCGCTTCCTGATCCGGAACCGGGTGATCGCGGCCGCGACGGCGGGAACGGTCCTGGTCGAGGCGGCGGCGCGCAGCGGGGCGATCCAGACGATGGGCCGGGTGCTGGCTCTGGGCCGGCCCGCGATGGTGGTGCCCGGGCCGGTCACGTCGGCCATGTCGGTCGGGTGCCACGCGCTGCTGCGCGAGCGACCGGACGCGACCCTGGTCACCGAGCTGTCCCACGTGCTGGAGGCGGTGGGGCGCATCGGGGAATACCAGAGCGACCCGGCTCGCGGGCCGGAGCACCGGCGCGACGGGCTCGACGAGGAATCAGCCTTGCTGCTGGAGGCGGTTCCACGGCGAGGGACGGCCACGCCGGAAGAGCTGGCGGTCCGGGCCGGGCTGGCTCTGCGGACGGTGTTGCGGCGACTGTCCCTGCTGGAACTGAGCGGGCTGATCGAGCGCCGGGACGCCGGGATCGCTCTTCGCCGGAAGGCCCGGTGACCGTTCGTGGGCAGCACAAAGGCGGGCGCCTCGCGGTCGCCCGTGTTGCCGGGCGCTTCCGCGCCCGGCCGGGGTCAATCCTCGGAGTCGTCCAGATCGCGGCGGTGCACCTTCATCCACGCCTCGACGTCGTCGGTCGCCCACACCTTGCCCTGTGCGAGGTCGGCGACCGGCTTGGGGAAGTCGGCGCGGCTGGTGATCTGGTACGCACGCTGCCGGCTCACCCCACCCAGACGGATGCGGATCTCGTGCGCCCCCATGAGCCGGATCGGTTTCGCTGCCACATGATCGACCGTAGGCGCGAGACTATTAGTCAATCATCAAGTTGCTAGGAGACAGCTAGTCGTATGTCATCTACACTGTCCTCATGACTAGGCGTCGCCAGACTACCTCGCCCGTCCCCGTCGGACCGATTCATCGACGCGTGTGGCGGTCGCTCTGGCGCCGCTGCCGTTGTGGCCTCGTCGCCCCCTGCGTCGACGCACTCGTCCCGGCGCCGCCCCTCCCCTTTCCTCCTCGGGGCGCGGCCTCCGTCACAGACATTTCCCCGCCCTCACCCACCTTCACCACCGAAAGGAGGTACAACCACGACAGACCCCCCATGAGACCGGGCAACACAGGGAGCGATCCCACCTTCCTGTCACGCTGTCTGCCCGGCGGCTCCCACTCTCCAGCACGGAGACCCCAGAGGCCGCCGGGCAGCAGCCCCCGCCCCGCATCCACTCACCGTCCCGACAGCACCAACGGGGGCGGCCGCCACCACCCGACCGGACCCGGCGGCGGCCGAGCTACTCCACCGCCACACCGAGCCACTCCGCCGCCACACCCCGAGCACGACGACATCTCGGTGCGCGCCGGTCCGTCGCCCTGAGCAGAGCCAGCAGGAAGACAGAGCCGATCATGCATTCATCCTGTGCCGTCCCCTCTGCGGCGCCCGGTCCGGCAAACCGGCCGCCGGCAACGGAGGCATCCCCGGCAAGACTCGGCCACCCGGCCGATTCAACCTCGACAGCGAACACCGACCGGACGGCGTCTCGCAGCACCGCAAGCCTCGGCCCCGGCCGCCCAGCAATGGCGTACCACCACCTCAACCTGCACCACTGGTGACCCGCACCAACCGGCATCAACGGCCGGGTCTGCGCCCCGCTTCGCAGCAACACCGACGCCATCTGCGGCACCGGCGTGAAGTTCCGGTCTCGACCAACCGTTGCCAGATCGTCCATGTCGGCTGCGCGCGCATGAGGCAGCGCACGCAGCTGACAGATCCGGTGGCGGATGAGTGCTCAGCTTCTCCGCTGGAGGGCCCAGTGCGTGCCGGCGACCGCATTTGAGTGGACTGCAGCCCGCCGCGCCGGCAGTCAGCGCAGATCACCGGGCATGCAGGACGTTGTCACCGCGGGCACTGCGGGACACTCCACTCGCAACGGACATGGGTCGCGAAGCTGCGAAAGACAGCGACGCGGGCCGGCTGGCATTGGGCTGGCAGCAAGCGTCGCCAGCAACCGCACGCACTACTGGAAGCAGCCGACGTGGATCGGCGGACATGTGACCGATAGCAATTTCGCCGGCAACCGCATGCACAGCGAAACACAGCACTGGCAACGGACCTGGATCGCCGGGCATGCGGCCGACAGCAGGCCCAACCGACAACCACCTGCACAGCCGGGCTACCACACCGACAGCGGACCCGGGCCGCGGAACATGCGGCCGACAGCAAGCTCGACTGACAACCGCCCGCACTGCCGCACCACACCGGCAGCGGACGTAAGTCGCGGAACATGCGGCCGACAGCGAGCTCGACTGGCACCCGGATGCCGTGCCGAACAGCCCACCGGCAGCGGACGTGGATCGCCCGACAGCGAGCCCGGCCGACAACCACCTGCACTGCCGCGCACCACAGCGGCAACGGACCTAGCCGCGGAACATGCGGCCGACAGCAAGCTCGGCTGGCAACCGGATGCCATGCGAGACACCAAGCTGGCAGCGGAAATGGATCGCCGGCGAACGAGCCTGGCCGGCGAACGCAGACGCTGCGAACCACCACGCTGGTGGCGGATGTGGACGCCGGGCAGGCGGCCGATAGCGAATGACTGGCAATCGGGGGCGCTGCAGGTGCACCACGTCGGCAGCGAACGTGAGTCGTCGGGCAGGCCGGTAGCGAGCGTGGCTGGCAACCGTGTGGGCTGCAGACCGTCACGCTGGTAGCGGGCGTGGGCCGGCGGGGAGGCAAGACGGCAGCGAGCCCAACCGGCAGCCATCACGCTGGCAGCGGGCGTGAGCCGGCGGGGAGGCGGGCCGGCAGCGAGCCCAACCGGCAACCACGCGCGCTGCAACCCATCGCACTCGCAGCGGGCATGGGCCGCCGGGCAGGCGGGCCGGCAGCGAGCCCAACCGGCAACCACGCGCGCTGCAACCCATCGCACTCGCAGCGGGCATGGGCCGCCG
>NZ_JAHWFK010000026.1 GCF_019710575.1 Paractinoplanes polyasparticus | reverse complement strand
GGGTATGCAGGCCGCACGAGGAATGGGCAGCGGTCGGCTATGCATCTCGCCAGCGCCGCGGTGGTGGTGGAACACGTCCCCGGGGGCGTCGGGTGGAAGGGCATCGCCGGGGAATCGGCGGGCCGCTGGGCGCTTGGGTGGCAGCGGCTCTCGGGATCGGCCCGGGTGCCGGTGGCCGCTTGCCTTTGCGACGGCCAGATCCGGATCACGCGTTCCTGGCGGTCGCCTACGGCGAGCAATCGCTGGAGCTGAATTTCTCGTGGGGCTCATGCCGCGCCGCCAGTTCGTGGGGATGCCACGACGCCCGCATCCCTGGAAGGCGCGGGATGCGGGCCACGCGAGTGCGTCAGGCGTCCGGTTTCCGCGAGGCTGCCGGACTGGTGTCACGGAGAGGTCGGACACGTGCAGGTGGCTCCTGCGTCCGAGCTTCCCGGTCCCAGTCGCCGGCATGTCGAGGTTTCACCACGCCACGTCTTCGAAGCGTTCGAAATCGGCGCTGGATTGCCGCGTCGGCCTCTTGGTCGGCAGCGAGCAGCGCCACCCGCCCGTCCCGACGGGCACTCCTGGGGGAACCACGAATGACCTCTATCGAACCACCACCCGACGGCGCGACGCCGATCAGCGCAGCCAGGTCCCGTCCGGCCGAAGGGCGGAAAACCACCGGAGCGGAAACGCCGCCGAGCCGGCCCCAGCCTGTCGGCACCTCAACGGAATCGGCCGCGCCTCGGGGAGTTGAACCTCGGGCAACGGTCAATCCAACATCGGCGACCAGCTCGGCTCAGCCAGTCAGCCCGCCAACGCCGGACAGACCGACAGCACCAACCACATCGGCCAATGCGGAGGATTCACCAGATTCGGCCAGGCCAACGGCACCAACCAGGTCAGCAAGGACGAGCGGTTCACCCAACCCAGCCAAGCCAACAACGCCAACCACGTCGGCGAAGGTGAGCGGCTTACCAAGACCAGCCAGACCCACGGCGCCGACTGCATCGGCGAATGCGGAGGGTTCATCGAAGCGAGCCAGACCGAGGATGCCAACCACACCAGTAAAGGCGGGCGGGGCGCCGAAGCCGGCCAGGTCAACAACGCCAGCGACGACTGATGCTTCTACAAGCCCCATCAGACCGACAGCACCAACCACGTCGGCGGCGACCAGCGGTCCGACAGTGCCAGCCGGACCGACAGTGCCAGCCGGACCGACAGTGCCAGCCGGACCGACAGTGCCAGCCGGACCGACAGTGCCAGCCGGACCGGCGAACACGAACGGCTCACCACGCCCCACCAGACCAACAACACCAACCACGTCAGCGGCGACCAGCGGCCCGCCAGAGCCGGCCGGGCCTACAGCGCCGGCCGGATTGGTTGAGGGAGTGGGGGTGGCGGGGCTGCTCAACGCGGCTGGGCTGGTTGGTGAGGGCCGTGGGCTTGCGGCGGTGAACCTCATGGATCACTTGAATGATCGGCCCGGGTGGAAGTGCCTTGCGTGTGGGGAGCCCTGGCCATGCGCTACGGCGCAGGAGCGGCTGATCGAGGAGTTCTGGGCCTTTCCGTCGATACTCACGATCTATTTGACCGCCCAGATGTATGACGCCCTCGGGGATCTTGTGGCTGATGGGCAGATGGCGCCGGCCAACCTGTTCGAGCGGTTCGTCGCGTGGGCCCGGAAGGCTGCTGTTGCCCCGGAGGGTGATGACGAGGGGCGGTCCGCCGGCTGATGACCCGCAACAGTGACCGGTGACTAGGGCGCCCGCCGTGCCTGGGTTGCCGTTGGCCGCTCGACGGTGGTGGCGGCTGGGCGCGGCGAGCGGAAGAACGGGCGACGGTGGGGCCGTGCGCGGGGTGCTTTGGGCACCTCGTGGTGCGGCTTTTACCGCCGCCCGTCCTGCCGCCCGATCAAGTCTCAGCCTTCTCAGTGCGGCAGGGTTATCATACCTACATGGCTCCGTACGTACAATCCGATGGAACATCGTGGTCACGTAGACTGGCTGGCATGATCGATCCGTCTGCGGACCGTGCGGTCTTTCGCCAGCTGGCTGATCTGTTGCGCAACCAGATCGAGTCCGGGGAGCTGGGGCCCGGTGAGCCGCTGCCCAGCGAGCTGCGTCTCGCGCAGGAATACGGGATCAGCCGCACCACCGTCCGCCAGGCGATCGGCCAGCTGCGCACCGAAGGACTGGTGACCGTCGACCGGCCTCGCGGCACCTTCGTCCGCGTGCCCGAACCGATCGAGGTCATCGCGCTGGCCCGCGGCGACCGCGCCGGCGCCCGCATGCCCACCGACGCCGAGCGCCGCAAATACCGCCTCGGCGAGGGTGTGCCCGTCCTGGTCGTGACCAGCAGCGACGGCACCGAGACCGTCCACCCCGCCGACCGCGTGCAACTCACCCGCCCGTAGCAACTGCCGAACGCGACACCGGCCCACATAGCCGATGCTGCGCTGTGAGGGCCGGCAACGGTGGGCGCGGCCGGGCGGGTGATTCCCGCACCCAGAGCAGGCGCGCGCTCGATGAACGCATGACCCTCACCACCGTTTCCGGAAACCGCAGCGGTCCACATGGCGCTGCCCTCGCGGGGGTGTCGCAGGCTTGCGGTGGCCGCCGTGCCTCCCTTGTCCGAACCGGCTACCCGGATCGAGCCGGCTAACCGAATCAGGCTGCGCTCGCCGTACTGCCGCTGGCCCTCAGCTCCGCCCGCTGGGCACCTGTTCGAGGGCAAGCTGGGCGCGGCAGCCGCACTCGCCGACGAGGTCAAGACCATCAGGCCAGGCCAGCAGACCAGAGCAAGGCCGGCTAACCGGACCAGGCCGGCAGACGGGACCAGGCCGGCAGACGGGACCAGGCCGGCAGACGGGACCAGGCCGGCAGACTGAGCCACGCAGGCAAACTGGGCTGGGCCGCCGGCTCGGGCATGGCGGCTTGCAGCAGCGTCATCGGCATCGCGGCGACCAGCTCGTTTGTTCTTGAGCCCGGCGTGGATCGCCGCCTGCACCGCGAGATCGACGTCGGCGTTACTTGCGGGTGCGGCGGGTGTGGCCGCGGCCCGTGTGCCACGACTCGATGACCAGGTGGTCGGCGGGATCGCCCACATAGGTCAGCACCACCTCGTGGATGTCGATGCGGAACAGGCCCGCGTCGTCGCCGTGCGGCCAGTCGGGCGGGTGCGGCAGCTCGGTCACGACGCCGGCCAGTTTGGCGTCGCCGGGGCCGGCCCCGGGGTTGTCGTGCGGCGGTTCGAGCGTGGGGGCGTGCATCGCGATGCGCGGATCGCGGCGGATGTCGCGCAGCTTCACCGAATCGGCCATCATGCCGAAGGTGAGCTCGCCGTCTTGAAAGGCGGCCTCGCTCGCGCTGATGCGAGGGGAACCGTCGCGCCGGAGCGTGGCGATCGTCTTGTTGGTGCCCGCGTCGAACAGGGCCCGCACCCGTTGGGCGAAGGCCGGTGCTTCCTTCTCGATCTCATGCCAGCTAGCCATGTCGACGACCCTAGAGCGGGGGTACGACAGAAAGTCAGAAGAGCGTGTAGCGGGACGCGGCGAGCGTGAAACCGTGGCCCGTCTCGTCGTCCTTGCAGGTCAGGCCCACATTTTCGCTGTCGCACCGGACGGAGCCGGAACGCAGCGCCTGGCCGTACTCGAGGGTCGTCTCCGACGTGCCCACCAGGGTGTCACCCGCGCAGGTAAAGGTCACGCGACCGCCCGTCACGGCCAGGCCGTTCCCCCAGTCGAGTTCGCAGTCCGCCGGCTTGGCGGGCGGCTTCCAGGTCTTGCGGACGATGTCGCAGCGCACCTCGGAATCGTTGAGCGCGCACGCGATGTTCTGCGACGGCGTACGGAACATCGCCTCATCCACCACTGCCGCCTCGACCGGCGTGGGGCCGGGGCCGCCGAAACCGACGTTCGCCGAGGGAAACGAGGACGGGTCGGGATCCGGGCTGTCCCCGGTCGAGGACCCGGACGGGGAACAGCCGGAGAGCGCGCCCAGCAGGGCCAGTGCGACGATGCCGCGGATCTTCGGTGCCATGGTGAGGGCAGTCTAGGAAGGTTGGGCAAGACCCGCGCGTGGCCCCTTGACGTGCCGGCCGGGAACGAAGACCGTCGACACGATGGGTACGCGGGACTTGCACGAACGACTGCCGCACGCGCTGCGCGAGGCGGTGGACGAATTCGGCCATCACCTGGTCCGGGTCGACAACCGCTCCGAGCAGACCGTCCGGGCCTACGTCAGCGACGTCGTCTCGCTGCTCGACCACGCCGCCGGCTCCGGCGTCACGACACTCGCCGAGGTGGACCTCGCGCTGCTGCGCGGCTGGTTGGCCGCGCGCATGCGGCAGGGGGCGGCCCGCGCCTCGCAGGCCCGCCGGGCCGCCGCCGCCCGCGCCTTCACCGCATGGGCCTTCCGCGGCGGCCGCATCGCCTCCGACCCGGGCGCTCACCTGGCCAGCCCGAAGCCGCACCGCACCCTGCCCACCGTGCTGCGCGCCGACCAGGCCGCCACGCTGGTCGAGACGGCCGGGCCGGACGAGACCGAGGGCGTACGCGACCGGGCCGTCCTGGAACTGCTCTATGCCACCGGTGTGCGGGTCAGCGAGCTCTGCGGCCTCGATCGCACCGACCTGGACGAGGCCCGCCGGGTCGTGCGCGTCTTCGGCAAGGGCGCCAAGGAACGCGCCGTCCCCTACGGCCTGCCCGCCCAGCGCGCGCTCGACGACTGGCTGCGCCACGGGCGCCCGAATCTGGCCACCGAAGCGAGCGGCGACGCGCTCTTCCTAGGCGTGAAGGGCGGCCGCTTGCAGCAGACGGTGGTGCGCCGCATCGTCGACGGCGCCGCCCGGGCCGCCGGTCTGCCGCACACCAAGCCGCACGACCTGCGCCACTCGGCCGCCACCCACCTGCTCGACGGCGGGGCCGACCTGCGCGCCGTGCAAGACCTGCTGGGGCACTCGTCGCTGTCGAGCACGCAGATCTACACGCACGTCTCCACCGAGCGCCTGCGGGCGGCCTTCAAACAAGCGCACCCCCGCGCCTGACCCCGTACGATCGGAATGTGAGCGCCCCCGAACCGCCCGTGACCATCCCCGGCGCCCGCCTCCTGTTCTCGATCGATCCCGGGGTGTCCTATCTCAACCACGGGTCGTTCGGCGCCGTGCCGATCGGGGTGCAGCGCGCCCAGCAACGCCTGCGCGACGAGATCGAGTCGAATCCGCTGCGCTTCTTCGCCCAGGGGCTGAGCGACCGCGTCATCCACACGCGACGCCACCTCGCCTCCTTCCTGGGCGCCGACCCCGAGCTCAGCGCCCTGGTGCCCAACACGACGACCGCCGTCTCGCTCGTGCTCAACTCGATAAAGCTCGAGCCGGCCGACGAGGTGTTGCTGAGCGACCACAGCTACGGCGCGGTGGCGATGGCCGCCCGCCGCCGCTGCCGCCGCTCGGGCGCGACCGTGCGGACCGTCGCGCTGCCGATGCCCGCCACCGACGCCGAACTGGTCAGCCGGGTGCGCGCCGCCCTGCGCCCGGGACGCACCAAACTGCTGATCATCGATCAGCTGTCGTCGGCGACGGCGATGGCCTTCCCCGTCCGTGAGATCGTCGCGGCCGCGCACGAGCACGACATTCCGGTGCTGGTCGACGCGGCGCACGTCCCCGGCATGCTGCCGGTCGAGGTGGCCTCGATCCGGGCCGACTTCTGGGTCGGCAACCTGCACAAGTGGGCCTTCGCCCCGCGGGGCACGGCGTTGCTCTCGGTCGCCCCGGAATGGCGCCGCCGGATCGAGCCGCTGGTCGTCTCGTGGGATCAGGACCAGGGCTATCCGCACGCCGTCGAGTCTCAGGGCACCATCGACTACACCCCCTGGCTCGCCGCCCCGACCGGGCTGTTCACGCTGCGCTCGCTCGGCTGGGACGAAGTGCGGACCCACAACGCCGCCCTCGCCGCCTACGGTCAGCGGGTGGTGGCCGAGGCGCTCGAGGTGCCTGCGGACGAGTTGCCCTGGCCGAGCGTGCCCGGCGTCTCGATGCGGATCGTGCCGCTGCCGGCGGGCCTGGCCACCACGATGCCCGAGGCCCACGCGCTGCGCGAGCACATCGCGGGCAAGCTGGCCGTCGAGACCGCCGTGAACGCCTGGGGCGGCCGTGGGCTGCTGCGCCTGAGCGCGCAGGTCTACAACCGGGCCGAGGAGTACGACCGGTTCGCCGAGCGCCTGCCCGCACTGCTGCACGACTACCGCGCCTGATCGAGGGGCAGCAGCCGCACCCGGCCCAGCCCGAGCAGGGCGAGCGGGTCGAGATAGAGCGGGCCCCGCCGCAGCCCCCAGTGCAGGCAGGCAACCTGGGGACAGCCGTGGTGGCCGGCCTCGAGCCGCCCGATCGGGTCGCCACGGACCACGACCGTGCCCAGGTCGACAGTGGCCGTCACCGGCTCGTAGGTTGTGCGCAGCCCACCGGCGTGGCCCACGCTGACGACACCGCGGCCCGCGATCGTGCCGGCGAACAGCACCGTGCCCGCCCCCGCCGCCCGCACCACCGCCGAAGGCGGTGCGGCGATGTCGATACCGCGGTGCCCGGGCAGCCAGGGCCGCGCGGGCGGGTCGAAGGGCCGGACGACGGCGGGCGGCGCGACCGGCCACCCGAAGGACGTGACAACCAGCAGGATCAGCAGACGAAGCATGCCGACAATCTGCCGCACCGGACCCACCAAAAACGGGCCTGTGGATAACCCCGGCCAACCGCCCCTGAAACGGACTGACGGCTGTGGATCAGTTGCCGAAGCCGGGTTCGTCGGGCAGCGAGATGTCGGGCTTCTCGAGCTCTTCGACGTTGACGTCCTTGAACGTCATCACCCGCACGTTCTTGACGAACCGGGCCGGGCGGTACATGTCCCAGACCCAGGCGTCGTGCATCTCGACCTCGAAATACACCTCGCCGTCGGAGTTGCGCACGTGCAGGTCGACCTGATTGGCCAGGTAGAACCGGCGCTCCGTCTCCACCACGTAGGAGAACTGGCGGACGATGTCGCGGTACTCCCGGTAGAGCTGCAGCTCCATCTCGGTCTCGTACTTCTCGAGATCCTCTGCGCTCATCGCTTCTCGCCCTCCATGGCCTCATCTTCCCCCACCGACGGCGACGGCTGAGGCTGCTCGCCCGACGCCACGCCGACGGTACTCCCAGGGGTCTCCGGAAGCACCAGGGACGCGGTGGCGGATGCATCAAACAGTACTGGTTGAACCGACTCGGGCGACACGCGCTGCACCGGCCGGCGCGCCCGCGGCGGACGGTTGCCGCGGCCCGAGACGGCGGCGACGTTCACGTACGAGAACCTGTGCTCGGTACAGGGGCCGTGCTGCTTCAACGCGGCGCTGTGCTCCTCGGTGATGTAGCCCTTGTGCACCGCGAACCCGTAGTCGGGAAACTGGTCGTGCATCTCGACCATGATGCGGTCCCGGGTGACCTTGGCCAGCACGCTCGCCGCCGCCACGCAGGCGGCCACCCGGTCACCCTTCCAGACCGCCAGCCCGGGCACACCCAAGCCGTCGACCGGGAACCCGTCGGTCAGCACGTATTCCGGCGGGGTGCTCAGCAACGCCAGAGCCCGGCGCATCGCGGCCAGGTTGCAGACGTGCAGCCCGCGCGCATCGACCTCGGTCGCCGGGACGATGACCACCGACCAGGCCAGCGCCCGCTCGACGACCTGCTCGTAGACGCGCTCGCGGGCGGCCGGGGTCAGCAGCTTGGAGTCGGCCAGTTCCTCGATCTCGCCGCGCTTGCCCTCGGGCAGCACGGCCGCGGCGGCCACGAGCGGCCCGGCGCAGGCGCCCCGGCCGGCCTCGTCGGCCCCGGCCACCTGACGGAAGCCGCGGCGCTGCAGCGCGCGTTCGAGCGCGTACAGGCCGCCCTCGCGGCGGACCACGGTGCGGGGTGGGGCCAGCATCAGGGCAACCGCCGCAACAGGTCGGCGAGCTCGACCGGGAAGATCGACTCGGCGCTGGCGTCGATCTCGTCGGCCGACCACCAGCGGTGCGCGGTGATGGTCGCCTTCTCCTCCTCGTCCATGCCGGCGAAGTCGACCTGCCAGCCGGGGACGCGGAGAACGAAGAATTCCTGTTCCTGGCTGTACTGCCGGCCGCCGTAGCTGAACTCGGTCAGCTGGCGCCAGAAGGGCTCGCCCAGGGCGCCCGCCTCGACCTCGAGGCCGACCTCTTCGAAGAGCTCGCGGGCGGCGCCCTGCGCGGGCGTCTCGCCGCTTTCCAGCCCGCCGCCGGGGGTGAACCACCAACTGGTGCCGGGACGGGCCGGGTCGCCGCCGTGGAGGAGCAGGGCCCGCCCGGCCGGGTCGACCAGCAGCACGCGGGCGGCGCGGCGTTCGACAACGGTCACGCGACCCAGCCTATTGCGCGAACAGTGGATCTTACGACTGCGGGTCGGGAATGGCGTTGAAGCCGTCCGGCACCGACAGCCACGTGGCCCGGTTCACCGGCCAGAACACGGTGAAGGCGCGGCCGACGATCGAGTCCTCGGGGATCGTGGCCTCTTGCACGTTCTCGTCGCTGTCCTGCCAGTGCTCGAGCGAGTCGCCGGAGGCGGAGCGGTGGTCGCCCATCACCCAGAGCCGGTTCGGCGGCACGGTGACCTCGAACTTGGTATCGGCCGGGTCGTCCTGGGTGCCGGCCTCGTCGGTGAAGATGTACGGCTCGTCGAGCTTGACGCCGTTGATCGTCAGCTTCTTGTCGGGGGCGGCGGGATCGTACGAGATGCGGTCGCCCGGAACGCCGATGATGCGCTTGATGAAGTCTTCGCCCTCGGCGCCCGACTGCCACGCGGCCGGCGCCTCGAAAACGATGATCTCGCCGCGGCGAGGCTCGCGGAAGTCGTAGACGAGCTTGTTGACGAGCACCCGGTCGAGCACGTTGAGCGTGTGCTCCATCGACGGGGACGGAATGTAGAACGTCTGGAGCACGAAGGCCCGGACCAGCACGGCCACCAGGACCGCCACGCCCAGAAGAATCGGAAGCTCGCGCCAGAACGAACTGCGCTTCTTTTCCGTCTGCTCGTCAATCACGAGGGGAGCCTACGTCGCCGTGTCACGAACGGCAGTCCGGAACGCGCGGATATCGCAGCACTTAACAGAAAGGGAAGGGCGAAGACCTCGGTCGCGGGATCCGGCTCGCGCACCGGAACTGTGCCCGGCGCCGCCGCGGTGGGATGGTCGGCCGCGTACGCCTTCCATTCGTCCGGCACGGAGAGGCTGGTGAAGCGGTTGCTCGGCCAGACGATGACGAATGCCCGCCCGATGATGTTGCTGATCGGCACCGGGCCCTGGCACCGCGCGTCCTGCGAGACCGCCCGATGGTCGCCCATGACGAACATCTCACCGGCTGGGACGACCACTTCGGTGAAGCGCCGGCTGGTGCACTGGTTGGGGTTCGGCGGCTGATTCAGGTCGGAGTTGAATCCCTCGGCGATGTACGACTCGTCGATCCCCACGCCGTTGACCATGATCCGGCCCTTGCCGTCGCAGCAGGCGATCTTGTCGCCGGGCAGGCCGATCACCCGTTTGATGAAGTCGCGCTCCCCCGGGCGGCTGACGCCGACGAGGTCACCGATCGTGCGGCCGAGCTTGGCCGCGAACGAGTTGCTGACCGGCTCGGTCACCTCGGGCGTCCAGTTCTCGTCGCCCCGGAAGACCACGATCTCGCCCCGGATCGGGTCGCGCATGTCGTAGATGACCTTGTTGACCAGCACCCTGTCCTTGACGAGCAGGGTGTTCTCCATCGATCCGCTGGGGATGTAGAACGCCTGCACAAGGAACGTGCGGATCAGCACGGCCAGACAGAACGCCACCACCAGCAGCAGCGGCAGCTCCTGCCAGAGAGGCATCTCTTTGCGCCGGACCAATCCCTGCCGCCGCCGAGAAGCCGGGCCGTAGCCCTCGTTCGGTTCCACGCTTCGCCATCTCCCGCCGCCGACCGGCCGAACCAACCCCGGATACAGCACTACCGCCCGAGTGGCTCCCCTAACGGGGACTTACGGGCGGTAGTGCTGGAAGGGTTCACACTGATCCCATCCGGCACACGGCAAGAGTAATGCGCGCATGCCCGGATCGATGAGGATCAGACGGTCTGCTTCTCCCGAAGCTCCTTGATCTTGGCCTTCTTGCCGCGGAGCTCGCGCAGGTAGTAGAGCTTGGCCCGGCGGACGTCACCGCGGCTCACGACCTCGATCTTGTCGATCGCCGGGCTGTTGAGCGGGTAGGTCCGCTCGACGCCGACGCCGAAGCTGATCTTGCGGACCTTGAAGGTCTCGCGGAGGCCGGCGCCCTGGCGGCCGATCACGACGCCCTGGAAGATCTGGACGCGGGAACGGTTACCTTCGACGACCCGGGCGAACACCTTGACGGTGTCGCCGGCCCGGAAACCGGGGAGGTCGGTGCGCTGCGACTGGGCGTCGAGAGCGTCCAGCGTGTTCATCGCTGCATCCTCGTTATTCGTGGCGCATCGGGAGTTCGATGCGCGGCTGGGTACTTCTGATCCCCCACGACTGAAGGGGACCCTCGGCCTCACCCCGCGGCGCGGAACGAGGTCGGCAACCTCCCTACTTTGCCACAGAGGGAGGCGTGATCAGAAATCCACCCTCGTCGAGGGCCTTCCTGTCTTTTTTGTCCAGTTCCTCGGACGGGTAGACCGCCATCATGTCCGGCCGCCGGGACGCCGTACGCAGCAAGCTCTGATCCCGCCGCCAGCGCGCGATCCGGCCGTGATCGCCGGAGCGCAGCACCTCGGGCACGTCCATCGAGCGCCACGACGCCGGCTTGGTGTAGACGGGCGCCTCGAGCAGCCCGGCCGCGTGCGACTCCTCGGTCAGCGAGTCTGCGTTGCCCAGCACCCCGGGCAGCAGCCGGACGATCGCCTCCATGATCACGATGACCGCGACCTCGCCCCCGAACAGCACGTAGTCGCCGAGCGAAACCTCCCGCACCGGCATCCGGGTGTCCGCGTCGTCGATCACCCGCTGGTCGATCCCCTCGTACCGCCCGCAGGCGAAGATCAACTTGTCCGAGGCGGCCAGCTCGTGGGCGTCGGCCTGGGTGAACGGCTTGCCCACGGGCGACGGCACGATCAGCGTGCCCGGCCCGACCGCGTCGAGCGCCTGCCCCCACGGTTCCGGCCGCATCACCATGCCCGGCCCACCCCCGTACGGGGTGTCGTCCACCGTGCGATGCACGTCCGAGGTCCAGGTGCGCAGATCGTGCACGGCCACGTCGAGCAGCCCGGTCTGCCGCGCCTTGCCGATCAGCGACAGGTCGAGCGGGCCGAAGTAGTCCGGGAAGATGGAGATGATGTCGACGCGCATCTAGAGATCCAGCAGACCCTCGGGCAGGTCGACGACGATCCTGCCGCCGGCCACGTCGACGGTCGGGACCATGGCGCTCACGAAGGGGATCAACGCCGTACCGCCGCCGGTCTTCTTCAGCACGATGAGGTCGGAGGACGGCGCGTGCTCGATCCGCTCCACCGAACCGTGCACCGTGCCGTCGGCCGACTCGACCCGGAGCCCGACCAACTGGTGGTCGTGGAACTCGTCAGGGTCGTCCGGGGGCGTCAGCTCGTCGCTGTCGACCTGCAGGAAGACGCCGCGCAGCTCCTCGGCGACGTTGCGGTCGTAGATGTTCTCGAAGACCGCGATGCCGCGCCCCTGATGCCAGCGGATCGACTCGAGCACGAGCTGCTTGGGCACATCGAACTTGACGCCGGAAACGGCCGCCGGGCCGGTGCTCACGCGGCGGTCCCGGGGGACCTCCGTCACGAACACCGACCCGGGGACAAAACGTTCTTCCGGTTCGTCGGTCCGCACGACCACCGAGACCTCGCCCCGGATACCGTGCGGCTTACCGATCTGACCGACTACAAGGAGCACTCGAACTTCCTTTTCAGCGAAGCCGTCCGGAAAGCTCGGGTCAGTACGCGTCGACGATGTCGACGCGGATGCCGCGCCCACCGATCGACCCGATGACCTGCCGCAGGGCCTTGGCCGTGCGCCCGCCGCGCCCGATGACCGTTCCCAGGTCCTCCGGGTGCACACGAACCTCGAGCCGCTTGCCGCGACGCGAGTCGACCAGTCGCACCCGGACGTCGTCCGGATTGTCGACGATGCCCTTGACGAGGTGCTCCAGCGCCGGCCGGAGCGCCCCGTCAGCTCGCGTCGGCGCCGGCACCGGCCGGGTCCTCTGCGGTCTCGGCGACGGCCTCGCGGTTGGGCTCGGCGCGGTCGGCAACCTTCGTCTGGTCCGGCTTGGCCTCGGCAGCCTCCGGAGCAGCGGCGACCTTCTCCGCGGTCTTGGCCGGAGCCTTCTTGGGGGTCTTGGCCGGGGTGTCGGCGACACCGGCGGCGGACTTGGCCTCGGCCTCGTACAGCTCGGTGCGGGACTGCTTCGGCTCCGCCACCAGCAGCGGCGGCGGGGCGGGAAGGCCCTTGAACTGCTGCCAGTCGCCGGTCTTCTCGAGGATGCGCTGCACGGCCTCGCTCGGCTGCGCGCCGACGGAGAGCCAGTACTGCACGCGCTCGGACTTGACCTGGATGACCGAGGGGTGTTCCTTCGGCTGGTAGATGCCGACGTACTCGATGGCGCGGCCGTCGCGCTTGGTGCGCGAGTCGGCGACGACGATGCGGTACTGCGGGTTGCGGATCTTGCCCATCCGCAGGAGCCGGATCTTAACGGCCACGGTTCTCTTCGCTCCTGATGACTACGAGGTGAGGCAGGGCACTCCCGTGGGGACAGAAATGCTGATGTCTCATGGACTGGCAGCACGGAGGGGTTAGAGGGCGCCTCACGCGAGCCGGATACCAGGGGACCATTCTGCCAGACGGAAGGGGGTTGCTCCCAATCGGCCTCGGAAAAGTCAACTTCAAGGTCAAGAGCGCGGTCGAGGCCGAGAGCAACTTCAAAGTCAAGGGCTGGACGTCGTAGCGGGGCGGTGGGTACAGACCGTCGCTCACGCCGAGGGTCGCTTCGCTCCACGTGCGTGAGTGGTTGCGCTCGCAACCCCCTGTGGAAAAGTGTCCCGCCTGTGGACAACGCACCGCCGGCCGAGGCGAAAACCGCTAGGTTCCCCACCCTGGGTGGGGCGGTGGGGAAGAAGTGAAGATCGAGAAGCAAACGGTCAGGTGCGGGCCACGATCGGGCGGTCCCAGCCGGCGGGCAGTTCCGTCGGGACGGGCCAGGACGGGTCGGGGTCGAAGTCGCGCCACGTGCCGTCGAAGGGGAACTCGGCGGCCTCGATCAGCTTGATCACCCGATGGCCCTCAGCCCACACGGCAGCCTCGTCGGGGACCCAGTAGAGGTCAGGGCGCGCGAGACGCTCGGCGAACTCGTCCTCGTCCTTCCAGCGCCAGCTCAGATCGGGGTCGGCCACGATGTCGAGGTCCTGGTCGATGACGTCGATGCCGGCCACCTCGCCGTCGTCCCAGCGGACGGCGGACTCCTCGAGGTTGATGTAGTAGTTCTTGAACTCGTCGGTCTCGCTGCGGAACAGCCAGACCGAGTGATCGGCATCCGTGGGAAAGAAACGCAGCAGGCCGGGGCCGCGCCATGTGGCGAGCGTCATCTTCTTGGGCTCGGCCTCCCACGCCACGAACGACGGCATGTCGCGGGGACCGCGGCCGTCCGCCGTCGTCTCGATCGCGACCGCCGAACCGCTGGCCACCCACAGGAGCAGCCCGCGCTCGTCGTCGGAGACCACCCGGGCCGGGTGCACGAAGCCGAGTCGGCCCCGGTGGGTGTCGCGGTGCAGAACGAGCCGGCCGGGCTCGAAGCCCATCAGTAGGAACGGGCCAGGATGGCGACCAGGCCGGGTTCCTCGTCGGAGTCGGGCATGGTGCCGTCGGCACGGGTCAGGCAGCGGACCGTGACGGCCTTGCCGTTGGCCTCTTTCTCGCCCGCCTCGCCCACGGCCGACCACGGCACCCGCGCCCAGCCGGTCTGCGCGGCCTCGATCGCCTCGCCCAGCGTCTTGACCTCGACCGTGTTCGCCTCGCGGAACGCCACCGCCTCGTCGTAAAGGCGCTGCTGGTCGGCCTTGAGAGCGCTGGTCACCGCGCCCAGCACGTCGCCGAGCGGGGTCGGGGTCTTGGACCCGTCGATCCGCCGCGCGATCGTGACGCTGCCGTTGGCCAGGTCACGCGGGCCGACCTCGATGCGGATGGGCACACCCTGCAGCTCGGCGTCGACGGCGCGGCGGCCGAACGGGATGTCGGCCCGGTCGTCGAGTTTCACCCGTACGCCGGACGCCTTCAGCTCGTCGCGCAGCCGGCTCGCCGCCTCGACGACGCCCTCGCCCGCCTTGACCACCATGACCTGCACCTGGATGGGCGCGAGGCGCGGCGGCAGCCGTAGGCCGTTGTCGTCGCCGTGCACCATGATGAGGCCGCCCATCATGCGGGTCGACGTGCCCCACGAGGTCGTCCAGGCGTGCTCGACCTTGCCGTCCTTCGACGAGTACGTGATGTCGAAGGCCTTGGCGAAGTTCTGGCCCAGCTCGTGCGAGGTGCCCATCTGGAGCGCCTTGGTGTCGCCCATCATGGCCTCGACGGTCATGGTGTTGGTGGCGCCGGCGAAACGCTCGCCCTTGGTCTTGCGGCCGGGCACGACCGGCACGGCCAGCAGCTCCTCCATGAACGCCTGGTAGACGTTCTTGTGGATGTTGCGGGCGTGCTCCCGCGCGTCGGCCTCGGTGGCGTGCGCGTCGTGCCCCTCCTGCCAGAGGAACTCGGTGGTGCGCAGGAACGTGCGCGGCCGCAGTTCCCACCGCACGACGTTGGCCCACTGGTTGAGCAGCAGCGGCAGGTCACGGTACGAGTCGACCCACTTGGCCATGAACTCGCCGATCACGGTCTCGCTGGTCGGGCGGACCACCAGGGGCTCGGCCAGCTGCTTGCCGCCGGCGTGGGTGACCACGGCCAGCTCGGGCGAGAAGCCCTCGACGTGGTCGGCCTCGCGGCGCAGGTAGCTCTCGGGGATGAACAGCGGGAAGTAGGCGTTCTGCACGCCCTCTTCCTTGATGCGCACGTCCATGTCGGCCTGCATGCGCTCCCAGATGGCCCAGCCGACGGGCCGGATGACCATGGTGCCGCGCACCGGGCCGTTGTCGGCCAGCTGCGCCTTGGCGATCAGGTCCTGGTACCAGCGGGGGAAGTCCTCCGCGCGGGGAGTGAGCACACGAGCCATGAGGCGACATCCTAGTCGTGCCGGCTCCGCAACCTACCGGGCGGGCAAGGCGTGTCCTAGGTGGAAGGGCGGTGCACGGTGAAAGACGCAGACGAGTTCGACAACTTCTACCGGGACACATCCCGGCGCCTGGCCCGCTACGCGTACGGGCTGACCGGCGACCCGGCCGACGCGCAAGACCTCGTGCAGGAGGCGTACGCCCGGGCCTGGCAGCGCTGGCGGCAGCTCTCGGGCTACGAGGATCAGGAGGCGTGGCTGCGCCTGGTGGTCAACCGGCTCTCGGCCGACCGCTGGCGCCGTCTCGGCGTACGCCGGGCCCGCGCCGCCGCCGAACGACCGCCGTTACCCGCCGCGCCGCCCTCCGAGGACACCGTGCTGCTGATCCGCGCCCTGCGCACCCTGCCGATGGTCCATCGCCGGGCCTTGGCCCTGCACTACCTGCTCGACCGTTCCATCGCCGAGATCGCCGCCGAGACCGGGGCGTCCACCGGCACCGTGAAGTCCTGGCTGTCCCGCGGCCGGACCGGCCTGGCGGCGGTCCTCGGCGACGAGCGCGCGCCGGAAGGAGCCCGAGATGCCCGCTGACCTGGATGACCTGTTCGTCGGCCTGGCCCGTGCGGCCGACGCCGTCCCGCTCGGGGCGGCCGAGCGGGCCCGCTGCCGGGGCCGGCAACGCAACCGCAACCAGGCCGTGCTGGCGGCCGCCGTCGTGTTGCTGGTCGCCGTGGGGGTGGTGGCCGGCCTGCGCCCGCAGCGGCACGATGCTCAGCCGGTCGCGCCGGTCCGGCCGCTGACCGAGGTGGGGTCGCCGATCGAGTTCGGCGGGAAGGCTTCTGCCGCGTACTCGACGATCGCCGGGGAACGCTCCTTCACCGCCTGGCGGTCCGCGGACGGCACGGTCCGGGTCGTCGCGCAAGACCTGCACACCGCCGCAGTGGCGTGGCCGGCCCGCTCGCTCGGCCGGTTCGACGACTTCGCCAGCGTCACCGCGGTGCCCCAGGCCCTGCTGGTCTTCGTCGTCCCGGACAGCGACGCCGTGCCGCTGAACGACATCTACCCGGACCGGGAGATCCACGTGCTCGATCCGGCCACCGGGCGGGAACGCTGGAAGGTGAAGAGCGCGGTCGCCGACAGCCTGCTGGTCAACGACCGCGGGCTGGTGCGGACCGAGGCCGGGACGGGCCGGACCGAGGCGTTCGACTGGTCGACCGGGGCGACCCTGTGGTCGGTGCCGGCCGGCGCCGACCGGGCGCAGTACACGGTCGGCATGCGGACCGCGAACGACGAGGACATCACCCGCCAGACCGACGACCGGATGGTGCAGGTGACGAAGAGCGGCCAGGTGCGGGTGGTGGACACGACCGACGGCCGGCTGCTGAAGACGACCACGATTCCGGCGCCGGGTCAGGGCTATACCTTCATCGCGTACGAGGGCTGGCTCTTCAACAACGAGCGGTCGGCCGGAGTGACCAGCCCCTTCCGGGTCCGCGCGACCGACCTGTCGAGCGGGAACTCGTCCGTGCTGCTCGACCTGCCGGCCGGGCACGAGGTGGGCTCCCTGTGGCCGTGCGGGTCGGGGCGGCTCTGCGTGTCCGAGACCGACCGGGACGTGAACACGACGGTCCGGGCGATCGAGGTGGCCGGCGGGCAGCAGCTCTGGCAGATGGCCGGTCCCCGGGGCGGCGCGTACGGCTTCTCGATGCGCGGCTACTCGATGCTCGCCGGCAACGAGGCCACGCTGCTCGACCCGTCCGGGCGACCGGTCACCGCGATCACCGGTTCCGACAGCCTGCACTGGCTCGGGGACGACGGACTGCTGGTGGTCACCAAGGAGGGCACCGTGCAGAAGATGCGGCTCTCCGACGGCCGGACGACCACCCTGGGTCAGATGCCGGTGCCGGCGAGCATGTGCGTCAACACGGACACCCGGATCGTCTGCCCGTCCGAGACCGAGGTGAGAACCTGGAGCCTTACCGGATGACGCGGCCCTTGAGGACGATGCGGCTCGGCGCGCGGACCACTCGCAGGTCCGCGCGTGGGTCGGCCTCGTAGACGATCAGGTCGGCCAGGCCGCCCTCGACCAGGCCGGGGAAGCCGAGCCATTCACGGGCACGCCACGAGCCGGCGGCCAGGATGTCCTCGGCGGGCAGGCCGGCCTCCTCGAGGATCAGCATCTCCTCGGCGACCAGGCCGTGCCGGATGCCGCCGCCGGCGTCGGTGCCGACGTAGATGGGAACCCCGGCTTCGTGAGCGGCCCGCACGACGGCCGGGAAGCCTTCCATCAGGCGGATCATGTGGTCGGCGTACGTGTCGAACTTGTCCCGGGCCCGCTCGGCGATGCCGGCGAACGTCCGGATGTTGATCATTGTGGGCACCAGGGCGGTGCCGCGCCGGGCCATCTCGTCGATCAGGTCGAGGGACAGCCCGGTGCCGTGCTCCACGGAGTCGACGCCGGCGCGCACCATGATGTCGACGCCCTCCTCGGAGAACGTGTGCACCGCCGCCCGCACCCCGGCCGCGTGCGCCGCATCGACTGCGGCCGCCATGGTCTCGGCATCCCAGGACGGGGCGAGGTCTCCCTTGTCGCGGTGGATCCAGTCGCCGACGAGCTTCACCCACCCGTTGCCCGCCCGGGCCTGCTCGGTGACGGCAGCGCGCACGTCATCGATCCCGTCGACCTCGACACCGACGTCCCGCAGATACCGCTTCGGCGGCGCCACGTGCCGCCCGGCCCGGGCCAGACGCGGAATCTCCGGCTCGTCCTCCAGCTCGGGATAGGGATAGGGCGACCCCGCGTCCCGCAACGCCAGCACTCCCGCGTCGCGGTCGGTGACCGCCAGTTCCCGGGCCTGCTCCAGGCGGGTGATCGGCTTGGCCCCGAACGCGATTCCCAGGTGACAGTGCGCGTCAACCAGCCCCGGCACCACGAACCCGCCGTCACTGATCGTCTCAGCGTCCCTGACCGGCTCGAACGTGACCCGATCCCCCACCAGCCAAAGATCTTTCACGTCCCCGTCGGGCAGCACAGTCCCACGCACATGCAGAGCCATAGAACAGTCCTACCCGATGGTGACCTCACCTGTCCGGGCGGCCGACCTCATCGAGGTAGTCGCGCTTGCGTGTCCACGCAGGAAGGTCCAACGTGATCTCCCACGGTTCGTGGATGGTGACCAGCTCGTCGGTCTGGAGCTGACGGTGGTAATTGCCATCCACGCCTAACCGGTATTGCGTGAAGGTCACCTGGACATCCAGCGGATCAATGATCCAGTAGTGAGGGATACCGGCGAGAGCGTAGTCCTTCATCTTGTTGTTGCGGTCGTAGTGTTTCGAGGATCTGGAAATGATCTCCACGACGAGCGGGACATCAGCCGGCAGCACCGGCGATCGGTTCGCGCCCTCCGCGCGGATGAGGACGACGTCTGGCTTGAGCTCGCTCCGCAGACCCATGCGAACTGCCTGTTCACCGTTGACGACGTACTCGAACTCCGGACACTGCGCTTCGACCGCGTTAACTGTTCGGTTGACGATGATCTGATGGATAGGAAGCGCGTGGGGGGTCAAGACGAGCCTTCCGTCGATCAACTCGTAACGAAGATCCTCGGGAAGGTCAGCCAGGTCATCGACGGTCAAGTCGTGCCGCTCGAGCAGGCGAGGGTCGACCAGGGAGAGAACAGCGGTCATCGAATCCTCCTCGATGGGATCGCGCTCCATCATACTAGTCACCCGACCAGTTGCTCTATGCCAATATCAATCAGACCGGCGAGGACGTCGGCCTGATCGCAGCCTACCCAGCGTCGGGCGCCGCACTTCTTCGTCCGGCAGGATCGCGAGGTCGTCGATCGCGAACTCGACGTCGGGCAGCAGGCAATCAACAAACATAGTCATAAGCTAATTGCTTAGTGACCAGTCTGCGATCGTCCGGTCAGCGCTTGTCGTCGTCCTTCTTCTGCTGTTGCTGCTTCATCAGCTTGTTGAAGTCGAGGTTGGGGAGGTTGAAGCCGCCCGCTCCACCCGCGCCACCCAGGGCGTTCGGGTCGAGGCCCGGGGGCAGCTGGGGCATGCCACCCGGGAAGCCGGCCGGCAGACCGCCGCCCCCACCCGTACGGGGCCTGTTGTTGCCGCCCTTGGTGCCCTTGCGCTTGTTCTTCGGGCTCTTGGTGGCCTTGCGCCGGTTGCCGCCGGGCAGGCCCATCATGCCGCCCATCTGCTTCATCATCTTCTGCGCGTCGGCGAAGCGGTTGAGCAGCTGGTTGACGTCCATGACGGTGACGCCCGAGCCGTTGGCGATGCGGGCGCGGCGGGAGCCGTTGAGGATCTTGGGGTTGGTGCGCTCGCCGGGGGTCATCGAGCGGATGATGGCGGCGACCTTGTCGAAGTGCTTGTCGTCGAGCTCGGCCAGCTGGTCCTTCATCTGGCCCATGCCGGGCATCATGCCGAGGATGTTGGCGATCGGGCCCATCCGCCGCACGGCGATCAGCTGGTCGAGGAAGTCTTCCAGCGTGAAGCTCTCACCGGCGAGGAGCTTGCCGGTCATCTTCTCTTTCTGGTCCTCGTCGAAGGCCTGCTCGGCCTGCTCGATGAGGGTGAGCACATCGCCCATGCCGAGGATGCGGCTGGCCATGCGGTCGGGGTGGAAGAGGTCGAAGTCCTCGAGCTTCTCACCGGTCGACGCGAAGAGGATCGGCTCGCCGGTGACCTGCCGGACCGACAGCGCGGCGCCACCGCGGGCGTCGCCGTCGAGCTTGGAGAGCACCACGCCGGTGATGCCGACGCCGTCGCGGAAGGCCTCGGCCGTCTGCACCGCGTCCTGGCCGACCATGGCGTCGATGACGAACAGGACCTCGTCGGGGTCGACGGCGTCGCGGATGTCGCGGGCCTGCTGCATCATGTCTTCGTCGATGCCGAGGCGACCGGCGGTGTCGACGATGACGATGTCCTTGGCGGTGCGCTTGGCGACGTCGATCGAGTCGCGGGCCACCTGGACCGGGTCGCCGATGCCGCTGCCGGGCTCGGGCGCGTAGATGTCGACGCCGGCCCGGCCGGCGATGACCTGGAGCTGGTTGACCGCGTTGGGGCGCTGCAGGTCGGCCGCCACGAGCAGCGGCTGGTGGCCCTGGCCCTTGAGCCAGCGGGACAGCTTGCCGGCCAGCGTCGTCTTACCGGCGCCCTGGAGGCCGGCCAGCATGATCACCGTGGGCGGCTGCTTGGCGAACTGGAGCCGCCGGCCCTCGCCGCCGAGGACGGTGACGAGCTCCTCGTGGACGATCTTGATGATCTGCTGGGCCGGGTTGAGCGCCTGCGAGACCTCGGCCCCGCGGGCACGCTCCTTGAGGTTGAAGATGAAGGCCTTGACCACGGGCAGCGCGACATCGGCCTCGAGCAGCGCGAGACGGATCTCGCGGGCGGTGGCGTCGATGTCGGCGTCGGTGAGCTTGCCCTTGCCCCGGAGCTTGGTGAAGATCCCGGAGAGGCGGTCACTCAAAGTGTCAAACACGGTGAGACTTCCCGTTGGTCAGAAGAGAGCGGCGATGAGGCAAGCCTAGCCGCCCGCGGGAAGCCTTACCGGTTCCGCATCCGGTACGTCTTCTGAGCCGCCTCGATGCGCCGCTGGGTGCGGGTGCCCGGGGCGAGGCCTTTCTTGGCCTTCGAGTAGAGGTAATACCCGCCACCGACCGCGAGGGCGCCCACGATCAGGTAGAACAGCACCGGGCCGATCAGCGAGCTGACCACCCAGCCGACAGCGATCACTCCGGCGATCATTGCCACCAGAAATGCGACGGCCTTACCCATCCCGGCCTCCCAAGATAAAAGCATCGACCTCCACCATGACGCAGCAGGGCAAGCCTCCGCATCAGCCGTAACCCTGAGCGCGTCCCCGTAGGGGTCGACCACGATTGAGTATCCCAAAACGCCCATAACCCACCTAAGCCGTCTATGCGGCGCAACTCGCCGGAGAGGTCGCCGTTGGGCGGTCCGTGAGCCCCCGGATCCTCCAGTTGACGCCCTGGCCCGTACGCCGGCGCCTGCTCGGCCAGGTGCAGCGCCGCCTGCTTCCGCTCGTGCCGGAATCCCGCCGCCTGCGGGTGGCGCGGCAGCTCGTCCCGCTCGGCCCGCGGCGCCGGCTCAAGCCGATCACCGACGCGCCCGCCCTGCGGGTCCGCACAGCCTCGGGGCGGCTCACCGCCCGGCGCCGCCTCGACGCCCACCCCTCGGGCGTACGCCGGGAGAACCTCGACCGCGTGCTCGACGCCCTCACCAGCGCCGGCATCGGGTGGTTCCGCATCCCGGTGGCCGACCTCACCCGTACCGGCGTGGCCGTGGCCGAGACCGACCGCAACCGCGCCCTCGGCGTGCTGCGGGAACTCGACGCCCACCTGGAGGCCGTCGCGCCCCGCGTATGGCGGCTGAGCTGGCCGGTCACCGACCCGCAGGGCCGCCTGACGTTCGGCACCGAGTACGGCTGCGAGGTCGAGTTCTGGAAGGCCGAGGGCGGCAACCTGGTCGGCCCGCGCAGCAACCCGGTAGCCGACGTGGTGCCGGCTGACGAGCCCGAGATCGTCGTGGCCGAGCCGGTCTTCGGGCCGTTCGGGGCGCCCGGCGGGGCCCGCCGCTACCGCACCCGCGAGGTGTTCACGATGGTCAGCCCGGACCGGGTCGCGTTCCCGATCGACGCCGTCTACACCTGGGTCGACGGCGACGACCCGGCCTGGCGAGCCCGTAAGGCACGGGCGCTGCGCGAGAACGGCTGGGTGGCCGGCTCGAACGAGCAGACGGCCAACGACTCGCGCTTCGTCTCGCGGGACGAGCTGCGGTACTCGTTGCGGTCGCTGCACGCGTACGCGCCCTGGATCCGGCATGTCTTCGTGGTCACCGACGACCAGGTGCCGGCCTGGCTGGACACCACGCGGAGCGACCTGACCGTGGTCAGCCACCGCGAGATCTTCGGCGACACGGGACGGCTGCCCACCTTCAACTCGCAGGCGATCGAGTCGCGGCTGCACCGCATCCCGGGCCTCAGCGAGCATTTCCTCTATCTGAACGACGACGTCTTCCTGGGCCGCCCGGTGGCGCCCGAGATGTTCTTCACGCCGGGCGGGCTGACCCGGTTCTTTCCCTCGGCGGCGCTGGTCGGATCGGCGCCGCGCACCCCGGGCGACACCCCCGCCGACTCGGCCGGCAAGAACAACCGCGACCTCATCCAGCGGGCGTTCGGCCGGGTGCTGACCCGGAAGATGAAGCACACCCCGCACCCGTCGCGGCGCAGCGTGCTGAACGAGATCGAGCTGCGCTTCGCCGACCGGGTGGCGGCGACGGCCGGGCACCAGTTCCGGCATCCCGAGGACATCGCGCTGCTCTCGTCGCTGCAGCAGTACTACGCGTACCTGACCGGGCGAGCAGCCCCCGGTGAGATCCGTTACCTCTACACCGATCTGGCCGATCCGCAGACCCCGTTCCGCCTGGCCCGCCTGCTGCACGACCGGCACCTCGACGCGTTCTGCCTCAACGACACGCAGAGCAGCCCCGAGGCGGTGGCCGAGCAGGCTGCCCTGCTGGCCGAGTTCCTGCCGGCGTACCTGCCCTTTCCCTCCCGCTGGGAGCTGGCGATCCCACGGGCGGGCACCATTTCCCCGCGTACGCCGGTGGTGGCGCGACAGATCAGCCGGGCCCCGCTCTCGGAGGCGACGCGATGAGCTTCGACGTGGTCGTGCTGGGGCTCGGGTACGTCGGGTTGCCGCTGGCGCAGCAGGCCGTGCGCGCGGGTCTGTCCGTCGCCGGGTTCGACGTCCGGCCCGACGTGGTGGCCGGCCTGCAGGCGGGACGCTCCCATGTGGACGATCTGAGTGACGACGACGTCGCCGGGATGCTGGCCGGAGGCTTCACCCCGACCACCGACGAATCGCTGATCGCCACGGCCGCCCACGCCGTCATCTGTGTGCCCACCCCGCTGTCCGAGGGCGACGGCCCCGACCTGCGGGCGGTCACCGGCGCCACGGCGGCGATCGGCCGGAATCTGCGTACGGGAATGCTCGTGGTCCTGGAATCGACGACGTATCCCGGCACGACCGACGAGGTGGTGCGCCCGCTGCTCGAGGAACTGTCGGGTCTGGTGGCGGGCTTCGACTTCCACCTGGCGTTCTCGCCCGAGCGCATCGACCCCGGCAACGAGCAGTTCGGCCCGCGCAACACTCCCAAGGTGGTGGGCGGCTACACCCCGGCCTGCACCGAACGGGCGGCCGCCTTCTACGGCCGCTTCGTCGACACGGTGGTGCGCACGCGCGGCACCCGCGAGGCGGAAACGGCCAAGCTGCTGGAGAACACCTATCGGCACGTGAACATCGCGCTGGTCAACGAGATGGCCCGGTTCTGCCACGAGCTCGGCATCGACCTGTGGGACGTGATCCACGCGGCGTCGACCAAGCCGTTCGGCTTCCAGGCGTTCTATCCCGGCCCCGGAGTGGGCGGCCACTGCATCCCGATCGACCCCAATTACCTCTCGCACAACGTGCGCAGCCGGCTGGGCTACCCGTTCCGCTTCGTAGAGCTGGCCCAGGAGATCAACGCGACGATGCCCTCGTACGTGGCCCGCCGCGCCCAGAACCTGCTGAACACCGACGGCCAGGCCGTACACGGCGCCACGATCCTGCTGCTGGGCGTCACCTACAAGCCGGACATCGCCGACCAGCGCGAGTCCCCGGCCGAACCCCTGGCCCGTCATCTGCAGTCGCTGGGCGCCGACGTCGTCTTCCACGACCCGTTCGTGACCGACTGGATCGTGCCCCGGGCCGGCGACCTGCGGGGCACGGTGACCTCGGCCGACCTGGTCATCCTGGTGCAGAAACACCGCGCCTACGACGCCGATGAGCTGGCCGCGCTGGCCAAGCGCTTCTTCGACACGCGCGGCGCCACAACGGTTCCGCAGGCCCACCGCCTCTAGGTACCGAGCGCGGTGACCAGCGCGGCCAGGGTCTCCTCGACCTCGACGTTGACAGCTTCCAGAGCAGCCCGTACGGCGCCCGGATCGGCGGTCAGCCCGGCCTGCGCCGCCCAGTCGAGGGCCGCGGCAACCACCTCGTCCACCGACAGCACGAGCGGCGGCGCCCCGAACTCCTCGGCGACATCCGGATGCAGATAGGTGCGCCACCGCTGCCCGCCCGGGGTCAGTGCCTCGACGTCGGCCACGTCACTGTCCATGATGTATGCCCAGAGCGCCGGCATCCCCGTGCTCGCAACCGTTTCAGCCAGAGCGCCCGCAGCATCACCGTCGAACTGGATCCAGCGCCAGCCGTCCTTCCGCTCGCTCTCCCACAGAACCGGCGCGGCCCCGCCCCGATACGGGCCCCCGATCCGAGCCACCAGAATGCGGCCGCTGTATCCCATGCGCCTCAGCCTTGGAGTTCGGCCGCGTTGCGGCGCGACACGTAGTAGGGCGGATCGTCGGGCACGTCCTGCATCGGCGGGCCCGGCCGCAGCGCCGGCGCCAGCACCGGGAAGATCCGTTCGGCCGCCGCCGGACCGAAGTCACGCCAGTCCTCGGTCGCCAGCAGCCAGTAGCCGCCGGCAGGCAGGCGCTCAGCCTCGGCGAACGCGCCGCTGCCGCGGAACGTGTCGAGACCGCCCAGCCGCTCGCCGATCTCCCGTGGGCAGACCGTCAGCCAGGCATAGCCCCGGAGCGTCTCGCGGCTGGTGAGTGCGGTCCGGCCGGGCCGGCCACGGAAGACGTCCTCGTAGGCGGTCCGCCCGCTGCCCCGGTCGTACGAGATCTCGGCGTACGCCAGATCCGTCGCCTCCGCGAAACTGCGCGCGAAGGCCAGCGTCGACTTCTGGAAGTCGCGGTCGTCGAGCAGTTCCGGGCCGAACCGAACCTTGAGGAACAGCCACCCGTGGTCATCGTCGTTGGTGTCCAAGGCCACCGAGAACGTCGGGAACGCATTCGGAAACCCCTGCCGGTCGAGCGTGATCAGAGAGAGCGCTGCATGGTGGGGCACGGTGGCCAGCCGGCCGAGGAAGGCGTCCCACGACTTCGCCGTGAAGGCGTTCGACTTCCAGCGCAGACCGCGTGGGCCGTGAACCGCGGTCTCCACGGTGCTCCAAACCTCGCCCGGCTGCCCGAAGGGCTGGTCGATCGGCCGTTCCACCGTCACCTGCAACTGCATCTGCCACGTCATGGCGACACCACCGTCCTGATCGGACGGGATTCTAGGCGCTACTGAGCGATGCCCAGCACCCGGCTCAGCGCCTCGCGCAGCACCGTGGCCGGCTCCTCGGGCAGGCCGTCGCTGCGGAAGCAGACGTAGTTGTCCGGGCGGACCAGCACGCATCCGGAGTCGCCCATCTCGCGCACGCGGGCCCAGTCGCCGTACATGTCCTCGTAGTCGGCGCCGGGCCCGATGGTGACCGCGACGACCGGCAGGCCCGCGGCCGCCTCGATCCAGGCCTCGCCGCCGAGCCCGGTGATCAGTGTGAAGCGGCCCCGCCCGCCGATGTCCAGGGTGGACAGACGCTGCCGACCCAGGCCGACCCAGGCGTGCGGCAGCTTGGCGCCGGGCCAGGTGGTGGCGTGGTGGTAGAGCTCGTCGTCGCGCGGGTTGGCCGGGACGGGAGAGCCGTCGGGGATGACGGCGGACGAGGCGTAGCGCTGGTTGAGTTCGACGCCGTGGGTGTTGAACTCGTAGTTCTTGAACTCGATGGCTTCGCGCAGGGCCTCGCGCTGCTTCTCGGCAGCCGGCGTGGGCAGCTTGCGGGCGTCCATGTTCGCCCGCAACTGCTCGGGGTCGTCGGCTGAGAGCAGGCCGAGCGCCTCGAAGATGCGGGTGGTGTCGCCGATGCTGCGGTTCGCCCGGTCGACGATCTGCTTGCCGATCGGCGCGCGTTCGGCCGTGTACGAGTCGAGCAGTGCCGGGCCGGCCGTCCCGTCCAGCACCATCTTGAGTTTCCAGGCGAGGTTGTACGCGTCCTGGATCGACGTGTTGGAGCCGAGCCCGTTCGACGGCGGGTGCCGGTGCACGGCGTCGCCCATGCAGAACACCCGGCCGCTCTGGTAGTTCTCGGCGTACAGGTGGTTGACCGTCCACGCCGAGGACGACTTGATCGTGACGGGCACCGTGTCGTCGCCGATCAGGTGGTGGGCGATGCGCCGCGCGTACTCCTCGGTGAGGTCCGGCGGCTCGCCGTTGATGTCGTAGCCCCACACGATCAGCCACTCGTGCCACGGGCGCACGCAGCGCACCAGGCCCATCCCGATGCCGCCCACGTCGGATCCGGTCTGCAGCACCCAGTACAGCGTGCTCGGCCGGTACGCCGTGTACTGCGTCAGGTCGGCCTCGAACACGATGTTGATGCTGCCGGCCACCCCCATCTGGCCGACCATCGGCAGCCCTATGTCCTCGGCCACCTTGCTGCGGCCGCCGTCGGCGCCGATCAGATACTTCGCGCGGATGGTGTATTCGTCGCCGCGCAGCCGATCGCGAACCCTGACGCGAACGGATGAGGAGTCCTGGGTGTGCGACAGATACTCGGTCTCGTACCGGAACGCCGTGCCGCGGGCGATCGCGGCCGACGCCAGCACCGGTTCCATCAGGTGCTGCGGCATGTCGCAGATGCTCGACGGCGAGGCCAGCGCGTGGTCGGCCAGCCGTGACGGGTGGGTGTACCAGGTGTGCAGCCGGCCCAGCTCCTCACCGGCGAGGCTGGAGCAGAACGTCGTGTCGCCCATCAGGTGCTGGGGTGTGGCCAGGGCGACCACCTGGTCCTCGATGCCCGCGTCGCGCAGCACCTCCATCGTGCGCTGGTTGGTGATGTGCGCGCGGGGCGTGTCGGAGAGGCGGCCGTACTTGGTGACGACCATGTTCGGTACGCCATAGGTGCTCAGCAGAAGGGCCGCGGCGCCACCCGCGGGCCCGCTGCCGACGATGAGCACATCGGTCTCGACATCAGCCATTCCCGGCTCCCAGTCTGAAGGTGAACTCGACGGTGCGGCTGCCGTCGGGGCCCGGTGGGAACTCGACGATCAGCTCGTCCTTGACCCCGAAGACCGCGTCGGAGTCGAGGTAGCGCCCGCCGGCCACGAAGAGCTGAGTGATCAGCTTCCGGTGGCCGGGCGCGCTGATCATGAAGTGCAGATGCGGCGCCCGGTACGGATGCCGCCCGGTGGCCCGCAGCATCTGACCGACCGGCCCGTCGTCAGGGATCGGATACTCCGACGGCAGGATCGACCGGAACCACAGCGTTCCGTCGGCCCCCGAGCGCAGCCGGGCCCGCAGCACCGGCCCCTCGAGCTCGGGCAGCTGCACGTCGTAGAAGCCGTCCTGATTGGACTGCCAGACGTCGACGACCGCGTCCGGGATCGGCCGGCCGTCGAGGTCGGTGATCCGCACGTCGGCCCGCAGCGGGACGCCCGGCAGACCCTCGGCCAGGTTCGCGCCCGAGGGCACGGCCGGCGGCCCCTCGACGTAGAACGGGCCGAGCACGGCCGACGGCGTCGTGTCGGGTGACCGCGAGTTGGTCAGCAGGTCGACCGCGCTGGAGATGCCCAGGGTGTCGCTGAGCAGCACGAACTCCTGCCGGGTGGGCGAGCACAGCTGCCCGGTGCGGGTGAGGAAGTCGATCGCGCCCAGCCACTCGGCCTCGGTCAGGTCGTTGTCGACGACGAAGCCGTGCAGCCGCCGCACGAGGTCGCCCAGCAGCTCGGCGGTCCGCGGATTCGAGGCCCCGGCGAAGCTGGCCACCACCTGCTCGGTCAGCGCGGTCAGATCGGGCCGGTCGTCGAGGGCCGCCGGGCGGTCGCCCCGCCAGGCCTCCTCGAGAATGGCGAGGACGCCCACATCATCGCCGGCGATCTTGGGCAGGTCGGCCTCGCCCAGCCCCAGTTCGACCAGCGAGCCGGGGGCGCCGAGCCGGGTGGCCAGGTCGAAGACCGCGGTAGGGGCATCGGTCGCGCCGAGCGCGCCGGCGATCCGGCGCATCGCGGTCGGGGACGAAGCAGCCATCACGTGCGGCAGCAGCACAGCGTGCGTCTCCGAGTGCGGCAGACCGTACGACCCGCCCAGCAGATGGCAGAGCTTGTGATGCAACCCCATCCGGACTGTGCCCAGGCAGATCCCGGCCAGCCAAGCGCCGAGCAGAGCGTCGGTGCGCGCGTCCGGATCGTCCGGCCGCTGAGCCAGGACGGGCAGCGCGCGGGCCAGCCGGGTGATCGACTCGAGCGCGAAGTTGTCCGTCGCCGGGTTGGCGTCCGGCGAGTAGAGCGCCTCGACCGCGTGCGCCATCGCGTTGAGCCCGCTGGTCACCGAGAGCCCGACCGGCAGCCCGAGTGTGAGCTCGACGTCGTAGATCACGGTCTTCGGCGCCAGGGCCGGGTCGCTGCGGGTGGTCTTCTTCCCGTCCGCCGTCTCGCCCACGATCGGGGTCATCTCCGAGCCGGCGTACGTGGTGGGGACCGCGACCAGAGGCAGGCCGGTCCGCCCGGCCAGCGCCTTGCCCAGGCCGGTGGCCGACCCGCCGCCGACCGACACGAGGCAATCCACGCCGCCGGCGGGAACGAGCTCCAGGGCACGCTCGGTGACCTCGACCGGGGTGTGCATGGCGACGCCCGAGAAACGGGCGACCACCAGGGGGCCCAGCACCTCGGCGGCCCGCTCGCCCCGCCCGCCGAGCAGCAGCACCCGGGTCGCGCCGAGTCGTTCCACCTCGTCGCGCAGCCGGCTCAACGTGCCCGCGCCGAAGATCACTCGCGCGGCGTGCCCGGTGTAGACGAAGGATTCCACGCGCTCAGTCTCGGCTCGCGGGCGTGGCAGATCCTGCACATCCGGGCTGCACAATTCAGGCGCGGCGCAGGGCCCCGGGCGTGATGCCGAGGTGGGCCCGCAGCACCCGGGCCAGGTGTTCCTGGTGCGAGAAGCCGCAGCGCAGCGCGACCTCGGCGATCGGCAGCCGGGTGCAGCGCAGCAGCAGGCTCGCGGCGTCGACCCGGCGCTGGATGAGGAACTGGTGCGGCGACAGCCCGGTGCGCGCCTTGAACTGCCGCGCGAACTGGCTCACGCTCAGCCCGGTCGCCCCGGCCAGCTCCCGCAGCGGCAGCGCGTCGGCCAGGTGCTCCTCGACCATTTCCCGTACGGCGTGGAACTGCCGATCGGTGAGCCCGGCCCGCACCCCACCGGAGCGCGGGGGCGCGACCCGGGCCCGCACACTGTGCCGCCGGACGAGTTGCGCGGCGAGCGCCTGCCCGAGAAGGTCCACATAAGTACGGGCCGACGGTTCCCAGTGGCGCACCGCCTCGTCGAGGTTGAGCAGCAGCTGTTCCACGAGCGGGTCGACACTGCCCAGTTCCTCGGCCAGCTCCACCGGCTCACCGTCGTGCGCCGCCCGCAGCAGTTCGTCGCTGAGGTAGGCGTGCACTGTGTCGAGGTCTCCGGCGAGCTCGACGGTGAGGTCCTTGCCGGCCGGGTGAACGAAGAGCCCGCCCGGCGGGACCGTGCGTGTGCTGGTCAGGCCGAGGTGGCCGCGGCGTACCGTGACCGGGCCGTTGAGGTGCAGGATCACCAGGTGGCTGGGGGCGCCGCCGAAGCTGGCCTGGTAGGGCTGCTCGCTCTGGGTCGAGACATAGAGCTGCTCCCAGCCGAGGCCACGGCTGGTGCGGTCGGGCCGGACCCAGGGCTGCCGGAGGATGCCGTTGGTGTCCTGGACCGTGAGCTCTGTCACCCGACCATGACACCTCAGGTGACGCGGAAGGTCCAGCGCGAGTTCAGCGCGTAGTTGACGATCGGGACGGCCACCAGCGCGATCCCCTGGACGATCAGGTAGGGGCCGGCCACCAGTCCGAGGATCGCGGCGTTGAGGGCGAAGGCGACGGCGGTGACGGCCAGAAAGCGTCCGCCCGCGGTCAGGTGGCCGGTCGGGGATCGGAAGACCCAGGCGCGTTGCAAGCCGTACGAGACCAGGACGCTGGCCACGAAACCGGCCGACGACGCCACCACGGGCCGCATGCCGAGGCCCTGGACCAGCAGGAAGCCGGCGCCGACGTGGGTCACGGCACTGGCGGCGCCACTCACGCCGTACCGCAGAAGCCTTTCAACGCTCGGCACGCTCGGCCCGCACCCACTGCTCCGGGAGCGACGCGATCTGATCCGACCGCTCCTGCACGAGGTACCGGGGGCGGCCGCGCACCTCCTCGTGGATGCGGGCCAGGTACTCACCGATCACCCCGAGACCCAGCAGCAGGAACGTGCCCATCACCAGCAGCAGCAGGATCACCGTGGGGAAGCCGGCCACCGAGCCGCCGCCGAGCCAGCGGATCAGCGTCTGCGCGCCCAGCAGGACGGCGAACGCGGCGAATGCCAGGCCGACCATGGTGACCAGGTGCAGCGGCGCCGAGGTGAACGAGGTGAGCCCGTTGACCGCGAGCCGGAACAGCGAGCCGAACGTCCAGCGGGAGCGGCCGCCCGCGCGCTGGTCGATGTCGACCTCGATGGTGCTGCGCCGGAAGCCGATCCAGCTGCTGGTGCCGCGGAAGAACGAGGAGTGCTCGGGCAGGCGCAGCAGGGCCTCGAGGGCCGGGCGGCCGAGCAGCCGGAAGTCGGTCGCGTCGATCAGGTCGACCCGGGTCAGTCCGGTGAACGCCTTGTTGAACGCGCGGCCGCCGAGCCGGCCGACCAGGCCCTGACCGGTGCGGTTGCGCTTGACCGCCTCGACCACGTGGGCGCCCTCCCGCCAGCGCCGCACCATCTCGGGGATGGCGTCCGGCGGGTGCTGCAGGTCGGAGTCGATGACCACCACGGCGTCGCCCCCGGCGTGCTCGAGCCCGGCCAGCACGGCCGACTCCTTGCCGAAGTTGCGCGACAGCTTGAGACCGCGCACGTGCTCGTCGAGCAGCGCCCGCGCGGCCACCCGGTCCCACGAGTCGTCGGTCGAGCCGTCGTCCACCAGCACGAGCTCGTAGGCGAGCCCGGCCGCGGTGAGCACCTCGGCGAGCCGATCCACGAAGCGGTCCACGCCGGCGCCCTCGTTGAAGATGGGCGCCACTACGGAGATCATCGGGCTCGATACCGTCACGCTCGCCCAACGACAGCGCGGGAACAAAAGTTACAGACCCGCAGTCAACGCAATAGTTCCGACAGGGTTGGCGGGTGGGCTCGGTTCACAAAAATCGTGCGGACTGTTCCGTGGTCGCGGTAGAGCCGGGACAGCCGTTCCGAGAGCACGTCCTCCCACGACCGGTCGGGTCGGTGCCGCTCCCAGGTCTCCCGGTCGGGCAGGTATTCCAGCAGCACACCGAAGTCGCGCAGCAGGGCGAAGGACGAGCAGTCGGTCAGCACCACCGGACGGTGGCCGGGCTCGATCCGCACGCGCTGCCGCAGCGTCTGCACGAACTCGCGCAGCGGCTCGAACTCGAGGCCGATCACCACATAGAGGCAGGCGGGCGTGCCTTCCACGGCGGGGGCGGGCGATTTCGTACGGGACCAGCCCGGGAACCACCGCTGCAGCAGCGACCGGCCGTCCCGCAGCCGGTCCCGCTCGCGCCGCAGCTTCTCGCTGCGGCGACGTTCGTCGACGAGCGTGGCCTCCATCGTCCTCAACCGCCCGGCCATGGCGCGCAACTCCCAGCGCGCCCTCTGCATCGCGTCGATCGGCTCCCGCGCCGACGGCACCTGCACTGCGGTCTCGTGCACCTCAGCCTCCGATCCGTTCCCGGCGGGCAGCCAGCCCGCTCAGCCAGGTCGCCGCCCCGCTCGCGCCGTTGGCGAACGTCAACTCCTCGCAGCGCCGGCGCAGGGCGTCCCGCACCTCGGGCCGCATCGCCGCGTCGAGCTCCCCGACGGGCAGCGCCACCCCGGCCGCCTCCGCATACCGGGCCCGGACGGCTCCGGGGTCCCGCGGGTCGGGCACGAAGACGCTCGGGATGCCGAAGCGCAGCTGCTCGTGGAAGCCGTGGTAGTCGGCCGGACCGACCACCAGGTCGAACGCCCGCAGGTGACGGCCGGCCCGGTCGCGCCGGACCACCTGGAAGCCCCGCTCGGCGACCGGCTCCACCAACGCGTCCAGCCGCACCAGGGCCGCCGGGCGGTCGTCCAGCCCCAGCTCCGCGCGGGCGGCCGCGGTGTCCAGCAGATCCCCCGCGTCCAGCAGCGTTATCGGTTCGGCCCCGTCGGCCAGCTCCCCCGGCACCAGCACGTGATCGAACCCCTCGGTCCCCTCGCGCCCCACCTTGACCCAGACGACGCCCGGAACCACGGGCCGGTCGCGCCACCGGCCGTCGACCACCACGACCTCGGGCCGGTGCAGGTCGATCAGATGGGCCAGACGGTCGCGACGGACCGCGCGGGACGGGATGTGCTCGGTGAGAAACCCGTCCACGGCGCCGGACGACTGAGTCACGATCACCGGGGCCACCGCGGGCGGTAGCCGCCGCGCGATCGCGGTCAGCCGGATGAGCGCGTCCTCGTCCTCGCCGACCAGCAGCATGCGCCGGGTCGGTACGGGCGCCACCGGCCCGGCGCCCCGGGGCCGGGCGGGCGCGCTGATCCGCGGCCGGATCCCGTAGCCGGCCAGCCAGCGCAGGTGCGACCGTCCGGCCCTCGGCCCGGGATCGTCGACGGCGACGGTGCGCTCGGCCCGTACGTCGGGAAGGTCCTCCACGATCGGCCGGCGCCCCCGGATCACCAGCAGGCGCGCCTCCACCGGCTGATCGTCGCGAGCCAGCTCGGCCAGGCCGTCGCGGATGAGATCGCGCACCGGCGACCCGAACGGCAGCGGCCGGTCGTCGCCCGGCAGGGGCACGTGCACCAGCACGGTGCTCAGGGCCGCGTCGGCCTGGGCCCGCACCTCGGCCGCCACGTCGGGCCCGGCGAAGCGGAAGTCGGCCAGGATCGCCACGTCGTGAACGGTCGTCGGCACGGCTGATCCCCCTTCTGGCGCTCTCTGGAGGGCCTAACGATCACCAACACGGACCGTCACGGCAACGTCACACAAACGGCATGGAAGGAGCCAACCAACCGGCACCCGAAGGGCATCGGCCCAGCTACCAACTCTTCCGCGCAGGCGTCGAACAAGAACGGTGAGAGCCCCGGTAGCAGCCGGGACCGCTTACCGGAAGGCAATCGATGCGTTCTTCGATCACCAAGCGTCTGGCCCTGATCGCGATGATCCCCGCCACCCTGCTCGTCGTGGTCGCGTTCGCCTCGTCCGC
>NZ_JAHWFK010000025.1 GCF_019710575.1 Paractinoplanes polyasparticus | reverse complement strand
AAGAAATGATCGATCAAGGGCTGTCCTCATGATCAACCGGGGTCGATACCCCCAGCCACACGTTAAAACTCAAGCTAAGGCCCGCAGCTCGAGTGGATGCGGATCAGGCGGTCGGGGTCAGGTGTTCCACGGCCGTCCACGGGTCTTTGGCGGGGACCTCTTGGCCGGCGGGGCAGGTTTTGCGGAAGTCGCACCAGGCGCACAGCGCGCCGGGGTTGGTGGGGAACTCGGCGTCGGGGTCGGCCCCGGCGGCAACGGCCTTTTCGGCGGCCATGATGTCGCGTGCCGTGTCCTCAGCCCGGCGGACCTGGCGGGCCAGCGACTCTTCGGTGTGCTCGTGGGTGACAACGGTGGCCGTCGGCAGATGGTGCAGCTCGACCCGGTAGCTCGGCCGGCGGAAGACACGCTGGGCCGCGTACGCGTAAAGGGCCAGCGCCTGCGAACCGCGGGCGTCATCGGCGTCGAGGCCGGAGCGGCCGGTCTTGTAATCGACGATCACCGCCTCGGGACCGTCGGGGCCGCGCCGGGAGTCGATGCGGTCGGCCCGGCCGTTGAAGGCCAGCACGGCCGTCTTGGTGGCCACCACCCGTTCGACGCCCAGCGGCTCGTCGGCCGGGTCGAGGCCGTTCACATAGGTCTCGAGCCAGCGCAACGCCGCGCGGTAGGCCGTGCGCTCCTGGTCGACGTCGCGGTAGCCCTCGCGTACCCAGGTGGCCTTGAGCAGCCGGGGCAGAGCCTCGGGCTCGCGGCTGTCGGCGGGCAGGCCGTACCAGTTCTTGAGGGCGGTGTGGACGCTCGCACCCAGCGAGTTGTGTGCCCACGGCGGACCCTTGGCCGGCGTCGGCCGGTCGGCGTAGGAGTAGCGGTAGCGCCGGGCACAGTCGGCGAACGCCCCGAGCTTGCTCGGCGTGCACACGAAGAGCCGCTCGGGCATGCCGGCGAAGCCGAGTTGCTCGGGAACCGCGCTGCGGGGTGTGGTGGAGGGCACGACACAATCCTGCCAGCCGGGTACGACAGAAATCCCGTCAGCCCTTGGCGATGTAGAGCTGGACGAAGGCGTCGATGGCGTCCGCGATCAGCTGGACGGCGATGGCCGCGAGCAGCAGACCGGCGATGCGCGTGAGCACCTCGATGCCGGCCGGCCGCAACAGTTTGACGATGCCCCCCGAGAAGCGCAGCACCAGCCACACAGTGAGCATGACCAGCAGAATCCCGATGCCGATGACCAGATACTCGTCGAGACCCTCGGCCCGGCGTACGAAGAGCATGGTGGCCACGATCGCGCCCGGGCCGGCCAGCAGGGGCGTGCCGATCGGCACCAGGGCGACGTTGCTGGTGCCACCCTGCTCCGACGGCTCGTCCGCCTTGCCGGTGAGCAGCTGCAACGCGACCAGGATGAGCAGCAGACCGCCTGCGCCCTGCAACGCCGGCAGCTCCACGTGCAGGTAGTCGAGCAGGGTCTGCCCGGCCACGGCGAAGCCGACGATCACCCCGAGCGCGAGCAGGACCGCCTGGGTGCCCGCCTTCATCCGGGCACGCCCGTCCATCGACCCGGTCAGCGCCAGGAAGACCGGAACCATGCCGGGTGGGTCGACGATCACCAGCAAGGTCACGAAGACTTCGCCGAGCAGCTTCAGATTCACCCGATCACGGTAGGTGGCGGGTCGCCTCGACGCAGTTCGATGCGGCCAGCGTCACCCCAGCACGGGCACGCCGGTCGCGGCCGAGACGATCTTCTCGTACGCCTCGGGATCGGTCAGATAGTCGCCGAGCTGCACCGTCTTGTGCGTGCCGTGAAAGTCGGACGAGCCGGTGACCACGAGCCCGAGATCGCCGGCGAGCGCGCGAACGTGGGCCCGTTCGGCCGGCGAATGGTCCTCGTGGTCGGCTTCGAGCCCGAACAACCCGGCGTCCGCCAGCTGGATGATCAGCTCGTCGGGAACGACCCGCCCGCGCACCGTCGCCCTCGGGTGGGCAAAAACGGTCACCCCGCCCGCGGCCCGCACGGCTCGCACGGCTTCGAAAACATCAAGATCCGATTTCGGTACGAAGTACCGCGCGCCCAGCCACCGCGAGGCGAACGCCTCGCTGGTCGTCCGCACCAGCCCGGCCCGGATCAGCGCCTGGGCGATGTGCGGCCGCCCGACCGACCCGCCGGCGGCATAGCCGTACACCTCGTCCCAGGTGATCGGCACCCCGTCGGCGCTCAGCTTCCGGACGATCTTCTCGGCGCGCTGCTCGCGGTCGTTGCGCAGCCGGGCCAGGTCAGCAGCCAGGCGCGGCTCGGCCGGGTCGAACAGGTACGCCAGCATGTGCAGCGCGATCGGCCAGTCCTCGGCTCCCAGCCAGCGACAGGACAGCTCGGCCCCGCGTACCAGTCGCAGCCCTTCGGGACAAGCCTCGGCGGCCGCCTGCCACCCGCCGGTGGTGTCGTGGTCGGTGATCGCCATGACGTCGAGCCCGGCCGCCGCACCGGCACGAACCAGCTCGGCGGGGGTGAGCGTGCCGTCGCTGGCCGTGGAGTGGCAGTGCAGGTCGATTCGGGTCACCGCAAAACGCTACCGGCCCCGCGCCGCAAGCGGCCGCTTCCCCGGCACGATCCCTTCATCACAGCCCGCCCGCGCGGAGTGGCAACCCGCCCCCGTACGCCGATCAAGCGTCGTCGCCGTCGGTGTCCTTGCCCAGACGGGCCTCGACCGCCTGCGGCTCGTACATCTCTTCGACCACCCGCAGGTAGAGCTCATTGGGGTTGGGAAGGTGCTTGACCTCGCGGAGGGCCTGATCCTGCCCCGCCGACTCGAGCACGAACGTGCCGTAGCTCAGCAGGCGGCCCAGCGCGGACTGTTCGTACTTCATGTCGGTGACCCGGAGCAGCGGCATCATGGCCACCCGGCGGGTGATGATGCCGTTGACGACCATGACCCGCTTGTTGGTCAGGATGAAGCGGTCGAAATACCAGTCGAACACTTTCCAGGCGACCCAGCTGATCACCGCGAGCCAGATCAGCACGGCCACCGTGACCAGACCGTTGACGTTCTGGCGGGTCAGGAAGCCGGCCAGGTAGCCCAGGGCGAGCGTGGCGCCGGCGCCGATGCCGAGTGGGGTGGAGAGGTGGATCCAGTGCCTCTTCCACTCGCCGCGGTAGCGCTCGGTCGGGAAGAGATAGCGGGCGACCAGTGTGGTCGGTTCGTCCTCGAGGGGCAGCACGCGACGGGGGCCGCCACCGCCCTCGGGACCCAGACCCTCGAGCTCTTCCTCGGTGAAGACGGGCGCTTCGTACTCGTCACCGACGTCATCGTCGCGATAAGCCGTGCTGCGCGCGTAACCGGCGCTCTCGGAGTAACCGGCGTCGGGCGAGTAGCCCGCATCGGGTGAGAAGCCGGGACCGTCTGAATAGGCGCTGCCACGGCGGCGCGCGTATTCAGGGTCCTCATCGAACGCCGGGTCGGTGAACCCGAAGTTCTCGTCGTCGTCCCGAGGACGACCGGCGCCCTCGCCTCGAGGCTCGTGCGGCTCAGCTGGACCACCCATGTGGTGATGCTAAGCGACCAGGTTCGTGAAGAACGTGCCGAAGCCCCGGGCAATATCGGCGATCGTGCCCCCGAGGGACTCGAAGACCGATGCCGCCGAGTTGGGGTTGAAGGCGATGAAAAAGATCAAGAACGCGATACCAAGCCAGGTCAGAACCTTCTTGATCATGGCGGGCCTTCTCCTGTGGGTGCGGGTGACGGTCAGCGCCGCGGCAGTACTGACGGTATCAGCTTCGTAGCTCCGTGTGAACAATGTGGCCGAAAAGCCGATTCCATATCCGCAGGTCAGGGGCCAACTTGACTGGCCTTGCCCTGCAGGTACGGCGACGGCGCTCCGTACACCAGCTCGGACGGAACCCCCTCACAGAGGTCGTGCAGGACGACGTGCTCCGCGAGGAAGTAGCCCGCGCTTGCCGGCCACGCTACCGCATAGAGCCACATTCCTTTCGCCTCACTCACGTACGCGCTTCGATCTTCCGGCGACTTGACGCACCACAGTGGAGTGGGATGTCCGCCGGCTCGGATCTTGGCGTGCGGTCCAGGGTGTCCGCTCCCGGCGGCGAGGGCCTCGGCAATGAGGTGACCTGGGTCGATGCTCGGAATGCCGCCGAATCTGGTGCCCAGCCCGACGCCCGGCTGCTCGGCGATCAGCACGACGTCGGCCGGGCCACCGCCGAGCGGATCGGGGCCGCTGCAGGCGAGCGCGGTGGCGCGTACGCCCGTACGGTCGTCGCCCGCCCAGCCGACGCCGGTGACCATCCAACCGGGGGGCAACGGCCACGGACACCAGAACGGGGTCTTCTCGGCCGAGCCGGCCTGCCGGCGCAACATGCTGTCGATGATGTCGGCGTTGATGTGCTCCGCCACATGGAAGGGCGGGACGTCACCACAGTTGTCGCAGCGCCAGTCCGTGTGCATCAGGTCGGGCTTGCGCACCTGTGCACCGCATCTGGGGCAACTCACTGTGACACCCACGCCTCCTACCGTGCGGCCCACGGCAGGCCGCGTCAAGCGGATCCGCAGAACCCGGTCCCATCAGCGAGATTCACCCGGGCGGGGGTCCCGCGTGCGCGCGAATCCAGGCGTGCATGGCGATGCCGCTGGCGACCCCGGCGTTGATCGAGCGGGTCGAGCCGTACTGGGCGATCGAGAACAGCTCGGCACAGGCCGCACGGGCCGGCTCCGACAGGCCTGGACCCTCCTGGCCGAAGAGCAGGACACAGCGCCTCGGAAGGGTGACGGTCTCCATCGGCCGCGAACCCGGCAGGTTGTCGATGCCGATCACGGGCAGGTCCGCCTCGGCCGCCCAGGCCACGAACTCTTCGATGGTGGGGTGGTGGCGCACGTGCTGGTAACGGTCGGTAACCATGGCGCCGCGCCGGTTCCACCGGCGCCGCCCGACGATGTGCACCTCGGCGGCGAGGAACGCGTTGGCATTGCGCACCACTGTGCCGATGTTGAAGTCGTGCTGCCAGTTCTCGATGGCCACGTGGAAGTCGTGCCGGCGGGTGTCCAGATCGGCGACGACGGCCTCGCGGCGCCAGTAGCGGTAACGGTCGACGACGTTGCGCCGATCACCAGCGGCCAGCAGCTCAGGGTCGTAGCGGGGGTCGCCGGGCCGGTCGCCCGCCCAGGGGCCCACTCCGACGTCGGCGGACTCGTCCTCGGCGGCAATCATGGGCGGTTACGCTACCCAACCGGGCGCGCCGCGCGCGGAATCGGGTGGGGACGCAATGAGCGGCGGGGCCCTCCCCGGCACCCGCCGCCCACGCTTTGGTACGGGAGAGTCTGCCTTACCCTGCGTATCGATGTGAAGGAAACTCGCTTGTGACACAGCTCACATTTAACAATCCTTCCTATTACGTACGGCGATGGCAATCTCCGAGGTCAGCCGCATGAACGGGCGATCATTCACGCCATGTCCGGAGCACCCGCCGCAAAACGGGTGCCGCAACTTGACTCGTAACGTTGAGCGCTCTCTTCACTAATCGTTACGATGAGTTGCCCAAACCCCACACCCCGTCCCGATTGGTGCTCCAGACCACGTGTCGTCCGGGCCCGCATCGGGAATGGCAGGCATGAAGGATGGGTTTCACCGCACGAATGCCAAATTCCCGTGGACGGAGACATCATGGCGACGACTGCGCTGACCGCTGAGAACTTCGACGAGGTCACCGGCAAGGACGGCATCGTCCTGGTCGACTTCTGGGCGAGCTGGTGCGGGCCGTGCGTCCGCTTCGCTCCGACCTACGAGCGGTCTTCCGAGAAGCACACCGAAATCACCTTCGGCAAGGTCGACACCGAGGCCGAGCAGGCGCTCGCCGCGAAGTTCGACATCCGCTCGATCCCGACGATCATGGCGATCCGCGACGGCGTGATCGTCTTCTCTCAGCCCGGCGCTCTTCCCGAGTCCGCTCTGGAGAACCTGATCGAGCAGGTCGAGAAGCTGGACATGGACGACGTCCGTCAGCAGCTGGCCGCCCACAGCCACTGACCGCGCCCGTTATCCCTCGTCAGGCCCGCGAACCGGTTCGGTTCGCGGGCCTTTTCGTGCCCCCGGCGCGGCGCCGGCGACACGCGGGAAGCTGACTGGACAAGCTGCTCGAACATGTGTTCGAATTCCTGCCATGCGATGGTCCAACCTGTCGGCCCCGACCGACGGCGACTCGCTCCTCGACAGGGCAGCGCCGGCGGCACCACCCCTGCCGTTGGCGCTGCCCGGCGCCGCTGTCCGCACGTTCGACACCCCCGGCTTCGCCGGCATGACGTTCTACGAGATCCAGGCCAAGAGCCTGATCAACCGTGTGCCCGGCGCGTCCCGCGTGCCCTTCGAGTGGACGATCAATCCCTATCGGGGCTGCTCGCACGCCTGCGCCTACTGCCTGTCCGGTGACACGCCGATCCTGCTCCCCGACGGCGCCACCCGGCGGCTGGCCGATCTGCGCCCGGGTGACGCGGTCATGGGCACGATGGGCGCCGGCTCCACCCGCCGCTACGTCCCCACCACGGTGCTCGACCACTGGTCGACCACGAAGGCTGCCTTCCGCGTCACCCTGGCCGACGGCACGCGCCTGGTGTCCAGCGGCGACCACCGGTTCCTCACCGACCGCGGCTGGCGGCACGTCAGCCCGGCCGAGGCCCACCAGCCCGCGCTGGCCGTGGGCGACCTGATGTTCGGGGTCGGCCACTTCGCCGAGCCGCCGAAAGAGTCGCCCGACTATCAGGCCGGATTCCTCTGCGGGCTGGTCCGGGGCGACGCCGGCCTCATGCGGGGCGAGACGGGCCGCGATGACACCGGGCCGGCCCGCACGGGCGACGCCTGGGCGCGCGCTGACGGCTATCTGGAAGACGTTCCCCTCCACGAGGCCCTGCGCTGGCCCGAGCTGCCCACTTCAGACTGGTACAGGGGCTTCCTGGCCGGCGCGTTCGGCTCGGTCGGCCGGGCCGACCGGCTGGCGGTCAGCTTCACCGGCCCCGACCGGCTCTTCCTGGCCCGGGTGACCGAGGCGCTCACCCACCTCGGCCTGCCCAGCCGCACCCCGGTGCGGGTGCGCGGCGGCGGCGGGGGCACGGGCACGGGCACGGTCGAGATCGATCGCGACCTGTGGGCGGCTCTGCGTTTCCGGCACCTCACCGGCGTCGTGGGGGCTCCGCTCGACGCTTCCGGGGTCGGCGTGCGCGCCGGGCGGCAGCTGGCCGTGGTCGACATCGAAGATCTCGGGCTCACCCTGCCGCTGTTCGACATCTCCACCGGCACGGGCGACTTCATCGCCGACGGCGTGGTCAGCCACAACTGCTTCGCCCGCCACACGCACAGCTACCTCGACCTCGACACCGGCCACGACTTCGACAGCAAGATCGTCGTCAAGGTCAACGCGGGCGAGCTGATCCGCCGCGAGCTGGCGGCCCCGCGGTGGTCCGGCGCGCCGATCGCCATGGGCACCAATGTCGACGTCTACCAGCGCGCCGAGGGCCGCTACCGGCTGATGCCCGAGATCCTGGCCGCCCTGCGCGACCACGCCAACCCGTTCTCGATCCTCACCAAGGGCACGCTGATTCTGCGCGACCTCGAGCTGCTCACCCAGGCGGCCGAGGTCACCCGGGTCGGGCTCTCGTTCTCGGTCGGCTTCGTCGATGAGCAGGTCTGGCGGGCCGTCGAATCGGGCACCCCCAGCCCGCGCCGCCGGCTCGACGCGGTGCGCCGGCTCACCGACGCCGGTTTCGAGGTCAGCGTGCTGATGGCGCCGATCCTGCCCGGCCTCACCGACTCCGACGAGTCGATCGATCAGACGGTCGCGGCCATCGCGGCAGCCGGCGCCACCAGCGTGACCCCGCTTCCGCTGCACCTGCGCCCCGGCGCTCGGGAATGGTATGCAGCCTGGCTGACAAGCACCCGCCCCGAGCTGGCGCCGCGCTACCGCGAGCTGTACGGCAACGGGTCCTACGCGCCGCAGGCCTACCAGCGTGAGGTCACCGCCCGGGTGCGCATGGCGGCCCGGCGACACGGCCTGCACCGCGCCGGGCCCGGTGAGGCCCGGGCGATCGATCCCGGGCCCGAGACCAGTCCGGAGGTGCCGGACGACCGGCAACTGACCTTGCTGTGACTACAGTCGATCGCATGAGGGATGCACAGCAGATCCTGGCCGAGGCGAACGTCATCGCCGTGGTCGGCGCGTCACGCGACCCGTTCAAGCCGGCCCACACGGTTCCGCTCCAGATGCTGCGGCACGGCTGGCGGATCATTCCGGTCAACCCGTTCGTCGACGAGGTCTTCGGGGTCAGGACAGTCCCGACGCTGGCCGACCTCGATGAGCCGGTCGACCTGGTCAACGTGTTCCGGCCCGCGCACGACGCGATCGAAGTGGTGCGGCAGGCCGTCGCGATCAAGGCGCCGGCGGTGTGGCTGCAGAGCGGCATCGTCTCGGCCGAGGCACGGCAGATCGCCGAGGAGGCCGGCCTCGACTACGTCGAAGACCGTTGCCTGGCCGTCGAGCGGGCCGTCGGCAGCCTGACGAAGCTGGCCTGAGAGCGGCGCCAGATCGGGCGGCGTCTGTCTCATTGCCGTCGCAACCTGCGGACACGTCCACCTATCGTGTTCTCTTCGGCGCCTCGGCTAGTACGGTGCCCGGGGAACGAGGAGGACTTGATGACTTACCCACCCGGCGGCACGCCGGATCCATATCAGCCGCAGCAGCCGTACGGGCAACAGCAGCCGCCGCCGTACGACCCGACCACGCCGTACTCGTCCGAGCCGTCCAGCGGGCAGCCGTACGGTTCGCAGCCGTCCAGCGGGCAGCCTTACGGCCAGCCCTACGGTGCGCCGTCCAGCGGGCAGCCGTACGGCTCGCAACCGTCCAGCGGGCAGCCCTACGGCCAGCCGCCGCCGTCTTTCGGGCAGGACGCGTACAAGCAGCCGTACGGGCAGCCGGGTTACGGCCAGCCCTACGCGCCGGTCGCGACGACCAACACGATGGCGATCCTGGCCCTGGTGTTCGCGTTCGTCTTTCCGCCCGCCGGGATCGTCATGGGCCACGTCGCCAAGAAGCAGATCCGGCAGACCCACGAGCAGGGCGACGGCCTGGCCACCGCCGGCCTGTGGCTCAGCTACATCTTCACCAGCATCTACGTGCTGATCTGCGCCTTGTACGTGGTCATCGGCGTCATCGCCGTAGGCGCGTCCAACACCAGCCCGTAACCAGCACGCCGCGCCGGTCGGCCGGTCACCTGGCCGACCGCGCGACAAGCCACGCGCCGAGGGCCCGAGCGGCTCGACCGGTTGGCCGGCCCGCTCACCCTCGGGGTGGGCGGCGCCGGGTCAGCGGAACTCGGCCTCGCGGACGCTGTTGCCGCCGTCGACCACCAGCATCTGACCGGTGATGTAGGAGGCGGCGGGCGAGCAGAGGAAGGCGATCGCGGCGGCCACCTCGTCGGGGGTGCCGGGGCGGCCGATCGGGGTGCCCAGCCCCTGCTTGATCTCGGTCACCGTGGACGCGGCCGTGTAGATCGTGCCGGGCGCCACGCAGTTGACGTTCACGCCGTCGGCCACCAGCTCCATCGCCAGCGCGCGGGTCAGGCCGACGACGCCGGCCTTCGCCGCCGCGTACGCGGCCTCGGTCGGAAGGGCGTTGACCGGGCCGGCCGTGGCCGACAGGTTGACGATGCGACCCCATCCCTGCTCGGCCATGCCGCCCTGGAAGGCGCGGCTGCACAGGAACGCCGTACTCAGGTTCCGGTCGATCTCGGACTTCCACTCGTCGTACGTGAGCTGGGCGACCGGCCGCAGAATCTCGGGGTTGGCCCGGCTCGTCAGGCCGGCGTTGTTGACCAGCACCTCGACGTCACCCAGCTGGTCGGAGATGGCGTCGGCGAGCGCGCCCACCTCGGCCTCGTCGGTGAGGTCGGCGACGAAGCCGGTGACGCTCAGCTCGGCCGCCCGTTCGTGAATGCGCCGGGTGGTCGACACGATCGCCACCCGCGCACCGAGGTCGCGCAAACGGCGCGCCGTCGCATAACCGATCCCGTCCGGACTGCCGGCCCCCGTGACCAGGGCAACCTTGCCGTCCAGCCGCAACGTGACCGGCGCTTCCTGCGCCTCCGCAGCCTCCACCTGGACCCTCCACCTCTCCGACGACCTCCGGCCCGGATGCCGACGTTCGCTGCGGTGGTCCTCCCCCGGTACGCGAGACCGGGCGGACATCGCAGCCGGCGTGGCGCAGGCCCCGGGCCATCCTCTCAGTCCGTTTCCACCCGGGCAGCGCCAGGGACGCCATTCCCGCCTTCACTCACGGTTCCGCCCGAAGAGCCGACCCCGCCGGTGGCGCCGAGGAACGGGGCGGATCAGTCGTTGCGCGGGGTGGCGGTCGGGTTGGTCAGGGGGCGGACCGGAGCCTCCTGGAGGAAGAGCAACGGGGCGTCGGGGCCGTAGCGGGCCGGGAGCTCCGTGCGCGCCTTGGCCAGGTCCTGCGTGCCGATCTCGACGCCGGCGCCGTCGTGGCGGGCGCCGACCGAGACGATGCGGATGCCGTTGTGGGTCCAGTAGGCGAGGTCGGCCAGCACCCGGTCGTGCCAGACGGCGAGGTCGACAGCCGAGTGCGGGGCGTCGCGCACGATGATGCACGTGTCCTGTGCCGCCCGGCGGATGAACTCGTCGAAGGCCGCCGACGGGACGCGGTGGACGATCGCGCGGGTGTTCTCCTGATCGACCTCGAGGCCGGCGAAGCTGGCGCTGAACTCGGCGCGACCGGCAGTGTCGATGCGGTCCATGGCTGCTTGAAGCTTGGCCGGTGTCACCGGCATGGCCACGCCGGCGACGGCCATCTGCTCGGGCAGGCGCAGGAACTCGCAGCCGGCGGTGCTCCAGCCACCGGTCAGTCCGGGGCCGTCGGCGGGCTGCTCGCCGGCCGAGTCGGCGCAGCCGCCGATCACGAGGACCGCCGCCAGCACGGCGAGACAACCGATCCGGAATCGAGACCTGTACATCGCATTCCCCCTCTCTACCCGGCACCGGCTTCTGCCGCCAGGCGCGCGCCCGCTGGCTCAACGACCGAAAGCCCCGAACCGCGCAAATGGGAAGGGATCAGTCGGTCAGGGCGGGATCGACCGCGGGACGCGCGGCCCGGGCGGCACCAAGGATGAAGACCACAACGCCGGCCAGCAGCAGAGCCAGGCCGGGCAGGGCGGCCAGCCGGGGCTCCTGACCCAGCCACAGCCAGGCCAGCAGGGCCGCGCCGGGCACCTCGAGCAGGATCAGGACGCTGATCGTGGTGGCCGAAGTCTGCTGGAGGGCGTAGCTGAACATCGAGTGGCCCAGCAACTGGGCGCCCACGACCAGAGCCAGGATGGCGGCCCACGTGTGGTTGTCGTAGCCGGTCAGGTCGAGGCCGGCCGCCAGGCACACCACCAGCAGGATCACCGCGCAGGTGGTGTAGCAGATCCAGGTGTAGGTGGTCGTGCGCAGCTCCACCCGCGCCCGCTCGCCGAGCGCGGTGTAGACCGCGGCGAACACCCCGCCGAGCAGCGCCAGAACGTCGGCGAACACGGCCTGCCGGGAGACGCCGATGTCCGCGCCGGTAGCCCAGGCGGCGCCGGCCACGGCCAGGGCGATGCCGATCCACCCGGCGGTCGACGGGCGCCGGCCCTGGGCGGCCGCGATCAGGCCCTGCCACACCGGCTGGGTCGCGACCAGCGCGGCCGCCGTCGCCACGGACCCGAGCTGGACGCTGGGCATCCAGGTGGCGAAGTGGGCGGCCAGGGCCACACCGGCCAGCACGCCGAAGACCTTCGCCCGGCGGGAGGCGCCGGCCATCTCGGCGCGCCGGGGCCCGTACGTGATGGGGGTGAGGGCCAAGGCGGCCAGCGCGTTCCGCCAGAACGCGATGGCCAGGGCCGGAGCGGCCGCGAAGACGATCAGCGGAGCCGATGAGGAGACGGCGAGCACGGCGACCAGCAGAGCCAGAACGGTCGGCAAACGAGCCGATGAGCGCTCATTCATCCCTGGCAGTCGCTTCTTGCGGACTGATACGCCACAGTTTGCGAACCCCTATTGAACGGAAAGTGATGCTGTCGTTACAGTCACCGAGGTTTCCCGCCCCTTTCACCCCCCTCTATGTCCTGGGAGGCGTTTCGCCGTGCCCGCATACCGTGCGGTCGTGTTCGATTTCTTCGGCACATTGACCCGATCTGTCCAGCGTGGCCCCCAGCATGCGGAAATCGCGCGATCTCTCGGCGCCGATCCCGAGGCGGTCAACGGTGTGCTCGACCGCACGTTCCGCGCCCGCGCCCGGGGCCGCTACGGGTCCGCCGAGGCCACCCTACGGTTCGTGATCGAACAGGCCGGTGGTCGCCCCCGCACCGAGCAGTTGCGGGCGGGCGTCCCGGCCCGGGTCGACGCGCTCAAGGCCGACACCCGGCTGCGCGACGACGCGGTGAGCGCACTCGACGCGATCAAGCGCCGGGGCCTGGCCACCGCGCTGATCAGCGACTGCACGCACGAGCTGCCCGCGTTCCTGCCCAGCCTGCCGGTCGCGCCGCTGCTCGACACCACGGTCTTCTCCGTACGCCTCGGCGTCTGCAAGCCCGATCCCCGGATCTACCTCGCCGCGTGCGAGCAGCTCGGTGTGGTCCCGGAAGACTGCCTCTACGTGGGCGACGGCGGCAGCCATGAGCTGACCGGCGCCGCCGCCGTGGGCATGACGCCGGTCCGGCTGGCCGCTCCCGACCTGGCCAACCACCTGGTCTTCGACGCCGACACCAACTTCGCCGGGTGTACGGTCCGCTCACTGACCGAACTGGTCGGGCTGGTCGACCGCTCCCGGATCGCCGGCACCCATCAGCGCGCGGCCGCCTGACCGCCGCCTGACCGCCGCCTCGCCGCCGCCTGATCGCCGCCTCGCCGCCGCCACAGTCGCCTCACCGCGCCGCAGTCGCCTCGCCGCCGCCACAGTCGCCTCACCGCGCCGCAGTCGCCTCGCCGCCGCCACAGTCGCCTCGCGGCCGCCGCATCGTGCGAGGATGGCGCGGTGACTTCCGCGGTGCTCGAAGAGGCGCTCAAGAAGGCCGCGCTGGCCTGGATCGCCGTCGGCGACGGCCCGGCCCTCGCGCTGTGGGTGATGCCGCTCGACGGCACGCTGATCGTGGTCAGCGGCCCGGGCGAGCAGTTCGCGCCCGGCCTGGCCGAGGCGTCCCGGGCCACCGTGCGACTGCGTGGCGACAACGGCGGCCTCATCGTGATCACCGAGGCTGCCGTGGCCCGGCTGGCCCCGGGCAGCGACGAATGGGCCGAGGTCGCCCCGCAGCTCGCGGCCAAGCGCCTGAACGCCTCGGGCACAGCCGACGAGGTCGCGAACCGCTGGGCCGCTTCGGGCTGCGCAGTCGTCCGCCTGACGCCGGTGGAAGCCTCGCCGCCGGTCGCGGCGCCCGACCTGCCCGCCGATTCGGGCGCCGCCGAACCCCGCGACACCCCGGCCCGCGTCGAGACCCGTCGCCCGTTCCGCCTGCACCGGGTGAAGCGCCGCTAACCTGTGGATAACTCCGCCACATCTGTGGACAACCCGATTCACCGGCTTGACACGGCGTAAGGTTCTCGCCGTTCCCCGAGGCGGGTGGGGGTTAGGGATGGCGGGCCCGGCAGTTTGAAAAAAGCCTGTTCAGCGGCTATCCGATGAAGGGCGGCACGATGATCTCGCCCTTCGCGATCGGGCAGACGTGGCCAGCCACGGTGGCTGACGTGGCGAGTCCACCGGCGGCGGTGACGGTGCACTCCAGCCGGGACGGGCGCTTCATCTCGATGCCCTGATGCACGCGGTACGACGAGGTGCCGTCGGGCGGCAGCAGGCCGGATGCGACCAGCCACAAGCCCAGGCCGAGCGCGGCCGAGCCGGTCGCCGGGTCTTCGGGCACAGCGCCACCGGGCACAAAGACACGGGAATGCGCCTCCGACGTCTCTGCCGACCACGAGAAGACGCACAGGTCGGTCACGCCGGCCCGTTCCGCGGCCGGCAGGTCGATCCGCACGTCGGCGAGGGCTTCACGCCGTACGGGAAGAAAGACCCAGTCGAGGCCGCAACCGGCCGTGCGGGGCGCTCCCTCGGCGTACGCGTCGTTGGTCAGACCGGCCAGCTGCAGCAGGGGCGCCGGGTCGAGAGGGTCGCCCAGGCGTGGGGTTCCGCCGGTGAGCGTCGCCGCGCCCGCTTGGGTCACCGTGATCGGCAGCAGGCCCGCGCCGCACTCCTGCACCACCTCTCCCGGGGGAAACAGGCCGCGACGCATGGAGGTCACCGCCGCGCCGACGCTGGGGTGGCCGGCGAACGGAAGCTCGGTTTCGGGTGTGAAGATGCGGGCGCGGTAGGTCGCGGCCGGATCGGTCGGCGGGAGCACGAAAACGGTCTCGGCCAGGTTGAACTCGCGGGCCAGGGTGTGCATCTGGTCGCCGCCCAGGTCGGTGGCGTTGTAGACCACCGCGAGCGGGTTGCCCGCGAACGGTCGATCGGTGAACACGTCGACGATCTCGTACGCCACTCCTGACATGTCCGGACCCTAACCTAGGCTGGGACGGTGACCATGGGGACGAGGGTTTATCTGGCTCGGCTCGCCGGGCTGCCCGTGTTCGACCCCAACGGCGACCGGGTCGGGCGGGTGCGCGACGCCGTGGTGCGCCTGCGCACGACGAACCGGCCGCCACAGGTGGTCGGGCTGGTGGCTGAGATGGCGCTGCGCCGGCGGATCTTCCTGCCCATCGGGCGGGTGACGTCGATGGACGCCGAGGCGGTCGTGCTGGCCAGCGGCGTGCTCAACCTGCGCCGGTTCGAGAAGCGGCCCAACGAGCTGCTGGTGGTGGAGGATCTGCTCGACCGCCGGGTCACGGTGCGGCCCGAGACCGGCGACGGACCGGCCGTCACCAGCACCGTCGTCGACATCGGCATGGATCTCAACCGCAACAACGAGTGGCTGGTGACCCGGGTCGCCGTGCGCGGGCAGACCGGGCGGCTGGCCCGCCGCGGGCACGTCTTCCAGGCCGACTACGACCGGGTGCGCGGGCTGATCGGCCCGACCGACACCCAGGGCACGTCCAATCTGCTGGCGCTGCTCGAGCAGATGAAGCCGGCCGACATGGCAAACGCCCTGCAGGATCTGCCGGACGCCCGCCGCAACGAGGTCGCCGCCGCGCTGAGCGACCGGACGCTGGCCGACGTGCTCGAGGAACTGCCCGAGCACGACCAGGTCGAGATCCTGATCCGGCTCGATCGGGAACGGGCCGCCGACGTGCTCGAGCGGATGGACCCGGACGATGCCGCCGACCTGCTCGGCGAGCTGCCCAAAGCCGAGCAGGCGGTGCTGCTCGACCTGATGGAGCCGGACGAGGCCGATCCGGTCCGCCAGCTGCTCGACTACCGCCCGGGTACGGCGGGAAGTGTGATGACCTCGGAGCCGGTGATCATGACGCCGGACGCCACGGTGGCCGAGGCGCTGGCCCGCATCCGCGAGCCCGAGCTGTCCCCCGTGGTGGCGGCCCAGGTCTTTGTCGCTCGCGCGCCCTCGGCCACCCCGACGGGAAAGTACCTGGGCATGGTGCACTTCCAGCGGCTGCTGCGGGAACCGCCCTCGTCGATCGTGGGCGGCCTGGTCGACTCCGACCTCGAGCCGCTGCGCCCCGAGACCACGCTGGCCGAGATCACCAAGCGCATGGCCACGTACGACCTGGTCGCCATCCCGGTCGTCGACTCCACGAACCGCCTGGTGGGCGCGGTGACCGTGGACGACGTGCTCGACCACTCGCTGCCGCGCGACTGGCGTGACCGCGACCTGAGCGAGAACGACGAGGTCGTCCTGTGACCGAGCCCCGCCGGGAGCCCCTCGGCCGCCTCGACCAGCCCGTCGAGCCGGGCCGGGTGCGGCTGCCCCGCTTCGACCCCGAGTCGTTCGGCCGCTGGTCCGAGAGCATCGCCCGCTACATGGGCACGGCCCAGTTCATCGTCTGGATGACGCTGGTCATCGCCGCCTGGTTCGCCTGGAACACGCTGGCGCCGGCCGCCCTGCGCTTCGACCCGTACACGTTCACGTTCCTGACCTTGATCCTGTCGTTGCAGGCGTCGTACGCGGCGCCGCTGATCCTGCTCGCCCAGAACCGCCAGACCGACCGCGACCGCCTGGCCATGGAGGAGGACCGCCGGCGGGCCGCGATGCAGAAGGCGGACACCGAATACCTCGCCCGTGAGATCGCCTCCCTGCGGATCGCGATGGGCGAGGTCGCGACCCGTGACTTCCTGCGCTCCGAGCTGTCCCGCCTCGCCGATGAGCTGGACGAGGCGGCCCACCGGCGGGAGCGGCGGGCACGCACGGATCGGGACGAGGAACGTAAGGACTGGGAAGAGGACCACTGATCGCCCCGACGTAGCATGGGCCTCATGTCCGCTCCCGCCTCCACCATCGAGGACGCGATCCAGGCCGCGCTGGCCACGGTCGACGACCCCGAGATCCGCCGCCCGATCACCGACCTCGGCATGGTCAAGGGTTTCACCGTCACCGGCAGCACCGTCCGGGTCGAGCTGCTGCTCACCGTGGCCGGTTGCCCGCTGCGCGACAAGCTCAACAACGACATCACCGCCGCCGTCACCCAGATCCCCGGCATCACGTCGGTGAGCGTCGATTTCGGCGTGATGGACGAGGAACAGCGCAAGGCCCTCCAGGTCACGCTGCGCGGCGGCGGCGCGACGGCGGAACCGGTCATTCCCTTCGCTCAGCCCGGGTCCCGCACGAGGGTTTACGCGGTGGCCAGCGGCAAGGGCGGTGTCGGCAAGTCCAGCGTGACCGTCAACCTGGCTGCCGCCCTGGCCAAGCGGGGCCTGTCGGTCGGTGTCATCGACGCCGACATCTACGGCCACTCGGTGCCCCGCATGCTCGGCGTCGAGGGCCGCCCCACCCGCGTCGAAGACATGATCATGCCGCCGCAGTCGCACGGCGTGAAGGTGATCTCGATCGGCATGTTCACCGCCGGCAACGCCGCGGTGGTGTGGCGCGGCCCGATGCTGCACCGCGCTCTCCAGCAGTTCCTGGCCGACGTCTACTGGGGCGACCTCGACGTGTTGCTGCTCGACCTGCCCCCGGGCACCGGCGACGTGGCCATCTCGCTGGCCCAGTTGCTGCCCAACGCCGAGATCCTGGTCGTCACCACGCCGCAGACGGCCGCGGCCGAGGTGGCCGAGCGGGCCGGCGCGATCGCCATGCAGACCCACCAGCGCCTGGTCGGTGTGGTCGAGAACATGTCCTGGCTCGAGCTGCCCGACGGCTCCCGCATGGAGGTCTTCGGTCAGGGCGGCGGGCAGAAGGTCGCCGACTCGCTGACCACCACGGTGGGCGCCTCGGTGCCGCTGCTCGGGCAGATCCCGCTCGACACCCGGGTGCGCGAGGCGGGCGACGCCGGCGACCCGATCGTGCTGGCCGCGCCGGACGCCCCGGCCGCCAAGGCCCTCGACGCGGTGGCCGACAAGCTGGCCGTCCGCCGCGAGTCCCTGGTAGGCAAGCCGCTCGGCCTGACAGTCAACGCCCGGCGCTAGCCCTGGCGATCGCGACGCCAGCAGCTCAAGTGGCGTCTAGATCGAACTTCTGACTCGGCGCCATTGCCGTGGAGTTCGAGGTCGTCGACCGGTTGTTCTTGATGTCGGCGGCCTCGGCAACCTCGCTGAGGTCGGAGCGTACGCCGTTCAGGTCCTGCTTCACGTCGTCGAGCAGGCCCTGGAGCGGCTTGCGGATGGCCGCCTCGTCCTCCTCGCTCAGCAGGTGCTTGCGGATGAACGCCTTGGGGTGCAGATCCTGCAGCTGAAGGTCGGTGCCCAGCTCACGGTTGAGGTCGGTGGTCGCGTTCTGCGCCATCGCCCGCAGGCCGCGCAGCATCCGCAGGCCGTCACTGATGACCTTGGGCAGGCGCTCACCGAAGATCAAGAGCGCCAGCATGAGCAGCGCGCCGATCTCCCACCAGTTCAGGTTCTCGAACATGTGGCCTCCCAGGTTCCCGCGCCCAGCCTACGCACGCGAGATGGCCGTTCCCAGTCCGCGAAGCGATCAGTTGGAGTCGGCGGCCAACGTCACCGAGGCCGTCTGTGTCTTCGTTCCGCGACGGTACTCCACCGAAACAGTGGTGCCCGGCGCGTACTTACGCACCAGGGCGATCAGGTCGGTGCCGTCCTCGAGCAGGTGCCCGTCGAGCTTCGTGACCGTGTCGCCGGCCTTGAGACCGGCCCCGCCGGCCGGCCCGGACGGTTCGACCGAGCGCAGCCGGGCCCCCGTCGTGCTGGTGCCGCCGGTGGCCACCTCGGCGCCGATCACCGTGCGCCGTGCCTTGCCGTGGTCGATGATGTCGCCGGCCACCCGCTTCGCCTGGTTGATCGGGATGGCGAAGGCGAGGCCGATGTTGCCGGCCTCGGTCTCGGTGCCGCCGACCGACCGGATCACCGAGTTGACCCCGACGACCTCGCCGGCCGCGTTGACCAGCGGGCCGCCCGAGTTGCCCTGGTTGACCGCGGCATCGGTCTGGATGGCCGCGTAGTACCGGGTGGTGCCCGCGTCGCCGGCCTCGATCGTGCGGTCGACCGCGCTGACGATGCCGGCGGTCACCGTGTTGACCAGCGCCAGCGGGGAGCCGAAGGCGAGCACCGGGTCGCCGACGGCGATCGAGTCGGAGTTGCCGATGGCGACCGGGGTGAGACCGCTCTTGGCGACCTTGATCACAGCGACGTCGGACTGGGGGTCGCGGCCCACCAGCTCGGCGCGGGCGGTGGAGCCGTCGCTGAACGACACCGACATGGTGTCGTCCGCGCCCTCGACCACGTGGTCGTTGGTGATCACGTAGCCGTTCGCGGAGACCACGAAGCCGGAGCCGATCGCGCCCGTGACGCGGACGGTGACCACGCTGGGGAGCACCTTCCCGGCCACGCCGGCCAGCGATTCCGGGGCGCGGTTGGCCGCGGCCGGCGGCTCCTGCGCGGTCGCCCCCAGCTGGCTGCCGCCGCCGGGCGCGACGCCGCCGCGGACCGCGAAGACGTAGCCGAGTGTTCCGCCCAGACCGCCCGCGAGCAGGGCGGTGATCAGGCAGATGAGCAGGATCGGGGTGTACGAGCGACGGGGCGCGTCGGGGTCGACGACCGGCTCGGGCGGCGGGCCACCGGTCGACTGCGGCTGCTGGACGACCACGGCCGTCGGCGCCCACGGGTCGCGCCACGGGTCAGCGAGCGCGTCGGACCACCAGGGCGAACCTGGCGGGACGGGCTGGCCCGGAGTGGGCGGCGGAGCGGAGCGCGCGTTCCAGCCGTCGGTCACGTCGGTGCCTCCACTCAGTTCCTCCCGATCCCCCTCCAGGATGACACGGATCCCGGACGACGCCCCGCCCCGGCCTGTTTATGCATAGACGGCCCGATGCATCCCGCCCGAGCACCGTTCTAGTCTTCTACCCGATGTACGAGGCTCACTGCCACGTCGTCCGCCAACCGCCCGGAGGTTCGTCATCGTCCCGTCAGCCCGTTCGTTCGGCCCGTCGACGGGCCAGGCCATGCAGTTCGCCGAGGCGTACGCCAGCGAGGACGTCGTCCTGCAGACCGCCCGCAGCCTGGCGATCGAGCTCGGTCTCGACAGCGTCAGCCCGGCCTCGGGATCGGTGCTGCGCCTGCTCGCGGCGGCCGGCAGCGCCAAGGCGGTGGTCGAGATCGGCACCGGCACCGGGGTCAGCGGCGTCTGGCTGCTGCGCGGCATGCGTGCCGACGGCGTGCTGACCACGATCGACGTCGAGAACGAGCACCAGCGGATCGCCCGCCGCATCTTCGTCGAGGCCGGCTTCGCGCCGTCGCGCACCCGGATCATCACCGGACGCGCCCTGGACGTGCTGCCCCGGCTGGCCGACGGCGCCTACGACCTGGTCTTCGTCGACGCCGACGTGACCGAGTTCGGCGCGTGCGCCGACGCCGCCCTGCGTCTGCTCCGGCCGGGCGGGGTGCTGCTGGTCAACGGCGCGATGGCCAACGGGCGGATCAGCGACCCGGCCGCCCGTGACGTCGACACGCTGACCGTGCGCGAGACGCTGCGGGCGGTGCGCGAGTCCGAGGAGTGGATCCCGGCCGTGGTGCCCTCGGGCGCCGGCCTACTGGCTGCGGTCAAGCGCTGAGAGGAATCGCAGCAGCATCCGTACGCCCCACCCGGTGCCGCCGCGGGTGAGCTCGCCCTCGGTGGTGTCGGTCCAGGCCGGGCCGGCGATGTCGAGGTGAGCCCAGCGGTCGGCGTAGGAGCCGGTGAACTCGCGCAGGAAGAGCGCGGCCATGCCCCCGCCGTGCGTCGGTGAGCTGTGCCGGTCGGCCACGTCGCTGCGCAGCAGTTCGTGGTAGTCGGCGTTGAGTGGCATCCGCCACATCCGCTCACCGGCCTCGGCGCCGGCCCGCTGCAGAGCCGTGGCGAGCTCGTCGCTGTCGCTGTAGAGCGCGGCGATGCTCGGGCCGAGGGCCACCGGCGCGGCCCCGGTGAGGGTGGCCAGGTCGATCACGACATCCGGGTCGAGCCCGGCCGCGTAGCCCAGCGCGTCGGCCAGCACGAGCCGGCCCTCGGCGTCCGAGTTGGTCGTCTCGCTGGTGGTGCCGTCGTAATGGGTGATCACGTCGCCCGGGCGGTAGGCGGCGCCGCTGACCGCGTTCTCGGCCAGCGGCAGCAACGCGGTGATGCGGACGGGCAGGCCGAGCTCGGCCGCGCCCAGCGTGGCGGCGGCGACCGCGGCCGCGCCGGCCATGTCGTTCTTCATCCGCTTCATGCCCTCGCGGGTCTTGATCGAGATGCCGCCGCTGTCGAACGTGATGCCCTTGCCGACCAGCACCACGTGGGTCGTCGCGCCCGGGGGCGCCCAGGTCAGCTCGACCAGGCAGGGCTTGAACCGGGAACCGCCGCCGACCGCGCGCAGCCCGCCGAACCGGGCCAGCTCGTCACCGGCCAGGACGCGGACGCTCGCGCCGGGACGCTTGGCGGCGGCTCCGCTGACCTCCTCGGCGATCCAGTCCGGGTTCTTGATCGAGGGTGGGGTGTTGATGAGGTCGCGGGCGAGCCAGGTCGCCCGGGCCGCCACCTGGGCCTGGGTGAGGCTTCCGGCGTACGCCTCGGAACCGCTGGTGACGAGGTCGACCTCAGCCGTCCGGGGTTCCTCGCGGGCGTCCCGGTAGCGGTAGCCACCCAGCCACAGACCTTCAGACAGCCCGCGTACGACCTCCGCCGAGGCCGCCTCGCCCAGGAGCACCTGAGCCTCTTCGTCGCCGGGCAGGGCCCGGGCCACCGCGGCCCCGGCCGCTCGCCAGCCCGCCTCGTCGCCCGCACCGACGTGCGCCAGCAGCACCTTGGCCGGGCGCCGCAACGGGCGGGGAAACTCCTGCACTGTGCCCGCGGACAGGCCCGCCGGGGCCAGCTCGGCGATCTCGGCATCGAGCTCGCCGTCGTCGTGCGACAGTGGACCCGTTGCGCCGATCGGCACGATGCGGGTCCGGTCGTCGTCGAGTCGGTCGGTCAGCCGGATCAGATACACGAGAGCGTGACCTTTCTCGAAGACGTGGAAAGCCCGCCGGTCCGGGCGGTACCGTACCGGCGGGCTCGCGTGAAACGTCAGCCGGCGATCGACTTCAACGCGTCACCCAGCGCGCTGGCCTCGTCCGGAGTCATCTCAACGACGAGACGGCCACCACCTTCCAGCGGGACCCGCATGACGATGCCCCGACCCTCCTTGGTGACCTCCAGCGGACCATCGCCCGTCCGCGGCTTCATCGCCGCCATCTTGTCTCCCCTCAGACCCACATCAGGGTGTCGGTGGGTTACCCCACAGCCACTTCTTACGCCGTGTGCTCAGCCCCACACGGCGTCGTACCTCGTTTCCGACCGGCGGCCGAGGGCCATTGCGCGTGCTGACGCGACCCGGCCCACCGTGCCGATCAAACATTTTCCCTGATGAACACCGGCGAACCCAAACCCAGCCCGGGCGGATGTGACAGCGTCTAGCATATCGCCTTTCGGGCTGTCACAATGTGCGGTCATGCAGGCGCGGTCGGCACTCTTCGACCTGTACGGCGACTATCTACGCCCCAGGGGCGGACGCGCACCGGTCGCGGCCCTGGTCAGACTGCTTGCGCCGCTCGGCATCGCGCCGCCCGCGGTGCGCACCGCGATCTCCCGCATGGTGCGACAGGGCTGGCTGCACCCTATGCGGCTGGTCTCCGGACCGGGCTATGTGCTCACCCCCAAGGCAGCGCGCCGGCTCGACGAGGCGGCGGCCCGGATCTACCGGACCGGCCGCTCCGGCTGGGACGGAAGGTTCGATCTCATCCTGGTGCGGGGCCCGCTCGGCAAGCGGGAGGCGGGGCGGCTGGCCTTTCTCGGCTACGGCGCCCTGGGCGAGCACGCGTGGGTCGCGCCCCGGGCCGCCGAAGAGGCCGACGCCGTGCTCGTCGAGGCCGAAATCGGGTACGAACGGTTCAGCGCCAGCCACGCGGCCGGGTCGCCGGGCGCGGCCGAGGTGGTGGGACGGGCCTGGAACCTGCCCGAACTGGCCCAGTCGTACGAGCACTTCGTGGCCGACCTGCGGCCGGTGGTCACCGCGGTGAACGCCCGCAGCAGTGACGAGGAGGCGTATGCGGCCCGCTTCCAGCTCGTCCACGCGTGGCGCTCGTTCCTGTTCCGCGATCCCCAGCTGCCGGCGTCGCTGCTGCCCCCGCGCTGGCCGGGCGCGAGCGCGGCCGGCTTCTTCGACCGCCACGCAGTGCGTTTGCGCCCCGCCGCGGACCGTTACGTGGAGCGCTGCCTGCAGTCGGCATCTCGCAGTCGTGTGGGATTCTCAGCTCATGACCGCCATCCAACCGCCCCACCCGCCAGCCGCGAACGGGCTGAGAACTGAGTCTCTGCTCGTCGACCGCACCGGCGCGGTCGTCACGCTCACGCTCAACCGCCCCGAGGCCATGAACGCCCTGACTGTCGACCTCAAAGAGGCGCTGCGCGACACGCTGGCCTCGCTCGAGAGCGACAAGTCGTGCCGGGCGATCGTGCTGGCCGGGGCGGGCAAGGCGTTCTGCGTCGGGCAGGACCTGCGCGAGCACGAGGCACAGCTCGAATCGGGCCGCACCGACCTCGACACCGTGCGGGTGCACTACAACCCGATCGCGCAGCGGCTGGCCAGCATGCCCAAGCCGGTGGTGGCGGCGGTGCGCGGCGCGGCGGCCGGAGCAGGGGCGTCGTTCGCGCTGCTGGCCGACTTCCGCATCGGCGGGCCCAAGACGTCCATCCTGATGGCCTTCGCCAACGTGGGACTGGCCGGCGACAGCGGCGTCTCGTGGTCGCTGCCGCGGATCGTCGGGCACGCCCGGGCGCTCGAACTGCTGCTGCTGGCCGAGCCGGTGCGGGCCGAGCGGGCGTACGAGATGGGCCTGCTCTCGCAGTTGACCGACGATGACGAGCAGGTGCTGCCGGTGGCGCAGGCGCTGGCCGAGCGGCTCGCGGCCGGGCCCACGGTGGCCTACGGGGCAATCAAGCGGGAGCTCTCGATCGGGGACGCGGGCACGCTCTCGGACGCGCTCGCGGCCGAGGCGCAGGCCCAGGCCATCTGCGGCGCCACGGCCGATCACAGGGCCGCGGTCTCGGCATTCGTCGCCAAGCAGAAGCCGGTCTTCGAAGGCAGGTAGCTTCCCAGCTCCGTGGCCTCGCCCACGCGGACTTCACTCCCGGGGCGAGGCCCGGCAGTATGACCGCTTTGGGATCGTCCCATCTACAGATCTCGATGCATACGCTCCTCCCCTACGCGTCCTACCGGGCGCGCTCGTTGGTGGGGAGGACCGAATGGTCAAGTGGCGGATCTTCGTGGGCACGGCGCTGACCGCGCTCACTATGGCGGCTTGGGGTGCCACCGCATCGCCCGCCGCGGCGGCACCGGCCGCGCCGGGCGACGGCGTGGCCGGCCCGTCCGTGGTGGGCGGCAGTCGCGCCGCGCAGGGCGAGTTCCCGTTCATGGTGCGGCTGTCGATGGGCTGCGGCGGCGCCCTCTACAGCCCCACCCTCGTGCTGACGGCCGCGCACTGCGTGAGCCGCACCGGCAACAACACGTCGATCACGGCCACCATGGGCAGCGTCGACCTGCAGTCGAGCAGCCGGATCACCCGTAGGTCGAACTACGTCTACCGGGCGCCCGGCTACAACGGCAACGGTGACGACTGGGCGTTCATCCGGCTCTCCAGCCCGGTGACGACGCTCGCCACCCTGCCCATCGCGACCAGCACGGCGTACGACTCCGGCACGTTCACGGTCTCGGGCTGGGGCGCCGCCCGCGAGGGCGGAGCGCAGCAGCGCTACCTGCTGAAGGCCACGGTGCCGTTCGTCAGCGACAGCACCTGCAACTCGTCGTCCATGTACGGCGGCGACGTCATCGCGGCCGAGGAGATCTGCGCCGGCTACACCTCGGGCGGCGTCGACACCTGCCAGGGCGACTCCGGCGGCCCGATGTTCCGCCGCGACGCCGCCAACGCGTGGATCCAGGTCGGCATCGTGAGCTGGGGCGACGGCTGCGCCCGCCCGAACAAGCCGGGCGTCTACACCCAGGTCAGCTACTTCTCCTCCGCCATCCGCAGCGCCGCCACCTCCCTGGGCGGCTGAGAACCCCGGCGGACGGGCAGCCTTGATCGCTACATCAAGCCCCACACCGCCAACAGATCCGGGCGCCGAAACGACCACCGTTCCGGCGCCCGGCCACCCCCGTGACACAGATTTCCGCACCCATCCGTCTTGCCCCGGCCACAACTGCAAGCCGGCGCGGCCGCGAACGTCGAATTGACCGCGACCAGAGTCGAATTTCGCCCGTCGATGACTTGGGCGCCGAAAACGGTTAGCGAAGCGAGGCCGTTTTCGGTGCCCAAGTCATCGGCCCCGTGGGGCGAAATTCCCGGAGTCGCGAAGCGGCGACCAGCAAGCCCAGCCATCGGCCCCCGTGGGGTGAAATTCCCGGAGTCGCGAAGCGGCGACCAGCAAGCTCAGACCAGCAGGCTCAGTCTTCTTCTTCCTCTTCCGGGTCCTGGTTCGCTTCCTCGCCCAGGACGAAGGCCTGCATGGCCAGTTCGTCGCCGGAGGGCCAGACGTAGGTGGGCAGCTCGACCGGGCCCAGCTCGAGCACGTGCGACCAGAACTGGCGCACCGCCTCGGCGGGGGTCTGCGCCTCGATCGGCAGCGCGACGCTGACCAGCCAGGTCTTCTTCTCGCCGACGGCGGTCGTGCCGCCGATCGCGCCCGCGAGCCGCCGGAACACCGCGGGATCGACCGCCGCGATGCGCACCTCGTGCTCGTCGAGGTGCAGTTCAGCGGCGGGCACCGGCTCGTCGAAGGCGCGCCGCAGGTAGGCCAGCACCAGGTCGTCGCCGTCGGCTTCGACCGCCTGGGTCAGGGCCACCACTTCACCGCCGACGACGAGCAGCACCTCGTCGTCGGGCTCGACCGGGCCCGCGCCACCGGACACCGTCACCGTGTCGTTGTGGAAAAGCCGCTCGGTCGCCCACCGATCCGCCGGAATGATCACCGCCCAGTGCGCCATGCGCTCCATCTCATCACGCGGCCCGGAAGAACCGTCACGCGGCCGGGGAAGGCCCAGCACGCGGGCTGGGCCTGTCCATTACGCGGCCGGGAAAGGCCCGTCACGCGGCCAGGAAGGCCCAACACGCGGCCCGGGAAGGCCGAACACGCGGCCCGGGAAGGCCGAACACGCGGGCCGGGAAGGTCCATTACGCGGCCAGGAAAGGCCCACACGGGCTTGGAGGCACATCACCGCGGGGGAAGGCCTACGCGGGGCCGCGAGGGCGTCTCACGCGTGCGGGAAGCGCCTCACGCGGCCGGATCGGCGGCGAGCGGTGGGACCCAGCAGCCCGCCATGTGGTCGTCGACCATGCCGGTGGCCTGCATCAACGCGTACGCCGTGGTGGGGCCGACGAAGCGGAAGCCCCGCTTCTTGAGGTCTTTGGCCATCGCCTTGGACTCGGGCGTGCTGGCCGGCACGTCGGCGCGGGTGGCTGGGCGCGGTGGGCGCGGGGTGGGCGCATACGACCAGAGCAGGGCGGACAGGCCGTCGGGGAGGTCGGCCGCGACGCGGGCGTTGGCCAGTGCGGCGTCGATCTTCATGCGGTTGCGGACGATGCCGGCGTCGGTCATCAGGCGGGCCGCCTCGGGCTCGCCGAAGGCGGCCACCTTTTCGATCGAGAAGCCGGCGAACGCGGCCCGGAAGGCCGGGCGTTTGCGCAGAATCGTGATCCAGGCCAGGCCGGACTGGAACGCCTCGAGGGTCATGCGCTCGAAGAGCTTGTCGTCGCCGTGGACGGGACGACCCCACTCGTCGTCGTGGTAGGCGGCGTAGTCGGGCGTGCTGCCGCCCCAGAAGCAGCGGGCCCGGCCGTCGTCGCCGACCACCAGGCCGGCCTCGAGCAGGTCGGCCGGGGCCACACCGGGCTGCGGAGCCCCGAATGCCGAGGTGTCTGTCATGGCGACCACCGTAGAGCCGGGGTCCGACAGAAATCAGGGCAGGCGGCCCTCCTCGACCAAGCGGCCGAACTTCTTCAGCGCGCCGGTGAAGCCGAGCTTCGATCCCGGCCAGAGCACCGGCCAGGCCAGCTTGCCGACCGGGCCGGCCGGCAGGTGGAACCACTCGTGCAGCACGACCTGGGTGCGATCGCCCGACATGGCCGTGCAGCGCATCGTGCCGGGCCCCCGCAGCACCTTGCCGCAGTGCACGACGCGTACCTCGTACGGTGGATTGACCTTGACCACCCGCAGCTCGTCGCGCAGCGCCGCCGGGCCGAGCGCGGTCACCGCCTCGACCAGGCTGCCCTCACCGCCGTCGCCCTCGACGACCCGGACCCTGGTCAGCGGGATCCAGTCGCCCTGCTTCTCCCAGTTCAGGAACGCGGCGAAGACCTTCGAGGCGGGCGCGTTGACGATCACCGTGGCGGTGACCTCACCGGAGCCGGGCCGGGCTGCGTCGCCGAGCCCGTCGACCGGTTCCGTCGCGCTCACCGCGGCTCCGCCGGCTCGGTCCGCGAGGCTGCCGAGGCAGCCGGTTCGGGCTGCGAGGGCGCAGGGGCTGCCGTGGCGTCGGCCGGGACCACATCGACGGGCACGGGGTTCACCTCGATCTGGAGGTCGGGCTGGGCCGGCACGGGCGCCTCGGCGGGGGCGATCGCCGCCTCGCGCGCCTTGCGGAGCACGTCGGCATCGGCCGTGCGGCCCTCGCGCAGCGCCGCCACTTCCGCCTCGAGCACGCCGATGAGCTCGCCCTTGTAACCGATGTCGTAGGCCGCCCGCTGGAGCGCCTGGTCGACCTGGGACATGCGGTAGCCGCGCCAGGCGGTGTCGAACCGGGTGCGGGCGACGTCCTGTTCACCGAGCGGCCGGTCGCTGGGCAGGGGCACGGCGGCGCCGTCCGGCTCAACCGGCGTCAATGCGTTGTCGCCGCCACCGATCATCACGGTCACGCCGAACACGATCGCGGCCACGACCAATGCCACGACGATGAAGAGGAGAAGCTGGCCCATGCGCTGAATGTTGGCATGTCGGACAGCGCGTGGCGAGTCCGCCACCCCGACACGCCCGGGCGCGGCGGCTCAGGTCCAGGTCAGGATCCTTTTACGCCACGCGTACAGGATGCCGAGGGCGAGGACCGCCACGAACACCCCCATCTCGGTCACGGTGGCCCAGCCGAAGCCGGGAAGGTCGAAAACGACGGCCCAGGGGAAGAGAAAGACCGCCTCCACGGCGAAGAGCACATAGAGGTACGCATAGACGTAGTAGCGGATCTGGGCCTGGGCCCAGTCGCCGCCGACCGGGTCGATGCCGCTCTCGTACGCCACGTACTTGCCCGGCGGCTGCGCCGGAGCGGCCGGGCGCAGCAGCTTGTTGGCGCCGAACGCCCCCACGAAGACGAGCACGCCGGCCGCCGCGACCAGGCCCAGCGTGGCGTAAGAACCCAGATACCCGTCCACGATCGTTCAGGGTAGCCGGATAGTGGACTCCTGTGGTTCAGGCAAGCCTCACCTGGCTACTGTGGTCAACGGCCTGTCCGGCTCGTAAGGAGCGGCGACGTAGGCTGGAACTGACGACAGCGGGCCGGCCCATCGATGTGCTCATTCCCGCCGGCCGGTGCCCATGGGAGGTTGCGAAAGTGTCCGCTGGAGCGAAGCGAGTCGAACAGCTGGACCGGGTGGTCATCCGGTTCGCCGGCGACTCGGGCGACGGCATGCAGCTGACCGGCGACCGATTCACGTCGGAGACCGCGCAGCTGGGTAACGACATCTCCACCCTGCCGAACTTTCCGGCCGAGATCCGCGCACCAGCCGGCACCCTGCCCGGCGTCTCGAGCTTTCAGGTGCATTTTGCGGATTACGACATCCTGACGCCGGGCGACGCGCCCAACGTGCTGGTGGCGATGAACCCGGCCGCGCTCAAGGCCAACGTGGCCGACCTGCCGTCGGGCGCCGACATCATCGTCAACACCGACGAGTTCACCAAGCGCAACCTGGCCAAGGTCGGCTACGCGGTGAGCCCGCTCGAGGACGGTTCGCTGGCCGACTTCGCGGTGCATCCGGTCGCCCTCACCTCGATGACGGTGGGCGCCCTGGCCGAGCTCGGCGTGGCCAAGAAGGATGGTGAGCGCGCCAAGAACATGTTCGCGCTGGGCCTGCTGAGCTGGATGTACTCGCGGCCGTTCGAGTCGACGCTGCGCTTCCTCGAGACCAAGTTCGCCAAGCGCCCCGATCTGGTCGCGGCCAACAAAGCCGCCTTCCAGGCCGGGTGGAACTTCGGCGAGACGACGGAGAGCTTCACCGTCCGGTACGAGGTCAAGCCGGCCCGGATGAAGCCGGGCACCTACCGCAACATCACCGGCAACCAGGCGCTCGCGCTGGGCCTGGTGGCGGCGAGCGTCCGGTCCAAGCTGCCGCTGTTCCTCGGCGCGTACCCGATCACCCCGGCCTCGGACATCCTGCACGAGCTGTCCAAGCACAAGAAGTTCGGCATCACCACGGTCCAGGCCGAGGACGAGATTGCCGCGATCGGCGCGGCCGTGGGCGCCTCGTACGGCGGTGCGCTGGGCGTCACCACGACGTCCGGCCCGGGCGTGGCGCTCAAGGGCGAGACGATCTCGCTCGCCATCGCGCTCGAACTGCCGCTGGTCATCGTCGACGTGCAGCGGGCCGGCCCGTCCACCGGCATGCCGACCAAGACCGAGCAGGCCGACCTCAACATGGCGCTGTTCGGCCGGCACGGCGAGGCGCCGCTGGCGGTGATCGCGCCCAAGTCGCCGTCGGACTGCTTCCACGCGGCGATCGAGGCCGCCCGCATCGCGCTGAAATACCGCACGCCGGTCATCCTGCTGTCCGACAACTACGTGGCGAACGGCTCGGAGCCGTGGCTGCTTCCGTCGGCCGACGAGCTGCCGGACATCTCGGTCGAGTTCACCACCGAGCCCAACGGCGAGGACGGACGCTTCCTGCCCTACCTGCGCGACCCCGAGACGCTGGCCCGCCCGTGGGCCATCCCGGGCACGGCCGGCCTCGAGCACCGCATCGGTGGGCTGGAAAAGGCCGACAAGACCGGCGACATCTCGTACGACCCGGCCAACCACGAGTTCATGGTGCGCACCCGGGCCCAGCGCATCGAGGCCATCGAGGTGCCCGACATCGAGGTCGAGGACGCCGACGAGAGCGCGCGCGTGCTGGTGCTGGGCTGGGGCTCGACGTACGGCCCGATCGGCGCCGCCTGCCGGGCGCTGCGTCAGCGCGGGCTGCCGATCGCGCAGGCTCACCTGCGTCACCTGGCGCCGCTGCCGGCCAATCTCGGTGAGGTGCTCGCGGCATACGACAAGGTCGTCATCCCGGAGATGAACCTGGGTCAGCTGGCCCATGTGATCCGCGCGAAGTTCCTGGTCGACGCGGTCCCCTTCAACCAGGTCAGCGGCCTGCCGTTCACCGCCGCGACGCTGGAGAACATGCTCGAGGACGTGGTCAAGAATGGTTAGCACCATCCCCATCACGCCGGTGAAGCTCACGGCGAAGGACTTCAAGTCGGACCAGGAAGTGCGCTGGTGCCCGGGCTGCGGCGACTACGCGATCCTGGCCGCCGTCCAGGGCTTCATGCCCGAGCTGGGCATCCCGCGCGAGAACATCGTCTTCGTCTCGGGCATCGGGTGTTCCTCGCGCTTCCCGTACTACATGAACACGTACGGCATGCACTCGATCCACGGCCGGGCGCCGGCCATCGCGACCGGGCTCTCGGTGTCGCGTCCCGACCTGTCGGTCTGGGTCGTCACCGGCGACGGCGACGCCCTGTCGATCGGCGGCAACCACCTGATCCACGCGCTGCGCCGCAACGTCAACCTCAAGATCCTGCTGTTCAACAACCGGATCTACGGCCTGACCAAGGGGCAGTACTCGCCGACCTCCGAGCTGGGCAAGATCACCAAGTCGACGCCGGCCGGGTCGGCCGACTCGCCGTTCAACCCGCTCTCGCTCGCGCTCGGCGCCGAGGCCACCTTCGTCGCCCGCACGATTGACTCGGACCGCAAGCACCTGCAGTCGGTGCTGCGCGCGGCAGCCGAGCACGAGGGCTCGGCGTTCGTCGAGATCTACCAGAACTGCAACATCTTCAACGACGGCGCGTTCGAGCTGATCAAGGATTCGACCACCCGGGAGGATCACCTGATCCGCCTCGAGCAGGGCCAGCCGATCACCTTCGGGGCCCAGCAGCAGTTCTCGGTGACCCACCCGGCCGGCAGCTTCGGGCTCAAGGTGCAGGAGGGCGGCGAGGCCCTTGTCCACGACGCCACGGTGGACGACCCGGCGTACGCGTTCGCCCTTTCGCGGCTGTCCGGCTCCGACCTCGGCACCACGCCGATCGGGGTGTTCCGCAACGTGCAGCGGCCGTCCTACGACGAGCTGATCACCAAGCAACTGGTCGACGCCAAGGCGCAGGCCGACGGCACCCCCGAGCAGATGCTCGACGGCCTGCTCAACAAGGCCGACACCTGGACGATCCTCTAAGGACTTCGCTGTCGCGGCACGACCCTCGGTACGATGCACTCCTCATCGAGGCCGGGGGTCTGCCGTGACCGATCCTGAGCTACACACCGATCCTGAGCTGCACCGGGCGTTGAACACCGAGGTCGCCCATTCGGCTCGGCTGTGGAACTACCTGCTCGGCGGCAAGGACAACTTCGCCGCCGACCGCGAGGCCGCCGAGTACGCGCTGGCGCTGATGCCCGAGCTGGTCCAGTCGGCCCGGGCCAACCGGGAGTTCCTCGGCCGCGCCGTCCGCCACCTGGCCGGCGAGGCGGGTGTCCGCCAGTTCCTCGACATCGGCACCGGGCTGCCCACCGCCGGCAACACCCACGAGGTGGCCCAGGCCGTCGCACCCGCCAGCCGCGTCGTCTACGTCGACAAGGACCCGATGGTGCTGGCGCATGCCCGGGCGCTGCTGACCAGCAGCCCCGAGGGCGCCACCGACTACATCGACGCCGACCTGCGCGACACGGCGACCATTCTCGACAGCGCCGCCCGGACGATCGACTTCAGCCAGCCGGTCGCGATCATGCTGCTGGGCATCGTCAACTTCGTGGTCGACGACGCCGAGGCGTACGCCGTGGTCCGCCGGCTGGTCGAGGCGGTGCCGGCCGGCAGCTATCTGGTCATCTCGCACCCCACCACCGAGGTCAACGGACCCGCGGTGGAAAAGTCGATGCGCCAGTGGAACGAGAGCGGCGCCGCGCCGATCACCGCTCGCACCCGGGATGAGATCACCGCCTGGTTCACCGGCCTCGAGCTGCTCGAGCCCGGCGTCGTGACGTGCTCGGCGTGGCGGCCCGACCCGGCGCACCCCGGCATCACCGACAAGGTGTCCGAGTTCGCCGGGGTCGGCCGCAAACCCTAGACAGCGACGTTGACGTCGCTGGTCTCGTCGCGGATGTAGACGATCATGTCGCCGGTCTCGATGGGGACGGTCTGCTCGCCGCCGAGCGGCAGCACCTTGCCCCGGCGGATCAGGGCGACGACCAGCGTCCGCAGCTGACGGGGATTCTGGCCCACCTCGGAGCGCTCGGCGCTGCGCATCGCCAGCGCCATGCCCTGACCGGGGGTGAGCAGGTCTTCCACCACGTCGATGAGCGGCGGCGCGGTGGTCGTGAGACCCAGCAGCCGGCCCGCAGTGGCCGACGAGACGATGACGTGGTGCGCGCCGCTCTGCTTGAGCAGGGCGGCGTTCTCCTGCTCGCGGACCGAGGCGATGATCCGCACCTGGCCGGCGGTCAGCTGGCGTACGGTCAGCGAGATCAGCACCGAGGCCTCGTCGGTGTCGGTCGCGATGATCACCGCCTTGCAGTTCTTGACGTCGGCCTCGAGCAGCACCGCCGACCGGGTCGCGTTGCCCTCGATGGTGACCAGGCCGTTGGACTGGGCCTGGCGCACGCCCTCGGGGCGGCTCTCGACGACGACGATCCGGTTCTTGGTGTAACCCGTCTCCAGCAGCGCGGCGACCGCGGCCCGGCCCTTCGTGCCGTAACCGCAGATGACGATGTGGTCCTTCAACTGTCGCCTCCACCGGCTGACAAGCAGGCTGTTGCGATATTGGTCGGTGAGCACCTCGAGGGTGGTGCCGACCAGGATGATCAGGAAGAGCACGCGGGCCGGGGTGATGAACAGGACGTTCACCAGCCGGGCGTGCGGGGTGACCGGCGTGATGTCGCCGTACCCGGTGGTGGAGAGCGACACGACCGCGTAATAGAAGCAGTCGAGCAGCGTCAGACCGTCCTCGTTGACGTCCCGGTAGCCGTCCCGGTCGAGATAGATGACGGTCACCGTGGCCAGCACGAGCGCCAGCGCGAGCGCCAGCCGGATGGCCAGCGCACGAAGAGGGCCCTTCCGGACCCTCGGCAGATGGATCATGTGATGCCCCGCACGGAGACACCATAGCGATCGTGTCCGGGCCGACTATCCAGGACATCACATTAATCATCGTTCAGGAACATCCGCGTGCGTTGGTCAGCCCCGCAGCGTCTGGGCGAAGCGGACGGCCCCGTCCTCGAGGTCGGGGTGCTCGACGGCCAGGGCCATCGCGACGATCCGGTCGAAGCCCAGACCGACCCCGTCGGCGTACGCGACGTCGAAGGCGGCATCACCCAGCGACGTACGCAGGGCGAGCTGCTGGGCCGACCAGAAGCGCCCGAACATCTCCGTACGCCGGGCTCCCCGCGCCGCCTCGGCCCCGCCGAACAGCACCGCGGCGGTCGTCGGGTCACCGCCCAGCGAACAGCGGACCGCGATGGCGGCCACCGCATCGGCCGCCGCACCGCTGAAACCGTGGCGCAGCCGCGAGCGCAGCGCCACCACCAGGTGGTCGTGGGCCGCCACGAGGTCGCCCCGGCGCAGCGCGACCATGCCCAGCAGCCAGTCCACGGTCCGCTTGCCGCGATGCTCGGGGCAGCTCGCCTCGGCCTGCCGGGCCGCGCCCAGCAACTCAGCCGCCCCGGTCAGCTCATCCCGCCGCCAGAGCAGCTCGGCCAGGGCGATCACGGCCGGGAGCGCCGCCTCGGACACGCCGGCCCGCTCGGCTTCGGCGATGACGTCGCGGCACAGCTGCTCGGCCTGCTCGTAGTGCCCGGCCTCGATCAGCGTGCTGCGGCGCCCGGCCAGGGCCCGTACCAGCAGCGCGTGATCGTCCTCGGCTCGGGCGATCCGCTCGGCACGGTCGAGGAAGCGGGCGCGCTCGGTACGGTCGTCGGCCAGACCGGCGTGCACGAGATGGGCGGACCCGAGCACGCCCGGCTCGACATCCACCCCGTCCAGTCGCTGGTAGAGGCGGTACAGCAGGTCGCGCCCCTCCGCCGCGTGGTCGTGCTCGCGCCACCACGGGTCGAGAGCGAGCGCCAGACGCAGGCCGGAGCGGACGCTGCCCTTGTTGGCGGCCCAGTGCAGCGCGGTCTCCCACTCGGGCACGTAGGGCGCCAGCTCGGTCAGGGAGGTGGTTCGCGGCTGGCCGTCGGTGTCCACCGATACGGCGTCCAGCGTGTGCATCGCCCAGGCGACATGACGGTCGCGGGCGGCACGCTCGTCGCCGGCCGCGGTGAGGCGGCGGGACGCGTACGCCCGGACCTGGCCCGACAGCCGGTAGCGCGGACCCGGCACGAGCTCGATCAGGGACTTGTCGGCCAGCTCGGACAGCGCGCCCAGAGCCTCGACGCCGCACCACTCGACCGTGCCGAGATCGACGGTGCCGGCGAAGACCGCCAGCCGCCGCAGCAGACCGGCGGCGGGAGTGCTGAGTGTCCGGTACGACCAGTCCAGGTTGGCGGTGAGGCTGCCGTGCCTGTCCTCGGCCTCGGCGTTGACCGGGTCGAGCGCGGCCAGCGGATCGTCGAGGCGGGCGGCGAGTTGCTCGGCCGACAGCGAACGCAGCCGGATCGCAGCCAGCTCAGCCGCCAGTGGCGAGCCCTCGAGCCGGGCGGCGACCTGCGACAGGTCGGTGTGGTCCTCGATCGGGCCCGGACGGCCGCCCCGGGCTTCGGCGGTGCGCTCGGAGAGCAGCGCGAACAGGTCCGCAGGCGACAGCGGCGGAAGGTTCCAGACGACCTCGCCGGCCACGTTGAGCGGCACCCGGCTGGTGACCAGCACGTCGAGGCGCGGGCAACGGGCGAGCAGACGGCGTACGAGGGTGGCGCAGACCGCGGGTGCGACGTCGGCGGTCTCCAGGACCAGCAGCATCTGCCGGTCAGCGCAGTGTTCCAGCAGCGACTCGAGGATCGGGCGGCCCGGCTCGGTGCGCACTCCAAGGGCCGCGGCCAGCGCGGGCACCAGCGCGTCGGTGGCGTCTCCGGCGTCGACCGTCCAGACCCCTTGGGGGTACGCCTCCAGCAGCTGCCCGGCCGCGGCCAGGGCAACCCGCGTCTTGCCGGAGCCACCGGGTCCGACGACGGTGACCATGCGGTGGCGGTCGACCAGGGCGGTGAGCTCGGCCAGTTCGGCTCGGCGGCCCGTGAAGGCGGTCAGCGGGACCGGCAGGTTGTGGGTGGCGGCGCCCGGCGTGCGCGGCGGCGGGAAGTCCCGGTCGAGGCCGGGCGCGAGGATCTGGAACAGGCGCTCGTCGTCGTCGAAGCCGCGCAGGCGGTGCGGGCCGAGGTCGAGCAGGTCGACATCGGCCCCCGTCCGGGCCCGCGGCGGCTCCGCGGCCCGGGGCACGGTCAGGGCGAAAGGGACGGGCGCCCCCGACGTCAGGACGGCCAGCATCGTCGCGCCCGAGCAGAGGATCTGGCCGCCGTGCGCGGCGGCGGCAACCCGGGCCGCCCGGTGGACCTCGGCGCTGGCGTACTCGCCCCCGACCGGCCGGGCCGGCCCCGTGTGCATGCCCATGCGGACCCGGGGCGCGACCTCGGCACTGGGCCACTCATGTGCGGACAGTTGCCTTTGAGCCTCCACACAGGCCGCGATCGCTGCGGTCGCATCCTGAAAGGCGATGAAAAAGCTGTCACCCTCCGTGAATAGTTCGACACCGCCGAAGTCGCTCAGCGCAGCCCTCATCACGCAGCGGTGATCGCCGAGGACCGAGCCGTAGTCGTCGCCGAGCATCCGGGCCAACCGCGTCGAGCCCTCGATGTCGGTGAACACAAAGGTCACCAGCCCACTCGGCAGCTCGGTCCGTCCCGACACGGTGGAACCTCCGCCCCCTTTGGGAAGTCGCGTCTCATGCTGACGTATCACAGCGTCACCGGCCATCGTAGAAACGGACAGTGACCATCCACCCGCCACGGCCGACCCCGGACGGAGGACATCGCCGGCTTCGTACAGCACTACGCGTGACGTAACGAAATGGATCGAGCCGGGTCACGCCGCAGTCGGCCAGTTCGGGCCGACTGTTCGGCGGGACCCGCAAGAGGCACCCGCCGATGCGGCCCGGCCGGACCTGAGGCCTGCCGTTTCGCTCAGCTAGATCATCATATTTCGGGCTTGTCCGCGGCAGGTCGCACTGCTGGTCCGCCAAAGGAGAAAGATCAGCCCAGGTGGAGCGTGTGGCCCGAAAGAGATCGTCGGTCTCACCATCCGGGAGGGTGATTCTCGATCGATACCCGCCCCCACCTGATGGGAGCCGTCCTCGATGCTTCAGAACGCCGCCGGCGCCGCCCGAATCACTGCCCTGTTGATCATCCAGGTCGGGTCGCTGGGGCATCGTGGCTCCGGCCGTCGACGCACGCTACGAATCTCTGCCGGTGGTTCGCTGTGAGCGCGGCCGGTCAGGCGCCACCGCAGGTCGAGCCGCTACCGGCAAGCGCTCCTTCCGCTGGGAGCGACTCACCGGGGGCGGCCGGTCGAGTGGCGCTGATCGGCGTCAGCAGCCGCAAGCGCCGCCGCAACAGCCGCCGCCGGTGGGGGCGGCCGGGCCGGTCGGGGCGCCCGCGCCGCGACCGGTGACGGCGACGGCCGACAGCAGCTTCACCGTGTCGGCGTGGCCCTGCGGACACGTCGAAGGAGCAGAGGCCTCGCTCATCGGCCGGACGACCTCGAACGTGTCGCCGCATGCGCGGCAGCGGAACTCGTAACGCGGCATGGGAGAAGAGTAGGGCCTCCCGGTCGTGGCGAAACAGCCAGCCGGTGCGTCGTCCGGGAGTTATCCACAGGCTTCAACGCGGCCCCTCGCGGCGGGCCTGGGTTGGGTAGTGTCGTCCGCGTGGCGGAGCGGCAGGAGAAACCGGTGGCAGAGCCCGAGCTGAGAGCTGCGGCTCCGCATCAGGCTGGGCCGCTGGCAAGCTCCGGCGCAGCCCCTCTCCCCGGCCCGGCGTCGCCTGCGGCCAGCGCCGGCCCAGAGGGCGCACCCGACGCTGGTAAGAACAGTGCGGGCGCCGCAAACCCGAGCGACGCTCCGAGCACTCCCAGCGCGGCGACACCGCCCAGTGCCCAGGACGCCGGTCCTACGGCCATCCCAGCACAAAGGACGCCCGCCGACAGCCCACAAGGGACTGCGCCCGGCAACAAGGCAGTTGACGGCAACTCGGCGAGCACGCCCGCACCGGCGAACGCTGTGTCTGCGTCCACCGACGGGCCGGCGACGGGCGCGCCAAGCGGAAAGCCAGCGACGAGTAGCACGGACAGCAGACCGGCAACAGTCGAACCGGCGACGAGCGGTGCAGGCGGGGCGGCAACGGCCAGCGGGACAGCAGCAGGCGGCGCGGCGACACCACCAAGCGAAGCGGCGGCGGGCGGCACGGCAACCGCAAGCGGAACGGCAGCAGGCGCGACAGCACCCGGCGTAGGTTCAGCAAGCGGAACAGCAGTAGGCGGAGCGGCAGCAAACGGCGGAGCGGCAGCAAACGGCGGAGCGGCAGCAAACGGCGGAGCGACTGCAAACGGCGCAGCGGCGAGCGGGGCGGCGAAGACTAGCGGCGGCACTGCTGCTGTGGCGGCTGTCCGGCGGCCGGGGCGGCTGCGGCGAGCTGCTCCGGTCCGAGCGGTGGGGCGGGTCGGGCGGAGCACCGCGGCTTGGGCCAAGCGGCCCAGTGGCCGGCTCATCGTGCCGGCGGTCATCGCCGCCTTGCTGCTCGGGGCGGCCGGCGCCGCGGGCGCCTATCTGGTGCCGCAGGCTCTTCAGGCCGCGCCCTCGCCGAGTGCCTCGCCCGGGTTCCCGCTCGGCGCGGCGGGCGGGCTGCCCTCGGTGGGTCAGCCGGGCGGGGTGACGGGCAGCGGGCTGCCGGGTGTCGATCCGAACGGGGTGCCGGGCGGGCTACCGGGTGGGCCGACGGGCGGGGTGCCGGGTGGGCTGCCCGGCACGGTCGCTCCGACCGGAGCGGTGGGTGCGACTCTCCCGCCGACGGGGGCTGTGCAGACAGGTGGGCGACCGGCCGATGCGCTGGCCGGATGGGCGGGCACGATGGGCACGCGGCTCGGGATCCCGGTTGTGGCGGTGCAGGCTTACGGCTACGCCGAGCTGGTGCTTCAGCGCACCACACCTGCCTGCCGGTTGAGCTGGACCACGCTGGCCGCACTGGGCAAGATCGAGTCTTCGCACGGGGCGGCCAACGGGGCTGTGCTCTCCACCGATGGCACCGCGATGCCGCCGATCTTCGGGCTTCCGCTCGACGGCAAGGGTGGGCGGCAGCTGATCCCGGACACCGACCGGGGCGCGCTCGACCAGGACACCACCTACGACCGGGCCGTCGGGCCCCTGCAGTTCATCCCGGCCACCTGGAACTCCTACAAGGTGGACGCCGACAACAACGGCGTGGCCGACCCCAACGACATCGACGATGCGTCATTGACCGCCGCCACCTACCTCTGCCAGGGCGGACGTGACCTCACCAAGCCCGAGGCGTGGTGGGACTCGATTCTCTCGTACAACGCCGTCCGCCCGTACGCGCAGAAGGTCTTCGACGCGGCGAACGACTACGGACGCCGGTCGCGCGGCTGATGCGGAATCATGCACGCAGAGTGACAGTACCTACACATTTACGGTCGGAGCACTTCCCAGACGGTGCGCTTACCGGCAAGCTGTACGGGTGAGGGTGCGTGAGTGGGATCCCCGGGCCGCTTCGGCGGAGGAGATCCGGTCGCTCGTGGAGACGGTGAACACGGTGCTCGCCACCGATCTCCCCGACGACCCGCCGTGGATCGACGGACAGGTCCGTGACTATCTGGCCGAGACCATGCCCGGCGAGCGGCGGATCAGCTGGGTGGCCGAGGACGACCGGCTGCCCGAGGGCGAGAGTGAGATCTTCGCCCACATCAGCATGCTGTTGCTCGGCGACATCGGCGTGCTCGAGGTGATCGTGCAGCCCCGCCTGCGCCGGCGCGGCCTGGGCCGCCAGCTGGTGGCGGTCGCCGTGCGCCGGGCCTACCTCGAGGGTTTCTCCAGCATCGGGGTCGAAGCCATCGGCGGCACTCCGGCCATCGCGTTCTACGAGGCGCTGGGCTTCGAGAAGGAGTACGTCGAGACGCGCAGCGTGCTTTCGCTGTCCAGCGTGGACTGGCCCGCTTTGACCGTCATGTCCAACAGCATCGGCGCCGGCTACCGGGTCGAGTTCCACCCCGGCGGTCCGCCCGACCATCTGCTCGAGGCGTACGCGCAGGCCAAGCTCGAGGCGCCCGACGACGATGACGACCTCGACCTGGCGCCCCGCTCCTCCGACCCGCAGCGGCTGCGCGACTCGCTCGACACGCTGCACAAGCGCGGCCTGAAGCCGTACATCGTGCTCGCCCTGCACGACGAGAGCCAGGTCGTCGCCGGGCTGACCGAGGTCGTGGTCCCGGCCCACCACCCCGAGCGGGCCGACCAGTACGACACGATTGTCGTGCGCGACCACCGCGGCTACGGCATCGACCGGGCGATCAAGGCGCGCATGCTGTTCGAACTGCGGTCGGCCGAGCCCGAGCTGCGCGAGGTGCAGACCTGGAACGCGCAGCACAACGAGTCGATGCTCAAGGTCAACGCTGAGCTGGGCTACCAGGCCGACCGCGACTGGTACGAGTACGGCGCCGACGTCGCGCAACTGGTTCAAAGCCTGGAGTCCATCGACTAAGCTCAACTTCTGCGACCGGACGCCGAAACGCCGGTCCACGAGTTCGGGGTGTGGTCTCTCTCCGCGGAGAGCGCGGACCGGGCCGCCTCGTTCCTTATGCGCGACTTCGTCGCGGTGGAGGCGCCGTGCTGGGTCACCGATTGTTGCCACTGGTTGCGTTGGTCGGCCTGCTGATCCCGGGCACAGCCCACGCCGCCGAGAGAACCGCCGACGAGCCCCTGACCGTCGGCGCCGTCCAGGGCACCGCGGCCCGGTCCACGCTGGCCCCGGCTTCGGGCAACGGCTCGAGTGCGGCCAAGGTGCCCGTACGCGGCGTGGTCACCCAGCTCACCCTGTCGCACACCAGCGCCGGCGTCGCGCAGCACGGCTTCTTCCTGCAGAGCCGCAAGAGCAACACCGACGGCGATCCGGCCAGCTCCGACGGCGTCTTCGTCTTCCTCGGCGCCTTCACCACGCTGATCGGCGACTACGCCCCCAGGGCCGGGGACGAGATCATCGTCAACGCGCGGGTCGCCGAGTTCTTCAACCTCACCCAGCTCACCAGCGCCGAGTGGGTCACCACCCTGGCCACCGGGCTCGACGTCGCGACGGAGGCGCAGGTCGACGACGCCGTCCCACCCGCGCAGAAACCGGCCGCCGACCTGTTCTGGGAACAGCACGAGGGCATGCAACTGCGGGTGCGCGCCGGCGCCGGCGCCGTGTCGAACACCAAGACGTTCGCGTCCACCCAGGACGCCGAGGTTTGGCTCGTCGATCGCGACGACCCCCTGCTCAGGCGGGCCGACCCGTACGCGCGCAGGGTCTTTCGCGACGCCCATCCGCTGGACGACACCAAGGGCGACGGCAACGGCAACCGGATCATGATCGGGCCGATGGGTGTCAAGGCCACCGGTAGGACGCTGCCGCCGGCCCGCACCTTCGACACGACCACCGGCGACGCGGTCGGCGGTGTCTACTACGCCTTCAACAAGTACGGCATCCAGGTCGCGGGGGTCGGCTTCCGGGCCGGCGCCGACCCGGCCGCCAACCACCCGCCGCAGCCCGCCGACCGGCAGCGCGAACTGGCCGTCTCGACGTTCAACGTCGAGAACCTGTACGACTTCCGCGACGACCCGAACGACGGCTGCGACTTCACCGGCAACGCCGGCTGCCCGGGCGTCAACCCGCCGTTCGACTACGTGCCCGGCAGCCAGGCCGCCTACGACACGCGGCTGACGCGGCTGGCCCGCCAGGTGACCGCCGACCTGCACAGCCCCGACCTGATCCTGGTGCAGGAGGCCGAGGACCAGGACGTCTGCCGCGTCGCCGGCAGGGCGCTGAGCTGCGGCCCGGCCGACAACGCCGACGGCAAGCCGGACACGCTGCAGGAGCTGGCGCTGACGATCACCCGCAACGGCGGACCGGCGTACGACGCGGCGTCCGACCGCAGCGGCGCCGACGCCCGCGGCATCGTGTCAGGGTTCCTCTACCGCACCGACCGGGTGTCCCTCGGCACGGCCACCGGCGCCGACCCGGTGCTCGGCTCTGCGCCGCAGATCGTCTATCGCGGCGCTGCGCTGCCGGCCAACGCCGAGGTGTCCAACCCGAAGACGGTCAACGCGGTGCTGCCGGCCGACGTCGACCGGACGACCGGGGTGGACGGCAGCAACGTCTTCACCCGAGCCCCGCAGGTCGGTCTGTTCGAGGTGCGCGCGGCGCCGGGCTCGGCCGACCGCTACCAACTCTGGGCGATCAGCAACCACTTCTCGTCGGGCCCGGAGACCCGGGTCGGACAGCGGCGCGAGCAGGCGGCGTACGGGGCGGCGATCACCGACGCCATCGAGGTGGCCCACCCGAACGCGCGGGTAGTGCTGGGCGGCGATCTGAACGTCTTCCCCCGGCCCGACGACCCGACGCCGGCCGCACCCGGCGACCAACTGGGCCCGCTCTACGCCACCGGCCTGCACAACCTCTGGGACGATCTGGTCGCCGACGCGCCGTCGTCCGCCTACTCGTACGTCTTCGACGGGCAGGCCCAGACGCTCGACCAGCTCTTCGTCAACGACGGCCTGTACGGCGACCTGATCGACATGCGGGCGGCCCACGTCAACGCCGACCATCCGGAAAGCGCCACGCGCGGGCTGAGCGACCACGACCCGCAGGTGGCGCGGTTCGAGGCACGAGCCGGGCTGTCGGTGGGTGACGCCAGTGTGATCGAGGGCCACGCCGGCCGTACGCCCATGATTTTCCCGGTGACGCTGAGCCGGCCGCTGACCCGGGATCTCACGGTCTGCGCGGCGACGGTTCCGGGCACGACGACCCTGCCGTACGCCGACTTCGACCCCTACCTGGGCTGCCGCACGATCCCGGCCGGCGCGACCGGCGTCGACTTCCCGATCCAGGTACGCGGCGACCGCCTGCGCGAGCACGACGAGCAACTCACGCTCGAGGCGGCCGCGCTTTATCCCGTACGCACTCTGGACGGCACCGGCACGGGCACCATCCGCAACGACGACTAGAAGCTGACGACGACTGAGTCAGTAGCGGTTGCGCAGCATCTGGGCGACCTCGGTGGCCCAGTAGGTCAGCGTGATCTGGGCGCCGGCCCGCTTGATCGAGGTGAGCGACTCGAGCATGACCCGCTCACGGTCGATCCAGCCGTTGCGGGCGGCCGCCTCGACCATCGCGTACTCGCCGCTGACCTGGTAGGCCGCGACCGGCACGGTGACCCGTCCGCGGATCGCCGCGATCACGTCCAGATAGGGCAGCGCCGGCTTCACCATGACGATGTCGGCGCCCTCGGCCACGTCCAGGTCGACCTCGCGCAGCGCCTCCCGCAGGTTGGGCGGGTCCTGCTGGTATTGCCGGCGGTCGCCCTGCAGCGTCGACTCGACGGCCTCGCGGAACGGGCCGTAGAAAGCGCCCGCGTACTTCGCCGAGTAGGCCAGCACCGAAACGTCCTGGTAGCCCGCTTTGTCCAGAGCGCGCCGGACAACGCCGATCTGGCCGTCCATCATCCCCGACGGCCCGACCATGTGGACGCCCGCCTGGGCCTGGGCGACGGCCATCTCGGCGTAGATCTCCAGAGTGGCGTCGTTGTCCACCGAGCCGTCGGCGGCGAGCACCCCACAGTGTCCGTGCGACGTGAATTCGTCCAGGCACAGATCGCCCATGACGACCGTGGAGTCGCCGACCTCGGAGATCAGGTCCCGGATGCCGACGTTCAGGATCCCATCCGGGTCGAGCCCGGCCGAGCCCGACGCGTCCTTGTGCTCGCTGGTCGGCACGCCGAACAGCATCAGCCCGCCGACACCCGCCGTGACCGCCTCGTGGGCGGCCTTACGCAGCGACTCGCGCGAGTGCTGCAGCACGCCGGGAAGCGAACTGATCTCGCGCGGTTCGGTCAGCCCCTCCTTCAGGAAGAGGGGCAGGATCAGCTCGGCCGGCGCCAGCCTGGTCTCTTCGACCAGGCGGCGCATGGCCGGGCTGCGGCGGAGGCGGCGCGGACGGACATCCGGAAACATGACGCTCCTTGGCGGAAGCTCGATCTAGCGGAAACGCAGCGCGGTGGGTCCCTGGACCTTGGAGCCCCGGCGCTGCTTGGCCGGCATGGCCGCCAGCTTCTCGCGCAGTTCCACCGCGTACGAAGCCAGCGCCTCGACCAGATCCGGCACGGACGCGTGCTGGGGCTGGACGTCGACGCGCAGGCCGAACTCGGTGGCCGTCTCGGCGGTCTTCGGGCCGATCACCGCGACCACCGTGCGGGCGTGCGGCTTGCCGGCGATGCCGACCAGGTTGCGTACGGTGCTGGACGAGGTGAAGAGCACCGCGTCGAAGCCACCCGACTTGATCGCGTCGCGGATCTCGGCCGGCGGCGGCGCCGCGCGGACGGTCCGGTAGGCGGTCACGTCGTCGACCTCCCAGCCGCGCTCGATGAGCCCGGCGGCGAGCGTCTCGGTGGCGATGTCGGCCCGGGGCAGCAGCACCCGGCCGACCGGGTCGAGGATCTCGTCGTGCGGCGAGAACTCGGCCAGCAGGCCCTCGCTCGACTGCTCGCCCTTGGGGAGCAGCTCGGGCTGGATGCCGAAGGCGCGTACGGCCTCGGCCGTGGCCTCGCCGATACAGGCGATCTTCACGCCGCCGAAGTGGCGGGCGTCGAGACCGTGCTCGTCGAACTTCTCCCAGACCGCGCGGACGGCGTTGACCGAGGTGAAGACGACCCAGGCGTACCGGCCGTCGACCAGCCCCTTGACCGCCCGCTCCATCTGGGCCGGGGTGCGCGGGGGCTCGACCGCGATGGTCGGCACCTCGCACGGGATCGCGCCGTAGGCCCGCAGCCGCGCGCTCATCGCGCCCGCCTGCTCCTTGGTGCGCGGCACCAGCACCTTCCAGCCGTACAGGGGCCGGTTCTCCCACCAGCTCATGGTGTCGCGCTCGGAGACCTCGGAGCCGACCGTCAGCACGACGCGGCCGGTGAAACCGAGCGCGGCGGCGACGAAGCTGTCGACCGTGGACGTCGTCGTGTACTGCGTCTCGCCGGTGCCGTCGCCGGTCACCGCGACCGCGGTGCCAGGCTCGACGCCCGAGGCGAGCAGACCGTCGCGGACGGCGGCCAGGTCACCCGCGTCGACGGCGACCGCGAACGAGCCCTTGAGGGCCGCGGCGGCGAGCGCGTCGAAGTCGAGAGCGGCCACGTCGCCGACGTCGGCCGTCACCCGGACGCCGGGCAGCGGCACACCGGCGTAGGTGGCGACACCCTCGGCCTGGCCGAGGCCGGGCACGACCTCGAAGTGCACCGCGGTGCGGGCGATCGCCTGCACCTCCTTGACCACGGACTCGTGGCCGAAGGGGTCACCGGCCACGAGGTGCACGGCCGAGAGACCGGACTTGGCCGCGGAGAGCAGCACCTTGGCGACGTCGCCGGGCGCGCCCTCGGCCGGGCTGAACTGAGCGTCCTGCTTGGCCTCGGACCGGATGGCGGCCAGGAGGGAATCGGGCACACCGCGGTCGTAGACCACCTGGTCGGCGTCGGTGAGCGCGGCGTGCGCGCGGCGGGTCAGCAGCTCGGGGTCGCCGGGGCCGGCGCCGACGAACGCAATGCGTCCTGCTGGCTTACGGGCGGTGCGGGTGGTCATTCTGTGCTCCCGATCAGGGTGTCGGCGCCGGCGTCGAGGAGATCGGCGGCGAGCGCCTTGCCGATCTCCGCCGCGTCGGCGGGCGTTCCGGTACGCGACAGCCGGATGGCTCGAACCCCATCCGGGCTGATCACCGCACCGCGCAGGTAAATCTCGTCACCGTCCTCGCCTTCGGCGAGCTCGGCGTGTGCCGCAACCGGGGCGGAGCACCCGGCCTCGAGCGTGGCAAGCATCGCCCGTTCCGCCAGGACGGCGGCCCGGGACGGTGCGTGGTCGAGCGCGGCCAGCAGTTCGACCAGGTCGGAGTCGTCGGCCCGGCACTCCACGGCCAGCGCACCCTGAGCCGGGGCGGGCAGCATGAGCATCGGGTCGAGCGTTTCAGCGATGTCGGCGGCCCTGCCGATTCGCACCACACCGGCCCGGGCGAGAACAACTGCGTCCAGATCGGCCTCGGGTCCGCGAACCCGGGCGATCCGGCTGTCGATGTTCCCGCGGATCGGCGTGACCTGCAACTCTAGGCCCAAAGCATGCAGTTGCGCGATTCGGCGCACCGCTCCGGTTCCGATCACGGAGCCGGGCGGGAGCTCGGCCAGGGTCTGGCCGCCCTTGGCGATCAGCGCGTCACGCGGGTCCTCACGCGGCGGGACGGCCGCGATGTGCAGTCCCGGGTGCGCGGCTGTGGGCAGGTCTTTGTAGGAGTGGACGGCGAAGTCGATCTCACGGGCGAGCAGCGCGTCGCGCAGCGCCGAGACGAAGACACCCACGCCGAGCTGGGCGACCGGGGCCGAGGAGCGGTCGCCCGGAGTGACGATGCGCACCAGCTCGACCGGACGGCCGGTGGCCGCGGTCAGCGCGTCGGCCGTCAGCTGCGACTGGGCCAGCGCCAACGTGCTGCCGCGCGTGCCAAGGCGCAAGGGGCTGGTCACGCCGGTCCTCCGATCTCAGGAACCGCATCGGCCGGGGTGGCATGCGGCACGTCCAGGTCGAATAGCTCGCGCAGCAGGGTGGCGTACTGATCACCACCGGGCTCGGCGGCGAGCTGGCGCACCCGCACGGTCGGTGAGTGCAGCAGTTGCTGAACGACGCGATGCAGCGTACGGGAAACGTCGGCCCGTTGCTCCTCGCTGAATTCCGACCGGCGCGAGTAGAGCTTGCGCAGCTCGGCGGCGACCACGTCCTCGGCCCGGGTGCGCAGCGCGGCCACGGTCGGCGCGATGTCGGCGCCCCGCAGCCAGGCCAGGAAGTGGTCGACCTCGCTGGTGACGATCTGCTCGACGGCGGCGGTCTCGGCCGCGGCCGGCAGCGAGCGGCGGGTGGCGGCCAGGCTGTCGATGTCGATCACCGTCACGCCCGGGATGCCGGTCGCGTCGGGGGCCACGTCGCGCGGGACGGCCAGGTCGAGCACGACCAGCGGGGCCGCCGCCTCGAGGCGCTCGCGGGTGAGCACCGGCTGGGTCGACGCGGTGGCCGAGACGACGAGGTCGGCCTCGCGCAGGGCAGCGTCCAGATCGTCGTACGGCACCGCGACCGCGCCGTACGCCTCGGCGAGCCGATCGGCCCGGGCGGCGCTGCGGTTGGTGATGCGGAGCGGACCGACGCCGGCCCGGGTCAGGGTGGCCACCGACAGCGCGCCCATCGCGCCCGCGCCGATCACCAGAGGGCGCTTGCCGTCCAGGTCGCCCAGCGTGGCCTCGGCGACGTCGAGGGCCGCGGTCACCACGCTCTGCCCGGCCCGGTCGATGCCGGTCTCGGCGTGCGCCCGCTTGCCGACCCGCAGCGCCTGCTGCATCAGCTCGTGGAGCAGGCGGCCGGCGGTGTCGGCCTCGCTCGCCACGTGATAGGCGTCGCGCAGCTGGCCCAGGATCTGGGACTCACCCACGACCATCGAGTCGAGGCCGCTGGAGACCTTGAACGAGTGCAGCACCGCCGCCTCGTCGTAGTGCACGTAGAGGTGACCGGCCAGCTCGGTGGCGGGGATGCCGGAGAACTCCGCGAGCACGTTGCAGATGTCGCCGAGGCCGCCGTGGAATGTGTTGACCGCCGCGTAGATCTCCATCCGGTTGCAGGTGGAGAGGACGACGGCCTCGCCGACGAACGGCTGGGCGACGAGTTTGTCCAGCAGTCCGGGCAGCGCGTGATCGGCGATCACCAGCCGTTCGAGCGTGGCGACATCGGCGGTGCGGTAGGACGCACCGACGCTGAGGAGATTCACGACCCGACCGCCTCCTGGTTGCCCGCCGCCGTGGCGGACCGGCCGCCCGGCAACGCGGTCAGCGATGCCTTGCGGTGTTCATGGAAAGAAAGAATCTGCAGCTCGATGGCCAGGTCGACCTTGCGCACGTCGACGTTGGCCGGCACCGAGAGCACGCACGGAGCGAAGTTCAGGATGCTGGTGACGCCCGCGTCGACCAGCACGTCGGCGACCGCCTGGGCGGCGCCGGCCGGGGTGGCGATCACGCCGATCGCGATGTTCTCTTCCACCGCGACGCGGCCCAGCTCTTCGATGTGACGCACGGTCAGGCCCTGGATCTCTTCGCCGACCTTGGACGCGTCGGCGTCGAAGAGCGCGACGATCTTGAAGCCGCGGCTGGCGAAGCCGTCGTAGCCGGCCAGCGCGTGACCGAGGTTACCGAGGCCGACCAGGCAGACCGCCCGGCGCTGGTCGAGGCCGAGCACGTACTCGATCTGCTCGATCAGCAGGGTGACGTCGTAGCCGACACCCCGCGTGCCGTACGACCCCAGGTGCGAGAGATCCTTGCGAAGCTTGGCCGAGTTGACCCCGGCCGCGGCGGACAGACCCTCGCTGGAGACGGTGTCCGCACCGGCCTCGCCCAAATTGTGCAGGGCGCGAAGATATTCGGGCAGTCGTGCGATCGTCGCCTCCGGCAGATCCGGGAAGGCTGTGACGGCACCGGTGCGCTCGCCGGGGGCATTGCCGGGCGTGCTTCCGTGACGCTGCTGGCTCATCTGACTCCGTGCCGACGAGGTGGCGAACCTGCGAGCCCTCGGGCGCCTGGTTGAACCGGCTGTGCTACCGGGGCTCTCCGGAATCAAAGAGTAGGCGCTTGTGAAGGTGTGCACAAATCGCGATCTTGGTGGTGCAGGTGGACAAAGATCATCCGGCGTGTTAAAGACCGCAAGATTCGAGTATGCCCGGCTCGGCCCGGCACCGACCACCCTGCTACAGCGTACGGGCGATCGCGACCGCTTCGACCAGAGTGTCCGCGACCGGACGACCCGAGGCACGCAGCCGCGAGGGGTCGGTGAATCCGCCCGTGTAGAGGACGATCTTTCCCCCCACCGCGTCGGCCGCGGCCGCGTCGTCGAGAGAGTCCCCGATCAGCACGACCTGTTCGCCGTCGAGTTCCAGCCCGGCCAGGTGCTCGGCCAGGTGGCCCGCCTTGAGGTGCCCGCCCAGCTCGGCCCGTAGCCCGTCGACCCGGGCGAAGATCCCGGCCAGGCCGTACGTCTCGACCGCCGGCACCAGCTCGCTGTGGAACCACATGGAGAGCAGGGACTGCGTACCCGGCCACTCCTTCAGCGCGGCCGAGGCGTCCGCCGCCAGCGTCATGTTCGTCAGCCCGAGCCGGTACGCGTCATGAAAGATCCGGTCGAGCCGGCCGAATTCCTCGTCGTCGACCGCCCGCTCGAGCACCTCGGCGTAGAACTCGGCCACCGGGCGGCGGAACCGGCGGCGATGCTCGTCGGCGTCGACCGCCCGCCCGCCGAACGCCGCGAAGGCCTCGTTGGTCGACGAGACCACCAGACTGAGGTCGTCGAGAAGGGTGCCGTTCCAGTCCCAAACCAGGTGAGTACGCGCCACGGCGTAAGAACCTACAGCCGGGGCTCCCCCGGCTGTCGAGCCAAATCGCGCAACAAGCGGGACTCTTCCACCCGCCAGTAGCCGTGCTCGGCCCCGTCGAGCAGCACCACCGGCACCCGGTCGCCGTAGTCGCGCTCGAGCTCGATCGACGTCGCGATGTCGACCCGTACCCACTGGCCAGGAATGATCCGGTCGAGGACGGCCTCGGCTTCCTCACACAGATGGCAGCCGTCCCGGCTGATCAAAGTCACTCGGCTCATGCCAACAACTCTCTCTTGCGGACCTTGCCGGTAGCCGAGTGGGGAAGCTCACGCACCAGCTCGACCGTGGGCAGCTTGAACCGGGCCAGCTGGGCGGCGCAGTAGACCTGCAGCTCGGCCGGGGTCGGCGGCGGGTCGATGGCGGCCACCACGAACGCGTGCGGCCGCTGCCCGGACTCGTCGTCGGGCACCCCGAGCACGGCCGACTCCGCCACGCCGGGGTGCGAGGCCAGCACCCGCTCGATCTCGGCCGGATACACATTGAAGCCGTGCACCAGGATCAGGTCGTCGACCCGGTCGACCAGATGCAGGTCGCCGTCGGCGTCGGCGTAGGCGACGTCCCCGGTGGCCCACCAGCCATCGGGTCCGGGGCCGCCGCGCCCGTCGGGCCAGTAGCCGGAGAAGAGGTTGGCCCCGCGCACCACGATCTCCCCCGGGTCGGTGCCGGCCACGTCCTCGACCGAGAGGTCGAGCTCGGCCAGGTCCTCCTCGGGCGACGCGGTGCCGTCCTCCCAGAGCACCTGACCGGCCGGGGAGCGCAGCCGCAGCGAGACGCCGGGCAGCGGCCGCCCGATCGAGCCGGGCTTGCCGCGGTCGCTGACCGCGGTGGTGGTCAGCACGGGCGCCGTCTCGGTCAGCCCATAGCCGACCACGATGGTCTTGCCGGTCGCGACGCCGAAGCGGGCCATCTCGTCGGGCACCAGCGGGGCCGCGCCGCACACGGCCGACCGCACGCTGCGTAGTGCCACCTGAACGCCGGGTTGCCGGGACCACGCGGAGTACATGCCCGGGACGCCCACCACCACGGTCACTCCGCGCTCGGCGATCATCGCCAGCGAGGCCGCCGGGTCGAAGTGGCCGATCAGCACGCCGGTCGCCGCGTGGTGCGCGACGGAGCCGAGACCGGTGTTGAGCCCGTACGCGTGGAAGAGCGGCACCGCGAGCAGCACCACGTCGTCGGCGCCGACCACCGGCGGATCGATCGCGTCGAGCTGGTCGTGGTTGGCGTCCAGGGCGGCGTGGGTCAGCATCGCGCCCTTCGGCCGTCCGCTGGTTCCCGAGGTGTAGAGCAGCACGGCCAGGTCACGCGCCTTCACCTGGGGCAAGCCACCGGCCGGCGCGGCCGAATCAAGATCAAATCGCGGGCGTACGCGACCCGGCCCGTCCTCCTCGGCCACGATCAGCTCCGCGGCGGAGTCGGTGATCGCGAACTCGAGCTCATCCGCCGAGTAGGCGGGATTGAGCGGCACGGCGACGCGCCCGGACCGCAACACACCGAAGTAGGTCACCACGAACTCGATCGAGGTGCCGAGGACGATCGCGACGCGGCCGCCCGGTGACACCAGCCCGGCGATCCGATGCGCCGCCGCGGTCACCCGCCGATCGACATCGGACCAGGTCAGAGTGGTTTCGCCGGTGATGAGCGCGGGGCCGGCGGGCCGGCGCGCCGCGGCCTCGGCGACCGCGTCGCGGGCTGCTTCGTCCACGAGGCACGAGTCTGGCACAAACATCCACGGAAGTGGACGGCGGACAACTTGTCCGTCGTCCGGGTGCCCGTGCCGGTCATCGTGTCAGACGTTCCTTGTGTCTTGTCTGCGCCACTTCGTACTATTTTCGCGCAGCGCACACGGTGTGCGACTCCGTGTGTTCGGAGTCCGTGATACTTCGCGTCTGAGTAACGGACTCCAAAACCCTGGGTGAGGTCGGTCGGCAGTATCGCGGGCCACTTCACCCCTTTTGCTATGAGTTTCCACCCCTCATCCCGAGGAGGCCGCTGTGCCACAAAAAGCACGGAAACACTGCCAATCCCTGTCTGGCGGGACGGATCAGCAGTCGGAGCAGAGCCGCCGGGTTGAGGAGGCGCAGTGAGTCATGTTTACGCCGGGGATCCGTACCACCGACCCCTCGCCGACGGGCTGACGGGCCTGCGCCGCTCGGTCGACGACATGATCGTCAACACCATCCGCGGCGACGGACCCAAGCGGACCCGCAACCGCCCCCACATCAACGAGTCGCCGGGCCAGCGGCTGCCACCCACCGGCAACGCCAAGCCGATGGCCGGCGGCGGCCGGGTGGCCGTGCCCGGTCGTCCACCGATGCCCGCGCAGCCCACCGCCGGCCAGCGCAGCAACCTGCCCGAGGCGCCGGCCGTGGGCGAGCAGACTGTGGTTGTTCCGTCGCAGAGCACCACCGGTCCTCAGCGCGACTCCGAGCCGCCCAAGTATCCGGCTCGTCCCGACCCCGGTGACGCCGCGGCCGAGGTGTGGGCGCTGGTCGAACGGGCCCAGGCCGGCGAGGCCGAGGCGTTCGGCCTGATCTACGACCGGTACGTCGACACCGTCTTCCGGTTCGTCTACTTCCGCGTCGGCAACCGCCAGCTGGCCGAGGACCTCACCTCGGACACGTTCCTGCGCGCGCTCAAGCGCATCGGCAGCTTCACCTGGCAGGGCCGCGACCTCGGCGCCTGGCTCGTGACCATCGCCCGCAACCTGGTCGCCGACCACTTCAAGTCGGGCCGCTACCGCCTCGAGGTCACCACCGGCGACGTGCTCGACGCCGACCGCGAGGCCCGCGGCCCCGAGGGCAGCCCGGAATCCTCGGTGGTCGACCACATCACCAACGTCGCCCTGCTCACCGCGGTCAAGCAGCTCAACCCGGAACAGCAGGAGTGCATCGTGCTGCGCTTCCTCCAGGGCTTCTCGGTGGCCGAGACCGCACAGACCATGGGCAAGAACGAAGGAGCGATCAAAGCACTGCAGTACCGGGCAGTGCGAGCGCTGGCACGACTCCTCCCGGATGGATTCCAAGCGTGACGGGGCTCTCGCCTAATACCCGATGCGCGGTGCTGGTCCCCGTAACCGGGGACGCGTGTCGCGCGTTTGTCCGAGTGCGACCCCGGGCGGCCCAGCCGGCCACCGGCATCGTCGCGACCGCCGGCGATGCAGCCGGCGAGACATTCACGAGCGAGGGGAGGTGCCCGCGGTGAACTTCGACTTCTTCGACCGGCGGAGCGCCGAGCGCTTCGCGGAGCTTCTCGACGAGAGCACCGGCGGCCGGCGGCACCACAGCCGCGGTCCGGCCGATGAGCAGCTCGCCGAGCTGGTCGCCATCGGTAGCAGCCTGTCCGCGGCACGTCCGGGGGCCCGGGTCGAACCCGAGTTCCGCACCGGGCTACGGGCCATGCTGGTCGCCACGGCCGAGCGGGACGGCATCGGCCACACCGCGCGGGCCGCCGACACCGAACCCGAGCCGGCCGCTGCGGCCCGCACCGGACGGCTGCGGCACGGACTTCTCGGCCACGGTGGCCGCATCCGGGCCAGGGGCGCCATCGTCATCGGGGTAGCCGCCGGCGCGCTGGCGGTCTCCGGTATCTCCGCGGCTAGCGAGAACGCATCACCGGGCGACGCCCTCTACGGGGTCAAGCGCTCGACCGAACGCGCCCAGCTGGCGATGGCCGGCTCGGACGTCACGCGGGGCCAGCTGTCGCTGGACTTCGCCCGCACCAGACTGGCCGAGGCCGTCGCCATGCCGGGCAACGACGCCGGCTTCGGCGGCGTGCTCGACGACATGGACGCCGACACCCGCAAGGGCGTCAAGCTGCTCACCACGTCGGCGGTGGCCCGCAAGGACAGCAAGCCGCTGTCCACCGTCGACAACTTCGCCGAGCAGCAGCGCCGGACGCTGACGCCGGCACTGTCCCGGCTGTCCGCCACCAACCAGGAGCGGGCGCTGACGTCGATCGGGCTGCTCGACTCGGTGAACAAGCGCGCGGAAAGCCTGCGGACCGGACTGGACTGCGACAACGCGGTCTCGGCAGGCGTCGACAAGCTCGGGCCCAAGCTGAAGGGCTGCGCGGACGGCGACGAGACGGACGCTCAGGCTCCGCCGTCGCGCTCGTCCGGGCAGAACGACAAGCAGAAACCGCGCACGGCCGGACAGGACGACGTGAAGGCGCCGCGCGCGAGCGACCCTGCCGTTGCACCGACGACCTCGGCCGGCGCTCGGCGGCCGGCCCAGCAGCGGACGCCGTCGCAGGCGCCGGACCTGCCGCTCGGCGGCACCCCGCTGCAGGCGAGCCCGTCGGCCGACGACACCTTCCAGCAACAACAGCGGCAACAACAGCCGGCCGGCGAAGAGGACGACGGCGGGCTGGGTGGCCTGCTCGGCGGCATCTTCGGGAGCAACTGACAGCTCAGCCGACAGCCAGACATGGCGAGGGGCGGTGCCGGGATTTCCCCGGGGCCGCCCCTCACTTGTCACTATAGGCCCACAGGTCGCTACTCAAAAGCACCAAGCCGTCACAGACCGAACGGATCGGGCCTCTTCTCGAGCAGTTCCAGCAACGAGGCCTGGATGGTCTCGCGCACCTGGTCGGCCAGGTTGTAGACGACCATCGGGTCGTCGGCCAGGTCGGTCAGGTGCTCGGTCGGGATCGGCGGGCAGAACTGGATCAGCCACTTGCTCGGCAGCGGCACCAGGCCCAGCGGGCCCAGCCACGGGAAGGTCGGCGTGATCGGGAAGTAGGGCATGCCGAGCAGCCGGGCCAGCGGCTTGAGGTCGGCCAGGATCGGATAGATCTCTTCGGCGCCGACGATCGCCACCGGGACGATCGGTGTGCCCGTGCGCAACGCGGCCGAGACAAAGCCGCCCCGGCCGAAGCGCTGCAGCTTGTAGCGGTCGGCGAAGCGCTTGCCGATGCCCTTGAAGCCCTCGGGGAAGACGCCGACCAACTCGCCCGTGCTCATCAGGCGCTCGGCGTCGGGGTTGCAGGCCACCGTCGCGCCCGACTTGCGGGCCAGCTCGCTCACCACCGGCATGCGGAACACCAGGTCGGCCCCGAGCAGGCGCAGGTGGCGCTCCTGCGGGTGCTGATCGCGGATGGCGACCCCGAGCATCAGGGCGTCGAGCGCGACAGTGCCCGAGTGGTTGGCGACCACCAGGGCGCCGCCGTCCTTGGGCACGTTCTCGATGCCGTACACCTCGGTGCGGAACCAGTCGTGATAGAGCACTCGCAGCAGGGGCTGGAAGACGGCGTCGTTGAGCTCGCGGTCGAAGCCGAAGTCATCGACCTCGTAGTTGCCGGCGAAACGGCGGCGCAGGAAGGCCAGCCCGGCAGCCACACGCTGATCCCAGACATCGATCGGGTCGGGTGGCGTCTCGAGGCCGGGGTGGTGGCCGTTCCCGTTCATGGACGGCACCTCCGGGATCGGACGTCGGCCGTTGACCCGCACCGGCTCGGCCGGCCGGGGCAGAGTGAAGTCGGCCTGCCCCGGCAGCATGCTCCGGAATTCATCCTGACTCAATGCCGGTCACCCCCGGACGCGGCCCCGGCGCGCACCCGGCGGATGCCGTCGAGGATCGCCTTCTCGGCCGCGGCGAGCCGGTCGGCGGTGATCGACGAGCCGTTGGCGTGGCCCTTGATGAAATCGTCGAACGCCTCGGCCGTGGTGCGCGGCGTGAAGCCGAACTCGGCGACCAGGCGGGTCGTGTCGACCACGCGGCCGTGCACGAACAGGTCGATCTGGTCGAAGCCGATCTGGCCGATGCCCACGTTGCGGGCCACGCCGGCCAGGGTCGAGAGAGTGCCCTCGGGCAGCGGCACCGAGATGCGCCCGGCCCGGCGGATGGCCTGGGAGAGCGCGAGGATGCCGGTCCCGGCCACGTTGAAGGTGCCCGGGTGCTCCTCGACGATCGAGCGGTGCAGGATCTCGAGCGCGTCGTCGACGTGGACGAACTGGAGCCGGGCGTCGCGGCCGAGCACGGTCGGCACGACCGGCTGGGCGAAGTAGCGCGTCAGCGTCGTGTCGGCCGTCGAGCTGATGAACGGGGCGAACCGCAGCACGGTGGCCGCCACCTCGGGCCGGCGGCGGCGGAAGCCGCGGACATAACCCTCGATGTCGAGGATGTCGCGCGCGAACGAGCCCCGGGGCACCGCCCGCGGTTCCGTGTCCTCGGTGAAGACGCCGGGGTCGCGGAAGGACGCGCCGTAGGCGGCCGTGGAGGAACGCACCACGAGCTTGCGCAGCCGCGGTGCCGCCTGGGCGGCCGCGAGCAGCTGCATCGTCCCGATAACGTTCTGCTCTTTCATCGCCGCCCGGCCGTGTTGCGGGTCGGGCGCGCTGGTCACCGCGAGGTGCACGATGGCCTCGGCGCCCAAGCCGGCCAGGGCGCCGGAGGCCGCACGAGCGTCGGCCCGGATCAGCTCGACGTCGGCCAGCAGCTCGCGCAGAGCTGTGGGCGGTTCGTGCGGATCCAGGCCGACCACGCGGTCGACCCGGGAATCGGCGGCGAGACGAGCGGCCACCCGGGCGCCGAGGTATCGGCTGACTCCGGTGACCACGACGACGCGGGGCGGAGAGGTCACGTCGGGCGCACCTTCCGATGCTTGCGGGTGCGGTGCGTACGGCAGGAACCTGCCCAGCCGGGGCGGGCCTCAACCCGACCCGGCTGCAGGCTACTTACCGAGTTTGCGACGCTGGACGCGGGTCTTGCGCAGCAGCTTGCGGTGCTTCTTCTTCGCCATACGCTTGCGGCGCTTCTTGACCACGGAGCCCATACGAAAAGCCTCTCGAAACCTGGTGGCTCGGAGCGGGCACGCCGGGTGCGGCGGCCCGATTCCGATCTGAATCGACAGCCCCCGGCGCTACCACAACCGGGAACCAACCGCACCAGCGTACCGGCCCGCCCGGGACCGAGCCAAAACGGCCCCGGCCCCGACTGTGCCGTCCGGGAGAACCGGGCCTATGCCGTCTGCGAGAAGGCGCCGCGCAGATACTCGTGGACGGCGTGCTCGGGCACGCGGAAGGACCGCCCGACCCGTACGGCTGTGAGGTCACCCCCGTGCACCAGCCGGTAGACCGTCATCTTGGAAACCCTCATCAGCGCGGCCACTTCGGCCACGGTCAGGAACCGCACCTCCGAGAGCCGTTCCTCGGTCTGGGCTGGACCTGTCATGTCGTCGCACCGATCCTTTCTCCGGGCACAAGCCGCGGCGACCGGGAAGGCCTAGCGACGCGGCGGAGAACTGCGTGTCACCAGAACGGTATCGATACCTCTGTGACCAACGCGATGCGTTCCGTGAAAATGGCCGGAAAAAGTCAAGGCCGACACGCCGGTTGTGGCGGGTTATAGACCGAATTGTTGCGGATGAGGCGGCTACCTACCGACCAGGCCACGCCCGACGGCGGTCACGTTGCCCGGCCGCTCGGCCAGCCGGCGCACGAGATAGCCGTACCACTGCTCGCCGTACGGCACGTAGACGCGCACGACGTTGCCGCCGGCGGCCAGGCGAGCCTGCTCCTCCGTGCGTACGCCGTGCAGCATCTGGAACTCGTACTCGTCGGACGCGCGGTCGAACCAGCGCGCCCGGTCCTCCGCGATGGCGATCAGCCGGGGGTCGTGGGTGGCGACCATCGGATAGCCCTCGCCCGACATCAGGATGTTGAGGCAGCGCACGAACGACTTGTCGATGTCGAGCGACGACTGGAAGGCCACCGACTCCGGTTCCGCGTACGCGCCCTTGCAGAGGCGCACCCGGGATCCGGCCGTGGCAAGCTCGCGGCAGTCGCCCTCGGTACGCCGCAGGTGGGCCTGCAGCACCGCGCCCGTGCCGGGGTGGTCCTTGCGGAGCTCGGTGAGGATCTCGAGGGTCGAGTCGGTGAGGGTGTGGTCCTCGGCGTCGAGCGTCACCGTGGTGCCGGCCTCGGTGGCGGCCGCACAGACAGCCAGGGCATGCTCGTAGGCCAGCTTCTCGTCGAGCCGCTGACCCAGGGCCGAGAGCTTCACGCTGACCTCGGCCGCGGGCACCAGCCCGGCGCCCTTGAGCCGGCCGAGCAGGGCGCGGTATTCGTCGCGGACCGCCACCGCCTGCTCCGCGCTGCGGGTCTCGGCCGAGAGGTGCTCGAAAGTGACGGCCAGACCGTCGTCGGCCATGATCCGGCCGGTGCGCAGCGCCGCCTCGACGTCGTCGCCGGCGACGAACCGGCGGGCGGCGTTCTTGCTGAGGGGCGCGGAGGCGACGAGCCGCCCCAGACGGTCCGAACCGGCGGCGGCCAGGAGCAGGTGACGGAGCATGACCCGAGCGTATCGTCCGGAACACCCGGTATCGCGGGAGTGTCACCGGCGTAGTCAGCCACAACGCTTATGTCCGCGGCGCTTCCCGGCGGCTACCTTTGTCGGGTGAACTTCGATGCGTACGCCCGCACCGCGGTCGACCTCGTCAACGCGCAGTTGGGCGACCTCGCCGGGTTGCAGGCCCTCTTCGGCGACGAGCAGGCCTGGATGCGCGACGAGGTCGTCGACAAGGACGTCGCCGTGTTCCGCCGCGCCCAGCGCCGCCTGCGCGACGTCTTCGAATACGGCACGTCCGGCCGCGACGCCGACGCCGTCAAGGAACTCAACGCCCTGCTCGAGGTGTTCCCGGTGCAGCCGCGCATCTCCGGGCACGACGCCGCCGACTGGCACATGCACGTGACCAGCCGCGGCTCGTCGGTCAGCTCGGAATACCTGGCCGGCGCGGCCTGGGGCCTCTCGGTGTGGCTGTGCGAATACGGCAGCGCCCGCTTCGGCATCTGCGCCGACGAGCGCTGCGGCAACGTCTATCTCGACACGTCCTCGAACAACTGCCGGCGCTTCTGTTCCGAGCGCTGCGCGACCCGCTCCCACGTGGCCGCGCACCGCGCCCGCAAGCGCGCCCAGAGCCTTACGCCCGCGTAATAGCCGGGGTCGCCGATTCGGCCGGAGCGAGGTGGCGGCGGGCGAAATCGAGGGACTCGCGCAGGTCGGCTTCGCGGACCGCGCGGCTGGCCGCCTTGCGCGTCGAGACCTCGAGCGCCACCGAGCCCTTGAAACCGCGCGCCGAGAGCGACCGCAGCAGCTCGGCGCAGGGCTGGTTGCCGCGGCCGGGCACCAGGTGTTCGTCGCGGCCCTCGCCGGTGCCGTCGCCCAGGTGCACGTGCTTCAGGCCGGCGCCCATCTTGTCGGCCATGCCGAGCGCGTTGACGCGCGAGGCCGCGCAGTGCGAAAGGTCGAGCGTGTAGGCGTCGAAGCCGGTCTCGGTCGGGTCCCACCCGGGGGTGTAGGGCACGAACCAGCGGCCGGCCATCTTCACCGGGAACATGTTCTCGATCGCGAACGCCAGGTCGGGGTGGCGGGCCTGCACCTTGGCCAGGCCGGCCGCGAAGTTCTTGGCGTAGTCACGCTGCCAGCTGAACGGCGGGTGCACCACGACCGTGGGGGCGCCGAGCGTCTCGGCGAGCTGGGCCGCACGGTTCAGCCGCTCCCACGGGTCGGGGCTCCAGACCCGCTGGGTCACGAGCAGGCACGGGGCGTGCACCGAGAGCACCGGCATGTCGTAATGGTCGGACAGACCCTGCAGCGCACCTGCATCCTGGCTGACGCGGTCGGTCCACACCATGACTTCGAGGCCGTCGTAGCCGGTCGTGGCGGCCAATTCGAACGCGGCGGCCGTCGGCTCGGGGAACACCGACGAGCTGGACAGAAGCACGGGGACGCGGGAACTCACGAGGTCAAGCGTAGACCCGTTTGTCGCGTACGCCTTCTCCTCGACCGGGTATATGCGACGATACCGGGCGTCGACTCGGGAACAGGCCCCCGCGCGCGTACGCTGTCGCAGGTGAGCCGCCGTGACCAGATCCGCATCACCCTGGACCCCGCGGCAGCCGCCCGCGCGGCCGAGGTCGACCTCGACTTTCCTCGTGAGTGGATCGAGTTCCTCGACCCCGACGACGAGAAGCACCTCGTACGAGCCGACCTGACCTGGCTGCTGTCCCGGTGGACCTGTGTCTTCGGCTCGGCCTGCCACGGCATCGTGGCCGGTCGAGCGCAGGACGGCTGCTGTTCGCACGGGGCGTTCTTCACCGACGCCGACGACGAGAACAGGGTGAAGTCGGCCGCCGCCAAGCTGACCCCCGAGACCTGGCAGCACTACCGCAAGGGTTTCAAGAACTACACCGAGATGGACACCATCGACGGGGCGAAGCCGGCCCGTCGCACGGCGATCCAGTCCGAGGACGGGCCCTGTGTCTTCCTCAACGACGCGAGCTTCGCGGGCGGCGGCGGGTGCGCCCTGCACGCCCAGGCCCTGCGGGACGGCGTCCACCCGCTGCAGTACAAGCCGGACGTGTGCTGGCAGTTGCCGGTGCGCCGCGAGCAGGACTGGATCAAGCGACCGGACGGCACGAAGCTGCTCCAGTCGACGCTGACCGAGTTCGACCGGCGGGGCTGGGGCCCGGGCGGGCACGACCTCGACTGGTGGTGCACCTCGTCGCCCGACGCGCACGTCGGCACCGATCCGATGTACGTCTCGTACGCGCCCGAGCTGACCGCCCTGATCGGTCAGGGCGCCTACGATCGGCTGGCCGAGCTGTGCGACGCGCGGATCAAATCCGGCCTGATCGCGGTGCACCCGGCGACCGTCGCGGCCGCCAAGGCCGCGGCGCCGAAGAAGCGCGGCGGACGTGAGCCCGCCGCGCCTCCCAACAGCTAGCCGTCAGTCCGTGGCGTCCTAGGGCTCGAACTTGTAGCCCAGGCCACGGACCGTGACGATGTAGCGCGGCGCCGACGGCTCGGGCTCCACCTTGGAGCGAAGGCGCTTCACGTGCACGTCGAGGGTCTTGGTGTCGCCCACGTAGTCGGCGCCCCAGACCCGGTCGATCAGCTGACCGCGGGTGAGCACCCGGCCGGCGTTGCGCAGCAGCAGTTCGAGCAGTTCGAACTCCTTGAGCGGGAGCTGCACGCCGGCGCCGTCAACGGTGACGACGTGGCGCTCGACGTCCATGCGGACCGGGCCGGCCGCCAGCGTGGGCGTCGAGACCTCGGCGGCCTCGGTGCCCTGGCGGCGCAGCACGGCGCGGATCCGGGCGACCAGCTCGCGCGGGGAGTACGGCTTGGTCACGTAGTCGTCGGCGCCGATCTCGAGCCCGACGACCTTGTCGATCTCGCTGTCGCGGGCGGTGACCATGATGATGGGAACGGCGGAGCGCTGCCGGAGCTGGCGGCAGACCTCGGTGCCGGACATCTCGGGCAGCATGAGGTCGAGCAGCACGATGTCCGCACCGGTCCGGTCGAACTGCGTCAGCGCCGAGGTTCCGGTCGGGGCGACCGACACCTCGAAGCCCTCCTTGCGCAGCATGTACGACAGGGCGTCGGAGAACGACTCCTCATCCTCGACCACGAGCACGCGGGCCAATGTGGTTCCTTCCATCTTCCGGGTGCCGGGACTAATGCCCGGCCGCACCGGACTCGATCTCAATTGCCGTCGGTGACGGCAAGGGGGCTTCGGGGGGACGCGCCGGTAGGCGCAGAGTGAACGTCGAACCGTCGCCCAGGGCGCTGGTCACGTCGACACGGCCCCCGTGGTTGGTCGCGATGTGTTTGACGATGGCCAGGCCCAGGCCTGTTCCGCCGGTGGACCGCGAGCGGGCCTGATCGGCGCGGTAGAAACGCTCGAAGATGCGGTCGACGTCGTGCGGGGCGATGCCGATGCCCTGGTCGGCGACGTCGATCTCGAGCCAGTCGTCACCCTGGCGCAGGGTGAGCTCGACCTTGGTGTCGTCACCCGAGTAGGCGATCGCGTTCTCGACCAGGTTGGTCACGGCGGTGGCGACCTGGCTGTCGCTGCCGTAGACGACGGCGCCCTTGGGCCCGCTGTACACGACCTCGATGCCCTTGGCCGACGCCGTGGTGCGGGTGCGGTCGATGACCTCGGCGATCACCCAGTCGACCGGGACCGGCTCGGGGGTGGGCAGCGGCTCGGCACCCTGGAGCCGGGTCAGCTCGAGCAGTTCGCTGACCAGCCGGCCCATCCGGGCCGATTCGTGGTGGATGCGCTCGGCGAACCGGCGCGCGGCCAGTAGGTCTTCCGACTGGTCGTCGCCCGCGTCGGCGGCCTGCAGTTCGGTCGCGTCGAGCAGTGCCTCGGCCAGCAGCTGCAGCGCGCCGATCGGGGTCTTGAGCTCGTGGCTGACATTGGCCACGAAGTCGCGGCGCACCCGGGCCAGCCGGTGCGACTCGGTGACGTCGGCCGCCTCGATGGCCACGTGCGTCGCGTTGAGCGCGACGGCCCGCAGGTGCAGGCCGAGCGGCGCGGCGGCGGCACCGGCGCGGCCCCGGGGCAGGTCGAGCTCGACCTCGCGGCGCACGCCGGTGCGCCGGACCTGGCCGGCCAGCGTACGCAGGATGGGGTGGGCGGCGATCGTGCCGGGCGCTCCGCCCGAACGCAGCAGGCCCATCGCCCGGGCGGCCGGGTTGACCAGCACCGGATGATCCTCGGCGTCGAGGACCACCACGCCGACGCGCAGCGAATCGAGGCTCTTGCGACCGAGCCCTTTCATGCCGTGCTTGCCGTGCGGTTCCTCCGTGTCGATGGCGCGTCCCCCCTTGTGCGGCTGGTCACCGGTCGGCTCCCCCGATGACTGGCGACCTCGCATGATCAGCGCCCCGGCAACTGCGCCGGCGACGAGCGCGAGCACTATCAGAGGGATGCCGTAGGCCAGGTCCACGCTGCGATCGTAGGGTCATTGTTTACCTGGCTACTAGCATCAGCCGGACAAATCGGGCACGCGTCGAATAATGTTCACCACTGCGTCCGGCGTCGTTCATCGCCGTTCACGCGACCGCCGCCGGACCCGCATAGTTTGAGGACCAACCCCGGTCGTGCCCAGCTCCACGGGACGGCCCCACCGAAACCCCGGGACGAGGACATGCGCGAGGAGTTCCAGTCGGACCTCAACGAGGTCAGCCGCCTGCTGGTGACGATGGCGGAGGCCGTGCGCGAGGCGATGCGCAAGTCGACCACCGCCCTGCTCACCGCCGACCTGAAGGCCGCCCAGTCGGTGATCGACCGCGACAACGAGGTCGACGAGATCTACAGCCAGGTCGAGGCCAAGGTGGCCGACACCATTGCCCGTCAGGCGCCGGTCGCCTCCGACCTGCGCATGGTCATCACGGCCCTGCACATCTCAGCCGACCTCGAGCGCATGGGCGACCTGGCCGAGCACGTGGCCAAGACGGCCAAGCGGCGTCACCCGTCGCCGGCCGTGCCGGCCGAGCTGCGCCCGGTCTTCAAGGGCATGGCCGAGGTGGCCGACCACATGGCCGAGAGCATCGCGGGCCTGCTGGCGAAGCCCGACGCCGAGCTCGCGGCCAAGCTCGAGCACGAGGACGACGCGATCGACGATCTGGAGCGTCAGCTCTTCAAGATCATGCTGGACGACGACTGGCCGTACGGCGCGGAGACCGCGATCGACGGCGCGCTGCTGGGCCGCTTCTACGAGCGGTACGCCGACCACGCCGTCAACGTGGGCGAGCAGCTGGTGTACCTGATCACCGGAGAGCCGGTGGGCGACCAGAGCTGAGCCTTTGTGCGCGTGGTCGAAAGCAGGAGGCCGGGACGCCACGGGGGCGTCCCGGCCTCTTGCCGTTTCAGCGTTTCTCAGCGGCCCTGGTTGGCGACCGCGGCCGCGGCCTCCTTGGCCGCCTCGGGGTCGAGGTATTCGCCGCCCGGCTTGAGCGGGCGCAGGTCGTCGTCGAGGTCGTAGCGCAGCGGGATGCCGGTCGGGATGTTCAGCTTCGAGATCGCCTCGTCGGAGATGCTGTCGAGGTGCTTCACGAAGGCGCGCAGCGAATTGCCGTGCGCGGCGACCAGCACGGTCTTGCCGGCCCGCAGGTCGGGCACGATCTCGTCGTACCAGTAGGGCAGGGCCCGCACCAGCACGTCCTTCAGGCACTCGGCCTTGGGCTTGGCCTCGGACGGCAGCAGGGCGTAGCGCGGGTCGTCGAACTGCGCGAACTCCGAGCCGGGCTCGATCGGCGGCGGCGGGACGTCGTACGACCGGCGCCAGAGCATGAACTGCTCCTCGCCGTACGTCTCGAGGGTCTGCTTCTTGTCCTTGCCCTGCAGGGCGCCGTAGTGGCGCTCGTTGAGCCGCCACGACCGCTTCACCGGGATCCAGTGCCGGTCGGCGATGTGCAGGGCGATCTCGCTCGTCCTGATGGCGCGGCGCAGGACGCTGGTGTGCACCACGTCCGGCAGCACGCCGCTCTCCTTCAGCAGTTCGCCACCGCGCCGGGCCTCGCCCTCACCCTTGGCGTCGAGGTCGACGTCGACCCAGCCGGTGAAGAGGTTCTTGGCGTTCCACTCGCTGTTGCCGTGCCGCAGCAGCACCAAAGTCCCTGTCATGACCTCCATCCTGCCGCAGCCACCTGAACAGCGAGCGCCGACCCCGTTGAAACCCGGTTGCGCCACCTCCTAAGTTGTAAGGGAAGCAAGCGTTATCACTCATTACGGGGGCGAGCGTGCGAGGTTGGTTCGACCAGGCTGTGGGCGGTTTGCCACGGCAGTTCTGGCTGCTCTGGACCGGGACGTTGGTCAACCGCGTCGGCTCGTTCGTGGTGATTTTCCTGGCCATCTACCTGACCGGCGAGCGGCACTTCTCGCAGAGCCAGGCCGGCCTGGTCATCGGCCTCTACGGCGTGGGCGGCGCGCTCGGCACCACGGTCGGCGGGGTGCTGGCCGACCGCTGGGGGCGCAAACCCACGATGCTGACCGCCCAGTTCGGCGCGGCGGCGCTGATGCTCGCGCTCGGCTTCGCGCACCACTACGGCCAGATCCTCGCCGTCACGTTCCTGCTCGGCTTCTTCAGCGAGGCCATGCGGCCGGCCTTCTCGGCCATGATGGTCGACGTCGTGCCCGACCGCGACCGGGTCCGGGCGTTCTCGCTGAACTACTGGGCCATCAACCTCGGCTTCGCCCTGGCCGCGGTCGGCGCCGGCCTGGCCGCCAAGGTCGACTACCTGTTGCTCTTCGTGGTCGACGCGGGCACCACCCTGGCCACGGCCCTGATCTGCCTGATCTTCATCAAGGAGACCCGCCCGTCCCGTACGGCGGTCCGGCCGCCCCGCGGTGAGGCCGGCGGCCTGATCACCGTGCTGCGCGACCGCGTCTTCGTCACCTACCTGCTGGTCTCGGTGGGCGGCATCGTCGTCATGATGCAGCACCTGTCGACGCTGCCGATCGCCATGACCTCGGAGGGACTGTCGGCGGCGACGTACGGCTGGGTGATCGCGGTCAACGGCGTGCTCATCGTCGTCGGGCAACTGTTCGTCCCCAAGCTGATCGAGAAGCGTGACCCGGCCCGCGTGCTGGCGCTCGGCTCACTGATCATCGGAGTCGGCTTCGGGCTCAACGCTCTGGCCCACGCGTCCTGGTTCTTCGCGCTGAGCGTGATCATCTGGACGTTGGGCGAGATGATCCAGTCACCCAGCAACGCGACCACCGTGGCCGCGCTCTCCCCCGCCGCGCTGCGCGGCCGCTATCAGGGGCTGAACTCGCTCTCGTGGTCGGCCGGGACGGCCCTGGCCCCCATCGCCGGCGGCTTCACCCAGCAGCACCTCGGCAACGCGGCCCTGTGGATCGGGTGCTTCCTGGTGTGCGCTCTGGTCGCTCTCGGGCACATCCTCTCCGGGCCGAGCCGCCGCCGGCGCATCGCATCCCTCGGCGTCACCGCTCCGGCCCTCCCCGAGCCGATCGCCGACGTGCCCGCGGTCGCCGAGCCGGTGGCCGACCCGCCGGCCAAGCTGCCCACGCGGTAACGTTCTTCTGTCAAGAAGGTTGCCAATAGGGAGTGCGGCCCGTGCGGGCATGGCTTCGCGACACGGCCGGCGGCCTGTCCGCCACGTACTGGTATCTCTGGACCGGCCTGCTGATCAACAAGGTCGGCGGCTTCGCCGTGCTGTTCCTGTCGCTCTACCTGACGTCGCAGCGCGACGCGGGAACCGCCCAGGCCGGCCTGATCGTCGGCACGTACGGCATCGGCGGCCTGCTCGGCACGCTGGCCGGCGGCGTCCTCACCGACCGCTGGGGCCGGCGCCGCACGCTGCTGGTGTCCCATTTCGCCGCCGTGGCCGCGCTGTGCCTGCTCGCCTTCAGCACCCAGCTCGCGGTGATCGCCGCCCTCTGCGCCCTGCTCGGGGTCGCACAGTCGATGGCGGCCCCCGCGTTCGTCGCCGCGATCATCGACGTGACGCCCGCCGACAAGCGGTCCCGAGCCTTCAATCTGCAGTTCTGGGCGCTGAACCTGGGCCTGGCCGGAGCCTCGCTGCTGGCCGGTCTGCTCGCCCAGTGGAGCTACCAGGCCCTGTTCCTGATCGACGCCGCCTGCACCCTGGCCACCGGCGTACTGATCGCCTGGAAGGTGCCGGAGACACTGCGCACCTTGCCTCCGCCTTCGCTCTCGCCGTCGCTCTCCCTCTTGCCCTCGCCCTCGCCCGTGTCATCGTCGGCCCCGAAGCTCCGCGGGCGCGGTGGGCTCGGAACCGTGCTGACCGACCGCATCTTCCTCGTCTTCGTGGGGCTGACGCTGCTGCAGGCCCTGATCTACACACAGGCCAGCACGATCGTGCCGCTGGCGATGCACGCGGACGGCTTGAGCCCGTCGGCCTACGGCTCGGTGGTCGCCCTCGGCGGCGCCCTGATCGTGCTCGGCCAGCTCTTCGTGCCGCGCCTGATCGACGGCCGCCGCAAGGCCCGGGTGCTGGCCCTGGCCCTGCTGCTCAACGGCGCCGGCTTCTCGGTGCTGGCCCTGGCCGACCACGTGACCCTCTATCTGGCCGCGGCGGTGATCTGGACGGTCGGCAGCATGCTGGCCGCACCCCCGAACGCCGAGATCAACTCTGAGTTGGCGCCCCTGGCCCTGCGTGGCCGCTACCAGGCGGTGTTCTTCCTGACCTTCCCGGCCGCATCGTTCCTGGCGCCGTCGCTGGGCGGGGCCGGCCTGCAATACCTCGGCGACGCGCACTGGCTCGTCGTCGGCGCCCTGGGGGCCGTGGCCGCCGCCCTGCACCTGATGGCCGGCCCCTCGCGGGAGCGCCGGGTAGCGGCAATCCGCTCCGACACCGCCACCACCGCGAACGTGAGCTGAATCCGGCGCGGCCGCGTCGATCTTCCGCAGTGCCACCGCCTCCCCGCCCACAGAGAGGATGTCGGGAGCACCTCCCGCCGGGGCGTGACCCACCCTCCCACTGACTTCGGGTCCTGCATGGGATTCGTCAACTCCGGCCGGGAGGTGCTCGTGCACCCACCGGTCGTGGCGTGTGACTCGACAGGAGCCTGGCCAGAGGCCCCATCTGTGTTCTGTCCGCGTTGCCCGGCTGGTGCGTTCGGCCCTGCCACGGTGACACCCACACCGCTGCCGTGATCGACGTGACCGTCACCGCCGGCGAGAACAGCGACCCGTTACTTGCCGTCGAGGCGACGCCGGGCGGTTGTCCACAGTCGGGCTCGATGACCCGGATGGTCGCAGGCAGTTGCCCACAGCGGCTCAGCCTCTCAGGGCTTCCGTCTCGCGGCACAAAAAAGGACGACCCTCAGGTCGTCCGTTGGCACCGGCGGCGGCGGACGACGCCCATCCCCATAGGCGTCGCCCGCACTAACCGCCGGTCTCGGGTCGCGCCGTCCCCCAACGGCATATGCCACCCGTCCCCAAACGCCGGCCGCGGCGATCGTCTCCGATCAACCAGTTCCCCGAACTAACGGTCCGACGTCCATTGATTACGCTAGTTGGGGCAGTCAAGGCAGACAAGCCAACTGGCTGTCCGCCATCTGTCTGCACCATCACAGTCACCCACTATTGGCCGATCGGCGGATGACCTGTCCCACATTTGGAGTGGACAAAAGCGACAGTCCGGACTTCCGCTATTCGTCGGGGTTGTCGAGCTGGAAGAAGTTGCTGCGCTCCCCGCCCGATCGCCGCTCCTGGTAGATGAAGTTCAGCCGGCGCTTGTCGAACGCCTCGAACCACTCGGCCCAGCTGACCTCGACGAGCCCGTCACCCGAGTAACCGGGGAAGTCGAACCGCAGCACACCGAGATGGCCGTCGTGCTGGGTGCCGGCCACCGTCGACGGGACCGCGCGCCGGGCCTTCGCCCATTGGCGGATGACCTCATGGTCGGTCGTGATGAGGCTGCGGCCGTTGCGCTCCGGCTTGTCGCTGGTCGACGTGATCTCCTGCGAATAGTCGAGCGACTTCGACGCCTTCTTCCCGGTGCGCTTACCACCGGCCTTCGGAGCCGTGCCGGATTTCGACGCGGCGCCGGCCTTCGAAGCCGGGCCGGATTTCGACGCGGAACTCTTGGCGGAGGAAGCGGAACTCTTGGGGGAAGCGGAACTCTTGGCGGAGGCTGCGCTCCCCTTGGAACCACCGCTCCGCTTCGACGCGGCGCCGGCCTTCGAGCCGGTTCCGGCCTTGGCCAGCTTGAGCCGGGCCTTGATGTACCGCTCGACCAGCTCGGCCTTCTTCATGTCACCGGTGCCCTTGACGCCCAGCTTGGTCAGCTGGGTGCGCAGAGAGGACGCCTTCATCGCGGCGATCCTGCTCTCGCTCACCTCGGGGGTGTCCGGGGTGTCGTTGCGGCTGGTCGGATTCTTGGCCTTCGAGGACGACGACTTCGTCTCGGCTTTGATCAGCTTCTTGACCAGGTCGGGCTTCTTGAGGTCGGCCGTTCCCCGGACGCCGCGATTGTCGAGTTCCCGGCGCAGCTCACCGACCTTCATCCGGGCGATTCTGCTTTCGCTCACGTCCGGGGTGTTGGGGGTTTCGTTCCGGCTGGTCCGCTTCTTGGAACCGGCGGCAGCGGTCTTGGTGGCGGCCACGCCAATTCACCTCTCATTCATCGGCGGTTTCCTATTACCGGTTCACTACCCCGGTTCTCCAGCGCCGACACTGCCTAGGAGGACGAATCCTCCGACGGGGCAAGATGTTTGAACGCCTGGAGATTGGCCACCGACTCGCCCCGCTTTACCCGCCATTCCCACTCGCGCTTGATCGACGAGCCGAAGCCGATCTCGAGCATGGTGTCGAACGACTCGTCGGCGTACGTCAGCACGACCCCGAGCAGCCGGTCCAACTCGTCCTCGTCGAGGCCGGTCAGCGCCACCCGCCCGGTCAGGTAGACGTCGCCGGCCGCATCGATCGAGAACGACACCCCGTACATGCGGGCGTTGCGCCGCAGCAGCCAGGCCCACAGTTCCTCGTGCCGCTCGTCGGGACGGCGCATCACGAACGCCTCGATGCGCAGCGCGTGCTCGCCGACGATCAGGTTGCACGCCGTCTTGAGCTTGTGGGTGCCGGGCAGCGTCACGACATACGCGCCGGGGCCGGTGGATTCCCACTCGAGTTCCCGGTCGGTGAGCGCCTTCTCGATCAGGTCGGTCACCATGCGTACGCCTCCAGGCGCTTCGCGATCAACGCGCGGTGCTCGGTCACGGCCTCACGGTAGACCCGCACCAGGTTTTCGGCAGTGCGGTCCCACGAGAAGTCGGCGGCGTGCGCGACCGCCCCCGCCGACAGCTTCTCGCGCAGCCCGGGCGAAGCGAGCAGGCGGTCGAGCACCCGCGCCCATTCCCCGGCGTCGTGCCCGTCGACCAGAACACCGCTCAATCCGTCCCGTACGGCGGTCACGAGCCCGCCGACCGCGGCCGCCACAACCGGCGTGCCGCAGGCCTGCGCCTCCAGCGCGACCAGTCCGAACGACTCGTTGTAGGACGGCACCGCCACCAGATCGGCGGTGCGGTAGAGCGCGGCCAGCCCGGCGCCGTCCTGGGGCGGCAGGAAGACCACCGAGTCGCTGACCCCCAGCGACTCGGCCAGTTCGATGAGCGCCGTCGGCCGGTCGAGCCCGGTGCCGCTCGGCCCGCCACAGATGACCAGCGTGGTGTCCGGCTCCCGCATCCGGGCCAGGGCCGAGATCAGCACGTCGGGGGCCTTCAGCGGCTGGATGCGGCCGACGAAGGCGACGACCTTGCCCCGCTCGGGCAGCCCGAACCGCGACCGGTCGGCCGCCGAGGGAAGCGGGCCCGGGTGGAACCGGTCGAGGTCGACGCCCGGCTGCACGACGGTGACCCGGGCCGGGTCGGCGTCGTAGTAGGCGACCAGGTCCTGCGCCTCGAAGCGGGTGTTGGCGACCAGCCGGTCGGACTCGGCGATCACCTGTTCCTCGCCGATCACCCGGGCCTTGGGTTCGGGCCGGTCGCCCGCCGCAATCAGCCTGTTCTTCACCTTGGCCAGCGTGTGCGCGGTGTGCACGTGCGGCACGCCCCAGCGCTCGCGGGCCAGCCAGCCGACCTGACCGGAGAGCCAGTAATGCGAGTGGATCAGGTCGTAGTGGCCCGGCGGGCGCGCCGCCTCGGCCCGCAGCACGCCGTGGGTGAAGGCGCAGAGCTGAGCCGGCAGCTCTTCCTTGGACAGGCCCTCGAACGGGCCCGAGGTCACGTGCCGGACGGTGACGCCGGGAGCCATCTCGACCACCGGGGGCAGATCGCCGCGGGTGGCGCGGGTGAAGATCTCGACCTCGACGCCGAGGCGGGCGAGTCGCTTGCTGACCTCGACGATGTACACGTTCATGCCGCCGGCGTCGCCGGTGCCCGGCTGCTCGAGCGGGGACGTGTGAACCGAGAGGGTGGCAATGCGCCGGGGGGTCGGCCATTCTGCCACGATCGTTCCTCCTGCACGGATGACACGGGGATTGTTGCGTCGTCGTTAATCTTCCCCGGCTCGGTGCTCCGAACCACAATCCCGCGACCCCGGGGTGACTGATGTCATCGGGAAGGATGGAGGCATGCAGAACATCGCTGTGGTCACGGGTGCGTCGAGCGGAATCGGGGCGGCAACCGCCCGCCGGCTCGCCGCCGAGGGTTTTCACGTCGTCGCGGCCGCCCGGCGGGCCGACCGGCTGGCGGAACTGATCGACGAGATCGGCCCGGCCGCGACCGCCGTCACGTGCGACGTCACGTCCGAGGAATCGGTCGCTGCCCTGGCGGCGGCGGTGACAGCGCTCGGCGGGCCGGTGACGTTGCTGGTCAACAACGCGGGCGGGGCGGTCGGCCTCGATCCGGTCGAGTCCGGCTCGGCCGCCGACTGGCAGTCGATGTACGACGTGAACGTGCTCGGCACCCTGCGGGTCACCCAGGCGCTGCTGCCGGCGCTGATCACGAGCGGCAACGGGACGATCGTGACGGTCGGCTCGACCGCGGCGTTCACGGTCTATGAGGGCGGCGGCGGTTACACGGCGGCCAAGCACGCCCAGAACGCCCTGGTCGGCACCCTGCGGCTGGAACTGTCGGGTAAGCCCGTACGAATTGTCGAGGTCGACCCGGGCATGGTGCGCACCGACGAGTTCTCGCTCAAGCGTTTCGGCGGCGACCGGGCGAAGGCCGACGCCATCTACGACGGTGTGAAGGAACCCCTGGTGGCCGACGACATCGCCGACATCATCGCGTTCGCGGCGACCCGTCCGCACCACGTCAACCTCGACCGGATCGTGGTGCGCCCGATCGCGCAGGCCGCGCAGCACAAGGTCTACCGGGAGAAGTAGGCGTGCGGCCGGTCGGCGCCATCACCCGGGGGACGACCAATCCCAACCGGCTGCGCCGCGTCGACAACTACATCGCATACCGGTGCGGTGATCTGCTGCGTGCCACCGCGGCGCCGGTGGTGGTCGACCTCGGGTACGGCGCCACCCCGGTCACGGCCGTCGAGTTGCGGGCCCGGCTGGCCGCGGCCGTCCGGGCGGACGTCACCGTGGTCGGCCTCGAGATCGATCCGGTACGGGTGGCGGCCGCGCAGCCGCACGCCGACCTCCCCCACCTCGAGTTCCGGCGCGGCGGCTTCGAACTGGCAGGCCTGCGGCCGGCGGTCGTGCGCGCGTTCAACGTGCTGCGCCAGTACGCCGAGCACGAGGTCGCCGCGGCCTGGGCGGCGATGACCGCGACCGGCGCCGTGCTGGTCGAGGGCACCTGCGACGAGCTGGGCCGGATCGCCACCTGGGCGGTGATCGAAGGCGGGGCCCCGAGCACGCTCACCCTTTCCGCCCGGCTGTCCGATCTGGACCATCCCGCGACGTTCGCCGAGCGACTGCCCAAGGCTCTGATCCACCACAACGTGCCGGGCGAGCCGGTGCACGAGCTGCTGTGGGCGCTGGGTCGCGCCTGGGAGGCCGAGGCCACGCCGTTCGGGCCCCGCCAACGGTGGCTGGCCACCTGCCGGCGGATGCGCGAGCAGGGCCGGCCGGTGCTCGACGGCCCGGCGCGCTGGAAACTCGGCGAACTGACGCTGCCGTGGCCCGGAATCGGGACGGGGCCGGATCCCGGGCAAGTCGAAGCCGGGCCGGTCCTCCGCAGCGGACCGACCCGGCCTCAGGGGGGCGAGTAACGTCTGTCACCCAGATTCGTGGGTGACAGGTGCCGTGAGGGTGGTCGGTCGGGTGCGGTTCAGGAGTCGAGCACGGACCGCAACGTCTGGACGAGCAGCTCGCTGCTGAACGGCTTCTTCACCAGCAGGGCGTCCTCGCCGATGAGGCCGTCGGCCACCGCGATCTCCTTGGGCAGTCCCGAGATGTAGACGACGCTCATCTCGGGCCGCAGCTCGGTCGCCGACCGGGACAGCTCGCCGCCCGAGACGCCGGGCAGCCCCAGGTCGGTGACCAGGATGTCGATGTCGCCCGGATGCTCCCGGCAGGCGGTGATGGCCTGCTGGGAGTCGCCGGCGATCAGGGTGGCGAAGCCGCGGCGCTCGAGCATCCGGCGCATGATGTCGCGCAGGTCCTCCTCGTCGTCCACGACCAGGACCGTGGGCCGTGGCTCGGGTGCGGGCGCCTGCGACATGGATCCTCCCGGTGGCTCTGACGTCACTTTCCGTGCCGGCTCGCGCTCTCACGCTAGTCGCACGAGGTTGCACGGTCCGGCCTTTGCGCATCACGGCCGGCCGAGCGTGCCCGGAGGGCCAGATCACTCGCCGGAATACGCATGCCCGCATCTGGTTGAGGGAAGTTGTGGAGTGGCCCGGTTGCACCTGGGTTGCAACGCCTCCGGGGTCGTAGAAGCACCCTGGAAGATCGAAGAGAACAGCTAAAGCGGTGTGGCGCGGAGCCGATCAACACGGAGTACCGCTACACACCGCCACTGAGCAAGGAGTGCGATATGTCCAGCCTGCTGTCGCCCGAGATCACCACCGTTGCCGCGATGACCGAGCGCTGCGACCGCTGCAGTGCCGCCGCCAAGCTGGTGGTCACGCTGACCAGCGGCGGCGAGCTGGCGTTCTGCGGCCACCACGCCAACCGCCACAGCGAGGACATCGCCCGGGTCGGTGAGCGCATCGTCCTCGAGGACGGCTTCGAGTGGGCCGGAAAGTAACCGCTTGACACGCTTGCGCCGCGTTATGCTCGCTTCCTCAGTAATTGAGGGGATTACGTGCAGGATGCGGCGCGTGATCTGGGTGGACGTCCCTGGCTGATCGCTGGGGGCGCCGGAGCCGCGATCGCCCTCGTCGGCGTCGCGGCGCTGCTCAGGTCACTCCGAGGTGATCCGCCGGACGGCTCTGCCGTACCGGCGGCCGCTCTCGTTCCGGCCGGGTTCGCGCTGACGCTGGGCGCGCTGCGGCAGCGACGGCTCGCCGGCGACCTGGACGCCGCCCGCACCGAAGCGGCCCGGCTGCGGGAGAGCAACGCCGCCGCGCTCGCGGAAACTGCCGCCGCCCGCGCGCAGACGGCCCGGCTGCGCGCGGAAAGCGCCGGCTCGGTCGAGGAGGCCGCCCGGCTGCGCACGGCGCACGCGAATCTCGAGGCGGCGCTGACCTTCAAGAACGACCTCACGTCGATGCTGACGCACGATGTCGCGCAGCCCATCAGCTCGATAGCGAGCCTGGCGGAACTGCTGCACTCGGACTGGGCCGACCTGCCCGAGGATCTGCGGCTCGAGCTGGCAACCAAGATCGACAAGAACACGCAGCGGCTGATCAAGATGATGAACGATCTGCAGCTGCTGTTCCGGCTGGACACCGGCTCGGTCACCGCGCGGCGGAATCCCGTACCGCTGAAGGAACTCGCCGAGGCGGTCGCGCCCGGGGAGATAAGCGTCGAGATCGCCGAGGAGCTGTCGGTGCTGGCCGATCGCGGGCACATGCGGGTGATCCTGCAGAACCTGGTCGGCAATGCCCTCGCGTACGGGAAATCGCCGGTCACAGTCAGCGCGACCCGGCACGGCGAGAATGTCGAGGTGGTTGTGCGGGACAACGGGCCCGGCATCCCCGACGAGCTGCTGCCGACGCTGTTCGGCCGTTTCACGCGCGGCGCCGGCCTGGGCCTGTTCATCGTCCGCCACCTGGTCGAGGCCAACGGCGGCACGGTCCGCTACGAGCCTGCCACCCCGACCGGCGCCCGCCTGATCGTGACGATGGAGGCGGCCGGCCTCATCCCGAGCCGGCCGCCCTGGTGAGCGCTAGAAATCGTGGGCGCTGCCCCGGTCCTCTTCGTTGATCATGCCGTCGCCCCAAGCGTCCCGGGCCGTGGTGCGCCCGCCCATCTCGGCGCTGGCTCCGGCGGCCGGGGCGACACGGCGGCCGGGAGCAAGCACGTCGTCGAGGTCGTGCGCGCTGCGGATGCCGGGGGCGCTGGTGATGTCGACGTTGGTGCCCATGGCCGACGCGGACATCCCGTGGTAGGGCAGGTCGGCCCGGCTGGCGTTGCTGTGCTCGCCCGCGCTGGTTCCCCAGCCGGCGCCGGGGTGCGCGCGGCTGCGGGCCCGTGCGGCGATCGCGGCCGGGCTCGGCACCGGCCGGGCGAACTTCTTGGTGCTGGCGCCGCTCTCGACCAGGCCCTTGAGGGCGGTCAGGTCGGCCTTCAGACGCTTGTTCAGGGAGGCCTGGCCATGCCGGTCGTTCGGCATGAGGAAGGCGATGTCGGCCTCGAGCTGCGCGATCACCTGGGTCTTGGTCTCGCCCATGGGCCGCAGCGTTATCGTCTCGGCGAGCAGCGGCCCGTCCGTGGTCGCCCACGAAACCCGCTCGTCCATCGAGCACTCGGTGATCTGGGCGTCGAACTCGCGGCGCTTGCCCTCGACGTCCATGATCCAGTGGGTGCGGTCGTCGCCGATCGTGGTGACCTGCTGAACGCCGCTCATGAACTGTGGGTAGTTCTCGAACGCGGCGAGTTGCTCGTACACCGTGTGGACCGGCGCACTCACCTCGATGGCCTGCTGAACCATACTCATCGCATCTCTCCCATGCCTACGCGTGGTGACTTCGGCATTACCGAGAGTACGGAGACGGCTACGGGAAGCGTTCCGTTTCGCTCAGACCCGGCGGACGTACTGCCACTGGCCCACCTCGGTCGCGTACCGGGCGTCACTCGCGGGCACCAGGACCACCTCCGCCGCACGCAGCAGCGCCACGACGCGGGGCGACGGTGACCGCCAGGCCTCGCTGATCTCGACCACGGTGCCGGTCTGGCGGCAGGCCGCGGCCAGGGCGCCGATCAGGTCCTGGGACAGCACGGCGTCATCCAGGCCGGCCTGGGCGAGCAGGCTGAGCGGGCGGGCGAGCTGAGTCGGCGCGTACCGGGAGGCTCGGCCGATGCCGTGCACCGACGCACTCACCAGAGCCTCGGCCACCTGGTCGGCGGTCAGCTCGCCGGCGACGAGCATCGCCCGCACCTCCCGCGGCCCGGCCGGACCAGCCGGCAGCGGCAGGCTGGAGACGGCGACCGAGACCACCTCGAGGTGGTTCAGGTCGGCCGGCAGGGCGAGCCAGCCGTCCGGGCGGACAACCTCGACCTCGGCCGCGAGGCGCAGGCGGATCTCCGTACGCCGCTGGGCCCGGCGCACCGAGTCGGCGTACGCGGGGAGCCAGGTGGAGTCCGGGCCGGCCTGGTCGGCGAACGTGATCGCGGTGAGCCCGGCCCGGTCGGCGGCCGACACGACGACCCCGACCGCGTCGCGTCCGGTCGCGAAGCCGGTGTGCACATGGGCATCGGTGGAAAGATCCAGTGCGTCGAGGGTGCTGACCACACCGATGACTGATTCCCGCTCCGCGCTCACAGTCTCTCCCAGCCTGATGCTCGACGGGCTCCTCCCGTCTGACCAGAAGAATGGGGTCCCCGTGTTGTCAACCCTGGTTACGGGCTGGTGCAGTCCGGGTGCGCGCGGCTCACAGCCGGAACGCGCCGACCAGGCTCCGCAGCTCGTCGGCAGTGCGGGCCACCCCGTCGGACGCCGTGCGGGTCTGCTCGACACCGCGCACAGCCTCGGCGCTGGCGGCGCTGACATCCGTGATGTTGGTGGCGATGCGGACCGAGCCGTTGGCCACCTCGGCGATGCTCCGGCTCATCTCGCCGGTGGTCGCCGTCTGCTCCTCGACCGCGGAGGCGATCGTCGTCTGGAAGTCGTTGATCTGAGCGATGACCTCGCTGATGCGGGAGATCACCTCGACCGCGCCGCCGGTGTCCTGCTGGATCGCGGCGACCCGCGTCCCGATGTCCTCGGTCGCACGTGCGGTTTCCTGGGCCAGGTCCTTGACCTCGCTGGCGACCACGGCGAACCCCTTGCCGGCCTCGCCGGCGCGGGCCGCCTCGATGGTGGCGTTCAGGGCGAGCAGGTTGGTCTGCTCGGCGATCGAGGTGATCAGCTTGATGACGTTGCCGATCTCGGCCGAGGAGTCGCCGAGCTGACGGACCGTCTCGGTCGCCCGGGCCGCCTCGGCAACGGCCACCGACGCGATCTGCGCCGACTCGCTGGTGTTGCGGGAGATCTCCCGGATGGCCAGGCCCATCTCCTCGGCGCCGGCCGCCACCGTCTGCACGTTGCGCGAGATCTCGTCCGCCTCCGTGGCCGCCGACGCGGACTGCCGGTCGGTGCGCTGGGCCGCCTCGGCGATCTGGGCCGCGACCGAGGACAACTCGCCGGCCGCCCCGGCCAGCGCGTCGGCATCGTGGCCGATCGTGGTGAGGGAGCCGCGGATCGACTCCAGTGCGCCGTCGAGCCCGGCCGCCATCCGGCCCAGCTCGTCGCGGCTCGTGATGCCGCTGCGGTTGGTCAGGTCGCCCCGGGCGAGAGCCTCGATGACCGCGCCGAGCTGGTGCACCGGCACCAGGATCGAGCGGGCCAGCGGGATCGCCAGGCCGATCAGCAGGACGAGGCCGGCCAGGGCGATGACGATCGACAGCGTACGGGTGCGGCTGACCGTGCCGGCCATGTCCCCGTGCTCGATGTCGACCGCGGCGCCGACCCGGTCGACCAGGGCGCCGAGCTTGTCGTCGGTGACGTTGTTGCGCTCGGCGATCTCGTCCAGCCGGCCCCGGACCGACGCCGGGTTCCGGCCCGCCGCGGCGACGAAGTCGGAGATGAACGCGCCGAAGGCGACGAAGTCCGAGCGGTCCTCGAGGAACGTGGCGTTCATGTCGTCCGGCAGCCCGGCGCCGACCACAGCGTCGGCGGCTTCGGTGGCCGACTGCACGTCGTCGATCACATCCTGACTGACGTCCATGCCGAGGGCCGCCCGGTAGGCGTCCACCTTGAGCTCGCTCTGCCGGGTGTCGAGGTGGTTGAGCGCGGCCTGGCCGGCCTGGAGCCGGGAGACGCGGTCGGCCTGCTCGCTCAGCTGGCGCTGACCGACCAACGTGACGGCAGCCAGGGCGCCCAGCATCAGGGCGCCGACGAGCACGATCAGGCCGAGCCGTTTGGCAATGCCGAGTTGCGCCAGTCGCGACATCGTTCCCCCTAGAAGGCCGGAGCTGGGCCGCCTGTGCGGTTAAGAACATCTTTCAGCTCTTCCGGCGCGAGGGGTGCGTTTTCCGCTAATTCGGATAAGACGAACGCCCCGTCGACCGGCGACGGGGCGTTCGGCACAGCTATCAGTCCGATGTGGTCGGTGATTGCAGCATCTTGCTGACCGCCCGCACCTCGTCCTGTGTGGGCGAAGCGGCCTCTCGGTTGGATGCCTGCAGCTCCCGGTACACCTCCTCGCGATGCACCTGAACGTCACGCGGAGCCTGGATGCCCAGCCGGATCACGTCGCCACGCGCCTCGAGCACGGTGATGACGACCGTGTCGCCGATCATCACACTCTCTCCGGAGCGCCGGGTCAGTACGAGCATCGTCGGTGCCCTCCTCCATCCGTGGACGGACAGCATCGCGAACCGGGCGCGGTCGCCGTCCGGCGGCCGCGCCCGCTGGACGTCAGTAGACCGGGTTCATGACCGCGCGGACGGGGAAGCCCGACCCGCTGAGTACGACCTGCATGGCGCGCATGCTGTCGCGGTCGACCACGATCGGCGCCATCAGGTTGGCCGTGGTCTCGTTGGTGCCGGCCGTGATGACGGTCAGCAGCAGGAGCCGGTCGGCGTCCTTGGTGTTCAGGGCGGCGAAGACGTCGGCCTCGATCTCGGGCGCGTAGTCCGGGAAGAACGGCTCCGGCGGCGCGACGAGGAAGCGCAGGTCGGGGTCCTCAGTGGACGTGAACGCGTAGAGCAGGCCGTCTTCGTTGAGCCGCACCAGAACGAATTCCCGGTGGGCCGGGAAACCGGGCATGGGCACCGCCATCGTGATGGTCGGCAGGCCCAGCGACGGGTCGATCATGGTGTCCTCAATCGTTCGGGACGCGGTGCGAGTAGTCATGGTCACCTCAGGAAATCGATGAGCGAGGGCTGGATCACCTTGGCCGAGGCGGCCAGGGCGGCCTGATAAGACGTCTGCTGGATCTGCAATTCCATGATCGCCTTGGGCAGGTCCACATCCTCGATGTCGGACAGCTGCGACGTCACGGAGAGCAAATGGTCATCAGCGGACTGCTTCATCTGCGTAATCCGATTATATCGGGCGCCAACGTCCGAAAGGGTGGACTTTAGTAAATCGTGGGCCGTATCGATGTTGCCCAGTGCGGTGTTCAGCGCCGCGTCGTCATTGCCGCGAAGCGCCGCCGAAATGTCGCTCAGCACCTTGAAGAGCTGAGTGTCGCTTCCTTCCTTGCCGTACGCCTCGGCACCGGTCATGTCGATCCGGACCTTGGCGTTCGGGCCGACGGTGCGGGTGGTCTGCCCGTCGTTCCCGACGTACTTACCGGTGTCGTCGAACGCCACAGCGCCCGGCGTCGTGCCGCCGAAGATGGGCCGGCCCAGGTACTTGGTGTTCGCCTCGCCGATCATCGACTGGCGGATGTTGTCGATCTCGACGGCGATGGCCTCCCGGGCCGACGCGTTGTTGGCCGAGCTGAGGCCCTGCACGGTCAGATCGCGTACGCGGATGATCTGACCCGACGCGTCGCCGAGCTTGTCCTGAATGGTGCCCAGCCAGCCGAGACCGTCGTCGGCGTTGCGGGCGAACTGCTGAGTGGAACGCAACTCGCCGCGCAGTTGCAGCGACGTGACCGTCCCGGTTGGAGAGTCGGAGGGCCGGCTCAGCTGCTTGCCGCTGGAGATCTGCTCCTGCAGTTTCTGGCCGCGGGCCATGCTGCGGTTGAGGTCGCCCAGCATGCGGTGCCGCATGCTGCTGTCGGTGACCCTGCTCGGAATGGTCATGCGATTCCCCTACGCCGTCGCCCGGTCACCGGCCGACGAGGCCGGTGCGGTTGATCAGCTGATCGAGCATCGAGTCGATCGTCGTCAGCACGCGCGAGGCGGCCTCGTAACCACGCTGATAGGTCAGCAGGTTGGTCATCTCCTCGTCGAGGTTGACGCCGGACTCGGCCTCGCGCGAGGTGTCGACCTGATCGCGGACGGCGTCCTGGATCTCGCTGCGCCGGGCCGAGGACTGCGAGGCCACCCCGAGCTGACCGATCATCTGCTGGTACGTCACGTCCGGGCCGCCCGGCGAGGTGCCGAGAGCAGCCAGCGCGTCGGCCTTGTCGTTGTCGATCGCGGCGACTTCCGGTGGTATGGCGTTCGGGTCGCCCTTCGGGTTGCCGGCCGAGAAGGCGACCTCGTCGGGATTCTCGATCGCCACCTTGATGTCCCGCGCGGTCGTGCCGGAGAAGAAGGCCTTGCCCGGATCACCGTTGACGTCGTACGCCGTGGTCGTCACGTTGTTGACGCTGTTCGCCAGCGCCTTGGCCACGTCGTCGAGCTGCTTGGCGATGCCCGGGATGATGGTGTTCATCGTGTCGAGCATCGAGCCCATCGTGCCGCCGGCCTTGGCCGTCGTGTCGGTGCCCTCCCACTTGAGCGCCACCTGGGTGTTCGCGTCCCAGGAATCAAGGTTGGGCGGTCCGGTGAGCTCCAGCTTGCGGGTGGAGAAGTCGCTGACGAGCGGCGACGTTCCCACGTAGACGTTGACGGAACCGTTGGTCTTGGCTTCCGTGGTGGCGCCGACCAGCTCGGAGAGCCGCATGACGGCCACGTCCCGCTGGTCCTGCAGCTCGTTGGTCTCGAGCCCGGCCGCCCGGGCCACGACGACCTGGTTGTTCATCTTCGCGATGTTGTCGGCCATCGTGTTGACCTGGTCGACGAAGGCGCTCATCTCGTTGCGGTTCGCGCCGAACTGATTCGCGAGCGAGGCGCGGGTGTCGTTCAGCGTGATCGCGACGGTCCGGCTCTTCTCGAGCAGGGACGAGCGGGTCGACGGGTCCTGCCAGTTGTTGGCGACGTCGTTCCAGCCGTCCCACATGTCGTGCAGACGGGCCTGCAACGCGGTGTCGCTCGGCTCGGCCAGGACGCTTTCGATCTGGTCGTACGTCGCCGCCTGAGAAGCCAGGTAGGCGGAGTTGGCGTGCTCGGTGCGACCCCGTTCCTCCAGGTACGCGTTGCGGCCGCGCTCGACGCCGGCGACAGTCACCCCGTTGCCGACCTGCGTGGTCGTCGCGTAGACACCGGGGTTCAGGCTGCCGGTCTGCGACGCCATGCGCACCCGCTGCTTGGTGTAGCCCTCGGTGTTCGCGTTGGCGATGTTCTGGCCCGTGACGTCCAGGCCGCGACGCTGCGCGTAGAGCGAGGTGAGCGCCGTGTTGATTCCACTGAAGCTGCTAGCCATCTCAGATCGCCTCATCCACCAGGCTGGAGCGGCGGATGCCGCCGGAAACGGTCTGCCCCTGTGGTCCGTAGGTTTCCACAGTTTCGGCGAACGCGAGCATGGTTTCGCGGGCTGCGCGTTGACCGGCTGTGAGCAGGTCTCGGTTGACGTCGGCGAGCGCGCTGATCTCGGAAGTCAGCAGCAGGAACGCCTTGCGGTGCTGATGCAGAAGGTCCTGCCAGGGCGCGGGAGCGGCGTCAGCCAGTTCCCCGAGCGACGCTTCCGGCGCGAGGCCGAGCTCGACCGCGACGTCCTGAGCGTAGGCCGCACGGATCACCTCGGTCTGCCGGATCTGCTCGAGCACCACCTCGACCTCGCGGGTGGCGTGGCTGAGCCAGCGTGAGCGGCCGGCCGCGAGGAGCAGCTGCTCCTCCTCCAGCTTGAACAACAGCATCTCGAGCAGCTCACGTGAACGCCACAGGACGCTGGCCAGGTCGGTCAGACTCACCCTGGTCCTCCGTCTCGCCTCTGGTCGGGCCCGCCCTCTCGACGAACCCGCTCATTCGGACACGTCGGCACGGGTGCGACTCCGCTGAGGGATTTCCCCCGATCCGGTGCATTCCGGGTCCATGTGAGTTGCGCTCGGGTTTCTTCGGGTTCGCCGGAAATGAGCGCGAAAATCTCGCAGACTGCTCAGTGAACCGTCGGCACCGCGCCGATCGGCTGGCGTAACGCCACGGCCCCATGGATGGGCCGGTTCCCGACCCCTCTCAAGGAGGAAGCACCCCATGGGTCTCCGCATCAACCAGAACATCGCCGCGCAGAACGCCTACCGGAACCTGTCGGTCACCGACAGCCAGATGTCGAAGTCGCTGGAGAAGTTGTCCAGCGGTTTCCGCATCAACCGGGCCGCCGACGACGCGGCCGGTCTGTCCATCTCCGAGGGCCTGCGTTCGCAGGTCGGCGGGCTCAAGGTCGCCGTTCGCAACACCCAGGACGGCGTCAGCGTCGCACAGACCGCTGAAGGCGCGCTCAACGAGACGACCGCGATCCTGCAGCGCATGCGTGACCTCTCGGTGCAGGCGGCCAACTCGGGCGCCACCGACACCGCGGCCTCCGAAGCCGCCAACAAGGAGATGGGTCAGCTGAACGCCGAGCTGGACCGGATCGGCAAGAGCACCTCGTTCGGCAAGCAGAACCTGCTCGACGGCTCCTTCGGCAACACCGTCAAGACCAAGTTCACCAACGCCGCGACCAACACCCTGGACGCCGTCGCCGGCGCGGCGGCTCCCGTGCCGGGCGGCGCCAACAGCCCGTTCACCTTCACCATCAGCCAGGTCGGCGGCGGCACCAAGACGCCGACCGGCCAGGACCTCGGCACGACGCCGATCACGGTGTCGGTCGACGCGCTGGCCACCGACGCCACCGCGCAGGACCTGGCCAAGGCCGTCAACAACGCCACCGAGAAGGCCCTCAAGGCGGCCGGCTACCAGGGCAACGAGATCACCATGTCGGCCAAGGTCGACGCGCAGAACAACACGACCTACTCGATGGCCGGCTCCGGCAACTTCGCCGTCGCCGACGGCACGGGCGCCGTCCTGGCCGGCGCGAAGATCGACCTCACGTCCACGGCGGCCACGCCCACGCTGGACAAGACCGGTGGCAACAGCGGCAAGTTCCAGGTCGGCGCGAACGCCAACCAGAAGATCGGCATCTCGATCGGTGGCGTGGACTCGCAGACGCTCGGCACCGCGGCCCTGGACCTCACCAAGGACCCCGACGCCGCGATCAAGATCATCGACAAGGCTCTGTCGTCGGTCACGGACAGCCGGGCCACGCTCGGTGCTGTGCAGAACCGCTTCGAGCACACGATCAACAACCTGAACGTGGCCGTCGAGAACCTGTCCGCGTCGGAGTCGCGTATCCGTGACACCGACATGGCCCAGGAGATGGTGTCGTTCACCCGGTCGCAGATCCTGACCCAGGCCGGCACCTCGATGCTGTCGCAGGCCAACCAGTCGGCGCAGAACGTTCTCTCGCTGCTGCGCTAACCGAACTGCCACCGTCAGCAACTGAATATCTTTCGCAAGCGACCGAATAGGTGGGGGTAGCCGTCAAAAGCGGCTGCCCCCGCTTCTTTTGAAAGGCAGGCTCCGGTGAGCACTTCGGTAGACGGACTCGTCAGCGGCCTCAGCACCTCCTCCATGATCACCTCCCTGATGCAGGTCGAGGCAGCGCCGCAGAACCGGCTCAAGTCGAAGGTGAGCACCGCCCAGACCGCGATCGCCTCCTACATGTCGGTCAACGCCGCACTGACCTCGCTCAAGAACTCCGCGGACAGCCTCGGCCAGCTCAGCACCTGGCGCGCGGTCAAAGCGACCACCAGCTCCAGCACTGTGACGGCCACCGCCTTGACCGGCACCAACGGCGCCTCCGGCACCACCGTCTTCGACGTCAAGAGCCTGGCCAAGAACCAGATCACCACGGCCAAGGTGCCCGCCACCGGCGACATCAGCTCCGGCACCATCCAGATCACCACCGGGCCGCTCGACGGCAGCGCCAGCGACAAGGCCCACACGATCACGCTGGGCGACGACAAGTCGGCCAAGGGCGTCGCCGCCGCCATCAACGCGGCCGGCATCGGGATCAAGGCGACCGTGGTGACCACCGGCGGCGCCAACGACATCCTGCAGATCAGCGGGGCCAAGACGGGCACCGGCGCGGCCTTCCGTATCGACAGCGGGCTCGACGGCGTCGCCTCGCCGCTGACGAACGTCGCGACAGCCGCCAACGCCCAGCTGGACATCGGCGGCGGCGACGCCAACGCCGCCAACGGCGGCTACTCCGTCACCAGCGACACGAACACGTTCGCCAAGCTCATGCCGGGCGTCTCGATCACCGTGTCGAAGCTCGAGAACGACGTCACGGTCACCTCCGACCAGGACGTCAGCGGCATCGCGAGCAAGATCCAGGCGCTGGTGGACGCGGCCAACGGCACGCTGAGCGAGGTCGCCAAGCAGACGGCCTACGACGCGGCCACCAAGAAGGGATCGCCGCTGACCGGCGACTTCTCGGTGCGCAACATCTCGCAGAGCATGCTCGGCAAGATCAGCCTCGGCCTGACCTACGCGAACCCGTCGTACGACAAGAACCAGCCGACCGACGCGGCCACGAAGACCAACCTCGAGAAGATCTCCATCTCGCTGTCCAAGCTGGGCGTGGAACTCGACCGCAGCGGCCGGCTGACGTTCGACTCGACCAAGTTCACGAACTCGTACAACGAGAACCCGCTCCAGATGCAGGCGGCCGGCATCGAGTTCGCCGACCAGATGGAGAAGTACGCCGGCGATCAGACGACCAACATCACCGCGGTGATCACCGGCCGCAAGAACGAGATCGACGGCCTCAACACGCAGATCAGCGGCTGGGACCTGCGGCTCGCGGCCAAGCGGACCGCGCTGCAGAAGCAGTACGCCGACCTGGAGACCTCTCTGGGCAAGCTGAAGAACCAGTCCACCTGGCTCGCCGGCCAGCTCTCCGGCCTCTGATCCACCGCCCCGACCAGCCATCGCAGGGCCCTGACCAAGGAGACCGATGACCGTGACCGCCCCGAACCTCCGCAACCGCTACCTGCAGGACTCGATCCAGACCGCCTCGCCGGCCAAGCTGCTGACCATGCTCTACGACCGTCTCGTCCTCGACCTCGTGCAGGGTGAGGAGGCGATCCGCGCCGGCGAGATCGAGAACGCGCACGAGAAGATCTCCCACGCTCAGGAGATTCTCATCGAGCTCCAGGTCAGCCTGGACGTCGAGGCCTGGTCGGGCGCGCCCGGTCTGGCCAACCTGTACGGCTACCTGATCACCGAGCTGATCGGGGCCAACGTCGCCAAGGACGCCGACCGCGTGGCGACCTGCCGCGGCTTCGTCGAGCCGCTGCGCGACGCCTGGCGAGAGGCCGCCGCCTCGGCGGTCGCCCACTGACGAGCAGGGGAGCGACATGAGCGGCGGCGAATGGCGCAACGCCTGGAGCGAGGCCCTCGACGAGCTGGAGCTCGACGTGGCCACGATCGAGGCGATGCTCGACGACGAGCACCGGAACGCCGAGACGCCGCCGGCCAGCCTGTGGAAAGCCCCGACCGAACTCGGCGCGCTGCCGCTGGAGCTCAAGCCGCGCGCCGACGAGATCCTCACCCGCCAGCTCAAGGCGGCCGAGGAAATCGCGCGGCGGATGACCGCAACCCGTCAGCAGATGACGATGACGAGAAAGATCGAGACCGGCGAAGCAGTCAAACGGCCCGTATACGTCGACCGGGCCATGTAATGGGCATCGAAAAGGTCCCGGAATCCCGTTGCGGGGGTTCCGGGGCCTTTTCGTGCAACCGGCTGGCAACCGTCTGACACTCAGCGGATTCCCGAACGCGCCGAACTGCATGGTACGAGCGACGGAACGCTCACTGGAAAGCCACGGATCGGCACCTTGGAACGACACAAGGAGCTGCTGTGTTCGACGACGTCTCATCGTCTTCCCTGCGCGTCGCGGTGGCCGGCCTGTCGGCTCGGCAGAGCGCCATCGCCAACAACATCGCCAACATCGAGACCCCCGGCTACCGGGCCCGTAAGGTCGAATTCGAGGAAGCGTTGCGCGGTGCCGTCGCCAAGGGCATGTCACCGCTCGGGGTCGCACCGCAGACCCGTTCGTCGCTGGAGCCCACGCGACTGAACGGCAACAACGTCAACCTCGACGAGGAGACGCTCTCCCACATCGACACCACGATGCGCTATCAGCTGACCCTGCGGGCGATGGATACCAAGTACTCGATGCTGCGCGACGCGATCAAGGGAGCCTGAGCATGAGCACTTTCAACGCGATCGGGGTCGCCGGCACCGGTGTGACGGTCTACCGCAAATGGCTCGACGCCGTCTCCGACAACATCGCCAACATGGACAACACCGTGCGTACGTCCGAGAAGGCCTTCCAGGCCCGGTACGTCCTCGCCCAGGAGGCCCAGGACGGCAACGGCGCCCAGGTCGGCGGAGTGGCGTTCGGCAGCGCCGAGGGTGTCCTCGTGCACGAGCCGGACAACCCGCTCGCCGACAGCCAGGGCTACGTGCGCAAGGCGGACATCGACCTGAGCTCGCAGATGTCCCAGATGATGATGGCCCAGCGCGCCTACCAGGCGAACCTGGCGGTCGTGGACCGGGCCAAGGACTCCTACACCGCCGCGATCAACCTCGGAAAGTGAGGTAGGCGATGACTTCCCCGATCAGCCCCATCAGCGGTTTCTCACCGGTCTCCGGACTCGAGGCGGTCAGCGGCATCGGCGGCGCCGCCCCCCTGCCCGGTTCCGAGAAGGTCACCGCGGCCCAGGGCGAGCACGAGAGCTTCGCCAGCATGCTCTCGCGCGGCCTCGAGAGCGTCTCGGCGTCGCAGGCCAAGGCCAGTGACCTGGCCGTCCAGGTCGCCCAAGGCACGCTTCAGGACCCGGCGCAGTACACGATGGCGGCCAACGAAGCTCAGCTCGGCCTGCAGCTCACCCTCGCCGTGCGCAACAAGGCCGTGGAAGCTTTCCAGGAAATCATGAGGATGCAGGCCTGAGATGACCGACCGCCTTCCCGCTCCGGTCCGCCGCGTCACGGACACGTTCCGGTCCTTCACACCGGGACAGAAGGCCGTCACGATCGCGGCGGTGGTAGCCCTCGTCATCGGCGCCTACTTCTTCGCCACCTGGGCCTCCAAGCCGTCCTACTCCATCCTGTTCAACAATCTGTCGTCCAAGGACGCCAGTGCGATCGTCGAGTCGCTGAAGAAGACCGGCACGAGCTACGAGCTGGCCAACGACGGCCAGACCGTGCTCGTGCCGCAGGACCAGGTGAACGACTTGCGCCTGTCGCTGAGCGGCGAGGGACTGCCCGGCGACGCCGGCACCGGCTACTCGCTGCTCGACCAGCAGGGCATCACCACCAGCGACTTCATGCAGCAGACGAACTACCAGCGAGCGCTCGAGGGCGAGCTCTCCAACACCATCAAGTCCATCGAGGGTGTCGAGGCGGCCACCGTGCACCTCGTGATCCCCAAGAAGGACGTCTTCGCCGACGAGCAGGACAAGCCGACCGCCTCGGTGCTGGTGGCCTCGAACTCCACCCAGCCCCTGAGCGGCGATCAGGTGCAGGCCATCGTGCACCTGGTGGCCTCCAGCGTCGAAGGCCTCGACCCCACCGAGATCACCGTGGCCGGCGCCGACGGCAAGATCCTGTCGACCGGTGGCGGCGCGGCCATCGGGACCGGTGGGGACAGCGGGACGGAAGCGCAGACGGTCGCCTTCCAGAACCGCATGAACTCGTCGCTGCAGAAGATCGTCGAGAGTCTGGTCGGGCCCGGCAACGCGGTGGTGCAGACCAGCGCCACGCTCGACTTCGACCAGGCCACCACGCAGAGCCGCACCTACAACGCGGACCCGTCGGTGCCCGCCCTCTCCGAGCAGAACAACCGTGAGGCCTACAACGCCTCGGGGAGCAACGCCGGTGGTGTGCTCGGCCCCGACAACATCGCCGGTCCCGCCGGCAGCAACGGGCCGGGCCAGTACGAGAACAGCTCGAGCGTCCGCAACAACGCGCTCAATGAGATCAACGAGACCCGGAAGAACGCTCCGGGCGGCATCAAGAAGCTCAACGTGGCCGTCCTGCTGAACAGCAACGTGGCCGGCACCATCGACCCGGCCCAGGTGCAGCAGCTCGTCTCGGCCGCAGCCGGCATCGACGCCACCCGCGGCGACACGATCGCGGTCTCGGCCATGCCGTTCGACCAGAGCGCCGCCAAGGCGGCTCAGGAGGCGCTGAGCGCGTCGTCCGCCGCCGCCACCCAGGCCAAGCAGATGTCGCTGATCAAGACGGGGGCGCTCGGTGCGCTCGTGCTGCTGCTGATGTTCGTGGCCTGGCGGTTCAGCCGGAAGAGCAAGAAGCGGCGGGGCCTGACCGCCGAGGAGCGCAAGCACCTCGAGGACATGCAGGCCGCTCTCGAGGCCCAGCGGCTGGCCGAGCTCAACCAGGCCATTCCCGCTCAGATGTTGGAGGCCGGGATGGCCATGGACAACACGAACGTGCAGGCTCGCGAGGAACGCCAGCGGGAGATCGAGCAGATGGTCAAGGATCAACCTGACGAGATGGCGGTGCTTCTGCGCGGCTGGCTGGCCGCCGACACGACGCGCTGACCCTTTTCGGCGGCGACCGGCTGGAGCCGGTCGCCGCTGGCTGATTTCCTGCTGACGGTCCGAGGAGTACGCGTTGACCACACCGGCGCTCACCACCATGTCGATGACGGGCGTGCGCAAGGCCGCCATCATGCTCGTCCAGTTCGGCAAGGAACAGTCCGCCCAGATCATGTCGCAGATGTCGGAGAAGGAAGTCGAGATGATCTCGGCTGAGATCGCCCGGCTCGGCAAGCTGGAGCCGACCCAGGTCGACGACGTGATGGACGAGTTCTACGCCATGGCCACGACCCGCTATGCGGGCTCAGGCGGCATGGACTACGCCCGCGAGCTGCTCGAGGCCTCGCTGGGCAAGGACCGGGCGGCGCTGATCCTGGACCGGCTCGAAGCCTCGATGAACGACATCCCGTTCAACTTCCTCAGCCACGCCGACCCTCGGCAGCTGCTCTCGTACGTGCAGTACGAGCACCCGCAGACGATTGCCCTGGTGCTGGCGCACATCCCCTCGGCGCTCGCCTCGTCGATCCTGGCCGGCCTCCCGATCGAGGTGCAGACCGACGTCGCGCACCGCATCGCGGTCATGGACCGGACCTCCCCCGACGTGATCCGCCAGGTCGAGCAGGCGCTCCAGCGCAAACTCTCGACCGTGCTCCAGCCGGACGAGCTCTCCACCGTCGGCGGCCTCCAGCCGCTGGTCGAGATCATCAACCGCGCCGACCGCACCACCGAGCGGCTCATCCTGGAGGCGCTGGACGCCCGCAGCCCCGAGCTGGCCGAGGAGATCCGGCGCCGGATGTTCATGTTCGAGGACATCATCAACCTCGAGGACCGCGCCATCCAGCTGGTGCTCCGACAGGTGGAGCCGGCCGATCTGGCCACCGCGCTCAAGGGCGTGCCCGACACCGTCCGCGACAAGGTCACCAAGAACCTCTCCGAGCGCGGCCGCGAGAACCTGCTCGAGGAGATCGACCTGCTCGGCCCGGTCAAGGTCAAGATGGTCGAGGAGGCCCAGGCCAAGATCGTCTCGGTGATCCGATCGCTCGAGGACTCCGGCCAGATCGAGGTCCAGCGCGGTGGCGAGGCCGATGAGCTCATCGCCTGAGAGCACCAGCCCCGTGTTGCGGGGCACGGTCGCCGAGTCGGCTGCGGCCGCCCGATTCGGGACCGACCTGCGTACCGGCCGGCCGACCGACGGCGACTCGCTCGACCGGGCCCGGCAGCAGGCCCGCACCGCCGGCTACGCCGAGGGCTGGGCCCAGGGCCAGCGCGAGGCGGCCGCCGCGGCACAGAACGCGCAGGCCCGGGCGGCCGCGGCCGAGCAGGCCCACGAACAGCGCCGGGCGACCGCGCTGGCGCAGGCCGTCAACGCGCTCGGCCGGGCCGTCACCGAGCACGAGAACCAGCTCATGCCGACCTTCGCCGAGCTGCAGGAGGTGCTGCTGGCCCACGCCTTCGAGCTGGCCGAAGCGATCGTCGGCCGCAGCCTGGACGACCCGCAGGGCCGTACGGTGGCCGCGCTGCGCCGGGCCATGGCGGCCACCCCCGAAGCGGGCTCGCTGGTCGTCAGCCTGCACCCGGACGACTACCACACGCTGGTCGGCGAGGCCGGCGAGACGGATTTCGAGTACGAGGGACGCCGGGTGCGCCTGCGCCCGGACGGTGCGCTGCGCCCCGGCGACGCAGTCGCGGAGACCGGCATGGCGACGGTGGACGCCACCATCGCCGCCGCCACGGCCCGCGCCCGCGAGGCGCTGCGGCTGCTGTAGCGGCCTGTATCGAAAGGGGCGCAATATGACGGACGTGTTCCGCCACCGCATGTCGGCGGCGCTCGAGGCAGCCCGCCCGCTCACCCGGGGCAAGGTGACCGGCGCGGTCGGCCTGCGGGTGACGGTCAGCGGGGTCGACGCACGGGTCGGCGACCTGGTGCAGATGGGCGACGGCCCGGACGCGATCTTCGCCGAGGTGGCCGCGATCGACGGCGACAAGCTGTCCTGCCTGCCGCTGGGACCGATCGCCGGACTGGGCGCGGGCACCCCGGTGGTCAGCACCGGCGGCCCGCTGCGGGTCGCGGTCGGCCCCGACCTGCAGGGACGCATCCTGGACGGGCTGGGCCGGCCGATGGACGGCGGCCCACCGCTGCAGGGGCACCTGGTCAGCATCGACGCCGCGCCCCCGTCGGCGATGGAACGCCAGCTGGTCGACAAGCCGATGCCGCTCGGCGTCCGGGTGCTGGACACGCTCGTGCCGTGCGGACGCGGGCAGCGCATCGGCATCTTCGCCGGCTCCGGCGTCGGCAAGTCGACCCTGATGTCCATGATCACCCGGGGCACCTCGGCCGAGCTGAACGTCGTCGCGCTGGTCGGTGAGCGCGGCCGCGAGGTGCGCGAGTTCATCGAGCACGACCTGGGCCCGGAGGGGCTGGCGCGCTCCGTGGTGGTGATCGCCACCTCGGACACGCCGCCGCTGGTGCGCCTGCGGGCGGGTGCGGTCGCCACCCGGATCGCCGAGTACTACCGCGACGAGGGCGCCGACGTGCTGCTGATGATGGACAGCGTCACACGTGCGGCGATGGCTCAGCGTGAGGTCGGGCTCTCGGTCGGCGAGCCGCCGGCCACCCGGGGTTATCCGCCGTCGGTCTTCGCGATGCTGGCCTCGCTGCTGGAACGGGCCGGGCCGGGCGCGCGGGGCAGCATCACCGGCCTCTACACCGTGCTGGTCGAGGGCGACGACCACAACGAGCCGATCGCCGACGCGGCCCGCTCGATCCTCGACGGCCACATCGTGCTCGACCGCAAGCTGGCCACGGCCGGCCACTTCCCGAGCATCCAGGCGCTCGACTCGATCTCCCGGGTCGCCAACAAGATCACCACCCCGCAGCAGCGATCCGACGCCACCGAACTGCGCCGCCTGATGGCCGCCCACCGCGAGGTGCGCGAGCTGGTCGAGATCGGCGCGTACGTCGCCGGCACCAACCCGGACGCCGACCGGGCCACCGCCGTCTGGCCCCACGTCAACGCTTTCCTGCGCCAGGGCCTCGACGAACGCGTAACCGCCGAAGAAGCCTGGGCCCAACTACACGCCCTGGTAGCCGCGGCCTAGCCACACGATCCCCGCCGGTGAGCTACCCGCGATCGCCGGCTGGTGAGCGGGCACTCGGTTTTTCGACGTCCGCGGGTTTTGCGGACGGCGGAAAATCGCGTGCCCGCTCACCAGCTGAAGAGGCGATCGCCCGCGGAGCGAAGCGGAGCCATTAGACACAGTTGCTGTTCGGGTGCAGCAACTCAGCGATCTGGTTGTCCGGCCGACCGGGTAGACGAGGCTCGCCGCGCTAGGAGGCAGAACGTTGAACCGGTTTTTTCGACTCTCGCCCGTGCTTCGCGCCCGCAAGGCCCAGGAGGATGCGGCCAAGGGCGCCGTGATCCAGTCCCGCGCGGACGTCCGGGAGGCCCAGGCCCTCGTCCGCCGCAAGCAGCTCGACCTGGTCGGCGCGGAGGCCCCGACCGAGGCCACGGCCCGGGCCATGGTGGCCTCGCTGGTCGCCCGCCAGTCGCTGGCCGGCGCGCTGATGAGCGCCCAGAAGATGGTCACCGAGGCCGAGGAGGTCGAGCGCGACCGGATGGCCGTGCTGGCCGACGCGGCCAAGCGCCGCCGCGCGGTCGAGATGATGGCCGAGCGGCACGCCGAGATGGTGCGCGCCAACGACCTGCGCAAGGACCAGGCCAACCTGGACGAGCTCGCGATGACCAGCAAGGCCCGCAACGAGGCGCGGGGAGCCGCCGAATGATGGGTGTTTCCGGGGTGCTCAACCGCATCCAGGAGCTTCAGGGGCACCTCGGACTCACACCGGTCAACCCGGCCCCGGGCACGACCGGCGCCACCGCCACCGGCACCACCGCGGCCGGCGGCTCGACCTTCGCGTCGGCGCTGGCCAGCGCCACCGGCCGGGCCGGTACGGCGATGCGGCTGAACAGTCAGGCTACCGGCCAGGACGTGGCCGACGCGGCCAAGAAGTACCTCGGCACCCCGTACGTCTTCGGCAGCACCGACCCCGACCGGGGCCTCGACTGCTCGTCGCTGGTCCAGCGCGCGTACTCGGACCTGGGTATCAAGCTGCCGCGGCTGTCCCACCAGCAGGCCAAGGCGGGCGAGCCGGTGGCCAACCTGGCCCAGGCCAAGCCGGGCGACATCCTGGCCTTCGACTCCCCCGTCGACCACGTCGCCATCTACCTCGGCAACAACAAGATGATCGCGGCGCCCAAGCCGGGCGACCAGGTCAAGATCCAAAGTGTGTACGAGAAGCCGACGCACATCCGCCGTGTCGTCTCCGACTACTCCGCCGTGGCCGGGTCGAACGCTGCCGCGGCAATGCGCCCGGCCAGCCTGCAGGGCACGGGCTCGCTGAGCGGTGTTCCCTACGGTGATCTGTTCGTCAAGGCCGGCAACCGCTACGGCGTCTCGCCCAAGCTGCTCGCCGCGGTGGCCAAGGTCGAGTCCGGATATGACCCCCAGGCGGTCAGCAAGGCCGGCGCGCAGGGCCTCATGCAGCTCATGCCGTCCACCGCCCGCGGCCTGGGCGTCAAGAACTCCTTCGACCCCGAGCAGGCGATCAACGGCGGCGCCAAGCTGCTGGCCCGCAACCTGCGCGAGTTCAAGTCCCTGCCGCTGGCGCTGGCCGCGTACAACGCGGGCGGCGGCGCGGTGCACAGGTACGGCGGCATCCCGCCGTTCCGGGAGACCCAGGCGTACGTCCCGAAGGTCCAGAAGGCCCTGGCCGCGCTCGGCGGCTGACCGGGATCCGATCCCCAACGCGAGCAGGAGATCCGCATGAAGATGCCGAATTCCGTCAGCGGGGCCGACCGCGCGCCGGTGACCGACGCCGGCCGCCGGCCCTCCAGGAAGGGCGAGGGTGCGGAGGAGTTCGGCTCCGCGCTCTCGGCCGAGCTCGACCGGCCGGGCCAGGCGAAGACCGACGACCGGCGCACGGCGGACCGCGCGGCCGACCAGCGTGCCGCCGACCGGGCCGACGACCAGGCCGCGAACCAGCGCGTCGCCGACCGGGCGGCGGACCGCCGGGCCGACGCCGCCGGGCGCAGCGCCCTGCAGCGGGAGGCGGCCGACCGCGCGGCCGCCAACCGGGCCGGGCAGCGCCGGACCGACACCGACCGGGCCGGCGACCGGGCCGGCAGCCGCCGCACCGACGACCGCGAGCCCACCGCCCGGGCGGACACCGCCCGGACCGACACCGCTCGAGCGGACACCGACCGAACCCGCACCGACCGGGCCGACAACCGCCGCACCGACCAGGCCGGCACCGAGACCCCCGGCCACGACGAGCACACCGGCCTGCGCGAGGTCCAGGCCGATGCCGACGCGGCCGCAGCCGGATCGACCGGCCCGGAATCGACGGACGCCGAGACGTCCGCCCCGGCCGGAACCGAAGCCACCACCACTCCGGCCACCGCCGCTGCGATGGCCCAGGCGGTCCCGCCGGCGGCCGCTCAGCCCACCGCCGCCGACACCACAACCACCGCCGGCGGACCACCTCCGCCCGGCGGACCGCCCGCGCCAGGCGCCCCCACGACCGGTGTGCCGACCGGCGTCGAGGCCGCGCCCACCGGAGGTTCGAACCCCGCCGGCGCGGCGCCGCCCGGCACGCCGGCCACGCCGCTCTCGCCGGCCCTGGCCGCTCAGCTCGCCCAGAGCGGAGCCGGCACGGCCGCACCGGCCGGGCACACCGTCGGCACCGACCCGACCGGCACTGCGACTCCCGCCGGACCGGCCGCGGCCGCCGCGGCCGCCACCGCACTCACGGCACCGGCGGGCGCCGGCGATCCGGTGGTGGCCGGTCTCCGGCCCGCGGTTCTCGCCCCACCGGCCGATGCCGCGACCGCTCCGGCGCCGACCGCGCCCGGCCCGGCCGACGCGAACGCCACCCCGGCGCCGGCGGACGACGCTGCCGCGGCCCCGCCGGTCCCGCTGCCCGACCAGCCGACGCCCGACGCCACGGCGGGCACCGTCACCGCGAATCCGGTCTACCCGTCGGCTGCGCCCGGCGTCGCCCCCGACGGCGCCGCAACCAGCGCGCTCGGCCAGGCCGGCCTGGCCGGTGTGACCGGACCGCAGGCAGCCGCGCCAACCGCACCCGCGGCCGGCGCTCAGGCTCCGGCTCCGGCCGCGCAGCCCTTCTCGCCGCCGGCCGCCCAGCTGGCCATGCGGATCGTGCCGCTCAAGCTGGACGCCGACGGTGTGCACCGCCTGACCGTGCATCTGCACCCGGTCGACCTCGGCCCGGTGCAGGTGGTGGCCGAGATCCGCAACGGCGACATCAACGTGCAGCTGACCGGCAGCACCGACGCCGGCCACGACGCGCTGCGCAACGCGCTCGACGACCTGCGGCGACAGCTCGACGAGGCCGGTTTCCGCAACACGTCGCTCGACCTGCGGCAGGGCAACGCCCAGCAGGATCAGGCGCGTCAGCAGTTCGCCGGCGGGGGCCTGCCGGGTGGTGGCCGCCGGGACGCCGATCCGGCCGCGCCCACCGAGCCGAACACGCCGACGATCCGTCCGGCCGCACCGGGCTCGAGCCGTCTCGACACACACGCCTGAACCTGAGTCGCCGGTAGACTCCGAACACAAGAGGGGTGATCGCTTTCGCGATCACCCCTCTTCGACTTGTGCCCGTCAGGCCGGCCTCTCGGCCTCGTCCATGGAAGTCGGCGTCACCGGGGTGCCTTCCGGCTTCCCCTCCGGCCGGCCGTAACCCGCCGTGACGAACCGCAACCCTGCCAGCAGCAGAGCGGCGATCGGCACCGCGATCACGAACCGGATCAGTACCTCGGTGATGTCGACCTGGTCGAGAACGTAGCGATACAACGCCGGCGCGCTCATCAGGAGCGCGAACAGCAGGACCGACGGACGGATCACGGCCGGACCGAGCGGGTGACCCGCCGCGGCGGCGCGGCCACCGGCATGACGTCGGTGGCGATCCGCGCGCAGAGCATTGCGGCCCAGGCGTGCGGGGTGGCCGGCTTGCCGTCCAGCGAGTGGATCGGCAGGTCGAGGCCGAGCACCGAGGCCGGGTCGGCGGTGAGCTCGACGCCGTGCACCACCAGCGACTCGACCTCGCCCAGCGACCGCAGGTGGCGGGCCGTGTCGGCGGTCTTGCGGGTGGCGTCGACGACCGCCCAGACCGCGGTGGCCCCGATCGCGTCACACATCTCGTTGATCCAGATCGGATCGGTGCCGCCGACCGGGGCCTCGAGCACCACGACCCACGGCTCCTCGGCGCTGTGAAGCTTCTCGGCCCGCTGCTCGGCCGCGTCCGGGGTCGAGATCAGCCGGGACGAGTGCAGCCCGGTGCCGGCCGTCGACTGGGCGGCCAGCAGAAGGTGGTTCTCCGGCACCCCGATCTCGTCGAGCAGTTGGCGACCGATCGTGACGCCCAGGTTGAGGTCGCCGGCGAGCACCAGGATCTCGCCCGGGCCGTCCGGGACGCCGGCCGCCGCGGGGCGGGCGGCCAGCACGCTCAGCACACCGGCGTACGTGTCGCTGCCGGTGATCTGGCGGGCCATCGACTCGGGCATGCCCACCGACATGAGGTTGCGGATGACCGGCTCGTTGTCGGCCACCGCAGGCTCGGGTGACGCGACGGGCTGTACGGCCGGGGCCGGCGACACGGACGCGGACGGCTGGAAGCCGTGCGGCTCGGCGACCGGCTCCGGCGCCGGGTCCACCTCGACCTCGCTGGCGGCCAGCCCACCGATCCGATCGGCCAGTCTGGGCGCGGGCGAGACCGGGGCGACCGGCTCGGAAACGGCCGGCGCCACCGGCGGCGGCGTGACAACCGGCGCCGCCGCAACCACTGGCGCTGTCGCGACCATCGGCGCCGGCGGAGCCATCGGCGGCTGCGCCATCGGCGTAGCGGCCATCGGCGCAGCGGCCATCGGCGCAGCGGCCATCGGCGGCGGAGCCATTGGCACGGCCGCGGTCATCGGCGGCGGCGCGGGCGACTGGGGCGCCACCGTCGGCGGGGTGGGGATCCGCGGAGCGGCGTTGACCGGCGTTTCCGCGGCGGCGGCCGGACGGAACGGCCGTACCGTCGGGGTGTCCTCCCGCGGCGCCGGCTTGGGACGCGAGGCGAACCGGTCGTTGCCCGCGTCCAGGCCGGCCATCAGCTCGGCGAACGCGGCCCCGGTGTCGCCGAGCGCCGCGCTGCGACCCTCGTCGGCCCCGAAGTTGTTCTCGGGCGCCGCGTGCGCCGGCGTCTCGGCCGACCGGGAGATGCCGAACGATGCCGGCGTCACCGAGCGTGGCGAGGACGTGCCGAAGGGACGGGCCGTCCCCCGGCCCGGATCGTCGATCCGGTCCTGCGACTCGGCCCGTTCCAGGAGCCGTTCCAGGCTGTGCTGACCACTGTCGGCCGTCTTCGTGCGCTGTGCCATGTCACTCCTGTCCTCGTTCGGGTCCGGAACCTCCACGGACAGCTCGTAATGCTGTTTCGCGAAGAAGCCACCGACCCCGCCACTGCGGACCTTGTCGGCAGAGATGATCCGGACACGGGAGCCGTACTCATCGCGTACCTGAGCCAGCAACGGCTCGATGGCCGGCCCCTCAAGCAGCACCCGCGTAGGCACCGTTCACCACCCCAATCGTCTCGATCTGTGCTGTTGAACCAGAGATTTCGCCGTACGACAGCACATGCACCCGGCGCGACCCAGCGCGCAGGAGTCGCATCAGTGGCAGCCGCAGCTGTGGCGAGCAGGCCAGCACCGGGGCCAGGCCCTGCTGTTCCGCGGTCTCGGCGAGCCGGGCGGCCTCACTGACGATGGACTCGGCACGGATGCCGTCGATCGCCATGAAGGCCCCGGTCTCGCTGGGCCGCAGAGATTCGAGCAGTTGCTGCTCGAGCATGGGGTCGAGCGTGATCACCGTAAGCCGGCCGGCGGTCGTGTACTGGGCGGCGATGGCCGGGCCCAGTGCCGCGCGGGCCGCCTCGACCAGGCTGTCCTGGTCGATGGTGACCTTCGCTCGCAGAGAGAGAGCTTCGAAGATGCGCACCAGGTCCCGCACCGGCACACCCTCGTCGAGCAGCGCCTGGAGGACCTTCTGGATCTGGCCGAGGCTGAGCACCGCGGGGGTGAGCTCCTCGACCACGACGGGATGGGTCCGCTTGACCATCTCGGTCAGCGCCCGCACGTCCTCGCGGCCGAGCAGGCGGCTGGCGTTGGAGCGCACCACCTCGGCCAGGTGCGTGATGATCACGCTGGCCCGGTCGACGACCGTCGCCCCGGAGAGCTCGGCCTGATAGTGCAGCTCGGACGGCACCCACTTGCCGGGCAGGCCGAAGACCGGCTCGACGCCCGCCTTGCCGGGCAGCCCCTGCAGGCCGTCGCCGATCGCCAGCACCGTGCCGGGCGGAGCCTCCCCGGTGCCGGCGTCGACCCCGGAGATGCGGATCGCGTACGACGAGAGGGGCAGATCGAGGTCGTCCCGGGTACGCACCGGCGGCATGATCACGCCGAGCTCCATGGCCATCTTGCGGCGCAGGGCCCGGACCCGGTCGAGCAGGTCACCGCTGCTGGCGTCGACCAGATCGACCAGGTCGGGCGAGAGAGCGAGTTCCAGTGGATCGACCCGCATCTCGCCCAGCAGCTGCTCGGGCGAGTCGGCCGGTGGCAAGTCGACCACTTCCGAGGCTGCGGCCGCAGCCGCCGCCTCTTCCTCCGGCACCGGGTCCTTGATCCGTTGGGCCGCCGCCAGCACGGCCACGCCGACGATCAGGAAGGGAACCTTGGGCAGGCCGGGGATCACACACAGGGCGAGCGAGGCCCCGCCGGCGATGCGCATCGCGAGCTTGTTCTGGCTGAGCTGGGCGGTCACCGTCGAACCCATGTCGCCCGAGGTGGCCGAGCGGGTCACGATCAGACCGGTGGCCACCGAGAGCAGCAGCGCGGGGATCTGCGAGACCAGGCCGTCGCCGATGCTCAGCAGGCTGTAGTGGTTCATCGCGTCGCCGGCGGCCATGCCCTGCTGGGCCACGCCGATCGCGAAGCCGCCGACGAGGTTGATCAGCGTGATGATGACGGCGGCGATGGCGTCGCCCTTGACGAACTTGGAACCACCGTCCATCGCGCCGTAGAACTCGGCCTCCGCGCCCACCTCGGCCCGGCGGGCCTTGGCCTGCTCCTCGTCGATCAGACCGGCGTTCAGGTCGGCGTCGATCGCCATCTGCTTGCCGGGCATGGCGTCGAGGGTGAACCGGGCGCCGACCTCGGCCACCCGCTCGGCGCCCTTGGTGACCACGACCATCTGGACGATGACCAGGATCAGGAAGATGACCAGACCGATGACCAGGTTCCCACCGACGACGAAGCTGCCGAACGCGTGGATGACCTTGCCGGCGTCACCGTCGCGCAGCACCAGCCGGGTCGCGCTGATGTTCAGGGCCAGGCGGAACAGGGTGGCCACCAGCAGCAGGGCGGGGAAGACGGCGAAGTCGAGCGGCTTCTGGACGAACATGCTGACCAGCAGGATCAGCAGGGCCCCGGTGATGTTGACCGCGATCAGCGTGTCCAGCAGGAAGGTCGGCATGGGCACGACCATCATGAGGATGATGCCGATGACCCCGACGGGCACGGCAAGTTTGCTGATGCTGCGGTTCTTCACGGCACCTTCCAGGAGTGGATGGTGGAGCCATCCCTGCGCGGTGGTCGCCATCCTGGCGTTTCTCTGTTCGGCGATCCGTCGCCTTCACTGAGCAGGGCATGCTGACCCACAGAGCGATCTTCCCCCGTTCGAGGTACCGATGTGAGGAAATCTCCTAACTTTTCAGTTATGCGGCTTCTGAGGCAGAATGAGGGTTGCGGTGCAGCCCGGCCGCCGATCCCTTCGCCTTCAGGCTCATGACGAACGCCAGCACCTTGGCCACCGTGCCGAAGAACTCGGCCGGGATCTCGTGGCCCACGTCGACGCTGCCGTACAGGGCCCGGGCCAGGGGCTTGTCCTCGACCATGGGAACCCGGTGCTCGGCCGCGAGTTCGCGGATCTTGGTGGCCAGCGGGCCCTGCCCCTTGGCCACCACCCGGGGCGCGCCCTTCTGCGGCTCGTAGCGCAGCGCCACCGCCACGTGGGTCGGGTTGACCATCACGACGTCCGCGGTCGGCACGTCGGCCATCTGCCGGTTGCGCGCCATCGCCATCTGCCGGGCCCGGATCTGCGCCTTGATGAGCGGGTCGCCCTCGGTGTTCTTGTACTCCTGCTTGACCTCTTCCTTGGTCATGCGCAGTTGCTTGTTGGTGCGGCGGCGCACCACGAAGTAGTCGGCGGCGGCCATCGCGATGCCGGCCACCGAGGCGGCCCGGATCAGGTTGAGGGACGCGTCCACGACGGTGCCGAACAGCGCGGGCAGTGGAAGCTGCCCGGCACTCATCAGCGCCGGGAAAACGTCCTTGGTCGTCGAATAGAGCACACCGGTCAGCACCGCCGTCTTGACCAGCGCCTTGGTGCCCTCCCAGAGGGCCTGCGGGCCGAGCATCCGCTTGAGGCCGGGCCACGGGTTGAGCCGGTTGAACTTGGGGACGAACAGCTTGGTGGCGACCCGGATGCCGCCCTGGGCCCCGGCCGCCGCGATGCCGACCACCATCATCGTCAGGGCCAGCGGCAGGACGGCCCAGATCGTGCCCATCATGGCCTGTTTGAGCAGCGCCATCGCCTGGGCCGGCTGCGGGTCGGCGATGACGTCGGGCAGCTGGACCATCAGCTTCTCGGCATGCTCCATCGCGGTCTCGAGGGTGCGCGGCAGTATCACGCTGGCGGCCAGCATGCCGAACCACGCGCCGATGTCCTGGCTGCGGCCGATCTGGCCCTCGCGCTTGGCCTTCTTGAGTTTCTGTTCTGTCGGTTGTTCGGTCTTCTCCCCCGACATGTCCGCTCACCCCCCGCTGAGCTGGATCACGGCGTTGACCGCACGCTCCACGATCGCGTCGAGGACACCGGGCAGGGCCGTAATCGCGATGCCGGAGATCAGCAGGACCATGAAAATTTTGGCCGGGAAGCCGAGCTGGAAGGCGTTCAGCGCGGGGGCGACCCGGTTGAGCAGACCGAAGGCCACGTCGGTGAGGAACAGGACGGCGACCAGCGGGCCGGCGATCTGCACGGCGGCCATGAACATCTCGCCGATGCCCTTGATCAGTAGCTCGCTGAACGTGTTGGGAGAGAACGTCCAGTTGAGCGGCACCGTCTTGAACGACTGCATGAAGCCGCGCAGCACCAGCTGATGCCCGTCGGTGGCGAAGAGCAGGGTGACGGCGACCAAATTGTAGAACCGACCGAAGATCGAGCTCTGGTTCTGCGACAACGGGTCGTACCCCATGGCCAGGGTGAAACCCCCGAACAGGTCGATCAGGTCACCGGCGGCCTGCAGGGCCGCGAAGAGGATGGCGGTGACGAAGCCCAGTCCCGCCCCGACGAAGACCTGCAGAGCGACGCTGAAGATGATGTCGGAGGTCTGCAGCGACGGCAGCGCGCCGCGCAGCTGCGGAAAGACCGGCAGGGTCAGACCGATCGAGAGCAGCGCCTTGACCGGGCCCGGGATGAGCCGGGAGTTGAACGGCGGGCAGACCATCATCCAAGCGCCGGTGCGGGCCGCGCCGAGCATCAGCGCGAGCAGCTCGGCGGTCGGCACGGATAGGTTCATCGGTACGACGCCACCAGCGCCGTGAGGATCAACCCCCACCCGTTGACCAGCACGAACAGCAAAAGCTTGAAGGGTAAAGCAACAGTCACCGGTGGAAGCATCATCATGCCCAGGGACATCAGGGACGCCGAGACCACCATGTCGATCAGAAGGAACGGGATGAAGATGACGAACCCGATGATCATGGCGGCGCGCAGCTCGGAAAGCACGAAGGCCGGGATCAGGGTGGTCAGCTCGACGTCGTTGCGGTTCTGCGGCCGCTCCTCACCGGAGAGCCGGATCATCAGCGCCACCTCGTCGTCGCGGGTGGTGCGCCACATGAAGTCCTGCAGCGGCTTGACGCCGTCCTTGAACGCCTGCGACTGGGTCTTGTCGCCCTTCAGATAGGGCTGGACCCCCTGCTCGTTCATGGCCGAGATGGTCGGACCCATGATGAACAGGCTGATGAACAGGGCCAGACCGGCCAGCACCTGGTTGGGCGGCATCGAGGTCAAGCCGAGCGCGTTGCGGGTGATCCCCAGGACCATGAAAATCTTGGTGAAGCAGGTGCAGAGCAGCAGCAGGGCCGGCGCGACCGAGAGCACGGTCAGGCCGAGCATGACGATCAGCGACGTGGCCGGGCGGCTGCCGTCCGGGTTGGTGCCCTGAATGTTGACGTTGAGGTTGGGCCCACGGGGCCGGGCCGGCGGGCTCGGGGGCGCGGGAGCCCGCTCGGGAAGGGCGACCACGACGGTCACCGGCGCGCGGTCCGGGGCCGCGGGCGTACGGGAAAGCTCGGCCGCTGCCGGTCCGGGCAACAGCACGAGTGCGAATCCGCAACTCGCCAGCAGGAGGAACAGCGCGCGCTTGATCATTTGTGGCTGGTCCGATCGCGGAGAAACTCCATGGCCGAGCGCCACGTGCGCGGCGACAGCAGCGACCCGTCCAACCGGCTGTGCTTCGGCGCCGCCGGATGCCGCCCGGGCAGATCGCCCGAGCCGTTCGCGAGCTCCGCGGCCAGATCGGCGTCCACCGGCAGATGGTCGCGGTGTTCGTTCGGGTGGTGCTCGAACAGCTCGACCTCGGCCTCGCCCAGCAGGCTCACCTGCTGATCGGTGACGCCCAGGATCATCGCCCGGTCGGCCACCTTGACCACGGCCAGCGCGGCGCCCCGGGAGAGCTGTTGACGGTTGAGCACGACCAGATCCCCGTGTCCGCGCCCGAGCAGCGGACGGCGTACCAGCCTGGCCAGCCCCCACATCATGCCGAGGATGACGAAGAGCGAGAAGCCGACCCGCAGCACGAGCTCGAACAAGGCCGTTACTCCCGCTCGGCGCCGGGCGAGACGATGTCGGTGACCCGGATGCCGAAGTTCTCGTCGACCACGACGACCTCGCCCCGGGCGATCAGCCGGCCGTTGACCAGCAGGTCGGCCGGGCTGCCGGCGGCCCGGTCGAGCTCGACGATCGCGCCCGGGGTGAGCGAGAGCAGTTCGCGCACGCTCATCCGGGTGCGGCCCAGCTCGGCCGAGACCTCCATCTCGACGTCCTGCAACATGTCCAGTCCGCCACGCAGCTGCACGGCCGCCGGTCCCGCCGGCTCACGCCGGGCCACCCCACCCCCACCCCCGTCGCCGGTGGGCCACGGGTTCAGGGCCAGCGCCAGCACGGCCCGGATCTGGTTGCCCTCGACCAGCGGCACAGCGACGGCATCGTCCTTGGCCGCCAGCGCGCTCAGCGCCACCTGCGGCTCCATCACGACACCGGGGTCGAGCACCACCGGGCCGAAGACGCGGGCCGCGGCCTCGAGCGCCGGGCGCACCGCGGCCGTCAGGTCGAGCTCGCCGAGCGGGCTCTCCCGGAGCGCGTCCGCCAGGTCCTGCCCGACCACCACGACCACCTCGCCGGAGGCCGCGCCGCTGAACCGGGCGGTGACCGCCTGCCCCTCGGTCAGGGCGTCGGCGGTCGCCGCGATCGGGTCGGCAGCGACCAGGGGCCGGCTGGTGGGAAGGACGCCGAGCGCGGCCTCGGCCGCGTTCCGGGCGAGCGCCAGCTGCGGCGCGGTGATGGTGGGCGCGGTCATGGGCGACCAGACTCCTTGGGCGAGGACTCCTTGGGAGCAGGCACGACGAGGCAGGCGAGCCGGGCCCCCTGATTACCGGGCACTGCATGGGCGAAAACGGTCTCGTTGACGGTCACCTCGAGAGGCTGACTCGTCGGATGGCCCAACGGGACGACGTCACCGGGCCGCAGGTCCACGATGTCATCGGTACGCATCCGAATGGGCTGGAATCGGACCGCCACATCGAGCGGGGCCGAGGAAAGTCCGGCCGTGAGGTTGCGCAGAGCCATGTCCTTGGCCGCCCGCTCGGCCTCGCTGAGCACCACCGCCTCGGTACGCGAGAGCACCGGCAGGATCGTGTTGAAGGGCAGGCAGATCGTGTGGCTGGTCTCCTCGGCCCCGATCTTGATGTCGAACGAGGCGACCACGCAGGCGTCCCCGGGCTGGTGGGCACGGAGGAACTGCGCGTTGTACTCGATCTCCTTGAGCTTCGGATGCATGTCGACGAGCGTCTCGAAGCCGTACCGCAGCTCGCCGAGCATCCGCTCCAGCAGACCTCGCAGCAGGGGCATCTCGACCTCGGTCAGCGGCCGCTCCGGCTGCGGCCCGCCGGGGCCGCCCAGCATGTGATCGATTGCGGTCATAGATGCCGAGGTGGACATCTCGAACAGGGCCGATCCGGGCAGCGGGTCGAGCACCACCACCGCGAGCACCGTCGGATTGTTCAGAGCGGCGACGTACTCGTCGTAGTTCAGCTGCTCGATCCCGGCCAGCGTGACGTTGCTGACCGCCCGCAGGCGGGTCGTGAGCAGTGTGCCGCAGCTGCGCGCGTACGTCTCGAACGCGATCTGCAAGGTGCGGACGTGCTCCCGGGAGAGCTTGATGGGCTTGCGGAAGTCGTACGGCGCCGGCCCGCCGCCATGGCCGCGGCGCGAGATCCGGCCCGAGGTACGTGCGGCGTTGGTCACGTTGTCCCCATCGGCTCGTTTCCGGAACGGCTGAGCGGGAGGGGCCTTTTTACCGGCTTACGACCAGAGAGGGCGGGTTCACCGTGGTGAACCCGCCCTCTGGCTGATCAGTGCTGTTCGATTACTGGGTGACGAAGGAGGTGTAGTAGACGCCCATCACCATCTTCTTGTCTTCCTCGGTGTACGCCTTCACGATCTTCGCGGTCAGCTCCTTCTTGAGCTCCTCGCGGCCCTTCTCGGTGGAGAGCTCCTCCAGCGACTTGCCGGTGTACTCGTCGATCGCCAGCTCGCGGGCCTCGCTGGTGTCGACCGACTCGGCGCCGGCGTCGGCGGTCTGCTGGAGCGAGAAGTTCAGCTTCAGGTAGTGGCCGTCGGCCAGGTTGATCGTCATCGCGTCCTCCAGGGCCACAACGCTGCCCTTGACCGGCGCGGCCTCGGCGGTGTCGCCCTTGAGCATGAAGAATGCTCCGGCACCGCCGCCGCCCAGCAGCACGACTGCGGCGATCACGATGATCATCAGCATCTTCTTGGACTTCTTCGGGGCGTCGGCGGCAGTGGTGGTCGTCTCGTCCTTGCTCATCTGAAAGCTCCTCTCAATCGTGCGTCGTGGTGGCCGGCTTGGTGCCGGACTCGCTTGGTGTATCGGTGTTCCCGGTGTCGCTCTGAGCCCGCTTACCGGCCTGCTCCGAAGTCTCACCGGTGTGCAACTTGCTGTCGGCGCCGGACGCGGCCGGCAGCAGTGCCGCCTGCTCGGCGGTCAGCGTGGTCAGGACTACGACGTCCACGCGGCGGTTCATGGTGATCGACCGGGGGTCGGACGGGTCGATCAGTGGCTTGGTGTCGGAGAAGCCGACAGCGCTCATCCGGTCCTTGGCCAGGCCACGCGCCACCAGGTATCGCACCGTGGTCGACGCGCGGGCCGCGGAGAGCTCCCAGCCGCTCGGGTAGAACGTGGTCCTGGCCTTGAGCTGGTTGGTGTTGCCGTCGACCTCGATCTTGTTGGGCAGCTTGGCCAGGGTCGGGGCGATGGCGTCGAGGATCTTCCGGCCGCCGGGCTGCAGATCGGCCCGGTTGCCGGCGAAGACGACCTCGTTGGTCAGGACGGTGACCACCAGGCCGCGCCGGTCGATCGTGAACTTGACCGAGTCGAGCAGCTTCTGCTTGGCCAACGCGTCCGAGATCTTGTTCTCGATCTTCTTGAGGTCTTCGGCTTCCTTGGCGGCGGCTTGAGCGTTTTTCGAAGCCTGCGCGCGGCTCTCGGCAGCCATGGCGGCCTTGACGGCTTCCTTCTGCTGGGCCGTGAGGTTGGCCGAGCCGGCCTTGCCGTCGCCGGGGTTGGCGCCCGGGTCGATCTGCACGATCTCGGCGGAGTTGCCCGAGCCGTCCATCGGCCCGGTCTGGCCCTGGAACGCGACGCTCTGGGCGCCGAAGCCGGAGGACAGACCGGAGGCGAGCTGGGCGAACTTCTTCATGTTGACGTCGCTCATCGAGTACAGGACCACGAACAGTACGAACAGCAGGGTCAGCATGTCGGCGTACGACACGAGCCAGCGCTCGTGATTGACGTGCTCCTCGTGCTCCTCATGGCGCTGCTTGCGCTTGCCGCCGCCGGAACTCATGCTTTATGCCGCCTTCTTGGTGTTCGCGGCCGCCTCGGCCTTCTTGGCCTCCTCCGGAGGGAGCAGACTGCGCAACTTCTGGGCGACCAGACGCGGGTTGGAGCCGGCCTGGATCGCCAGGACACCGTCGACCACCAGCTCCATCTCCTCGGCCTCGACGCCACTGAGGCGGGCGAGGCGGGCCGCGACGGGCAGCCAGATGACGTTGGCGCTGAGCACGCCCCAGAGGGTCGCGACGAACGCGGCTGCGATGGAGTGGCCGAGCGTGTCGGGCTTGTCGAGGTTCTCGAGCACGTGCACGAGGCCCATGACCGTGCCGATGATGCCGATCGTCGGGGCGTAGCCGCCCATGTTCTCGAACAGCTTGGCGCTGGCCTTGTCGGACTTCTTCTTGGCCGCGATCTCGGCGTGCAGGATGTCGTGCAGCTCGTCCGGGTCGGTGCCGTCGATCGCCAGCTGCAGACCGCGCTTGAGGAACGGGTGCTCGACCGTCTTGACGGCGTCCTCGAGGGCCAGCAGACCCTCGCGGCGGGCCCGCTCGGCCAGCTTGACGATCTCCTCGACCAGCTGCGTCGGCGGCGTCACCTTGGCCAGGAAGGCCTTCTGGAGCATCTTGCCGGCGCCGGTCGCGTCCTTCAGCACGCCGCCGGCCATACCGGCCGCGAAGGCGCCGCCGAACACCAGCAGCATCGAGGGGAGCAGGATGATCGAGGCCGGCGAACCGCCCTCGAGAATCTGAACAGTGAAGATGATGATGAGGCCGGCGACTACACCGACGATGGTTGAGATGTCCATCAGCGTCCATTCCGGTGCAGCGGGAGCACCTTGGCGTCGTCGTCGTCGTGGTCGTCGGACGACGGAGCGGAGGAGTGGGTGTTGGTGGGCTCGGCCTCGAGGCGACTTGCCTGGGCGATCAGTGAGGCGCGGTAGTGCCGCACTGAATCGATGAACTCGGGCACGGACTCGGCAATGACGTACTTGGTGCCGTCGACCAGCGTGATGACCGTGTCGGGCGTGCAGTCCGCGCGCTCGATCAGGTCCGGGTTCAGGGCGAACACGGCACCATTGATGCGGGTTACGAGGATCACTTACATCCGTCCTTGGTGGTGTAGTCCTGGGCTGGTGGGCCGTCCGTGGCCCTTCGATATGTGTTTCGGCCTGATCCCGGTTGCCGATGAGATCCAACCGGTGGCGGTACGGGTGCAGCCGACCTGCTCAAAGACAGACGGCCGGGACAAGCGTGAAAACGCCTGTCCCGACCGCCGACCGTTCTGATGCTTATGACTAGCGCTTCATGCTGACGAGCTCCTGGAGCATCTCGTCAGAGGTCGTGATGATGCGGGAGTTGGCTTGGAAGCCGCGCTGGGCGACGACCAGGTTGGTGAACTCCTGAGCCAGGTCGACGTTCGACATCTCCAGGGCGCCGCTGATCACCTGGCCGAGACCGGCGCTGGTGGGCTGCCCGACCTGGGCCAGGCCGGAGTTGACGGTGGCCCGCCACTGCGAGTCCCCCGTCTTCTCGAGGCCGTTGACGTTCTTGAAGGTGGCCAGGGCGACCTGGCCGAGGACCTTCTTCTGACCGTTGCTGAAGGCGCCGATGATCTGCCCGGTGTCCGAGACGGTGTAGGACAGCGAAGCCAGCGTGCCGGCCGCGTTGCCGTTCGAGTCGGAGACCCGGGCCTCGGTGAGGCCGTGGTACATCGTCAGATCCCCGGCGTCGAAATCGAACGTGTTACTGAGGTTGGGGTCGATCGTTGCGGCGTTCGTGAACGCGAGCATCGCCTTCGTCGCCGGCGGCGTGACGACAGGCTTACCGTCGGAGAATTGAATGGTCGCGGTGACCGGCGGAGTCGGCCCGGCATCACCCGACTTCGTGAGAGTCACCGTCCAGTCCTGGATAGCGGCCGTCGGATCCGCGGTGGCTCGCGTGAATTTCGCCGAGAGGCTGATCGGGTTGCCGGTCTTGTCGAACGCCTTGAACGGGATCTCGATGGCCGGAATGGTGGTCGGGTCGGTGACGCCCTCCGGCATGTCGTTGGTCAGGTTTCCCTTAATCTCGACCGTGCTGGTCGCCACGGGCGAGATGCTCTTGCCGAGCGGCATCTTGATGTCGCCCGGCTTGGCCGCCGGGTTCACCACACCGTCCTCGTCGGCGGTCCAGCCCTGCACGGGATCCCCGGTCGCCGTCGCGAGCGTGCCGTTGGCGTCGAAGAAGAAGGAACCGGCCCGGCTGTAGAGCTCCTCGTTGCCGCGGCGGGTCATGAAGAAGCCGTCGCCCTGGATCATCATGTCGCCGGCCTTGCCGGTGGTCTGGGCCGAGCCCTGGCTGAAGTTCGACGTGATGCCCGCGTTGCGCACACCGAGGCCGACCTGGCCCGGGTTGGTGCCGGCCCCGCCGTTCTGGGGAGCGCCGGCCGCCTGGGTCATCTGGCTCAGGGTGTCCTGGAACTGCACCGAGCTCGCCTTGTAACCGACGGTGTTGACGTTGGCGATGTTGTTACCGGTCACGTCCATCATCTGCTGATGCGCGTGCAGGCCACTGATGCCGGAATAGAGAGAACGCAGCATGAATGGATCCTTTGCGGTTGAGGACTACAGCGGTTGAGGATTACGGCTTGGGCGTCGCCTGGGTCGCGTCCGGCTTCACTTCCTGGACTTCCGTGACCTTGGACAGCGGCACTTCCGTGTTCCCGATCCGAAGCATCGGTTCGCTGTCGCCGTTGAGCTTGGCGGCCGAGATGACGCCGGTGGCCCTGGCCCCGCCGGCGTCCATGAACTCGACCGTCTTGCCGACCAGGGAGCTGGCAGTGATCAGCTGCTGGCCCTTGAGCATGTCGGCGATGCCCTCCAGCTTCTCGACCTGGGTGAACTGGGCCGTCTGGGCCAGGAACTGGGTCGAGTCGGCCGGCTTGCTGGGGTCCTGGTACTTCAGCTGGGCCACCAGGAGCTTGAGGAACGTGTCCCGGTCGCCGAGGGTCTTGCTCTTCTCCTTCTCGGTGCCGGTGGCGCCGGCGGCACCGGCCGCGGCCGCGGCGCCGGAGAATCCGGAGATCGGCGAGGTCATGACGTGCTCCCGTCGGTTAGCAGGCTCATAATCTGCTTCGACCGGATCGGCAACTTGCTTAGAACCAAAAACGAACGGGCCTGCCACCTGGGCAGACCCGTTCTTGCCGAGCTGATGTCACGGCGCCAGGGAGAGGCTGAACTTTCCCTTGCCGTACCGGTTGACCTCGACCAGCAGGTCGACCCGGCGGCCGAGCGCCATCAGGTGGGCCCGGGCGTCGGCGGGCAGCGGGTCGCCGGGGTAGACCACCTGGTGGAGCTTGATGTGCGGGCTGCCCTCGCGGTTGAGCAGGCTGGTCAGCACGTTGCAGAGCTCGCCGACGTTCTCGGCGAGATTCGGGAACAGCTGCTTCTCGTCGATGCTGTCCTCGGCAGCGCCGGCCGGAAGCAGGCCGAGCGCGGCGCCGGCGTTGGCCGCCAGCTTGAGATCCATGCCGAGGACGGCGAAGAGGTTCTGTGCGGGATCGGTGAAAAGGGCGACCGTCGAGGTGGCGACCTCATCTGCGCTGATGGGTTCGCCGGGGCTGACGGTCACTTCCCGGCCGAGCAGATCCTCGAAGAGGTTGCGAACGGCCAGGGTGCCAGGAAGGAGCGAGACGTCGGACATGTCGTAATCATCCCAGAATAGGAGCGAAGACCTCATCGAATCGTTCAGCCGAGAACGGCTTGACGATGAAAAAGAGAGCACCGGCCGCCTCAGCCTGTTCCTTCATCTCGTCCGTGCTCTCGGACGTCACAAAACCGAACTTGACGTCGTTACCGGCTGCGCGCAGTTGGCGCAGCGCCTCGATGCCCGACATCTCGGGCATGTTCCAGTCCGAGAGCACCAGATCCGGGCTCTCCGACTTGGTCAGCTCCACGGCCTCGCGACCGTTGGCCGCCTCGATCAGCTCGTGGTCGCCGAACCCGGCCTGACGCAGGGTGCGGATCACGATCTGCCGCATCACCCGGCTGTCGTCAGCGATGAGAATCTTCATTCCGCGCCCTCCTTGTTGTCTCCGCGGCTCTGCCACATGGAAATTGACACCGGCTCGCCGTCCCAGATCCCGTACACCCCGGTGATCCGGTGGGCATTGGGGTAGCGCGCCGTCGCTTCGGGAGCGAGCACCACCTGCGGTAGCGACAGGAGCGCGCCGGGCGGCAGCATCGCCTTGACGTTTCCGCCGATGATGTTCGCGAGTTCGCCGAGCACGTCGGAGAGGTCCTCCTCGCTCACCTCTTCCGGCCCCATGGCCAGAAAGGCGCCCGCGGCACGGCGGGCCGCCGGCAGCGAGGACGCGTAGACGACGTGCCCGGTCCAGGAACCGGTGATGGAGACGGAGGAATGCACCTCGGACGCCTGGTTCTCGTCGTAGGTCTGCATCAGGGGGCTCACGCCCTCCGGATCCAGGTACGACTCCCAGACCTGTTCCACCATCTCGGCGAGGTCGTTCTCGTTGACCTCGACTTCGACGCTCATGAGTTCGCTCCGGTCGGGACGAGGCCCAGCAGGGCCAGCTTCTCGATCATGGCTCCTTCGGTGAAGGGCTTGATCACGTATTCGTGGGCGCCCGCGGCGAGCGCCCGGACGATCTGGCTCTGTTCGCTCTCGGTGGTGACCATGACCAGCGTCATCTCGCGCAGGCGTGGGTCGGCCCGGACGTGCGTGACGAACTCGAGCCCGTTCATGTTGGGCATGTTCCAGTCGATGAGGGCCAGTTCCGGCACCTCGGGCATCGCGGTCAGCAGGTCGAGCGCCTCCTTGCCGTCGCCCGCCTCCACCGCCTCGAAATTCAGCTTGGTGACGATGCGCTTGAGGATCATGCGCATCGCCCGCGAGTCGTCGATCACCATGGCGCGCATCCGCGTCATCCCCTTCTCATGGCGCCCGCGGGCGCCCCGGTACGGACTCGGTAGGCGGAGGTGCGGCCGGCGGCCACCCGCTCGTAGTTGTCGTCGATCCCGATCGTGGTCTCGGCCGCGCCCAGGAAGAGCCAGCCGTCCGGCCGCAGCAGCTTGGCCACGTTCTGCAGCACCTGACGCTTGGTGGCGACGTCGAAATAGATCAGGACGTTGCGCAGGAAGATCACGTCGAACGGCTGCATGACCGGCAGCGGCGCGGTGAGGTTCATCAGGCGGAACGAGACGTTGCGGCGCAGCGCCGGAGCGATCCGCCAGTGCGCCCCGGCCCGTTCGAAGTACTGCACCAACTGGGCCGCGGGCAGACCGCGGTTCACCTCGACCTGGCTGTACTCGGCCGTCTCGGCCCGCTTGACCATCTCGGTCGAGATGTCGGTGCCCATGATGTCGTAGGACCAGCCGGGCGGCAGCGTCTCCTGCATCGTGATGGCCAGGCTGTACGCCTCCTGGCCGCTGGAGCTCGCGGCCGACCACACCCGCACCTTGCGGGCCGACGCCCGCGACTTGACCAGCTCCGGCAGCACGACATCGGTGAGCGCCGCGAACGGCTCCCGATCCCGGAACCAGGAGGTCTCGTTCGTGGTCAGGGCGTCGATGATCTTGCGCTGCTTGGCCGGGTCGGGCCGGCGCTGCAGGTCGGCCAGGAACTCGCTGACCCCGGCCGCCCCGACCGCGCGGGCCACCGGAATGAGCCGCGCCTCGACCAGATACTCCTTTCCGGGAGCCAGCACGATCGAGGCCTCACGCCGTACGAGCTGGGACACGAAGTTGAACTCGGCCTGCGACAGCGTCATCGGGCCACCGCCGCCGAGCGTCCGGCCTTGACCCGGCCCACCAGATGGGCGGCGATCCGGTCGAGCGGCAGGATCTCGTCCGCCAGCCCCGCGCCGACCACGGCGCCCGGCATGCCCCACACCACCGAGGTGGCCTCGTCCTGGGCCAGCACCTCGGCGCCCGCGTCCCTCAGCACCTTCGCGCCACCTCTTCCGTCGTGTCCCATTCCGGTCAGCACGGTCGCGTACGCGGAGCCGCCGTACAGTGCCGCGACCGACCGGAACATGACATCCACGGCGGGGCGGCAGGAGTTCTCGGGCGGCGCACCGCTCAGCTGGGTCAGCGTGGCCGTCCCCCGGCGGTGCAGCACCAGGTGCTGGTCGCCGGGTGCGACGTAGGCCCACCCGGCCGTCAGCTCCATGCCGTCGCCGGCCTCGACCACCCGCAGCGGCGTGCTGCGGTCCAGCCGTTCGGCGAACATCTTGGTGAAGACGGGCGGCATGTGCTGGGTGATGACGATCGGCACCGGGATGTCGGCCGGAATGCCGCTCAACACCTTGGTCAGCGCGTCCGGACCGCCGGTCGAAGAGCCGATGGCCAGGATGTCGATGCGGCCGCCGGGCGCGGAGCGGCGCGGAGCCGTCCGGACCGGGGCGGAGCTGGGCGGCCCGGCGGGCGGACGGCCCGGACCGGTGGGCGGCAGGCCGACCCGGTGCGGGGCCGCGCCGGGGCGGGTCGGAGCAGCCGGTGTCGCGCTCGGCCGGCGTTTGCCCGCCAGCGCGTAGATCTTGGGGACGAGCTCGTCCCGGACCGCCTTGATCGACTGCTCGACGCTGCCGGTGTTGCTCGGCTTGGTCACGTAGTCGGTCGCGCCGGCCGAGAGCGCCTCCAGCGTGGCCGAGGCGCCCGCGGCCGACAGCGTGCTGAACATGATCACCGGGATCTGCTTGTGCCGCTTGCGCAGCTCGCGGACCGCGGTGATGCCGTCCATCTGGGGCATCTCGATGTCCATCGTGATCACGTCGGGCTTGAGCTGGTCGATCTTGGCCTGGGCCAGCAACCCGTTGGACGCCGTGCCCACGACCTCGATGTTCTCGGCACCACCGAGAGCGTCGACGATCAAGCGACGGACGACCACCGAGTCGTCGACGACAAGGACCGATATCACCCGGTCACCTTCCTTACCCGAGCCACGCGGGGCCGAGGGCCGCAACCACCGGGGCGAGCAGCCGATGGGCGGTCGAGGTGTCCAGCAGGTCGCGTACGACCAGTGCCTGCACCGCACCGCTGAGCATGTTCCAGACACCGCCGGCCCGGTCGGCCAACGGAATGGCGGCCGTGTCGACGGCCTGCACCAACAGCATCTGTGCTGCGGCGGCCGTGCGGACCCGATCCGACAGATAAGCCGCCCAGGATGCCGAATGCACGGCCGGTGACCAGCCGCCGGCGTTGCGGCGGGAGTCCTCGGCCGAGGCGAGGAGCCGGCTCAGGTCGCTTGATCGCAGCGAGCGCAGCCGGTCGAGCAGGGCGGAGACCGTGTAGTGGTGCGGACCGAGGTCGATCGGGGCGCCGGTCGGCAGCTTGCGCATGGCCGCGACCCAGCCCGCGCCGAGGCCGCGACGCGTGTCGGCGTCGAGCACCTCGCGCAGGTAACTGGCGACGGCGGCATCGCACAGCAGCGCGGTCGCGGACGCTGCCACCTCGGTCTGCGTCGCGTCGCGCCCGGTGCCCGTCCAGGTCCACGCCATCACGTCGTACCGGAGACACGTGAGCAGCGAGTCGACGGTGCCGATGGGGGCGCGCTCGACCAGGGCCAGGCTGCCCGCCGCATCGTCCTTGTTGAGGCCCTTGAGCGACGGCATCCGGCGGGCGGCGCTCTCCACCTCGACCCAGAGCGGGCCACGGACCCCCTCGTCCGGCAGCCGGTCGGCGAGCACCGGCAGGTCGGCGGCCTGGAGGCGGAGTCCGCGCAGCATCACCTCGGCCGTGGCCGACCCGCCGGTGAGGCGGGTCAGGTCGAAGCCGAGCACCGGGGCGCTGACGAGGCTGTACATCAGGTGGTAGCGCGCTGCGTGTCGACGGCCTGGTTGACGTCGAGGGCCAGCATCAGCCGGCCGTCCAGCTTGAACGTCCCCACGACGAGCTCCCGGGTCGGTCCGCTGAGCGTGTCCGGCGGCGGCTCGAACGTGTCGTCGTCGAGGTCGACCACCTCGCCGATCCGGTCCACGACCAGGCTCACGGGCTCGCCGTCGCCGCGCAGGATCACGTTCATCACCGGACCCTCGAGCGCCTTTCGGGCCATGCCGAGCTGCACCCGCAGATCAACCGCGGCGATCACCTGACCGCGCAGGTTGAACAGCCCGCCGATGGCCTGCGGCGCCAGCGGCACGGGGGTGTACTCGTTGTACGAGAGCACCTCCTGCACCGTGTGCACCTCGACACCGAAGAGCTGGCCGGCCACCTCGAACGTGGCGAACTGTCGGCTCGGCATCTCAGGCCTCCACCAGCAACTCGTCGTTTTCCAGGTCGGTGTAGAAGTTCGGATCGGCCGCGAGGATCGCCCGGCGCACGTCCAGCAACTCGGTCACCCGCTGCTGGATGACCGCGGTGCCGACCAGGCCGTCCTCCTCGGCGTCCCGGCGGGCGGTCGTCGAGTTCTCGGCGATGTCCACGATCCGATCGACGACCAGGGCCACGCTGCGGGCGCCCTCGCTGTAGACGACCACCGACACGGTGTCGCCCTCAGGCTCCTCGCCGTACGCCCCGAGCAGGTGCGACAGCCGCACCAAGGGCAAGATCTGCCCGCGGTACTGCACCACCTCGCGGGAGCCGGCGTGCTCGATGCGTTTGCGCGGGAACTCCTCGAGCCGGGTGACGGTGTCGAGCGGAATCGCCACCCGACGCTCGCCGACCGCCGTGACCAGCAGCCGTTCGCCCGATCCGGCGCCCTTCCCGGCTCGCGCCGAGGCCTCCAGGTTCTGCCGCTCGGCGTCCGCGGTGAGGTGACTGCGCCGGGCCAGCGACGAGACGTCGAGGATCAGGCCCACCTTGCCGTCGCCGAGGATGGTGGCCCCGGCGTAGAGCCCGATGTCCTTGAACCGGCTGTTGAGCGCCTTGACCACGACCTCCTCGGTGTTCAGCACCCGGTCGACGACCAGGCCGAACCGGCGGCCGTCGGCCTGCAGCACCATGATGTACACGCCCTCGTCGGCCCCCACGTCGAGGCCGAGCGCGCGGTCGAGCCGCACCAGCGGGAGCAGCTTGCCGCGCAGGCGGTAGACGGGTGCGCCCGAGGCGTACTCGATCTTGGTGGATTGCCCGTCGATGAAGACCAGCTCGAGCACCGCGACCTGCGGCACCACGTACCGCTGGTCACCACAGTCGACGGTGAGGGCCTGGATGATGGCCAGCGTCAGCGGGATGGTCAGCCGCCAGACCGTGCCCTCGCCGGGCGTGGAGTCGACGCTGACCGCGCCGCCGATGTTCTCGATGTTGGTCTTCACGACGTCCATGCCCACACCGCGGCCGGACACGTTGGTCACCTTGGCGGCGGTGGAGAACCCGGGCTGGAAGACCATCGCCATGATGTCGCGACGGTCCATGTTGGGCACCTGGTCGGGACGCAGCAGCCCGTTCTCGACCGCCTTCTGCGCGATCCGGTCCACGTTCAGGCCGGCGCCGTCGTCGGCGACCTCGACCGCCACGTGCCCGCCCTCGTGATAGGCGCGCAGCGTCAGCGTTCCCTCGGGACCCTTGCCCGACGCGATCCGCTGGTCCGGTTCCTCGATGCCGTGGTCGACCGCGTTGCGCACCAGGTGGGTCAGCGGGTCCTTCACCGCCTCCAGCAGGCTTCGGTCGAGCTCGGTGTCCTTACCCTGCATGACCAGCTGGACCTGCTTGCCGAGGCCGTTGCTCAGGTCCCGGACGACCCGGGGCAGCTTCGACCAGATGTGCTCGATGGGCTGCATCCGGGTCTTCATGATGCCCTCTTGCAGCTCGCTGGTGATCATGCCGAGCCGCTGTGCGCTGCGCACCAGCGTCGTGTCGCCGATCTCCATCACGCCCCGCACCAGCTGGTTACGGGCCAGCACCAGCTCGCCCACCATGTTCAGCAGCGTGTCGAGCAGATCGACGTCGACCCGGATGGCGCTGTCGGCGATGCTGCGCTTGGGCGCCTGGGCCTGTAGCGCCTCGCTGACCGCGGCCGGCTGCGCCTTGCCCTCCTCGAGCAGGATCGTGCCGAGCTTGCGCTCGTCGCCCTCGATCTGCTGGGCCAGGGCCGAACCGACGTCCTGGGCCTGGGCGGCGCCCGTCTCGACCAGGATCTCGCCGATCGGCCGGCGCTGGTTCTCGACCGGCTCGGGGGTCGGGCGCGCGGGCGTCTCGTCGAGCGGCTGCGGCGCCTCGGCCGCCTCCGCAGCGGGCGCCTCGGCCGCCGGCGGCGCCGCCTCACCGGCCTTCATCTGGGCGTTGACCTGCGCGATGATGCTGTCGATGTCGACGTCGCCCTCGGCCTGGGTCTCCTCGATGTTGGCCAGGATCGAGCGCACACCGTCGATGGTGGCGAGCAGCGTGGTGATGGTCGTCGGGGTGACCGGCATGACCCCGTCGCGCAGCTTCGACAGCAGCGACTCACCCGCGTGAGCCAGCTTCTCGAGACGACCGAAGGCCAGGAAGCCGCTGGTGCCCTTGATGGTGTGGATCGCCCGGAAGATGCGTGAGATCAGATCGCGGGAATTCGGGTCCTGTTCGAGCTGCACCAGGTCACGGTCGATCTGGTCCAGGTTCTCGTGGCTTTCCATGAGGAATTCGCCAACGATCTCACCAAGGTCTTCCACGCTCGTTACCTCCAGCTCGGCGTTCCAAGGGACTCATCGACCTGCGTACGGGCCACCTGAGGGCACCTGAAACACAACCGAAGAGAAATCAGGCCTCTCCGCCGGGGCGGCGGTAGCGGTAGCCGAATCCGCGCACGGATTCGATGGGCGACTCGTCCGGATCGGACCAGCCGAGCTTGCGGCGCAACCGCAGTACGGCGAACTTGACGCGCTCCTGCCCGATGCCGGTCGGGTCGTCCCAGGCCTGAGTCAGCAGCTGGTTGGGGCTGAGCACCGCGCCGGCGTGCCGCACGAGGGCGTTGAGCAGGCGGAACTCGGTGGGCGTGAGACGCTTCTCGTCGCCCTTGACATAGACCCGCCGCTTGGTCGGGTCGAGGTGCACCAGACCGTCGTCGTAGACCTGGCTGGCCCAGTTGTTCTGGCCACTCGAGGAGCGTCGCAGCAGCGCCTCGACGCGAGCCAGCAACTCGTTGTTGGCGAACGGCTTGGTCAGGTAGTCGTCGGCGCCGCCGCGCAGCCCGCGCACCTTCTCGGCCTCCTGGCCGTGCGCGGTCAGCACCAGCACCGGCACGTCGGAGACGTCGCGCAGCCGCTCGAGCACCTGCCAGCCGTCCATCTCGGGCAGGCCGACGTCGAGCACCACCAGATCGGGGTGTTCGGCGTAGGCCTCCTTGAGACCGGTACGGCCGTCACCGGCATGGGCCACCTCGTAACCCGCCCGGCTGAACAGCATCCGCAGAGCCAGTGCGATGTCCGGATCGTCCTCGACGACGAGTAGGCGACTCATCCTGTGCTCACCCTGCCCCACCCCTCGCTCGTGCTCATGTCCGGACACGACCGCCCGCCGCGCGCCGGTGGCGCCCGGGGAGAGGGTCGGTGTCGTGTGCTCGGCGCCGTCGGCACGCTCGCCGGCGGCGGAATCAACCGCGCAAAGCTCACGATAGCGTGATGTCACGGTCTATTTACGGACAGTGACAGTTTAGCGGGCTGTTCACTCCCGGCCCGGCCAATCGGGAGATCACGCGAATCCCTTCAGCCTGACAAATATTTCGGCCCGGGATTCCGGTTTCCGGCAAAGATGGGACGTACAGCCAGAAAACGGATGCCATATCCCTGGTGGGCGACTCGGCCCACCGCGAAGAGGAGGCAACGTGGTGCGACGTCTCGTCCTGTGTACGGCCACGCTCGGCGCGCTGCTGGCCGCGTCGGCGCCGGCCGGCGCCGTGGTGCCCGTTCCGGCTGCGCCGCCGAGTGTCGTCGCGCCCCGCGTGCTGATGTCCCAGGTGGTCACGATGACCAATCAGCAACGGTGGGCCAACGGCTGCAGGCGGCTGCTCGCGGTCGACCGGGGACTGACTGTGGCCTCGGTGCGGCAGAGCTTCTACATGGCGCGCACCGGCCGCTTCAGTCACGTCTGGAGCGACGGCACCACCTTCGTCCGCCGGTCACACCTGGCTGGATACGAACAGCCGGCCGGCGAGAACATCGCGTGGGGCTACCGCACCGCGACCGAGGTCATCGAGGCCTGGATGGCCAGCCCGCGGCACCGCGCCAACATGCTCAACTGCGGCGCCCACTCGATAGGCACCGGCGTGGTGTACGCCGCCAACGGCGTTCCGTACTACACCCAGGTCTTCGGCTGGGATTAAAGGGCGCAGTTGATGAGCACAGGCTCGGGGTGCAGTTCGATGCCGAACTTGCCGCGGACGCCGTCGCGCACCGTACGGGCCAGGTCGAGCAGAGCCTCGGTGGTGCCCTCGCCACGATTGGTCAGCGCCAGCGTGTGCTTGCTCGAGATGGCCACCCCGTCACCGGCGAAGCCCTTGGCGAACCCGGCCCGCTCGATCAGCCAGGCCGCCGGGATCTTCACCGAGCCGTCCGCGCCCGGCCAGTGCGGAGCCTCGAGCCCGAGCGCCGCCCACTCGGCCGCGCCGAGGACCGGGTTGGTGAAGAAGGAGCCGACCGACCACGTGTCCCGGTCGGCCGGGTCGAGCACCATCCCCTTCTGCTCCCGCAGCTTCAGCACGGTGTCGCGGGCCTGCTGCAGGCCGACCCGGTCACCGGCTTCGACGCCGAGGTTGCGCGCCAGCTCGGCGTAGCGGATGGGCGCCGACCCGGGCGACCGGGCCAGCCGGAAGTCGACCTCGAGCACCACGAAGCGGTCGTTGTGCTTGAAGACGCTGGCCCGGTAGGCGAAGCCGCACTCGGCCGGGGGCATGACCCGGATCGTGTCGCTCCGCCGGTCGTACGCGTGCACGGCCACGATGGTGTGAGCGACCTCCTGCCCGTAGGCGCCCACGTTCTGGATCGGGGTGGCGCCGGCCGAGCCGGGGATCCCGCTGAGGCACTCGACCCCGGAGAAGCCCTGCTCCACCGCGTACGCCACGAAGTCGTCCCACGGCTCGCCCGCCGCGACCCGCAGCACCACGCTGTCACCGTGGTCCTCCACGACGCGGATGCCCCGGGTGCGCAGCAGCAGGACGGTGCCGTCGAACCCGTCATCGCCGATCACCACGTTGCTGCCGCCGGCCAGAATCAGCACTTTGCCGGGCGCTTTGCGGGCTGTTGCCAGGATCTGGTCGGTTTCGGTGGCGACCGTCAAGGTGCCGGCCGGACCGCCGAGGCGTAGCGTCGTGTACGCCGACAGGTCGGTTTGCGGGGCGGCGGTAGCGTCAGACACGACAACCACCCTAGGCTCAATGATTCGGGCATTCTCATCGGCGGTCCGGTGGAGCGGAGAGCAAGGCGATGAACAGGCTGCACGCGACGAAGGACTTCTGGCTGGCGGCTCTGCGTGCCGACAGCCCCGCGCTGCAGGACGCCGTCGCCCAGGCCGGCGCCGGCGCCGCCGTGCCCTCCTGCCCCGGCTGGACGGTGGCCGACCTCGTCGAGCACCTCACCTCCGAACTGCACTGGGTGCGCGAAACCGCAGCTCGCGGTGTCACCGAACGGCCCGCCCCGGCCGAGGTCCCGGCCCGGCCCGAGTGGGCGGCAGCGCTCGACGGGCTCCGCCGCGAGCTCACCGGCACGATCGAGACGCTCGAGGCCCTCGACGCCGACTTCCCCGCGTGGAACTGGGCGCCGCAGGCCAAGAAGGCGTCGTTCTGGCAGCGCCGCATGGCTCACGAGGTCTCGGTGCACCGCTGGGACGCGGAATCGGCGGCCCAGCGAGCCACGCCGATCGAGACCAAGCTGGCCGCCGACGGGGTCAACGAGGTGCTCGACACCTGGCTTCCGGCGGGCCGCCGCAAGGGCCCGACCGACCTGCACGGCGTCGTCCATCTGGTGGCGACCGACGCTTCGTACGAGTGGTTCGTGCGGCTGCGCGGTCCCGGGGTGGCCCTGCTCGACACGGGCACGATCCTCGACTCCGACGATCATCACGCCCGCGCCCAGGCCACCGGGTCGGCCAGCGACCTGCTGCTGATGCTGATGGGACGCATGGACGCGGAACGCCTGGCGGTGACCGGCGACCCCCGCCTGATCTCGGCCCTGCGCACCGGTTGACGCTTACATTCGACTTACCGGGCTACCCGGGAGCGGTTCCGCTCCTATCATTAACCGGTTAAGTTGAGGTTTCGCGTTCAACTAGGAAGCGGGGCACGAATGACGGCAACCGTCACGTCCACGTCGGCGCAGCCGGCCCTCGCCGCGATCACCTTCCCCGACGACTTCATCTGGGGCGCCGCCACGGCGTCGTACCAGATCGAGGGCGCGGCGCGGGAGGACGGTCGAGGCCCGTCGATCTGGGACACCTTCAGCCGTACGCCGGGACGGGTCTACAACGGGCACACCGGCGACGTGGCCTGCGATCACTACCACCGCTACGTCGACGACGTGGCGCTGATGTCGGACCTGGGCCTGGCCTCCTACCGGTTCTCGGTCGCGTGGCCGCGGATCCAGCCCGACGGCACCGGCCCGGTCAACGTCAAGGGGCTGGACTTCTACGACCGGCTCACCGACGAACTGCTCGGCCAGGGCATCGACCCGGTCGTCACGCTCTACCACTGGGATCTGCCGCAGACCCTCGAAGACCTCGGTGGCTGGGCCAACCGGCTGACGGCGGAGGCTTTCGGCGAGTACGCCCAGATCGTGCACGCCCGGCTCGGCGACCGCGTCAAGACCTGGACGACGTTGAACGAGCCCTGGTGCTCGGCCTACCTCGGCTACGGCAGCGGCGTCCACGCGCCCGGCAAGCAGGACCCGGCCGCCGTCTTCGCGGCGGTGCACCACCTGCTGCTCGGTCACGGCCTGGCCGCCCGCGCGCTGCGTTCGGCCGGCGCCCAGAGCGTCAGCATCACGCTCAACCCGAACGTCGCGCTGCCGGTCGACCCGACCAGCGCCGCCGACCAGGAAGCCGTGCGGATCATCGACGGCCTCTCCAACCGGATGTTCCTCGACCCGCTGTTCAAGGGTCAGTATCCGGCCGACATGCTCGAGCACATGTCCCGCTTCACCGATCTGTCGTACATCGCCGACGGTGACCTGGCCACGATCAACGCCCCGATCGACGTGCTCGGGATCAACTTCTACCAACCGGCGTACGTGTCGGCCAAGCCCGGTGCCCCGGCCGCGCTCGACCAGCCCGGCAGCGAGGGCATCGCCTGGCGCGCGCCGGACGGCCCCGTCACCGACATGAACTGGCTGATCGAGCCGTCCGCGCTCACCGGCCTGCTCAAGCGCATCAACGACGACTACCCCGGCGTGCCCCTGCTGATCACCGAGAACGGCGCGGCGTACCCCGAGGTGCCGTCGGCCGACGGCGAGGTTCACGACAGCCGGCGGGTCGAATATCTCGACGGCCACCTGCGGGCCTGCCATGATGCCCTGACGGCCGGTGTCGATCTGCGTGGCTACTTCGTCTGGTCGCTCATGGACAATTTCGAGTGGGCCGAGGGTTACCGCAAGCGGTTCGGGGTCGTGCACGTCGACTACGCGACCCAGCAGCGGACGCTGAAGGACAGCGCGAAGTGGTACCGGGAGGTGATCCGGCGCAACGGCATCGCGGCGTCGGACTCTAGCGAGGGGTGACCTGAGTGGTGACGCGGGAGCGGCCGACGCTGGAAGCAGTGGCGCGCCGCGCCGGGGTGTCCCGGGCGACCGTCTCCCGCGTCGTCAACGGCTCGACCTCGGTGGCCGCCTCGATCCGCGAGGCGGTCACCCGGGCCGTCGACGAACTGGGCTACGTGCCCAACCAGGCCGCCCGTAGCCTGGTCACCCAGCGCACCGAGTCGATCGCGCTGATCCTGCCCGAGACCGCCAACCGCGTCTTCTCGGACGACCTGTTCTTCCCGGCCATCATCCGCGGCGTCGGTGTCGAGCTCGAAGCGGCCGACAAGCAGCTGGTGCTGATGATGGCCGGCTCCGCCCGCAGCCACGGCCGGGTGGAGCGCTACGCGGTGGCCGGCCATGTGGACGGTGTCATGTTCGCCTCCATGCACGGCGCCGACCCGCTCCCCGGCACGCTGGCGCGCCTGGGCATTCCGGTGATCTGCAGCGGACGACCCATCGGCCGCGCCGACGTGCCCTATGTGGACGTCGACCACTTCGGCGGGGTCTGTGCCGCCGTCCGCCACCTGGTCGCCGCGGGCCGCCGCCGGATAGCCACCATCGCCGGCCCGCAGGACATGGTGGCCGGCATCGACCGCCTCGCCGGTTACCGCGCCACCCTCGAGGAGGCCGGGCTGGTTCAGCACGTCGCGATCGGCGACTTCACCCGCGAATCGGGCATCCAGGCGATGCGGGCGCTGCTGGCCGGCGACCCGGCCCTGGACGCGGTCTTCGTGGCCTCCGACATGATGGCCCACGGCGCGCTCATCGCCCTCAAGGACGCCGGCCGTCGTGTGCCCTCGGACGTCGCGGTGATCGGCTTCGACGACTTCGAGATAAGCCGCTACAGCGATCCGCCGCTGACCACCGTGCGCCAGCCGATCGCCGACATGGGCCGCACGATGGCCCGCCAGCTGCTCGGGCTGGTCAACGGCGAGCAGGGCCTGCCCGACGCCGTGGTGCTACCGACGGAGCTGGTGGTCCGCGAGTCCGCCTGACCCGCTGCCCCGTCGCGCGCTGCCGGGGCCGGTGATGTCGTAGCCGAGGGACTGCCGGGCCAGCAGTGTGGCCCCGGCGATCGCGGCCGGCATCAGCAGGATGGCGCCCAGCGGGATCAGGAAGCAGCAGAAGACGGCGACACCGAAGCCGAGCGCGAGCGGCCGGTTCGCGCCCAGCACGGCCCGGCGCTGCCGCAGTCGCTGCCCGCGCCGCTGGAACGGCACCCCGGTCAGCTCGACGGCGAGCACCCAGCCCCCGAGGGCGCCACCGAGCACCGGCACGACCGTCTGGCCCACCACCGGCACGAACCCGAGCAGGAAGAGCGGGACACCGAGCAGGATGGACAGCCCGATCAACCGCAGCGAGTCGGCCAGGCTGCGCCGCAGCGACGGCCAGAAACCCACCTCGACCTCGTCCGGCACCCCGCCGAACCGGTCCTCGACCAGCTCCGAGATGCGCTCGTAGAACGGGTCGCCGATGAGCAGCGTGACCGCCGTGAAGGTCAGGATGCCGAGCAGCACGGACAGCCCGAGCAGTCCCAGCCCGGCGAACACCTGGACGACGTCGCGGCCCCACTCGGCCCAGCCGTCGGCGAACCAGGTGACCGTACGCGAGAGCTCGGGCAGATAGTTGATCAGAAAGAACAGCGCCGTGCTGTAGACCAGCCCGGCGATCAACGCCGGCACCAGCCCGAGTCCGAGCAGTTTGGGGCTGCGCAACACGAGGCCCAGCCCGCGCCCGAGCAGCCCGGCGCCGGTGAGGAACTGCTTCGCGACGGTCACGCCCGGCAGCTTAGAACAGCCGGCGTGAACCCGCCGCGTAGCACCAGCCGAGTCTTTGCGGATCTACTCCGACGGCTGGGCCGCCGGGGCCGACGAGGACGTGGACGGCTCCGTGGGCGGGGCCGGCCAGCTGCTTACCTCGGTGGGGGTGGGGACGGGCGGCTGGTCTAGTGGCGGCAGCGGGATCACCACACTCTCCGACGGGCCGGGGGACGGACTGGCCGGGGGCGGCACGACGGTGGCCGCCGGGGACCGCGACGGCGCCGATGGCACCGCGACCGACGTCGCCGAGGCCGTGGGGGTCACCGTCGGCACCGGACGGTAGGGACGGGCCGAGTAGCGCACGGCTACCGGCTCGGTTGCCGTCGCGGCCGGGGCGGCGCCGAGCACGCCCTCGCCGCCCGGGACGCCCACTGCAGCGGGGCGCTTGACCGGGACGGCGAGGTTCCAGCCGACCGCGACGGCGACCGGGAGCCCGAAGGCCACGAGTCCGAAAAAGACTGATTTGGGGGATAGCCGCACGTTCTAGACAACGTGCCAGGAGCCGAGGAAGGTTACGGCCCAACCGGCAGCAGACCGATCAGACGGGCGCACGTAAGACGGCGCCACTGAGGACCCGTCCGGGAAATAGGGCGGTTCCTCAGCCGTTCAGGAAGGCGGAAATGCGGTCGCGCAGCTCGCGCCGGTTGTTCCACAACACGGCCGGGCGGTCGTAGACATGCAGCTCGGCCCCCGGCAGCAGGGACGCCAGCCGCTCGGCCCAGGCCACCGGGTGCACCTCGTCGCCGACGCAGCCCAGCACGAGTGCGCGCCCCTGGAAAGCTCGGAGCGACGACTCGTCGGCCACGGCGGGCTCGTGCCACAGGGTGGTCAGCTCGGGCGCCAGGCCATCGCGTTGCAGTTGCTCGACCCGCTGCCGCAGGAAGCTCCAGCCGGCCGGGGTGTTGCGCACCGAGGGCGGCAGCTCGGGCTCGACCGCGGCCGCGATCGGCGCCGCCTCGCCCGACTCGACCGCGGCCAGCAACCGCTCGAGCCGCGCCTCGGCCGCCGCGGGCCGGTGGCCGTCGAGCGGCGCCGGCAGATAGAAGACCACCCGCTCGAACCGGCCCGGTGTGTCGCTGAGCAGCCGCCCGAGCGCAGCCGAGCCCAGGCTGACGCCCAGTGCCCGGGTGGCGCCGGTCAGGTCGGCGACGGCGCGCAGGTCGGCGGCCAGGTCACCGAAGCTCCACGGGCCGACCGGCGCGTCGGAACGGCCGTGACCACGGAAGTGGAAGAAGACCCGGCGGCCGGTGACCGCGCTGCCCAGCGGGCGGGTGCCGGAGATGTCGCCGGCCAGCCCGTGCGCGAAGACCGTGACGGGATCGCCGACGCCGGTGATCAACCCCTCCAGGCGTACGCCGGAAGGGGTTGTCAGCATCTCGGTCGGCGGCTCGGGAAGGGTAGGCCGGCCGGATCGCGGCCCGGTCGGCTCCCGGCGCTGAAAGCGGGGCCCACCGTCGGGCGGCGGCGGGCCGAACCGCCTCACCAGAAGCCTTTGCCGTCCGAGAGATCCTTGAGCCCGGGTCGGACGTCGAGCAGGTAGATCAGCGCCGCCGCGATACCGATCAGGCTGAAGATGCCGACCGCGCTGCTGACCAGAAGCGTCAGCACGATGCAGATCGCGAGGATCGCCGCCCACGCACCCTTGGGCAGGGTGCCGATGGCCTGGAATCCGTCGCCCCGCTGGGTCAGGCAGTGGATCAGCGCGACCGCCTGGACGACCAGCGAGAAGATGAGAATGAGCAGGTTCAGGTAGCCGACGGCGATGTCGTAGAAGATCGGCGCGGAGGAGGCCATGACGGAAAGTCTATGCCGCGGGGCCCAGCGCATGCCGGGCCCCGCTGATCATCTTTTATCGCGTCGTCACTTCGAGGCGGCGCGCTTGCGCGGCTTCGGGGTGGCCGCGGCCTTCGCGGTGGCCGCCTCGGCGGCCTCGATGGCGGCCGGCTCCTCGGTGGTCTCGATGTCGGCGTTCACGACCTCGGCCGCCTCGACGACGCCGGTGCCGACCACGCGCTCGCCGCGGGCGACGAGGGCGGTGTACGCCGCGACCGCGCGGTCCTGCGCGATCTGGGCGAACGAGGTGGCGACGCTGGCGGCGTTGCCCCGCAGCGCCTCGAAGTCGGTGGTGGAGGCCTTGTCGCGCAGCTCGGCGGCCTTGGTGCCGGCCTGCTCGTTGTAGACACGCAGGGAGGCGGTGGCGCGCTCGCTCAGCTCGTTGAGCACGGCGGGCAGCTTGCGCAGCTGCTCGACGGCGATGTCACCGGCGCCGGCGGCGGCGTAGAGCGGGGCGGGGAAGCGGGTCTTGGTCTGCTCGGTCATTTCTGCTCCTCTTGGGCGGGAGTGGTCTCGGGTGCGGCCTCTTCGGGCCGGTTGCGCGCGTTCTCGTTGCGGAACGTCTCGTAGATCTGCGTCAGCGTCTGTTTCTGCGCGATCGTCAGCTCGGGATCGGCCGCGATCGCCGCCAGCACACCCTGCTGACCCTCGCTGTCGAGCAGACCCGCACGCAGGTACATCGCGGGCGTCGACACCCGCAGCGCGCTGGCGATCTGCTGGAGCACCTCGGCGCTGGGCTTGCGCAGGCCACGCTCGATCTGGCTGAGGTACGGGTTGCTCACGCCCGCCTTGTCGGCGAGCTGGCGCAGCGAGATCTTGGCGGTCTGCCGCAGGTCACGGATGAAACCACCGATGTCCTCGGGCAGATCCTTGGGTGCGGCCACGCATCCGACGGTAGCCGGAAGTGCTAGCTGTTGCAAGCAAAACGCTAACTACAGCTAGCGTGAAACTGACCACTGGGCTTATGGCCTCGCCTTCGCTCGGCGGGCGCTTCGCCCTGGGAGGTCGATGTCGAGGGCACCGAAAAGCACCTCGGCTTCGCCTAGCACTTTTCGGCGCCCTCGACATCGACGGGCGAAGCGCGGAGGGTGCGCACTGTTCAAGAAACTGCGCGGATCTCTCCTACCGGCTCGCCGCCGCCCAGTACGAGCTCTGCGATCTGGGGCGCGTCTACGCCTAGGCGTCGTAGTTCCTTCAGCAGTACGGGGGTGCGGGCGCGCATGCCGCCGTCGTCGATCTTGATGGCGATCGCGCCCCGGCCGGGCACCGCCGCCGCGACCACGCCCTCGGCGCCGCCCTTGGCGAGCAGGCCGGGCACCGCGGCCATCAGCACCGTGTCGTCGGCCCCGGTGCCGGCCACCAGCTCGGGGTGGGCCCGCATCTCGTCGGCCACCCGCCGCTCGGGGGTGCCCGGCTCGGCCGCGACCAGCCGCTCGAACGCGCGGGCCAGCCCGGTCAGTGAGAGGGCCAGCACCGGCGCGCCGCAGCCGTCCACGCCGGTCGCGGTGATCGGCTCGCCGGCCAGATCGGCCAACGCCTCGGTGATCGCCACCTGGAGCGGATGCTTCGGGTCGAGGTACGACTCCACCGGCCAGCCGTTGGCCACGCAGGTGGCCAGCATGCCGGCGTGCTTGCCCGAGCAGTTCATCAGCACCCGCTCGGCGCCACCGCCGGCACGCAGCCAGGCGTCGCGGGACTCTTCGTTCAGCGGGAGCGACACCGGGCAGCGCAGCGCGTCCTCGGTCAGCCCGGCCGCGTCGAGGATCTCGCGGACCCGGCGTACGTGTAAAGCCTCGCCGAAGTGGCTGCCGCTGATCAGGGCCAGGTCGGCTTCGTCGCGCGGCACGAGGCCGGCCCGCAGCATGCCGACGGTCTGAAGCGGCTTGTTGGACGAGCGCGGGAAGATCGGCGTGGTCACGTCTCCGCGGCTTCCGGCTGTGGTGAAGACCGAGCCGTGGTGCACGCTCTCGACGAAGCCCGAGCGCACTACTTCAGCGATAATCATGCGCCTTTAGTCCGATTTCGGGGTGGTGGCCGGGGTGGTTGGATGGGGCGTCGGGATCCCCAGCAGCGCGCGGGTCTCGCGGGCGGTCAGCGGTGGGCGCTGAGCCAGCTGGGCGAAGCCGACGGCCCGGGCCACGAGCTGCATGTTCGACTCGACGGGCCGGCCCTTGGCGTACGTGACCGTGTCCTCCATGCCGACGCGCAGATGCCCGCCCGTGCTCAGCGAGGCCAGCATGACCGGGATGGTGCCGCGCCCGATGCCGGTGGCCGAGAACGTGCTGCCCGCCGGCAGGTCGCGGATCGCCTGCTCGCACGCGACCAGCGCGGCCGCCGTGGCCGGCATCCCGCCCGGCACGCCCATCACCAGGTCGACGTGCACGTGCCCGCCGAACGGCAGACCGTACTTCCCGAGCAGTCGCTGCAGCGTGGTGAGCTGACCCAGATCGAAGATCTCGTACTCCGGCACGATGCCCCGCTCCTGCATGCGGGTGTGCAGGTCGACGATGAACTCCCAGCGGTTCAGGAACACGCCGTCGCCGAAGTTGACGGTGCCCATCGTGCAGGAAGCCATCTCGGGGCCGGCGTCGAGCACGGCGAGCCGATCACCCTCGGGGTCGGTGACCGCACCGCCCGACGAGAGCTGCACCACCAGGCCGGTCGACTCGCGCAGGGCGCTCACCGTGGCGCGCAGCCGCCCCTGGTCGAGGGTCGGTTGAGCGTCGGCGTCCCGGATGTGGACGTGGATGATGGCAGCGCCCAGCGCTTCGCACTCCTTGGCGGTGGCCACGAGTTCGTCGAGCGTGACGGGCAGCGCGGGCACGTCGGCCTTGCTGCTTTCGGCGCCGGTCGGAGCAACGGTGATCACGGTCCCGGTCATGGACCTGACCTTAGTGTTCGTCGACCGCCACTACGGACTCGCCCACCGTGAGGCCATCGGTCGCGTTGCGCTTGAGCACGGCGAGGGCGATGAGGCCCAGCTCGTGGTGGCGGACAGCGGTGCCGATGAAACCGACCTCGCGGCCCTCGCGGACCACGGGGGTGCCCTTGGCGGGCGGCTGGTCGGTGGCGATGCCGTCGAAGTGCAGCAGGGCGAGGCGTCGCGGCGGGCGGCCGAGGTGGTGCACCCGGGCCACGGTCTCTTGCCCGCGGTAGCAACCCTTGTCGAGGTGGACGGCGGCCGCGATGAACTCGGCCTCGGCCGGGATCGTGCGGTGGTCGGTCTCCCAGCCGAGCCGGGGCGTGCGGTGCTCGACGCGGATCGCCTCGTAGGCCCACAGGCCGGCCAGGGGAACGCCGAGCTTCTCGATCACTGCGGTCTTCTCCGTACGCGGGACCAGCAGATCGATGCCGAGGGGCACCCGGCGAGCCAAGCCGAATTCGGTTTTCCGTACGTCGTAGAGGCTCGTCGCCTCGGGCCGCACATCACCGGCGGCGAACTTGGCGCCCGGCACCGGCTGCACACGAGGCTCGGCCAGGCCGGGGATCACGTCGACCGCGCCGGGGCCGACCAGCGACAGCACGGCCAGCTCGCCGGTGGCGTCGCGCGGCTCGACCTTGGTGAAGAAGCGCATCATCTCGAGATACTTGAGCAGACCGGGCCCGGCGCCGGGCTCGGTGTCGAGCCAGGTCGTCTCGCCGTCCTCGGTGACCAGGGCGTGCTGCTCGACGTGGCCGTGCGGCGACAGCACGAGCAGCTCGGTGCCCTGGTTCTCCGACAGATCCGACAGATGCTGGGTCGTCAGGGTGTGCAGCCAGCTCGCGCGTTCCTCACCGGGCACGGCGAGGACATCGCGGTTGGAGCGGTCCACCAGGCCCACCGCGGTCGCGAGCGTGCGTTGCTCGCGCATCGGGTCGCCGTAATGGGCCGGCACCCCGGAGTCGGCGGCGGAGGGATCGAGGTCCTCGACCATTACCACGGTCATCTCACAGCTCCTTGCAGTCCCCGCACACTCCGAAGAGGGACACGTGGCCCACGTCGACGCGGAAGTCGCGCTCGCTCAACAACCGGTCGGTCACCGGCTGCATCACACTCGGGTCTACCTCACTGATCGACCCACATCCACGGCACACGAGGTGAACGTGCTGATCCTCACCCGCCGCGTGATAGGTGGGCGAGCCGTGCGAGAGGTGGGTGTGGGTGACCAGCCCGAGCTCTTCGAGCAGCTCGAGCGTGCGGTAGACGGTGGTGATGTTGACCCCGGCGGCCCGCTCGCGCACATGGTTGTGCACCTGCTCGGGTGTGGCGTGGCCGAGCTCGTGCACCGCCTCGAGAATGAGCTGGCGCTGCGGAGTCAGCCGCAGCCCCCGTTCCCGGAGCATGGCGGCAAGCGAAGTGGCGGACACGCTACGAGATTACGCTCCCGGAGCGGTCAGCCGCCGACCCTGAGCAGCCGGGCCGACATGTGCGGCTGCAGCTCGCTCTTGTCGATCGACACCTCGTGGGCGTACAGCAGGGCGCCCTCGACGATGCCGTAGAGCCGCCGCGCGCCGGTCAGATGCTGGCCGGTCGGCGTGTACGCCACCGCGTCGGTGTCGATCTCGAGCCGGGTGGTGCCGATGGTGTTGCCGACGTAGATCTCGACGACACCGTCGGGGTTGACGATGACGGCTTCCATGTCGTCGGTCGCGCGGCCCTGGGCGTCGGGCACCGGACGCCAGAACCCGGACTCGACGATCCACTCGCCGGCCGGCTTCGACTCGTCGTCGAGCAGCCAGGATCGCGACTCGTAGCGCAGGAACGGGCGGCCGTCGTGGCTGATCCGCACCTCCTGGGCGAAGTCGTAGTCGGTCTCGGCCGGGAAGCCGCCCTTGCCGCGGCCGCGCCACAGCCCCACGAACGGCAGCAGACCGAGCAGCGCCGGGTTCAGGTCGGCGCCCCGACGCAGGTCGTGCGTCTCTTCGTAGGGATAGGCGTCGACGGGCGGCGCGTTCAGCCAGGGCGGTGGGCCCAGTGGATTTTCCTGATCGCTCACCAACGCCCCCTCGACACCCGCATCGCCAGATAGCCGACACCGCCCGCCAGCGCGCCGAGACCGGCGACCAGCAGGCTCACGAACCCGATTTCCGTAACCATGACCGAGCCATCCTATGCTGGCGCTCATGGCACGCTTGCTGGTCGTCAAGGCAACCGCCGGAGCCGACGCCCCGGAACGCTGCTCGCAGGCCTTCACGGTCGCGAGCACCGCGGTCGCGTCGGGGGTGGACGTGTCGTTCTGGCTCACCGGGGAATCGGCCTGGTTCGCCCTGCCCGGCCGGGCCGCCGAGTTCGAGTTGCCGCATGCGGCTCCCCTGCCCGACCTGCTCGACCTGCTGCTCTCGGCGGGCCGGGTGACCGCCTGCACCCAGTGCGTGGCGCGCCGCGACATCACCGCCGCCGACGTGCTGCCGGGCATCCGCATCGCCGGCGCAGCCGTCTTCGTCGAGGAGATCATGTCGGACGGCGCGCAGGCGCTCGTCTATTAGCAGGGCGTGCTCACGGTCACGCTCAGCTGGGCGCCCTCGGGCCGCACGACCACCGAGTCGTCACGGTTGCGGTAGGCCCGCACCGTCTCGTCGGCGTGCACGACCTCGCCGGCCTGGCGCAGGTGGCGGGGCAGGTCGTCCGGCGTGGACACGCCGGCCACCGTCCACGAGCCCGCGACGCCGCCCGACGGGCACGTGACGGCGTGGACGACCGGCTCGCCGACATTGCCGCCGAGTGCGCCCACCACTGTGCTCAGCAGGGCCGGCGCCGGCGAGGCGGACGCGTCGCCGGCACCGCGCGGGGCTTCGCCGTCGAGCGGCCGGCAGCCGGTGGTGAGCCGCAGCGTGAACGCCGTCGCCACGGCCGGGCTGCTCAGGTCGATGCCGACGAAGTTGCCCGCGTCGGCGTGCAGCGAGACTCGGGTGCCGGCGCTGCTGCGGCCCCAGTCGGTGGCCCAGTCCGCCGGCAGTCCGGCCGCGATCTGCTCGACCGCCTCGGCCGTCTTCGTGTCGGCGACGTAGACCGTCACGGCCCGGGCGGCGGCCAGCCCGGAGCGGACGGGCGTGATGCGACAGTCGCGGGTGAGCTGCAACTCGCCCAGCACCACGGCCCGGTCGTCGCCGTCGGCCGCGGCGTAGACGACCCCGGCCGCGCGCTCGAGGTCGGCCAGCGCGAGGTCGATGTCGCGCTGCTCGGGCACGGTGGCCCGGTCGTGGTCGACCGACCACACGACGAGCCCGCCGAGCGCGACGATCCAGACCCCGACGAGGCCGGTGAGCCACCAGCGACGCATCGGGCTCACTGGCCGGCGAGGCGCTGGAGGGCGCCCATGGCGACCTCGGACCGGGTCGTGTACCAGAACGGCGGCAGCGACTTGCGCAGGAAGGCGCCGTAGCCGCGGGCCGTCTCGAGGCGAGAGTCGAGCACGGCGACCACGCCCTTGTCGCCGGTGGAGCGGATCAACCGGCCGACGCCCTGGGCCAGGCGGATGGCCGCGATCGGCACGCTGACCGACGCGAAGCCGGAACCGCCGCCGGCGTCGACCGCCGCGGCCCGGGCCGCCGCCAGAGGCTCGTCGGGGCGTGGGAACGGTAGCCTGTCGATCACCACCAGCTGGCAGGCGTCGCCCGGGACGTCCACGCCCTGCCAGAGCGACATCACCCCGAACAGGCAACTCGCCTTGTCTTCCCGGAATTTGCGGACCAGCACCGGCAGCGACTCCTCGCCCTGCACCAGGATCGGCAGGTCGGTGCGGGCGCGCAACAGCTCGGCGGCCTGAGTGGCCGCCCGCCGCGACGAGAACAGGCCCAGAGTGCGGCCGCCCAGCGCCTCGACCAGCTTGACGAGCTCTTCGCCGGCGGCGGCGGGCAGGCCGGACATCTGGGGGCGGGGCAGGTGGGCGGCGACGTAGAGGATGCCCTGGCGCGGGTAGTCGAACGGGGAGCCGACGTCGAGCGACGTCCAGCCGTCGCCGGAGCTCTCCGGGCCGGCCGCGGCCGCGACGGGCAGGCCGAGCGAGCGGGCCACGGTGTCGAACCGCCCGCCGAGCGTGAGCGTGGCCGACGTGGCCACCACCGTGCGGTCGGCGTAGAGGCCTTGGGCGAGCGTGCCGGCGACCGAGAGCGGGGCCACCACGAGCGCGCGGCGGCCGCTGCCGACATCCGACTTCTCGACCCAGGCCACGTCGAAGTCGGACTCTTCGAGCAGGCGCTGGGCCGTGCCGTTGAGATCGTCGAACGCGGCCTTGGCCTGCTGCTTGCGGACCGGGTCGGGGTCGTCGGACTTGACCTCGCCGATCGCCGTGAGGCCGGCCCGGGTGGCCGATTCGACGCGCGCGACGGCCAGGGCCAGCGGCTCGGGCAGACCGCCGGTGATGCGGCCCGCGGGCGCCTCGGCCAGCCCGACGGTGAGCGCGTCGGCCGCCTCGGCCAGCGACTCGACCGCAGCCGGGGAGAGCAGGGTGCGGGCCCGGCGGGAGGAACGCTCGACCGCCTCGGGGGTCAGCTCGGCCTGGGACGCGGAGGAGACCCGGTCGGCCAGCTCGTGGGCCTCGTCGATGACCAGCAGCTTGTGGGGCGGGACGATGTGACGGTCGGCCAGCATGTCGACCGCGAGCAGGCTGTGGTTGGTGACCACGATGTCGGCCTCGCGGGCCCGGGCCCGTGAGGCCTCGGCGAAGCACTCGGCGCCGTACGGGCAGCGGGCGGCGCCGACGCAGTCGCGCGCCGGCATGGAGACCTGGCGCCAGGCCGTGTCGTCGACGCCGGGGTCGAGCTCGTCGCGATCGCCGGTGGCCGTCTTCTCGGCCCAGGCCTGCAGCCGCTGGATCTGCTTGCCGAGCCGGCCCGCCTCGCCCAGCCACTGGGTGGTCCTGGGCGGCGCGTCGTCGAACAGCGTGTCCGTCGGAGCCTCTTCGTCGGCGTGTTCCATCTTGGCGACGCAGAGGTAGTGGTGGCGGCCCTTGAGCACGGCGTAGGTGGGCTTGCGGCCGAGCACCGGCTCGACCGCGGCGGCGAGGCGGGGAAGGTCGTGCTCGACCAGCTGGTTCTGCAGGGCCAGGGTGGCCGTCGAGATGACCACCGGACCGTCGACCAGCAGCGACGGGGTGAGGTAGGCCAGGCTCTTGCCGGTGCCCGTGCCGGCCTGGACGAGCAGGTGCTCACGCTCGCGGACGGCCTTGTCGATGGCGGCCACCATGGCCTGCTGACCGGGGCGGGAGGCGCCCCCGGGCACGGCGCCGACGGCGGCCTCGAGGAGCTGCTCTGCGGACACCGACTTCTTCGTTGCTGCGGGCACGGGCAGACGGTACCCGCCACCACCGACAGAAGCCGACCACCGTTAGGGTTCTTGCATGCCGAGTGACACGGTCCGGGTCGTCTACACGAAGTACGACGGGTCGGCCCACCGGGACTATCCCGCCCGCCGTTTCGACTCCGACGAGCTCGGGGTCTGGGTCGGCGTCACCAAGGGCACGGAATCGGTCTATCACGGCCGCCCGTCGGTCGAGCAGATCCCGTTCGTGCTGCTCATCCCCCATCACGCGTGGTGGACAGGCATGTTCAACCCGCAGCCGCGCACCAGCGAGGTCTACTGCGACATCACCACCCCGGCCCGGTGGGAGGGCGACACCGTCCACATCATCGACCTCGATCTCGACGTGGTGCGCCGGCGCTCGACGGGCGTGGTCGAACTGCGCGACGAGGACGAGTTCGACGAGCACCGCACCCAGTTCGGCTACCCCGACGATCTCGTACGCGAGGCCCGCGCGGCGGCCGACAAGTTGCTCGTGGCGCTGGGCGACGGCAGCGAGCCGTTCGCCACCCACTTCCACCAATATCTACAGAAGGTCGCTGACTAGCAGCTTGTTCGGGTTGAGCTGCTGAAACAGGCCGGTGATGCGGCCGTCGGCCACGGTGATGGCGAGCGCGCCGCGGACCGACTCCCCGCGTACGAAGATCCCGGCGGTGCCGTTGATCAAGGCTGGCTCGAGGACGGCGCCCGCCATCCGGCTGCCGTGCGCGATGCCGACGAAGAAGCGGGACACCTTGTCGGCGCCGACGATCGGCCGTAGCGCGGTGCTGGTGAAGCCGCCGCCGTCGCTGATCGACACGACGTCGGGCGCGAGCACGGCGGCCAGCGCCTGCATGTCCCCGCTGTTCACCGCCTCGATGAAGGCAGCCAGCACCCGGCGCTGCTCGGCCCGGCCGGCGTTGTGCCGCACGCTGCCGTCGGCGGCCGCCCGGCGTCCGCGCGAGGCGTGCTGCCGGGCCGCGGCCTCGGTCGTGCCGAGCACCTCGGCCACCTCGCCGTAGGGCACCGCGAACGCGTCGTGCAGCACGAGCGCGACCCGCTGTTCCGGGCTCAGCCGTTCCAGCACCACGAGCAGCGCCAGGCCGACCTGGTCGCGCTGCTCGGCCTGCCCGGCCGGACCGACGTCGGGGTCCACGAAGTAGTCCGGCAGCCACTGGCCGGTGTACGCCTCGCGCGACACGCGGGCCGACTTGAGCACGTCCAGGCAGAGGCGGCCGGTGACCGTGGTGAGCCAGGCGCGCACGTCGCGGATCTCGCCGTCGGCCGCGCGCGTGTAGCGCAGCCAGGCCTCCTGCACGACATCCTGGGCCTCGGCGATGCTGCCGAGCATCCGGTAGGCGACGGCGACGAGATGTGGGCGCTCGGCTTCGAAGGCCTCGGCGGAGTGCGGCATGAGGGAATTCTGCGCGACATTCCCGGAGCGGGGTAGCAGGTGTGTCAGAGTGTAAAACGCCCATTTTGTACAAAGCGGATGGTGTGACGTGAACGAGGGGCTTGCGATCGCGGGTGGCCTGGCCGGACTCGCCGGCGTGGCCGGATCAGCCGTGGCCGGACTCACGGTGCTGCGCCGCCGCGGCTCCTACCTGGCGTCCGGCCACGCGCTGGCGCGTCCGGACGACATCGACCCGCTGCCCGGGGTGCTCCGGCGCGGGCTCGGCGGCCTCACCGTGCCGGTCACCCCCGGTCCACGGGGCGAACTGTTCCTCGGGCCGGGCGCGCCGCAGCCCGGCCGCACCCTGCGCCGGCTGGTGCTCACCCCGCTCTTCGCCCGCGCCCGCGGCAACGGCGGCCGGCTCGCCCGCGACCAGCCGGTGCCGTTCCGGCTCGTCGTCGAGGTCACCGGCGCCGTCCGCGACGCCGAGACGCTCCTGCGGGCGTACCGCATCCTCGACCAGCAGCTTCGGGACCACGCCGCGCTGCTCAGCCACTGCGACGGCGACGACCTGGTGCCGGGCGCGGTCACCGTGTCGGTGACGGGCATCGTGGACGTCCGCGAGCTGCTCGCGGCCCAGCCCGTGCGCTACGCGTTCGCCGACGGGTCGTTCGACGACCTCGGCTCGCGGTCGGCGCCGGCCACTCTCGTACCGATGATCAGCGAGCCCTGGAGCCGGCGGTTCGGCTGGGACGGGCTCGAACCGATCCCGGCCGAGGAACGTCACCTGCTGCACGCCATGGTCCGCTCGGCCCACGACGACGGGCGTACCGTGCGCATCTCGGGCCTGCCGGAAGGGCCCCGCAAGGCCCGGGCCGCGATCTGGGCCGAGCTGGGCGCCGCCGGCGTCGACGTGATCGCCGACCGTGACCAGCGTGGACTCGCCCGGCATCTGCGCAAGAACCCGGTGAGCCGCTGGGTTGCCCGCGAACCGCTGCCGACCCGGGCCGTCCGGCGCAACTCGCCGCGCCCCCAGGCGCCCCGCACAGAACGACACCGGGAAGCCGTTTAGCGGGCGAGCAGAAGGTGAACCAGGGGAGGCCGTAGCATCTCCGGAGATCAACCATCGCCTGTCGATCGAGGTTCGCGCCGTGAAGTTCTCCTTCCGCCCCGTCGAGGGCGCCTTCTACGACCTGTTCACCCAGGCCGCGAACAATCTCGTCAAGGGCACGGAACTGCTCAACGAGCTGGCCCTGCCGGGCGTCGACGTGCAGTCGGTCAGCGACCGGCTCACCGACGTCGAGCACGACAGCGACCAGATCACGCACGACCTCTACAAGAAGATCAACTCGACCTTCATCACGCCGTTCGACCGTGAGGACATCTATTCGCTGGGCTCACAGCTCGACGACGTGATGGACCACCTCGAGGCGGTCGGCAACCTGCTCTACCTGTACGGGCTGACCGAGCTCCCGTCGCTGCCGCGCGAGATGCACGAGCTGGTCGACGTGCTCGACCAACAAGCCAAGATCACCGCCGACGCCATGCCGCGGCTGCGCGCGATGAAGGGTCTCGAGGAGTACTGGATCGAGATCAACCGGCTCGAGAACGAGGGCGACCGGTCGTACCGGATGTTGCTGGTCCGGCTCTTCTCGGGCGAGTACGACGCCCTCACGGTGCTCAAGATGAAGGAAGTGGCCGACGAGCTCGAGGCCGCCTGCGACGCGTTCGAGCACGTGGCGAACACCGTCGAGACCATCGCGGTCAAGGAGTCCTAGGCCTTGTCGCCCGAGTTCTTCGCCGTCTCCGCGGTGATCATCGCTGCGATGGCCTTCGACTACACCAACGGCTTTCACGACGCCGCCAACGCCATCGCGACCAGCATCAGCACGCGGGCCCTGACCCCGCGGATCGCGCTGGCCATGGCCGCCGTCGGCAACTTCATCGGCGCCCACCTGGGCGGCGACGTGGCCAAGACGGTCGGCGACGGGCTGGTCAAGCTCGAACTCGGCATCCCCAGCCTCGCCGTGGTCTTCGCCGGCGTCGTCGGCGCCGTCACCTGGAACCTGATCACGTGGTGGTTCGGGCTGCCGTCGAGCTCGTCCCACGCGCTGTTCGGCGGCCTGGTCGGCGCCACGCTGGTCGCCGGCCCGGCGCTGGGCGAGGTGCAGTGGCGCACGATCGTCGACAAGGTCCTGATCCCGATGGTCGCCTCGCCGTTCGTCGGCTTCCTGCTCGGCTTCATCGTGATGGTCGCGATCATGTGGATCTTCCGCCGCGGCAACCCGGGCAAGCTCAACCGCGGCTTCCGCATCGCCCAGACCATCTCGGCCGCGCTCATGTCGCTGGGCCACGGCATCCAGGACGCCGCCAAGACCATGGGCATCGTGGTGCTGGCGCTCTACACGGGCGGCTTCCAGGACAACGCCACCCACATCCCGTGGTGGGTCTACATCACCACCGCGACGATGCTGGCCGCCGGCACCTACTCGGGCGGCTGGCGCATCATCCGCACGCTCGGCCGCAAGATCATCGACCTCGGCCCGGCCGAGGGCTTCGCCGCCGAGACGGTGGCCAGCTCGGTGCTCTTCTTCAACGCGTACGTGCTGCACGCCCCCATCTCGACCACCCACACGATCACGTCGGCCATCATGGGCGTCGGCGCCACCAAGCGCCTCAACGCCGTCCGCTGGAACGTGGCCGGCAACATCGTGATCGCCTGGGTGACGACCTTCCCCGCTGCCGGCCTGATCGCCTGCGCCTACTACTTCCTCGTCCGCCCGCTCTTCACCTGAGCTGACGGACGACCTGCGCCGGCCCGGCCCGCTCCTCAGTAGACGACGCCGACTTCCTCGCGGATCGTGTCGAGCAGGGTCATCACCTCGAGGGTGGTCGCGTGCGACATGAGAGGGCTCTCGAGTTCGCCGGCCTGGAGGCAGCGCTGGACCTCGGCCGCCTCGAACTGGTAGCCGTTGCCGGGGAATTCGTGGTCGAAGGTCTCGGGGGCGCGGCCGGGGCGGTGCAGAGTGAAGGTGCGCGGCACGAAGAAGCCCTCGGGCAGTTCGATCCGGCCGTCGGTGCCGGTGATCGTCGCGTTGTTGCGGCTCTGGCCGTTGATGCTGCACGTCAGCGCGGCCACCGCGCCGGGCTCGTAGCCGAGCAGGATGCCGGTGTTCTCGTCGACCCGCTCGGGCGTCAGGTGGGCCCACGCCTGCACCGAGGCCGGAGCGCCCAGGATCAGGTGGACCAGGTTGAGCGGGTAGACGCCGAGGTCGAGCAGCGCGCCGCCGCCCAGCTTCGGGTTGCGCAAGCGGTGGTCGGCCTCGAACGGGCCCTGCAGGCCGAAGTCGGCGTGGATCGCGCTGACCCAGCCGATCGTGCCGTTCTCGACCAATTCGGCGATCTTGCGGATGGCCGGGTTGGTGCGCATCCACATCGCTTCCATCAGGAAGACGCCCTTGTCGCGGGCGTGCGCCACGAGCTGGGCGGCGGACGGCAGGTCGAGGGTGATCGGCTTCTCGACCAGGACGGACTTACCGGCCTCGATGCACAGGTGCGCCGCCTCGGCGTGGAAGGCGTGCGGCGTGGCGATGTAGACGACGTCGACACCGGGGTCGGCGGCCAGATCGGCGTACGAGCCATGGGCCCGGGCGAACCCGAAACGCTCGGCGAATTCGGTGGCGGTCTGCTGACGGCGGGAGCCGACCGCGGCGAGCTCAGCCCCGGGTACGAGCGGCAGGTCGCCGGCGAACTGGGCGGCGATCCCGCCGGGGCCGAGGATCCCCCAGCGAACCTTCTGTTCGGTCATGATCCTTACGGTATCGTCCGTGCCCCGTCAGATCGTCTTCAGTCCGCTTTTGGGAGAGGATCGGTGGGTGACCGATCCGACGCCCGTGCGGCTTCCCCCGGCAATGGTCAAGAGGGCACGCGAGTTCGCGGGGACGCCGGCGCCGGTGCGCGACGCGGCCACTGTCGTGCTTCTGCGCCCTGCGGGCGTTTCCTTCGAGCTGTACGTGGTGAAGCGCGCGACGACGATGGCCTTCGGCGGTCTGTACGCCTTCCCCGGCGGCGGCGTCGACCCGACCGACCGCCCCGCGACTCTGCGCACCGACTGGCCCACCCGTCTCGGTGTTCCCGCCGAACGCGCCCACGCGGTGGTCGGCGCCGCCGTGCGCGAGCTCTTCGAGGAGACCGGCGTGCTGCTGGCCGGTCCGGTCCAGCAACCCGACCGCACCCTGAGCGACGTGGACACGGCCGACTGGGAGGCCGACCGGGCCGCCGTCGCCGCCCGCGAGCTGACCCTGACCGACCTGCTGCGCCGCCGCGGGCTGCAGCTGCGCGACGACCTGCTGTTCCCGTGGGCCCGCTGGATCACCCCGGAGTTCGAACCGAAGCGGTACGACACGTGGTTCTTCGTCTCGCTGCTGCCCGAGGGGCAGGCCGCCCGCGACGTCTCCGGCGAGGCCACGGAGGCGATCTGGATCGGCCCGAGCGCGACGACCGGCCTGCGCATGCTGCCGCCGACCCGGCACACGGTTGACTCGCTCTCGGCGTACGGCGAAATGACGCAGATCGTCGCGGCCGCGAGCCGCCGCGACGCCGCAACCCCGGTCATGCCTCGCGTCGAACTCACGAACGACGGCGGCGCCCTGCTGCACCTGCAGTAGAGCGCCGCCAACCAGCCCTACCCCGCCCACCCAAGGGGCTGGCCTGAAATACGCCGATCGAAAGGGGCAAATCGACTTATCCACAGGGCCCGACGGGTGATGTGCGGGACTTTTCAGCCGAAGCGACCGGTGATGTAGTCCTCGGTCTTCTTCTCGGTCGGGTTGCTGAAGATCTTCTGGGTGTCGTCGTACTCGATCAGGCGGCCCGGGTCGCCGGTCTTGTCGATCGAGAAGAAGCCGGTCTTGTCGCTGACCCGAGCGGCCTGCTGCATGTTGTGCGTGACGATGATGATCGTGAAGCGGTCCTTCAGCTTGAACATCAGGTCCTCGATCGCCAGCGTCGAGATCGGGTCGAGGGCCGAGCAGGGCTCGTCCATCAGCACGACCTGCGGCTCGACCGCGATGGTGCGGGCGATGCAGAGACGCTGCTGCTGACCACCGGAGAGGCCGGCGCCGGGACGGCTCAGCCTGTCCTTGACCTCGTTCCACAGGTTCGCCGACTTCAGCGACTGCTCGGCGGCGTCGTCGAGCAGCGACTTCTTCTTGACGCCGTTGAGCTTCAGACCGGCGACCACGTTCTCGTAGATCGACATGGTCGGGAACGGGTTGGGACGCTGGAACACCATGCCGATCAGGCGGCGGACGGCGGTGACGTCGACATCCGGGTCGTAGATGTTCTGCTCGTCGATCGTGAGCGAGCCCTCGATGCGGGCGTTGGGCAGCACCTCGTGCATGCGGTTGATCGACCGCAGGAACGTGGACTTGCCGCAACCCGACGGCCCGATCAGGGCGGTGATGGTCTTGGGCTCGACGACCATCGACACGCTGTCGATGGCCTTGAAGTTCCCGTAGTAGGACGAGACGTTGCTCGCTTCGATGCGCTTGGCCATGGGGGCTACCTCTACTTCGACAGACTGTTGCGACGGGCGAGCAGCTTGGCGGCGACCGTCAGGACGAGCACGATCGCGACCAGGGTCAGCGCGGCGGTCCAGGCCCGCGCCGGGGCGTACCGCGAGGCGTCACCGGCCTGCTGGTACACGAAGAGCGACAGGGACTGCTGACCGCCGGCGAACGGGTCGAAGTTGATCGCCGCGGCGCCACCGGCCACGAGCAGCACCGGAGCCGTCTCGCCGGCCGCGCGGGCGACCGCCAGCATGATGCCGGTGACGATGCCGGGCAGCGCCGTGGGGACGACAACCTTCACGATCGTCTTCCACTGCGGCACACCGAGCGCGTACGCGCCTTCCCGCAGCGGCCCCGGAACCAGGCGCAACATCTCCTCGGTGGAGCGGACGATCGTCGGCAGCATCAGCACGGTCAGCGCCAGCGAAGCGGCGAAACCGGAGAACTCCGGCCGGCCGTCGTTGAACCACGGGCTGACGATCAACACCCAGAAGGAGAGGACGAACAGACCGGCGACGATCGACGGGATGCCCGTCATGACGTCGACGAAGAAGCGGACGGTGGTGGCGAACTTGCCCCGGCCGTACTCGACCAGGTAGATCGCGCCGAGCACGCCGAGCGGCACGGCCATCAGGGTGGCGATGCCGACCTGCTCCAGGGTGCCGATGATGGCGTGGTAGGCGCCGCCCTCGGGGTCCCGGGCGCCGATGTTGTTCATCGACGAGCCGAAGAAGTCGCCGTCGAGGCGGCCGGCGCCCTTGGAGATCAGCGTCCATACGACCGAGGCGAGCGGCAGAATCGCCAGCACGCAGGCGGCGTAGATGAGCGTCTTCCACATGCGGTCGCGCGCGGCCCGGCGACCCTCGATGCGGCCGGCCACGACCTGCAGGCCGACCAGATAGAAGACAACGCCGAGGACCACACCGAGCACGTAGTTGCCGATGCTGAAGCCGTAGGCCAGGGCCATGCCGATGACGAGCGCGCCCACGGCGAGGCCGAGGTTCAGGCCCACGTGGAGCTTCTGGGACCGGATGTTGTCCGGCGTCATGACGACATCGGCAGACTCACGTTCAAGAAGGCTCATGCTGTGCTCCCTGGGGCATGCGCTCCCGGCCCTCGCCTGCGAGGCCGTTCATCGGTGCGGCTGAGTGCCGCTCGGTGCAGTCGCTCATGCCGCACTGTCCCGGAACTCGCGCCGTCGGTAGATGATCGCCCGCGCCGCCATGTTGACCACGAGGGTGATCGCGAAGAGCACGAGGCCGGAGGCGATCAGGGCGCCGCGGCCCGTCTCGTTGGCCTCGCCGAAGGAGTTGGCGATGTTGGCGGCGATCGAGTTACCGCCGTTCTCGATGATGTTGAACGAGATGTTGAAGACGACACCGAGGGTCAGGGCCAGGGCGATCGTCTCGCCGAGGGCGCGGCCGAGGCCGAGCATCACGGCGGCGATCACACCGGGCTTGCCGTAGGGCAGCACCGCGGTGCGGACCATCTCCCACTTGGTGGCGCCGAGGGCGAGCGCGGCTTCCTCGTTCATGCCCGGGGTCTGCATGAAGACCTCGCGCGACAGCGAGGTCACGATCGGCAGCACCATGATCGCGAGGACCAGGCTGCCCAGCAGCACCGAGCGGCCGAACGGGCCGTCACCGCCGAAGATCGGGATCCAGCTGAAGTATTCGTTGAGCCACGCCGAGAAGTTGCGGACCGGCTCCATGAAGACGTCCCGGCCCCAGAGGCCGAAGACGACACTGGGCACGGCGGCCAGCAGGTCGATCACGAAGCCGAGCGGGGTGGCCAGGCGCTTGGGCGCGTAGTGCGAGAGGAACAGCGCGATGCCGAGAGCGATCGGCACCGCCACGAGCAGCGCGATGATCGACGTCAGCACGGTGCCGAAGGCGAGGACGGCGATGCCGAACTTCGGCTCGGTCTCGTTCGGGAACCACGACTTGTAGGTCAGGAAGTTCTCGGTGTCGGCGTTGATCGCCGGCACGGCCTTGGAGATCAGGAAGACCGCGATGGCGACGATGATGACCAGCACCATCGCGCCCGCTGCCACGGAGAGGCCTCGGAAGCCGGCCTCCATGCCGAAGCGGGTCTTCTTGGGCAGGGCGCCCCCGCCGCCGAATGGGGGTTCTTCGTAGCTCCTCGGGGAAACACCGGTGCCGGCGCCCTGGGGGTGACGTCCAGTCATACCCAGGTCGCCGGCGGTGGCGTTCTCCGAGCGGGAGGGGTTGTCACCCATCTGCTCGCTCGCTGTCGTCTCGGAGGGATTCAGTCAGTTCAGGAGATCGAGGCGACCGCGGTCTCGACCTTGCTGCGGATGCTCTCCGGCAGCGGGGCGTAGCCCAGGTCGTTCAGCGCCGACTGACCACCGGTGCTGGAGGTGTAGGTGAAGAACGCCTTGAGCTCCTTGGCCTTCGGGCTGCCCTTGCTGCAGACGATCTCGTAGGTGGCCAGGACGATCGGGTACGCGCCCGCGGTCTTGGCGGTGTAGTCGATGCTCAGCTTCAGGTCGTTGCCGGTGCCCTCGATCTTGGCGCCCTCGATGCCCTTGCCGGCGCTCTCGCCGGTCAGCTCGGTGTACTCGCCGGCACCGTTCTTGATCTTGGCCTTCTGCAGGTCGCTGTTCTCGGCGTACGAGAGCTCGACGTAGGAGATGGCGCCCGGGGTGCTCTTGACCGCGGTGGCCACGCCGTCCGACTTGGCCGCGCCGGTGCCGCCCTTGGCCTTCCACGCCTTGGCGTTGCCGTAGGTCCAGTCGGCCTCGGCGGTCTTGCTCAGGTACTTGGTGAAGTTGTCGGTCGTGCCCGACTCGTCCGAGCGGTGGACGGCGGTGATGGCGGTGTCCGGGAGCTTGGCGCCGGAGTTCTGCGCGGCGATCGCCGGGTCGTTCCACTTGGTGATCTTGCTGTCGAAGATCTTGGCGAGCGTCGGCGCGTCGAGCTGGAGGTTGTCGACACCCTCAGCGTTGTAGACGACCGCGATCGGGCCGACGACCATCGGCAGGTTCAGCGCGGCGCCACCGGGGCACTTCGCGTCAGCCTGCGGCTGCTCCTCCTCCTTGAGGGCGGAGTCGGAACCGGCGAAGTCGGCGGTGCCCGCGATGAAGGCCTGAATACCGGCGCCCGAAGCGGTGCCCTGGTAGTCGATCTTCGCGTCGGCACACTGACCCTGGTAGGTCTTGATCCACTCGTCCATGGCGTTCTTCTGCGCCGACGAACCCTGAGCAGTCAGGCTGCCGGCGACACAGTTACCGGACGCAGCGGAAGCGTCACTTCCGCCCTCCGGCGATTCGTTGTCCGAGCCGCACGCGGCCAGCGCGAGCGTCGCAGTCAAAGCAATGCCGGCTGCCAGAAAACCGGACCGCTGGAGCTTCACAATGTTCCCTTCGGTGGTGTGCGCGCCGGCTTCGCACCGGCACCACCGAAGCTAAGAGCGCGAGGTAGCCGGTTAGCCGGGCCTAAATGAACGCGCAGTGAACACGTCGACGCCTGAAGTTGGCCTTCCCCTGAGGGCGAGTTGTCCGTTGCGTGAACTGAGTGACCAGAGACGGAAATGTCGGATATTTACAGGCGGTGTTTACCGCCCTGAAACACGACCTTGTCCGGCTCGTGACTCGTGAGGCCCGGCGGGTGTGTCGACCGACACCCACCTCGGATTATGGACGGAAGTAGTTGATATCCGTCTTGTGAATGGCGAAGCCGAGGCGCTGGTAGAGGGCCACGGCCGCGGTGTTGGACTCGTCGACGTACAGGTTCGAGACCGTGAGGCCCTGCTTGGCCAGATGGCTGAGGCCGGCGACGCTCAGCGCCGCCCCCAGGCCCCGGCGGTGACCAGCCGGGTCGACGCCCAGCACGTAGATCTCACCGATCGCGGGTTCGGCTCCGGTCGCGGGATGCACCTTGGTCCAGTGGAAGCCGGCCAGCGTGTCGTTGCCGTCGACGGCCAGCAGGAAGCCGGCCGGGTCGAACCAGGGCTCGCCCTCGCGCAGCAACAGGTCGTCGAGGGTCCAGCGGCCCTGCTCGGGATGGTGCGCGAAGGCCCGGGCGTTGACGCCCAGCCAGGCCTGCTCGTCGTGGCCGGGGCGGAAGCTGCGCAGCGTGATTCCGGGCGGCAGCGGGATCTCGGGCAGGGGCTCGGTGAGCGAGCGGCGCATCTGCCACAGGACCCGTACGCGCTCGAAGCCGTTCTTTTCCGCGAACGCCCGGGCGCCGGGCTCGTCGCCGTGCGCCCAGAAGCGCAGCGGTCCCTGGCCGACGGCAGTCAGCAGCGCGGTGCCGTGACCGTGCCGGCGGGCCGACGGGTGCACGAAAAGCTCACCGGAGCCGTCACGCTCGAGATAGGCGTAGCCCGCGAGGCGCTCGCCCGCATAGGCCAGAAAGTGCGTGTGCGCGGTGGGGGCTCCCCCACCGCGCACACGCAGCACTACATCTTCGGACAGCGGGTAGACGCCGTCGGCCTGTTCGGCGGCGCTCGCCAGCGCGAGCACCTCGGCTGCCTCGGCAGCACTCAACCGGTCAACCGGGCGGACGGTCGTCATGCCCCTGACACTAGACCGGCAGCGAGACCGGCTCGTGATCGGGCAGCTGGCGGCCGGACGGCGGGACCACGAACTTGTAGCCGACCTGGCGCACCGTGCCGATCATCGACTCGTATTCCGAGCCGAGCTTGGCCCGCAGGCGACGGACGTGCACGTCGACCGTGCGCGTGCCGCCGAAGTAGTCGTAGCCCCAGACCTCGCGCAGCAGCTGGTCGCGGGTGAAGACCCGGCCCGGGTGCTGGGCGAGGAACTTCAGCAGCTCGAACTCCTTGTACGTGAGGTCGAGCGGGCGGCCCTTGAGCTTGGCCGCGTACGTGTCGGGGTCGATGTTGAGCTCGCCGGCCCGCACCGAACCGTTGGCGCCGGCGGTCGCGTTGCTCAGACGGCCGACCGACATGCGCAGCCGGGCCTCGACCTCGGCCGGGCCGGCGCTGGCCAGGATGACGTCGTCGACACCCCAGTCGGCGTTGAGCGCGATCAGGCCCGCCTCGGTGACGACCGCCATGAGCGGGACCCCGATGCCGGTCGCGTGCAGCATGCGGCACGTGGCCCGGGCCTCGGAGAGCTCCGAACGGGCGTCCACCATCACGGCGTCGGGGCTGGGCCCGGAAACCAGGGTGCGGACATCGCGGGGGGCAGTGCGTACGGAGTGGGGAAGCAGATCCAGCGCGGGCAGCACGGCGGAAGGTTCACCGGCACGCGCCGTCACCAACAGAAGGATTTCCACACTCACCTCCGTCCTTGCGGCACAGGCCGCTCGGGTGACTCGATGGCGTTACTCATGGTTCCGACATCGGCGGACATTTCCCGGCGTCACCGACGGGTGGGCTGGGCTTACCTTAACCGATGCATCACCAGGATCGCCTCGATCGTTTGTCTGAGTGATGTAGTGAACGCCCTTCCGGCGTACAAATGGCAGTTTCGTAACAGGGGTTTAACAGAGCCCGGAGAATTGGGCGAGCGCGTTCGTTCTGGCACGATCGCTTGCGTGTTCCCCACCATGCCGCAGGACGAGTCCTGGGACGCCGACGCCTCACGCGAGATCGCGAGAGGCGGCGGCAAGCGCCCGTCCGCCGGCTTCCGGGACGAACCCGGCCCCGACGATCCCGCCGTCGCCGAGCCCGAGGACGGCGAGGACGACGAACTCGAGGAGATCGAGGTCGTCCCCGTCCGCCGCGAGCTGTCGCTGGCCATCGCCGGGTTCGCCGGCCTGCTCGCGCTCGGTCTCGTGCTGGGCGCCGTGACCTCGGCGCCCGACTCGCGACTGCCGTACGCCATCGTGCTGTTCGGTGTGCAGCTGCTCGCCCTGCTGGCCTGGGTGATGGCGCTCGGCCCGCCCGCGGCCCTGACCACGGCCGGGGTCTGTGTGCCGACCGCGCTGGTCGCCGACTACCTCGCCGTGACCGGCGCCCGGGCCGAGCTCCTGCCGCTGGTCTGGGTCGCCCTCGGCGGCTTCGTCGCCGCGGTGCTGGGTCAGCTGGTCCGCGCCGAGGACCGTAAGCGCGTCACCGACTCGTGGCGGACGACGCTGGTGATCGTGGCCGGCGTCGTGGCGTACGCGATCCCGATCGTCCTGACCCGGCAAGAGGTCGGCACCCAGACGCTGACCGTGGGCGCCGTCGCCGCGGGCGTGGCACTGCTGGTCGCCCGGGCCACCGACGCGATCTTCCCCAAGCCCCGGCTCGCCGCCCAGGTGCCCCGCGGCGCCACCGGGATCGTGCTCGGCGCGATGCTCGGCACCCTGGCCGCGGCCGCGCTGGGCAGCGTCCTGGTGCTGCCCTTCACCCCGGCCAAGGGCGCCGTCGTCGGCCTGATCGCCGTGCTCATCGCCCACCTGGTCGACCTGGCGGTCAACTTCGGGCAGGCCGACCGGCGTCTCGCCGGGGACGCGCCGACCTTCTGGGTGGCCCGGCACATGCAGGGCCCGCTGGGCGCCTTCGCGTTGCTCTCGCCGGTCGCGTACGCCCTGAGCCACTGGTTCCTCGCCTGACCGCCGGCGGCCTCGGACGGTTTCGCGGGCGCCGGGGACGGGGCATGTACGGTTCTGGGCAGTTTCGGCTCTGGTGGGAGGACGGTCGGTGAGCGGCGAGGTCTACGGCACTGAACGCCCGCGCAGGAAGCGGCGGGGACGACGCCTGCTCATCACCCTGATCATCTTTCTGGTCCTGGTGGCCGGCGTGCTCGTCGGGCTCGACCGGTTCGCGGCCGGCTACGCCGAACGCATGATCGGCGACCGGGTCTCCGAGCAGATCGCCGACCAGAACGCGACCAGCGAGAAGCCGGACGTCACGATCGAGGGCATGCCGTTCCTGACCCAGGTGCTCGACGGGAACTACAAGCGCATCCGGATCCAGCTGGCGAACCTCTCCGGCCCGGCCGGCAACAACCGGACCGTCCGCGTGGCCGACCTGGACGTGAACGCCGACAACGTCAGCGCGCCGCTCGACACCATCCGCAGCGGCAACGGCGACATCGTCGCGAAGACCGTCACCGGCACCGGCATCATCGACTATCCGCAGCTGGCCGAGCTGATCGGTCAGCCCGGGCTCAAGCTCGCCGAACGCGACGGCAAGCTCGTGGGCAGCGCGCCCGTGCAAGCCCTGGGCCAGACGTTCGACGTCTCCGGCACCGCCGCTGTCACGGTGAAAGAAGGCGTGGTGCAGGTGCGCTTCTCCAACGTCACCGCCGAAGGCTTGCCCAACGTGCCGCTGATCCGCAATCTCATCGACAGCTACGTGCAGAAGCTCTCGGTCGACCTGCGCGTCCCGGAACTGCCGCTCAAGCTGGCCGTGCAGAAGGTCGAGCCCACGCCCGAGGGCCTGCGCTTCACCGCCGGCGCCGACGATGTGTCACTGAACGCGGGCGGCCTGTGACGCCCGCCCCCGTCCGACCGCCCCACCACCGCCCTATGACATGACTAAAGACTCATTCCCGGATCGTGGTCGGACCCTGTTACCGGTACCGGAAGCGCTGGTAGGGTCCGTTCTCATGAGCCTGTTGCTCACCAAGAGGCGTGCGGTCGACCTGTGCCGCATGGCCGCCTGCCTGTGTCGCCCCGTCATCTGACGGGGCCACCTGTGCTGAGCACCTTTTAGCTCTCCCCGCCGGCAATGCAGCCGGGTCCGTGGCGCCCGTCGCACGACAGCTCGAGATCCGTCCATCTCCACTGGGTCCCGCGCGCGGTGCGACACAACAATCTCCGTGCGCTGACTCACCCCCATCTCTCACCTGACAAGGGAGTGAACTGATGAGTCGCGACACCGCACTCGTTACGGCCGACTGGGCCGAGCAGAACCTCGACACCCCGGGCCTGGTCTTCGTCGAGGTCGACGAGGACACCACGGCCTACGACGGCGGGCACATCCCCGGCGCCATCAAGATCGACTGGAAGAAGGACCTGCAGGACCCGGTCCGGCGCGACTTCGTCAACCAGGAGCAGTTCTCGGCGCTGCTGTCCGAGCGCGGCATCTCCAACGACGACACCGTGATCCTCTACGGCGGCAACAACAACTGGTTCGCCGCGTACGCCTACTGGTACTTCAAGCTCTACGGCCACGACCAGGTCCGGCTGCTCGACGGTGGCCGCAAGAAGTGGGAGCTCGACGCCCGTCCGTACACCAAGGACGTGCCGGTCCGCGCCAAGACCAGCTACCAGGCGGCCGCGCCCGACCTGTCGATCCGCGCGTTCCGCGACGAGGTCGTCCAGGCCATCGGCGTCAAGAACCTGGTCGACGTGCGCAGCCCCGACGAGTTCGCCGGCCGCCTGCTCGCCCCGGCCCACCTGCCCCAGGAGCAGTCGCAGCGCGGCGGCCACATCCCGACCGCCATCAGCGTTCCGTGGAGCAAGGCGGCCAACGAGGACGGCACCTTCAAGTCCGACGACGAACTCTCCAAGATCTACGGTGAGGCCGGCCTCGACGGCAGCAAGGACACCATCGCCTACTGCCGCATCGGCGAGCGCTCCTCGCACACCTGGTTCGTGCTCAAGGAGCTGCTCGGCCAGCAGAACGTGAAGAACTACGACGGCTCGTGGACCGAGTACGGCTCGCTCATCGGCGTTCCGATCGCGCTCGGCGACGAACCCGGGAAGGCGTGACCATGACTTCTCCCAACATCGCGGCCGGCTGCGCGGCGCCCGACCAGTCGGCGCCGGTGCCCGCCCACGTGGATCTCAACCGCGAGACCGTGCTGACCGGCATCGTGCAGAACACCGACGGTGAGGCCGTCGGCGGCGCGTACGTGCGGCTGCTCGACGCGACCGGCGAGTTCACCGCCGAGGTGGTCTCGTCCCCCGAGGGCGTGTTCCGCTTCTTCGCGGCGCCCGGCTCGTGGACGCTGCGCGCCCTCAGCCGCAGCGGCAACGGCGAGGTCGTCGTCGACGCGACGGTCGGCGTCAACGAGGTCGGCCTCAGCGTCTCGCCGGCCTGATCGCACACCTCAGGTGCCGCCGCCCGTCACCACCACGGCGGTCGGCGGCACCTCCGGGCGGCGGCGCGTGAGGCGCCGGACGCCCGTGTTGAGCACGGCGATCAGCGGAACCGCGATCAGCGCGCCGATGATGCCGGCCAGCACCACGCCCGAGGCGATGCCGATGATCACGGCGAGCGGGTGGATGGCGACCGCCCGGCCCATGATCAACGGTTGGAGCACGTGCCCCTCGACCTGCTGGACCAGGATCACCGCGCCCAGCACGATCAGCGCGATCACCCAGCCCTGGTCGACCAGCGCCACCAGCACGGCGACCGTGCCCGAGATGCTCGCCCCGATGATCGGGATGAACGCGCCCAGGAACACCAGGGCGGCCAGCGGGAACGGGAACGGAATGTCCAGCACCACTAGGGCGATCCCGATGCCGACGGCGTCGATGAACGCGACCAGCACGGTGGCCCGCACGTAAGCGCCCAGCGTGACCCACGAGGCGTCCCCGGCATCGGCGAGCGACCAGCGGGCGTTCACCGGGAACAGCCGCACGATGAAGCGCCAGATCTTGCGGCCGTCGCGCAGGAAGAAGAACGTCGAGAACAGCACCAGGATCGCGCCGGTCAGCACCTCGAAGACGGTGGCCGCGGTGGCGATGCCGGTCGAGGTCAGCGACGCGGTGTTCGAGTTGATCCAGTCCTGCGCGTTGTCGATGGCCTGGTTGACCTGGTCGTCCGAGAGGTGCAGGGGCCCGGTCTTGGCCCATTCCTGGATCGTCCGGATGCCCGCCGTGGCGCCCTCGGTCAGCTGGGGCAGACCGTTCACGAACTGGGTGATCACCAGCGTGAGGGTGCCCGCGACCCCGGCCAGACCGCAGATCAGCACGAGGAACGTGGCCAGCGACGGCGGCAGGCGCAATCGGCGGAACCAGCCCACCGCGGGCGCCAGCAGCGCCGACAGCAACAACGAGACCGCCAGCGGGATGACGACCACGCTGATGATGCCGACGAAACGCAGCAGCGCCCAGCCGACCAGACCGACCACGATCAGCCGCCAGCCCCAGGCCGCGGCTATGCGCAGCGAGTGCGGCACCTCGGCGTCGTCCCGGCTGCTCGTCGAATGGTGCACGTCGTCCGGCTCGGGCGGCGGCGGGGCGAAATCGACCTCGGGATCCGGCTCGGGGCGCGACTCCTCGCGAGCCAGGCGCACGGTGTCCCGGCCCGAGTCGTAGGCCCGCCTCAGGTGTTCCCGGACTCGCTGCAAGCGGCTCAACCCGGCCACCCCCTCACCGTCGCGGTACGCACCTTGACAACCTAGTGGGCAGCGCTCCCGGCCGGTGCCCGCCACGTCGAGCGGCGTACCGTCAGCAATCGTGAGCACCGACACCCACACCGAGAGCGGACTGCCGATCCGCATGCTGCACGACCGTGTGCTGGTCCGTCAGGACGGGGGCGAGGGCGAGCGCCGCTCGACCGCCGGCATCGTGATCCCGGCGACGGCGTCGATGGGGCGACGGCTTTCCTGGGCCACCGCGGTCGGGGTCGGGCCCAACGTCCGCTCGATCGTCGTGGGCGACCGCGTGCTTTTCGACCCCGACGACCGCTCCGAGGTCGAACTGCACGGCCGGGAGTACGTGCTGCTCCGCGAGCGTGACGTGCACGCCGTGGCCGCCGTGCGGGTCGAGCCGGACGGCACCGGGCTCTACCTCTGACCCGCTCTTGATCATTCGGGGAGCGCCTCGGGGCGGTCCGTCGCCTTTCGGGTGACTACGCTGGCCACATGGCCGACGATTCGCCCGCTGCTGTCGCTCCCCCCTCAGAGCCGACGGCCGCTGTCGGCACCGAGGTCATGCCTGGCACCGGGCTGTCCGTGGCCGCGCGCCGCACGGGGTGGCGGCGGTGGCTGCCGATCGCCGGCGTCGTCTCCTTCCTGCTGGCCGGCGCCATCGGCATGCTGCTGTTCCTGGGCGTCAACATCGGCCCCACCGGCCTGGCCATCGGCCTGACAGCGGCCGTGCTACCGGTTCCGCTGCTGGTCGCCGCGTTCCTGTGGCTCGACCGCTACGAACCCGAGCCGATCCGCTATCTCGCGTTCTGCTTCGCCTGGGGCGCCGCCATCGCGACCGCCGTGGCGCTGCTGGTCAACACGGGCTCGGCCATCCTGTTCGACAAGATCGGCCTGCCCGACGCGCTGGTGGCGGTGCTGGTGGCCCCGTTCATCGAAGAACTGATGAAGGCGGCCGGCCCGCTGCTGCTGTTCTGGCGGCGCCGCGCCGAGTGGTCCGGCATCACCGACGGCATCGTCTACTGCGGCCTCTCCGCGCTCGGCTTCGCCATGGTGGAAAACGTCCTCTATCTGGGCGAACACGGCTACGCGGCCGGTGTCGAACAGTACGGCCCGGCCACCGGCCTGCAGAACCTCTTCGCGATCTTCATCGTGCGCATCCTCTTCACCGGCTTCGCCCACCCGCTGTTCTCCGCGATGACCGGCATCGGCCTGGGCATCGCGGCCCGCGCGGGCGACCGCAAGGTGCGCTGGCTGGCCCCCATCGCAGGCCTGCTGCTGGCGATGATCCTGCACGGCACGTTCAACCTGCTGCCGACGCTCTCGGTGAGCCTCGCCCAGCCCCTGATCATGCTGTACGGCTATCTGGGCTTCATGGTGCCGTTCTTCTTCGCGGTCGTCGGCTTCGCCATCGCGCTCCGCGCCTGGGAGGGCCGGCTCACCGAACGGGTCCTGCCGTTCTACGTCTCCACGGGCTGGTTCTCACCCCCCGAGGTCGCCGCGCTGGGCAGCCTGGGCCGGCGCTACTCGGCCCGCCAGTGGGCACGCCGGGTGGCGGGCGAGGCCGGCCAGAAGGCGATGAAGAGCTTCCAGTTCGCGTCGACCCAGCTGGCCCTGCTGCGCGACGGCATGAACCGCGGCCTCGACCGCAAGCCGCAAGACCTCCAACGCGCGGCGGCCGAGGAGCAGCGGCTCCTCACCGAGATCCTCGAATACCGGGCGGTCTTCACCGCCAAGGACCCGCAGACCCCGCAAGCCTTCTGGGACGGCCACAACTACCAGATAGCGTTCCCCGACGGGGTTACCCGCACAGTCCCGCCACCCGCCGAGCCGGTGGTCCCGCTGCCGATCCGGTTCGCCCAGCCCGCGTACGCCCAGGGCGGCTACCCCGGGCTTCCGTACGGCGCCCACCCGACGAGCGGGGCGTACGGTGGCCCGCCGCCCAGCTACGGCGTGCAGCCTGGCTACGGAGCGCAGCCCGGATACGGCAGCCAGCCGGGGTATGGCGGGCAGCCCGGCTACGGCACCCAGCACGGGTACGGCGGCCAGCCCGCTTACGGCGCGCAGCCTGGGTACGCCACCCAGCCCACCTCCGGGCCCCAACTTGGGTACAGCCAACCCGTTTCCGGCCCTCAACCCGGGTATGGCGGCCAGCCAGGCGACGGAACTCAGCCCGGGTACGGCGGGCAGCCCTGGTACGGCAGCCAACCCACCTCCGGGCCTCAACCTGGGTACAGCCAACCCGTTTCCGGCCCTCAACCCGGGTATGGCGGCCAGCCGGGCGACGGAACTCAGCCTGGGTACGGCGGGCAGCCCTGGTACGGCGCTCACCCTTGGTACGGCGGCCAACCCGGGTACGGCCCTCAGCCCGGGTACGGCCCTCAGCCCGGACACGGCCCTCAGCCCGGACACGGCCCTCAGCCCGGACACGGCCCTCAGCCCGGATACGGCGGCCGACCCGGATACGGCCCTCAGCCCGGACACGGCGGCCAGCCTGGATACGGCGGCCAGCCGGGACACGAGCCTCAACCCGGATATGGTCCGTCGCCTGTGCCGGGCCAGCAGTCCGGAAACGGCAGTCAGCCGGGTTACGCCGCCCAGCAGGATCACGCCGCTCCAGCAGGACACGGTAGCCAGCCGGAGCACAGCCCCCAGTCAGGCCTCGGTGCCCAACCCACGGGCGGAGTGGGATTCAGTCAGAGTGGCCAATCTGGCTACCCTGACCAGCCCGGGCACTCGGCCCAGGCCGACGACAGCGCGCGGACCGGCGACAGCGCTCAGCCCGGCACGCCGAGCTATGGCGCCCAGCCGACCATCGGCGCTCAGCCGGGGTACGGCCCCCAACCCGGTTACAGCTACCCGCCCGACCACAGCTCTCGGCCCACGACCGGCGGCTACCCGACACCCCCGCCATTCGCCTCACCGCCCGCCGACGTCCCACCGGCCACCGAACCGGAGAGCCGCCCGGCCGACCCGCCGCAGCAGTAGCGGATCACACAAGCGAGAAGCCGCGAGAGCAGCCCGTCGGCGCCCATCTGTCTGTCGGCCGCGCGGGCGACCCAGGCCGTCGCCCCAGCCGCCACACGCGCCTCAGCCGCCACAAGCGACAACCAGCCGCCAGGCGTGAGGACCAGCCGCCACAAGCGAGGCCAGCCGTCAGACGGGAGGGCGGCCCAGGGTCGGGCGGGTAGCGGGCTTGCGGCGGCGGGAGTGGGGACGGCCCACGGCTCGGCGGACCAGGCGGGGCGCCTCGGCGTAGTCGATGCCGCTGGCGCGCAGGATGTCGGTGGCGGCGGTGCGGACCTGGGCGACGATGACTCCGCCGGAGAAGCCGACGCCCTCCTCGTACGCCTGGCCGCACTCGGTCGCGGCGCGTAGGGCGCGTTCGCGGGCGGCGACCGGCTCGACACCTTTGGCCCATTCCTGGCGCAGCAGGTCGACCGCGTCGCCGAGCAGACCCACCGAGACGGCGAGCACCTCCGGGATCGGCTCGTCGTCGCCGAGCGCCGTGTCGGCTCTCCGGCTCATCACGCGGCAGTTCCTCAGGGCGTACGTGATGTGGTTGGCCCCGTCGACGTAGAGGGCCAGCGCACCCCGGCTGCGCCAGCGGGCCGGCGCGAAGGCGACGTTCTCGCGGGCGGCGGTGACAGCCGACGAGAACGCGGCGAACGACGTCTCGGCGGTCCGCAGGTTGCTCAGCGCGTCCGCGATGGTGTCGCGGTTGCGCTCGGCCAGCCCGATGCCGACCTGGTGCAGGCCGTCGGCCAGCGCGCGCAGAGCCGGGTCGGCCGCGCGGCGCACGACGTTGAGCGGGTTGAGGGGCAGCAGCACCGTCATCACGGCCAGGCCGACGCCACCGCCGACCAGGGCGTCGAAGAATCTGGTCCACGGCAGCCCGGTGGTCGAGGTGAGCGTGGCCACCAGCACGGCCGACGAGGCCGACTGCACCACCAGCGGCGTGCCACCCCCGACCGCCGTGGCGACCACCACGGCGAGCAGGACGATCAGCCCGATCTGCCACGGTCCGCTGCCGATGAGCAGGATGATGGCGTCGCCGATCCCGATGCCGATGGCCACTCCGAGCACGAGTTCGGCCGTACGCCGCGCACGCTGCCCCACCGAGGACGCCAGCGTGATCACGGCGGCGATCGGCGCGAAGAACGGCGTGGGCCGCCCGATCACGTCATGCGCGACATACCAGGCGATCCCGGCCGCCACCCCCGCCTGGAGCGCGAGCGCCAGCCCGTGGCGGGCCCGCCGCAGCCCCGCTCGCACGCCGGTTCCGGCCCGGGCGCGCACCCGCGCAACCCGCCCCTGCCGTGCGACCTCGGTCATGACCACAAACCCTAGGTCCTCACCGGCCGCACCATGCAGCACCCAGAGGCCAAGGCCACGCCTGTGGACAACCCGCCGCCCCAGCTGGACAGAAAGCGTAGTTTCACCGCACCCCGGGCGGGTGGGCAGGCGAGGCGACGTTGGGCACGCGAGCCCCGGGGTTCAAGGTCGTCGGGTGGAGCTGAGGCTGCGGGCGGCGTGTTCGGGGGCGGTGCCAGGATTGGGGGGTGGAGAATCTTGTGGGGCGGTTTCGGGAGGCGGTTCGGGCGGCGGGGGCCACGGCGCCGGACGGGGATCTCGACGCGGCCGGTGGGTATCTGATCGGGCGGTGGTCGGAGCCGCAGCGGCAGTACCACACGGTGGCGCATCTGACCGCTGTGCTCGACGTGGTCGACCGGTTCGCTGGGCTGGCGCCGCATCCGGAGCGGGTGCGGCTGGCGGCCTGGATGCACGACGCCGTCTATGACCCGCGGGCCCTGGGCGACGCGAACGAGCGGGACAGCGCCGAGTTCGCCGAGGGGCTGCTGGCCACGCTGGGGGTGCCGGACGCGACCGCGGCTGACGTCGCGCGGCTGGTCGGGCTCACGGCGGGGCACGCGACCGGCGACGACGATCCGGACGGTGAGCTGTTGTGCGACGCCGACCTGGCCGTGCTGGCGGGGGATGACGAGGCGTACGCGGCATACACGGCAGCCATCCGGCGCGAGTACGCCCACGTGCCCGACGAGGACTTCAAGGCGGGCCGGGCCCAGGTTCTCAAGGCCCTCCTCGAGCTGCCCTCCATCTACCGCCTGCCCCCGCTGCGCGAACAGTGGGAGTCGAAGGCCCGCGCCAACCTGGAGCGGGAACTCAACGGCTGAGAGCCGGCTACCGGTGAAGGTGTTTGGGCCGGCGCAGTCCGGCTGCTCGCAGGCGGGCGGCCAGGTCACGCGAGGGCAGCAACGTCGCGCCCAGCCACAGGGCGCTCCGAAACCGTGTTTCGGGAATGTCGTAATGGTCGCGGTCGAAGGCCCGGCGCGGGGCGCCCAGCATCTCGGCGAAGACGTGCAGTTCCTCGTAGCTCGCATCGCTGACCAGATGGGACCAGAGGCGGCCCCGGGCCGGCCAGCGCGGCTCGTCGACGAGGATCAAAGGTCGACTTGCAGCAGGTCGATCCCGCGGTCGGCGGCGTAGCCCCGGACGTCCGGGGCTCCGAGCCGGGCCGCGTCGGCCGCTACGTCATCGGCCATCGTCTGGCTCTGGCGTTCGGCCGTCACGCGGGCCACGTAGTGCTCGATCTCGCGCTCGCGCACCGCCTCGTCCCAGCCCAGCGCCTCACCCATCACCTTCGCCGCGTGCGCTACCGACTCGCTGCCCCGGTGGGCCGTCTCGATCGAGATCCGGGTACGCCGGGTCAGCACGTCGTCGAGGTGCAGGGCGCCTTCGGCCAGGGCCGCGTACGCCACCTCGGCCGCCAGATACTCCGGAGCACCGGCCAGCGGCGTGGCCAGGGCCGGATCCGCCTTGATCATGGCGAGCAGGTGGACCGAGAGCGTGCCGTACCGCTCGAGCAGATGCTCGATCACGCCGGTGGTGACGCCGTGGCGGCGGGCCGTGTCCTGCCGGTCGCGCCACGCGGCCGCGTAGCCGTCGGCCCCGAGCAGGGGCAGTTCCGCCGTACGGGACGGCCGGTCGACACCGAGGCGCCGGGCCGCCCGGTCGATGACGTCGGCCGCCATCACCCGGTACGTCGTGTATTTGCCCCCGGCCACCAGCAGCAGCCCGAGCATCGGCTCGACCACCGCGTGCTCGCGCGACAGCTTGGACGTCGAGTCGGCCTCGCCGCTGAGCAGCGGTCGCAGCCCGGCGTACACGCCCTCGATGTCATCGGTGGTCAGGGGGCGGTCGAGCACCTCGTTGACCTGGTCGAGCAGGTAACGGATGTCGCGCGCGGACGCCGCCGGGTGGGACCGGTCGAGCTTCCAGTCGGTGTCGGTGGTGCCGATGATCCAGTGGCCGCCCCACGGGATGACGAAGAGCACCGACGTGGGCGTGCGCAGGATGAGCCCGGCCTCGCCGGTGATCGCCGAGCGCGGCACCACGAGGTGCACCCCCTTGGACGCGCGGACCCGCAGGCCGGGCCGGACGCCCACGTCGCGCAGCATCTGCGACATGTCGTCGCTCCAGACGCCGGTGGCGGCGACGACCGTACGCGCCCGGACCTCGAATTCCGGCGAGTCGGGCGATTCCAGGTCGCGGACCCGGACGCCGACCACCTCGCGGGCCTCGCGCACGAAGCCGACCACCCGGGCGCTGGTCACCACGGCCGCGCCCAGGCTGGCCGCCGTGCGGGCCAGGTTGACCACCAGGCGGGCATCGTCGACCTGGCCGTCGTAGTAGCGGATGGCGCCGCTCACCGTGTCGGCCCGCAGGCTCGGGAAGAGGTGGCGGGCGCCGTCGCGGCTCAGATGCCGGTGCAGCGGCATGCCCCGGCCCGTGCCGAAGATGCCGGCGAACACGTCGTAGGCGGCGACACCGAGCCCGTAGTAGGCCCGGCGGCCCACCCGGGCGGCCGGGTTGCCGGCCGGCAGCGGCACCAGGATCGGCACCGGGCGTACGAGGTGGGGCGCGAGCCGGGTCGAGAGAAGGCCCCGCTCGGTCAGCGCCTCGTGCACCAGGTGCAGTTCGAGCTGTTCCAGGTAGCGCAGACCGCCGTGAATCAGCTTGCTGGAGCGGCTGGACGTGCCGGCTGCCAGGTCGCGGGCCTCGACCAGCGCCACTTTGAGGCCGCGGGAGGCTGCGTCGAGGGCTGCCCCGGCGCCGGTGACGCCGCCGCCGACGACCAGGACGTCGAATTGTTCGTCACGCAGGCGCCGGAGGTCGGACACCCGCCGGATCGGGGAGAGACGGCCGGCCGCGTAACGGGAGACGGAGGGTTCGCGCACCTGTCCCACGGTACGCGGCCCCGCCGCTCCCCCAAGTGGCTCAGCCACCGCGAGTGACAGAACAGCAAAAGGGCGGGTCGCTCACGCGACCCGCCCTTTCAAGACTGGACTCAGAAGTCCATGTCACCGCCGCCCGGGGCACCGGCCGGAGCCGGGTTCTTCTCGGGCTTGTCGGCCACGACGGCCTCGGTGGTGAGGAACAGCGCGGCGATCGACGCGGCGTTCTGCAGCGCCGAGCGGGTGACCTTGGCCGGGTCGATGATGCCCGCGGCCAGCAGGTCGACGTACTCGCCGTTGGCGGCGTTGAGACCGTGACCGGCCTCCAGGTTGCGCACCTTCTCGACCACGACGCCGCCCTCGAGGCCGGCGTTCACGGCGATCTGACGCAGCGGGGCGTCGAGCGCGACCTTGACGATGTTGGCACCGGTGGCCTCGTCGCCGACCAGGTCGAGCTTGTCGAACGCGGTCTTGCCGGCCTGCACCAGGGCGACGCCACCACCGGGCACGATGCCCTCCTCGACGGCCGCCTTCGCGTTGCGAACGGCGTCCTCGATGCGGTGCTTGCGCTCCTTGAGCTCGACCTCGGTGGCCGCGCCGACCTTGATGACCGCAACGCCGCCGGCCAGCTTGGCCAGGCGCTCCTGCAGCTTCTCGCGGTCGTAGTCGGAGTCCGACTTCTCGATCTCGGCGCGGATCTGGTTGACCCGGCCCTGGATCTGATCGGCGTTGCCCGCACCATCGACGATGGTGGTCTCGTCCTTGGTGATGACGATCTTGCGGGCCGAGCCCAGCAGGCTCAGGTCGGCGTTCTCGAGCTTGAGGCCGACCTCTTCGCTGATGACCGCGCCACCGGTGAGGATGGCGATGTCCTCGAGCATGGCCTTGCGACGGTCACCGAAGCCGGGGGCCTTGACGGCGACCGACTTGAAGGTGCCGCGGACCTTGTTGACGACCAGGGTGGCCAGGGCCTCGCCCTCGACGTCCTCGGCGATGATGACGAGCGGCTTGCCGCCCTGCATGACCTTCTCGAGGACCGGCAGCAGGTCCTTGACCGCGGAGATCTTGCTGTTCGCGATCAGGATGTAGGGGTCGTCGAAGACGGCCTCCATGCGCTCGGCGTCGGTCATGAAGTAGGCCGACACGAAGCCCTTGTCGAAGCGCATGCCCTCGGTGAGCTCGAGCTCGAGACCGAAGGTGTTGCTCTCCTCGACGGTGATGACGCCTTCCTTGCCGACCTTGTCCATGGCCTCGGCGATGATTTCGCCGACCGTGGAGTCACCGGCGGAGATGGAGGCGGTCGAAGCGATCTGCTCCTTGGTCTCCACGTCCTTCGAGAGCTGCTGAAGAGCCTCGGAAACGGCCGAGACGGCGGCCTCGATGCCCCGCTTGAGGGCCATCGGGTTGGCGCCCGCGGCGACGTTGCGCAGGCCCTCGCGAACCAGCGCCTGGGCCAGGACGGTCGCCGTCGTCGTGCCGTCACCGGCGACGTCGTCGGTCTTCTTGGCGACCTCCTTGACCAGCTCGGCGCCGATCTTCTCGAAGGTGCCCTCGAGCTCGATCTCCTTGGCGATGGATACACCATCGTTGGTGATCGTGGGCGCGCCCCACTTCTTCTCGAGCACGACGTTGCGGCCCTTGGGGCCGAGCGTCACCTTGACGGCGTCGGCGAGCTGGTTCATACCACTCTCGAGGCCGCGACGAGCTTCCTCGTCAAATGCGATGATCTTGGCCATACGGCTGTGTCCTCCTGGACATTCGAGGTGCTGGGCCGTGGGCCCCGCCCCCGCACGTGTGCGGAACTCTGCGGACGTCACCACCTGGCGATGTGACGTCCTCAGGCCGAGCCGGATAGCCCGCGACGACCGGCCCCGTGCCCCGGCGCCGATGGCGACGCCGCGACCGAGACCCCACCGTCCCGACCTGCTTGGCACTCAGCAGTACCGAGTGCCAATGACTTGTTTAGCACTCTCACAGGGCGAGTGCAAGAAAACCCGTCCGACCGCCCCGCCCCCGCCCAAGACCTGACTGAAGGCTGAGCTGCTGGCCCTGCCCGCTCAGTCCTCGGGGGCGGCCAGCTCGCGCATCAGGGAAAGGCTGGTCACCGGCTCGTCGGCCCGGCGCGCCTGCGCGTACGTGACCAGGGCCGCGATCGCCCACAGCTGAACCGCGACCACCCCGGCCGCGGTGGCCGCGAACCCGCCGAGCAGAGCCTCGGCCACCCCCGGCGCCACGACGACCGCGGCCGCCGCGGTGATCAGGCCGACCGGCCGGACCCGCGTGAGCAGATGCAGCGCGCGGCGGCGCCCCCGGCCGCGTTCGATCAGCACGACACAGCCGAGGACGCCGCCGAAGGTCAGCACGCCGGTGGAGACGACCCCGAGCACGACGGCGAGCGGCACAGCGGCGGCCAGACCGAACTGATCCTCGGTGAGCAGCAACGGCAGGCTGCCGGTGAGCACCGAGAAGGCGGCGAACCACAGCCACAGGGCCCGCAGCCGCAGGGCGACCAGCGACCAGGCGCGGCGCAGCCGGGGTCGGGAGCCGCCGGCCGCCCGGGGCACGGCCACCCCGGCCACCCCGGCCAGGCTCAGCACCTGGGGCAGCGCGGACACCGCCAGATAGGCCAGCCACATGAACGGGAGCAGCAACAGCCCCAGACCGTCGGCCAGGCCGGAGAGGTACGGCGCGGCGATCACCGCCTCGTCGAGCCGGCCGACGAAGAAGTGCATGGGCAGGGCGATCAGGACCATCACGGGCAGCAGGGCGAGCGCGTTGCGGCCGAGCACCCCGCCGAAGCGGTGCGACCACTCCGCCTGGCCCGGGCCGGGGACCAGCGGGTCGGACAGCGACGGGGCCGGCGGCACAAACGCGCGGGACAGGGTGAGGTCGGCCGTGCGCCCCTCGGCGTCGAAGGGGTCGGCGGCGGCCACCACCGGCGCCTCGACCATGAAGATGCGAGCCTCGCCGTGGTCCATCCGGACACCATGCCCGAGCCAGGGCCGGGCCGCCACCCCGTCCGATGTGCGCCAATCCGCTTGCCGCCCGGCACCGGGCGGGGTAGTCAGGACGGCATGGGCAGCTGGAACGTGCATCGGGTGACGGCGGACGACGCGGCTCGCATGCGCGCGTTACGGCTCGAGATGCTGGCCGACAGCCCCCTGGCGTTCCTCGAGACGCTCGCCGACGCGGCCGCGCGGTCCCACGAGTCCTACCGCCGCCGCATCATCGAGGCCTCGACCGGCGCCGGCTTCGCCAATTTCGTGGCCGATCCCGGCCACGGCGGCCGCCTGATCGGGCACGCCGGCGGCACGGTGATGCCCGAGTTCCCGGGCGAGACGGTGATCTTCGCGGTCTACGTCACGCCGGCCCACCGCGGCGGCAAGGTGCTGGCCGACCTGATCGAGGCGGTCAACGACTGGAGCCGGGCCGCGGGCCGCAGACGGGCCCTGCTCGAGGTGGTCGTGGGCAACGACCGGGCCGTCCGGGCGTACGAGAAATTGGGTTTCACCGACACGGGTGAGCGCGTGCCCCACCCGGTGATCCCCACGCTCACCGAGCTGCGGATGCGCCGGAGCCTCTGATGCCCGCGCGCCACGTGACCCGGGGCATCCTCACCGCGCTGAACGGCACCACCGGCGCGGGCCTGCTGATCGCGCTGGCCACGCGCACCCGGCTGCGCCGTGGCCGGCACGGGGTGCTGATCGCCGAGGGCTACCGCCTGCCGGTTCCGCCGGCCTCCTGCTTCACGGTCGGCTCGGTGATCCTGACCCGGCGCAGCGCCGAGTGGCTGCTCGACGACGAACGGGCCGCGCTCTTCGGCCACGAGCACCGCCACGCCGAGCAGTACGCGGTGCTCGGCCCGCTCTTCTGGCCCGCCTACTGGGCCGCGTGCGGGTGGTCGTACGCCACGACCGGCTCGTGGGGCGTCCGCAACTTCCTCGAGAAGCACGCGGGGCTGAAGGCCGGCGGCTACCCCGCCGACCTCCCGCTGCGCCCGTGGGCGGTCAGAGGTCTTTCTGCCATTCGATCCAGGCGTCGACCGCCCGGAAGCCCATCGCCCGGTTGATGTTGAGCATGAAGGCGTTCTCGGTCGCGTTGAACGTGTCGATCGCCTTGAGCTGGGGCTTGTGCTCCCGCAGGTGGTCGAGGTTGTCCAGTTTGACCAGCATGCCCAGCCGGTGGCCGCGGTGGTCGGGGTCGACCAGGGTGGTGTTCTGCCAGGCGTGGGTCTCTTCGTCCATGTCGGAGACCAGCCAGGTGAAGGCCACCATCTTGTCGCCGATCATCGCGCCCGACTGGTAGCTGCGGCGCCCGCGTCGCTCGCGCGCCTCTTCGCCCTTGCGCATGCGGTCGGCGTCGAGGTTCTCCTGCTCCCAGTTGATGCCGCCGGTGGGGGCGTCGACGTTCAGCCGGCCCTCCAGATAGGCCAGGTCGTCGATGATGTCGTCGGGCGCGACCCCGACCCACCGGCGCAGGTGGTAGCCCTCGGCGTGTTTCTCGGCATCGGCCCGCAACTCGGCCAGCCGGGTTTCGTCGAGAGTGGTGAGATCGAGCCGGCTGCGGGTCTCGGCCAGGCCGGCCTTGGCCCCCATCGCCTCGGCGAAGGCGGCGCCGTCGGGGTGCCGGTCGACCGTGGCCGCGATCAGATGCCGGCGGTTGTTGGCCCGGGCGCGCTCGACGGCGAGGTCGTGGAACGCCCGGCCCAGCCCGTGACGCCGATGAGCGGGCAGCACGAGCAGGTCGACGTCGACATTGGCCAGATTGTCGAGCTGCGGGTACGAGAGCTCGAGGTAGCCGGCGGGCTGGTCGTCGACGTAACCCAGATAGCGCTCGTATGTCACACCGGGTGGCGGATAGTCGAAGAGCGCGAGGAAATTTTTCTGCGACTGGTAGGGGATGTCGGGACAGTCGTGGACCGCCGTCGCCCGGGCGATCTCGTAGGCGATCTCGGGTGAGGTGAGGGGCCCCGTAGAAATGCGCATGGCCGCCACCCTGCTCGGTGACGGCCATGAACGCTAACGAATTAATCGTTTGAAGTTGGTCGGGATGGCGGACGCACAGCGCCTCCGGCACTGGGTCGTTGGGCACCTCGAGAGATTGTCGCCAAGCTCGAAGGTGAGGGGCCACGTACGGCGTCACGCCCTCCCGCAGAGAGCATCCTGCCGATCCGGAGATGCCGGCGCAAGCCCTCTGGCGATGGAATTCTCACTTCCTGGCGGAACGCCGACTACGCAGCGTCATCCCAGCAGGCCCGCCTCGCGCGCGCCGCGCAGCGACGGCTTGATCCGATGCGTGGGCCCGACCTGCTCGGCGACCGCGTCGATGGTCTTGAGGCCCTCACCGGTGTTGTAGACGACCGTCTCCTTCTCGGGATCGAGCTTGCCGCTCTCGACCAGCTTCTTGAGCACCGCCACGGTCGTGCCGCCCGCGGTCTCGGCGAAGACGCCGGTGGTCTCGGCGAGCAGCCGGATGCCGGCCCGGATCTCGTCGTCGTCGGCGAAGTCCATCCAGCCGCCGGTGCGCCGGACCGCCTCGATCGCGTACGCCCCCGCCGCCGGGTCGCCGATGTTGAGCGACTTCGCGATGCCGGTCGGCTTGACCGGCACGATCTCGTCCGTGCCGGCCTGCAGCGCGGTCGCGATCGGGTTGCACCCGGCCGACTGCGCGCCGAACACCTTCCAGCCGCCCTCGGGCGCCTCGACCAGGCCCGCCTCGACCAGCTCGGAGAACGCCTTGTCGACCTTGGTGAGCAGCTCACCCGAGGCCATCGGGATGACCACCTGGGCCGGGATGCGCCAGCCGAGCTGCTCGGCCACCTCGTAGCCGAGGGTCTTGGAGCCCTCGGCGTAGAAGGGCCGGACGTTCACGTTGACGAACGCGGTGTCCTCGAACTCGTCGGTCTCGACCAGCTCGCCGCAGAGCCGGTTGACGTCGTCGTAGGAGCCCTCGATGGCGACCAGGTCACCGCCGTACACCGCGGTCGTGATGATCTTGCCCTGCTCCAGGTCGGACGGGATGAAGACGATGCTGGGAACGCCGGCCCGGGCCGCGTGGGCGGCCACCGAGTTGGCCAGGTTGCCGGTGGAGGCGCAGGCGAACCGGGTGAAGCCGAGGCCGCGGGCGGCGGTCAGCGCCACCGAGACCACCCGGTCCTTGAACGAGTGGGTCGGGTTGGCCGAGTCGTCCTTGACCCACAGCGGGGCCCGCAGCCCGACGGCGGCGGCCAGAGCGGGCGCGCTGACGAGCGGGGTCAGGCCGGGGTCGAGGGTGACGCGGGTGGCCGGGTCCTGACCGGCCGGCAGCAGGCCGGCGTAGCGCCAGATGTTCTGCGGACCGGCCTCGATCTGCTCACGGGTGACCCGCGCGAGGGCGGCCTGGTCGTAAGCCACCTCGAGCGGGCCGAAACACTCGTAACAGGCGTGCTGGGCGATCAGCGGGTATTCGGCGCCGCAGGCGCGACAGACCAGCCCGGTGGCGGGCGAGGCGGAGACAGAAGCGGGTGCGCTGACGGCAGACGTCATTTTAGAGGCCTTCCCTCTCATCTTTCCCCGCGGCGATCTGCCGGACCGGGGACGGAATTAGCACCTGCCACGCGCGGCCTCTCCGTCGAGACATGCGTGGTGGTTGCCGGGGCTTCACAGGGCCGTTCCCTCTGCCCCTCTGGATGAGGTATTCAGTTGTGTTTCCAACACCTTACGTCGAGATCCCCCGCAATAAAGCAGGGGATCCCGAGGTGTGAGCAAGACCCGCGCCTACGAGGTGACGTCCTTGCGGGTGAAGCGCCAGAACGCCACGCCCCAGCACAAGGTCGCGTAGGCGATCGCGCTGATCGCCCCCTTGACCAGGTCGTCCACCTGCGCCGGGGTGGAGAGCAGACCCATCCAGGCATCACTGAAGTGGGTCGGCAGGAGGTAGCGGACGGTCCCCAGCGCGGTGATCTGGTCGAGGATGCTGGACAGGATCCAGATCATCACCGCGCCGCCCACCGCACCCAGCGGCGCGTCGGTCAGCACCCCGAGCAGGAACGAGAGCCCGGCCACGACCAGCATCGAGATCGCCAGGAAGCCGACGATCGCCAGCAGCCGCAGCAGGCCCGGCCCGGGCGCGATCTCGGCCGCCACCGTGCTGCCCAGCGGGTTCCAGCCGTAGCGCAGGGTGCCGGCGATCAGCGCGACACCGGTCAGCACGAGCAGGGCGACCGCCGAGTAGGCCAGCGCGACGATCAGCTTCACCGCGAGCAGCCGGGCCCGCGGCACCGGCACCGCCAACAGGTAGCGCAGGCTGCCCCAGCTGGCCTCGCTGGCCACCGTGTCGCCGCAGAACAGCGCGACCACCACGACCAGCAGGAAGCCGGCCGAGACGGCCAGACAGAACAGCGCGAAGTTGAGCCCGCCCGAGGTGGCCAGGCCGACCAGGCTGTCGAAGGCGCCACCGCTCTCCTCGTCCTCGCCGCCGCCGAACTCGAAGGCGGCCAGGACGATCAGCGGCAGCACCGCCATGAAGCCCAGGGCGAGCTGGGTGCGCCGGCGCGACGCCTGGCGGCGCACCTCGGCCCAGATCGGCATGGTGCGTGACGGCCGATATCCGGTCGCGCCCGACTCCGTAGCGACGCTCATCGGTCCCCACTCCCCCGCGAGTTGTCCCCCACCAGCGCGAGGAAGGCGTCCTCGAGCCTTCGCCGCGGCACCACCCGGTCGACGGCGACCCCCGCCCGGACCAGCGACGCCACCACCTCGGAGCGGGGCGTGCCGTTCATGTCGACGATCAGTCCCGACGGCCCGTCGGGCAGCACCGAGCGCACGCCCAGCTCGTCGAGCACCCGCTCGGCGGCCGGCACGTCGGACACCTCCAGCTGCACCGACGGGGATTCGCCGACGATTTCCTCGACCGGGCCGGAGGCCACGATCCGGCCCTTGTTGACCACGACAGCATGCGTACAGGTCTGTTCCACCTCGGCCAGCAGGTGGCTGGAGACCAGGACCGCCCGGCCGTCGGTGGCGTACCGCTTGAGCACCCGGCGCATCTCGGCGATCTGCGGCGGGTCGAGCCCGTCGGTCGGCTCGTCGAGCACCAGCAGCTCGGGCAGGCCGAGCATGGCCTGGGCGATGGCGAGCCGCTGGCGCATGCCGTGGCTGTATTTCTTGGTACGCCGGTGGATCGAGTCGCCCAGCCCGGCGATCTCCAGCGCCTCGTCGAAGCGGGCGTCCGCCCACGGCCGGCCGGTCGCCTTCCAGTACGCGTGCAGGTTTTCCAGCCCGGTCAGGTGCGGCAGGAAGCCGGGCCCCTCGACGAGCGCCCCGACCCGCGACAGCACCGGGGAGCCGGGCTCCAGCCGGTGGCCGAACACCAGCGCGTCGCCCGCGGTCGGCATGGTCAGGCCCATCAGCACCCGCAGCGTCGTGGTCTTGCCGGCGCCGTTCGGCCCGAGCAGCCCGACCACCTGGCCGCGCTCGACCGTGAAGCTGATCTCCTCGACGGCGACGAACCCGTCCCCGTACGCCTTGCGCAGCTTGCGGACCACGAGCGGCGTCTGTGCGAACTCGGGCAGGGTCGGCTCGTGCTGCCCGCGGGCGCGCCGGCGCCGCACGAGCAGCAGCACGGCCAGACCGAGCACGATCGCCCCGAGGAGGCCGGCCAGCACGTAGCGCCAGATGGTTTGCGGGTTGGCGATCGGCGTGCCCACAGCGGTCGGCAGTTCGAGGGCGGAGGCGACCTGCACCGTGTACGTCGCCGGCTGCACCGGCGACAGGAAGGCCTGGTCGGTCGTGGCCACCACGACCCGTACGGTGTGACCGGCCTCGATCCGCCGCACGATGGCCGGCAGCCGGATCGTGCGCTCCTGCGCCTGCTCGACCGAGGTGGGCAGCTCGGTGAGCCGCACCGGGGCGACCAGCCCCGCGCTCAGCGTCGGCGTGCCGGACTCGTCGACGTCGTAGAGCTTGACGAACAGTGTGGCCTCACCGGTCGGCGAGGCGGCCCGAAGCCGGACGGCGGGCGCCCCGACCACGTCGATCGCCGAGCCCACGGGCCGGGTCTCGAACGTCGCGAACTGGCCCGGGATGTCGGCCGCGACACCGGAGAGCAGCTGACTCAGCCGTCCGCCGGTGCCGGGCAGCGACGAGATGGCGCCGGGGTTGCCGTTGGGCGGGTTGGCGATCGGCTGCGCCGGGCCCTCGAGCTCGAGCTCGGTCCGGCCGGTTCCGGCCAGTCCCGGGTACGCGTCGGTCGAGTAGCCGTTCGTGACGAGATCCCGGTCGAGCGCGCTGAAGCCGGCCACCCGCGAGTAGGTGAAGCTGTCGGACGGCGCGTCGCCCTCGCCCTTCACGTAGTGGTCGAGCCACTGCACGGTCAGGAACTTCACCCTGTCCTGGTCGCTCTGCGGCCCGGCCCCGCCGTCGTGCCCGCCGGTGAACCAGGCGACCCGCACCGGCGTGCCGGTGGCCGCGATCGAACGGGCGTTGGCGTCGGCCTCGCTGAGCGGGAAGAGCGTGTCGACCGCGCCCTGCACGAGCAGCGTGGGCGCCTTGATCTGTCCCACCGTGCCGGCCGGGCTCGACCGGCGCAGCAGGTCGAGCGTCGACGCCTCGGGGCTGCCGGTGGTGGCCACGTCGAGGTAGGCCTTGCACACATCGGCGGCGAACCGCCCGCAGGCCGGGTCGATGGTGATGCCGGTCGGCGGTGGTGCGGCGGCCCCGTCGGCCGGCACCGTGCCGCCGTTGCCGAAGAAGACGCCGGCCCAGCCCTTCTTGAAGACGCCGGTGGCCGACGTGTCGGCCGACTGCGGCAGGAAGACGTTGGTCAGGTCGTTCCAGGTGATCGAGGGGACGATCGCGTCGACCCGCGGATCCTGACCGGCCAGCATCAGGGCCAGCGCCCCGCCGTACGACCCGCCGACCACGCCCACCCGTGGGTCGCCGGCCGCGTCGGTCCGGATCTCGGGCCGGGCCGCGAGCCAGTCGAGCAGGCCCTGAGCGTCCCGCACCTCGTAGTCCGGGCTGTTCAGGTGGATCTGGCCGCCGCTGCGCCCGAAACCCTGGGCGGTGTAGGTCAGCACCGCGTAGCCGCGCTCGGCCAGCGACTCGGCGTCGCTGCTGACCGACTCCTTGGTGCCGCCGAAGCCGTGCGCCAGCAGCACCGCGGGCACCTTGCCGTCGCGGTCGCGGGGCAGGTAGAGCCGGGCGTCGAGGGCCACGTTCTCGTTGCGCTCGGGCCCGCTGACCACGGTGATCATCTCGTCCTGCGTGGTCCACCCGTCCCGCTCGGGCCACACCGCCCAGCCGACCAGCCCGGCGACGAGCACGAGAGTGGCCGAACCGGCGATGATGCGCCTGCGGGTCGGCCGGGGCAGGGCGCGGCGCAGCCGGCTCGTCCAAGACATGCATGAAAGCTAGCCTGAGCGGTCTGAGCAGTGCCTGTGAAACCTCTCAGCAAGCGGGCGGGCGATGCTGCGGCCGGGCGATAACGTGGACCATCGGGATCAGACGCTCGACCGACAGGGGCCTGCACGCGTGGATGAGGAACTGAAGCTGACCGCGACCCTGCGGCCGGCCGGGCTCGACGACCGTCGCGGGATCGTGCGGCTGCACCCCGAGGTGATGACCGCGTTGGAGATCAACGCGGGTGATCCCGTACGCCTTCGGGGTGTCACCACGACGGCGGCGCTAGCGGCCAAGGCCGAAGCCGGCGCCAGCCGCGAGTTCCTCTACGCCGACGACCTCACGCTCGGCAACCTCGGGCTGCGCGAGGGCGGCCAGGTCACGATCGCCCGGCAGCCAGCGGTGGCGGCCCGCCGGGTGACGCTGGCCGGCGAGGCCGACGTGGTCGCGTTGGTCTCGCCCGAGATCCTGCGGCTCGCCCTGCTCGGCAAGGTGGTCAGCACGGGCGACCGGGTGTCGCTGCGCCCGCAGGACGTGCTGCCGCTCGGCGACCGCCCCCAGATGCCCGACATCGGCCGGCGGCTGCGCAACCGGCTGGGCTATCAGTGGAACGTCGCCCTGCTCACCGTGGCCGAGGTGACCGACTCCGACGCGGCCGTCATCACCATGGGCACCGTGGTCGCCTGGCAGGACGGTCCCGTCTCCACCCCGGTGCCCGGCCCGGCCGCCCGCCCGCAGGAGCCGGCCACCACCGATCCCGAGGTGCCGCCGCTCAGCATCGACGACCTGCCCGGCCTGCGCTCACAGGCCAAGGAACTGGAGGAGCTGCTCGATCTGGGCTTCAACCACGGCGAGGTGCTGGCCCGCCTGGGCACCAAGATCTCGCTCGGCGTGCTCGTCTCGGGCCCGGCCGGCTCGGGCAAGTCGGCGCTCGTCCGGGCCGTCGCCACCCAGGTCAAGGCGCGCGTGGTCCAGGTCTGGGCGCCCGGACTGGCCGCGCTGACCAACACCGCGGCCGCCGGCCGTCTGCATGAACTGGCCCGCGAGGCCCGCGCGGGCGGCGCCACCGTGCTGCTCTTCTCGGACGTGGATTCCATCGCGCCCCGCGACGAACCCGGCCCGATCTCCATCGTCTTCCGCCAGGTGCTCGAGGAAACGCTGCGGGCCGGGGTGGCGGTGGTCGCCACGACCAGCCGGCCCGAGTCGGTCGACACCTCGTTGCGCTCGCCCGACCTGCTGGCTCTGCAGCTCGCCGTGCCGCTGCCGGACTCGGCCATGCGGCTGGAGCAGTTGCGTGTGCTGACCCGTGGCATGCCGCTGGCCGAGGACGTGCGCCTGGACGACATCGCCGGGCGCACTCCGGGATTCGTCGCGGCCGACCTCGGCGCGCTGGCCCGCGAGGCCGGCGTCCGCGCCGCCCTGCGGCAGACCGACAAGAACAAGGACGGCGAGTCCGACACCGAGTCCCCAGACCCCGCGCAGGTCACCATGGCCGACTTCGAGGGCGCGCTCGACGTCGTGCGGCCGACCTCGATGGCCGACTCGACGCTCGAGGTGGCCGCGGTGACCCTGGACGACGTCGGCGACATGGTCGAGGTCAAGCAGACGCTGACCGAGTCGGTGCTGTGGCCGCTGACCTACCCCGACACGTTCGCCCGGCTCGGCGTCTCGCCGCCCCGCGGGGTGCTGCTCTACGGGCCGCCCGGCTGCGGCAAGACCTACCTGGTCAAGGCGATCGCCGGCACCGGCAAGGCCAACGTGCTCTCGGTCAAGGGAGCCGAGCTGCTGAGCAAGTGGGTCGGCGACAGCGAACGCGCGGTCCGCGAGCTGTTCCGCCGGGCCCGCGAGGCCGCTCCCACGCTGGTCTTCCTGGACGAGGTCGACGCGCTGGCACCCACCCGCGGGCAGGCCAACGACGGCGGCACCACCGACCGGGTGGTGGCCGCGCTGCTCACCGAGCTCGACGGCGTGGAAGACCTGCGCAACGTGGTGGTGATCGGCGCGACGAACCGGCCCGACCTGATCGACCCGGCCCTGCTGCGGCCCGGCCGGCTGGAGCGGCTGGTCTACGTGCCACCGCCGGACGCCGAGGCGCGGACCGAGATCCTCAAGGCGACGGCCAAGTCGGTGCCGCTGGACGAGGAGGTCGACCTGGCCGAGCTGGGGGCCGAGCTGGAGGGCTTCTCGGCGGCCGACTGCGCGGCGCTCATCCGGGAGTCGGCCCTGTCGGCGATGCGCGAGTCGCTCGAGGCCACGACGGTCACCGCGGCCAACGTGGCCACGGCCCGCAGGCGCGTACGGGCGTCACTCGACCCCGGCCAGGTGGCCTGGCTCGCCGCGTACGCGGAAACGCACCAGGCTTAGCGGCGGCGGGTCCTTGCTTTGCTGGAGCGGAGGCGCCGCAGCCGGCCGACGAGAACCGGGTCGTGCTCGAGCGCGGCCGGGTTGTCGAGCAGAGCGTTGAGCAGCTGGTAGTAACGCGTGGAGCCGAGGCTGAACGTGTCGCGGATGGCCTGTTCCTTCGAGCCGGCGTGCTTCCACCAGCGGGCCTCGAAGGCGAGGATCTGCTGCTCACGCTCGCTCAGCGCAGGCGCCTTCGCTGCGGGCTCCGCCGCAGCAGAAGGCTCAGCGAGCGGCTCGGCCCGCGGAGCCGGGATGTGCTGCTGCTCTTCGGACGGGTCAGCGGCGGGCTGCATGACGGCTCCACAGAAGAAGGACGAGCACAGATGTACGAAGCGGGGACCGTCAGCATAAGTCTGACGACCCCCGCCCGCATGCCCCGCCCGACGTTACCTCAAGTGACGTCCCGGCTACGCATAGTCCACATGGACGCCACCACGATGACCACGAAGACAGCGGCCAGGACACCGCCCGCCATCGGCCAGGTCAGCGTCAGCGAATCCGGCACACACCCGCTGGCCGAGGAGAAGTCGCAGGAGTTGTAGTCCTCGATCTTCACCTCCTTGTCCATCCACGCGATCATCCAGACCGGGATCAGGTAGGCCTCGGCGAACTTGACGCTGGCCAGCGAGAGCACGGTCCCGAGTCCGAACTGGAAGACGATCACCGCGCCGATCGTCACGCCCAGCGCCATCGCGGTGTGCCGGCCCAGCGAGGCCAGGCCGAAGCCGACCGCCCCGGCCACGATCACCAGGGCCAGACCGCGCAGTTCCATCAGCGCGATCGACTGCCAGGCGCCCGAGGTCATGCTCTCGGACGAGCCGCGGGCCTGGGCGATCAGATAGAACAGCCCGGTCCAGACCGCCGAGAACACCACCGTCAGCGCGGTGAAGAAGACCAGCAGCGCCGCCAGCTTGGTGCCCAGCACGCGCAGCCGCTGAGGCCGCCAGAGCAGCAGGTTCATCATGCCGCCGCTGCTCCACTCGGCGCCCACGAACGACGCGCCCACGATGAACGCGACCATGGCCAGCAGCGCCGCCAGCGTGGTGACCATGTCCGGGAAGCTCTCGCGGAAGTCGAACGTGGGCGGCATGTACCACTGTGCCTGGAAGTCCTCGGCGGTCGGCTCGATCATGCCCTCGCAGCCCGGCGGCCAGTTGCTCGCCTGGGCCGTGCCCTGGGCGGCCTGACAGGCGGCCTGGTCCCGCTGGAACTGCTCGAGCGAGCGCTGGTAGTCCTGCTGGGCCTGGGCCTGGGCCGACGCGATCTGCGCGGGGCCGGCCTTTTCGTTGGTGAAGAACATGCCGGCCGCGACCGCGGCCAGGATCAACGTCACGCCCAGCAGGAAGAGCTTGGTGAAGCGGCGCTTGGTCAGCCGCCGCGTCTCGGCACTGTAGAGGCTCACTGTCCCCACCCTCCGCTCGCCGGCGCGGGCGCTGCCGCCGACTGGTCGACCTGGCGGTTCTGGCCCTCTACCGGCGCCGTGCCGGTGAGCTCGAGGAAGACGCTCTCGAGGTCGGCCGACATCGGCGTCAGCTCGCTCACGTAGATCTCCCGCTCGGCGAGGATCCGGGTGATCTGGGCCGGGTTGCCGGCGTTGCCGACCGTGAAGTGGTCGTGCTCGACGGTCACCTGGGCGCCGTTGGCCCGCAGCAGCTCGATCGCGTTACGCATGTCGACGCCCGGCTCGAGGGCCACCTTCACCGACAACGAGGTGTGGGTCTTCAGCACGTCGGCCACCGAGCCCGCGGCCACCCGCCGCCCGGCCGAGATGATCGTGACGGAGTCGCAGATCAGCTGGATCTCGCCGAGGATGTGGCTGGAGAGCACGACGGTCATGCCCGACTCGGCCAGGTTGCGCATCAGTGTGCGCATCTCGCGGATGCCACCCGGGTCGAGGCCGTTGGCGGGCTCGTCCAGAATCAGCAGCTTCGGCTCCTTGAGCAGCGCGGATGCCACGGCCAGGCGCTGCTTCATGCCGAGCGAGTACGTCTTGACCCGGTCCTTGGCGCGGTCGCGCAGGCCGACCAGCTCGAGGACGGCGACGACCCGCTCCTTGCGCACCCCGCCCGCGTCGGCCAGCAGCGAGAGGGTGTCCTGCGCGGTGAAGTTGCCGAAGAACTGCGGGCTCTCGACGATCGCGCCGACCTGGCCCGCCACCTCGGGCAGGCTCGCGGGAACCTCGCGCCCGAGGATCGCCATCCGGCCGCCGTTGGGCCTGATCAGTCCGAGCAGCGTCCGTAACGTGGTGGTCTTGCCCGACCCGTTGGGTCCCAGGAAGCCGTGCACCTGGCCCGCCTCGACAGTCATGTCGAAACCGTCGAGCGCTCTTCGCACACCTTTGCGGCTGCGATACGTCTTCTGCAGCCCGGCTATCTCCAATACGGCAGTCACGGGCGAGACTCTAGACAGAGCCGTCAATATGCGCTGCTACTAATGCGGGTATTCACGCCCGGACGACGTGGACACCGGCCTCGCGGAAGCGCGCGACGACGTCGTCCGGCGCGCCGGAGTCGGTCACCAGCGTCTCGATCTTGGTGATCGGGCAGATCCGGGCGAACGCGTGGCCGCCCAGCTTCGACGAGTCGGCGATCACCACGACCCGCTTGGCCCGGGCCACCATCAGGCTGTTCATCGCGGCCTCGCCCTCGTGGTGGGAGGCGGCGCCGAGCTCGACGTCGACCGCGTCCACGCCGAGCAGCACGATGTCGAGCGTGACCTCCTTGAGCAGCGCGCCGCCGAGCGGGCCGACCACCTCGAAGGACTGCGGACGAACCACGCCGCCGGCCACGACGATCTTCATGCGCGAGCGGACCAGCAGCTCGTTCGCGATGTTCAGCGCGTTCGTCACCACGGTGAGCTGGGAGCCGTCGCCGCCGGCGTTCAGATCCGGGCGTACGGCGAGAGCGCGCGCGACCTCGGTGACGGTGGTGCCGCCGTTGAGCCCGACGACCGTGCCCGGGGTGACCAGCCCGGCGGCGGCCTCGCCGATGCGCTGCTTCTCGGCCGAGTGCTTGGCGCTCTTGTAGCGCAGCGGCAGGTCGTACGAGACGCCGTTGGCGACCGCGCCGCCGCGCGTCCTGGTGATCATCTGCTGCTGGGCGAGCTGGTCGAAGTCACGGCGGATGGTGGCCTGCGAGACGTCGAGCCGGGCGGCCGCGTCCTCGACGCTGACCCGGCCGCTCTCGGCGAGCAACTCGAGCAGGGCATTCCACCGCGCGTACCGGTCCACCCAGACTCCCCGCTGCACGTTCCGTGATAAGAGTGTGCACATTAGTGCGCGAAAGCCCGCGAAGCAAAGATCAGCCCTGCGCGGTGCGGCGACGATGGTTGCATCCCCGCCGGGCTTCCACGCAGAATGACGCTCGAAAGTACTGGGTACCGAGCGCTTATGCGCACGCGGGTGAAGGGTGGCCCATGACGTACGTCAAGGCGGAGATCGCCAGCCAGCCGGAGTGCTGGAGGCAGGCCGCGAAGCTGGCCGACGCCCCCGGCCTGCCGGAGCGCGGCGAGCGGGTCGCCGTCGTCGGCTGCGGGACCTCGTGGTTCATGGCCAAGTCGTACGCGGCGCTGCGCGAGCAAGCCGGCCAGGGCGAGACCGACGCGTTCCAGGCCTCCGAGTTCCCCCGCCGCCGGTACGACCGGGTCGTCGCGATCACCCGCTCCGGCACCACCACCGAGGTCCTCGACCTGCTCAACGACCTCGCGGGTGGCACGCCGACCACCGTGCTGACGGCCGACGAGACCCAGCCGGCCGCGCGGATCGCCGACCGGACCGTGCTGCTCGACTTCGCCGACGAGCAGTCGGTCGTGCAGACCCGCTTCGCCACCAGCACTCTCGCGCTGCTCCGAGCGCACCTCGGCGAGGACCTCGAATCCGCCGCCACCGATGCCGAGGTGGCCGTCCGCCTGCCGCTGCCGGTGCACCCGGCCCTGGCCGAGCAGATCACCTTCCTGGGCCGGGGCTGGACCGTCGGCCTGGCCGAGGAGGCCGCGCTCAAGTGCCGCGAGGCCGCCGGCTACTGGGCCGAGGCCTACCAGGCGATGGACTACCGGCACGGCCCGATCGCCATCGCCGCGCCGCGTCGCGCGGTGTGGGCGTTCGGCGACATCCCGACCGGCCTGGCCGACGAGGTCGAGGCGACCGGCGCCCTGTTCGTGCACAGCCGTCACCACGGCGGCTACGCGGCCCTCGGCAGCTGGTGCGGCGGCCGCGCCCCGCTCGACCCGATGGCCGACCTGATCGTCGCCCAGCGGGTGGCCGTGCTGCTCGCCACCAGCCAGGGGCTCGACCCCGACCACCCGCGCAACCTGACCCGCTCGGTAGTTCTGCAGTGAACCGGGTGGTGGTCGCCCTCGACGTGGGCGGGACGGGCATGAAGTGCGCGCTGGTCCGGCCGGACGGGACGGTCCACCACGCCGAGCGGCACCCCACCCAGGCCGAACGGGGTCCCGAGGCGGTGCTCGGCACGATTCTCGACGTCGCCCAGGGGCTGGCTGCCCAGGCCCGTGCCGACGGCCTCGAGCCGGTGGCGGCCGGCGTTGCCGTGCCGGGCGTCGTCGACGAGGAGAACGGCATCGCGGCCTGGTCGTCCAACATCGGCTTCCGCGACGTTCCGGTGCGCGCCCGGATCGAGGAACGGCTCGGCCTGCCCGCGGTGCTCGGCCACGACGTGCGGGTCGGCGGCATGGCCGAGGCCCGCCTGGGCGGCGGCCGCGGCCATCGCCACGTGCTGTTCGTCGCGATCGGCACCGGGATCGCGGCCGCGCTGGTGGTGGGCGGCGTGGGCTACTCCGGGGCGCACGGCGCGGCCGGCGAGCTGGGCCACATCGTCGTCCGCCCGGGCGGCCCGACCTGCCCGTGCGGGCAGCGGGGCTGCATGGAGTCCCTCGGTTCGGCCCGGGCCGTCGGGCTGCGCTACGCCGAACTGGCCGGCGTCCCGGGCGCCACCGCGCTCGACGTGGTCACCAGGGCCGGCGAGGGCGACGCCCTGGCCCGCACGGTCTGGCGCGAGGCGATCGAGGCGCTGGCCGACGGCATGGTCATCGGGCAGGCGCTCTACGACGTCGGCGTGTTCGTCATCGGCGGCGGGCTGGCCGAGGCCGGCGACGCGCTGCTGGACCCGCTCGAAGAGGCGTTCCGCGAGCGGATCACCTTCCACCGCCCGCCCGAGTTCGTCCGGGCCGGCCTCGGCGACGAGGCCGGCTGCATCGGCGCCGCCCTGCTCGCCCTCGACCACCTGGAGAAGCTCGCATGACCCGCATCGGCGGCAGGATCGTCCGGCCGGGCGCCGTGGTCGAGGGGTACGTCGAGGTCGACGGGCCGGCAATCCTCTCGGTCGAGGCGGCCGGGGGCGCGGGCGACGACATCGTCGTGCCCGGCTTCGTCGACCTGCACTGCCACGGCGGCGGCGGCCACACGTTCACCACCGGCGACGTCGAGTCGGCCCGCGGCGCGGCCGCCTTCCACCTCGGCCACGGCACCACGACGATGCTGGCCAGCCTGGTCAGCTCCCCGTTCGAGCTGATGCGCGAGGCCACCGCGGCCTACCGCCCGCTGGCCGAGGCCGGGGTGATCGGCGGCGTGCACTACGAGGGGCCCTACCTTTCCGGCGTTCGGTGCGGCGCCCAGAATCCGGAGTTCCTGCGCGACCCGTCGATCAAAGAGTTGACCGAGCTGCTCGACCTGGGTTCGGTTCGCCTGGTCACGATCGCCCCCGAGCTGCCGGGCGCGCTGGAGGCGATCGCGTTCCTGGTCGAGCGGGGCGTCGCCGCCGCGGTCGGGCACACCGATGCCACGTACGAGCAGACGCTGGCCGGCGTCGCGGCCGGCGCGACGGTCGGCACCCACCTGTTCAACGGCATGCGCCCGCCCCACCACCGCGAGCCCGGGCCGGTGGTCGGCCTGCTCTCCTCGCCCGTGGTGTGCGAGCTGATCGCCGACAACATCCATCTGCACCCGGGCATGCTGCGCTTCGCGGCCCGCACCGCCGGGCCTGACAAGGCCGCGCTGATCACCGACGCCATCGACGCCACCGGCATGGCCGACGGCACCTACGACCTCGGCGGTCAGCAGGTCGTCGTGGCCGACCGGGCGGCCCGGCTGGTCCGCGACGGCTCGATCGCGGGCAGCACGCTGACCATGGACGAGGCGCTGCGCAACACCGTCGCCGCGGGCATCGGGCTGGCCGAGGCGGTGGCCATGGCCTCGACCACGCCGGCCCGGGTGCTCGGTCTGGGCGACCGGATCGGCGCGCTCGAGGCCGGGCTGCGGGCCGACCTCGTGGTGCTCTCCCCCGACCTGCACGTCAAACGGGTGATGCGCTCCGGTCGCTGGCTGGAATGAAACCGGCCGGCTTCTCCCAGCCGCGCAGGGCGGGCAGCGGCAGGCGGTCGAACGGGATGCGCTCGATCAGGCGGGCCAGCACCACGCCGAGCAGCAGGCCGGCCACCGAGTCGGTCAGCCAGTGGAAACCCGTGTAGACGGTCGTGCAGAAGACGATCACCACCGGGACGACCCGGATCACGTACGTCTCCCAGCGCTGCAACGGCCGCCGCAGGAGCGCCGCGATCAGCATGGCCAGCACGGCGTACCAGACGAGCGAGTTGCCCAGGTGACCCGAGGGGTAGCTCATCGCGTACACACCCTCGGCCTGCGGATTGTGCATGATCACCCGCTCCGGGCCGTCGAACCGGGGAGCGGCCCGGTCGGCCCAGATCTTCAGCGGCCCGATCGTCACGTAGGTCAGCACGAACGCCGCCACGAACGGCAGGATCGCCCGCACCGAGCGCGTACGCCAGGCGAGCAACCCGCTGAGCAGCAGCGACAGCGGCATGAGAATCTGACCGCCCTGGCCCAGATAGTTGAGCACGCGGGCGGTCCAATACGGCACCGGCGGCTGGTGGCTCAGCGACCAGTCGGCCACCCGCTCGTCCAGGCGCAGCAGGTGGCCGCGCATGAGCGCCACGGTGATCGCGACGAACGCCGCCACCAGGACGACGTCCAGCCACCAGCTCTTCTTCTCGGCCACGCTCCCTAAGTTAGAGGAGCTTGCCCAGCTTGGCGGCGAGCAGGTCACCCCGGACGCCCGAATTGGGGCAGCCGCCGAAGTGATGCAGCGCCACCACCCTGTTGGTCGCCCGCGAGATCACCGGCGAGCCGGAGGAACCGCCCTCGGTGTCGCAGTAGTACGCCACGTCCGACCCGGGCGCGTAGCCGTCGTAGGCGGGGTCGGCCACCGCGCAGTTGCCGGCCTGCTCGCCCAGCGACCCGGCGATCCGGGTGGGCTCGCCGGCGGGGTGCTGCGGCACGTAGAGCTGCTGGTTCCTGGCCGGCCGCCGGGTGTCCAGAGTGAGGTAGCCGAACTTCTGCACCGAGTCGAACTTGTCGACCGTGAACAGCGTGAAGTCGTACGTGCGGTCGGTGGCGACGACCTTGGACCCCCACACCTTGGTCGGCTGGTAGACGTCGTAGCCGCCGCACTTCGCGCACTGGTAGTTGAACCAGACCTCGGTGTCGTAGGCCTGGGCCGAGGTGGTGAAGCAGTGGTTGTTGGTGAGCATGCGGTTCTGTGCCCCGACCCGCCAGCCGGTGCAGAGCTCGGTGCCGTTGATCAACAGGCGGGCGATGGCCTTCGACTTCGTGTACGCGACCGGGTCGCTCGACCGGTAACAGGCGGCGTCGGCCGAGGTGTCCGCGCCGCAGACCGATTCCTCGCGGCCGGTGCGGCCCGGTGCGGTCATCTGCTTCTCGGGCTGGCGGTCCTGTTCCGTACGGCTGAACCCGCGCGCCACCCGGTCGACGTCCACACCGAGCGAGCCGGCCAGGTCGCCCAGCCCGAGCAGGTTCCCGCCGCCGCGGTGCACCTCGAGCACGGCCGTGTCGCCGGTGACCGACATCGCCCAGCGGTCGCCCCGCTCGGTCCGGTCGGCCGGGGCGTCGTACCGGTAGCTCTCGGTGCCGTCGGCGTTCGAGACGGTGACGTAGTCGCCCGGCATCAGCGCCATCCGCGAGAAGTGCAGCTTCACATAGGACGCGCCCGGGTAGCGGAAGGTCTCCTGCCGGGGCTTGCCCCCGAGATAGCCGAGCAGCTTGCGCACGCTGACCAGCTCGCCGACCCGCTGCCGGCCGTTCGCCTGCGCCGAGCCCGACTCGACCGGCCGCTCCGGACTGCCCGCCTCGGGAACGGTGACCGCGGCGCTGGGCTGGACAGTCGCCTTTTCCGGCGCGAGTCGCGTCGCCGACGGACCCGGCACAGCCGAAGCCCCTCCGGGCGTAGCCGGCTGGGAGCGCTCGCCGGCCCGCTGTTCGGCCGACACCGGGGTCTGGCCGGCAGCCGCCGCCGGCGCCTCATGCCAGGAGCCCACCGACTTCCCGGACCCGGCGGCGTGCCAAGCGGTCGTCCCGGCCGCACCGGCCAGCACCAGGGCGGCGCACGCCGCGATCGCCATGCCTGCCTTACGTCGACCGGTCTTCAGGGGCACTGTGACAAACCGCCATTCGAGTCATAACAAGGACATATGTTCTAATCCGGCGTTCTCGTACCTGTGTAACGAGCCACCTGCGGGAGCGACGCGCCGCCGGGAGCGTGCACACTGGTTCCGTGCGCATCACTTCCGCAGTCGTCGACCCAGCCTTGCTGGATCTGCCGTGGGACATCCCGCTGGAGGAGTGGCCGGCCGAACACCTGGTCGCCCTGCCCCAGGGCATCTCCCGCCACATCGTGCGGTTCGTGAAACTCAACGACGTGGTCTACGCGTTGAAGGAGACCCGCGAGCGGATCGCCGAGAAGGAGTACGACCTCCTGCGCGCGCTGGAACGCATCGACTTCCCGGCCGTCGAGGCCGTCGGGATGGTCAACGACCGCCTGGACAAGGCCGGCGAGCCGCTCGAGACCGTGCTGATCACCCGGCACCTGCAGTTCTCGCTGCCCTACCGCGCGCTCTTCTCCCACGTGCTGCGGCCCGAGACGCTCAACCGCCTGCTCGACGCGCTGGCCGCCCTGGTCGTGCGCATGCACCTCACCGGCTTCTCGTGGGGCGACTGCTCACTGTCCAACACGCTGTTCCGGCGCGACGCCGGCGCCTTCGCGGCCTACCTGGTCGACGCCGAGACCGGCAACCTCTACCCGCGGCTCTCCGAGGGCCAGCGCAGCGAGGACGTCGAGATCCTGCGGCTCAACATCTTCGGCGAGCTGCTCGACCTCGAGGCGGCCGAGTTGCTGCACGAGTCGATCGACCCCGAGGCCGTGGTCGACGACATCGTGGCGCGTTACGAGCGGCTGTGGCACGAGGTCACCTACGAGCAGGAGGTGCCGCGCGACGCCCGGCACGACATCGAGCGGCGCATCCGGCGGCTCAACGAGCTCGGCTTCGACGTGGCCGAGGTCGACATGTCCACCGTGGACAAGGGCTACCGCATCCGCCCCAAGGTGGTCGACGCCGGCTACCACACCCGCCGCCTGCTGCGCCTGACCGGCCTCGACGCCGAGGAGAACCAGGCCCGCCAGCTGCTCAACGACCTCGACACCTACCGCGCCGAGAGCCTGCTCACCGACGAGCAGCAGGCGGCCCACCGCTGGCTGACCGAGGTCTTCGAGCCGGTCGTCCGGGCCGTCCCGGCTTCGCTGCGCCGCAAGCTCGAACCGCAAGAGATCTTCACCCAGGTCATCCAGCACAAGTGGCTGCTCTCCGAACGGGCCAAGCGCGACGTCGGCATGGCCACCGCCGTGCAGTCCTACCTCACCGACGTGCTCGCCAAGAAGCCCGACGAGCAGGCTGTGCTGGGTGTCGAGGTGGACTCACTGCCCGGCGTCGTGGAGGCCGGGCTCTAACGGCTCGGTGGCCTGCTCGCGCAGCACGCGCAGGCCGGCCCGGCGGGCGACGACCACGATCTCGTCACCCGCGGCGAGCACCCGGCGCGGGTCGGGCTGCCGGTCGACCCATTCCGAGCCGGCCGCGGTCATGCCGATCACGCGGGTGCTCTCGACCCTGTCCGCGCTGCTCAGCGGAGCACCGTCGAGCAGCGAGCCGGGCCGAACCCGCACCGCGGCCACCAGCAGCGCGTGCCGCTCGACCGGAATCGTCGCCAGCATCTCGCGCTCGATCATGGCGGCGGCGAACGCGGGCGCGCACAACCGCGAGACGCTGCGCGAAATGTTGATGTTGAACACCGCCTCCACCCGCTGCGCGAAGTCGTCGTCGAACAGGCGCAGCACCACGCGGATGTCCTCGCGGGCGGCCCGCGCGTGCAGCGCGGCCTGCAGGTTGACCGCGTCGTCGGTCGACACCACGACCAGGGCCTGGCAGTGGTCGATCGAGGCGGCGCGCAAGGTCTCCTCCTGCGACGCGTCGCCCTCGATCACCGGGACGCCCAGCGACGCGGCCACCTTGACACCGCGCGCGGCCGGGTTGCGGTCGATTGCCACCACGTCGAGGCCCAGGTCGACCAGCTGGCGCAGCACCCGGGTGCCGACCGTGCCCAGGCCGACCAGCACGATGTGCCCGGTGTGGACCTTGAGGACCTCGCCGCGGTCGAGAGCCAGGCGGGTCTTGACCACGCCGTCGACCACGGCCGCGGTGATCAGCGGGAGCAGGGCGACCCCGGCCACGGTCAGCACGAGCTGGGCGGCCTGGGCGGCCGGGGTGTTCTCGGGTTCCACATCGGACGACCCGACCATGGTCAGCAACGTGATGTAGATCGACTTCCAGAATCCGGTGACCCCGGTGAAGCGGGTCAGCAGCGCGCCCGAGACCGCGGTCAGGGCCAGTGCGACCAGCACGGCGATGCCCAGCTTGCGGGTCAGCCCGATGCGCAGGGCCCGGCCGATCGACAGCCACGGGCGACGGCGGCGACCGGCCCGGGCCAGGCGGCGTGCGGTCACGGCCTGGGCCGCCGGGCGGCCGGTGGCCTCGGCCAGAACCAGATCGGTCGGCTTCTGCCCGGCCGGTGGCGGCTCGGCCGGTAGCACGGTCATCCGGCCGCCGTCGTCCGAGGTGGCCAGGGTGAACAGCGCGGCGTCGCGCGGCACGTCGGCCCGCTTGGCCACGTTGAGCGTGCGGGCGGCGTACCGGAAATGGGTCGGCGCGACCTCACCGATCGCGGCCGCCACGAACGCGGGCGCGGCCATGGACGCGTCGGAGAGCACCGCGCAGTCGGTGAACAGGCGCCGGACCCCGGAGGCCAGACCGGTGGTGAACATGCGGATCACGAGCCGCAGGTCACCCTCGACGGCCCGCGCGCACAACGCCGCGTGCAGGTTTGCCATGTCGTCCGGCATCACCAGGGCCAGCGCGTCGGCGCCGGCCAGACCGGCGTCCGAGAACGTGCGCTCGTCGAGCCGGGCGGCCGTCATCACCCTGACCCCGCGGGTGCGCAGACCGTTCAGGTCGGGCACGACCGGCCGCAGGTCGGGCGGCGTGATCACGGTGAGCCGGATGCGGCCCGAGGTGGCCAGCTCGTCGGCCAGCGTATAGACCAGCGCGTCCGATCCGCACACCACGAAATGCGGACGCGGGTCGGCCGTTCGATCTCTCAACCGGGCGACCAGAGACCGCCGTACGCCGTCCTTCGCCGCGTCCGTTGCCACGTTCGCGATCGTAGCCAGCCGGAACCCGCCCCCGGGGCCACTCGTTGCCCCATCCGATGCTTTAGTCCGAATTCGAGGCTTTCCGGAATCGGATCTCTTTCCAGGAGGAGAACAGTGCGCAAGTTGTGGTATGCCGGAGCGGCTCTCACCGGCGGGATCATCCTGTTCGCGGCCTCACCCGCGCAGGCCGACCTGCTGCCCGGTGTGGACGCCGCGGCCCAGCAGGCCGACGAGCGGCTCGCCGACCTGCTGGGTCAGAGCAACGGGGTCAATGTGGACAATCCGCTCGGGAACAGCACGCTGAAGGACACCCCGGCCGGCCGGAGCCCGGTCGCACAGTTCAAGGCCGGGCAGAACAGCCCCGACCTCGATCCCCTGCTGCCCGGCCGGTCCGGCGAGCCGAACGGCGGGCAGCGGCGCGGCCTGGTCCCGGGCGGCGAGTCGGCCCGCGACCTTCCGGACGACGAGGAGCCCGCCGCCGACGTCGTGCGGAGCCCCACCTCGGCGCTGCCGCTCCAGAGCCTCCCCGTACAGAGCCTGCCGATCTTCGGCTCGGGCGGTCTGCCGCTGCTCAGCGGGCTGCTGCCGAGCGGCCAGGTCCGCGACTTCAACGAGCGGCCGACCATGCGCCAGGCCGAGATGTTCGACGGCGGAGTTCCGCTGCTGGGCGGGCTGGGCGGCCTGCTGCCGGCCAACGGGTCGCCGCGGACCCCCTCGGACGATGACACGCCGCGCACGCTTCCGGCCACCGACGAGCCCGACCTCTCCGGCATGCCGGCCGGCGGCGTGGCGATCATGCCCGCCGCGACCGCGCCCGCCGCCGACACCCCCGCCGCCGACACCCCCGCGCCGGACACGTCGCCCGCTACCGCTCAGCCGGCCCAGCCTCAGAAGCCCGCCCAGCAGCAGAAGCCGGCCAAGCAGCAGAAGCAGCCCAAGCCGCAGCCGACGCCGACGGCCATTCCCGACGACCCTCGCCTGTACGAGGAGCCGGTCGAGACCGACGACACCGAGGAGCCGGAGCGCCGCCCGTTCTCGCCCGACGGCCGCCCGGTGGCCGGCGTCGACCAGCAGTACCGCTGACCCCACGCGAAGGCCCCGCCCGGCAACACGCCGGACGGGGCCCTTTGCTGTTGGCGACTACTACCCGGTGACAGCCGTGATGGCGATCGGGCCGCGGCCGACGACCGCGCCCTCACTGGTCACGATCGCGACCTCACCCGACAGCTCCCGGCCGGCCGGCGGCACCGCGAGCACGGTGACCGAGGCGTTGACCGTGGTCGACGCGCCGTTGGCCAGCGCGACCGGCGTGGCCGGCGTGCTGACCGAACCGAGCGCCGGGCTGAAGTAGACGTCGAGGTAGTCGTAGGCCGTGGTGCCCGCGGGCACCGAATAGCCGTCCACCACCGCGGTGTACGTGCCCGCGGGCGGGTTCGCCAGCGAGATCGACTCGTCCGAGTCACCGTCGGCGTCCTGGCCGACCAGGGTGTCGCCCCGGTACAGCGACAGGTCGAGGTCGGCGGTGGCGTCGGCCGGGTTGCCGATCGTCACGTCGAGCCGGCTCGCGCCGTCCGGCACCACGATCTCGTACTCCTGGCTGGCGCCGTCCTCGATGGTCGGGCGCTGACGGCTCGCGCTGCCGAGCGGGCCGCCCTGCGCGGTCACCGTGACCGGGCCGAACAGGTTCTTGACGGCGAAGCTGACCGGCGCCGGCTGGTTGACCGTCACGCTGGGCAGGGTCACCGACGCCGGCGTCAGCTGCACGCCCTGGATCTTGGCGTCCAGCTTGACCGGGTTGCTCAGCACCGGCGTGGTGCGCCGGGCCTCGACCTCGAGCTCCCACACACCCGGGATCGGGTTCTCGTACGACCGCTCCGACGGCTTGCAGACGTTCGCGTCGGAGTAGTTCGTGTAGCAGTTCGAGCTGGCCGTGTCCTCGGCCGGGACGCCCCACGGGTTGATCGCGATCCAGCGGGCCTGCGAGCCGGTGGCGATGCCGGACAGGTCGACCTGCAGCGCCTTGGCCCCCTCGGGCACGGTGACGAAGAACGACGTGGTCGAACTGCGGTCGACCTGGCCCGAGAAGGTCGTCGCGTACGACGGCTTCTTCGTGTCGACGCCGGTGACGATCGTGTTGAGCACCTCGAAGTCGACCACCGGGGTGGACGGGTCGTCGACCTTGAGCAGCGCGCTGGCCACGCCGGTCCTGGCCCGCACCACGACCGGCACGCTGACGGTCTTGTTCAGCGGCAGCAGCACCAGCGGCGCCGAGACGAACGAGTCGCGGTCACCGATCCACGAGAGCTTGTGCAGCACCGGGTAGCTGGGGCCGGACGTACGGGTCAGCTTGATCGTCTGGATCTTGACCTGGCCCGGCTTGAGCCCACCGGCGGCCACGGCGCAGCGGTTGTAGATGCCCTCGCCCTGGTTGGGCGTGGCCAGCTGGCCGGCCAGCGGCGTGCAGACCGGAGCCGACGACGTGTACGTGCGGGTGGCCGACTTCTTCGCCAGCAGCTTCCACGCGTCGGGCACGTTGAGCTGGCCGTATCCCTGCTCGTTGACCTGCTCACCCGGGATCGGGTCGGACGTCGAGTAGATCGCGCGCCGCAGCGACAGCGGGGACACCTTGATGCCGTTGGCCTTGGCCGCCGACAGCAGCAGCGCCGCACCACCAGCGGCCTGCGGGGCCGCCATCGAGGTGCCGTTCTGCATCGAGTAGCCCGGCGGCAGGGTGTACGGCACGGTGGCCAGGCCGGGGATGACCTCCCAGGTCGGCGAGAGCGAGATCGCCGAACCGGGCGCGGCGATGTTCGGCTTGAAGCCGCCGTCCTCGCGCGGGCCCCGGGACGAGAACGGGATCAGCTGCAACGGCTTGCGGGTGTCCGCGCCGTAGTTGGCCTTCCACGTGTCGTCCGAGATGCTGGCGGCGACGCTGACCACGGCAGTGGCGCCGGAGGGCTCGCCGATCGTGTTCACGCCCGGGCCGCTGTTGCCGGCCGAGATGAACAACTGCACGCCGTACTTGTTGATCAGGTCGTTGTACAGCTTGGCCTGCGCGTTGGTGCCGTCGTTGAGCGAGGGCAGCCCACCGATCGACATGTTGACCACGTCGACGCCGCGGTTGATGACCAGGTCGGACATGCCGGTGGTCAGCGCGACGTTGGTGCAGCCGCCACCCCACGAGCACGCCCGCGACGACACGATCTTGGCGCCGGGCGCCTGGCCGTCGAACGCGGCGTTACCCAGCAGGTCGTTGCCCGCGGCGATGCCGGCCACGTGCGAAGCGTGCAGGCTCTCCGGGATGCCGATGTTGACGAAGTCAGCGGTCGGCGGGTAGTTCGGGTTCTCCAGCGGGGCGAGGTCGACGTCCTCGCGGTACTCGACGACGAACGGCATGCGCTCGACCACCGCGGTGGCGGCGTTGTCGGTGCCGAAGTGGCCGACGTCGAACTTCTCCTTGTACGGCCGCATGACGGCGTCATCGGTGAAGTCGAGGTTCTGGTTGCTGTCGACCCGGATGTCGTGGCTGACCGGGTCGTAGAGGATGCCCCACGTGTCGGTCGTGTCGCCGTCCCGGTTGACGTCACCGGCGGCGTCGGAGCCGGCCGTGATCGACTCGCTGAAGCGGTTGATCCGCCAGGTGCCGGCCGGCGCCTTCCACGAGGCGCCCGCGTACGTGAAGGCCGGGCCGGTCACCTCGGTGAGCATCGCGCGCCAGGAGCCGTCGTTCTCGAGCAACGGGTCGGTCGCGGTCACCCAGTCGACGATCTTGCGCTCACCGGTCGTGGTCCTGGCCAGCGCGGGGTGGTCGATGTCCACACCGGAGTCCATGATGCCGATGGTGATGCCGCGGCCGTCGTACTTCGGGTTCTTCTTCTTGAAGTCCACCGAACCGGTCTCGTCGGTCGGCAGGTACGGGTTCGCGGCGGGCGTCGACGGCCCGGGCGCGGCGAGCTGCACGGGCTTGCCCGGCTTCTCGTGCCGGCTACCCGTCTCCGGCAGCTTGATCGTCTCTTCGAGGTCGACCGCCACGATGCCGGACAGCTCGGCCGCGGTCAGCACCTTGCCGATCGGCACCGACGCGAGCACGTAGCCGATCTGGTCGAAGCGGCGGGTCACCACACCGCCGAGCGCCTCGATCTTCGCGGCCACCTCGGCCGACTTGCCTTCTTCGGTGGCGACGATCGCCGTGACGAACTTCTTGTTGGCCGCCTCGGCCTTGGCCAGCAGCTCGGCGTCGTGCGCGCCGAGGGTGTCGGCCGACGCGTCCTTGGGGGTGGCGGGGTTCTCGGCCGCCTTCTGCAGAGTGGCGAGAACGGCGCCCTGGTCAGGCGCCGCCGCGGCCGGAAGCGCACCGCTCAGCGTGACGCCGGCGGCCACGCCGACAGCCAGTACCGAGGTGAACGTTCGCCGGCCCCATGTGGATTGTTGTCTCACGTACGGGTCCTCCGGAAGGAAGGCGCCCCAGCGGGGGTTCACTGGGCGCGATCACCGGATCTTCCGATCGATCGGCATAGAAGTCACTACGGTCGATGACGTTGTGACGAGGCCGTGACATTCGGTCCTGCGCATCAATTCAAGCGTGTTACCGCAGGTCACCTCGTATCGACGGATGCGAAAGCAAATGTCAGGATCGGGTGGCCACTCTCCGCTTTATTCAGCTCGCCGGATCAGGTCCCAGTTGAGCAGGGTGAAAGGCGCCTCCTCGTCGGCGCCCGCCCGGCGATAGGTCGCGAGCGCGGCCTCGTTGTCCGGTTCGGTCCCCACCCACATGCCGTAACAGCCGTTGCGGCGCGCGATCGCAGCGAGCTCGGTCACCAGCGCGTTCCCGATTCCGCGCCGGCGGGCTTCGGGTACGACGGAAAGCTCGTACACGAACATCTCGGTGCCCTTGTCGGGGTGGGTCATCTCGACCCCCGTGATCATCCCGACCGCACGCCCGTCGTCGTCGTAGGCCAGCAGCAGGTGGTGCCCGGCCGTGGCCAGGAACCGCCCGGTCGCCTCGGCCAGCGGTGGCCCGTCGAAGAGATCCGCCGCCGCGTGCACCTCCGCGGCGTCCACGATCCGCTCGATCCGCACATCGACCACCCCTACGCTCGTTCCGTCGTCGTCTGTGGGTCGTAGCATGACGCGGGTGACCGAAGGCTTCGAGCTCGGCGTCGACCTGGGCACCTCACACACGGTGGCCATGCTGCGACGTCCCGACGGGCGGACACGGCCGCTGCTGTTCGACGGCCGCCCGCTGCTGCCGTCCGCCGTCCACCTCGACGCGTCCGGCCGGCTGCACGTCGGCGCCGACGCCATCCGTCTCGGCCACGCCGACCCCGGCCGCCTCGAACCCCACCCGAAACGCCACATCGACGAAGATTCCGTGCTGCTCGGCGACGGCGCCGCCGTGCCCGTCGCCGACCTGCTCGCGGCCCTGCTGGGCGCGGTCGCCCGCGAGGCCGTGGCCACCGCGGGCTTCCTGCCGCCGGCCACGGTCACCCATCCGGCCTCGTGGGGCGCGCCGCGTCGGGCGGTGCTGGTCGATGCGCTCGCCCGGGCCGGTTGGCCGAGCGAAACGGCATTGCTGCCCGAGCCCGTGGCCGCCGCTCGCTACTTCGCCGAGGTGCTGCGCCGTCCGTTGCCGGTCGGGGCCTCCCTCGGGGTGTTCGACTTCGGCGGGGGCACGCTTGACATCGCCGTGGTGCGCCACGACGGGCCCGGCGCGGCCTTCTCGGTGACCGCCTCGGGGGGCGCCGACGACCTGGGCGGCCTCGACCTCGACGCGGCCCTCGTCGACCACCTGGGCAAGTCGCTGGCCGGGGCCGAGCCCGAGGCGTGGCGAGCCCTGACCGAGCCGGTGACGCTCGCGCAGTGGCGAGCCCGGCGGCAATTCTGGGAGGACGTGCGCGGCGCCAAAGAGATGTTGTCGCGCAGCTCGTTCGCGCCGGTGCCGGTGCCGGGGGTCGAGCAGGCGGTGCACCTGACCCGCGACGAGCTCGAAGCGGCGATCGACCCGCTGGTGCGGCGGGGCGTGGCCGAGGCAGCCGCGGTGATCGTGGCGGCGGGGCTCCAGCCGGCCGAGCTGAGCGGGCTCTTCCTGGTCGGCGGGTCGTCGCGGGTGCCGCTCGTGGCCCGGCTGCTGCACGCACAGCTGGGCATCGCGCCGACGGTGCTCGAGCAGCCCGAGCTGCCGGTCGCCGAGGGGGCGACGCTGCCCTTCGCCACTCCCGCGTCCGCGGCGGCCTCCGCCGCTCCCCCTTCCGGGCCGCCCACCGCTGCTTCTAGCCCGCCTACGGCCACTGCAGGCCCGCCCACCGCCGCTTCCGAGCCGCCTACTCCGCTTCCGGGGCCCCCTCCGGCTCCCCCCGCGGCCTCGGGTCCGGTTCTAGGGCCGGCTCGGCTCGCCGACGACCGGCAGTACGGCGAGCCCGTCGACCCGTGGGCCACCGGTGAGGCCGCCGCCATCGCCGCCGGTGCGCACGCCATGCCCGGCTCGCCGTCCTACTCCGGCCCGCCCGCCTCGTCGTCCCCGTTCGGGCCGCCCAGCGCCGAACCCTGGCTCGCCTCCGACACTCCCCAACCGTCGTCGCCCCCGACCGGGAAGGCACGCGGCAAACGGCGCCGCTGGATCATCGCGGGAGCCGCGGCGACGGCCCTCGTCGTAGCGGCCGGCGCCACCCTCACCTGGGCCATGTGGCCGCGCTACCCCGCCCTCGACTACCAGAACCTCGGCGAACCCGTGCACGTCACCCCGGCTGTACCGCTCGGCTCGGCCTGGAAGGACGCGGTCATCCGCGGCGACCGCGCCTACCTCGGCAGCGCCGACTACGACACCGGCAAGGTCGGCGTCGTCGCCATCGACACCGGCGACACCAAACCCGTCTGGACCAACCCCGCCGCCGGCACCGCCGACCGCTGGGAGTCCATGACCGCCCTCCCCGACGGCGTCGCCCTGTTCAGCGAGACCGACTACGACACCGACAGCAGCCAGCTCATCGTCCTGAGCGCCGACCGCGGCGAAAAACGCTGGGAACGCACCCTCGGCGAGAACGACATCGTCTACTTCGCCGGCGACCGGGCCGTCGTCGCCGACCGCGCCGGCAAACAACTCCTCGGCCTCGACCTGACCACCGGCGAGCAACGGTGGGCGGTCCCCGACCCCGAAGGCACCCCGCCGCCCGCGCTCATCGCCGTCACCACCCCGGCCGACCTCTCCGGCCCGGCCAGCGCCCAGGGCCGTGCCCTCGCCCCCGACCTCGGCGACGACCCCCGGCTCGTCCAGATCGCCGCCGACCGCTCGGCCCGCGTCATCGACGCCGACGGCAAGGTCCTCGCCTCCCGCCCCAACGTCGCCCGCCCCGACGACGAGGTGATCGCCCACAACGGCCGTCTCATCGTGCGCGGCTCCGAGGACATCCACCGCATCGTCGCCTACAACCTGGCCGAACTGGACGGCGACACCATCGCCTACACGGCCGGCTCGGCCACCGCCCGGCTCAGCGCCCTAGCCCCCTGCGGCGACGACCGCATCTGCATGATCGAAGGCACCGGCTACGGCGACGACCGGGCCAAAGTGGTCGCCGTCGACGTCGCCGACCGCAAACGCGTCTGGGAAGCCGCCGCCCCCGACGCCGACAAGATCGTCCCCGTCGGCGAAGCCGTCCTGGTCAGCTACTCCACCACCACCCGGCTGATCGACTCCGACGGCGCCGAGATCTGGGCCCGCCCCGCTGCCGCGGCCCGCCTCGACGCCACCAACGTGCTCGAATTCAGCAAACCGCTGGCCGGCTACGCCGACGACCCGGCCCTAGCAGGCCGCCACCTCGGCGACGACCCCGTACAACTCGGCCCGCTGGCCGGCGTGCAGACCGACACCTGCTCGTGGAACAGCACCCACCTGGCCTGCGCCACCCAGAAAGACTTCATCGTCGTCCAGTACGCCGGATAGCCACTGCGGACACGAGAAACCGGGCGGCCCCCGAAGGGACCGCCCGGCCTACTGACGTCAGATCGTTCAGATGCGAACGCCGGACTCCGCGTTGAACATGTGGATACCGGTCGTCTGCGGCTTGATGTAAACCGTCTCGCCCATGTTCGGCATGTTGCGACGGTCGGTGCGGACCACGAACCGCTCCTGAGTGCCGTCGAAGTCGGCGTGGCCGTACACGTTGGCGTCCGAACCCAGGTCCTCGACCAGGTCGACGACGATCGGCAGCGCACCCGCGGACTCGGTCGTCAGCTCGGCCGCCTCGGGACGGAAGCCGATGGTGACCTTGCCGCCACCGTTCTGCGCGGCAGCGAGCTGCTCGCGGGTCAGCGGCACGTTCCACGAGCCGAACTTGCCGCCCGTCTCGGTCAGCGGAACGGTCTTGATGTTCATGGCGGGCGAGCCCATGAAGCCGGCCACGAAAACGTTGCCGGGGGTGTCGTACAGGGCACGCGGGGTGTCGACCTGCTGCAGCACACCGTCGAGCATGACGGCCACACGGTGGCCCATCGTCATGGCCTCGACCTGGTCGTGCGTCACGTAGACGGTGGTGACACCCAGCTTCGCCTGCAGCGAGGCGATCTGCGAACGGGTCTGCACACGGAGCTTCGCGTCAAGGTTCGACAGCGGCTCGTCCATGAGGAACACCTGCGGCTCACGCACGATCGCGCGACCCATGGCGACACGCTGGCGCTGGCCACCGGAGAGCGCCTTCGGCTTACGGGAGAGGTACTCGTCGAGCTGCAGAAGGGCCGCGGCCTCCTTCACCCGACGGTCGATCTCGGCCTTCGAGGTCTTACGCAGCTTCAGAGCGAACGCCATGTTCTCGTACACCGACATGTGCGGGTACAGCGCGTAGTTCTGGAACACCATCGCGATGTCCCGCGACTTCGGCGGCAGGTTCGTGACGTCCTTGCCCGAGATCAGGATGCGACCACGGTCGACATCCTCGAGCCCAGCGAGCATGCGCAGGCTGGTGGACTTGCCACAACCGGAGGGGCCGACCAGAACGAGGAACTCTCCATCGCCGATCTCGAGGTTCAACTCGTTGACAGCGGGGCGCTCAGAGCCCGGGTAAATCCGGGACGCCTTGTCATACGTAACGGTAGCCATGCTGAAACAGACTTCCTTTCCACCGGCAGGAACGTGCCGGACGATCCGAGTGGAGGAACAGCCATGTAAACGTAAAGCTTTTTACACGTCATGCCAAGGTGGCCAGCACTTTCACAGCAAGTATGCTGGCCCCCAGCCCGCCCCTGTAGCTCAGATGGCCAGAGCACCCGTCTTGTAAACGGGAGGTCGTCGGTTCGATCCCGACCGGGGGCTCTCAGATTCACCCAGGTCACGCCATGATCAACTTAGTGTGACATCGATGAACTTCGTATCGCGGTCCCGAATGGTAGGGAAACGGTAGGGATCTTGGTCCCGCTAGCCTGCCTGACGCCGTGGAACGATGGCCGCCGCCGCTTCCGCGGCCGCTTTGCCCACCGACCCGATCAGGTGGCCGTACGTATCGCTGGTTAGGCCGATCTTGGAGTGGCGCATCCGCTTGGAGACCACCGAGATGTCGACGCCGGCCTCGATCTGGATCGACGCCGCCATGTGCCGGAGGTTGTGCAGCGGCACGTTCCTCAGCCCTGGCTGCCGAATCAGCCGCTTGAAAATCTTGGTCACCTGAGTGGGATCATGGGGTGATCCGTCAGCGCGGGTGAAGACGAGATTTTCGTCGTTGCGGTACGCCCGGCCCATCTTCAGCCGCTGCCTGGTTTGCTCTCGACGCCAGTTGCGGAGCACCTCGACCGTGACGGCATCGAGGTCGAGGGGCGTGGCCTCGCTGTCGCCGGTCTTCAGCCGAGTCCGGTAACTGATCTTGTGGCCCTCTTTGTTGGCTCTTCGCGCTGTTAAGTAGCTCTTGGCCGTAATCTGCCATTCGGGGACAAGGCGTCCGGCGTTGAGGTCGACCTCGTCCCAGCCCAGACCGCACAGCTCGCCCCGCCGGAGCCCGGCAAAAGAGCTGAGGTGGAACAGCGGGTACAGCGGATGTTCCTCGATGGCATCGAGCCAGGACCCGAGTTGCTCGGGTGTCCATGGCCTGACTTTCCGGCGCCGTTCCGTGGGCTTGTCGGCCAGCACCGCGACGTTGCGGGGAAGGCCCGCCATGCGCATCGCGGCATTGAGCGCTGCCCGGAGAGTCGCATGCGCGCGGTTCGCCGTCGCAGGACCGAATGGGCGAGGCACGACTACGTGCTTGGGTTTGACGGGCCGCTTTCGTCCGGCACGCTGGCGCTCCTGGTCGGCGGCGGCCGCCTCGGCTTCGTAGCGCGCATTCAGCTCCACGGCGCTGCTGATCTGCTCGTTCCGCTCCTTGATATGTTCGCGTAACGCCTTGGTGACGTGATGTGCTCGGAGGTCAAGAAGCTTGTGCTTGCCGATCCGCGGAATCCAGACATTCTCGATGTCTCGTCGGTAATTGTCGATCGTGTTGTCGCGGAGGTCGCGCACCTCAGCCTGGTTGACGAGCCACTGCCGCAACCACTGAGTGACGGTGATCTTGTCGTCCTCGGGAAGCAAGCCGGCTCGATGCTGACGGACTACCTCAGCGCGAGCGTCGGTAGCGTCCTTCCCCGTGGCGAAGCCTCCCTTCTTCACCTGGTGTCGGTTCCCGCTCGGCTCAGCTAGCTCCACCAGGAACGACCACGAGTGATTGCTTCTGCACGCCTTGGCCGGGCACTCCTCCCGGCAACGCTGGAACACCCCCGGCACCGGCTTGCCTCGGTGCACGTACGGTCGGTTCACCTTTTCTCCTCATTCCTGAACCGGGACTCGTCAAGCGCGGAGGGTCCGGGTGGGCCCTCCGCGCCAAGATCGACCTACTTGCCGCCGCCGTCCTCGTCGTCCGGGACGCCCAGAGCGGCGAGCAGATCCGCACGCTTGACGATCAACTTCCGGCCCAACCGCAGCGGAGTGATGGGCAGTTCGCCTGCCGCCAACGCCCGGTAGGCGGCGCTGCGGCTAATCCCGAACGCCCGCGGCACTACCGGGTCGAACGGAAACGCGACCGGCAGCGCGCGCAAACGTGCGGGCGTCATCACCCCGATGTCTGGCCCGGATCCCATGATCGGCATGTGCGTCACCCATAGACGCTCCGCCTCGTCGCTGCGGTCAAGCCGTTCGGTACCGGTCATTCGCGCACCCACGAGACTTCGCTTTGCGAGCATCTGAGTTCAGTCGAACTCGTGGAATTTGAGTCCCGTCGAAGGACGATCACGTCTTCGTGCTGCACGAGCCATTGCGGGTCTCCGTCGGTGATGGCGTCACCGACGTTCTTCTGCTGGAAGAAGGACGCCCTCGGTATGAGTACGCCGTTGCGGACGCCGGCCATCAGGGCGACGCACTCTTCGACCAGTTCGAGCCCGGCCGCCTGTCCGGCGGCGACGGCCATGCCCGGGATGTCTACGAGTTCGCCGTGGCGCCGGTAGGGGCGGGCGGTGATGACGACGTGTCCGCCGGGTCGCAGGACCGTCCGGCATCCTGCGAGGATGTCGGTGAAGCCCTGGGCGAGGGTGTCGTGGTTGCGGTAAGCGAGGTTGTCGCTGCCGCCGTAGCGGTGGTGGAGCTTGCGGACTTTGCCGCGCCGGGGGCCGGGGGTTCGGACGTGGCCGTGGGTGGATGGCCCGTACGGCGGTGAGGTGATCACGAGGGCGACCGCGCCGCGCATCTGCGGCGGCAGCAGCGTCGGTAGCTTCCTGGAGTCGCCGGTGTAGATGACGCCGGTGCCCGAGACGCCTTGCTTTTCGGCGAGGGCGACATTGACGGCGGCGAGGGCGGCCCACTTGTCTTCGTATTCAACGCCAACGCCGTGGCGGTCGAGGTGCATGGCTTCGACCACAGTGGTACCGATGCCGGCCATCGGGTCGAGGACGAGATCCCCGGGGTCGGTGTAAGTGTTGATGGCGTAGCGGGCAATGGTCGGCAGCATCTTGCCCGGGTGGGTGATCGACTCGTGCGTGTACCGGCCCTGACGGAGCGCTCGGGAGGGCTGCTGCCCGGTCAGCCAGACCGATCCGGGATATCCCTGGGTGAGCAACGTGGCAGCGGAACCGGAGACCGGGACGGGGCCGGGGACGGCAGCCGGGACGGAGCTGGTGGCGGGGACGGGGACGAAACCGGGGACGGGGACGGACCCGGCGACCGAGGCATCCGTGGTGCCGAACGTGGGGACGGGGACGGACCGCGTGGTCGGAGCGTCCGGACTGCCGATCGTGGGGACGGTACCGCTTGCGGGGACGGAATCGAGGGCGGCGGAGGCGGGGCGGGTTTCGGGGGTGAGCTCAGACATCAGCGGCCTCCGGACTGATCGACGCGAAGACGACGAGATCGCGGTGCGCGCGGACGTGACGACCCGCGATGAGCGGCGGCCGGTCGACCGGGCCGAGGCCGGTGCGGGGGTCGGCCTCTGGCAGGCGCACGAGGACCGCCGGGATGTGCTGGTGGTAGAGCAGCCCGGCGGTGCGGGCGGCGGCAATGACGGTCGAGCGACGTGCCGGGGCTCCGGTGCCCGGCCCGGCGGCGAGCAGCAAGGCGAGGAACCCGCCGGGGCGTAGCAGCTCCTGCCACGAATGCAGCGCCCGGCTCAGGTCGTACACGTCGCGGGTATCGATGACGAGGCGCGGCAGGGTCGCTACGACGAGCCCGGCGGCGTGCCGGATAGTGACCGCCGACCGGCCGTCGAGGGGCTCCGGCCATACCGGCGGGTGTTCACCATCGGTGACCGCGACGCCGGGGTTGCGGTGCAGGTGCTCGGCAGCGGCGGCCACAGTCGGGTGGCCGTCGGTGTCGAGCACGGTGTCGCCGACGCGGGTGTAGCGGGCGATGAGGTGCGCGACATGGTCCGGGTGCACGCCGTACCAGTCGGGCAGCGCTCGCCCGGCCGAGTCTGTCGGGCGGTAGGCGTGGGTCGGGTGCAGGAACAGTCCGACGGGTGCCCGGGTCGGGCGGTTGTCGGTGGAGTGGGTCTGCGGCATGGGCGTGGTGGGCCATGTCCGCCGACGAAACGCTGACATATAGAGATACAGATTCCGGGCCTGTTTTCGACATCAGCTCGGACCTCGGACCCCTGCCGGTGCCCGGTAACACCGCCATGAAGGTCCTAAAACAAGATCTACTCAGGGTTGAACACGCAGGTCAGAGCCCTGGACGGTGTCGCGTCCACGTCTGCCAGAAGGCGTTGATCGCCGCACCCTGAACAAGACGAGGCATCCTCCAAAACAAGATCAAGCGTCACCTGTAACAAGATCGCCTTCCGGGTTGAACAAGATCATCAGCAACTGTAACAAGATCGACTTGAGGGTTAAGCAAGTTCATCGAGGGTTGCAGGGGGTGGGCTCGTCACTCGCTCGGGTTGAACACGGCCCCACCCGTTCGGCGCGCCCAGGTTCACCGAGGGCCACCTGTGGTGGAGGCGGACATTGATGTTCACGGCATGTCTGCGGCGACCGAGGGTCAGCGTTACGTGCTCGTGTGACAGGGGCTGAACACGCTGGTCAGCCGTCACCGCACTGCGTACCGGCAGGCGGGGCAACGTGTCGACTTTGGAGTTCCGGCCCATGCGCTAGCACGGAGATTGAACACGTGGCGTGACCCCTGAACAAGATCCACAGTGTTCAAGATCTGTGACACCCGAGTGGCGGGATGGGACCTGTTCCCGCTGGACGCCCTTCGAGGGCGCCGGCATCCCACACCCACGTTCTCGGGGGGTCTTCCATGTCTGAGTCCATCCGTTCCCTGCTGCCCACCGCCGGTGCGCACGCACCGGCTCTGGTGCTCGGTGAGCAGCCGTTCGACGTCGCCGCGACCGCGTTTCGGCTGCTCACCACCGGCCCCGGGCCGCTGTCGGTCGACGGCGCCGCCCTCGGTGGGGGCCTTCCCGCCCGGCGGATCGCGCTGTCGGAGCTGGCCGCGATCCTGATGCACCCGTCCTGCGCGTACGCCACGAGCGACCGGGTGTGGCGGCTGCTGATCGAGCGTGCCCGCACCGACGGTCCGGCCTGGGTGGTGGGCGCGGTCGGAGTCGCCCTGCCGGGGCTGCGTCCGGCGGCGTACCGGCTGCGCGGGTTCTCCGGTGACGTGCAGGCCGAGCTGTTGACCGCCTTCGTCGTCGCGCTGCGCAGCATGAAGCTGGGCAGTCCGCGGGTGGCGCAGCGACTGCTCAGCGCCACGTTCACCGCCGCCCGCGCCGCGCTGCGCGCCGACCAGGCGCGTCCGAAGACGCCGGTGGAGCTGTCGGTGTCCGCGCCGACGGCCGGGCACCCGGACCTGGTGCTGAGCTGGGCGGTCACGGCCGGAGTCATCTCCTCGGCCGAGGCGGAGCTGATCGGCGTCACCCGCCTGGAGGGCGTGTCGGTGGCCGGCTACGCGCAGCGCCTCGGCAAGGCGGCCAAGGCGGTCTACAAGGCCCGCGACCGCGCCGAGGAACGCCTCGTGGCCGCGATCCGCGCAGGCATGCTGTCCGACGAGGACGCAGCCGTGATCGCCGAGGCCACGATGACCCTCGCATCCGACCCGGGACAGGGCTTCTGAACTGCGCTTTTACAGCCCGATGTCGAAAACAAGGCCCAAATCTGTATCTCTTAATGCGGGACTTTTCCGCACCTGGTGACCTCGTTCGACCGGCCCCGCTGACGGCGCTGACACCCCAACGGCCCGCCGAACCTCTCGAAGGAGGACGGCCACCGCGCCGGTCACGAGGTCACCACCTCTTTCGCACATTCGCTCGCCCGGACCCACACCTCGGGGTGTGGGGCCGGGCTGCCTGGAGGTGCCCCCGTCCCATGAACCGCCACCCGTTGCACCGCCCCACCCCGGCCCCGCGTCGGCCGGTCACTGACCGGCGCGGCCGACGCCTGCCCCGCACCACCGTACGGCTCACCACGACAACCTCCGTCACTGCCTTGGTGGTCCTGACCTGCGCCGGTACGGCGCAGGCTGCCCCTGCCGATGCGGGAACGGTCGTGCTGGCCGCCGAGTCGATCAACCAGGTCGTCAACAACATCCGGATCTGGCTGATGGGGATTCTCGCCGGGTGGGCCACCCTGTGTCTGACCGTCGCGTTCCTGCGCTACACCAGTGGTGAGGCTGACGAGGTCGAGCGCGGCAAGCGTGGGTTCCGCAGCGCCGCGATCGGCTACGCCGGAGCTCTGCTGTCGCCGCTGATCGTCACCATCGTCGGTCAGTGGGTGGCCTGATGACCCCCATTCCATCGTCCCGTTGCCGGGTACGGCTGCTCGTGCTCGCCGTGCTCGCCGTGCTCGCCGTGCTCAGCGTCGGCTTGACCGCCGGTCCCGTCCTCGCCGGACCGGCGTGGGCCGATCCGTCCCCGGCACCCGTCCCCGCACCGGGCGCACCGTCCCCTACGTCCGCACCCGCACCGGTCCCCCCGTCCCCCATCCCGACACCACCACCGGCCGGGCCGACGCCGACCGTCCCGTCGTCCCCGCCCACGCCCGCGCCGTCCCCGGGGCCGTCCCCGTCCCCGCCGCCCACCGACGCCGGGGACGACGAGCCAGGCTTGTTCGACATTCCCGGCCAGATTCGTCAGGCCATCAACGAGTTCCTGCTGTGGGTCGCCAAGACCGGCCTGCAGCCGGTCATGAACGCGCTCGGCACCACGGCGTTGTCCACCCCGGACATCACCGGCAACCCACAGGTCAAAGCAGTGTGGACGACGAGCCTGATCGTCGCGAACGGCATCTACGTGCTGTTCGTGGTTCTCGGCGGGTTCATCCTCGCGTCCCGGGAAACCTTGCAGAGCCAGTACGGGTTCAAACAGATCGCACCCCGGCTCGCCGTGGGCGCGGTCGTCTCCAACATCAGTCTGATCCTGTGCGGCAAGGCCATCGAGATCACCAATGCCCTGACCGCCGCCATCGCCGGGCAAGGTGTCGACGGCCCGAACGCGGCCAAAGCCATCAGCGGCATCCTCGATCAACCCCTGACCGGCGCCTCACCCAACATCCTGCTCATTCTGCTGGTCATCGCCGTGGCGGTCCTCGGCCTGGTCGTGGTCATCACGTTCATCCTGCGCGTGGCGCTGCTGGTCCTGTTGTTCGGTGTGGCACCCCTGGCCATGGTGTGCCACGCCAGTCCGCAGACCGAGGGCATCGCCTACACCTGGTGGCGGGCCTTCTTCGCGTGCCTCGGGTTGCAGCTGGTCCAGGCGGTGATCGTGGTGGGCACCGTCAAGGTGTTCCTCACCCCGTCCGGGCTGGTGCTGCTCGGGGTGCCGGCCACCACGAGCGGCCTGCTCGGCGTGCTGGTCTGCGTCACGATGCTGTGGCTGCTGATCAAAGTGCCCGGCCTGATGAAACAGTTCGTCCTCGCCCCGATCGGGATGCAAAGCCAGGGCCGGGGCCTGATCGGGCAACTGATCCAGGCATTCGTCATGATCAAGACCCTGGGAGCCGCCGCCGGGCTCACCGGCGCGGCCACGGCAGGCAACCGTGCCGCCCGCGCCCAACCGGCGGCACGCCAGCAGGCCGCCACCAGCGGAACGAGGCCGGGGACGAGGACCGCTCGGCCCGTCCCGGCCCCGGGCGGACGCGGCGCACGTCCGACCACGCCGCGCCCTGCCCGGTCCCGGCCGTCCCCGACCGGTCCGGTGGCGTTCAGCAATGCGCCGACCACGCAGACGCCGTTGTCGGTGCCCGCTGGCACCAACGGGGCACCGGCGTTCAGCCACCCCGCACAGCCGGGCACCCCCGCACCGGCCCCGACCGGTCCGGCCCCGGCCACACCGTTTTCGCATCCCAGCCGTGCACAACCGCCTTCGTCACGGCCTGGTGCCACCCCGCCGCCGGTTGTTTTCAGCAACGCCGCGCCCACCCCGGCAGGCCCGACACCGCCAGGCGGCCCGGCACCCGCACCGACGTTCTCGGCTCCGCAGGCGCCGCAGAGCGCGCCGCGCCGGCCACCGGCCCCGGCCACGCCGGTGTTCTCCTCCGCACCATCGACCCCGAAGACGCGGCCCACGGCGGCCCGAAGCACGGCTACCGCCCGCCCGTCCAGCGCGGGCAGCTCGCCACCTGTGACCGGGACACCGGCACCGTCACCGGCTTCAACCGCGCGGCGGTCTCCGCGCCCGGCACCTCCACCGGCAAGCCCGCCGCCGTCTGGGCCGCGACCAACAGGCAGCGCTTCTCCGGTGTTTCGCCCGGCACCACCGTCCCCGCCCCCGGCGGCACCATCCCCGCCGCCTCCGGCGGCTTCGTCCCCACCGTCCCCGCCGCCTGCCAGGCGCCGTCCCCGAGGAGGTAAGTGATGAGTCGCCGTAGCGACGAAGCGCCGTTGCGCGCCCGGGTGCCTGCTGATGTCGAGCGGGAGGACCGGGTGGCGTTCAATCTGACCTGGCGGCAGTTGGTCATCCTGACCGTCATCGGCCTGCTGCTGTACGCGGCGTGGACCGCCCTCGCAACGGTGGTGCCGCCGCCGGTCTTCCTCGTCTGCGGGCTGCCGATCGCCGGGGCCGGGTTCTTCCTGGCGGTTGGCCGCCGCGACGGGATCAGCCTCGACCGGTGGCTGCTCGCCGCCGTCCGGCACCGGCGTGCCCCGCACCAGCTCGTCCCGGCGGACGGCCCGATCGCTCCGGCTCCCGGGTGGGTGTCGACGACGCGGGGGCCGGGTGACCGGCTGCCGCTGCCCGCCCCGCTGCGCCTGCCCGCCAAAGGTATTACCGCTGACGGGCTGGTCGACCTCGGCCCGGACGGCACCACCGGCCTGGTTGCCGCGTCGACAGTGGCGTTCGGGCTGCGTACCCCGGCGGAGCAGAACGGCCTGGTCGCTGGGTACGCCCGCTGGCTGCACAGCCTGGACGGCCCGGCGCAGATCCTCGTTCGCGCTCAACGCGTCGACCTGACCGATCTGGCCGACCGGCTGCTGTCTAGGGCGCCGAGCCTGCCGCACTCCGCGCTGGAAGAGGCGGCCCGCTCCCACGCGGGATTCCTCGACGACCTCGCCGCGCGGCGGGAGCTGCTGCACCGGCAGGTCACCGTCGCCGTGCGCAGCACCCGCAGCCCCGGCCACACCATGCATCAGGCCACCGAAACCGTGCGGGCGCTGTCCGGCTGTGAAGTCGCGGCGACCGTTCTCGGGTCGGCCGAGGCGTCCGTCACGTTGGCCGACGCCCTCAACCCCGCTGTCCCGCCGTCCCCGCCGCTGGCGGGCGGTGCGGGACGGCCCGTCCCCGACATGCACGGAAGTGAGGAGCTGTGAAGCTGTTGTCACGCCGTCGTCCGCCCACCGTTTCCGAGACGGGAACGGTCGTCCCCGGCATCCCCGACGCCGTCGAAGTCGGGGGACGATCCGTCCGGGTCGGGGACGACTACAGCGCCGCCTTGGCCGTGACCGGCTATCCGGCCGAGGTCGGCCCTGGCTGGCTCGAGCCGCTGCTGTCCTATCCGGGACGGGTTGATGTGTCGCTGCACATCGAGCCCGTTCCCCCGGTCGTGGCCTCCCAACGGTTGCGTAAGCAGCGCGGCCGGTTCGAGGCGTCCCGCCGGCAGACCGCGACCAAGGGTCGCCTCGATGACCCGGAGTTGGACGCCGCGGCGGCTGATGCCGCGGACCTGGCCTCCCGCGTCGCCCGGGGCGAGGCCCGCCTGTTCCGCCTCGGCCTTTACCTGACCGTGCACGCCGACACCGTGGCGGAGCTGGCCGACCGGCTGACCGAAGTCAAAGCCCTCGCCTCGTCGCTGCTGCTCGATGTCGCGCCGGCGACGTGGCGGCAGTTGCAAGGCTGGATCACCGGCCTGCCCCTGGCCTTCGACGCCCTCAACATGAAGCGGGTCTTCGACACCGACGCCCTCGCGGCCGCGTTCCCGTTCACCAGCCCCGACCTGCCGACCACCGCCGCCGAAACCGGCATGGGCGTGCTCTACGGCCTCAACCTGCACTCACCCGGTGTGGTGGTGTGGGACCGGTGGGCGCAGTCGAACTACAACTCGGTCATCCTCGCCCGCTCCGGTGAAGGGAAGTCCTACCTGGCCAAACTCGACCTGCTCCGCAACCTCTACCTGGGGGTGGAGGCGTTCGTTATTGACCCCGAAGACGAATACGTGCGCCTCGCTCAGGCGGTCGGCGGGACAATCATCCGGCCCGGCGTGCCCGGGGTACGGATCAACCCCCTGGACTTGTCCGCCGGGGACGGCGACGACGCCCTCGTGCGGCGGGCACTGTTCCTGCAGACCTTCGTCGCGGTCCTCACCGGCGGGGCCGGGGTGTCACCGCAGGAAGCCGCCGCCCTGGACGTGGCGGTCCTGGCCGCCTACCGGAGCAAAGGCATCACCACCGACCCGCGTACCTGGCGGCGGCCCGCGCCGCTGCTGGCCGACGTCGCCACCGCATTGCACGACACGGACGACGCAGGACGAGTCCTTGCGGCCCGCCTGTACCCGTACGTGTCCGGCAGCTTCAAGGGGCTGTTCGACGGTCCGACCTCCACAGCCCCGGACGGGCACCTGGTCGTCTACGCGATCAAGGACCTGCCGGAGGAACTGAAGCCGGTCGGCACGCTGCTCATCCTGGATGCGATCTGGCGCACCGTCAGCACGGCGAACCGCACCGGGGCGTCCACCCGGCGGCTGGTGTTGGTGGATGAGGCGTGGCTGATGCTGCGCGCCGGCCTCGGCGCGGACTTCCTGTTCCGCCTGTCGAAGTCAGCGCGCAAGTACAACACCGGGCTGTCCGTGATCACCCAGGACGCCGCTGACGTGCTGGGCACCGATGTCGGCCGGGCCGTGGTCTCGAACGCGTCGACGCAGGTGCTGCTGCGCCAAGCCCCGCAGGCCATCGACGTGGTCACGGAGGCGTTCGGGCTCACCGACGGCGAGCAGGCGTTCCTGCTGTCCTGCGCCCGCGGAGACGCCCTCCTCGCTAGTGGATCTTCGCGGGTGGCGTTTCACAGCCTCGCCGACGACGTCGAACACGACCTGGTCATCACCGGTCCACCCACGACCCGCCAGTAATCCCGCTCGACCGATCGGGGGTCCATCATGGCCATTTTCGTCCTGTTGTTCAATGCCTCGTCGCCGCTGTTCACGGTCTCGTCCGCGCTGCTGACACCGCCGTCCCCGTCCCCGTCCCCGTCGCCACCGTCGTCCCCGTCTGGGTGTGTGCCCGGCCGTGACGGTATCCCCGACTCCGTGTTCGGTGAGATGGCCTGCGGCACCTGGGGCCGCAAGGCCCCCGGCGCCGTCTGGGAGCAGGTCCGTGACCGGTGGCCGCTGCTGCTTGCCGGTCTGGTTGTCCTTGTTGGACTCGTTCTGGTGGGGCGGTTTTGGCGGCGGCGGGTGTGGCGCCAGCACGCCGCGCAGGCCCGCTGGTTGCAGATCGTGCCGCCGGTCACCGCCACCCCGGCCGCGACCGTCGGCCTCTGGCGGCTCCTGGCCACGGCGTTGCCCGCGCCGGGCCGGTGGGCGCTGCGCCCGCCGCGCATCGTGTGGGAAGTCGAGGCGGACCCGCACGGGATGCGCGCCGGGCTGTGGTTACCGCCGGGGGTCAACCCGACCGCTGTGCTGCGGATGCTGCAGCGGGGCTGGCCCGGCGTCCGCGCCGAGCAGGCCCGGCCGCCCCGCATCTCCCCCGGCGGGACAACGGCCACGCTGATGGTGCGCCCGACCCAGCCGGACTGGCTTCCCCTGGTCGAGGACACCTCCACCGCCAACTCCCGCCATTGGGAGAGCGCCCCGCCCGACGAGGACCGGCTGCGGGCGGTGTTCGACGGGCTCGCCTCGGCCGGGCGCACCGGCGGTGGCCTGCTGCAAGTCCACATCAGCCGCGCCCCCGCGCACCGGCTGCGGATGCTGCGCCGCGCCACCACCCACCCGGAACACGCCCGCAAAGCCTGGGGCACCGCCCGCGCCGCCGGTCTGGTCGCTGACGGGCTCCGCGCGCTGATCCTCGGCGTGCTCAGCCTGGTCACACCCGGTCCGTCGAGTAGTTCGCGGCGGCGTACCGGCCCGGCAGATCCGTATATGGCGGACCTGGCGCGGCAGGCGCGCGGGAAACTCGCCGCCGCCCCGCACCTACTGGTCGCGGTGTACGCCACCGGCACCGGGCCGACCAAGGCCGCCGCGCTGGCCGCCGCCGCGGACATCACGAGCGGATACGGGCTGCTGTCGGCCCACTTTACCCGCCGGCGCCTTCGAGGCGGTCCCAGCGCGGCGGCACAGCGGTGGGTGCCCGAGGCCCGGATGAGTCTCGCCGCTGTCGGTGAAGCCGCCGCCCTGGCCGGGCTGCCCGCCGAACCGGCCGCCCACGGCCTACCCGCCGCCGCGTCCCGGCGCCGCCCCGGGGGCCGCGACGTCTTCCGCGCCGGGCCCGCCTCCAGCCGCTCCACCTCGCCGAAGCCCGACAGCAACGAGCCGCCGAGCACCGACGATGACCCACCGACTCCTTGGAGCGCCCCGTGACCACCACCGACCCGCGTGCCGCGTCGAACTCCCGCCCGGAGGGCCGACTCAACCTTGTTCCGGTCGATCAGCGGCACGGTTTGGGCGGGAAGGTGATCGGTGTCGCGAACGCCGGCCCGCGCACGAGGATCGGGATTTCGCTGACCGACTGCCGGTACCACGTGCACGCGCTCGGTCCGACCGGTACTGGCAAGACCACCCTGCTGATGAACATGATCCTCGACGATGTCGAGGCCGGACGCGGTGTCGCCGCGTTCGACCCGGCCAAAGGCGACCTGATCCGGGACCTGCTCGACCGGCTCCCCAAGTCCGCCGGTGGCCGCCTGGTGCTGATCGACCCGGACGAGCGGCACGCACCCCCGGTGATCAACCTGCTCGACCCGGCCGTGCACGGCGGCACGCCGCACGACGTGGCCGCGAACCTGACGGCCGTCATGGCGAAGGTGTGGGCGCGCTGGTGGGGGCATCGCACCGCCGACATCTGCTACCACGCCCTGCTCACCCTGGCCCACCTCGAAGGTTCGACCCTGGCGCAGTTGCCGCGGCTGCTGTCGGACACCCGGTGGCGGGCCGAACGGGTCACGACGGTCACCAACACGCTGAAGGCGTGGGAGGGCAACACCCTCGGCGAGTTCTGGGAAGGCTTCGACGGCCTCTCGGCCGGGCAACGGGCCGGGCTGACCGCGCCGCTGCTGTCGAGGCTGCGGCTGGTGTTGGCGCATCCGATGGCGACGTCGCTGTTCGGGGTGGCGGCCACCACGTTCTCCTTCGCCGACATCCTCGACGGCGGGCTACTGCTGGCCCGGCTGCCCAAGGGGGTCATCGGTGAGGACGGCACCCGGCTAATCGGCTCGTTGCTCCTGGCGGGGTTGTGGCAGGCGACCACCGCACGCGCTCGCATCCCCGAACACGATCGCCCGGACGCGATGGTCGTGCTCGACGAGTGTCACAACTTCCTGCACCTGCCCATCGGTATCGATGACGCCCTCGCCGAGGCCCGCGGCCTGCACACCTCGTTCGTCCTGGCGCATCAGTACCTGGGCCAGTTGTCCGGCGACATGGTCGAAGCGATCGATGCCAACGCCCGCAACAAGGTGTACTTCGCCCTCGCCCCGCGCGACGCCGTCGACCAGGCCCGCCACCTACGCCCGTATCTAGACGACGGGGACCTGATCCGGCTCGGCGGCTACGAGGTCGTGCTGCGGCCGGTGGCCGCCGGCCGGGTGGTGCCTCCGGTCACCGCGGACACCGAGCCGCCTCGGCCACCGATCAAGGGCCGTTCCACGGTGCTGCGGCAAGCGGCACGCGAGCACACCGGTCTGTCGCACGAGGACCGCAGGAACCTGCTCGGCGCAACGGCGACGGTCCCGGCGAGCACCGAACCGCAGCGTTCAGTGCAGGTTCCTGTACAGCCGTTGGTCGGTCGTAACACCTTCGCTGTTCATGGCGTGCGGTCCAACGAGACCCCTCATGAGCCGTCCAACGAGCAATCCAACGAGTTTTCCAACGAGTCCGAGGACTCGTTGGAAAACGCCCCCTATGACAGCTCATACCCGCAGGTCAACGGCGTTGAGGAGGACTGGTGGACCGGAACCGACTGATAAGAGATATCACTCCTTCTAGCCTTCATGCTTCTGCCCCTAACGGTGCTCGCCTGACGGCGTCCGTCGTGGCCGGCGAACTGACCAGACTCACCCCCCGAGACCGGTTCCTGCTCAACCTGCTCGACCAGCACAAGACCTTCACCACCGACCAGCTCGTCGATCTCACCTTCGGTTCCGCCGGTCGAGCCCGCAACCGGCTCAACACCCTGCTCGAGCGCGACATCCTCGACCGGTTCCGCCACTACCAACGGCCCGGCTCGCAAGCCTGGAGGTGGACCCTCGGCCCCGTCGGCGCGGCAATCGTCGCGGCCGGAAACGGTGACCCGCTGCCCCGCCCGTCCGCCGTACGCGACGCCACCGCCCGACTGGCCCTGTCTCCGACACTCACGCACCTCATCACCACCAACGGGTTTTTCGTCGCGCTCAGCGCGCACGCCCGCACCGACCCGGCAACCCGGTTGGCGCGCTGGTGGAACGAGACCGCGTGCCGGGAGGCGGTCGGCACGGTGGTACGCCCCGACGGGCACGGAGTGTGGATCGACGGCGGACACCCGGCGCCGTTCTGGCTGGAGACCGACCTCGGCACCGAAACCCTGTCCCGGGTCGTCGGCAAGCTCGGCGGCTACGCCGCGCTCCCACCGTCGCGCGCCTATCCGGTGCTGTTCTGGTTCTCCACCGCCGCCCGTGAGCTGAACTTCCACGCCTACCTCACCCGCGCCGGGGTGCCCGGCGGGGTGACCGTGGCGACCGCCGTAGCGGCCGACACCGGCGGCCCGGCGGGTCCGGTGTGGCGGGTCGCCAGACAACCGGGCCGGGTCAGCCTGGCCGAGCTGACCATCCCGGACGGTGCGGCATGGGACGGGTGATCTCGTGGGCGCTCGGCGGCCTCGTACTACTGCTCGTGGTCATCGTCGCCGCCGGGGCCGGGGCCATGTCCGCGCTGTTCGGCGGCGGGGCCGCCTACGCCTGTACTGCCATCGTCACCACCCCGGGCACCATCCCGGCCGGGCTGACCGCCGAACAGGCGGGCAACGCGGCGGTGATCATCGGAGTCGGTCAACGGATGAGCATCCCGCCGCGCGGGTGGGTGATCGCCGTCGCGACCTCGTGGCAAGAGTCGCGTCTGGTCAACCTCGGCAACCTCGGGGCGGACAACGACCACGACTCGCTCGGGCTGTTCCAACAACGCCCGTCGCAAGGGTGGGGCACCCCGGCCGAGATCATGAACCCCGGACACGCGACCACCTCGTTCTATCAGCGGTTGCGACAGGTGCCCCGGTGGCAGAGCCTGCCGCTGACCGACGCGGCGCAAGCGGTACAACGCTCGGGGTACCCGGACGCCTACGCGAAACACGAGACGCGTGCCGCCGCCATCGTCGCCGCCTACACCGGCGGCGTGGTGTGCGACGGCGGCGACAACCTCCCGCCCGAGGCCGCCGCCAGCCTGCCGCCCGGATTCACCCTTCCGGCGGGCACGCCGCCGCCGGCGGTGACCGCGATCGGGTGGGCGCTCGCACAGCTCGGCACCCCGTACACCTTCGGCGGGGACTGCACCGCCGCACACTCCGGCATACCCCGGCACCAGTGCGACTGCTCCTCGCTGATGCAACAGGCCTACCGGGCCGCCGGAATCCGCATCCCGCGCACCACCGCCGATCAGGTCCACGCGGGTGCCGCCGTGCCCGGCCCCGCCGACCTTCACCCCGGAGACCTGATCTTGATCCCCGGTGGCGGCGGCACCCGCGCCGACCCCGGTCACGTCGGCATGTACCTCGGTGCGGGCCTCATTGTGCAAGCTCCGAAAACCGGTGACGTGGTGAAGATCAGCAAACTGTCGTCGTGGATAAATCAGATAGCGGCAATACGTCGCATCGTGCCGAGCTGACGCTTGACATTCCTATGAAGTCGAGCTCCGCCGGCCGGGGGCGGTGAAGTGACATTGAGCTCAATACGTCGACTTGACTTCACCGTGCGATAGAGCGTCCATGAATAGGTAAGCAATTCGCCACGGGAAGGAAACGACATGACCGCCCCGGTATTGCGTACCGAATCCATTGCCGCCGCCGTGACCGGGCTCGCGGCCCGCTGTGACGGTCCTACGCTGGCCACCCTGACCGCCGCCGGTGACACGGTGACCGCCCGCCCGGAAACGTTGCCCGGCGGCGTCACGACCGCCGACAGCATCCCCGCCGCGATGGCGGGAATGGCCCGGCTGATCGCCCGGCACCCGGCCATGTTCACCGCCGACGTGGCCGGATACGCGGTCATCCTGCCTGGTGAGCGCGTCGTGTTCGCCGCCGACCGCACCGGGGCAACCCACCACATCCAACTCCCCGGAGTCCCGACCGAGCCGCTACGCGCCGACCGGTGGGACGCCATGATCGACAGCATCACCGCCATGATCACCGCCGCCACCCACTGACCGACACGCCCGCTAACCGTTCGCCCCTACCGGATACACCGGCGCGGCCAGAAAGCCGACGAGCGGCCCGCACAATGCCGTTAAACGCGATACCGGGCCGATAGGCGCACGGCGCGACGAGGCGAAACGGGTTCCCGGAACGGCCGCCGGAAAGAGTCTTGGAAATGCGGGTTGACAATGACCGCGTGCAGAGGGTCCATGGACGTGGGCAACAACAACTGCCCTACCAGAACCGCCAAACAAAAGCGCACCGCATAACGCGGAACGCCATTACCAACCCCATTACCGGAGGTATTCAGCCATGACCACCACGACCACCACCGCCGCCCCGACCGCCGCCGAGACCGTCGCCGCCGCCCTGACCGCCCACGCCGACGGCATCACCACTCGCGCACTGTCCGAGGCGGCGGGCGTGAGCCCGTCATCGGTCGCGAAGGCCCTCGCCGCGATGGAGGCCGCTGGCACCGCCACCCGCACCCCCGGCCCGGCCAACGGCAACCGCAAGCCTGCCGACATTTGGCACCCGGTCACCGCCGCCCCGGCGGACGAGGCCCCCGGCGACGACGCCACCCCGGCGGGCACGGCGGACGAGACCCCGGCGGACGAGACCCCGGCGGACGAGACCCCGGCGGACGAGACCCCGGCCGACGACAGCCCGGCCGACGACAGCCCGGCCGACGACAGCCCGGCCGACGACAGCCCGGCCGACGACAGCCCGGCCGACGACAGCC
>NZ_JAHWFK010000024.1 GCF_019710575.1 Paractinoplanes polyasparticus | reverse complement strand
CGGCCGATGAGACCCCGGCGGACAGCCCGGCTGACACGGCGGCGGAGGTTGCCCCGGTGTCGGGTGCGCCGGTCGGCCCGCGTCAGCCCGATCTGAGGGTTCTGATCATGGCCGGTGTGCTGGGGGGTCACCCGGACGGCATCACCGCCGACGCGGCGATCAACGAGAGCGGCCTGTCGGTCGCGATGGGTGACACGGTCCTCGCCGCGATGGAGGCGGCCGGTGCCGCCCGCCGCCTGCCCACCGCTGAGGACGGCACCGAGTTGTGGGTGGTGGTCGCCGACGCCGACCTCGCCACGGTGGACCCGGCGAACGCCCCGACGACCAGCACGTGCCCGACGTGCGGGCACACCCGCAAGATCCGCCGCCCGTCGGCGCGGCGCACCACCGGTACCGGCACCGGCCGCACCACTGGTGAGATCAACTCCGACGGGTCGGCGAAGCTGGCGAAAAACGGGCTGCGCAACCAGGTTGAGGCGTTCATGCGCGACCTCGGCACCGGCCACGACGTGACCCCCGGCATTGTCGCCCGGCAGCTCGGCGGGCGTAGCTCCGGCGCGGTCGGTAACGCCATGGCCCGGCTGACCGAGCCCGGCGTGCTGGTCCTGGTCAGCGAGGCCCCGGTGAAGTACGCCCTGGCCGAGGCCGCGCCCGAGCCGACCGCCGACGTGGTCGCCTTCATGACCCGGCCGCTGACCGACGAGGCCGAGACCACCACCGCCGACACCGCCGACGCGGGCGAGGCGGGCGAGGCGGGCGAGGCGGGCGAGGCGGGCGACGTCAGCACCGCCGCCGGGGCGGCAGATGACGACGCCCCCGCCGACACCGAGGCCCACGCCGTGCCGGTTGCGGCCTGACACATCACCCCCGCCGGGGCCGGGCACCACGCCCGGCCCCGGCACCCGCACGCCCACCCCGAACGGAAGGCAGCAACGATGACCACCCCACCGCACCACCACGACCGCCCCGCCGAGCCGGGCTCGCTGCGCTGCCCCGAATGCGGCCAACCGGCCCGCCCGGTGCCGCCGCACGAGTGGCCCCTCACCGGATTCGCACCCCGCCCCGGCGCATCGCACCTCGACGGCACACCGTTGTGCCCGGTGTACGGCCCGCATGGCGCGCGACCGGCCGAGCCGGTCGGCGCACCGGCCCGGCTCACGATGTGGCAGGCCGTGCGGCAGAGCTGGCTCGTCCATCCCGAGTGGACGAGCGCGGATCATCTGGCGTGGCTCGACGGCGAGGGATACGACACCGACCTCGTTGACGGTGATCCGGACGAGGTCATCGGCCGGTGGCTGGCCGAGCACGGCCGTACGGCCCGGCTGATCGTGCCGCCCACCGCCGCCGACGGGCGGGTGTACGTGGTCGCCGGAGGCGACATGGTGGCCGTGTTCGCCAACCCCGACGCGGCCGGGACTCAGCGCATGGTGATGGAGGCGGCGGGGCTCGACACCATCGCCTCAGCGATGACCCCGGCACAATGGGACACCGCGCGGGCGATCCTGCGCGCCGAACACCCGCACCTCGTCATCAGCGACGCACGCCCCGACGTGACCGGACCGACGGCGTGACCGGGCCGTCTGCCCCGCCGCCGGGCATACCCGCCGACATGCCCAAGGCGCTGGCCGCGCGTCCCCGCGACGTACGGCGTGGCCTGCCGATTCCGCCGGTCAACGTGCACCCCGACCCGCGCGGCGGTCGTCGGGCGCACGTCGACTTCACGACGATCAACACCTCGATCTCGACTCAGCTCGCCGCCGGCCGCCGGTGCTCGTTGTGCGGCGAGTCGATGGAGTACTGGGTGGCGTTCCTGGGCACCCCTCGTGCCGCCGAGCTGCTCCGGTACACCGACCCGCCCGGACACCCCGAGTGCCTTCGCGCGGCATTGACGTTGTGCCCACATATCGCCCTCGCCCGGCACCGCCGCGCCCGCGCCGACCGGCCGAGCGCGGGCACTATGCCGCCCGGCGCGCACGGGAGCAAACCCGACGGGTGGACATTGGGCATCACCCGGTCGTACCGGTCGATGATCCTGTCCGCGCACGGGTTCACCGTGTACCTACCGGCCCCGTTCCGCACCGTGCACGCCTATGTGTACGGCCCGGACGGGCGACTGTCCGCGCACCCGGCCACCGGGTGACCCGGCCGCGACGGCGGGGCGTCACATTGCTGCCAGAAACCTCGATCGACTCCAGCCGATCGCCTTGATCGGCCCGTGGAGGTAGGAAACATTACCTGTGACGGCGTCGCCGGGCGCGAAACCCCGGCGTCGCCGCCGCCACCCGAACGCTCTACGAAAGGAAACACCCGTCATGGCACACGAACTCGAAACCCTTGCGAACGGCCAGACCGCCTTCGCCTCTGCCCGCCTGTCGGCCTGGCACCAGCTCGGGCAAGTCACCGACGACTGCATGACCGCCGAGGAAATCATGGCGAAGGCGTGGCTCGGCGGCTGGGAGGTCCGCAAGATCGCGTTGCAAGGCATGGAGATCACCGACAAGGGCGTCACGAAGGTCGACTGCCCCGACAAATGGATGACCGTGCGGACCAACCCCCAGACCGGCGTCACCGAGTATCTCGGCGTGGTCGGCGACGACTACACCACCGTGCAAAACGAGCAGGTCGCCGAAATGCTCAACCTCCTGGTCGACGAGTCCGGGGCGCACTTCGAGACGGCCGGCTCGATGCGCAAAGGCAAGAGCGTCTTCGTCACGATGAAGCTGCCCAACGCGATGGAGATCGCCGGAGTCGACCGGATGGACCTCTACCTGGCCGCGACGACCTCGCACGACGGCACGGCGTCGCTACGGGTGGACGCGACTCCGGTGCGGATCGTCTGCGCGAACACGCAGCGCATGGCCTACGCCCGGTCGGAAGGTTCGTACACATTCCGGCACACCTCGAATGTCCAGGTGCAGATCACCGAGGCGCGCCACGCAATGAATCTGGTGTGGAAGCACTTCGGCGACTGGCAGGCCGACGCGGAGAAGATGCTCAACGAGGCGATGACCATGGGCGAGTTCGAGAAGATCGTCGCCCAGGTGTGGCCGATCGAGGACGCGGCCTCGGACGTGGCGAAGAACAACGCCAAGAAGCGCACCAACACGTTGCGGTACCTCATCCGCGATGCGGACACGCAGAAGGCGATCAAGGGCACCCGGTGGGCCGGGTTCCAGGCCATCACCGAGTACGTCGATCACTTCGCCCCGGCCAAGACCGACGCGGTCCGGGCGACTCGGGCGCTGACCGGTGCGGGCGCGGACGTGAAGGCCCGCGCGTTCGATCTGCTGGCTGTCTGATGGGCCTGCGGCACCGGGGCCGCCACCGCCGCCACTGGTGGCGCACGGCGGCCCCGGCCCCCGCCCCGGCGGACACCACCGCCCGGCGTCCCGCACGCGGCCCGGCTGCCGTCCGGCCGCCCAGCCCGTCCGGCTCACGCCGCCCACCCGGCCCGATCGGCGGCGGCCCGGCACCCGCACCGGCGCGGTTACGACCGGCCGCCCCGGGCCTGCCTGCGACTTCACCTGTTCAACCTCGATCCGGCCCTGCGCCGACGGAGGCACCCGCCATGACATCCGACGAGCTGATGAACCTCATCGGCCACCTGGTAGAGGCGTACCAGAACAGCACCGCGCACCGCGTCATCGCCTCGTACGAAACCGACTACGACGAGCAAGGCGTACAACTCGCCCACCAGCAGCAATGGGACGAGATCGCCGCGCACCGGCTCCGCGAGGTCGAACGAGCAGTCCGCGCGGCCTTCCCCCTACAGGCCACCGTCGAAGGGTTCATGCCGGTCCGGGCACTGCCGGACGGCAAAGTCGAACTCCGCGCGATCGACACCGCCTCCCGGCCCATCGCGGTCCACTTCACCGGCACCGAGGCACTCAACCTCGGCGGCCGGCTCACCGCCTGCGGAGCCGTGGCCCTCGACCGCATCGGCTTCAAACCCGACAACGAACTCCGCCCCGTCTCCGGCAGCCCCGTCTCCGGCGGTCCTGTGTCCGGCATGCCGGTCTCGGACGGTCCGGTGTCCGACGGTCCCGCGTTCACCGGTCCGGCCATCGGCACCGCACCGGTACGGCCGCCGGTCGTGCCCGGCCCGGCCACCCCGGCGCACCGTCGCTAACCCGGTCGGCCCCGCCGCGCGGCCAGACCCGGCCGCGCGGCCCGCACGCCGCACCCGCAACCCCTCTACTCGAAGGAATCGCTGTGAGAGAACTGATCGCCCTCGTGCAGGAATACGCGACCGCACACGGCGCCGCCGAACGCCACCGCGCCCTCCTCGAATGCCTCATCGACGACAACGACGGCTTTCTCGCCGCGAAGATCGCCGAATACGAAGGCGCTGCCACCACCGCACACGCCCGGCTGATGACCGCCTATGACCAGCTCACCCGCACCACCGTCCGCGCCGTCGCCGACGAGCAGCTACCCGTGTGCACATGGCAGAAAGGCGTGGTGGAGGCGCGCGGCGTCCTGCCCGACGCCACGCGCAGCGTGCGGGTGCGCTACACCCCCGGGCAGGCCATCGCCGCCGGAGCCGCGTTGATCGCCTGCGCCGCCCTCGCCGACCGAGACACCGGCGGCACCCTCACCCCGCTCCTGCCGCCGTTCCCGATCAATGACCTCGGCCACGACTCGACCGCGGCCGGCACCAGCACGAAGGACACCGAGTCATGACCATCAACCCCGACCTCACCGCACGCCCGGACACCATGAGCGACGGCCAGCACGCCCTCGCCGGTGCGCGCCTGCTCGCCGCATTGACCCTGATCGGTGACCTCGATCCGGTCATCGCTGGCGTCCTGCGAAACCTGCACTTGCGGGTCTACCCCGGTCAGCCGGGCGACGGAGACCGCAGCGACTACATCGTGCTTGACCTGCACGGCGTCTCCATCGGCGCCCGCCGCCGCGAACACGACTTCTACCTGCACGCCGACACCACCGAAACCTCGGATCGCGTCATCGCGTTCGAGGTCAACGGCTCCGGCGAACACGACCACCCCACCCGATAGCGGCGAAGGAGCCCCGATGACCAGCACCGACCCTGCGCCCGCCCCGGCCCTGCTCGACGTCGTGTCCACCCGCCACTCCCTCGAAGCCGCGCACAGCCATCCCGGCGTCGTGATCGACATCTTCCGGCAGTCGCGCATCATCGACGGAGACCGGTACCGCGTCGAGTTTCGCGGCGGGATCACCGAGTGGTTCTGGCGCGACGAACTGACCGTGCACCCGTGGGCCGACGAGCGCGACATCGTGCTCACCGACCTCGCCGCCGTGCGCACGATCCTGCACCACGCCATCACCACCGCTGAACACCACGACGTGCTGCACACCAAGCTCAGCGAGATCTTCGACGCCCTCAGCGCCACCGCGAACACCTACCTCGGCGGCAACCTCGACACCCTGACCCCGGCCGCCGCACCCGCCGACTGAGCAGCGAGGCCGAGACCGCGTCACCAGCTACCCACGCCCCGGCGGTCTCGGCCCGCAACCCACCGTCACCACCCCCAGAACTCGTTAATGGAGCTTCCGATGGACCTCAACGACACCGCCCGGGTACGCCAGCCCCGCGACGGCATCGAGTACCGCCTCGCCACGATCACCGACATCACCTACTCGACCCCGCACACCACCCACATCCGCCAGCTAGAGCTGCGCTTCCCCAGCGGCGAGCACCGCACCTACACCCCGGCCGAGGTCGTCGCCTGCACCCGCACCGACGATCACGCCGCCCTCGTCGCTGCCTTCACCGACGCCTGCCGGTCGCTGCGCGACGCCTGCCGCATCGCCCACGACTACGACGAAGGGACCAACACCGACGTCATCGGCCTCCTGCTGGCCATTCACACCACGGTTGCCACGCGGCTCGGCGTCAACCTCGACCCGGCTCACTTCGATGCGCCGGCCACCATCGAGCAGGCGAACTCGTGACCGCCCGCTGGACCCACGGCCGCTCCGCGCGACACGACGGAGCCGTCTGCGGAGCCGACGGGCCGCGTACCCGCATCACCGACGAGCCGCATCTGGTGACCTGCCCCGACTGCCCCGACGCCGCCGAGAACGAGACCATCCCGGACGACGCCGCCACCGGCGACCCGCACGTGATCGACATGCTGCGCGAGGCGAAGGCCGGAAACGCCCGCAAGATCAGCGGCGTCATCGTGGACGCCACCACCGCGAACGCCATCCTCACCGTCTACGACGCGGCCACGCCGAAAACCCAGGCGAAGATCGCCTCGCTGCCCATCGCCATCATGGCGTCGTTCGCGTGGCGGGTACTGAACCCGGACTCCTGACCGCCACCGTCGAACACGGGGAGTCTTTGAGCAGCCGTAGGCGTGGGTCGGTGGCCGGTGGGACACACCGGAATTGGTGGTGTGGCGAAACCCCACCGGCCACCTCGCTCGCGTCGGGCCACCCACGGCCCCTACGAGGCCGTATCTTCCCTCAGCGGGCGTAGCGGCGATCCTAGCGAGCCACAGCACCCGATGGGCGGCCCACCGAACAGAGGGCATCGAGGAACAGAGGGCAGGGAGGATGGTCATCGTGAGTCGACACACCTTCGACGGCCGGGTTGCCCTCGACCGTGCCGGGGTCGCCGCGCACACCGGCGCGGCGCGAAGGACCGTCAACCTCTGGCACCGCAACCGCGCGACCACCGGTTTCCCCGACGCCTTCACCGACGAGGCCGGCCGCGAATGGTTCTGGCTCGACCGCATCGACGCCTTCCACACCGCCCACCAGAAGGCGAAGCTCGCCGTACTGACCGCCGTCGACCGTAGCGGCGACCCGAACGAACTGGTCGGTTCCGGCGAGGCCGCCAAAATCCTGCACTACGGCTCGTACCGCAACCTGCCCGACGAGCTTCGGGACCGGCCTGACGACGTGGAGATTCTCTCCGATGGCAGGTTGCGGCGGCGTTGGTACCGGCGCACGGTGTGGGCCATTGCCGCCGCCCGGACCGGTCGTCAGTCCACCGGGCGTACCCCCGGGACCGCCACCGGCCCGCTCAAACCGCACCCGTACGCCGACGATCCCCGCCTCCAGGTCGCTGTGGAGCTGCTGGCTGAGGCGCGGCAGGACGGCCGGGATCGGCGTGGTCTGGGCGTGGAGCTGGCCCGCCGCCTCGGTGTCGCGCAGCGGACCGCGCAACGGTTGCTCACCGTCGCTGACGCCCTCGACTAAACGCGTTCGTCAAGCACAGGGGGCGCCGCCCGGTCCCCCGTCCGGCGGCGCCCCCTCGTGTGAGCTCACTCCTCGTCGTCGTCCTGCGAGGACACGGCGGTGACCACGGGGGCTTCGAGCAGGTACTTCAGCACACCGTTGATGTCGGTGTCCCTCGACCTGGCGGTGCGGGCGAGTACGTCGTAGACCTGCTCATCGACCTCGATCGTGCGGGCAGCGGGCGCGGGTGATGCCATGTCGGGTCCTCCTGATGATCATGGCGGGTGCCCGACGGCCGGGCACCCGCAACCCATCCATGCCGACTAGTGCCGAGGCATCAAGGCTGCGGTAACGGCGCACTGGCGGGCACAACGGTCGAGGTCACGCCGGGCGGCACCGGTGTGCGGTAGAAGGCTTCGGTCTCGGCGGCGTCAGCGGCGCGCCCGAGGGCGGCTGCGAAGCTGCGGGCCTGCCCGGGGGTGAGATACATCGGCACGCCGCCGCCTCCGCCGGGCACGCTGACCAAGACGTGGGGGCGTTCCAGGTCGGCCGGGTCGGTGCCGATCCACTCCGGTGCCTTGTCCCAAAACGCGGCCCGTACGTGCGCGGCGACCAGCTCACAAGCCTCGTCGTACACGGCCACGGTCGCGGGCGGGTCGAGGTCGGGGTGCAGGCCATCGGTACACCACGGCGGGCAGGACACCGGACGTGGCCGGGCCACGGCGGCGTCGAGCGCGGGAGCGGACTCGTCCATGTGCGGTCTCCTCAAGTCCATCGAGCGGTGGGGGTGTGGGCCGGTGCGGCGTCACGCCAGCACCTTCAGGCTTGCACCGTCGGCCTCTTCCCGGCGCAGCGCGTTGAGCAGCTCCGACACGCGGTTGTTGCGGATGGCGGCGCCGTTGCGGCGAAGACGTTGCGCGAGGGCGTCACGGCTGACCGTGCGACCCTCGCGGATCAGCTCGTCGCGGGCCGTGCGGGCAGCGGGCAGCAGCGGGACGAGGTCGGGGGCGAGATCGACACCGTCGTCGTCCTCGTCACCGTGGTCTTCGTTCTCTCCGTCCGGGTCCTGGTCACCGTGGTCTTCGTCCTCGCCGTCCTGGTCTTCGTCGTGGTCCGGTGATAGGTCAGGCCGGTCACCGGGCGGTGGATCCGTTCTAGCTGGCGAGTTGCTGTCCACGGTGACACTCGGCTGCTCGGGCTCGGGTGCAGTGGCAGGCTGATCCACTGGTTCGGCTACCGGCTCGGGGTCGGCTTGTGCCGTCGGGGACGGCGGCGTGGTTGCTGGTGCTGGGAGTGGCGCGGCAGGCATGGGCGTGGCAGGCGTCTCGGCCGCGGTCGTCGTCGTGCCAGCCGGAGCCGGTGGGGGCGGCGGGTCGGGGCGGCCGGAGAGTTCGATCAGGGATATGGAGGCGACGACGATGAGTCCGTCGACCGACAGGGGCAGCAGGTACGGCACCGTCCCGGTCTCGCCGTAGCGGGCGACCACGCCGACCATGTGGTGATAGCTGATCCACGCGGCGATGGCGGCGATGGCGGAGGTCGCGGCGATCCGCAGCACCCCGAGGGTCTTGCGGAGGACGGGAATGCGGGTGACTAGCTCGACGGTGACCAGCAGCGCCAGGGGTGGCCATGCTGCGATGGCCTGCGAGATCAGATTGTCGCGGGCGTGCAGGATGTTGGCGGTGACGGAGGCGGCGACTCCGGCGGTGAGGGTGAGCCGAACGGCCCACCGTGTCCACCGTTGCGGCGACGGGGTCATGAGCGTGCTCCGCTGGTGGCGGCGGGGCGCAGTTGGCGTTCGGCGACCCGGCGGGTGGCCTCGGACGGTTCGGCGTCGCCGAGGTCGGCAAGGCGTTCCTCGAGGCGGCGCAGGGCGCGCCGGACCGCGTCCGGGCGTCCGGCCCGGCCGTGGATCCGCATGACGCGCTGGTACAACTCCTCGTTGACCGGGTCCAACTCCAGCGCGCGTTCCAAAGCGGCAACGGCCTGGTCAGGGTGGTCGGGTTCGAGGATCTCGGCGATGCGGGCGAACACGGACAGGATCTGGTGGCGGTAGGAGTTGGCGTAGTCGGTGATCCAGGTCTGGTCGACGCCGTCGGCGAAGTCCCCGCCATACAGCTCGACCACCTCGCGAAGCAGGGCAAGGGCCTGGAGGTCGTCGTCGGAGGTGTTCGCGGTCTCGATGGCGGTGAGCATCTGCCACAGGTCCACAGCAATGAGCTCCGCGTCGAGGCGGTAGCGGCCGGTCGCCGGGTCGTAGACGACGAACATCGCCTCCGAGTTGCCGGTAGCGGCTCGCAACACCCGCCGGGTGGAGCTGATGTCGGTCCGGATGCGTTTGCCTGCGGTGCCCGGGTCGGTGTCGGGATGCAGGTCGGCGGCGAGCTGGCCAAGGGTGCGCCCGCCCGGGTGCACGGCCAACGAGGCGAGGACGGTGTAGGAGCCGCTGCGCATCCCGGTCGCCACCGGCCCCGCCAGTGTTTCGAGCAGGACCGGGCCGAGGACCCGCAGCCGCACCGGGGCCGCCGCCTCGTGTGCTTGGGCGGGCACCGGCTCCGCCTGTTCGGTAGGAGCCTCGTGCCCGGCCGCGGCCGGGTCGCTCGGGTCCGGGTCGAGGTCGATGTCGTGGCCGGGCTCCGGCCGGGGGGCGGCGTCGGTGAGCATGGCGAGAACGGCGGCGAGGTCGTGCGCCGCGAGGGTGGACAGCCGCGCCAGCCCGGCAGCCTCGCTCCTTGTGGTTCCGTCGGCGGCGATCTCGACGGTGGGCAGGCCGTCGAGTCCGCCGAGGACGACCGGGTGCAGGTGCAGCGCCCGGCGGTGCGTGCCGACCGCGCGCAGGCGGGCGGCGTGCCGGGTGGTGGCCTCGATGAGCAGCACGTACGGCGGCTGCATTTCGGCGTGGTCGGTGCGCTCGTTCAGTGCGGTGACCGTGTCGAGGTTGAAGGTGTCCAGTAGCCGGCGCCGCACGATCATCTCTTCTTCGGCGTGGGTGGTGGCCGCGGTGGCGTCGGAGAGCACGATGAGGCGTTCTCCGTCGTAGCTGGTGCCGTCGGGGTCCAGGCCGACCAGCGGTGCACCGGCGGGCAGGAGCCGGGCGAGGACCTCGGTGGTGGTGACCGCCACCGGCCGCGCCTCGGCGCTCTGCGTGGCGCCGGTGGCGAGCACAGCGGCCAGCACTGCACGGGCGGCCGGTTCAGCGCCGTCACCGGTGAGGGCAAGGCCGGGGCCGGGCAGGTCGAACAGGCTCACCTCGCTTCCGGCGTGGTCGAGGCCGACGGGGGCGGGCACGACCGGTGCGGCGGGCCGGTGCGGCTCCTCGTCGGTGGTTGGGTGGCGGGCACCGACCACGTCGACGGGGGCGAGGATGTCGAGTACCGGCGCAGGCTGCGGGCCGATCCGAGACGGGATGGGATAGATCAGCCGGGCGCGGCGGCGTCGTTGCAGGCGCAGCAGAGAGGCAACGGCGGCGATGAGCGCAGCCAGGCCGAGGCTGACCCAGCCGTCCGAGGGCAGGCTGATCCCCACCTGGCCGTCGTCTGCGCTATCCGAGCCGTTGTCGGGTGCAGCGGGCTCAGCCGCCGGCGGGCGCCCCTCGGTGGGTGTGACGGTTGCCGAGGCGCCCGGCGACGGGGTAGCGCTGACCGTCGGGGAGGCCGGGGTCGCGGTGGCCGGTGGGGTGCTCGGCGTACTCGTCGCCGGGGCGGGGGAGGCGTTCGGGGCAGCGCTTCCCGACGGGGGCTCGGTTACGCCATCGTCGGACGGAGTCGTGTCCGATGGTGGTGTGGGGGTGGCCGAGTTCGGCCGTGCGGGTGTGGTGTCGCGGGCGGGCATGGCGAGGACCCAGCCGACGTGGATCTCGTCGGGGTCGGTCAGGGCGTAGCCGTTGGCCTGCTGATGGCCCCGGTTCAGGGTGTAGATCTCGCGCCAGCGGTGCGGGTCACCAAGCTTGTCGGTGGCGATGTCCCACAGGTTGTCTCCGGCCTTGACGGGGTGGATCCCGCCGGGGGCGTCGCGCGCCCATGAGGGGACGCCGGTGCCATGGTGGGCGGCAGAGGCGAGCCTCGGCATCGCCGTGGCCGCGTCGCGGTGGACGGTGATGGCCGGGCGCGGGCCTATGTGCGCCACCGTCGCGGCCACGGCTGGGGCCGGTGCCCCGACGGTGACGGCGGGGCGGCGCGCGGCGGCGTCAGCAGCAGCGGCGGCGCTGGTGCCGGTGGTGCCGGTGACGGCGCGGGCGGCGTCGAACAGCACCGCGCCGATGATCGCGCCGACCAGCACGGCGGCCACCCAGCGGATCGGGCCGCGCCCGCCGACCGGCGCTCGGAGCTGTCCGCGCCGCGCGGTAGCGGCGTCCGCGCTCGCCTCAATTGTCTCGATGATGACGTGGCGGACGAAGATCAGCCACAGCACCCAGCCGATCGAGGCCAGCATGGCGAGGATCATCTGATCCGACCAGGGATTCGTCACCGCGCCGATCAGGTCGGCCAGCCCGGGGACCTGGGCGGGGTGCGGCCAGCCGACCCAGCTCAGCGGCCACCCGGACGAGGCGGTCAACAGCCACGGCACCCCGGCGGTGAATCCGGCCAGCACGGCTAGTGCAGCCACGGCCCGAAGCAGCCGGCCGACCGTGGCGAAGGCGCGCATCATGCTCGAACCCCCTTGTTGTCGAGAGCGGGTCAGGCGTTCGGGCCGGTGACGCCATGCACAGCGGTTGCGGTCGCAGTAGCGGACACGTGCAGGCCGCTTACGCCGACCAGTTGCAGGATTTGAGTGCGGCTGGTCCGCCGGACGGCGACGGTGACGGTGGTCGCCGTCGCGGAGGCGTCCCCGGAAACTCCGGCCGACGCAAGCCAGGAACGGGCGGTCGACGTGGCGCGGCCGGTGTCCAGGCGGGTGATACCGCTGGTGCGGTAGGCGTACAGGTCGAGCTGCTGGGCTCCGGCACGGGCGGCCGACTGTGCGATGTCGAGGGCCTGCACCTTGGCGGAGATGGCCAGTCCGGCGTCGAGGACCAGCCCGGCCACCGCGAGCAGGGCGACGCTGAGCAGGACCACGAACGGGGTCACCTGCCCGGCGTCTGATCCTCCAGTGCGGTCCTGCAGCCGCCGGGTCACCGTGCGGATGCGTCGCCTCACGGGGCGCCTCCAATCCACTGGTCGATGGGCGAGGTAGCGCTGGACTGGACCACCCGGCTCCCCGGCACGTTCAGCAGCACCAGGTCCGACAGGCGAACTCGGCATGAGACGGTGACGGTGACCGCCCCGCCCGGCCGCAACCCGCCGGTGCTCACGCTTACCTCGGTGGATTGGCACGTCACGCCTTGGGCGGCGAGGCTGGCGCGGGCGGTGCGTTCCGCGCCCGCGACCGCCGCCGCCTGGCTGCGCGCCAGCGACCCGGAGCGGGCGCCGCTACTCGCGGCGGCGTCCGTGTCGATCTGCGCGGACGCCAACCGGCCACACAGCACCACCAGCAACAGCAGCATGATCAGTAGCGGGGTGAGCAGCGCCATTTCGGCGGTGCTGGCTCCGGCGTCGGGTGTCGCGGCCAGCGTCCGCCACCGGGCGGACACGGTGGCTCGAAGTCGAGTCATGACACCGCCCACAAGTGCGTTTCCGGGCATCGGTGACCTTCCTCGGTGTGATCGTGGGCGTGGGCCGCGACGAACGCGGCGAAACTCCACGTCGTCGGATGCGCCGGGCGACTGCTGGGAGCCCGGGGTCGTCATTGGTCGGCTCCGGTCCAGCGCTCGACGGGCCGCACGACCACGGTGGACACCCGCCAGCGGATGCCGGGGACGACTGTTTGGGCGGTCCCTCGGATCTCGACGCGGGCTTCGGTGGCGGTGCGGGTGACCGACACCTGCGGGTTCTTCAGCACGCCGCTGCCGATCGCGGCGAGGGTGTCGGCCCCGGCGCCCTGCCCGGCTCCGGCATTGGATTGGTAGGCGGCGGCGGTGCTCGCTGCCCTGGTCGCTGCGGCCTGGGCGATGTGGGTGGCGTGCATCCACACTCCGGCCTGGATGACGAACATGACGATGAGCAGCAACAAGGGCATGGCGATGACCAGCTCGGCCGTGGCCGCGCCCGCGTCGGGTTGGTCGGCGACGCGCCGCCAGCGAGCGCGTAGCCGCCCGGCCGTGCCGCGCGCTCGGGAGGAGGTGCGCGCGGCATGGCGGTCTCGGAAGGTGGTCATCGTGGGCATGGTTCAGCCGAGGTTGATCGTGTTGGCTTTGCCGGTGACCTTGGTGACGATGATGCTGATCACTGCGATGGCCGCGAGGACGAGCAGGGCGGTGACCAGGACGGCTTCGGTGGAGTAGCCGCCGTCTTTGGTGTCGCGGACCGCCGTCCAGCGGTGCCGGATCTCGGCAGTCAGGTAGCTCAACAGGGCGGACATGACAGGACCTCCGGGATGGGTGAACTGACGGGTTCAGAGGCCGCCGAGGACGGCGGCCAGGGCGGGATAGCCGAGGAAGATCAGGAACCCGGCGAACAGGGCGACGATGGGTAGGCTCATGCGTTCGGTCGCGGCGTTGGCCTCACCTTCGGCGTCTGTGATCCGCCGGTCGCGCATCGCGACCGCGCGGGAGCGCAGTGACGAGCGGACCCGAGCGCCCTCGCTGCCGGCCATACCGACGGTCGCGGCGAGCTGCTGCAACTCCGGCACCGCGAGGCGTTGCCCGAGCAGGGCGAGGGTGTCCCACGGCGGAACCCGGGCCAACCTCGCTTCGGTGAGGGCGTAGCGCAGCTCCGCGTACGCCGGCCCGGATCCCACCGAGGCGGCCTCGTCCAGGGCCTGGTCAACGCCGGATCCTGCGGCGAGGCTGATTACCACCAGATCCAGGAACGAGCTGAGGGCGTCACGAAACGCCATCCGGTGCTGTGCCGCCTCGCTGCGGACCGACAGTTCCGGAGCCAGGAACCCGGCTACGCCAAGGATGAGACTCGCGGCGGCGGGCAGGGTCAACCCGGGGCCTGTCCCGGCGAGGGTCAGCAGCATGGCGAATACCGGCGGGACGAGCAGGCCGAAGACGGTGGCTGTGGCCTGCTCCGCGAGGTGGATATCCACAGGCTTATCCACAGTCGCCAGGTCGCGGCGGGTGCCGGTGGTGGGCAGGCCGAGGCGGCGTAGCCAGCGCACCGCTGGGCGGCCCCACCGTCCGGCCCACCCCGCCCCGGCGGTCTCGGCGTCGACCTGCGCCTGCCGGGTCAGCCCGTACGGGGCGTCGAGGGCCTGATCGAGGCGTGGCGGGCGGGGAAGCCAGCCCACGACGATGAGCCACAGCCCGACGCCGGTGCCGAGGCCGAACACCAAAGATCCGATCACGACCGCACCACCGCCTCCCCGTGCGCGTCACCGGCGACGTTCTGCAGCACCCGCGCGTTGTCGCGGTCACGCATCAGCTTCGCGAGCCAGAAGAACGCGAATCCGAAGCAGCCTCCGGCCGCGAGCAGGACGAGTTGCCCGGTCGCGGTGTCGAACGGTGCCAAGTAGCCCCGGTTGGCCAGAGTGAGGAACGCGGCCATGGCCAGGGTGACCCCGACGATGACCCGGGCACTCGTGCGGTTGCTTTTGCGGCTGGCCGCGATGCGCTGCCGGGAGGCGACCTTCGCCCGCGCGGAGGCGGCCAACTCGCCCAGCACCTCGCCGAGCTGCCCGGCGCTACCCCGCGCGGCCATGAGCAGGCCGGCGACAACGAGGTCGGCGGTCGGGTCGGCCAGCTCGGCGGCGAACGCCCGCAACGCTGCCGTCAGCCGCCAACTGCGCTGCAGGCGGGTAGCCAGCCGGGTCACCTCGTCCCGGATCGGCTCCGGGGATTCGATGGCGCTGGTGGTGATGGCCTGCTCGAGCCCGGCCGCGCCCGACAAGTTGTCCCGTAGCGCCTCGGTCCAGGTGGCGATGGCTTCGATCCGGGCGACCCGCCGGGCGTGGTCACGGTCCGGACCGATGACCGCCGGTAGTACCCAAGCCCCGATAGCGCACAGCACGGCCGCGACCGGCCAGCGGGTCAGCACAGCCGCCAGCACACCCACGGCCACACACACCGCTACCCGGCGGCGGTCGACCGGGCCACGGCCAGAGGTGAACCTCGACAGCCACGACTCGGTGTCGAGGTCCGCGGGCCCGTTGTCACGGCCCGACAACCCGACCGCCACCAGCATCGCCCCGAACGCGGTGCCGAGCCCGAGCATCGCGGCCAGGGGCACCGTCAACGTCACCACGCCCACCCCCAGCCCGGTGCGGCGCGGGCCTCGTCGAACAGGCGCGGGTCGAACCCGGCACTCACCAGAGTGCTCAGCAGGGCGGTCGACGGCGGCGAGGCGGGTACGGCCCGCCCGTCCGGGCCGGGCCGGAAGATCTCGTTCGAGGCCACCGACAGCCCGTCGGCGTCCACGACTTCGCGGACCGAGGTCACCACGCGGCGGCTGTCGGCGGTGAGGCCGAGGTGCACCACCAGGTGCACCGACTCCGCCACCAGCAGGTTCGTGGTCGCAGGGTCAAGGCGCTCCGGGGACTGCGCCGCGTACAGGGCGAGCTTCTTGAACACCCCGGCCGACGACGAGGCGTGGATGGTGCCCAACGATCCGTCGTTGCCCTGACTCATCGCGTTGAGCATCGGGATGACCTCGTGGCCCCGAATCTCACCGACGATGACCCGGTCCGGCGACATCCGCAGACCGGAACGGAACAGCTCACTCATGCCGATGGCGCCTTCGCCTTCGACGTTGGCCTCGCGCGACTGCAACGGCACCACGTCGGGGTGCAGCGCCTTGTCCGCGTTGAGCGCGAGCTCGTAGGTGTCCTCAATGGTCACGATCCGCTCGTGCTGTTCGATATGCGTGGCCAGGGCACGCAGGAGCGTGGTCTTGCCGGCGCCGGTACGGCCAGCGGCGAGGGTGTTCAACCGAGCGCGGACCGCGGCGGCGAACAACTCGCGCAGCACCGAGTTGAGGGTGCCGAGCTGTTCCAGGTCAGCGAGGGTGACCTTGATGTAGTGGTGACGACGGATCGACAACGCCGGGCGCGGGGTGACCGACATGATCGCGTGCAGGCGAGAACCGTCGGGCATCTGCAGCTTCAGGATCGGCGCGGCTCGGTCCCAGCGGCGTTCCTCGCCGCCCTCCCCGCCGGTCTCAGCGCGGCCGGCGTCGGCGGCGAGGCGGCGGATCAACTCCACCATCTCCGCGTCCGTGTCGGCGATCGGGGCGACCTGACGGCGAGTGCCGTCGGTGTAGCGCACGAAGACCTGGTCGCAGCCGTTGGCGTGGATGTCCTCCACCCGCTCGTCGTTGAGCAACGGTTGCAGGCCACCCGCGCCGAGCAGCATGTCCGCCACCGCCCGCCCGACCCGCGACTCCGCATCGGGGCGCAGCGGCGGGCGGCCCGCCCTCATCTCCTCGGCGGCGTACGCGTCCAACGCGGCGGTGATCAGGTCGCGGGTGGTCGCCTGCTGCTCAGCGGCCGACATCACCTCGCCCGTGACACTCTCGTGCGCCCGGGTAGCGCGGGTCAGCCGCTCGGCCACCTCCCGGCGGATGCGACGGACCACGGTGATCTCACTGGCATCCGGGGCCAGCTCGGACGTAAACCCGTCCCGACGGCCCGAGGGCTGCCGAGCTGCGAGAGAGTAGCTCATCAGGCGGCCTCCCCACTGACGGCAGGCTGCGGGCTGATCGGCAGGTCGGCGGCAAGGTCGTTGAGCAGATCGGCGTAGGCGCGCATCAGTGGCAACCGCCGCCATTTCCGTCCGGCAACCAGCTCCCCTGCGAGCACGCCCGCCGCCTTATGGTCGGTCGGCAACGGCCCGAGCACCCCCAGTGACGCGGGGTCGCGGGCCAGTTCCTCGGCCACATGGGTCGACAGCACCTCAGCCACGTCAGCAGCCGGATACACCCCTCCAGCGGCCAGAAGCACCACGAGGCGTCCCGCGCCGACGTCCACCAGCTCAGCCAGCGCCTCGCGCAGATGGGCCAGCTCGTCCGTGCGGGCTCGAGTCATCACCAGGACCACGTCAGCCAGGCGCAGCAGCGGCCACACCGCCGAATCAGGGGTAAGGCGCCCGCAGTCGGCGACGACGAGGCGCTCGGATGTGGTCAACACCGCCCGTCCGGCCCCGGTCAGCTCCGGCAGCGCGGCGCGGGTCTGCGCCCCGCCTGCCGGGGCCACCACCAACGGCACCAATTCCCCGGCCACCATCGCCGTCTGTCGGCTAGCCACGATGGCGGACTCGACGTTCGTGGCGCCTCGCGCCGCAGCCGCCAGATCCACCAGGCTTGGTGCCGCGGCCAGCTCGAGGCGACGCATCAAATCCCCACCCGCAGGGTCGCACTCCAGCACGACCGGCCGCGCGTCGGCCGGGGCGACGGCGGCCAGCCCAAGCGCCGTCGTCGTCGCACCAGGACGCCCCTTGACGTAAGTCACGGCAACGAGCGGCATGTCAGTCACCTCCGGGAGCGGCCTGCATCAGCACCACTCCACCCGCCGGCGCCGCAGCGAGGCGGCCACCGTCGGAGGCGTCCAGCAACAGCGTGATCACGGTCGCGCCCTGACCGTCACCGGCCAAGTCGACCCCGAGCACTACCGCCTGCAGCCGGGTCGAAGCCGACCGCGCCCGGGAGGCGTTCGACGGGGCGGCCTGCCCGTCGCCGCTCGACCCGGCAGCAGAGACGTACACCGCGACCCGCGACCCGTTGGCCAAGCCCTGCGGGTACTGGCCAGGCTTGAGCGCCAGAGAAGCGGCGACCTTCCCGGCGGGCGGGAACCCCGCCTCGCCCACCAACGACGGCGTCAACAACGTCCCCGGCAGCAACGGCACCACCGCCATACGGCCGATCACCTGCTGCGCCTGCCCAGCGGGGATCAGCTGCACCCCCGGGCCCTGCGCCGCCGAAACCTGCCGAAGGTCAGCACCGGTCAAGGCCTGCCCGACCGCGACCGACCGAGCCACAGCCAGTACCTGGACCCGATCACCGAGACGCACCGCACCCCAGGCGTAACCCAGCACACACACGACGACCAACAGGCCGCCCAACGCCACGAACGGCAACCGACGGCGACGGCGGGCCGCCCGCCACGGTCCCCGCCCCGCACGCGGCGCGGCAACCGTCGGACGATCTTCCGGCCCTGATTTTGGGCGCACGGAATCTAGCGCCATGACTAATGTCCTCCCCGACGTGGCGCGCTTCGACAAATGAACTTGCTGGTACTAGCGGCTGACGACCGCCTGAGACTCCTGCACGCGGGTCTGTACGCGACCCGTCGTCTCCAATCCCGGCACCGTGCCGGACTGACCTGCTCCCACCCAGGTGACCTCCCACCTCACCGTGGCAGCAACCGTGTACGCGCCGCCCGATGCGCCCGCCGAAGATCGCCTGTAGACATGACCGCAGTCCGGCGACACAGCCTTCGGATCGGTGCCCGCCGACCACACCGTCCCCGGCCCCTCGCAGGTGCGCGTCGTACCGTCGCCCATCGACCAAGCCACCTGCACCGGCCGCGCCGTCGCGGTCACACTCACTCCGGGCACGGACGCGGTCGCCGACTGCGGCCTCCACGACGCCGGACTGAGGGCCAACCAGATCGGCAAGTTGACGAGCTGATCACCCGGCGGGTTCATGCGAATCGTGACCTCGGGCAACCGCAGCTTCGCCCGCGCCCGCCGGGCAAGGATTTCCGGTGATACCGAAGGAGGAGCTCCCGCGATCCATTCCGGCCCGCCGAAACCGGTTGTCACCTGCCCGTCCTCGCCGTAGCAGACCTTCTGGTACCAGCCGCCCTCCCCAGCGGGCTGACCACCGAGGTTTTCAATCATGGTCGGTGACAGGTCGACCGGCTTGTAGTAGCAGCCGTCCGACCCGGCCCAGCCCCCGTCACGCTCGCACGGGATTACCTTGCCTTCGGGATCGCGGCACTTGCCGTCGCCGCCCCGGCCACCGCTGCCACCACCATTGCCGCCGTTGCCGGGCCGTCCTGGAGTGCCTACACCTACATTGCACTCGGGACGAGGGTCGCCGGTGCTGCACTGGACGCCACCTGTGCCCGGATCGGCGTAGGCCGCAATCGGCGCAGCCACCAGAACGGCTACAGCGATGATCACAACGACAGCCATACGGCGGCCGAGCTTTAGCATGTCCCCTTCTCTCTCAAGATGAAGGAAGCTACCTTCCAGCCGTCGGTGGTGCGCTTGACCGTGGCGGTGGTGCGGTGCTTGCCGCCCGGCACGTCGTTCACGAGTTCTCCGGACGCCTTGTACTTCAACCACTTCTCGTCGTTGACGCAGTCGACGATCGTCGCTTCGGTCGGCACGTCGGTGGGCTTTAGCGCGGTCACCTTTGGATCGGTCAGCAACTCGCCCTTGGTCACCTGCTCGTTGCTGCGGTCGGCGTACAGCGAGCCGGAGATCAGCTTCAGCGCCTGCTCCGAGGCGTACTTGCGCAGGTCCGGTGCCTCTGGATCCGACGATTTCGCCGCCTCCTGAAACGCCTGCCACATGCCGCGGTAGGCGGCAAGGGCATCCCGTTCGCCCGTGGCGCTCGGTGCGAGACTCACCGAAACAGAGGGCGCAGGTCTAGCCGAAGCACCTCCACCTTTGACGCCTTCTGACTGACAGCCTGCCGGCGCCAACGCCAAGACCGCCGTCAACCCGATAACCCCCGCGCGTCGGTGCACGCATCCACCTCCGTCGTCTCCGAATCGATGTTCGCCTTCCGGTGTACCCCACCGCCGACGATCGTGCTACGGCGTTGATATTGCGCAGGAAGATCGACGCAACTTGAGTAGCGCTCTTTGATCAGCGCATTGGGAATTGCGCATTCGGCAGTGCGCATCCCGCCGTTGGGCGGCCAGTCGTCGAACGGCTCCACTTTGGGGTGTCGCGGGTGCGCACAAGATGATCTTGGGTGGAGCGCGCTAGCCGTCGCACGAACAATCTCGTCTTGACGGGTCGGGCCATAGCCCGACCCGTCCCCACGTCGTCCCCCGCGTGGCCTTTCCGCATCTCACTTCGAACGGAGGTTCGCTGAGGTGCACGAAGCGGACATAGCTGACGAAAGGCCGGAAGGCTGAGTTATGGCCATCTCATATGCCTTGACAGGCACTCGGGTCCTTGGTGGACACTGTTCGCTTCCGCGAGATCAGCATTGGGTGATCAGGCGTTCGGCAGGGTGACCCGGCGGGGACCTGCGGCCTGCGACGGGGGGATGGGACGACGGCGTGACGCTTTCACCCGAAGATCTAGTCCGAGAAGTTCTCACTCACAAGTGGCGTGCGCCGATCCTGCGTGTCATCACGAGCGGACCGGCGCGCTATAAGGAGATTCGCACCAGGTTGATCGAGCAGAAAGGCGAATCGCCTGGCGATGGCTCCATCAGCGCAGAGCTTCGCGGTCTGCACGAGCTTGGACTTGTGAGCCGCAAGCATGTGCCAGGCTCCCGCCGACCCGCGTGGATTCTAACTGACCTGGGTTCGATGGCTGTTAATATCGTCGACAACATCGGGCGTCCAGGTAGCGGCGTGTCCGATAAGTCCAACGACGATTCAGGCGATCATGCGAGGGTGGCTTCGGCCGACCAAGGCCCAGCGGGCGGGGTCGCGCCTCACCGAGGTTTGTGGGGGAAGCCAGTGGATGAGTCCAACCGGGTTGCCGCGATCGATCCAGACAAGCCTCACCCGGCGCGGCGATACAACTACTGGCTCGGAGGAAAGGACCACTTCGCCGCCGACCGCGCTTCCGGCGATGAATTCGAGCGCATCCTCGGGCCGGGGGTACGCATCGGGGTCCGAGTCAACCGTGATCTGTTACGTCGAGCGGTGCGATACCTGGCCGCCGAAGAGGGGATACGTCAGTTCCTCGATATCGGCACGGGCCTACCAACCGCAGACAACACTCACGAAGTCGCGCAATCCGTGGCACCCGAGAGTCGCGTCCTATATGTCGATAACGATCCGCTCGTATTGGCGCACGCCCGGGCTCTGCTGACAAGCAGCGCAGAGGGTAAGACTGCCTACGTCGAGGCAGATCTGCGTGATCCGGACGCGATCTTGCAGAATCCGGCATTGGCCGACACGCTGGATCTGACACAGCCAGTAGCGTTGATACTGGTCGCCGTCCTTCACTTCATCCCCGGCCACGGAGCGGCCCAGCCTATTGTCCGACGTCTGATGGACACACTCCCGGCAGGTAGCTTTCTGGTCGTCACGCACGCCACGACCGATTTCGTCCCTCCGGAGATAGCGGCGGCACATCAGAAGATGTACGACGAGGGCCGGTCCGACATCTGGGCACGCGACAAGAAGGAGGTCACTGCCCTGTTCGAAGGCTTGGAACTCATCGAGCCGGGGATCGTCCCGAACAGTGAATGGCGGCCTGAGCCTGACGCTCCGGAAGTCGACCTTCGGCACGTGGCCGGATGGACCGGCGTCGGGCGCAAAGGAACCTCCTGACCGAGCGGAAGCTAACGCTCGCCTTCCCCCGGAGCACGACCTCGTGGCAGACCAACAGGATGAACAAAGCCCCGGACTATCGGGTGACGACCGGTGGCTCCGGTCTCGTCGAGCTGTCGGAACTCGAGCGTTGGACTTCCCGGCACCGCAACTCCGACGAGCGTTGACACGGCACCACGAGTGAGCTGCCTGGCCGTCAGCGCCGGCGTAGCGGGCGCAATCGCCGGAGTCCCTATGGCCGCAATCGCGTTCGCCACGCCACGGGAAGGCCGCTTACGTTTACCTCCGGGATGGTGGCGTGCGGCGTCCACGCGACCTGCCGCAGTTGCTGCCACCGTAACGCTCACCGGCGCAGGGACCGTGTCCGTCGTCGCCATGCTGCCAAACTCACCGGCTCTACCCGCGTACTGGCTCTTCGCCGTCGTGGGAGTCGGTCTGGCCATCATCGACGTACGTTGCCAGCGGCTGCCCTACGTGTTATCCGGAACGTTGTTGATCATGAACGTCAGTGCCTTCAGTGTGACTGCGGCAAGCGCGGGGGACGTCAGCCCCCTATTGCGCGCGGTGGTCGCCGGTGTTGCAACTGCCACAGCCATGTTGATGATCGCGCTTCTGCTTCCAGGCCAGCTCGGCCTTGGTGACGTGGTGCTCGCGGGTGTGATTGCCACCAGCCTCGGCCCGCTGGGCTGGCAAGCCGTTCTTCACGGCGTCGTCAGCGGCTTCGTGGCGCAGGCCGTCGTGACGCTCGCCCTCCGAAGTAGGCGGAGGGACGCCTATCCGATGGGACCGGCCCTGATCGCTGGCTGGTTAACCGCTATTCTGCTGCACTCTATGTAGGTGGCATGACGACCACACCCCAAGCATCCCCCACCAGTGACGAAACATTCGGACGCGCGCCGCACTCTGCACCCCGGGAGTGCTCCGAGACGGCCAGATGGAACCTAGACAAGTCCCGTCGTTCCATATAAGAAAGCAATTTTCGGGTTCTCGGCCACCGCCGCCCTTACCGAAGGGCCGTGGCTAACTCTTAATGATTGTCGGCTTAGGACCCGAGCGCTTCGGCAATTGCCTCTTCCGGTGTACCCACATGGCGGATGCCGGGTACCGCCGTGCCGTCCGCTTCGACGACCCGCCAGCCGCCAAGCGCTATCACTGGCACGTCACCACGGCGCATGGCCAGGGCCACCTCGCTGAGTGTGCCCCAAGAGCCCCCGATGCTAATCACCACGTCCGCGCTCCAGACGATGATGGCATTTCGTGCCTCGCCCATGTTTGTCACGATGGTGGCCGACAGGTCAGCTGACGCGCCCTCCTTGGTGCCATTCGGCCGTATGCCGATGACCAGGCCGCCCTTCGCGCGTGCGCCGGCTGCTACTGCGGCCATGACGCCCACTCCACCACCGCAGACAGTCACGGCACCTCGCTCTGCAAGTAGTTCCCCCACGCGCCGAGCATTTTGAGCATCCTCTTCCGTGCAGTACCGAGGTCCACACACAGCTACTTGAAGAGCCACGTTTCGATGCCTCCATAGGGCAGTGGTCAGTTGGGCAGGGCTGGCACGTCGCGGGTGGCGGTATAGGCACAGAATAGGTGGATCCGCTCACGCAGCTCAGCGCCAAGTGCGACCTGGGCGAATCGTTGGCTAGCAAGTGCACGATCCGTTGTTTTCACGCGCTCCACCACGGGGAGTGTTCGGCTCTCAGTCGGCAGCGCGAAGACAGGCAGTAGATGCTGCCCTGCGCCATCGAGATCATCCAACGCCAAGTGTGCCGCTACAAGGTCAAGTTGAGCTGCGGCGAAAAACTCAGGCGATCGGTCACTATCGGGTTGAGCTTCGAACAGGTCTAGGGCGTCCTGGGCGTGTGACGCGGCTTGCTGGAAGTTGCTTTTACCGCCAAGCGCTAGGCACACCTCACTGGCGTAGTACGCAGCCTTGCCAGCGGGGAAGTGAAAAACGCCACCCGGCCCATCCCCGCCTATTCCGAGGTGCGACCGAGCCGCTTGGGCTGTGGCGAGTGCCCTACTGGCCTCACCGTGGTCCGCTGCTGCGGCATATGCGCGCGCCTCCTGGCTCGCAAGGCGAAGCAGGCTCGTACCTGTGGTGGCATAGCGCTGTCCATTATGGGCTAGTTCGGCGGCTCGCCGGTACTGACCGTTCCAGTAAGCGACGTTCGATTGAACCCATCGGACATAAGCACGGAGGGGGTCGTCCTCGGCTAGATCCGCACAGAGCCAAGCCGTGCGGGTGTGGGTGTCGGCGGCATACGCCTGCCCGAGATCCGAGGAAGCGTGTCCGAGCAGGGCGCACAGTTGGCCCGCGACTCTATAAAGACCCGGCAGAACCGTGGGTCTTTGACGTTCATCAAGCAGCTCGAACACCTCCGCTCTCAGTTCCGAGAGAGGGCGGAACATCACGAAAGGCGGCCGGACTAGATAGTCGTGCGCCATCCGGCCTACGTCGGCGTCCAGTTGGTCGAGGACATCTTGGTCTACAGCACCGCGCGCCTGTCGCACGAAGCGTGCGGACTCCTCCGCAGCCATTGCGATCTCCTCGGTCAGCGTACCGTCAGTGGTCTGGCGCACCTCTTCGATGTGCACGCTTTCAGACGGTACGTCGCGCGGAGCAGTCAGTGTCCCGAAAGTCGACGGCATCACAGAGTTATGCCCTGATTGTTCCGTTTTGTCTTGGGAGCGGGCGGCATTGCTAGTAGCGAAGAGCTGAGCGGCAGCCAAGCCTGGAAAGAGGCCCTCGAGGATTCGGCATGCGTCCGGATGGGGCAAGGTCTTCAGTTCACCGGCTTGCCAGCGGGCGAGCTGCGAGCGGCTTGGGTACGAGCCGACAAGGTCACCGTCGATTTTGCGCGCGACTCTGTCCCACTCCTTGCAAAAGGTGGCGTACTTCTGCCAGTGCCGCTCTCGCAACAGCGCCTTCAGCAAATTCGGTGCCTTGGTCACGGTATCCGTCCTTTGGCCGCCCTCGTCCGGTGTCCACAGCGTAACGGCGCCGTAGCTCATCGGTCGCCGTCGACAGCCCTCATGCGCAAGGTGCCACACAAACGCGACAAGAGCGCGACAGTAACGCGGTGGCCGCGACTAAGGCGCAGTCGAAAGGAAGCGCAGTGTCGATCCACTGTGTGATGACGCGGCTACGTCGCCGTTCCACTGCTGTCCACGGTTTGCAAGTTGGGTCGAGTCTGTGTCAGTCCCAACGGCCGACTGCAGCCGCGTTGGTGGGTTCACGAAGGTAGAGACATCGAGGAGATCCCATGCTGACTTCATCTGCGGCGTTGGTCGTTCGTGATGCCACCGTCCGGGACGCGTTCGAGGTGACTCAAACGCTCGTTGCCGCGCTCACGGATAGTCGGTTGGGTAGCTGGCTCGGAATGGACGACGGATCTCTCTCGGGCAGTCTGCTGCCGTGGGTCGCTGCGGTGGTAACTCAGGCGACGGACTCTGGCATCGTGCGAGTGGTCGAGGAAAACGGGCGCGTTGTCGCTGCTGCCCTATGGTCGTTGGAGACGGCTAGGCCGGTCGGCGTGAGGCGTGCCTTCTGGCCTGTAAACAACGCTCAACCGGACGTGCGGAGTCGGTGGAAGCTGCTGGAAGAGGTGGCTCAGACCCGCCGGCCGCTGCATCCGGCGCATCAGCGCCTTGCGCTGCTCGGTGTTCACCCGGATCGGCAGGGCGAGGGTTTGAGCAATTACCTGCTTATTGGCCATCACGCGCTGTTGGATGTCATGGGCGTTGCGGCGTACGCGCTGGCCGACGAGTCGAGCCGCGGGTTGTTGTCGCGGCACGGCTACACGGCAGTCGGTGAATCACGTTTGCTGCCGGGGCGGATGCCTGTGTGGGCAATGTGGCGTCCCCCGGCGCCTGCCGATCGCGGATGAAGACTCCTCGGTGCCTGTTCTGGCCGGATGAGGCGAGTGCGGGCCTGGCAGGCAGGAGTCCAGTTGTGCATCGGGCCGCGACGTTACTGAAACGCATCGGATGCGGGCGGGACTCGAGCCTGCTGTCAGCGCCGCGATCGTCCAGGCGCCCTGGCTCGCATCTTGCCTCTCGTTTGCTAACTCGGTTGCTTTGTAGAAGGGGTTGGTCATGCCGTCAGCGGAGCCGATGAGGCTCACCGATGATTTGTGGCTCACGGCGTACGACAGCGTGAGCGGTAGGCCACGCATTGGTGCTTGGCCGTTAGGGGTGGGGCTGGCGGCGGGTTTGATCGCTGAGCTGATCGGCGGCCGGTTCGTGGACTTGCGTGAGGGGGAGTTGTTCCGCACCGGGGCCGAACCGCCGGATGATCCGGCGTTGGGTCCGGTGCTGGTCAAGATGCAGGCCGAGGAACAGGACCGGGCGGTTCCGGCCTCGTCGGCGATGGCGAGCAGGCATGCGTGGGCGTTGGGGCAGCCGACGGTGAGCGGTGAGGGCTCGGTGTGGCCGCCGCGGCAGCGAGACAACCGAGACGCCGGATGGCGGGACTCGGACGAGTCTCTGGCATGGCCGGCGACGCTGCGCACGCAGCAGCGGTACGAACCAGACACTCGGCATCGCCAGCGTGGCCATGAGCTGCGGATGTGGCTGTCGTATCTGGCGTATGAGGGCCGAGCGGAGCAACGGGTCCTTGATCGGCTGACCCGGACGGGTCTGGTTCGTAGAGAGGAACGCCGCCGGTTGCTGGGCGGTAGGTCGGTGCGGTTCGAGCCGTGCGACTCGGTGGCCGCCGGGAATCCGGCGAACAAAGTGTGCATCGACGTGCAGGGCCGGCGCCGTCTGACCGACACGCAGGTGCTGCTCGCAGGTCTATACCTGGCGACGGGCTTGCACCACCATGCCCTCGCCACCCTGAGCCCGAACGAATGGTCGTGGCTGGCCGACGAACTAGGCCGCCGCCTGGACGACACCTGGCGGGAACTGCTGCAGGCTGCCGACTCCGCTGTTGGTGAGGCCGCCATGCGCTGACCCCGCCCGAAGGAGTCACCCACCGATTCCGTGGCGGTACAGCCCGCTGCGCTGCTCCGCCCATCCCTGTGTTGGCCGGCCCCCCCTTTTCATCCCCTCGTTTGTGCAGGAGGACCTCGTAGTGCCCGTCACCTCCACCCCTGTTTCCGCGCAGGGCAGCGTGTCGCACGCGCTGGCCCGGAACCGGCTCGGCCCGTTCGCGATCGGATCGGCGATCGCCTCGTCGGTGGCGCCGCTGACCGTCATCACCCTGGTCGTACCGCTCGCGCTCGCCGCGACCGGCCTGATCGGTTTCCCGATCGCGATCCTCGCCGTCGCCGCCATCCTGATGATCTACGCGGTCGGCTATCTCGCGATGGCCCGGCACATCCCGAACGCCGGAGCCTTCTACGCCTACGTCGCTCACGGCCTCGGCCGCCCAGCAGGTGTGGGAGCGTCCTGGTTCGCGCTGCTGACATACAACAGTTTCCAGCTGTGTTGCTACGGCGCTTTCAGCGCTGCCATCGGCGCCCCTTTGCTCAGCGAGTGGACCGGTCTGCAGATCCACTGGCTCATCCCGGCGTTGCTGGCCTGGGCGCTGGTCGCGGTCCTCGGCGCGAACGAGGTCAAGCTCTCCGGTCACATCCTGGTGCTGCTGGTCATCGCCGAGACGATTCTGGTTGTCGTCAACAGCATGGCGATCATGCTGACCCCTGGGTTCGCGTTCAATGTCGCAGCAGTGTCAGTCAGCGAACTGTCCGGGCCAACCCTGGGTGTGCTGATCGTGCTCGGCGCGACCTCGTTCGCCGGGATCGAACAGTCCGTGGTGTACATCGAGGAAAGCAAAAACCCGAAACGGACCATCCCGGTAGCCACCTACGTCACGATCGCCATCATCGCCGCGGTGTACGCACTGGCCTCGTGGGTGCAGATCTCCGCCGCCGGCCCGAACCCGGTCGAGACCGCGGAGAAGCAAGGCCCGGAACTGTTCTTCAACCAGGCCGCCGTCGTGCTCGGCCAAGGCTCCATCACCATCGGCAAGATCCTGCTCGGCACCGGCACGTTCGCAGCAGCGCTGGCGTTCCACAACGCCATCACCCGCTACACCTTCGCCCTGGGCCGCGAAGGTGTCCTGCCCCGGCTGTTCGGCCGGACCACGGCCAGAAACGCACCCCGCAACGCCTCGTTCGCCCAAACCGCGCTTGCGTTCGTGGTGCTGATCGTGTTCGCGGTGGCCGGCTGGGACCCGCTCATCCAGTTGTTCTACTGGGGCTCCACCACCGGAGGCCTCGGCGTGTTGCTGCTCTACACCCTGACCAGCGTCGCCGTGCTCGCCTTCTTCGCCCGCAACTCCCGCGGCGAAAACCTGTGGCAACGCCTGATCGCCCCGCTGATCGCCTCAGCCGTGCTGCTGGTCGTCTCGGTCCTGTCGCTGAACAACCTGGCCCTGCAATACGGCGTGGATCCCGGCACCGGCCCGGCCCGGATCGTGCCCCTCGCCATCCTGACCATCTTCGCCGCCGGGACCTGCTGGGGACTGATCCTCAAACGCCGCAAGCCTGAGGTCTACCAGGGCATCGGCCGCGGCACCCGCAGCACCACCGCCGCAACGGGCCTGTCCGCCATCCTCTGACTCGAAGGACATCACGTCATGACCAACACCGACGCGACCGGCACGAACACCGGCACCATCCCGGCCCTGCGCGTTGCTGGACCCGACGACATCGACACCGTCGCCGACATCGTCACCGAGGCGTTTGACCACCTCGAGGTGATCCGCTTCTTGGTACCAGACGCGCACCGACGCCGGGTAGTCGTCCGGGATTGGTATCGGCTCTACATCGCCCACGCCATCAGCGGGGCCGGGCAGGTCGTCATGACCGACGACAACACGGCCGCCGCTGTCTGGTTCGACCGCACCGGCCAGCCGAGCGAACCGGACGGATACGCCACACACCTGGCCGAGCTCGCCGGTGACGACCTGCCACAGTTCCAGCACCTCGACGCACTGATGGACGCCCACCACCCCAGCGACGCGCACTGGCACCTGCTGTTCCTCGCCGTGCGCCCCAGCCGGTGGAGCCATGGCTTGGGCAGCCAGTTAATGGACTACACGCACACCCGGCTCGACGCCGAGGACATCCCCGCCTACCTGGAAGCCACCGGCGAACAGAACCGGGCGCTGTACCAGCGGCACGGCTACACCAACATGAACCCGCCGACCATCCCGGTCACCGGCGACACCGTCCTCTACCGCATGTGGCGACCCGCCGGCCAACCCGAACCTGACTCCACCCGATAAGCGGGAACGCCGCCCGGGGTGGGTGAGCTCCACCCGCCTGCCCGGACGGCCCAGCTGCGGGGTCCCGACCGTTGCGACCCCGCACCCGGGCGGTGCACCCAGACCGCTGCCCACGCCCACTGTGGTGCACCGCCCGGCCCGACGCGATCACCTAGTCACCTAGCCCGCAACCCGACATTCCTGCTGGAGACCAGTGAGTTCGATGGCATCTGACCGCAACACCGACTCCAACGCCGACGCGAGGCGGGCCAGGCTGACCCGCCTCGATCCCGCCACGGCGACACCCGCGGTCGAGTTGATCGATGCTGCCCTGGGGTTCGTCGGTGAAGACCGCACCTACGGCCAGTTGTGGCTGCCCTGGGCGCACTACGCCTATCGAGCCGCCCGGCAGCTCCACCATGCCGGATACGACCGGGTCGTGGCGGCCACCCGCACCTACGCCGAAACACTGCGCGGCGAAGGCCATCGGCAACACGCCATCGGAATCTGGCAGGAACTACTCGGCCTGCGCGGGCAGTCGGCCGATCCCGCTGACGTCGAGGACCGGATCGCCCTGGCCGCCGACCTGCACGCGGTCGGCCGCTGCGGGCAGGCCACCCGCGAGATGGGTGACGCCCTCGCCCACGCCTACAACCACCACGGCCAGCAACTCGGATTGGTGGTCAGCTGCACGGTCGTCTACCAGGCGATGCTGGCCGCCTGCCGACGTGACGGTGAGGCGGCCCGCGTGCGCGCTGGGCTGCCCGATGTCTACCAACCCGGTAGACCGCGGTATCGGCTGCTGGTCACCGATTACCTGCCCGGGCTGGAAGAACACCGCGACGTGTGTGCGGTACGCCTCGACGCGCTGATCGACCACGCCCCAGCCGCCTCACCCGGGCAACGCCGAGCGGTACTGGCCCGCCTGACCGCCAACATGAACCCCGACCACTGCTACGGCGGCCTGTGCGAAGGCGAGCAGTCATGACCCCGCCAGGGTTCGACTACGACCGTCCCGCACCCGCGCGTCGGTACGACGTGCTGCTCGGCGGCAAAGACAACTTCCCAGCCGACCGCACCTCGGCCGCAGAAATCCGCGAAGAACTGCCCTCCGTCGGTCAGGCCGCCCGCGAGCTACGCGCGTTCCTGCACCGTGCCGTCAACTTCCTGGCCGACGACTGCGGCATACGGCAATTCCTCGACATCGGCTGCGGCATGCCGCACAAGCCCAACGTCCACGAGACCGCCCAAGCCGTGCACCCCGACGCGCGGATCGCCTACGTCGACCCCGATCCCCTGGTCACTGTCCACGCCCGCGCTCTGATGATCAGCGATCCGCTCGGCGCGGTCTCCGTCACCGAAGGCGGCCTCGACGACATCGACGCTGTCCTGAACGCGCCCACCGTCCGCGAGTTCATCGACTTCGACCAACCAGTCGCGGTCCTGCTCCTCGCCGTCCTGCACTTCGTCGTCGACGACCAGCACGCCCAACGAGCCCTCACCCGGATCATCGACGCGCTACCACCCGGCTCCTACCTTGCCCTATCGCATGTCACCTTCGACCCGCTCACCCCTGAGCACATCGAACGGCTGACCAAGCTCGCCGAGCCCGGCGCCGGCCATGGCCCCTTCCGCCCCCGCACCAAGGCCGAGATCACCGCGTTGCTCGGCGGTCTTGAGCTCTTACCGCCGAGCCTGGTCTCGGTCGTGAACTGGCACCCCGACCGCCAACCTCATCCGCGCATCACCGAACAGGAGGCAGTCGCCTACGGCGTCATCGTTCGCAAGCTCAAAGACCCCCGAATGTCATAGCGGCCATTGAACCGGATCGCCCATAGTCGCCGATCGCTTGTACTCGCAACGTGTGCGACTACGGCGCCACGACATCGACTGCATAGATGATCGCCAGCCTCACCAGTGCGCTCACGACCTGGCGAGCTGGCGTACGCGCCGACCCCGTGCACCTACCACCCGACGACCCCAGCACACAGCAGCGACCACAACCTTGTCATCGCGGCTTTCGACCATGTGAGAGAGCGGCGATCCGGTGGGTCACGTGTTTCCTCGCTCACACCCATACCGCCAATGACGAACCGGTCCCAGGAAAGGCAGCCCCGTTGATGACTAGTAGATCCATTCAAGGGCCAAGGGTTGTGGTCACAGGTGCGGCAGGCTTCATCGGCTCCCATCTGGTTCAGGGCCTTCTCGACAGCGGTTTCGATGTTGTCGGTATCGACCGCCGGAGTCCGGGGACGGACACGGTGGCCCGCCTGAACTTGCACGACGTCGCGTCCCATCCACGATTCTCGTGGGTGGACGGCGATCTACGCGATACCGACATGAACGTCCTGGTGAGGGATGCGGCGTGCGTGTATCACCTGGCGGCGGTGCCGGGCGTACGGTCCTCGTGGAGCGGGTTCGAGCGTTATGTCGCGGCGAACGTCGTCGCGACGCAACTGCTGCTGAGCGCGTGCATTCAGACGGGCGTGCCCAAGGTGGTCTACGCCTCCTCGTCCAGCGTCTATGGCGAAACCGCTTCGCCGAGCAGGGAAACCGATCTGACTCAGCCGATTTCACCGTACGGAGTCAGCAAACTCGCGGGTGAGCAACTCTGTCTGGCCTACGCGAAGCGGCCCGGTAGCCGGCTATCGGTGACGGCGCTGCGGTACTTCACGGTGTACGGGCCGAGGCAGAGACCGGATATGGCGATCGGTCGGATTCTAGCGGCGGCTCTGACGGGAGAGCAGTACACAATCTTCGGCGACGGTGCGCAGCGGCGGGAGTTCACCTACGTCGGTGACGTCGTGGAGGCCACCATGGCAGCGGCCCTCGTCGAGGTACCCGCGGCAGTGACCAACGTCGGTGGCGGCTCCAGCGTCGCCATGATCGATGTCATCGGTATGGCCCAGCAGATCACCGGCAACTCGGTGCCGTTGACTGCCGTCCCAGCTCAGGCTGGCGATGTACCGGCCACATCCGCCGACCTGACCCGCGCCCGACTTCTGCTCGATTATCAGCCACGCACCGATCTACGTACCGGCATGACGCGACAAGCGGAATGGCTGCGCGGGCTTCCTCCGGACCTGCTTCGCGCCTACGCGTCACCGCCCACGACAAACGAGGACCAGAAGGTACCGGCATGTTCGTCGTGACCGCCGATTCAGCAAACGATCTGTATACGGCGGTATGCCGCGGGGTACTCGAGCAGGGCCGTCGCGCAGCGCCTCGCGGCATGGCCACTACGGAGGTGCTCGACGCGCACCTGAAGCTCACCCAGCCACGCCGCCGGTTCGTAAGCGTGCCGCCAGCGCGGGTGCTCAATCCGGCCTTCGCCGTAGCAGAGGCGCTGTGGATCCTGTCCGGCTCGGACGACCCCTGGATCTTCACGTACAACCGAAGGCTGGAGCAGTACACCGACGAGGGCCGGTTGCAGGGTGCGTACGGGCCGCGAATGCGCCGCTGGCAGGGGGCGGTCGACCAGCTCGACCACGTCCGTCGGCTCCTGGGTGCCGACCCGGACAGCCGTCAGGCCGTCATCCAGCTCTACGACCCACAGCGCGACACCGCCGGGCACCGTGACGTGCCCTGCACGCTGAACTACCGGTTCTTCGTCCGGCGCGGACGGCTCGATATGCACACCACCATGCGCAGTAACGACGTGTGGCTCGGCCTGCCCTATGACCTGTTCACCGCCACCATGCTGCACGAACTCATGGCCGATTGGCTCGGTGCGGAGCTGGGGACCTACCACCATCACGTCGACTCCCTGCACCTGTACGCGCAGCACGACGACGCCGCCGCCGAGGTGGCCGCCTCGGTGGCCATGCCGTCTCCGACGATGGCGGCGCTCTCGGCCCCCATCGACAGGCTGACCGAGTTTCTGACGGCTGTCGTGACCGGCGGTCTGTGCACGGATGCTGGTGCACCGTGGCGCGAGATGGCCGCGGTCCTGGCCAGCTACCGGCGGTGGACGGCCGAGGACCGGCCCACCGCACGTGCCCTTGCCGCCGACATCGACGGTGACCTGGGAGAGGCGCTGCGCGGCTGGTACGCCCACCTCATTCGCACGGCTGAACTAGCCGCCCTGACGACGGGAGGTGCCTGATGACCGGCGCCCAAGTCGTGCTCGGCCTGTGCGCGTTCACTCACGATTCGGCTGCCGCGCTGCTGGTCGATAACCGGCTAGTCGGGTTCGCCGAGGAGGAGCGCCTCACCGGCGACAAACACACCGCCGCCTTCCCCGAGAAGGCCGTGGAATGGCTGCTCGATACCGCCGGCCTGGAAGCATCGGTGGTCAACGTGGTGGCTTATAACTTCGACGGGCGGCACTACCTCGACGCTCTTCCCGCCACCGACCTGTACGCCCAGCTGCCCGCGACGCGGGATCGGGCGAAGCCACGAGCCGAGAGCTTCCGCAAGGTGTACGACCGGTTCGGCACGCGCATGGCGGATCTCCGCGAGCGGTTTCCCCTAGCTCAGGTGGCGCCGGTACTGCACCACCGTGCTCACGGCCTGTATGCCTTTGCCTCCAGCGGCTATGACGCCGCCGCTGTGCTGGTCGTGGACAGCCTCGGCGAGGTACAGACCACGACTATCGGCACCGGCCTACGGCTGAACGGCGGAGGCTGCCGGACCAGCATCGCCGAGGACATTTCTGATCCGGCCTCGCTCGGCTATGCCTACGGGGCGGTTACCGAACACCTCGGCTGGCGCCGCGGTGATGAAGAAGGCACCGTCATGGCCCTGGCCGCCCTCGGCGACCCGAGCCGATTCCGCCTCTTGATGCGGGAGGCGATCCCGATCACGGATCGCGGGTTCAGGCTCGATCCGCAGTGGTTCCCGCTACGCGTCCTGGCCCGCGACTACCCGCGCGTGAGCACCGCCTTCGCCGCCGCCACCTGCCCGGCCCGAGACCCGGCTGCACCCGTCGAGCAGGTTCACGCCGACCTGGCCGCCGCGCTTCAGGAACGCACCGAACAGGTCATGTTGCACCTGGCCCGCCGCGCCCGCGCGGTGACCGGCATACGGCTGCTGTGCCTCGGTGGCGGCGTCGCCGCCAACTGCGTCGCCGTGGGCAAGATCGTGGAGGCTGGCGTCTTCGACGAGGTCCACGTGCCACCCGCACCTGGCGACTCTGGCACCGCGATCGGCGCCGCACTGGCCGCCAACCTCGACACAAGCCGCAACCTCGCGACCGGGGTAACCGACCGCTGCTACCTCGGTCCGGCCTACCCACACGTGGAGTTGCCCCAGCATCCCCGCCCGGGGCTGACCGTCCACCGGCCCACCGCACCGGCCAAACATCTCGCGATCAAGCTCGCTGAGGGGCAGACGGTCGGGCTGTTCCAGGGCGGGCTGGAAGCCGGGCCACGGGCGTTGGGAAACCGATCCATCCTGGCGTCGCCGCTGCTGCCCGACGTTGTCGCAAACCTCAACGCCACGGTGAAGTTCCGCGAGCCGTTCCGCCCGTTCGCGCCGGTAGTGCTCGCCTCGGCGGCGGCCAACTATTTCACGCTGCCGCAGCCGGCTCCGTTCATGTCCATCGCCTCGAGCGTGACCGAGCTGACCCGCGAGCATCTCTCGCCGGTCGTGCACGTCAACGGCACTGCCCGAGTCCAGACGGTTACTCCCGAGGCGAATCCGTTCCTGGCCGAGGTGCTGACCGAATTCGCCGCGATCACCGGCCACCCGGTCCTGATCAACACCTCGCTCAACATCAAGGGCAAACCGATCTGCGGCACCCCGGACATGGCGCTGGACTGCCTGACCAGCAGCGGCCTCGACGCGCTGATGCTGGAAGGCTGGTGGGTGGCCAAATGCTGATCGGCTACAGCTTCTGGGGCTTCCTCGGCGACGGCATCACCGACACCCCCGACGGTGGACGCAGCCACCGCCGGACACTCATCGACGGCCTGCGCAGCTACGGCCGCGAGATCGTGTTCCTCCAAACCAACCGCGACCTTGCCGAAGCCGGAGTGGACCTCACCAGCACCTACCAGTGGGATGATCAGCTTCCCGAAATCGAGGCGCTGTTCCTGGAGTGGCGATGGCCCATCCCCGGCCGTAACGCCACCGAGTGCGGCGCCCCGGGACACACCTGTGACCTGCACCGCCAGCAACAGCTCCTCGACCACTACACCACCGCTGGCATCCCGACACTGCTGTGGGACAAAGACCGTCGACTGCCGGTCGAGGATCCGCTGCGCCGCGCCGCGAACGTGGCGGTGTGTGAACCGGCGCTGCATCCCACGCCCGGCGCAGTGACGTTGCTGTTCCCCGTCGGCGACGAGGCTCTTGATAGCGCAGACCCTGTGGCGTTGACCGCTTTCGAGCGGGATCTGCCGTTGGTCTACGTCGGCAATCAGTACGACCGGGACGACGCCTTCGATCGCTACTTCGTTCCGGCCGCTGCCGGGCACCCGCACCTGGTCGCAGGCAAGTGGACTCGCACACAGCGGTGGCCTGACGTCAACTTCCAGGGTCGGATGCCGTTCACCCAGGTCGACTCCCTGTACCGCCGCTCAGTGTCCACCATCCTGCTTCTGCCCGATCGGTACGCCCACGTCGGGCACATGACGCAGCGACTGTTCGAGGCAGTCCTGGCCGGCTGCCTGCCGCTGACGCCGAGCACGATTCGCGATGCGGCCCGCTTCACCCCAGCCGAGCTGCATGTCAGCGATGGTGCCGACGCCGCACGGACGATCACTGAGCTGTTGACCGTCATCGGCACGGACGCCCATGCTGAGCTGTTGACGGCCTGCTTGCAGCGGTTGGACCCGTTCCGCCTCTCCGAACAGCTCGACGTCATCGACTGGCAGTTGTCGGGCCTGCGCCGTAGCCCGGTCGGCTGATGCCCGGCCTGCCGCCCCGCACCCGTAACGGTGGGGGATTACCGTCACCGCCCATGAACAGAATCGCCATCATCGGCTGTGGCGGCTCCGGGAAAACCGTCCTCGCCCGCCGCCTCGCCGACCGGCTCGGATTGAGCGTCACCAACCTCGACGCGCTGTACTACGACGACGCCTGGAATACCCTTCCGCAGGACAAGTTCGCCGCCCTGCAACACGAACTCGTCGCCGCCGACCGGTGGCTTATCGAAGGCAACTATGCGTCCACCCTGCCGATCCGGCTGGCCCGCGCCGACACGGTGATCTTCCTCGACCTACCGGCCCGAACCTGCCTCTGGGGCATCGCCCAACGGCGATGGCGCTACCGAGGCGGCCAGCACGCCGACGGCGTCTACGACCGCATCACCTGGTCCTTCGTGAAATACATCCTCGGATACCGGCGCACCATGCGTCCGCGCGTGACCAACCTGCTCGCCGAGCATGGCCGACACGTGCGCTTCCTGCAATTCACCAGCCGCAGGCGCGCCAACCAGTTCCTCCACCAACTCGACACCGCCGCCCAACCTGGCCCGTGATCCCTTGGAGGCGACCCTGTCCACCTCGCGCGCGCCCTTCACCGACCCCGCCCTCATCCGAGGCCCCCTCTACGCCACCGCGCACCGCCTCGCCCAGCGCACCCGCGCCCTGCACCGAGCAAAGACCACCGGCGCGGACGCCACGACCACCATCACGACCTTGGCGGCAACCACCAACCCGTTCCCGGACCGGCTAGCCGACATCGGATGCGGGCGGGGCACCACCACCGTCGGGCTGGCCCGCCAATACCCGTCAGCGGCCATCGTCGCCGTCGATCAGTCCCCGGCCCTGCTGGCGGTCGTCGCCGACCGATTACGCGCCCAGAATCGCGAAGCGCTGCTCGTCACCGCCGACTTTCACCGGCTTCACGGGATCGTCGCCGACATCGACCTGGCCGTCGCGGGGTTCTGCCTCTACCACTCCGCCCACCCCGAGCAGGCGCTCGCGGAGATCGCCCGCTGCCTCACGCCCGGTGGGTCCATCATCGTCACCACCAAGTCGGCCAACAGCTACCACGAGATCGACACCGCCCTCGCCACCGCCGACCTGGATCCCGGGGTACCCCAACGACCGAGCCTCTACCAGAGCTTCCACACCGACAACGCGGAAAGCGTTCTCACCATGGCGGGGCTGGTCCTGGACCGTCGGGTCGATCAACAGCACACCTTCCGATTCGCCGACGCCGACCACCTTGCCGACTATGTGGCCACCTGTCCGAAGTACCAGCTCGGCCCCGAGCTGACGGCGGACTCGAAAGCTCTGGCCGCCGCCCTTCGCGACCGCTTCCCAGATTGCGCAGTCACGGCAACATCCACCGTGACGTACCTGGTAGCGAGGCGCCGATGAGCCCGGCGGTGGTCGTCAAGCGCTACACCGACCCCGCTCGAGGCGTCGCCGCCCAAGCACACCTGCGGTGGTTTCAACAACTCGACAGCGGCGTCCGGTTACCCCACCAGTACCCCAGCACCGCCACACACCTGCTGCTCGAACGGCTCGACGGCCGCCCACCCGAACCAAACGACCTGCCCGACCTGGCCGCCGCTCTCGGGAAACTACACGGCAGCGCCTACGCCCGGGAATTGCACGTCGCACGCCTGGACCGGCCCTTCGACACCACCATCGGCACCACCATCCCGGACTTCGGCGCCAACCGCCGACACGTCCTGAGCCAGCTTCGCTTGACCTTCACTCACCTGCCAGCAGCCGTCTACAAGGACGCCAACGTCCGCAACTTCATCCTCACCGCGTCCGGGCCGGCACTGGTGGACTTCGACGACCTCACCCTGGCCCCGTTCGGCTACGACCTGGCCAAGCTCGTCGTCTCCACTGCCATGACCTACGGCCTGCTCTCCGGCACGCAGATCGAGCAGACCCAGGCCGCTTACACCCAAAGCGTCGAGAGCGCCGGCGGTCCCGCCGACTCGTGCACGCCCGCGCAGCTCGCCGACTACGCCGAGGTCCACCACCGGCTCACCGCTCGATACCTGCACCGCAACGGCTACCAGCACTCCTGGCCCACCGTGCGCCCCTGGACAACCCCGGAAACCCGCCCCCGGTAAGGAGCGCCTGCCATGGCCATCACCACCGAACTCGTCCTCGCCCGACACGGCGAGGCAAACAACAACGCCACCGGCACCGTCGGCGGTGAACGCGGCTGCACCGGCCTCAGCCCGCAAGGCCGCGAGCAGGCACACCGCCTCGCCCTACGCCTCGCCGACGAACACGCCGAGCACCCCTTCGAAGCGTTCTACGGCACACCACGCCGCCGTGTGCGCGACACCGCAAACATCATCGGCCAAGCCCTATCCCTCACCGCCACCGTGGTCGACGCGCTACGCGGCCCCGACCACGGCGACGCCGATGGCCGCCCCTGGCACGAGATCAAAACCGCGTTCGGGGGACCACCTCAACACGACCCAGACCGGCCGTACGCCACCGGCTCCGAAACCTGGAACCAGTACCTCGAACGGGCGACCACCGCCCTACGGCAGATCCTCGCCCGGCATGCCGGGCGACGCATCCTCATCGCCGCCCACGGCGAGACCATCGAAGCCGCGCACGTGTTGCTTCTTCAACTGCCTCTCGAAGTCCGTCTCGGGCTCGGGTTCGTCACCGACCATACCGGCGTCACTCGCTGGCAGCACCACGTCAACCGGTTCGACCGACGCGTCTGGATGCTGGCCGCCCACAACGACATTCGCCACCTCACCAACCCGCAGGGATGAACGAGGTCGACGTCCTGCTCGCCCTATGCCGGCGGCTGGTCGACCCCCACGCCGAGCCCAGCACCGTGCATGCCGGGCACAACGGCACCGTCGCCCTCCGGGCCATAACCGCCGTCGGCGAGGTCATCATCAAGCTTCATCGCGGCCCCGACCGCCACCGACAAGAGGTATACGCCTACCGCTACTGGGCACCAGCACTAAACGATCAGGCACCGCGCCTGCTGGCCATCAGCGAACAACCGCTCGCCATCGTGATCAGCGCACTACCTGGCCGACCCCTCGCCGAAACGCAACTCACCTCCCGATCTGAGGTTAAGGCGCACCGTCAAGCAGGCGAATTGCTCTACCGCCTCCACAACGCCGCACCTCCCGACACCGAGAAGGACATACCCGGCTGGCTGGCCGAACGCGGCGAACACTGGCTCGCCCTGGCCAAGGCACTCCTACCCGCCAAACGACGCGCCGAGATCCACGCCCACCTGCGCGCCCTGAGCACCCTCGGTCCCATTCCAGCCGTTCCCTGCCACCTCGACTACACGCCCCGCAACCTGCTGTGCGTCACACCGAGCCCACGGGAACAGCGGCCTCGGGATCAACAGCACAGGGCGGGCACCTCCGGGGCGCCCAGAATCTGCGCGATCGATTTCGAGCACGCCCGGTACGACCTTGCCGCCCGCGACCTAGTCCGCTTCGCTACCCGCACATGGCACCATCGCCCAGACCTCCAACACGCGTTCCTTAAGGGCTACGGAACTCTCAGCGACCTGGACAAGCAGGTAATCGAACACTGCTCGCACCTTGACTCACTAACCAGGACAGTCCGCGCTGCCCAACAACGCGAACAGAGAAAGTGACCAGCGTCAGAACTACCTTTCCAACCCGCCCACCCACGCAACGATCAACGGCGGGGGCCGGGCTGGCGGACGCAGCCATTGTGCCGTGCGTCCGGTGTACAGCAGTTAGGCGGCAGCTCGCGTCTTGCTGACCGTTTCCACGTCTCGACGGCTCATCCCAAACGTAGCGCTCGGGCCGCCGTCGTACCGCATGGGATAACCAGCCATCAGGGCGGCGGCGATGAGTTCGCCATTAGCAACGTACTCGCCGAGTACATCCTCAACCACGTGTTTCATCCCGTAGCTGCCCGTCGCCGGAGTCTTGATCGCGGCGACGTTGATCACGAGCCGGTCCTGGATTCGCCATACCATCTCCTCGCCAGGTCATCCCTCCACATGCATGAAGTCACTCTCCCCGGCCTGCACTACGAATGTGCGCCAAGGCCCGTTCTAGGTCATCTTCGATCATCATCGAAAGCTCATCGAGCCGGCCTACCCCGCGGTCTGGCGTCGCCTGTACTTCGCTTTGCCATTTAAGGTCAAGCGACGCGTCAGCCGACATTGTAAGCGACTGAAGGTCGAACGCACGCCAGCGCGTGGTTTGTCGGGAGAGGTCGCGCTTCCTCTCCCGTCCCCCGTACAACTCAACGAAATCTGCAAGATCTTCAAATCCGATTGGACGGGTTTTCAAAGAAAATCTGTTATCGGAACGCAAATCATATACCCACAGATTTCTAGAGTTGGTCATCTTACGCTTTGGCTTATCGAAAAATAGGACGTTGGCTTTAACGCCCTGAGCATAGAATAAACCGGTTGGCAACCGCAAGAGAGTATGCACGTCGAAGTCTTCAAGCAAGCGACGACGAATTGCGACAGCTGGCCCGCCATCATAGAGAACGTTATCTGGCAGAACAACCACCGCTCTGCCGCCGGGACGAAGAAGCGATACTACGTGCTGAACAAAGTTGAGTTGCTTATTTGCTGTCCGGACCCAAAAGTCGGGACGAGCCACCTGCAAGTCCTCGCCAGCACGATACAGCTTAGCCTCATCGGACCCGTACGTGACACTTCCCTTTATACCAAAAGGCGGATTTGTAAGGACGACGTCTACCAACGCATCGGGCATCCGCTCAAGGCTGTCGGCACACGTTACCGGCAATTCGCTATCCGACCGGCCACCTACGCCGTGCAACAACAAGTTCATCGCAGCAAGCCGCGCGACTTCTTGCACCAGTTCGACGCCGTGGATCGCCCTTGTCCTGAGGTGAGCCAACTGCGACTTGGTCAAACCGGGATTGGCCTCTTTGATATGCGCATGTGCCGACAACAGGAACCCTGCGGTCCCGCAGGCTGGATCGCAAACGACCTCACCCGGCCTGGGGTCAACGCATTTGACGATCGCATCAATCAAGGGCCTCGGTGTAAAGTATTGACCCGCGCCGCTCTTCGTGTCACGGGCATTCTTTTCGAGTAGCCCTTCGTACGCATCACCCTTGAGGTCCGAAGAAAGGCCACTCCATTCCAGCTGGCCGATCAAATCATTCACTAAGAGCCGAAGCTTAGCCGGATCACGAATCTTATTTTTCGCGTCACGAAAAATGAGACCGAGCATCCCGTCCATTTTGCCGAGCGCCGCTAGCGTCGCATCATACTGGTCTTGCATTTCCGATGCATCAAGGCCCGTAAAGGACTGCCAGGAATATTGAGGGGGTACAAAGCCGTCCGGTTGCTCGTCAGCCATCTTCAGAAAGAGGAGATAGGTGAGCTGCTCGACGTAGTCAGGATACGACAAGCCATCGTCCCGCAAGACGTTGCAGTACTGCCAAAGGCGGCGAACGAGACTAGCAGCAGAAGTTTTCAATTTAGACCACCTGGAACATATGGAACTACGTTTCGCTTGACCCAATCGCGATCGCGATAGTGTAAGACATAAGTCTGCGCGGCTCTGGAATATGGTTGATCGTCACGTGTTAGCCGGATCAGGTCCCGAGCTATAGCTTTTAGCGTTTCTTTAGCGGTAACGGGTTCATGAACCAACCGCGCGACCGCTCGATCGCCATCCGCGATCTTCGTATAGATCAAGGTATAAAGACGGCGGCGCGCCGCCACGAATGCAGGCCAATCCAGATGTAGATAGATGCGGCTGTCTTCCACTTTGCGGTGTGCGACAGGATCATTGCGATAGGCGGTCGACAGCGCGGTGTAGCCATTAGTGTCGAAGGTCAACAGAGGCGGATCTTCTGGATCAGTTGGATCCAACAGCGTTGGCGCTTCACAGCAGATATATCCTGGCCCGGCCCACCGATGCGCCTCATCAAGAAGCGGAAAATGGTCCGCCTTACCATGAGTCCTACCGGTATCCGGATTGATGCGCATACGGTTCGCACGATGGGAGCTCAACCGAAAGTTGCGCCAGCTTAGCGCTTCCCACCAGTAGCCGCCGTGCGCTCGCGACTCCGCGATACGGCCCTTCGGTCGATAGTGGTCAACATCTTCGTCGGTTCCCGGATTCTCCGACTCGGTGTACCAGCACTTCTGTCCAAATACCGCGTGGAAACGTTCCCGAAAAGCAACCCACTTGTCTCTGTTCTCATCTATCAGCTTCTTACGCTCTGCCGGATCAGGCTCATCCAGGACCTTCTGTAACGCGTCATCCGCTGACATAATCAAAGATTGCGACTCTGCATCAGCCAGAAGAAGGTCCAAGTCGATGTACCTCATCTCAAATCCTCCTCTCGGCGGCCATCTCGGCGGCGATCTCCTCCGCAATTTCCGCAGCGAGCGCTTCACGCGCCTCCAACTGAGCGGAGGATAGCTGAACGTTGAGATCCGTCTCCCGCATCGGATTGCGGGCAGTCCACGCGGGGATAAACCTTTGAAGGAATGCTTGATAGACAGGATCGCGATCGCTTTTCCAGAAGTCGAGCTCGTTGAGCTCATCTGTTACGCGGCGAAGTAGGGACTCTTCGGCCGGCGTTAAGTCATCCCGAGTCGACAATTGATGTTGTTGGTCCAGCAACCGAAGGGTGTCAGCGTCAAGGCCACCGGATCGAAGCCGAAAGAGGTCACTTGCCAAAATCGCCTGGATTCCCATTCCTCGAGGATCGTTAAGCGGCTCGTCCGCCCACGCCCATCCAGTATCGTTCCGGCCGAACAAACGAACTTGGGCCCGAGTTAACCGCGAGAACACGAGCGGGTCATGGGTGGTCATCAGAATATGGCAAGAATCGCGGTCAGCGATGAATCTATCGAGGAAGTCGAGATACTGCGTACTCCATGCCGGATTCAAATGCGTATCCGGTTCATCCAACAGAAACAAGGCCTCAGCGCGTGCGGTGAACTTCAAAAGGCCGAGCACCAAGAGAAGTTGCTGCTCCCCCTCACTCAAATCTCGGTATGTAACTTCTCCCCCGCCAGCGTCAGCGGTCATCCTGATGCGGGTTCTTACTTCTGCAAGTAGCTTTGAGAGATGGGTGCTTTCGAGCGCCGAGAAGAACGCATATTGGTTTGCATACTTCTGATAGACAGCTTCCAGCGAAACGGCGGAGGGTAAGAAGAGGTACAAACTCTCGACCGACGGATTTTTAGTGAGATCCACCGAGATGCGGCGCTCCATCCTGAGGGGCAGCAGCGCAGTTTCATAGAGATTGCTTAAAAAGTCGCGTACCTCACCGACGGCGTTCCAGAAGCGTTGGTCCCCACCTTTGCGACGCCAAGGTGGCCGCTTCAAGGCGAAAAGAACACTGTCCAAACCCTCGATCTGCAGGAATTCCCTCAGGAACTCTCTGTCACTACGGGCACTCTCTGTTGAATCCATGAAAAAAGCGATGAGCGCAAATTGCCCATGAAGGTTTTCAGCATAGAATAGGCGCCGCAGTGCGTTCGGGTCTGTGAGCGCCCGCGTACGTTGCTCACGCGCCTTGATGATGAAATTGTAGTATCGTTCTCGATGCTTCTCGTAAAGAGACGAAAGCCGATCACTAGGCCCAGAATAGTAACCGAAAACAAATGCCGGTCGATATTTTGGGGCCCCATCCGACGCATTCTCCATGAACCGCCGGCGAGGCAGCTCCTCGTATACGCCGTCGGGATCAGTTAAAGTCGGGCCGCGAAGGATGCTGAACTTCGGAATACGATTTGCCTCCGCATCAACTCTCAGCTGCGTACCGCGGCATTCGTACCAGAGTTGATACGCGAAGGGAGCTTCGATATCGAGGTCCAAGTTCCGAAAGATTAAAGTTATGGCCTCCAGTAAGTTGGACTTACCCGCACCATTCTCGCCAACCAGCACCGTGTACGGCGAAACCTCGTCAAACATGACCTCGAAGTCGCGAAGGTTTTTGAAGTCTCCAATATGCAGCTTATTGAGGCGCATCGTCGATCATCCTCAGGGCGGTGTTCTCCGGTCGATCGTCTGCGGCCGTGACGGCGGAACCATAGGCCTCTCTGACCCCGAGGTAAAAGGTCTCCACGTCGGCGATAGAGTCGCGACTGTACCCCGCCTTCGTGAATAACTCCGAAAGTGGCATTGGACCCTCAGCGTCTTCAAGGGCGCCGACAATGGCCGAAGATGCTGACTGACCTTCGCTTTCCGTTGCCCTCGTATCCACTTTCTCCTCCGCTGATTGAGTTTCGGTTTGCGTCGACTGCTCAGCCGGTGGAACTGCCGCTTTAGGAGGCTCGCCGAGCCGATCTAAGAGGTTCGCCGCTGGCTCATCGTCGGGACTTTGCGGAAGCAGTTTCCCTCTCACCGCGGCTGTCAACACTTCCTTCAACATGTCGGGAATCCGGGCCAAGGAACTTGCGATAAGTTCTTCCTGGACTCTCAGACTTTCCATCCTGGTCTTGAACTCCGCCACAATTTGGTGTTGCTCCGGTAGCGGCGGAACCGGAAACTGCATCGCGGATAAGCGTTTCCGAGAAAGATGGACGATATTTGTGGAGCCCTGAGCTACTCTACGAAACTCGCCAGCGTGGAGATAATGTCTAAAAACAATGAGCGCGAACTCCGGCAACACATCTAAGTTGGCTCTGAATCGGAGAAGTGTCATTTGGAAGCACGCATCACTAGGATCACCCCGATACATTGCGGGCCGACCGACAAGTTCAGGACTCTGTCCCTCGTTCAAAAGCACGTCGCCAATCTGAAGCGAGAGCTTATCAAACTCGTCGGGAGAGAAGTTCATTTCCTTGACGTCGGTGGTATCGATGTAGTCTTCGTGAACGTTAGCAACGCGGAGATATGGCCGCATATTAGGGCCATGATGGCTGGTAGGCTCGCGCTTCTTCCCCAGGTCTACGTACCCGGCCTCGTCTACTCTGACCCAGCGCCAACCGTTAGACGGAGCGCCAGCAACGTGGGCGGAGCTTTCTGACTTGCTGTCTTCGGCACCGGAAAGGAGCTGTCCGCCAACCGCCAAGCGAAGGATCTCGCGTCGTTGCTCTGCGATCCGCTCCTGAGCACTTCGTAGCGCTGTCTCGGCCTTACGAAGCTCGGTCCGACGCCGATCTACCTCCGCTGCGATACGCTCTTGTTCTGAAAAAGGGGGTACTGCAATGGAAAGGGAGGACAGTCGGATCGCGCCCAGATGCAAAATCCCGACACCACGTGCTAGCCGGCCAAAAATACCGCTCACGCTGTTGTACTCGAACCACATGAGGGCAAAGCGAGGGGCAACCGCATGAGGGCGGAAGCGAATAACGGTGTTCTGAAAACAGCATTCCGGGATCTGTTGCTCCCAAAGGGCGGCTCTTCCCACATGCGCCGCGCTTCCCGAGGCCTCCGTCAGGACTACATCCCCACGCTGGAGTCCGTACACCGCCCGCTCGTGCGGCGTGAAATCCATCTCGAGCACGTCTGAAAGATCGAGCCCGCCTGGCGCAATATTAGCGGCTCTGAGATACTTTGTTGAGAATAGTCCGCTTTGCCTATCTGGGGAGCGTTGCCTTCCAGCCCGGATAGAACCCACCCGGCTGAGCGCTACTCGGACCCACCCGGCCGGAAGTGCGTCTTGATCTGCGGACACGTTAGGTACAGTAACGGGCTATCCCAAGATCAATGCGCCAGCACACCCCCTCCACGCCGTGTAGTTTGCACCGGCCGAAGCGCAGGCGAACGAGTTGCGGCGCATCAACCGCTTCGCGTGCTCAGTCGACGAAGGCCGCCTCCGCCATCTGTCTTCGTTTCTGCTGGGTATGGGGCGCGGCGAAGCCTACGACTACCGGCAGTCGGTGCCTAGCGTGCCGTAGATCAGGAGGAGGCCAAGAGGCCCCCGACCACACTATCGAAGCGGTCGGCACCGGGCACCGGGCACCGGGCACCGGGCACCGGGCACCGGGCACCGGGCATGGTAGGGACCTTGGTAGGTAACCGTACGGAACGATCCGCCCGGCCCTGGAACGCGCCGGAACATAGCTGGAACGAACAGCACGTCATGGGCGCTATCAGGGTCCGGGCGGGACCATCCGGGATGATCGACTTCCTTCTTGTAAACGGGAGGTCGTCGGTTCGATCCCGACCGGGGGCTCGTCGGGGGTCTTCCTGTCCGCAGAAAGCGCGGACGTGCCTCCTCGCATTTCTTCCTGGGGGCCGAGCCCCCAGACCCCACGTCACGGTGCCTGCGGTGGTTGGGGGCTGGGCTGGAAAGCCCTTCGGGCTCTGGGGTGGGGCTTTGGCGGCTGCGCCGCCTTGCCACTGGGGCGGGAAACAAACCAACTGACGGGCCTGCGCCGCAAACGCAATCGCGGATCTGTACCGGCTCGCTTGATAGTCGCGCGAGCGGGGGCAAGGCCCGGTGTCGGGTGCGGCTCGGCCAAGGGCGGAACTGCCCGGCACGCAGCGCGCCCTATCAGGCGACTCGACCCGCGCGTGTTCAACAGGGTCTTTTCGCCCATAGCGCCCACTGGCTTGGGGATCTCGTTGCGACGGCGGCCTTGGCTCATCGTGAGGTGAGGGGAGCCGCAACCGGGGTGTGGTTGCGGTTCCCCTCACCTTGCGATTCGCTACGGCCGCCGTCGCAACGAGATCCCCAAGCCCACCCACCGCAACCATCGCCAGGGAGATCTCCGCAGCGATGGCCGGGGTTTGGGGCAGCGCCCCAAGGTCTTCGCCCGATAGGCAACAGCCCACCAAAGCGCTCGCCGCGATGAAGCAACAGCCCACCAAAGCGCTCGCCGCTATGAACCAGCTACCTGTCAAAGCGCTCGCCGCCACCGGAGCAGTAACCACCCGTCGAGGTGCTCGCCGCGCTTGGGGCGGCCTCGGCCAGAACGTGAGTCAGGACCGGAAGCGGCGCAGACCTAGCGCCCATGAGGGACAAACCCGCAGGCCACCAGCTCCATGCCGGGTCAACCGAGGGGATCTTGACCGGCACCACGATCGAGGGATCGTCGTTGGGCTGGACATGAAGATCAAGTTGTATGTGGCGGTCGTGACGCTGGTTCTGCTGCCGGCGCCGGCGGCGGCGATGGCCTCGTTCAGCGAACCGGCGACCACCTTACGAGCGGGCAACAGCTACGGCTGCTGGCAACGGGCGGCTGCCGGCGATTTTCCGTTTACGGGGCCACCCGCCCGTGATCCCGGGCGGGTGGCTCTATGTCACTGACCGTACGTGCGGCGGCGGGAAACCTCGGCCAGGGTCACCGCGGCGGCGACGCTGGCGTTGAGGGATTCGACGTCGGAGGCCATCGGGATGCTGACTCGCAGGTCGCACGTCTCGCCGACCAGGCGGGACAGGCCGCGGCCCTCGGAGCCGACGACCACCAGCAGCGGGCCGATCGCGGCTTCCAGGTTGTAGAGGTCGGTCTCGCCGTCGGCGTCCAGCCCGATCGCGGTGAAGCCGGCCTGCTGCGCCGTCTTGATCGCGCGGGTCAGGTTGACGACCTGGGAGACCGGCACGCGGGCGGCCGCGCCGGCGCTGGTGCGCCAGGCGGTCGCGGTGATGCCGGCGGCGCGGCGCTCGGTCATGAAGACGCCGTGGCCGCCGAAGGCCGCGACGGAGCGGATGACCGCGCCGACGTTGCGAGGGTCGGTCACGCCGTCCAGCGCGACCAGCAGCGGGGCGGTCTGCTCGAGCGCGGCCGCGACCAGGTCGTCGAAATTCTCGTACGCGAACGGCGGAACCTGCAGACCGATGCCCTGGTGCAGGACGCCGCCGGTCATCCGGTCGAGCTCGTTGCGCCCGATTTCGAGGATCGGGATGCCGCGGTCGCCGGCGGTGCGGATGATCTCGTTGATCCGGTCGTCGATGTCGATGCCCTGGGCCACGTACAGGGCCGTGGCCGGCACCGCGGCGCGCAGCGCTTCGACCACAGGATTGCGGCCGAGCAGCAGCTCGGGGCCCTCTTTGGTGGGGTTGGAACGCCGGCCCGGCGCGACCCGCGGGCCGCCGCGGCCGGGGACCTTGCCCCGCTGCGGGGCCTGCTTCCCGTACGCCCGGCCGCCGCCCCGGCCCCAGGTGGTGTCCTTGCTGCCGGGGACGCCGACCTTGGGGGCACGCCCCTCAGCGGCCGCCGCGCGGCGCTCCTTGTCCTGCTTGCGGGCCGTCTTGTCGGGCAGCTTCTCGGTGCCCGAGTAGCCCTTGTGCCACGGACGCTCGTCGGCCGGGAGGGTCTTGCCGCGGCCCTTGAGGCCCGACCGGTTCTTGCCGCCCGAGCCTGCGGGGGCACCCTTCTTCGACACGGTCCGCTTGCTCACGTTGCGCGAATTTCCTGGCATCAGTGCTCTCCTACCGTCCAGCGCGGCCCGGCCGGAGTGTCCTCCACCTGAATTCCCGCGTTCTTGAGCTGGTCGCGGACCGAGTCGGCCGCCGCCCAGTCCTTGCGTGCCCGCGCCTGCGTACGCTGCTCGAGCGCGAGCTTGACCAGCGAGTCGACCACCGGCTTGAGGTCGTGCTGGGGCGCGTCGCCGGTCCACATCCCGTCGAGCGGGTCGAGGCCGAGCACGCCCAGCATCGCGCGGACGGCGGTCAGCGCGCCGCGGATGCCAGCCTCGTCGCCGGCGGCGAGCGCGGTGTTGCCCTCGCGGATGCAGTCGTGGACGACTGCCAGCGCGGCCGACGTGTTGAGGTCGTCGTTCATGGCCTGGGCGAACGCCGGCGGCACGTCCTTGGGGCGGCCGGGGCCGACGACCTCGAGGGCACGCTGCACGAAGCCCTCGATCCGGCGGTAGGCCACCGCCGCCTCGCGCAGCGACTCGTCGGAGTAGTCGATGCGGGAGCGGTAGTGCGGGGTGCCCAGGTAGTAACGCAGCTCGACCGGGCGGATGCCCTGTTCCCGTACGGAAGCGAGGTCGATGACGTTGCCGAGCGACTTGCTCATCTTGGCCTCGCCCAGGTTGAGCAGCGCGTGGTGCACCCAGTGACGGGCGAACGGCAGCCCGGCCGAGCGGGACTGGGCGATCTCGTTCTCGTGGTGGGGGAACGTGAGGTCGAGCCCGCCGCCGTGAATGTCGAACTCGTCACCGAGGTAGCGGCGCGCCATCGCGGAGCACTCGATGTGCCAGCCCGGACGGCCCTGACCCCACGGCGACGGCCACGAGGCATCGGCCGGTTCGTCGGCCTTGACGCCCTTCCACAGAGCGAAATCGCGGTAGTCGCGCTTGTCGGGCTCGCCGCCGTCGCTCGGCGGGCGCATGTCGTCGGGGTTCTGGCCGGACAGGGCGCCGTACTGCGCGTACGAACGCACGTCGAAATACACGTCGCCGGTGCCGCCGGCCGCCGGGTAGGCGTGGTCGGTGCGGATCAGCTCGGTGATCAGCTCGTGCATCTCGGGGATGTGGCCCGTGGCGAGCGGCTCGTACGTCGGCGGCAGCACGTTGAGCGCGCGGTAGTCGGCGTCGAGGGCCAGCCTGTTCTCGTACGCGATGGACCAGAACGGGCGGCCCGTCGAGTGCGACTTCTCGAGGATCTTGTCGTCGACATCGGTGACGTTGCGGACGAAGGTGACCTCGTAGTTGGTGTGGAGCAGCCAGCGGCGCAGCACGTCGTAGTTCACCGCGGACCGCAGGTGACCGATGTGTGGCCTGGACTGCACGGTGAGCCCACACAGGTAGATACCGACCTGGCCAGGCGTCATCGGGACGAAGTCCCGGACCGATCGGGTCGCGGTGTCGTACAAGCGCAAACTCACCGCACAAGACTACCGGCACTGGGAAATTGCTAGGGACGCGTCATCCTCAGGACATCCAGAGCCTCGTCGAGCTGCTGTTCGGTCAGCTTGCCGCTCTGCAGGTGGCCCCGCTCGACCACGACCTCCCGGATCGTCCGGTTCGAGGCGAGGGCGGCCTTGGCGATCGCGGCGGCCTCGTCGTAGCCCAGGTACCGGTTGAGCGGGGTGACGATCGAGGGCGAGCCTTCCGCGTACGCCAGGGCGACCTCGACGTTCGGTTCGAGGCCGGCGATGCAGCGGTCGGCCAGCAGCCGCGCCGAGTTGGCCAGCAACCGGATCGATTCCAGCACGTTGCGCGCCATCACCGGCAGCATCACGTTGAGCTCGAAGTCGCCCTGCGAGCCGGCGAAGGACACCGTGGCGTCGTTGCCGATCACCTGGGCGCAGACCTGGCGGACCGCCTCGGGCACGACCGGATTCACCTTGCCGGGCATGATCGACGAGCCCGGCTGCAGGTCGCGCAGGCGCAGCTCGCGCAGGCCGGCCCGCGGACCCGAGCCCATCCAGCGGATGTCGTTCACGATCTTGTAGAGCCCGACGGCGATGACCTTGAGCTGACCGGACGCCTCGACCAGCGCGTCGCGGGCGCCCTGGGCCTCGAAATGGTCGCGGGCTTCGGTGACGGGCAGGCCGGTGCTCTGGCGCAGCCGCTCGATCACGGCCGGGGCGAAGCCGGGCGGGGTGTTCACGCCGGTGCCGACCGCGGTGCCGCCCAGGGGCAGTTCGCCGAGGCGCGGCAGGGTGGCGGTGAGCCGCTCGATGCCGTTGGCGACCTGTCGCGCGTACCCGGAGAATTCCTGCCCCAGGGTGACCGGCGTGGCGTCCATCAGGTGGGTGCGCCCGCTCTTGACCACCTCGGACCAGGCCTCGGCCTTCTCGAGCAGCGCCGAACCGAGGTGTTCCAGGGCCGGGATCAGCTCGCTGGTGACCGCCTCGGTCGCGGCCAGGTGGATCGACGAGGGGAAGACGTCGTTGCTGGACTGCGACGCGTTGACGTGGTCGTTCGGGTGCACCGGACGGCCCAGCTCGCGGGCGGCCAGGGTGGCGATGACCTCGTTGGCGTTCATGTTGGACGAGGTGCCCGAACCGGTCTGGAAGACGTCGATCGGGAACTGGTCGTCGTAGCCGCCCTCGGCCACGTGCGCGGCGGCCTTGGCGATGGCCTGGGCCAGGTCGTCGTCGAGCACGCCGAGCGCCGCGTTGACCTGCGCGGCCGCGCCCTTGATCTGGGCCAGCGCCTTGATGTGGGCGGGCTCGAGGCCGCGGCCCGAGATGGGGAAGTTCTCGACCGCCCGCTGGGTCTGCGCCCGCCAGAGGGCGTCGGCCGGCACCCGGACCTCGCCCATCGTGTCCTTCTCGATCCGGTAACCGCTCGCGTCAGTAGTCACCGCTCCATCGTCCCTCCGACCGCGCCGGACCGCAGATGATCCTCGGCACGCAGGGCGGCCAGGGACTTCTCGACGTCGTGCAGTTCCGGGGCCTCGAGGGCGGCCAGACTGGTCGCGGCCTGTTCGAGCAGCCGCCGGGCCTCGGCCTCGTCGTGGCCGATGAGGGAGTCACCCAGCCGGGCCTGGGCCACCGCGATCGAGTGCGGCACGCGCGACTCGTGAGCGGCTCGCAAGGCCTGCTCGAACATGGCCCGGGCGCCCGTGACATCGCCGGTGAGCAGCAGTGTCGTGCCCAGGCCGCAGCGCATCCTCGACTCCTGCTCACGGTTGCGCATCTGTTCGGCGATCTTGAGGGCCTGTTGGTGAGCGTTCACCGCCTCGGCCGGGCGGCCCGCCGAGGCGAGCAGCAACGCCAGCGCATGCTGCGCCTCCGCCTCCCCGTGCAGGTGGCCCGCCCGCTGCGTCAGACGCAGCGCCACCCGTACCTGGCGGCACGCGACAGCCACGCTCACTTCGCCCAGTTGATGCTTGATCACGGCGATGTTGAGCAGCGTGTCGCCCAGCTTGGTGGGCTCGCGGATGTCGAGCTGGGCCATCAGGCGCAGGCGGTGGTAGCGCAACGCCTCTCGGTAGAGGCCGAGCCGCTGATAGTTGTTGGCCAGGACGTTGAGGTCGTCGCGGCCGTGCTTCACCGTGACCGTCCGGCGCACTCCGAGGGCAAGCTCGATGCTCCTCCGCCACCGTCCCGAATCGGAATGCACGACGGCCAGGTTGATCTCCACCGAGGCCAGGGCGTGCTGGTCGTCCATCTGCCGGCGCAGGGCGATGCACTGCTCGAGCAGCCGGGTCGCCTCGTCCATCCGGGAGTGCCGGTAATGCACCGAGGCCAGATAGTTGAGCACCGTCGCGGTCGCCGCGCGGTCATCCGCACGTTCGAGGACCTTCAGGGCGCGCAGGTTCATCCGGTAGACGTCGTCGAGATAGCCCCGCATGAAGAGCTGACGCCAGGCGGCCCGGGCCAGCCGCCAGGTGAAGTGCGCGAGTTCGGGCACGAGAGCGGCCGCGTCGACATAGTCGCTCAGGCGGGGCTGCTCGCGTTCCAGCCGGGCGTACGGATCGGTCACCGCGTCGAGCAGGTCACGCCGCAACGGCGTGAGCCGGCCGATGTCGCGCTCGACCGCCTCCCGATAGACCGGCAGGTTGGTCGCCGCGGCCGCGTTCAGTTGCTGGTCGAGCAGTCCGCGGAGCGCCTCGACACGAACCGGCGGCGGGAGCTCGGCGGCCAGCGCGGCCGCGTACTCCCGCAGCAGGTCGTGCAGTCGGTAGACGCCCGGCTCGGGCTCGTCGACCAGGTGCACGTCGACCAGGTCGTCCAGCTGGTCCTGCGCCTCCGGCAGCGGCAGCCCGGTGAGAGCAGCCGCGGTTATGGCGTCGAACTCGTTGGCCGGGTTGATCCCGAGCAGGCGGAACACTCGTCGGGCGGGTTCCGGAAGTTGCTCGTAGGACACCGCGAACGCGCTCGCCACCGACCGATCCTCCGCTGCCAGCTCGGGCAGGGCCGACTCGCCGAGGCGGCGCACCAGATCGGCGACCCGCCAGCGCGGGCGGTGGGCCAGTCGCGAACCGGCGATCCGGATCGCCAGCGGCAGGCAGCCGCACCGGCGCACCACCTCGGCGCCCGCCTGGGGCTCGGCCCAGACCCGGGCGCCGGCTATCCGGGCCAGCAGGGTGACCGCCTCGTCCGGGGTCAGCACGGACAGCGACACCGGGTGGACGCCGTCCAGGCCGAGGAGCCGCCGCCGCCCGGTGACCAGGGCCAGGCTGCCCGGCGCGGTCGGCAGCAGGTCGGCCAGCTGCGCACTTGAGGCAGCGTTGTCGAACAGGATCAGAGCCCGGCGCCGGGCCAGCTCGGTGCGCCACAGGCCGATCCGGTCGACCAGGGCGGACGGGATGCGTTCGGTCTCGACCCCGAGCTGGCGCAGCAGCACGAGCAGCGCGGCCGCCGGATCGAGCGGCTGCTCGGCGTCGTGGCCGTGCAGGTCGACGAAGAGGTGCGCGGGGTAACGGTCGCCGAGCAGCGCGGCCACGTGCAGAGCCAGCGTGGTCTTGCCGCTGCCGGCCATCCCGTCGATCACGGCCACCGTCGGACCGTCCGCCGCGGAAAGGTCGATGGCGGTGACCAGCCGGCGGACCTCCTCGATCCGGCCGGTGAAGTCGCCGACCGTACGCGGAAGGCAGCGGATCACCGCGCCGGACACCGACGGCGCCGGGAGCTGACCGGTCAGGATTGCCGTGTGCAGTTGCTGGAGCTCGCGGCCGGGGTCGAGGCCCAATTCGTCGCGCAGCGCAAGCCGGACCCGCCGGTATTCGGCGAGCGCGTCGGCCTGCCGTCCGGACCGGTGCAACGCCCGCATGAGCAGGCCGCTCAGCCCCTCCTGCAGCGGGAAGCGGTCGACCGCGGCGGCCAGCTCACCGGTCGGATCCCGCTCGAGCCCGGCGGCCATCTCGAGCTCGGCCCAGCTCTCGACGGCGGCCACATGCTCCTGGTCGAGGACGGCGGCGGCCAGGCGTACGGCGTGCGCCTCGATGCCGGCGGCCGCGTCGCCGTGCCAGAGGTCGAGCGCCTGCCGATAGAGCCTCGGATCGTTCCGGGCCCGCGCCTCGGTCACCAACCGGCCGAACTCGGCGGCATCGAGCTCACCCGAGCCCGGCGTGAGGCTGTAGCCGGCCGGGTCGCTGCGGATCGCCCCCGTCGGAAGAGACCGCCGCAAACGGGACACACAGGTCTGCAGCTGGCCGCGGGCCGTCGCGGGTGGATCCGCGCCCCAGACCGCTTCGGCAAGGGCGCCGACGCCGAGTACGCGACCCGGGTGAAGCAGCAGCATGGCCAGCACAATGCGATCACGGCCCGCTGTGATCGCGACGTCCCGCCCGTCGACGGTGACGGACAGTGGCCCGAGGATGCGATACCGCATGCCGTCCCCCACAGCCTCGGTGAGGCATCGAGCCTAGCCGAGGTCGTGAGAGCGGAACGAGAGCCGGACGACAGCGTGGTCCGCGACCCTTGACCAGGGCCGCCGCACCGGGGATGTATCCACATCGCCCCAGCTCGGTGCGGCGGTCGCTCGAGATACGGGGGATGTGCGGCCCGCCCGGGTTCCCAGGCCCGGGCGGGCGGCTCGTATCCCGGCGATGACTGTGGGTTGGACGATGTGGCAGCCGGAACGTACCGTCGGCGGAGCGTGCCCCCGTCCCCGACTGAACAGGATCACCCCATGCGACGCGCCCTCCTGGCCGTGCTGGCCGGCAGCGTCATGCTGACCGGCGCCGCCTGCGACAGCGACGCTGAGAGCACCGGGGCAGCCCCCGAGGCCACTCCCGCGAGCACCGCCCCGAGCAGCCCGCCCCCGCCGGACTACACGGCCAACACCAAGGTCGTCTGCAGCAAGCTCCAGAGCCTCTACACCGTTGAGCTGCGCGACTTCGGCGCCGCGATGGGCAAGATGATCACCTACCGCGAGGCCAAGCAGACCGCCGAGGCCACCAAGGCCCAGGCCACTGCGGTGACCGAGCTCAAGCAGGTGGCCGCGAAGATCCGCAAGGAGACCGCCGCGGCGCAGAACCCCGAGTTCAAGGCGGCCGGCCTGACATCGGCCGCGAAGGTCGACGCGAGCGCGGCCAACAAGGCGTACATCAAGAAGGCGACCACCCTGAAGGTCCTCAACTCGACCATCGAGGGCCAGTTCAAGGAGTGGCTGAGCCCCGTCGCCGGCTACTGCGCCGCCTGACCGGCGGCGGCGCGCACCTGACCGCGAAGCAATCGGGACGACGCGTCCTCGTCGAGCCGACGGTGACATCGACGGTGGGCAGGGCCACGGGATACGGCCGTGAAACTGCGTGTCGTCGTCGCCGCCACCTATCCCCTGGCCCAAACCGCCGAAGCCCACCGCGGCGGCCAGGCCGGACACGCCTCCGGCAAGCTGGCCCTCATCCCCTGAGCGCTGGTCGATCGAGACGATTTCCTGGAACCGATCGCACAGCCAGCCGGCCGCCAGGCTGCTCAGGTGTCAGCGGATGTGAAGAAGTACCGGATCCCCGGCGTTGAGGCGCCCCTAGCGTCTTGTCGACGGGCCTCAGGCGAGTTGACGGAGCAACGTGCTCCAAGCGGCTTCGGCGGCGCCCGCTATCGGGCCGTCGGCGCCGAGGGCGGCGGGTAGCAGCGGGGGTGGGGAACTGCGGCGGATTGCCATCAAGCCTGACTGGTAGGCCGCGTGGAGTTCGGCGGGGGCAGCGGCCAGCAGGTCGGCGGCGATGCTGCCCAGAACCACCAGGTCGGCGTCCAGGCCATTGACCAGGCCGGCGATTCCCCGGCCCAGGGCGGCGGCGGCCATCGCTACGGCGGCCCGTTCGGCGGGAGCGGGGGAAGCGATCACAGCTTTCGCGTACGAGACTGGATCGGCCGGCGAGGGCTGGCCGAGGTGGCGGGCCAGGGCCGTGCCGTCCACGGCGGTGCCCCAGCAGCCGCGGGCTCCGCACGGGCAGATGACTGCGGGGTCGCCGAAGGGCATGTGGCCGAACTCGCCGCTCGCACCGTGGGCGCCGATCACCAGGCGGCCGTGATCGACCACCGCGCCGCCCAGGCCGTATTCGATGAGCAGGTGCAGGGCGACCGCGGCGCCGGCGGCAGCGCCGCGGGCTGATTCGGCGGTGGCGGCCAGGCTGGCGTCGTTGCCGGCGACCAGCAGTGGCGCTTCGGGCCACAGGTCGTGCAGGTCGACGTCGTGCCAGCCCGAGGTCGTGGCGTCCAGTCGCCGGTCCGATGTGACGGGGCCGGGGGCGGCGATGCCCAGGGCGCGCACCCTTGCGCCGTACGTCTCGCGCATCCGCTTGATTCCGCTGGTCACGCCGGCGACCACGTCGGGCCACGCGCTGCCCGAGTGGCCGGCGGAGACGGTCGCTACGACTTGGCCGCCCAGTTCGACCGTGTCGAGCCGCCAGGCGCGGTGGGTGATCTGCGCGGCCAGCACGACCGGGCCGGACGGGTGGGCGACCAGCGCGGTGGTCGGGCGGCCGCGGGCGCCGCTGCGGGCGGCCGGGGCCTCGGCCAGCAGGGACGCCTGGGTGAGGCGGGCGACCAACTCGGTGGCAGCGCCGGTGCCTATGCCCAGGTGGCGCGCGGCATCGGCCCGGGTGACACCGGGATGGGCGTGGACCACCCCGAGCAGTTCGGTCGTGCGCGTCACAGTCGGTCGCTCCTCTTCTTTTGCTCTGGATCAGAGCTTATTCTGCGAAGGTGACACTGAACCGCCCGGCCCTGGCCGTTCTCGGCGCCTCCTCGTTCTTCTACGTGACCGCGGAGACCATTCCGGTGGGGCTGCTGCCCGAGATCGCGGTGGGGCTCGACGTGGCTGAATCCGACGTCGGCCTGCTGCTGACCAGCTACGCCGTGGTGGCCGCGGTGAGCACCATCCCGCTGACCGCGCTGACCATGCGGGTGCCGCGCCACCTGCTGCTGGCGATCACGATGGCGATCTTCGTGGTGTCGCAGGCGGCGGCCACCTTCGCGCCGACCTTTCTGGTGCTGGTGCTGGCCCGGCTGATCTGCGCGCTGGCCCACGGCGTCTTCTGGTCGGTGATCGGGCCGGTCACCGCCCGGCTGGCGCCGCCGGGGCAGGCCGGGAGGGCTACCGCGCTGGTCTTCGTCGGCAACTCGCTCGCGATCGTGCTGGGTGTTCCGCTCGGCACCGCGCTGGGTCAGTGGCTGGGCTGGCGGACGGCGCTGGGCGCGATGGTCGCCGGCGGGGCGATCTGCGTGATCGGGCTGATGAGGGTGCTGCCCAAGCTGCCGCCGCGGCCGCACGACCTGAACGTGCGCCCGGTGGCTCAACTGCGCGCCGCGATCGCCCTCGGCCGGGACCGGCAGGTGCTGCTGCTCTGCCTGATCACTGCCGTACTGGTGATCGGCCACTTCTCGGCGTACACGTACATCGCCCCCCTCGTGCGGCGCGACGCCGGGCTCGAGGGCGCCGGGCTGAGTGTGCTCCTGCTCGGGTACGGCTTTGTCGGGCTGATCACCAACTACGCGGTGGGCCGCTTCGTCGACCGGCGGCCGGGCACGATGCTCGTCGGCCTGCTCGCCGTGCTGGCCGTCTCGGTCGCGCTGCTCGCTCCGGTGCTGGGCCTGGCGCCAACCGTGATCGTGACCCTGTTGTGGGGCGGCGCCTTCACCGCCATCCCCGTGCTGCTCGCTGCGGCCCCGCTGCGCATCGCGCCGCGGGCCCGGGACGCGGCCTCGGCCCTCTACGTGGTCGCCTTCCAGATCGGGATCGGCGGCGGAGCCTTCCTCGGCGAGCGGATGATGCGCACCGGCCACCTGGGCGTCCTGCCCCTGGTCACGGCCGGCTTCGCGGTCGTTGCGATCGCGGTCATCGTGACCGTCGGCCGGCGGACCTTCCCCGCTCGGCTGAGCGAGGAGGACCACCACCGGACCGAGGCGCAACTGATCGGTTAGCTCTTCAGGGCCACTTCCGCCGCCGCGAGGAAGGCGTCATTTTCCTCAGCCGTGCCGATCGTGACGCGGACGCCGTCGCCCTGGAACGGCCGGACGATGACTCCGCGCGACTCGCAGACCTGGCCGAACGCGATCGCGCCGTCGCCCAGCGGCAGCCACACGAAGTTGGCCTGACTGGACGGCACGTCCGCGCCCATCGACCGCAGCGCCTCGGTCACCCGGTCACGCTCGGCCACGACCAGGGCGCAACGGCGGCGGACCTCCTGCTCCTGGGCCAGCGCGGCGATCGCCGCGGCCTGCGCGACCAGGCTGGTCGAGAACGGGGTGAGCACCTTGCGGATGGCCGCCGCCACCTCGGGCTGGGCCACCAGGTAACCCATCCGCAGGCCGGCCAGGCCCCACGCCTTGCTCATGGTGCGCAGCACGAGAACGTTGGGCCGGTCGCCGTACGTCTCCAGCCCGTCCGGCACCTCGGGGTCGGTCACCAGTTCGCGGTACGCCTCGTCGAGCACGACAAGCACGTCGGAGGGCACCGAGGCGAGGAACCGGTCGAGCTCGGCCTTGCGGACGCTCGTGCCGGTGGGGTTGTTGGGGTTGCAGACGATCACCAGCCGGGTCCGGTCGGTGATCGCGCCGGCCATCGCGTCGAGGTCGTGCCCGTGGCCGTCCGTGTTCGGCACCCGCACGCTGGTCGCGCCCACCCCGGCCGAGATGATCGGGTAGGCCTCGAACGAGCGCCACGAGTAGACGATCTCGTCGCCCGGCAGGCAGGTCGCCTTGACCAGGATCTCGGCCAGCGCCACCGACCCGCAGCCGGTCACGATGCGCTCGGTGGCGACCCCGAGCCGCTCGGCCAGCGCGTCCCGCAGGGCCGTCGCGCCCATGTCGGGGTAGCGGTGCGAGTGCAGCATGGCGTCGGTGACCGCCTCGACCACGCCGGGCAGCGGGCCGTACGGCACCTCGTTGCTGGCCAGCTTGATCGCCTCGGCGATGCCGAGCTCGCGGGTCAGGTCGGCCAGGCTGCGGCCGGGCACATAGGCGGGCAGGCCGTCGAGGTCGGCGCGGGTGAGGCGGGTCATGGCATCAGCCTTCGGTCCGGTTGGCGGGCGGTGTGTAAGTCATCCCTGATGGGAGGTGCCGTTTCCGCCGCCGCTGGTGGTGGCGTCGACGGGCCGGCGGTCGTCGGGCGGCAGCGCGACCACGACCGTGCGCGCCGTCTTGTCGTGGAAAGCCTGGCGCAACTGCTGGTCGAAGACCGGCGACACGCAATCGATGAGCTGCAGCACGAAGCCGATCCCGGCGCAGCCCCAGGCCGGGGTCCACAGGCCCAGGCGGGCCCAGCGGCCGAACGCGCGGCCGAAGCCGAGTGGCTTGGTGTCCTCGACGGCGACGACCTTGATGCGCATGAGGCGTTTACCCAGCGTCTGGCCGCTGCTGCCGATCGCCGGGGCCTCATAGGCCAGCCAGAGCAGGGTGGCGATGATCAGCATGGCCCAGAGCAGACCGTCCATGCGGCCCGAGGCCTGCACGTCCCACGCGCTGCCGCCGTTGGCCATCTCGTCGATGGTGGCCCGGTACATCGGCACGAACTCGCGGGCCCACTGGTACGCGAACCAGCCGTTGATCACGATGTTGAGCAGCAGCACCGCGAGGATGTCGATGAGCCGGGCGAGCAGCCGCGGACCCAGCCCGGCCAGCGCGAACCCGTGCGGGCGGGCCTGGATCGGCGGGTACATGCCCGCGCGCATGCCGGGCGGCATCTGCTGCCAGCCGGGCGGCGGCTGCCACCCCGGAGGCGGCTGCCAACCGGGCGGCGGCTGTGAACCTGGCGGCAGTTGCGAGCCGGGCGGCGCCTGCCAACCCGGGGGAGGCTGCGCGCCGGGCGGCGCCTGCCAACCCGGGGGAGGCTGCGCGCCGGGCGGGGGCTGCCACGCCGGTGGCGGCTGCCAGCCGGGGGGAGGCTGCCAGCCCGGCGGAGGCGGCGGCTGCGGGCCCCAACCGGGCGGCGGGGACTGGGGGGTTGTCGACGCGGGCGGGGTGGCCTGAATCCCCGACGTCGGAGTTTCCGATGCCGGGGCGGCCGGCGGCGGCTCCTCCTCGACCGGGGGCGGCCCTTCGGGCGGGACCGCGTCGGCTGGGATGGCCTTGCCCAGCCATCCTTCCCCGTCCCAGTAACGCTGGGTATCGGGCTCGGCGGGGTCTTTGTACCAACCGGCGGGCAGCGAGCTCATGGAGAAACCTTAACGACCACCGTCTGGGCGAACTTGTCGTGCAGGGTCTGCTGGTACGGCTTGTCCCACAGTTGCCACAATCCGTCGATCCAGCTGAAGGCCGGCACGAACATCCCGGCGATGTACTCGATGAAATAACGCTTGGCGGCGATGCCCCGGGTGAGCGTGCGGTTCGGGTCGAGCGGCACCACGCGGATCTTCATGGCCTTCTTGCCCAGGGTCTGCCCGCTCCGGTGCATGTACTCCACCACGTACAGGTAGTAGAGCAGCAGCGAGACCACCAGGAAGCCCAGCTCGAACAGCAGCACCGGCAGGAAGAAGTCGTTGAACACCTCGCCGAACCCGGCCTCGGGGCCGTACGACGCGGGATCGGTGGCGTCGAGCTGGTTGATGAAGACCAGGAAGGCGGGGAGGAACAGCACGATGCTCACCACCAGGAGCAGCCCGACGTCGATCATGTACGCCAGCAGGCGCTGAGCGAAGTCGGCGAGGGGAACGCCGGCCGGACTCAGGAGCGGCGGCGGGGGCGGCAGATAGCCGGGCCCCGCCGGATAGCCCGGCGGCGGCCCGTACCCAGGTGGCTGGTTCACGCGAACAGTGTCACAGATTGCCGCGGAGCTCCTGCTCCCGCTCGATCGCCTCGAACAGGGCCTTGAAGTTGCCCTTGCCGAAACCGAGCGACCCGTGCCGCTCGATCAGCTCGAAGAACACCGTCGGCCGGTCCTGCACGGGCGAGGTGAAGATCTGCAGCAGGTAGCCGTCCTCGTCCCGGTCGACCAGGATCTTGCGGGCCTTGAGCTCCTCGATCGGCACCCGCACCTGGCCGATCCGGGCGCGCAGCTCGGGGTCGTCGTAGTACGAGTCGGGAGTGTCGAGGAACTGGACGCCGGCCGCGCGCATGGCGTCCACGCTGGCGATGATGTCGTTGGTGGCCACGGCGATGTGCTGGGCGCCCGGGCCGTCGTAGAAGTCGAGGTACTCGTCGATCTGCGACTTGCGCTGCGAGACGGCCGGCTCGTTGAGCGGGAACTTGACCTTGCGGGTGCCGTCCGCCACGACCTTGGACATCAGCGCCGAGTAGTCGGTGGCGATGTCGTCGCCGATGAACTCGGCCATGTTGGTGAAGCCCATGACCCGGCCGTAGAACTCGACCCACTCGTCCATGCGGCCCAGTTCGACGTTGCCGACCACGTGGTCGACGGCCTGGAAGAAGCGCTTGGGCTGGAGGCCGGCGTTGATCGCGGGCTGCCGGTCGACGATCGGCGCGCGGGTGACGAAGCCGGGCAGGAACGGCCCGTCGTAGCCGGACCGGTCGACCAGGGAGTGCACGGTGTCCCCGTACGTCGCGATGGCCGCGATCCGCACGGTGCCGTGCTCGTCCTTCAGATCGTGCGGTTCGGTCACGCCGCGGGCGCCGGCCGCGATCGCGTGGGCGTACGCCTTGTCGACGTCGGGCACCTCGAGCGCGATGTCCTGGATCCCGTCGCCGTGCCGGGTCACGTGGTCGGCCCCGGGCGCACCCGCGTGCACCGCGCCGGTCAGCACGAAGCGGGCGCCCCCGCTGACCAGAACGTATTCGGCGTGGTCGCGGTAGCCCTGTTCGGGCCCGCGGTACGCCACGCAGGTCATGCCGAAGGCGGTGGAGTAGTAGTGGGCCGCCTGCTTGGCGTTGCCCACGAGGAACTTCAGGTGGTCGACGCCCTTGACCGGAAAGACGTCGTCGGTGCGGGTCCCCTGTGCCATCGTCTGCGTCATTGACCGAGGTTGTCGCAGGTCATGGCCCGATTCAACATGTGCTCGCGCAACTGCGCAGCCTGCCCGGTCGGGCCCGGGCCGGATGGTTCGCCCGGTGCAACTTGCACAATCCCCGACCGGCCATGGCCGCTATATCCGGCAAATACCATCGACACGGGCAAATCAAGATCCTTCGTCCGGGTGATTGACCTGGCTAGCGTGTCGCGCATGGCGTCGGGTGGCAGCCCCTGGAAGGGGTACGCGCTGGTCGCGATCGTGATCGTGATCGTGCTGGCCACCACCGGCGTGTGGAATCCCTGGCCACAGGTCTGGGCCTGGGTCAACACGAGCGAGCCGATCGCCGGCGGGGCGGCCCGGTGGCAGCAGCGCATCGGCGGCAGCCCGCAGAGCGTCGCGGTGGTCGGCGACGCGGTCGTCGTTGAATACCGGACGTCGATCGAGGCGTACGGGATCACCGCCGGGATCAAGCTCTGGGACAGCGACGCCGACTGGGCCTCGATCTCGGGCAGCGGCAACGACGCGGTGGTCGCCACCGGCCGGCTGCTGACCAAGGGCTACCAGGTGCTCGACCCGCGCAGCGGCGCCGTGCTGCGGGCCGACACCGAGGCCACCGCGGTCTGGACCTACCGCGACGCGCTGCTCGACCTGCACTGCGCCGGGGGTGGTGACTGCCGATTGACCTCGTGGGCCCCGCGCGGCGCCAAGCCTCTCTGGACCGTCGACACCGGCGGCATCGGGTTCGTGCTCAATGCGGCCAACCCCGACCTGCCCGACACCAAGCAGCTCACGGCCGACCGGGTCGACGACGATGTGGCCCGGCCCCGCCTGATGCCCAGCCTGATCGGGCTGCCCGACGACGGCAAGATCCGCGTGATCGACACCGCCACCGGCAAGGTCGTGCAGGTCGCCGAGCCGGGCGCCGATCAGCGCGTTGCCATCGCCGGCGGACGGGTGCTCACGGTGACCGGCACGGCACAGGACGGCACCTGCTACTACGGCGTGGTGGCGACCGACCCGCCGTCATCGGCGGCGGTCTGGCGGCGCGAAGGGCTCAATCTGCGTACCGCCGACAACGGCTCGAATTGCAAGCAGGAACACGACCCGGCGGGCGGCGAGGACGTGATCCTGGGCGTCGACCCGACCGGCCGGCAGGAGCTGCTGGCGGCGCACGACGGGCGGCTGCTGTGGCGCGGAGCCAAGGGCGAGACTGTGCTCGCGGTCAACGACAACCACGCCGTGATCCGCAGCGCCGACGGCCGGACGCTGCGCGGCTACGGCTTCAGCCGGGGCCGGACGACCTGGTCACGGCCGGTCGGCGAGGGCGGGGCAGCGGCGATCACGCCGTACGCGGCGGTGATCACGAGCCGGAAGCCGGAGCGCGTCGTGGCCGTGGCGCCCGGCACCGGGCGGGTGCTGGCTGATCTTCGTACGGGCGCGGAGGTCTTCGCCGTCGGACCGGGCGGCCTGATCGCCGTCGCCGGGCGCGAGATGGCCTATATTCCGTTTACTTGACCGAACTGGTATGCGCGCAGGGGCGGAGTGGTTCGCCGATGCCCCGGTGGCTTGTCTAGGCTTTCCGCTCATGAGCAAAGGGGCCGCATTCTCGTACTCGCCGCTGTTGCCCATCGGCGACGACCTGACCGAATACCGACTGGTCACGGACGAGGGTGTCGACGTCGTGCACGGGCCGGGCGGGCGCCGGTTCCTCACCGTCGAGCCGGCCGCCATGACGCAGCTCACGGCCGAGGCGATGCACGACATCGCGCACTATCTGCGCCCGGCTCACCTGGCCCAGCTGCGCGCCATCATCGACGACCCCAAGGCGTCGCCGAACGACCGGTTCGTCGCGATCGACCTGCTGCGCAACGCGAACATCGCGGCCGGCGGGGTGCTGCCCATGTGTCAGGACACGGGCACCGCGATCGTGATGGGCAAGCGCGGGCGGCACGTCCTGACCGACGGAACCGACGAGCGAGCCATCGCCGAGGGCGTCTACCAGGCCTACACCCGGCTCAACCTGCGGTATTCGCAGCTCGCGCCGCTCACCATGTGGGACGAGCGGAACACCGGCTCGAACCTGCCGGCCCAGATCGAGCTGTATGCGGAGGACCCGGGCGGCGCCCCCGACGCGTACAAGTTCCTGTTCATGGCCAAGGGCGGCGGCTCGGCCAACAAGTCGTACCTCTATCAGGAGACGAAGGCGCTGCTCAACCCGGCGCGGATGATGGAGTTCCTGGACGAGAAGCTGCGGCTGATCGGCACCTCGGCCTGCCCGCCCTACCACCTGGCCGTGGTCATCGGCGGCACCAGCGCTGAATACGCTCTGAAGACCGCCAAGCTGGCCAGCGCGAAGTACCTCGACAACCTGCCCCGGCACGGCACGATGTCGGCCCACGGCTTCCGCGACGTCGAACTGGAAGCGGCCGTCCTCGAACTGACCCGCGACTTCGGCATCGGCGCCCAGTTCGGCGGCCGCTACTTCTGCCATGACGTACGAGTCATCCGCCTGCCCCGGCACGGCGCGTCCTGCCCGGTCGCCATCGCCGTCTCGTGCTCGGCCGACCGCCAGGCCCAGGCCAAGATCACCCCGTCCGGGGTCTGGCTGGAACGCCTCGAGACCGACCCGGCGCGCTTCCTGCCCGAGGTCGACCTGGACAACGAGCCGGTGGTCAAGGTCGACCTCAACCGCCCGATGGCCGAGATCCGGTCCGAGCTGGCGAAATACCCGGTGAAGACCCGCCTCTCGCTGACCGGTCCCCTGGTCGTGGCGCGCGACATCGCCCACGCCAAGATCGCCGAGCGCCTCGATGCGGGCGAGCCGATGCCGCAGTACATGAGGGACCACGCGGTCTACTACGCCGGACCGGCCAAGACCCCCGAGGGGTACGCGTCGGGCTCGTTCGGCCCGACCACGGCCGGCCGCATGGACTCGTACGTCGAACGCTTCCAGGCCGCCGGCGGCTCCCTGGTCATGCTGGCCAAGGGCAACCGCTCGGCCCAGGTCACCCAGGCCTGCAACTCGTACGGCGGCTTCTACCTGGGCTCGATCGGCGGCCCCGCGGCCCGCCTGGCCCAGGACTGCATCCGCCACGTCGAGGTGCTCGAATACCCGGAACTCGGCATGGAAGCGGTCTGGAAGATCGAGGTGGAGGACTTCCCGGCCTTCATCATCGTCGACGACAAGGGCAACGACTTCTTCGCCGACGTGACCCGCCCCAACCCCCTGCTCCGCATCGGCGCCCGCCCCTGATCCGGGCCGAGCGGCCCGTTCTGCTGACGCCCCATTGCCGTGCGGACAGTCGGCGGTGGGGCAAACTCGATGACAGCGAGTAATGCTCTGTCTTAAGGTCTGCGGGCGGCGTGTAGCTCAGTCAGCCAGAGCATCGGGCTACGGACCCGGAGGGCGCAGGGGCGGAACCTGCCACGCCGGCATGCAGAGTGAGCAGGCGGGCGAGTCGTACCCGCAGGAGCAGCTGGCGGCCGCGTTCGTCACCGCGCTGACCCACGAGGACGCGGCGACCCGGTCGCGCGCGGAGACGCGGGTCGCCCGCTGGATGCGGGTGCTGACCGGGATGGCCGCCGGCGCGTTGCGGATCGGCTCGCGTACGCCAGTGGCGGGGCTTCCGGCCTGGGTCACGCCGGAGGTCGTCCGAGGTGGCTTCGCGACCGGCACGGCGGCTGCGGGCGGGCCGTTGCGCCCGCACGAGGCGGCGGTCGCCGACGATCGAGCAGCGGTGTTCGCGTACTACCTGACCAACGTCGGGCAGGCCGAGTTGTGCTCTCGGCTGGATACCGGCCACTACCGGCTCGAGTTCGCGGAGCAGGCGGCCCTGCTCGCGGTGGCCTGGCTGCTGCGCTCTGGTGACCGGACGCGCGCGCTCAGCCTGCTGGAGGAGATCGGTCCGTACGGCGGGCAGTTGAGTTTCAGCCCGGTACCGGCGGACGCGGGCGAGCAGGACCCGTCCGTGGTGTGGCGGGCCGACGCCGGCGAGGTGCGGGCGGCCTTGGCCGCTCGGCGCGAGAACTCTCAGGTCGAGGCGATGCGCGAGGCCATGACGGTGTGGAATCCGTTCGCCGACGAGCTGCTGACCCTGTGGCTGACGACCGGCGACCCGGTGGCGACGGTCTTCCCGGCCGGTTGGCACGGTCGCGCCGAGGAACTGCTCGCTCGCTACGACGCTCTCGCGGTCGCGCACACCCGCTGCAGCAAGCACCGGAAGCCGAAGGAGAACCTGCCGGTCCTGCGTGCCGCGGCTCACGACGTCGTCCGTGGTAACGAGCTCACACCCAGGCAGCTTGGTCTGCTGCGATCCGTCGTGACCGCCATGGTGTCGCGCCGGGGCCGGCCCGGGTCGCCGGAGCACACCGCGCTCCGCCTCGTCCAGGCCCGGGTGGCCGCCCTCCCCGGCCATCACCAACTGGCCCGGGTGGTGGTGTCCCGGGTGGCGGCCCTCGACCCCGCGATGGGCATTCGCAACGTGGTCGCCGTGTGCGAGCCGCCCGACGAGGTCGAGGCCCGCGAGCACGGGGTGGTGGCGGGCCGGCCGATCCCCATGTCGATCCAGCGGGTCGTCCGGCGCGCGACGGCCGGTCGGGTGGACGATCTGATCGCGGCCGGGGTGCTGCCCTCGGCCGAGGTGCTGGCCGAGCTCGTGCCTCAGCTCGCGGCACAGACGAGCGCGGCGGCGTATCCGGATCCGGCCTTGCAGACGTTGATGGCCGCGACGTACCGAGCCTTCCGCCAGCGGCGCTCCCTGCTGCTGGTGAACCTGCAGCACCAGGTGCGGCTGACCGAGCTGCCCTGGGTGCAGGCCCTGCGCCCGTACCGGGAGGAGGGTGACGAGACTCGCCGCGACGCGCACGAGACGTTGCGCCGGCTCGGGGAGCTCGCGGTGGACGGGTTCCCGGCGACGCTGCTGCCCAACCCGCTCATGCGGGAACTCGCGGGCCTGTCCCAGGAGGCCGGTCTGCAGCTGCCGTGGGTGGAGGAGCTCGCGGCCGACATCTTCATGGGACGGTTCTCGCTCAAGTTCCTGCGTGCGGCCCACCTGGCCGGGGATCTCCTGACCGGCGGCCTGTACGCCCGCTACTACGGCATCGACTACCGGGTCCTACCGGCGCCGGACAACAACGGCGCCGCGTTCGACGCGTTGTGCCGGGCCCGGGCCGCCGTGCCCCGCCGGGAATTCTCCGTGGCGGCCAACGGCATGGTGATCGAGCAGGCGCAGATCCTGACCACCCACAACCTGGCCACCCTCGTCCACGCGGTCGGCATCGACTCGGCAGGCGGCTGGGCCGGGCCGGCACGGCGTAGTTTCGCCACCGTGCTCAGGCTGGCCGCCCGGATCGAGCGCAATCCCCGCCCGCTACCGGTGATCAAGGACGTCGCGTACGCGTGGCGGCACTTGATCTTCTTCTTGTCGCTCCCCGACGCCGGCGACCCCGGGCCGCTGCTCGAGGAGTTCCAGGCCGAACTGGCCAAGGCGCCGGCCGGCGTGCGGACAAGGATCGAGCCGGCTCTGACTGGGCTCCGGCGCGTCGCCATGGGCGGCCGGATCACCGACGAGTTGCGGCTCCTCGGCTGGACCACCGGTCGCCACCGGCTGCTCACGTCCGCCTGAGTGGGGGTCAGCCCGCTCGGCGGTAGCGGATGTGGGTGGTCAGGGGTGAATGCAGCACCTCGACCGGCTCGAAGCCGAACGACTCGACCCCGTCGAAGATGCGCTCGCCCGAGCCGAGCAGGACCGGGGCGATGTCGAGGGTGAGCTCGTCGATCACGTCGGCGATCAGGGCCTGCCGGACGGTCGAGGCGCCCCCGGCGATGTCCACGCCCTTGCCGTCAGCAGCCTTGAGCGCCGCCGCATACGCAGCGTCGAAGCCCTCGGTGACGAAGTGGAAGGTCGTCCCGCCCTCCATCTCGATCGGTTTGTGGGCGTGGTGGGTCAGCACGAACACCGGCGCGTGGTACGGCGGTTCGGCGCCCCACCAGCCCGACCATTCCTCGTCCCAGTCGCCACGGATCGGGCCGTACATGTTGCGGCCCATCACGTACGCGCCGCGGGGGCGCATGAGCCAGGACGCCGCGAGCTTGTCGGCCTCGGTGGCCCGTGGGTCGCCGATGTGCCAGCCGTGCACTTCGCGTCCCCGCACACCCAGGGGGTTCTCGCGGCTCTGGTCCGGCCCGGCGACGAAGCCGTCCAACGAGATCGACATGTGGCAGGTGGTGTCGAGCACCGCGAACCTCCAGAGCGATTGCGATCTGCAAGCGGTTTCGAGGACCATAGCAAACTTATCTACTGCGCAGGGCGGTCAGCACCGCGGTGACTTCGGGCCGGCTGTCCACTCCGCGGCGAGCCGCGGCCGTGATGCGCCGGGAGACCGCGGGCGTCAACGGCCTCGTGACCACCCGGTAGCGCGGATCCACGGCCAGGGCGGGCAGCAAGGCGATCGAGCGGCCGGCTTCCACGTGCCGCAGCGTCAGCATGTAGTTGTTGAAGCGACAGATCACCGTCGGCTCGAAGCCCGCCTCGCGGCACAGGCGGGTGGCCAGTTCCGACATGTACGAGCCGGCCACGTCGAAGGTCCAGCGCTGGTCGGCGCACGCTTCCAGGCCGACCGCCTCCAGCGCGGCCAGCGGGTGCCCGGCCGGCAGCACCAGAACGACCTCGTCCTCGGCCAGGGGCACCAGATCGATCGCCGGGTCGAGTTCGGCGCCCACGAAGTCGGTGGTCGTCACGATGACGTCCACGTCGCCGCGGCGCAGGGCCGGCATGCTCACGTGCGGTTCCATCTCGAGCAGCACCACGGTGACGTCGGGATGCCGTGCGGCCAGCCGGGCGACGGCCGGCTCGGCCAGCGCCGGGATCGCGCTCTGAAAAGCCCCGAGCGTCACCGTGCCGGCCGGCTCGTCCCGCAGGCCGCGCAGCGACGCCTCGGCCGCGTCCATGGCGGCCAGGATCTCGCGGGCCCGGCCGGCCAGCAGCACCCCGGCTGCGGTGAGCCGCACGCGGCGGCCGGTGCGTTCCAGCAGGGCCGTGCCGGTCTCCCGTTCCAGGGTGGCCAGCTGCTGGGACACCGCGGACGGACTGTGATTGCCGCGCTGGGCGACCGCGCGGACCGTGCCGTACATGGAGAGGTCGACCAGCAGCCGAAGGCGCCACGGATTGAGCGTCACTGTGCGGCTCTCCTTAACAGCAGGCGCGGAAATGTGAGATGGACCCGATGCTAGATCACCTCTTAGCGTCGAGACATGACAGACACGTTCTGGTCGGACGCCGAGCGCCACCTCGTCCGCTACTCCGGCGCTGGGCGGTTCACCCCCGAGATCATCGAGCGCGCCGAGGGCAGCTTCGTCTTCACGGCGGACGGCCGGCGACTGCTCGACTTCACCTCGGGGCAGATGAGCGCGATCCTCGGGCACTCGCACCCGGCCGTGGTAGCCACCGTGCAACGCCAGATCGCCTCGCTCGACCACCTGTTCAGCGGCATGCTCAGCCGCCCGGTGGTCGACCTGGCCCGGCGCCTCGCCGAGTCGCTGCCCGATCCCCTCGAGAAGGTGCTGCTGCTGACCACCGGGGCCGAGTCGAACGAGGCCGCCATCCGGATGGCCAAGCTGGTCACGGGACGGCACGAGATCATCTCGTTCGGCCGCTCGTGGCACGGCATGACCCAGGCGGCCGCCGGCGCCACCTACAGTTCCGGGCGCAAGGGGTACGGGCCGGCGGCGCCCGGCAATTTCGCGATCCCCACGCCGAACGCGTATCGCCCCGACTTCACCGACCCGAACGGTGAACTGGACTGGCGGCGGCAGCTGGACTTCTCGTTCGAGCTGTTCGACGCGCAGTCGGTGGGCAGCCTGGCCGCCTGCATCGTCGAGCCGATCCTCAGCTCGGGCGGCGTCCTCGATCTGCCGCCGGGCTATCTGGCGGCACTGCGCGACAAGTGCCACGAGCGCGGCGGCCTGCTCATCCTCGACGAAGCACAGACAGGTCTGTGCAGAACGGGCGACTGGTACGCGTTCCAGCGCGACGCCGTGACGCCGGACATCCTGACGCTGAGCAAGACCCTCGGCGCCGGGCTGCCGCTGGCCGCCGTGGTGACCACCGCCGAGATCGAGCAGACCGCACACGAGCGGGGCTTCCTGTTCTTCACCACGCACGTCTCCGATCCGTTGGTGGCCGCCGTCGGCAACACGGTGCTGGACGTCCTGGAGGCCGACAAGCTCGACCACCGGGCCGCCGAGCTGGGCACGCACCTGGCCGACGGCCTGCGCGAGCTGCGGACCCGCCACGCGGTGATCGGCGACGTGCGCGGCCGCGGCCTCCTGGTGGGCCTCGAACTTGTGCTCGACCAGCAGACCAAACAGCCGGCCGACGAGCTGGGCGCGGCGGTCACCCGGCGCTGCCTCGAGCTCGGCCTGCACATGAACGTGGTGCAGCTGCCCGGCATGGGCGGCGTCTTCCGGATCGCTCCGGCGCTGACGTCGTCGGCCGACGAGCTCGACCTCGGGCTGGGGATCCTCGATCAGGCAATCGGCGACGTCGCGCCGCGGTTCACCTGATCGACGCGATGATCACGGTGTCGACGGTGAAGTAGCCGTCGGCGCTGTCCTCGTCCAGCCGCTCGATCGCCACATAGTCGTCGGTGACCTGCGACAACCCGGGCTTCCAGGTGAGCGCTTCGGTGCCGACAGCCAGCGGGAAGTCCGGCCCACCGTCGATACGCAGGTGCCGATCGGCGGTGAGCGTCACCAGCCGCCCGCGAGAAACACCCAGCGCCTGTACGCCGGGAGGAACGCTGACAACGCGACCGTCGATCACGGTTGCGTCCGTTTTGTCCAAACTGGGAACTCGGCGAAGTGCTGGGCCATCGGCCAGATAGCCTTGCCCGCCCTTGTCGCGCAGCCCGGCGCAACCGGAACGCCCAACCTCGCAAGCAACAGGGACAAAAGGCCCAACTGGGTACGGCGTGAGTGCCGCCCCGCTGGACAACGAGTACCCGCCGCTGGAGCAGAAGAACTGCCCGCCCAGCGTGGTGAAACCGTCCGCGCAGGGCACGTCGGCCGCCCAGCGCTGCGCTCCGCTCGCCACCTCGTACGCGACCAGCCGACCACCCCCGGCGACCAGCACCGCCCCGTCGCCGACGTACAGCCCCACCGGCGCCCAGACGATCGAGGCTCCGGTTCGGTGCCCCTCGGCGGCCGGCGCCGGCAGATCCGTGCCGACCCGCCACGCCTCCCGCCCGGTACGCCCGTCGATCGCGATCAGCTCGCCGTCCGACCACCGGGTGATCACCGTCGGCCCCGACGCCACCACGCCCACGACCCGGGCCGGCCAGCGCCGCAGCGACCAGCGCGCGGTGTTCACACTCTTCGCGTCGACCGGGGAGTCGGCCCGCACCTGCCGCTTGCCGGCGTACACCCGCAATCGCCCGTCGACGATGAGCGGCGCCATGTTCGTACGCCCGGTGACTCCCGGACCGCTGCTGACCGGATCGGGATAGGCCGCCGACGCGGGCGACAGCACCTCGGCCGGGCCCAGCACCCGCCAGCCGACCAGAGCGGCCGCGGCCACCAGCACGACCGCCACCAACGATCGCAGCAGCACCCGGGACACCCGGGCAGCCTATGTCAGGCGACCGCGGCCAGATCGTCGAGGTCGCGCCGCAGGGCGCCCTCGGCCGTCTCGGCGGCCAGACCCCCGAAGATCAACGCCAGGATGCGGCCGGCGGGGGCGGTGGCCGAGCCGTCCTGCTTCACGGTCACCATCGTGCCGCCGCGATGACGGCCCGACATGATCGGCACGAACGAATACGTCATGCGATAGTCGGCCCCGATGCCCGGCGACGTCACCACGAACCGCTCGGGCACCTCACACTCGCGGACCCGGAACTCCTCGGTGACCTCGCCGCCGTCGGCCATGCTGCGGGTCTCGCGCCACACCGTGCCCGCGCCGAACGGCCCGTGGCTGCGCACCTCGACCCTGGTGACCGCGGTGAGCCACTCGCGGCGCCGGCCCAGATCGGTGAACACCTGCCAGACCGCCGCGACCGGCGCGTCGATCAGGCGGGTCACCACGACCGTCGACATAGCGTCACCCCCGCGTACACCGTACGACAGAACTCAGGCGACGACCGTCCCGGAAACCGAGCCGAGAGATATCTCTGTGCCGGCCGCCGAGCGCGCAGTGCCCGCGATCCGCACATGGTCGCCGTCTTCGAGGAAGCCACGACGCGTGCCGTCGGCCAGTTTGACCTGCTCGGTGCCGTTCCAGGTGAGTTCGAGGAACGAGCCGGCCTGGTCGCGTTCCGGGCCGCTGACGGTGCCCGACGCGTACAGGTCGCCCGTCCGCACGGCGGCGCCGTTGCTGGTCAGGTGGGCCAGCTGCTGGGCCGCCGTCCAGTACATCGAGGCGAACGGCGGGCGGCTGACCGGGGTGTCGTTCCATTCGACGCTCAGGCGCAGGTCGAAGCCGGGGCCGGACGGACGCAGGTAGTCGAGCGGCTCGGGATCCTGCGGAACCGCCGGGACGGTGGCCAGCGCGTCGAGCGGCACGACCCACGGGGAGATCGACGTCGCGAACGACTTGGCCAGGAACGGGCCGAGCGGGCGGTACTCCCAGGCCTGCAGGTCGCGGGCCGACCAGTCGTTGACCAGCGTGAGGCCGAAGACGTGCTCGGCGAAGTCGGTGGTGGCGAGGCGCCGGCCGGGCACGCCGACCACGAAGCCGACCTCGGCCTCGACGTCGAGCCGCCGGGACGGACCGAAGACCCCCTCGGCGATCTGGCCCGACGGCCGCCGGATGGGGGTGCCGGAGACGACCACGGTGGCCGACCGGCCGTGATAGCCGATCGGCAGGTGCTTCCACTGCGGCGGCAGGCCGGGAGCGTTCGGCCGCAGAATCTTGGAGACGGTCAGCGCGTGCTGCTCGGACGAATAGAAGTCGGTGTAGTCGGCCACCTCGAACGGCAGGTGCAGGGTCACCGCGCTCAGCGGGATCAGCGGCGGACCGGCCGTCACGTGCGCGATCACGGCCTCCCGCGCGGCCCGCCATTCCGCGCGCCCGGCCGCCATCAGCGGGTTGAGCGAGCCCGCGGCCAGGTGCCCGCCCAGGCTCGAAAGATCAACGACGTCGGTCCCCAGCCGTACGCCGAGACGCCGCTCACCCCCGGGCCGGCTGAACACGCCGTACGGCAGATTGTCGAGCCCGAACCCGCTCACTCGTAGCCCCCGTTGATCAGCCCGAGCCGCACCAGCTCGGTGAGCGGCTCGACGACGCCGACCGCCCCGAACCCGGCGAACAACGGCCGCGGCTCACCACGCCGGGCGCGGCAGGCCTCGACCAGCGGCACCGGGTGGGTGGCGGCGAGCACCTCGGCCACCTCGGCCACCTCGCCGCCGTCGTGCGCGCTGATCGCCGCGGTGAGCACGTTGAGGAAGCCGTGGTGGGTGAAGCCGGTCTCGGGGTCGGTGTGCCGGATCGCGTGGCGCAGGCCCGCGGCCAGCCGGAACGGCAGCTGCCGGTCGCGGCACGCGCAGAGCACAGCGGCCAGTTCGACCGGGGTCGGGAACAGTTCGGCGGCGAGCCCGCCGACGCGGAACTTGGGCGCCATCGGCAAACCGGCGGCGCGGGCCTCCATCACCGTGTCCAGGGCGCCCAGCAGGCCCCAGCTCAGCGGGATCTCGGCGTACACCAGAAGCTCCCGATCGCCCTCGGACACCGTGCGCAGACCGGCGAGACCGGGTTGCGGGTCCTCACCGCGGCGCGCCACGGCGGCCTCGATGTGCAGGACGCGCCCGCCGGCCGCCCGCAGCTTGTCGACCGCGATGGGCAGCGCGCCCAGGCTGACATCACCGACCAGGGCGAACGGCACGTCGTGGGCGATCAGGTCGGCGCCGATCAGCGAGGCGGGCACGAGCAAGGGACCGAGCAGGCCGGCGAACCAGCCTGCACGGTGCTCGTCGTGCTTGGCGACGGCCTCGGCGACGCCAGTGGGGCTCGGCGGCAGCAGGGACGCGTCGTCCACCAGCCCGGCGAAGAGCGGAGGAACCAGCGTTGACACGAATCCGAACCTAATGGAGTCTTCGAGAAGCGGACAACCACGTCCTGAATGTCGTAATTAAGGTGGGTGGCAACGATGCCCTACTACCGCAGCGTCGGCGAGGTGCCCCACAAGCGGCACACGCAGTTCCGGCGACCTGACGGCGGCCTCTATTCCGAGGAGTTGATGGGACAGGAAGGCTTCTCGTCCGACTCGTCGCTGCTCTATCACCGGCACCCGCCCACAGCCATCGCTTCGGCCGAGGTGTACGAGACCCCGCCGCTCGCCCGGTCGGCCAACCACCCGCTCAAGCCGCGCCACCTGCGCACCCACAAGCTGGATGCCGGACCGGCCGACGCGGTGCTCGGCCGCCGCCCGCTGCTGGCCAACGACGACGTGCGGATCGGCTACGCGGTCGCCGACCGGCCGTCCCCGCTCTACCGCGACGCCGTCGGCGACGAATGCCTCTACGTCGAGGACGGGCGGGTGATCGTCGAGACCAGCTTCGGCGCGCTCGAGGCCGGCCCCGGCGACTACGTGATCATCCCGACCTCGGTCGTCCACCGGATCGTCCCGCAGGACGGACCGGCTCGTCTCCTCACCATCGAGGCGACCGGCCACATCGGACCGCCGAAGCGTTACCTGTCGGTGCGCGGCCAGTTCCTCGAGCACGCGCCGTTCTGCGAGCGCGACCTGCGCGCACCCGCCGCGCCGCTACTGGTCGACGAGACCGACGCCGAAGTGCTGGTGAAACACCGTGCGGGCTGGACGAAGCACGTCTACGCGCAGCACCCGTTCGACGTGGTCGGCTGGGACGGCTGCCTCTACCCGTGGGCGTTCTCGATCCACGACTTCGAGCCCATCACCGGCCGCGTGCACCAGCCGCCACCGGTCCACCAGACGTTCGAGGGCCCGAACTTCGTGATCTGCTCGTTCGTGCCCCGCAAGGTCGACTACCACCCGCTGGCCATCCCGGTGCCGTACAACCACCACAACGTCGACTCGGACGAAATGATCTTCTACACCGGCGGCAACTACGAGGCCCGCCGCGGCTCCGGCATCGAGCAGGGTTCGATCTCGCTGCACCCGTCCGGCTTCACCCACGGCCCGCAGCCCGGCGCGGTCGAACGGGCCCTGGGCATCGAGGCCTTCGACGAGCTGGCCGTCATGGTCGACACCTTCCGCCCCCTCGACCTGTGCGACGCCGCCGTCGCCGTCGAGGACACGGCGTACGCCTGGACCTGGAACCGCTAGACGCCGATCACCGACATCTCGACGTCGATCCTGGCCGGGAGTGGCTTCTCGGCCGGGAACGACGGAATCCGGAAGACGAACAGTTCACCTTCGTCGCCGGTCTTGTGCAGGCAGTAGGCGCGCCCCGCGGCCAGCTGAAGATACCCGTCCTGATACTTGACCCCGTTGCTCTCGGCACAGGCCGCCGGATCGGCGAACGGATCGCCGCCGGCCACCCCGATCGTCGCGCGCCCCTCCAACGGCTCGGCGCTCCAGACCCGCTCATCCCCGCCCGTGCAGTTCTGCACCTTCTCAGCCTTGCCCGGCGTAGCGCACAGCAGCGAGATGTCGCCGGTGTAGGCGTCGGTGCCCGGCCGCGGCGGCTGAAGCCAGAGCGCCCCCTGTGGATACTTGTCGCCCGTACCCATCGGAACCTGAATCTTCAGAACCGCCGTGCCCAGTCCCTGCTGGGCCGGTGCCGTTGACCCGATGACTCGCGGCAGTTCCTGCGCGGGGTCATCGGCCTGGCTGCGATAGAGCGTGACCGCAAAAGTGCCCGCGGCGACGACAGCCACCGCCAGCGCCGCCGAAATGCCGGCCCGGCTCAGCCGCCGCGCCCGCACGAGCACAACCGCCACCACAACCAGCACAACAACCGCACCAACAGCGACCACCAGATCCACCATGGCGGACAAGGTAGCCGACCCTTCACCGACCTGATGGCATGCGATGGGCAGCAACGAGGACGCGGCTATGTCGGCTGCCCCATCTCGTAGCAGCGCCCGGTCAGCTAATCAGAGTCAAGACCCTGGGGCTCTGCCCCAGACCCCGGCCATCGCTGGAGAGCATCTCTGGCGATGGTGACGCTGGGTGGGCTTGGGGGCTCTCCGACCAACGGCCGCCAGAAGCGAATCGCAAGGCCGGGGAGGACGCAAGCAAAGAGCGGCTTGCGTCCTCCCCACCCTCACGATGAGCTGCGACTGCCGTCGCCCGGAGAGCCCCCAAGCCAAGGGCCCACTGTGGAGAAGAAACGGAAGGGCAACAACCCGCCATTCCACCACCGATGTGAGGCCAAGTAGCCACTGAGCACCACAGGCCTCCCCAGCACTCAAATACTTCCTTCCCCTACCCTCCCTCCCTCCCCATGCCCGCCGCAGGCCATGCCGAAGGCAAGCGCAACCGGCACGGTGCGAACGCGCGCCCCACCACCCAGCCCGGCCCGAGTAAGAAAAAGTCCTGGTTCCGTCCCCAACGCGGAAGCCAGACCACCAACCCGCACGGGTTTCCCCAGCTCAGCCAGGCACCCAGAGAAGCGCCAACCCCTCACTCACCGCAAGGTGAACCCCCGGCAAGGCCGGGGCCGAGGGTGTTCTATCACTGCGTAAAAACGCTCTTAAAGCAGTGATAGAACACCCTCGGCCCCGGCCGTCCCACCGCAAGAAAGCCGCGGTTTAAAGCAGCAAACCGGCGGGGCCGGAGCCGCCAACAGGCAACCCCGACCCCAGATCCCCGGAACAAAGACTCAGCCGATGCGGAAATTCTCGCCGTAAACGGCGAAGTCCAACGGCGTATTCAGATCGAAATTGCCGGCGTTGAGGAAGCGGCGCTGCGCGGTGTCCACACGGGACGTATCCGAGTGCGCCTCCTCCTTTTTCATCTCGATGACGCGCTCGTCCAGGAAGACGTTGAGCCACGCCCTTTCGTCGCCGCCCTGGGACGGGGGCTTGGCCCGCTTCAGCGCCTGCGTACGAATGGCTCGCATGCCCTCGTACCCATGCATCACCGCCGCGTCGTAGTAGGCGAACTGGCCCAGGGCGCGCACCCCGTCGTTCTTGCCGTCGCGTACCGAGGGGTTGAAGTAGACGCGGTCGCGTTCCGATTCCTGGGCTGCCTGGAAGCGGCTGTCGTTCGCTGCCGTACGCCAGTCGTTGGTGAAGTTGGGGTCGAGTCCGGCGTGTGAGTCCGTGCCGTTGACGTTGCGCAGCGCGGGCAGGTATTTGGCCAGCACGTTGCCGGGCGCGGCGTTGGTGTACGCCTGCACGAGTTCCAGCATGTCGCCGGTGCCGGAGCAGAAGCCGATGATGCCGGCCGTGTAGCCGCGCCCGTCGTTGATGTCTTCGATGTAGCGGAACTGGGCCCGCCAGTCCAGCGACGAGTTCTCGGCCGCGGACACGAGTTGCATCGCGACGTCCTTCTTCGCGGGGTTGTCCAAGTTGACTCCGGACGGGGTGGTCGGCGGCGTGGTCGGGGCGGAGCCGCCGGGCAGGGTCCAGCTCTGGTTGGCCGTGGCGGAGCACGTCCAGATCTGGAGCCGGGTGCCGTTGGCGCTGCTGCCGCCGGTCACGTCCAGGCATTTTCCGCTGCCCGAATTGACCAGGGCATTGCCCGAAACGGTCCATTTCTGGGCGGCGGTGTTGTTGCAGTCGTACAGCTGGATCTTGGCGCCGTTGGTGGTTGCGGCGGCCGTGACGTCCAGGCATTTGCCTAGCGCACGGATGCTGTTGTCGGTGTTGCCGACGGTCCACTGCTGGGCGCCGGTGTTGTTGCAGTCGTAGAGCTGGATGGCGGTGCCGTTGGCCGAACTGGCGGCCGCTACGTCGACACACTTGCCGCCCAGGCCCTTGATCGGACCGGCCGTCGCGGCGCTGGCCGGGAGCAGCCCATAGATCAGGGCGGCGCCGGGGACGGCCAGGGCGACGGTGGCGTACAGGACTCTTCTTGCGCGGATCATGGCGCTCCTCGAAGAGGGTGATCGTGGGGGATGGATCGCGCGATGAGTCGAGACGCTACAACTGTTAAAAAGCTTTATCAATAGGCCTCGATGGACTGCTCTAGGCTGGCGGCCGGACCCTTGACACCGGAATGTGGTCCGCCTACCGTCCGGGCTAACTGTTAGCCAGTTTGCCTATCGCTACTTCGCACCGGGAGCCGCCGTGACCCGTCTGGCCGGTTCGTCCAAACTGCTGCGTGCCATGAACGAGAGCGCGGCTCTGGCCCACCTGCTGGACCCCGGCATGCTCACGCGGGCCGACCTGCGCAAACTCACGGCGCTGTCGACGCCGACGATCTCCGAGGTGCTGCGCCGGCTGACCGACGCCGGCCTGGTCAACGTCGTCGGCCACAACAGCGGGCGGCCCGGGCCGAACGCCGAGATCTACAACGCGAACCCCGACGCGGCCTATGCGGCCGCCGTCTCGGTGCGCGACATCGGGGCGAGCGGCGCCCCCTCGGTGGTCGCCGCGCTCTGCGACCTCACCGGCGAGGTGCGCGGACGCATCGAGTCGTCCATCGACTTCCTCACCACCGACCCGCTGACCGCCCTGGTCGAGGTCGTGGCCCGGCTGAGCGACGAGGCCGGCGTCCCGGCCGAGCGCATCCGGCACGTGCAGTTCGGCGTGGCCGGCTCGTACGACCCGCACACCGCCACGATCCGGCACGTCGACGTGCCCGGGTTCGGGCGTACGGGCCTGGTCCCGCAGCTGGCGGCGGCGCTCGGCACCCACGTGGGCGTCGACAACGACGTCAACCTGGCCGCCATCGCCGAGCGGCAGCGGGGCGTGGGCCGCGACGCCGACGGCTTCGCCCTGCTCTGGCTGGGCGAGGAGGGCCTCGGTCTGGCCATCGACATGGCCGGCACCCTGATGCGCGGCGCCCGTGGTGGCGCCGGCGAGATCGGCTACATGCCGCTCTACTCCCCCGATTCCTCGCATCGCAAGCTCGACCTGCAGGACCTCTTCGGCGGCGCCGCGATCCTCGAACTCGCCCGCGACAGCGGCGTTCCGGGGCGCACACCGGCCGACGTGGTCCGGGCCGCGGCGGCCGACCCGGCCAACGGCGGCGACTTCCTGATCGCCCTGGCTGACCGCATCGTGATCGGCCTGGCCGCGGTGATCGCCGTGCTCGACCCCTACCTGGTGGTGCTTTCCGGCCCGATCGCCCAGGCCGGCGGTGCGCCGCTGCTGTCCGCGGTGACTTTCGCGGTGCGCCGCGCGGCCCCGCTGGAGAGCTCGATCGCCGTGACCGCCATCGACGACGACGCGGTGCTGCTCGGCGCGCTCGACGCCGGTCTCACGGCGGTGCACGAAGCCCTCATCGACTCGATCCGCTCTTCATAAGCCTCATCTGAGATCCGCTCCTCTTAACCCCCACCTGAGAGGCCCACAGTGAACAAACGGCTCCCGCATGTCCTTTTTGCCCTAGCAACGACCGCTTTGCTGGCGACCGCCTGCACTCCGGCGCCCAAGGAAAACAAGATCGCCGACCCGGGTACGGAGGTGTCCGGCACCGTCGAGCTGTGGCACTTCTTCACCGAGCGCGAGGCCGACGCGATCGACCAGGTGATCAAGGACTTCGAGAACAGCCATCCCAAGATCAAGGTGACGGTCAAGCCGGGCCAGGACGACTCCAAGGTCACCCAGGCCATCGGGGCCGGCAACGGACCGGACGTCGGGCTCTCGTACTCGACCGACATCGTCGGCAAGTTCTGCTCGTCCGGCGCGTGGGTCGACCTCAAGCAGTACATCGACCGCGACAAAGTGGACCTGACCAAGCTCAACGCGACCACCCGGTCGTACACCGAGTTCGACGGCAAGCGCTGCGCGATGCCGTTCCTGGCCGACGCGTACGGCATGTTCTACAACAAGGACATGTTCGCCAAGGCCGGACTGACCGGGCCGCCCAAGACCCTCGACGAACTGACCGAGTACGCGAAGAAACTGACCGTCAAGAACGCCGACGGCTCGCTCAAGACCGTCGGGTTCCTGCCGCTCTACGACTTCTACGAGAATGCGGCCTCGCACCTCGCCCCGGCCGTCGGCGCCAAGTGGCTCACCGACGACGGCAAGTCGGCGGTCGGCAGCGACCCGGCCTGGAAGACGCTGATCACCTGGCAGAAGCAGCTCGTCGACTGGTACGGCTACGACAAGCTCCAGAAGTTCCGGGCCGGCCTGGGCGACGAGTACAGCGCCGACAACGCGTTCCAGAAGGGCCAGGTGGCGATCAACATCGACGCCGAGTACCGCCTGGCGTTCGTCAAGGACCAGGCCCCCGGCCTCAAGTACGGGGTGGCGCCCATTCCGGTCAGCGACCCCGCCCACTACGGCGGCGGCTACGTCACCGGCAACATCCTCGGCATCAGCAAGAACGCCAAGAACCCCGAGGCGGCCTGGGAACTGATCAAGTATCTGACCACGGACGACCAGGCTGTCATCAAGCTCTCCGGGCTGCTCAAGAACATCCCGACCACGACCGCGTCGATCGCCGACCCGGGGCTCAACGCGGACGCCGACTTCAAGACGTTCATCGACATCTTCAACAATCCGAACTCGTTGACGACGCCGCCGTCCGCCTCCGGCCCGGCCTACCAGGAGACATTCGGGCAGTTCCTGAACAGCTACCAGGCGGGCAAGGTCAAGGACCTCGACGCGGGGCTGGCCGACGCGGACAAGCAGGTCAACAGCGTCATGACGCTGGGCGGCTGACGAAGGTGGCTGTGCTGATCCCGCGGCGGAAAACAGAAGACCAAATCGCGATGAGCAAACCCCTGGGCATACGAGTCAGGAAGGGCGCGACCACGCTCTCGTTCCTCGCGCCCGCCCTGATCGGCATCGCCGTGTTCTTCCTCTACCCCCTGGGTTCGGCGGTCTACTTCTCGTTCACGAAGTTCGACCTGCTCTCGGTCCCGGAGTGGGTGGGGCTGGACAACTACCGGCGGATGGCTGACGACCCGTTCCTGCTCCAGTCGATCCGCAACACGTTGTGGATGGTGGTGGTCTTCGTCCCGGTACGGATCATCGGGGCGATCGGGCTGTCGATGCTGCTCACCCAGCTGCGACGCGGCGCCGGCTTTTTCCGGACGCTGTTCTACCTGCCCGCTCTGGTTCCGCCGGTGGCCGCCACCATCGCCTTCGTCTACCTGCTCAAACCGGGCACCGGGCCGGTCAACCACTTCCTGGCGACGATCGGCATCGAGGGCCCGCTCTGGTTCAACTCTCCGACGTGGGCCAAGCCGTCGCTGGTGCTGCTCGGCCTGTGGGCGATCGGCGATCTGATGGTGATCTTCCTGGCCGCGGTGCTGGGCGTGCCGGCCAGCCTCTACGAGGCCGCGTCACTGGACGGCGCCAATGCGTGGCAGCGCTTCCGGTCGATCACGCTGCCGACGATCCAGCCGGTAGTGCTGTTCGCCGCCGTCACCGGCGTGATCTACACGTTGCAGTACTTCGACCAGGCGGCGGTGGCCGGCTCGATCGCCAGCGGGCAGGCCACCGTCGGCGGCGGGATCTCGTCGAACTTCGGCTTCCCCGAGGGCTCGACGTTCACGTACCCGCTCTGGCTCTACACCGTCGGTTTCCGGTACAGCGCCCTCGGCTACGCGAACGCGCTGGCCATCGGGCTCTTCGTGGTCGCCTTGGCGGTCACGCTGATCCTGCTGCGCCGGGCCAAGGCCTTCTCCGGGGAGGAATCGTGACAGCCGTCCTCGACACGCCGCCGGTGCTGAGCGCGCCGGCGCCGGACCGGCGGATCAAGCGGCAGCGGCGGCTCGCCTGGATCGCCAAGCACAGCATCGCGATCGCGATCGGCGTCATGTTCCTGACGCCGGTGGTCTATCTCGTGCTGCTCTCGCTGATGACCAGCGACCAGGCGCTGACCGCCGACTACTGGCCGAACTCGTGGCACCCGGAGAACTACGTCCGGGTCTTCGAGGTCACCCCGCTGCCGCACTACCTGCTCAACACGGTGGTCTACGCGGTGTCGTCGACGGTGCTGGTGCTGCTGTCGAGCGTCCCCGCCGCGTACGCGCTGGCGAAGTTGAAGTTTCGCGGCAGCAACGCGCTGTTCCTGCTGGTGATCTGCGTGATGATGCTCCCGCCGCAGGTCGTCACCGTGCCGCTGTATCTGATGTGGGCCAACGCCGGCCTGACCGGGTCGCTGTGGCCGCTGATCATCCCGGCCCTGTTCGGGGACGCGTTCTGCATCTTCCTGCTGCGCCAGTTCCTGCTCACGATCCCGAGCGAATACCTGGACGCGGCCCGGGTCGACGGCTGCGGCGAATGGCGCACATTGCTGCGGGTGGTGCTGCCGATGGCCCGCCCGGGGATCGCGGCGGCCGGCCTGTTCCAGTTCTTCTACTGCTGGAACGACTACTACGGCCCGTTGCTCTATACCAGCGAGAATGAGAGCTCGTGGACGCTCTCGCTCGGGCTCGCCTCGTTCCACAGTGTCCACCACGTCGACTGGAACCTGGTCACGGCAGCAACGGTGCTGGCGATGGCCCCGCTCATCGTCATCTTCTTCTTCGCTCAGCGTGCCTTCGTCCAGGGCATCACACTGACAGGATTCAAAGGTTGAAAATCGCTGTTGTCGGGGGTGGGTCCACCTACACCCCGGAACTCGTCGACGGATTCGCCCGGCTCGGCTCGATGGTCACCGAACTGGTGCTGATCGACCCGGCCGCCGACCGGCTCGAGGTCGTGGGCGCGTTCTGCGCCCGCATCCTCGAGCACTACGGCCATCCCGCCAAGATCTGGTGGACCACCGACCTCGACGCCGGCGTGACCGACGCCGACGTGGCGGTCGTCCAGTTGCGCGTCGGTGGCCAGCAGGCCCGGATAGGCGACGAGACGTTTCCGCTCGACTGCGGCTGCGTCGGTCAGGAGACGACCGGCGCGGGCGGTCTGGCCAAGGCGATGCGTACGGTGCCGGTGGTCCTCGACGTCGCTTCACGCATCAGGGACAGGGCCAAACCGGGCGCGTGGATCGTCGACTTCACCAACCCGGTCGGCATCGTCACGCGGGCGCTGCTCGACGCCGGCCACCGCGCGGTCGGGCTGTGCAACGTGGCGATCGGCTTCCAGCGCCGCTTCGCCGCCCACCTGGGGGTGGAGCCGTCGGCGGTCACCCTCGAACATGTCGGCCTCAACCACCTGACGTGGGAGCGCGCGGCCTATGTGGACGGTGTCAACCGGCTGCCCGAGCTGCTCGAATCGCACCTGTCGGAGCTCGCGGCCGAGGTCGACCTGCCCGCACAGGTGCTGCGCACGCTGGGCAACGTTCCCTCGTACTACCTGTCCTACTTCTACGCCCACGACCGGCACGTCCGGGAACTGCTGAACTCCCCGACACGCGGGCAACGGGTGGCCGAGATCGAGGCGACCCTGCTCGAGATGTACCGCGATGTCGCGCTGGTCGAGAAGCCGGCGCTCCTCGGTGAGCGGGGCGGCGCCTACTACTCCGAGGCGGCGGTCGGGCTCATCGCGTCGCTGCACGGGTTCGACGACCGGGCTGTGCACTCGGTCAACGTACGCAACCAAGGAACTCTGCCCTTCCTGCCGGACGACGCGGTCATCGAGGTCTCGGCCCGCGCCACCACGGCCGGCCCCGCGGTGCTGCCGCTCAACCCCCTGCCACCCGACCTCTCCGGTCTTATCGCGCACGTCTGGGGGTACGAGGAACTGGCGCTCGACGCCGCGCTGCGGGGCGGACGCGAGCGGGTCTACCACGCCCTGCTGGCCCATCCGCTGGTCGGGCAGCACGAGAAGGCCGAGCAGCTCACGGACCGCCTGATCGCCAGCGGCCGCGCCCATCTCGCGTGGGCCCGATGAGAGCGCTCTATCTGGCCATCGACGGGGGCAATTCCAAGACGGACGTGGTGCTCGGCACGGCCGACGGTGACGTGCTGGCGTCAGTCCGCGGCGGCACGTCCTCGCCGCACAACATCGGCCTGGCCGGCACGGTCAGCGTCCTCGACCAGCTCGTCGAGACCGCCCGCGAGCAGGCCGGACTGCCGGACGACGAACCCATCGAGGTGGCCGCGGCCTACCTGGCCGGCGCGGATCTTCCGGCCGAGGTGGCCGAGCTCCAGACGGCCCTGTCCGCACAGGCGTGGGCCCGGCGCATCGTTGTCGACAACGACTGTTTCGCCCTGCTGCGATCGGGCACGTCGATGCCGGACGCGGTCACCGTGGTCTGCGGCGCCGGGAACAACTGCGTCGGGCGGGCGGCCGATGGCCGTACGGCCCGGTTCGTGGCCTTGGGCCCGATCTCCGGCGACTGGGGTGGCGGACATGACCTGGCCGATCACACCCTGCGCCTCGCGGCGAGGGGCGAGGACGGCAGGGGGCGGCCCACCGCCCTGAGTGCCGCGGTGGCCGCACACTTCGACCGGCCCACGGTCGAGGCGGTCTCCATCGCGCTACACGTGGGCGAGATCGACCGGGACGAGATCCCGCACCTGTCGCATCTGCTGTTCGAGGTGGCCGCGAGCGGTGACGAGGTGGCGGGCGCCCTGATCACCCGGCAGGCCGAAGAGATCCTGGGACAGCATCGGGTCGCCGCCGGTCGCCTCGGCCTGCTGGACCGTCCGCACGCGCTGGTGCTGGGCGGCAGCGTCCTGCGGGCCCGCCACCCCCAGTTGCACAGCCAGGTGCTGGCCGGGGCTCGCCGCCAGGCCCCGCCGGTCGAGATCTCGGTCCCCGAGGTTCCGCCCATCACCGGCGCGGCCCTGCTGGCTCTGGACGCGCTCGGGCCCACACCGCCCTCCGTCGAGGCCAAGCTGCGGGCCGGACTGGCCCGGCCGCGGACGCCGATCGGTTCCGTCAGCGGCCTTACCGCCGGCTGAGGATCAGCAGTTCCGCCACCGCGGCCAGAACCAGGGCCGCGACCAGCGTGACGACGCCACCCACCAGCGCATAGACCAGGAGGACGAGCGGCGCCACGAAGCCGATGTAGGTCGCGCCCGCCAGGGGCCGGTTGTGCGCCCGCAGCCGGCCCAGGGCGGCCCCCAGCGGCTCGGGCACCATCCGCTTGAGCGCGATCAGGACACCCACCACGATCAGCACCCCGACGGGGCCGGCCCACACCCGCGAGATCCCCTCGCTGGTCAGCGTCATGAACCCGGCCATGACCCCGGTGACCAGGGTCGCGTTGGCGCCGTAGAGCACGCCCCGCCGCACGGCCTCGGCCGACGGCTCGGACGGGTCGAGCACCGGACCCGACGGCCGGCTGATCGCGGGCTCCCCGGTCCAGCTGCTCGAACCGCGCTTCGGCTCCTCCGGCTCGGGCCGGTCGGGCGCCGGATACTTGCGCGGGAACGGCTCGGGATAGTCGCCGACCTGCTCCGCCTGCGCCTCGGGTTCGCCCTGGGCGGGCAACGCGGCCTCGTCGGCCAGCGACTCGAGGGCCTTGGCCCAGCGCCGCCGCTCGAACCGCACGATCCCCATGTCGTGCTGGGCGTCACCGATCGCCGAGTCCAGGTCGAGAGCCTGCGCGTACGCCCGTTGGGCCAGGTCGAAGAGCCGCAGCCGCGCCGCCACGACGGCCAGCACGAGGTGTGCCTCGGCCTCGTCGGGCGCGACCCGGACGGCGTTCCAGGCGGCGTTCAACGCCTCCTGCCCGTTGCGTGACTCGCTGAGCAGGGCGGCGCCCGTCCGCTGGGCGTAGGCGTCGGCCGGCCACTGGCGCAGGATCTCGCCCGCCACCCGGGCCGCGTCGCCGTACTGCCGGCTGTCGGTCAGCGCCATGGCCCGGACGACCAGGTTGGTGATCGTCTCGGGACCGGCCGCCACGGCCTTGTCGGCGGCCCGCAGAGCCTCGCCCGGTTGCTCGGCCGCGAGGTGGATGCGGGCCAGGGTGGCCAGCAGGCTGGGTTCGTCGGGCGCGGCCGTCAGCCCGGCGGCGACCTCCTGGGCCGCCTCGTCGTACCGGCCGAGATCGGCGAGCAGAAGCGCACGCTGGCGGTACTCCTCGGGGGTGGTCTCTGGTTCCAGGGGCGCGGCCACACTTCGAGCGTAGGCGGTACCACGAAATGCCGCGGTCCGGGGCTTGCCTCGGATCGCGGCTTCGTGCTCAGACCCGGGCGATCAGGGCAATAGCCGTCGCGGCCAGGCCCTCGCCGCGCCCGGTGAGCCCGAGCCCGTCGGTCGTGGTGCCGGAAACCGTGACCGGCGCCCCGACCGCCGCCGACAGCACGTCCTGGGCCTCGGCCCGCCGCCGGCCGATCTTGGGGTGGTTGCCGATCACCTGGATCGACACGTTGCCGATCTCGAACGACGCCGCCCGAACGAGCCGCGCCGTCTCGGTCAGCAGCGCCACACCCGACGCACCCGCCCATTCCGGCCGCGAAGTGCCGAAGTTGCTGCCGAGGTCACCGAGCCCGGCCGCCCCGAACAGCGCGTCACAGGCCGCGTGCGCAGCAACGTCGGCGTCCGAGTGCCCGGCCAGCCCCACCTCGCCGGGCCAGACCAACCCAGCCACCCAGCAGGCCCGCCCCGCCTCGAAGGCGTGCACATCCGTCCCGATCCCGACCCGGTGGTTGATCACCAGGTCAGGCTACCCAGGCAGTTGGAGCAGGGCTTCGGCCAGGATCAGGTCGAGCGGACGGGTGATCTTCATGGCCAGTTCGGAGCCGGGGACGCAGGTGACCGGGAGGCCCGCCTTCTCGACCAGACCGGCGTCGTCGGTGAGCGGGTCGGCCGCGGCCGCGTGGGCGTCGGCCAACACGCTGTGACGGAAGCCCTGCGGGGTCTGCACGCTGCGCAGCACCGAGCGGTCGACCGTGCCCAGCACGGTCTCGTCGGGGGTGACCTCTTTGATGGTGTCGACCACCGGCAGTACCGGGATCACCGCGGGACGGCCCTCGCGTACGGCCGCCGCCACCGCCTCGATGACAGCCGGTGGGGTGAGGGCGCGCGCGGCATCGTGAACAAGCACGATGTCGATCTCGGGCGGCACGACGGCCAGGGCCCGGGACACGGATTCCTGCCGCTCGGCCCCGCCGGCCACCACGGTGACCGGCGCGACCGGCGCCAGAAGGGAACGCACCGCCTCGACCTCGGCCGCGGGAGCGGCGACCACGATCAGGCGGACCGACGGCGAGGCCGCCACCCGGCGGACCGCGTGGACGAGCAGCGGCTCGCCGGCGAGCAGGCGCAGAGCCTTGGGCCCGCCCGGGCCGAGCCGCAGGCCGGCACCGGCCGCCGGAACCAAGACCGCGACGTCACCGCGGGCATTGAGCTTCGCGGTCACGTCGCGGTCCTGTGCGCACACATGTTGTTGCGCCGAGGCGGGATGGATCAGGCCTCGGTGAGGACCTTGTCGAGGAGAACCTCGGCCTCGTCCTTGGTGCTCTTCTCCGCCAGGGCAACCTCACCGACGAGGATGTCGCGAGCCTTCGCGAGCATGCGCTTCTCGCCGGCCGAGAGGCCACGCTCACGCTCACGACGCCAGAGGTCACGAACAACCTCGGCAACCTTGAGGGGGTTGCCGGAAGCAAGCTTCTCGAGATTGGCCTTGTAACGCCGCGACCAGTTCGTCGGCTCCTCGGTGTGCGGAGCGCGGAGGACGTCGAAGACCTTGCCCAGGCCTTCCTCGCCAACCACTTCGCGCACGCCGACGATTTCGGCGTTCTCAGCGGGCACCCGCACGGTCAGATCGCCCTGGGCGACGCGCAGCACGAGATACTGCTTCGGCTCGCCCTTGATGACCCTTGTTTCGATTGCCTCGATGAGTGCGGCCCCGTGGTGGGGGTAAACAACGGTCTCGCCGACACTGAAAACCATAGGTTCGAAGCCCCTTTCGCTGTGTCTAGGGTAACACGCTCAGGCAGCTATGTCCCGCCCAGCCGGTGACTGTTAGTGCAGCTCAGAGGCCCTGTGATGGGCGTTTCTGCGGCTTGACATAAGCGCCGCAAGCTGCCTCAGTAACACACCGTGACGAGTTGGTGACGGCATTACCGCCGGAGTCGGATATTTCGCACCTACGGCGTTTGTGTGGTCAAGCTTATCGCTAAGGTCCGGAAGCGCACACCACTGGCGGTCAAGCCCCGCCGGATGGAAGGCTGGGCGCAAGGTCCCCGACCGAAGAACGACTGGTCGGCCCGGGGGGAGGGTGAGTCATGGCTGGTGCGGGCGACAACGGCGCGTGGTCGTCGGATGGTGGTTCGCCGGACGACCTGCCCGACCTGCCTGAGGAGTGGGGCGTGATCGTCATTCCCGACGATCTGTCCGAGCTGTCCGACGAGGTCGACGCCGTCCGGGCCGAGCTGCGCCTGACCGGGCCGCCGACCCGCTGGCAGCGGTTGATGCGCCGGCCCGCGGCCCGCCGGCTGCGCCGCGTCGCCGCCACCGCGCTGCGCGCTCCGGTCCTGATCATCTCGTTGGCCGTGCTGGTCACCGTGGCCAGCCTGTTCGCCTCCGCGTGGCCCGGCCCGCCCCGCCAGCCCGCGGCCCAGCGCACGGCCACCACCACGCCCGAGCGGGTCACGACCCTGCCCGCACTCGAGCTGCTCGCCGCCGACGGGCAGACGGTGCCTCTGCGAGGGCGGCTACCGGCTGTCATCCTGCTGACCGACGGTTGCGCCTGCACCGCGCTGATTTCCGACACGATCGACGCGGTCGGCCCCGAGATCGCTGTGATCGCCGTCTCCACCCTGACCGCCTCCGCGTCCGCCGCCGGCACGCCGCCGACCGGCGCCACGCCCCCGGCGAATGGCAAGACTGTGCGCATGCTGAACGATCCGGCAGGCAGCCTGCGCACCCATCTGCGCCTCGCCGACCCCGACACCACGGCCGCGGCCGTCCTCGTCGACCGTGGCACCAACATCCTCCGGGTGGTTCCGCGCACCCTGTCGATCGAGGATTTCCGGTCCGACCTCGCCCGGCTCTGACCGCCGAAGGCCTCAGTCGAACACAGGCTGTACGTGATAGCGGAACACCACCGGGCCGTTGTCGCTGACCACGACGTTGAGGCGCACCACGTCGCCCAGGCCGACCTTGAAGCTGTCCGGCGGGCGCTCCCCCGAACAGCGCAGGCCCCGGCCGGAATCCCGCCCGAACTGGCTCAGGCTGACCCGGACCAGAGACTCGGGGCCGCCCCGGCAGATCATCGACACCAGGTATTCGCCCGTGGCGACCGACGTCTCGAAGGACTGGTCGGCCCCGGCCCGCAGCACCGACGTCGCCGCGTCGGCCTGGTTCTCGGTGTCGGGCAGCTGCTCCTCGACGGTCGCGCGCCACTCGTCGACCTGGCCGTTGTCGCGCCCGGGCGGCGCCGACCCGGCCCACCAGGCCGCTCCGCCCGCGACCAGCAGGCCGGCCGCCGCATAGAGGACGACACCCCGCGCCCGCTCACCCGTCACGCTGTGACTGTAGAGGCCTCGAGCAGGGTGCCATAGAGCGTGAGCCCCGGCCCGAACGCCAGCATCACCACCCGTCGCGGCGGGGCCGGGCGGCGGCGCAGCGCGTCGAGCACCAGTAAGACAGTGGGCGACGAGCAGTTCCCGTACGCCGAAAGCACGCCCCGCGAGGCGGCCAGGGCCGCGTCATCGAGACCGAGTTGTTGCTGAACCACATCCAGGATCTTGGGGCCGCCGGGGTGGATCGCCCAGCCGTCGACCTCGGCGATGCTCAGCCCGTGCCGGCCGAGCAGGTCGTCGACGAGCTTGCGGACGTGCAGCTCGAGCACCGCCGGCACGCGCGGGGACAGGCCCATCCGGAAGCCCAGGTCGGTCACCTCCCACGTCATGTGGTCGGCAGTGGTGGTGTCGGTGACGGCCACGACGTCGCGCACGGCGTAGCCGGGGCCGCCCGGCATGACCACGACCGCGGCCGCCGCGTCCGAGAACAGCGCGTGCGACACGATCTGCTGCAGATCGGTGCGGGCGCTCGCCGGCTGCAGGTGCAGGCTGGTCAGCTCGGCGCAGAGCAACAGGGCCGGGCGGCCCCGGGCGACCACGAAGTCGGCCGCCGTGCCCAGGCCCGGCAGCGCCGCGTAGCAGCCCATGTGCCCCACGAAGAGCCGTTGGACGGACGGCGACATGCCCAGGTCGCGGGCGAGCAGGATGTCGAGCCCGGGGGTGGCGTACCCCGTGCACGAGCAGACCGCGAACAGCCCGAGCTCGTCGGCCCGGATGCCGGCGTCGGTCAGCGCCCGGCCGACCGCCTCCTTGCCCAGCGGCACAGCCTCGACCTGATAGCGGCGCATCCGCTGCTCGGTCGTCCACTCCGACACGTCCTCAAGCAGCGGGCTGACCGCCGCCTGACGGGTGCGCACCCCGGAGTTGGCGAAGATGCGCTTTCCGAGTGCCCGCTTCTCGGCGGTGTAGTGCTTCGCGAAGAAGCCTTCCCACAGATCTTCCTGCACGGCAGGCGGCGGCAGCGCTGTTCCCAGCCCTGCGATGGTCGCGTTGCGATTCACTTGTGCCTCCCCGGCCTGAACCCCGCCGCCCTGCCTCTGTTGGTGTTACCAGCGCGGCGCCGAACCCTCGGAATCCGCGTCTCCGCCGAGGGCATCTACCCCCAGCCAGTCCGCACACACATCACTGGTCGCCGGCTGTAGTGATCCGGCTCTCGCGTCCCGGTAGAGCCGCTCCAACGGATGGCCGCGGCGCATGGCCGACGTGCCTGCCGCCTCCAGCATCGAGGCGGCCACCTCGGCCGCGGTCGTGCCGGCCAGCAGCTTGGCCCGCCACACCCAGCGATTGGTCTCGGCGTCCCCGGGCTGCTCGTCGACCCGGCGCGCCGCCTCCTGGACGGCCAGCCGGGCGGCGGCGACGGCGGCGTCGGCCCGCCCGATCCGCGACCGGATGGCCGGCAGGTGGCCCAGCTTGCGCTCGTTGACGTGCTCGACCGCCGCATCCACGGCCGCGCGGGCCACCCCGACGTAGACGGCGGCGTAGCTGGCCACCATCCAGTGCGGGGCGAGCTGGGCCACGACCAGCGCCAGGCCCTCGACCCCGCCGAGCAGCGCACCGGGCGGCACGGTGACGTCGACGTGCAGGTCGTGCGAGCCGGTGGCGCGCATCCCGAGCGCGTCCCAGGTCGGCTCGACGCGCAGACCTTCGCCCGCCGGCACCAGGAACTGCGAGACCTGGGACGGGTCGGCGGCGCTGCGCGCGGCGACCAGGTAGGCGTCCGCGTGCCCGGCCCCCGAGCAGAACGTCTTGGCGCCCCGGATGCGGTAACCCCCGTCAACCACCTCGTACGACGTAGTTAGCTGCGACAACCGGGAGCCGGCGCCCCGCTCGCTCATCGCCACGGCGTACCACTTGCCCTCGGCCGCGGCCCGCAGCGCGTCGTCGCGGGCCTGGAGCGCCTCGGGCGGCAGGCCGAGGGTGTCGGCCAGTTCGTCGGTGACGCCGGCCAGCGCGCCGGTCACCGAGGCGTGCATGTTGAAGACGAGCGCGGTGGCCCCGTTGCCCCGGGCCAGCTCGTAGGCCGTCGCCGCGTACTCCGCGAAGCCGGCGCCGGCGCCACCCAGCCGGGCCGGGACCATCAGCCCGAACAGGCCGGCGGCGCGCAGGTCGGCGAAGTCGTCGGCGGGAAAGCTGCCGTCCCGGTCGTGAGCCGCGGCACGGGCCGCGAACCGGGGCGCGAGCCGGCTGGCCGGTGAGCTCATGCGTACTCCTCTGCCTTGCGACCGGAACCCTGGTAAAGCACGGCCGTCGAGCGGGTGGGGACGATGCGGCCGAGCGGGCGGCTGTCCGGTCGCGGGCGTGGCCCGAGCCAGCGGATCAGGCCCGGCACGCTGGGGCGGGCGCCGCGCACCTTCAGCCGTACGCCGTGGGAAGCGCACTCCGCGGTCAGCCGGCGCGGGTCGACGAACAGCGCCGGATCGTGGAGCCCCACCGGGGCGAGACCGATCAGCTCGCCCAGCGTGACCGTCACGAAGCGACTGAGCGGGTTGTCGTTGACGGTGTCGACCACGAGCAGCCCGCCCGGCTTGAGCACCCGGCACAGCTCGGCCACGGTGCCCGGCAGGTCGGTCACGTGTTCGAGGATCTCGCCGGCCGCCACCACCTCGGCCGAGCCGGTGGCCAGGGGCAACGCCGTCACGTCGCCGCGCACCGCCGTCACGCCGCGGGCGGCCGCATGCCGCAGGCCCGAGGAGCGGAGGTCGACGCCGACGTGCCGGTAGCCCTTACCGGCCACATGCGGCGCGAGCAGGCCGCCGCCGCAGCCGGCGTCGACCAGCAGCGCCCCCGCGGAGCGGGCGGGCGGGATCAGCTGGGCGCGGGCCGCCGCCAGCCAGTGCAGCAGCTCGAAGTGACCGCCGCGACGCCACCACTCGCCGGCCAGGTCGTCATACTGACGCGGATCGTTACGCGGCATCGACGGCATGTGATCGAGCGTGGCATGACAACGGCACACCCGCCACACTGCTCGCATGTCCCGTGCGCTGGCAGTGATCAAGTCGTCCCACCCGGAGCCCGGCGGCGCCGTCACCGTGGCGATGACTCTGCTCGCCGTCGGCGTCGGTCACCGGGGCTGGTCGATCCTGGGTGTGTTCCTCGCCGTGGGGGCCACGCAGCTCGCGGTGGGCTGGGTCAACGACTGGCTCGACGCCGACCGCGACCAGGTCGCCGGGCGCACCGACAAGCCGGTCGCCTCGGGGGCGGTCTCCCGGCGCACGGTCGGCGTCGCCGGACTGGTCGCCTCGCTGGCCATCCCGCTTCTCGGGCTGCCCTTCGGGCTGTGGCCCACGGTCGTGATCACCCTGGTCGGCGTGTTCGCGCTGCTCTACGACTGGCCGCTGAAGTCCACCGTGCTGTCGGTGGTGCCTTACGTGGTGGCGTTCGGACTGCTGCCGGCGTTCGTCGTGGTGTCGCTGCCGGGCAACCCGGCGCCGCCTGCCTGGCTGGTCGCCGCGGGGTCGCTGCTGGGCGCGGGCGCCCACTTCGCCAACGTACTGCCCGATCTTGCGGATGACGCGGCGACGGGCGTACGAGGCCTGCCGCACCGCCTCGGCGCGACGGGATCGGCCGTGGCCGCCGCCCTGCTCCTTCTCAGTGCGACACTCACGCTGGTCTTCGGGCCGCCCGGGCCGCCGTCGTGGGCCGGCTGGGCGGGCGCCGCAGCCGCCGTCGTGGTCCTTCCGCTCGGGTGGTACGCCACCATGCGCGCGAAGGGACGCGGTGTCGCCATGTTCCGCGCCGTGATCCTGGTCGCGCTCATCGACGTTCTGCTGCTCATCTCCAGCGGCCGGGTGGTGTGATTGGACGGGTCGCCGCACGCGCTCGATCACCGACCTCTAGGCTGAGGCTGTTTGAGATGTCGAGCTTCATCAGCTTGGAGGATCGTGATGCGCTCGCTGGGAACCCGCCGCGTCGCCCAGGCCGCGGGGGCCGCCACGGTCGCCATGATGGCGCTGGTCGGCTGCTCGGCCGGCCAGGTGGCCGAGACCGCGCTCCTGGACGCGCCGATCTCGGGCCTGAGCACGCAGAGCCCCGACGGTCGCGTGCTGATCCGAAACCTTCAGGTCCTCTACAACGACCCCGAGGGCTACCCCGCGAACGGTGACGCCGCCCTCGAAGTGTCGTTGTTCAACCAGACCACCGAGCCGGTGACCGTCCTGATCAGCAGCAAGCCGCTGCAGGACGAGGTCGAGGGCGTCGTCTCGGCCCAGCAGATCGGGCTCACCGGGGGCGCTGCCGCCGCGTCGCCCAGCGCCAACCCCGAGCCTTCCGGCAGCCGCCCGGCCGCCTCGATCCCGCCCGGTGACGTCACCCAGGCCAGCAGCATTCCCGACCCGTCGGTGCAGCCCAGCCTGCCCAGCGCGCCGGCGTCGGCCCCGGCGGCCGAGGCCCTGCAGCCGGCCCGCATCACCATCCCGGCTCTGAGCAGCACGAGCTTCCTGCCCGAGGACACCTCGAAGCTGTTCGCCGCGGGCCTGAGCGACGAGCTCAAGCCGGGCAACTCGCTCAGTTTGATCTTCGAGATCAGCGGCTACTCGCAGCCGCTCGAGGTCAACGCGCCCTTCGCGATCCCGTTGTCGCCCGCCTCGCGCGGCCCGGTCGAGGCAGAGCCGGAAGAGCACGAGTAATTGTCGTACCGCCCCGCTAGCTTTGCGGGGTGACATCGTCCCGCACGGCCGCCAAAGCCGCCCGCCCCGCCTACGTCTGCGACGCCTGCGGCCACCAGCCGCCCAAGTGGCTGGGCCGCTGTCCCGAGTGCGGCGAGTGGGGCTCGGTCATCGAGTCCACGGTGAGCACCCCGCTGGGCGCCGGTCGGGTGGTCAGCTCGCGGCTTCCGTCCGAGCCGGCGCGCCCGATCGCACAGATCAGCGCAGCTCCGGCCAAGGCCGTGCCGACCAACGTGGGCGAGCTCGACCGGGTGCTCGGCGGCGGCCTGGTGCCGGGGGCGGTGGTGCTGCTGGCCGGTGAGCCCGGTGTGGGCAAGTCCACTCTGCTGCTCGACGTGGCTCAGCAGTGGGCCGCCGGCGCCGGCACACCGTCCCTGGTGGTCAGTGGCGAAGAGTCGGTGAGCCAGGTGCGCCTGCGCGCCGAGCGGCTCGGCGCCCTGCACGACAAGCTCTACCTGGCCTCCGAGAGCGACCTCAGCGCCGTCCTGGGCCACCTCGACGCGGTCAAGCCCGGCCTGCTCATCGTCGACTCGGTGCAGACGATCTCGGCGCCGGGCACCGAGGGCGTCTCCGGCGGCGTCACCCAGGTGCGGGCCGTCACCGCCGCGCTGGTCGGCGTGGCCAAGGAACGAGGCATCGCCACCGTGCTGGTGGGCCACGTCACGAAGGACGGTCAGGTCGCCGGCCCGCGCGTCCTCGAGCACCTGGTCGACGTCGTGCTCCACTTCGAGGGCGACAAGCACTCGTCGCTGCGCCTGGTCCGCGGCGTCAAGAACCGCTACGGCGCGGCCGACGAGGTGGGCTGCTTCGAGATGAACGAGAACGGCATCACCAGCCTGCCCGACCCCTCGGGGCTGTTCCTGACGCGCTACAACGAGCCCGTGCCCGGCACCTGCGTGACCGTGGCCATGGAGGGTCGACGCGCCCTGGTCACCGAGGTGCAGGCCCTGATCGGGGCCGAGGTGCAGGGGTCACCCCGGCGTACCGTGTCGGGCCTCGACAGCGCCCGGCTGGCCATGGTGCTCGCGGTGCTCGAGCGTCGCACCAAGCAGCTCAAGCTCTACAACCGTGAGGTCTTCGCGGCCACGGTGGGCGGCATCCGGTTGATCGAGCCGTCGGCCGATCTCGCGATGGCGCTCGCGGTGGCCTCCGGCGGCCTCGATCTGGCCATGGCGCCCCAGCTGGTGGCGATCGGCGAGGTGGGGCTGACCGGCGAGATCCGGCGGGTCGGCGCCGTCGGCCGGCGGCTCGCCGAGGCGGCCCGGCTGGGCTTCAAGGTGGCGCTCGTTCCGCCCGGCTGCGCCCCCGAGGCGCCGCGCGGCATCGAAGTCATCGAGGTGAGCGACCTGCGCTCGGCCCTGCAGTCGGCAGCCCGGGCTTCGGCCGCGGCCGGCGGTGACCGACGGTGACCTTTAATCACGCTACGGAGCATTCATCGAACCACGGCTCGTTGCCCTGGATGACAGTCCGTAGAATGTCCAGGTGCCGTTCGACCGCGATGGTTCCAAGCCCTCCGCCGCCAACCCGACGCCACGACCCGGCGTCAACGGCTCGGCGCATCGTCCGGCGGCCGCCGGCGCCGGTCCCGGTCTCACGGGCGGCGGGGTGACCGCCGATCCGCTGCGCGCCAATCTGGCCCTGATGGCGCCCGGCACCGCGCTGCGCGACGGCCTCGAGCGCATCCTCCGCGGGCGCACGGGCGCCCTGATCGTGCTCGGCCACGACGCGGTGGTCGAAAGCATCTGCACCGGCGGCTTCCCGCTCGACGTCGAATTCTCCGCGACCAGGCTGCGTGAGCTGTGCAAGATGGACGGCGCGGTCGTCATGTCGAGCGACGGCACCCGGATCATGCGGGCCGCGGTCCATCTCATGCCCGACCCGGCGATCCCGTCCGAAGAGTCCGGCACCCGCCACCGCACGGCCGAGCGGGTGGCCAAGCAGTCCGGCTTCCCGGTCATCTCGGTGAGCCAGTCGATGCACATCATCGGCCTCTACGTGAACGGTCAGCGCCACGTCCTCGACGACTCGGCCGCGATCCTGTCCCGGGCCAACCAGGCCCTGGCCACCCTCGAACGCTACAAGCTGCGCCTCGACGAGGTCTCGGGCACGCTCTCGGCGCTCGAGATCGAAGACCTGGTCACCGTGCGTGACGCGGTTGCCGTCGTCCAGCGGCTGGAAATGGTCCGCCGCATCGCCGACGAGATCTCGGGCTACGTGGTCGAGCTGGGCACCGACGGCCGCCTGCTGGCGCTCCAGCTCGACGAGCTGATGGCCGGTGTCGACTCCGACCGCACCCTCGTCATCCGCGACTACCTGCCCACCGGCCGCAAGGCCCGCACGCTCGACGAGGCCCTGGTCGAGCTCGACCTGCTCACCGCCACCGAGATGATCGACCTCGTGGCCGTGGCCAAGGCGATCGGCTACCCCGGCGCCAGCGACTCGCTGGACGCGGCGGTCTCGCCTCGCGGCTTCCGCCTGCTGGCCAAGGTGCCTCGGCTGCCCACCCAGATCGTCGACCGCCTGGTCGACCACTTCGGCAGCCTGCAACGCCTGCTGGGCGCCACGGTCGAAGACCTGCAGGCCGTCGACGGCGTGGGCGACGCGCGGGCCCGGGGCGTACGCGAGGGCCTGTCCCGCCTGGCCGAGGCGTCCATCCTCGAGCGCTACGTCTGACCCTCCGCCGCTCATGCCCCCGGGCGTGGCCGGTCGGTGCTTCAGACTTCGAACCCGCGATCGGCTCGCTACGACGTGTGCCTCTTCTCTGGCGTGGCCGCGCCCGGCGCCGCGGTGGTCTTCTTTTACGGCACGGTGGTCCATGTGTGCAGTTGACGGTCGGTGGGCCCGCTGGGACTGAGCAAAACCGGTCGCGCTTCGGTAGGAGCGGGCACACCGTGGTGAGATGTTGCTGTCGGTTGCGGGGTCCAGTTGTTCCGGGAAGACCACTGCCGCTCGGGGGTGCGCCTCGGTGGCGGGGCTTGTGGTGCACGACTTCGACGAGGTCGGGGTGCCTTCGGGGGCCGATACGGCTTGGCGGCAGCGCAGCTTGGAAGGTTGGGTGCGGCGCGCGGTCGGCTATCAGCGGGACGGGCTCGACATGCTGTTGCTGGGGCAGTCGCCGCTCGGTGAGGTGTTGGCCAGTCCGTCGGCGGTCGAACTCGACGGCATCGTGACGTGCGTGCTCGACGTGGCCGATGACGAGCGGCTGCGGCGGCTGGAGCAGCGCGATGCCGGCAAGTGGTCTGATCGGGCGAAGAAGGCCTTTGTGGGGTGGGCCCGCTGGCACCGTGGACACGCCGCCGACCCGCGCCATGCGCCGGTTGTGCTCACCGAGGGCGGCTGGCCGGGGATGCGGTGGGAACGGTGGTCCGGCTGGCGGGCCGGCGATCCCCGGTGGGTGGTGCCCATTCTCAATACCACCGATCATCGGGTCGAGCAGTCGGGCGCGGACCTTCGGCGGTGGGTGGCCGAGGCCCGCCGGTCTGCTCCGGCGCAGCCGCTGAAAGCTTGCTTCCGGGGCGGCCTCGACCGCTGACCACGGCCGGATGCGGCACGGGCCGGATCTGTCTTTGGGCTGATCGCCAGGGGATCGGGCCTGTCCAGGGTTCGATGTGCGCCGGGGGGAAGGCTCTTAAGATCGACTTCCATGGTGAGGAACCGGAACGTCGTAGTGGTGGCACCCTTGGCGGGCCTGTTGCTGGGGGTGCTCGACTTCGTCTGGATCAAGTATGTGCCGTGGCCGTTCGGGGACCTCGGCAACTCGATGGCCGTCTGGGCGGTGGCGGCGTTCCTGCTCACGTGGGGTTTCCGGTGGTCGCTGCCGGTCGGCACGGCCGGGGCGATCGTCTGCCTGATCGTGGCCGTCCCCAGCTATTACCTGGCCGCGGCGCTGATCCAGAACGACGACTGGTCCAACCTGTTCAACGCCAGTGCGCTCGCCTGGATGGGCTTCGGCGTGGTGGCCGGCGCGGTCTTCGGCGCCGCCGGCGTGATCGCCCGTACGCCCGGCCGCCTGCAAGCCGTCGCTCTGGGCATGCCCGTGGCCGTCCTGTTCGCCGAGGCGGTGATAAAGGCCGGGCGGATCGGCGACCCCTCCTACGACACGACCGACCAGCTCGAGGCCGTAGCCGTCCTGGTCACTCTGGGAGTGCTGATCACCCTCGGGGTCGGCGGCTCGTGGCGCCGGCGCGCGCTGGGGCTGGTCTTCGCGCTTCCGCTGACCGCAGTCGGCTACGCCCTGCTGTCCGTCACCGGCTTCCGCTGACCAGCGGCGCTCAGCGGGCAGCGGCTGGTCGATGCCGTTCGCGTGTGATCGGCGGCGCTCAGGTCAGCGGCTCGTCGATGGCGTTCGCGTGATCGGTGACCGAGGCGCCGATGACCGTCGCTCGCAGCGGGAGCATCTCCAGACAGCGACGGATCGCGTGACCCATCTGGGGGTTGGGCACCCGCATCGATACCGTGCAGTGGGGCACCCAGCGCCCCGGCCGGTAGAGGTCCCACACTTCGACCCCGGCCGCTTCCAGGCGCTCGTGCACCTCGCGATGGTGGTCGAGCAGCGCGGCCGTCGGCGTGACGCCCAGCCACAGCACCCGTCCCACGAACTGGCCCACGAAGTCGAGGTCGAGCGTCAGGCCACGGCCGACCGGTAAGCCGCTGAGGGCCTCGGCCAATGCCGCCGGGGCCAGGCTGCGGGCCGCGGCCAGCGATACGTGCGGGCGATGTTTCTCCTGCAGCAGCGAGGCCAGCGTCGGGATGCCCTCGGCCTCGAGGGCGCGCCACAGGGTGCGTACCCGGCGGGTGGCGTCGACGTCCAGGTAGAGCTCGAGAGCGGCGACCACTTACTGCGTGATGGTCAGCGCGATCGGCTTGCTGACCAGGGTGCCGAGACGGGCGCGCAGCTCGAACTGGCCGGGCGGCGGGTTGGGGCCGGAGGGCGAGCCGCCGGCGCAGGTGCTCGACTGACGACCGTTCCAGGTGACCTTGTACGTGAGTTCCTGCCCGGCCGGCAGCTGGCGCACGTCGCCGCCCTTGGCGGTGCTGCACGTGTCGGACGACCAGTACTTGTGGGCGCCCTGGTCGATGTAGAGCTCTTGCGGGTCGGCTCCGACATCGCGGGCGCAGGCACGCTGGCTGACGTTCTTGATTTTGAGCTCTATCTGGACCGGTGCGCCGCGCTTGAGGTTCGTGGCGGCGGGGATCGGGGTCACGGCGAGCTCGCCGTCGGCGCAGGAGCCGTCGGCGGGGATGTTGACGTTGTTGTTCTGGCCGGTGCCTGTTCCCTGGCCAGTCCCCGTGCCCGTTCCGGTGCCGCCGGTCGGGGGCAGCGTGGGCTGCGAAGCGTCGTCACCGGGCGGCTGAGTCTGCAGGTCGCCGGGCGCGGGCAGCGAGGGGCCGCTGTTGCCGGGCACTCCGTCGATGAAGGACGGCTCGGGCGATTCCGGGGCGGAACTGGGCAGCTGCGTCGAGGCCGACGTCGGGCTCTGGCTCTTCTTCGAGTCGTCGTCGCCACCGGTGCAGGAAACGAACAGCACGATGATGCCGAGCAGCACTGCGCCCAGCACGACCGCACGACGCCGCCAATAGACGGCGGATGGAAGGGGACCAACCGTCGCTCGCATGATGGGCAACACGTTAAACCCGCGCGCCCGCGCGGAACGCCGCGACGCGCCGGGGCGTATGCGACAACGACTCGCAAAAATATCTAGAGGTAGACCTTGCGCTGGTAGATCGCGTGCGCCCCGGCGACACGATCGAGGAACAACTTTCCGGCGCAGTGATCGATCTCGTGTTGCAGGGCGCGGGCTTCGAAGGCGTCGGTGGTGATTTCGACCGCTTCGCCACTGCCGGGCAGCGTCGCCGACACCACGATCCGCCCGGCCCGCTTCACGTCGCCGGTCAGGTCGGGAACGGACATGCAGCCCTCGCGTCCGGCCTTCCAGCGGCTGGCCTCGATGATCTTGGCGTTGCAGAGGACGAACGCGCCGTGCGTGGTGGCCGCCTTGGGGTGGCCGGTGACGTCGACGGCGAAGATCTGGGCGCCCACGCCGACCTGCGGTGCGGCCAGGCCGACGCAGCCGGGCGAGACCCGCATGGTGGCGACCAGGTCGGCGGCGAGCCGCACCACCGCCGGGTCGGCCGGGTCGACCTCGTCGCCGACCGTGCTCAAGACCGTCGCCGGGGCGGTGACGACCGGGAGGACCTTGCCCTCCGGCCCGTCCCAAGCCACGGGCGCGGTCACAGGATCTCCGACTCGGCGCGGCGCAGGGTCACCTCGACGCCCAGCTCGGCCGCGGCCACCGCGAGCTGCTCGGCCAGTTCGTCGGCCGAGCCGGCGGGCAGGTCGGCCTCGGCGATGAGCACGTAGAGCGCTCCGGTCAGCCGGGTGCTCAGATCGGTGATGTTTCCGCCCGCGGCGGCGACCACGCGGGTCACCGCGGCGACGATGCCGAGCCGGTCGGCGCCGTGCACGCTCACCACGTACGGGTCTCCGCCGTCCGGCTTGTCGGACTCGGGAGCAACCGACCGCACCGAGGTGACGACGTCGCCCAGGGACGACAGCGCGGCGCTCGCCTCGTCGACGGACGGACCCGTACAGATCAGGGTCATCGTGAAGTGGCCGCGCAGGCGGGTCATGGTGGAATCGGTCAGGTTGGCCCCGACGCCGGCCAGCGCCTCGGACACGTCGGCGACGATGCCGGTCCGGTCGGGACCGATGACGGTGATGGCGAGCTCATGCACCTGCCTACAGTAAGACCTGCCATGACTCTCGCCGATGACGCCATCACGTGGTTCGACCAGAACGCCCGGGATCTGCCCTGGCGACAGCCCGCCACCACTCCTTGGGGTGTCCTGGTGAGCGAGGTGATGCTCCAGCAGACGCCGGTCGTCCGCGTGGAGCCCGCCTGGCGCTCCTGGATGACCCGCTGGCCCACCCCCGCCGACCTGGCCGCCGATCCGCCTTCGGAGGCTATCCGCATGTGGGGGCGGCTCGGTTATCCCCGCCGGGCGATGCGGTTGCACGCCTGCGCCGTGGCGATGGTCGAGCGGCACGGCGGCCAGGTCCCCGCCGATCTGGAACAGCTGCTGGCGCTGCCCGGCGTGGGCACCTACACCGGGCGGGCGGTGGCCACTTTCGCGTACGGCCAGCGCCACCCCGTGGTCGACACGAACGTCCGCCGCGTGGTGTCCCGGGCCGTCGAGGGCAAACCCGACGCAGGCCCCTCCACCACCGCGGCCGACCTGGTCGCGATGGCCGACCTGTTGCCCGAGGAGCCGGCGCGGGCGGCCCGGGCCAGCATCGCGTTCATGGAACTGGGCGCCCTGGTCTGCGTGGCCCGCTCCCCCCGCTGCCCCGAGTGCCCGTTCGAGCAGGTCTGCGCGTGGCGGCTCAACGGCTCCCCCGCGCTCGAGGGGCCGAGCCGCAAGCCGCAGCGGTACGCGGGAACCGACCGGCAGGTACGCGGCCTGCTGCTCGAGGTGCTGCGGCACGCCACCGGCCCGGTGCCCCGGCAGCGCCTCGATCTGGTGTGGAACGACGATGTGCAGCGGGCCCGGGCGCTGGCCGGCCTGGTCGAGGACGGGCTCGTCGAGCCGCTCGACGCGGAGGTCTTCGTGCTCGCCGGGGACGCGCCGCGCGTACCGCCGCAATCTCTGTAGCCGCCAGCTGACTTTCCGAAGGCTTGCGTCTAGAGTGAACGCTCACATAGATGGTTATCACGCATGCAGCGCCTTCCAAGTGCAGCTATGGATTCACCGCCTGAGCACTGAGTTGCGACGTTGTGCGCGCGAACAACGGGAGGATCCCGGTGTCCCGCTTCCGAGCCCGCACGGCCGGCATCGTCGCTGCCGTTGCCGCCCTGCCCCTCGCGGTCGCCCCACCGGCCGTCGCCGCCGCCGATCCCGACTACACGATCACCGTCGACTCCGGCGCGACCGGCGCCGCGATCAGCGACGAGATGTACGGCGTCTTCTTCGAGGACATCAACTACGCGGCCGACGGCGGGCTCTACGCCGAACTGGTCCGCAACCGCTCCTTCGAGTTCCGGAGCGCGGACAACCAGTCGTACACCGGCCTGACCGGCTGGGCGGCAACCGGCACGGTCACCACCGTCGACGACGACGCCCGCCTCAACGAGCGCAACCGCACCTACCTGCGGCTGACCGGCCCGGGCAGCATCACCAACGCCGGGTACAACAGCGGCATCGCGGTCGAGAAGGGCAAGCGCTACGACTTCTCGGTCTGGGCGCGCAGCGACACCGCCGGCACCCCGCTGACCGTCACCCTGGCGACGACCGGCGGCGCCGCGCTGGCCACCCCGATCAAGATCAACCTCAAGGGCGACACCTGGGCCCGGTACGCGGGGTCGCTGCGCGCCACGGCCACCAGCGACATCGGCCGGCTCTCGGTGAACACCACCGGCGCCGGCACGACGCGGCTCGACATGGTGTCGCTGTTCCCGCGTGACACGTACAAGGGCCATGGGCTGCGCCGGGACCTGGCCGAGAAGGTGGCGGCGCTGCGCCCGGGCTTCGTCCGGTTCCCCGGCGGATGCCTGGTCAACACGGGCAGCCACTACGCGTACGACGCCACCGCGAACTTCCCGCGGGCCCGCTCGTACCAGTGGAAGGACACCGTCGGTCCGGTCGAGACGCGCGCCACCAACGCGAACTTCTGGGGCTACAACCAGAGCTACGGCCTCGGGTACTTCGAGTACTTCCAGTTCAGTGAGGACATCGGGGCGGCTCCGCTACCGGTCGTGCCGGCGCTGGTCACCGGCTGCGGGCAGAACCGCGCGACCGACGACCCCGCACTGTTGCGGCGGCACATCCAGGACACCCTCGACCTGATCGAGTTCGCGAACGGCCCGGCCACCTCGACCTTGGGCCGGGTGCGGGCCCAGATGGGCCACCCGAAGCCGTTCGGCCTGACCATGGTGGCGGTCGGCAACGAGGAGAACCTGCCCGAGGAGTACTTCGCCAACTTCCTCCAGTTCCGCGACGCGATCAAGGCGAAGCACCCGGGCATCACGGTGATCAGCAACTCCGGGCCGGACGACATGGGCGTCACCTTCGACACCCTGTGGGCCAAGAACCGGGCCGCCGGCACCGAGATGGTCGATGAGCACTACTACAACAGCCCGAACTGGTTCCTGCAGAACAACGACCGCTACGACTCGTACGACCGGAACGGGCCGAATGTCTTCCTCGGTGAGTACGCCTCGCAGGACGCCAAGTTCTTCAACTCGTTGTCCGAGGCGGCCTACATGACCGGGCTCGAACGTAACGCCGACGTGGTCAGGATGGCCTCGTACGCGCCGCTGCTCGCCAACATCGACAACGTGCAGTGGCGGCCGGACCTGATCTGGTTCGACAACGACGAGTCCTGGGGCTCGACCAGCTACCAGATGCAGAAGCTGTTCATGAACAACGTCGGCGACCGCGTGGTCCCCTCCTCGGTGTCGGGTGGCCGGGTCGTGCAGCCGCAGCCGGTCACCGGCCGGGTCGGGCTCTCGACCTGGCGTACCGCCGCCCGCTACGACGACCTGAAGGTGACCGCGCCGGACGGCACGGTGCTGCTCGAGGACAAGTTCGACGACGGCAACGCCGACGGCTGGAGCCCGATCGAGAACCGCGGCACGTGGACGGTCACCGACGGCGCGTACACCCAGACCGACGCGGCGGCCGAGAACACGATGGTCGCCGCGGCCGCGAACATCACGGCGACCGACTACGACATCAGCGTGAAGGCCACCAAGACCGCCGGCGACGAGGGCTTCCTCATTCCGTTCGGGATCAAGGACTCGGGCACCTGGTACTGGTGGAACCTCGGCGGCTGGAACAACACGCAGGGCGCGATCGAGAAGGCCACCGGGTCCGCCGCCGCCAAGGAACAGCTGCTCACCCGGTCCGACACGGTCAACACCGGTCAGACGTACGACCTGAGGATCGAGGTCCGGGGCACGAAGGTCACCCTGATCCGCGACGGTCAGGTGTGGGGCAGCTTCGACGACAACAAGGTCACCGAGCCGTTCGCCCAGGTGGTCACCCGCGACCTTCGTACGGGCGAATTGATCGTCAAGGTCGTCAACGCCTCCACCGCTCCCGCACTCACGAAGGTCGACCTCGGCCGGCTCAAGGTGGCCTCGACGGGCCGCATGACCGTGCTGGCGGGCGACCCGGGCGAGCAGAACACCCGCTCGGCCGAGCCGATCCAGCCCGTGACCACCACCGTCCGCGGCCTGGGTTCGTCCTTCACCCGCGAGTTCCCGGCCAGTTCGGTCACCTTCCTGCGCCTCAAGACCCGATAGGGAGCCACCGCATGTCTTTCCGCCTGAGGCGACGCACGCTTCTCGGGGTGGCCGCCGGCACCGGAGTGGCCGGGCTCGGCCTGGCGTCCTCATCACCGGCAACGGCCGCTCAGCCGCGCTCCGACGCCGAGATCTACGGCGTTCCGACCGTCCAGCCCCTGGTCACTCAGCGAGCCGATCCGTTCATCACGCCTCGCACCGACGGCCGGTACTACTTCACCGGCTCGGTCCCCGAGTACGACCGGATCGCCCTGCGCGGAGCGTCCACCCTGGCCGGACTGTCCGGCGCGGCCGAGAGTGTCATCTGGCGGCGCCCGGCCAGCGGCAAGATGGCCGGGCACATCTGGGCGCCGGAGCTGCACCGCATCGACGGCCGCTGGTACGTCTACTTCGCCGCCGGTGACTCCGACGACGTGTTCCGCATCCGCACGTACGTGCTGGAATCGCCGTTGGCCGACCCGTTGGACCCCAGTGGCTGGCAGCTCAAGACCCAGCTGATGACCGAGTGGGACGGCTTCACGCTGGACGCGACGACCTTCGCGCACCGCGGCCGCCGCTACCTGGTGTGGGCGCAGAGCGAGCCGGAGATCGCCGTCAACACCAGCCTCTACATCGCCCGGATGGGCACGCCGTGGTCGCTCGCGAGCAAGCCGACCCGGATCACCACGCCCACCCGCGACTGGGAGATCCAGGGCTTTCGGGTGAACGAGGGGCCGGCCGTACTGATCCGCAACGGGCGGGTGTTCCTGACCTTCTCGGCCAGCGCCACCGACGCCCGGTACTGCATGGGCCTGCTCACCGCGGACGCGGACGCCGACCTGCTGCGGCGGGAGTCGTGGGTGAAGATGCCGGACCCGATCTTCGTGACCAACGCTTCGACCGAGAGATTCGGGCCGGGGCACAACTCGTTCACGGTGGCCGAGGACGGGCGCACCGACGTGCTCGTCTATCACGCCCGCGACTACCGGGACATCACCGGCGACCCACTCTACGACCCGAACCGGCATGCCCGGGTGCAACGGCTCTACTGGCATCCGGACGGCACACCGCTGTTCGGCGTGCCCGTGGGCGACGGCGGCCCGATCGTGCGGATCACGCCGGCCGACCGGCCGGACGACTACGTGCGGCACTCGGCCGGCGGCACCGTCGTGGTGCAGCGCGCGCCCCGCGACCTGGCAGCCACCCAGTTCCGCTTCGAGGCGCGGGCCGACGGGACCGAGGTGCTGCGCTCGGTCGACCATCCGGCACAGTTCGTCGGACCCGACCTGCGCCTGGGCACCACCCCGCTCGCGGTTCGGCGGGAGGCCGTCCGCACCGGGCTCAAGCTGCGCGTCGAGGGCGGCGGCTACCTGCGGATCACCGGCTCCACCATCTCCGTCGGCTCGGCCGGAACAGTTTTACGGCTGAGCTGACAGCATCCGCCCGCGTACGCGTTCCCCCCGACGCGTGCGCGGGCTCTTCCCGGATGTCGCCCCGGGACGCGCAACGGCCCGGCTGCGTCGCAGCCGGGCCGTTGTCGTGAACTACGTGGCGCCTACTCCTCGGTGGTCGCAGCCCCGAGGTCGGCCGGAACCGCGTCGGGAACCGCGATTCCCCGGTCGGCGCCCTTGAAGACCAGCTTGGACTTCTCGATGTTCTCCGGGTCGCCCTCGCAGTCCACGACCACGATCTGGCCGGGGCGCAGCTCGTTGAAGAGGATCTGCTCGGAGAGGGTGTCTTCCAGGTCGCGCTGGATCGTGCGACGCAGCGGCCGCGCGCCCAGCACCGGGTCGAAGCCCTTCTTGGCCAGGTACTTCTTGGCGTTGTCGGTCAGCTCGAGACCCATGTCCTTGTTCTTGAGCTGACCCTCGATGCGCGCCGTGAAGATGTCGACGATCTGGAGGATCTCTTCCTGGCGGAGCTGGTGGAAGACGATCGTGTCGTCGATGCGGTTGAGGAACTCCGGGCGGAAGTGCTGCTTCAGCTCGTCGTTGACCTTGACCTTCATCCGGTCGTAGTTGCTCTCGACGTCCTCCGAGGCCTGGAAGCCCAGGGAGACCGCCTTGGCCACGTCGCGCGTGCCGAGGTTGGTGGTCAGGATGATGACCGTGTTCTTGAAGTCCACGATGCGGCCCTGACCGTCGGTCAGGCGGCCGTCCTCGAGGATCTGCAGGAGCGTGTTGAAGACGTCCGGGTGGGCCTTCTCGATCTCGTCGAAGAGGACCACGGAGAACGGCTTGCGACGCACCTTCTCGGTCAGCTGGCCACCCTCGTCGTAACCGACGTACCCGGGAGGGGCGCCGACGAGGCGGGACACCGTGTAGCGGTCGTGGAACTCGGACATGTCGAGCTGGATCAGAGCGTCTTCCGAGCCGAAGAGGAACTCGGCCAGCGCCTTGGAGAGCTCGGTCTTACCGACACCGGACGGGCCGGCGAAGATGAACGAGCCGGACGGGCGCTTCGGGTCCTTGAGGCCGGCCCGGGTGCGCCGGATGGCCTTGGAGACGGCCTTGACCGCGTCCTCCTGGCCGATGACCCGCTTGTGCAGCTCATCTTCCATGCGGAGCAGCCGGGACGTCTCTTCCTCGGTCAGCTTGTAGACCGGGATGCCGGTCCAGTTGCCCAGGACCTCGGCGATCTGCTCGTCGTCGACCTCGGACACGACGTCGAGGTCGCCGGCCTTCCACTCCTTCTCGCGCTGCGCCTTCTGACCCAGCAGCTGCTTCTCCTTGTCGCGCAGCTGCGCGGCCCGCTCGAAGTCCTGCGCGTCGATCGCGGACTCCTTGTCGCGGCGCACCTGGGCGATGCGCTCGTCGAAGTCGCGGAGGTCCGGCGGCGCGGTCATCCGGCGGATACGCATCCGGGCGCCGGCCTCGTCGATCAGGTCGATCGCCTTGTCCGGCAGGAAGCGGTCGGAGATGTAGCGGTCGGCCAGCGTCGCCGCCGCGACCAGGGCCGCGTCGGTGATGCTGATGCGGTGGTGGGCCTCGTAGCGGTCACGCAGGCCCTTGAGGATCTCGATGGTGTGCGCCAGCGACGGCTCGCCGACCTGGATGGGCTGGAAGCGGCGCTCGAGAGCGGCGTCCTTCTCCAGGTGCTTGCGGTACTCGTCGAGGGTGGTGGCGCCGATGGTCTGCAGCTCGCCGCGGGCCAGCATCGGCTTGAGGATGCTCGCGGCGTCGATCGCGCCCTCGGCGGCACCCGCACCCACCAGGGTGTGGATCTCGTCGATGAACAGGATGATGTCGCCCCGGGTGCGGATCTCCTTGAGGACCTTCTTCAGGCGCTCCTCGAAGTCACCGCGGTAGCGGGAACCGGCGACCAGCGCACCGAGGTCGAGCGTGTAGAGCTGCTTGTCCTTGAGCGTCTCGGGCACCTCGCCCTTGACGATCGACTGGGACAGGCCCTCGACGACCGCGGTCTTGCCGACACCGGGCTCGCCGATGAGCACCGGGTTGTTCTTGGTGCGGCGGGACAGCACCTGCATGACCCGCTCGATTTCCTTCTCGCGCCCGATGACCGGGTCGAGCTTGCCCTCACGGGCGGCCTGAGTCAGGTTGCGCCCGAACTGGTCGAGCACTAGGGACGTCGACGGCGCGGCCTCGCCCGCCGCGGCGCCGGCCGCGGCCGGCTCCTTGCCCTGGTAGCCGGAGAGCAGCTGGATGACCTGCTGACGGACCCGGTTGAGGTCGGCGCCCAGCTTCACGAGGACCTGGGCGGCGACGCCCTCGCCCTCGCGGATCAGGCCGAGCAGGATGTGCTCGGTGCCGATGTAGTTGTGGCCGAGCTGCAGCGCTTCCCGCAGCGACAGCTCGAGAACCTTCTTGGCGCGGGGCGTGAACGGGATGTGCCCGCTCGGCGCCTGCTGACCCTGGCCGATGATTTCCTCGACCTGCTGCCGCACCCCCTCGAGGGAGATGCCCAGGCTCTCGAGGGCCTTGGCGGCGACGCCCTCGCCCTCGTGGATCAGGCCGAGCAGGATGTGCTCGGTCCCGATGTAGTTGTGGTTGAGCATCCGGGCCTCTTCTTGGGCCAGGACGACAACCCGTCGCGCTCGGTCGGTGAACCGCTCGAACATGCCCTCGTGCTCCTCACGTGCCGTGCGCCATGTGAACTGGCGGGGCCAGCGCACGGGCATCGGTGATACCCGTACTGACAACTCTATCGCCGCCGGGTGGTCTTTCTGGGCCCTCGTGGCCCCTCGAAACCTTCCGCAACGTTGATTTAGCCAACTTCGCACGCTCAGCCGCTGTTCCCCCAGTGGAACGGCTACGCGGACAGCGAAATCGCGGGAACGACCATCCACAGGCTGTGGACAACGTCGTCCCACCTGTGGATAACCCTACGGCGGACGACCGAAGAGCGAGCGAAAAGCAACAGGCCCGCCGCACGAGGTGCGACGGGCCCTGCTGCATCTGTCCGGGGGCTGGAAGTTCGTGGGTCAGTTGCGCCCCGGGCCCTTGGCGTGGAACTCGTCCACGATCTCCTGCGGGATACGACCCCGGTCGGAGATGTCCTTGCCGGCCTTCTTGGCCCACTCCCGGATCGCCTTGTTCTGCTCCCGGTCGGCGGTTGCGCCGCCCCGGCCGCGGGCGGCCCGGCCACCCACGACCACACCGCCGCGGGCGACCTTGGATCCGGCGTCCACGTACGGGTCGAAGAGCTCCCGCAATTTGGCGGCGTTCTTCTCCGAGAGGTCGATCTCGTACTGAATGCCGTCGAGGGCGAACTTCACCGTCTCGTCGGCGTCGCCTCCGTCGATGTCATCGACCAGCTTGTGAATGATCTGCTTGGCCACGCGCCGTTATCCTCCCGAACACAGGTTCTCCCCAATGCGACGCACAGACAATAACGCCACAGCGGCATCGTCCGTCAATGGCGGTCAGAACATTTCCGGCACGGGCCTGTTCCGGCGCCCTCGCACGTTGACCGGGAGCTATCCCGTCATGCTATCCCCGGATGCTTACTCGGGGCGGACGAGCGGGAAGAGGATCGTTTCCCGAATGCCCAGGCCGGTGAGCGCCATCAAGAGGCGATCGATTCCCATTCCCATCCCACCGGTGGGCGGCATTCCGTACTCCATGGCCCGCAGGAAATCCTCGTCGAGCTGCATCGCCTCGGGATCGCCCCCGGCCGCCAGCAACGACTGGGCCAGCAGCCGGTCGCGCTGCACGACCGGGTCGACCAGCTCGGAATAGGCGGTGGCCAGTTCGAAACCGGAGACGTAGAGATCCCACTTCTCGGTGAGACCAGGGGTTTCCCGGTGTGCGCGGGTCAGCGGCGCGGTCTCCTCCGGATAGTCCCGCACGAACGTCGGCGCCTGGAGCGTGTGCTGCACGAGGTGCTCGAACAGCTCCTCGACGAGCTTGCCCGGGCCCCACTTCGGATCGACGGAAAGGTCGTGCTTTTCGGCATAACGCAGCAGTTGCGAGATATCGGTGGACGGGGTGACTTCCTCGCCGAGCGCCGCGGAGAGAGATCCATAGAGCGTCACCGATGTCCACTCACCGCTCAGATCCAACTCGGTGCCGTCAAAGTGCGTCACGACGTGTGACCCCGCGACTGCGAACGCGGCTTCCTGAATCCACTCCCGCGTCTGCTGCTGCATGACGTTGTAGTCGGCGTACGCCTGGTAGGCCTCGAGCATCGCGAACTCCGGCGAGTGCGTCGAGTCCATCCCCTCATTGCGGAAGTTGCGGTTGATCTCGAAGACGCGATCGATGCCGCCGACGACGGCCCGCTTCAAAAACAGTTCCGGCGCGATCCGCAGATAGAGATCGGTGTCGAGGGCGTTGCTGTGTGTCACAAAGGGCCGGGCCGTGGCGCCGCCGTGCAGCAACTGCAACATTGGCGTTTCCACCTCGAGATAATTGCGGCGGAACAGCGACTCGCGAAGGCTGCGCACGGCCGTGGCGCGCGTGCGAACCATGTCGCGAGCCTGGGGCCGGACGATCAGATCGACATAGCGCTGGCGTACCCGCGTCTCTTCGGAAAGCGGCTTGTGGGCCACCGGAAGCGGCCGCAGGGCCTTGGCGCTCATCGCCCACGAGTCGGCCAGGACCGAGAGCTCGCCACGGCGGCTGGTGATCACCTCGCCGGTGACCGAGATCAGGTCGCCCAGATCGGCCAGCTGCTTCCAGGCGGTCAGGCGCTCCTCGCCCACCTTGGCCAGCGAGAGCATGGCCTGGATCTCGGTGCCGTCGCCGTCGCGGAGCGTGGCGAAGCACAGCTTGCCGCCGTTGCGCACGAAGATGACCCGGCCGGTGATCGACACCTGGTCGCCGGTGGCCGCGTCGACGGGCAGGTCGGCGTACTGCTCGCGGACCTGCTTCAGCGTCGCCGTCCGAGGGACGGTCACCGGATAGGGGGACACCCCTTCGGCGAGCATCCGGTCCCGCTTCGACCGGCGGACCCGCATCTGCTCGGGAAGGTCCTCGGCGGGATCAGGGACGGCGACATTCTGCTCGGTCACGGCACGACTCTCTGTAAGAGTGGGTTGGGCCCCAGAAGCCTACTCAGAGCCTTCCCGCAGCGGAAAACATAAACGGAACCCCGGAACCATTCATTCAAACGTTCCGCTCATATACCATCCGCAGCCCGATCAGCGTGATCATCGGCTCGTGGGCGGTGATCGTCCGGCACTCGTCCTTGACCAGCCAGGCCAGGCCGCCGGTCGCGATAACAGCCTTGACCGGGCCGATCTCGTCGATCATGCGGCTGACGATGCCGTCGACCTGGCCCGCGAAGCCGAAGTACATGCCGGACTGCAGGCACTCGACGGTGTTCTTGCCGATGACCGACCGCGGCTTGGCCGGTTCGACCTTGCGCAGCTGGGCGGCCCGGGCGGCCAGGGCGTCGAAGGAGATCTCGATGCCCGGGGCGAAGGCGCCGCCCAGGAACTCGCCCTTCTCGCTGATGACGTCGAAGTTGGTGGTCGTGCCGAAGTCGACGACGATCGACGGCCCGCCGTAGAGGGCGTGCGCGGCCAGGGTGTTGACCACCCGGTCGGCGCCCACCTCCTTGGGGTTGTCGATCGCCAGCTGGACGCCGGTCTTGACGCCCGGCTCGACGATCACGTTGGGCAGCTCGCCGTAGTAGCGGCCCAGCATGGTCCGCAGGCTCCGCAGCGCCGCCGGCACGGTCGAGCAGGCGGCGACGCCGGTGATCTCGACCGCGTCGCCGGCCAGCAGGCCGCGGAACATCAGGCCCAGCTCGTCGGCGGTGGACCGGGCGTCGGTCTTGATCCGCCAGTTGTGGACCAGTTTGTCGCCGTCGAAGGTGGCGAGCACGGTGTTGGTGTTACCGATGTCGATGCAGAGGAGCACGGAAATCCTCCAGAGGGGGTTTCGTCCATGGTTCCAGGTCGTCCCGACCGGTCACCGCCGCGCCCCGCTGCGTCCTAACGGGGACGCAGGTCCATGGCGATGTCGAGGATGGGCGACGAGTGGGTCAGGCCGCCCACCGAGAGATAGTTGACGCCCGTGGCCGCGTACTCGGCGACCGTCTCCAAGCGTAGGTTGCCGGTGGCCTCGAGCTCGGCGCGGTCGCCCACCTCGGCCACCACCTCGCGCAGGCGGTCGGGCGTCATGTTGTCGCAGAGCAGGAACGTCGCTCCGGCCTCGACCGCCTCGCGGGCCTCGGCCAGCGTCGTGACCTCGACCTGCACGGGCACCTCGGGGAATCGCTCGCGGACCAGGCGGTAGGCGGCGGTGATGCTCCCCGCGGCCAGCTTGTGGTTGTCCTTGATCATGGCGACGTCGTACAGGCCCATACGCTTGTTGGTGCCGCCGCCGATCCGCACCGCGTACTTCTCGAGGTAGCGCAGGCCCGGCGTGGTCTTGCGGGTGTCGAGGACGGTGGCCTTGGTGCCCGCCAACGCGTCGGCCCAGCGGCGGGTGTGTGTGGCCACGCCGGACATGCGGCTGAGCAGGTTGAGCGCAGTGCGCTCGGCCGTGAGCAGGGCCCGGGTGGGCCCGGTGACGACGGCCAGCACGTCGCCGCGGGTGACCCGGTCGCCCTCGGCCACCCGCTGCTCGAAGACGTCGGCGCCGCCGGAGGTGTCGTTGAAGGCCACCGCGGCCACCGGCAGGCCGGCCACCACGCCGTCGGCCCGGGCCACCAGTTCGGCCGTGTCGACCTGGTCGGCGGGAATGGTGGCCTCGCTGGTCACGTCGTGCGGCGGCGAGCCCAGGTCTTCCGCGAGCGCGGTGCGTACGATCAGTTCGACCTCGGCGACGTCCAACTCGTTCATCGTTCCCCCTGTGGTCAGGCCATCTCTTCGAAGGACTGTGTCAAACGGGCCCGGCGGTCGAGGGTGTGCAGCAGGTGGCCGCGCCACTCGTCCTCAGCCCCGGGAAAGTCCTCACGCCAGTGACACCCGCGGGTCTCGCGGCGGGTGCGCGCGGCCGCGACCAGCACCGTCGCCACCGTCAGCAGGTTCGTCGCCTCCCAGGCGGCGTTGCGCGGGGTGTCGCGCTGCTCGGCCAGGCGGGTCAGCTCCTTGGCGGTGGCCGACAGCGAGTCGGCCGAACGCAGCACGCCCGCGCCGCGGGTCATCGTGCGTTGGAGCTCGGGGCGGACGGCGGGGGCGACCACCCAGTCCTTGCGGGGCCCGGCAGGCGCGGGATCGGCCTGCGGAGGCAGCTCACGGGCGATGTCGTCGGCGATGCGCTTCGCGAAGACCAGGCCCTCGAGCAGGGAGTTGCTGGCCAGGCGGTTGGCGCCGTGCACGCCGGTGCAGGCGACCTCGCCGCAGGCGTAGAGACCGGGGATGCTCGTGCGGCCGGCGAGGTCCGTGCGGACGCCGCCGGACGCGTAGTGGGCGGCCGGCGCGACCGGGATCAGGTCGGACGCCGGGTCGACGCCGGCGGCGCGGGTGGACGCGACGATCGTCGGGAAGCGCTGCTCGAGGAACTGGCGGCCCAGGTGACGGGCGTCGAGATAGACGTGGTCGGCCCCGGTCGCGCGCAGCACCCGGTGGATGCCCTTGGCCACCACGTCGCGCGGGGCCAGCTCGGCCAGCTCGTGCTGACCGACCATGAACCGCGCGCCAGTCTCGTCGACCAGGTAAGCGCCCTCGCCGCGCAGCGCCTCGGAGATCAGCGGACGCTGCACCGAGTTGACGCTCGCGGTGACGAACGAGGTGGGGTGGAACTGCACGAACTCGACGTCACTGACCAGCGCGCCGGCTCGCAGCGCGAGAGCGACGCCGTCGCCGGTGGAGACCGACGGGTTGGTGGTGGAGGAGTAGATCTGGCCCATGCCGCCGGTGGCCAGCACGACTGCGCGGGCCAGGATGGCGCCGACGCCGTCTTCCGAGCCCTCGCCGAGCACGTGCAGGGTGAGCCCGCAGGCCCGGCCGTCGGCGGCGCGCAGCAGGTCGAGGACGAGCGCGTGCTCGACCAGGCGGATCCACGGGTCGCGGTGCACAGCCTCGTGCAGGGCACGCTGCACCTCGGCCCCGGTCGCGTCGCCGCCCGCGTGCACGATGCGGTCAGCGCGGTGCCCGCCCTCGCGGGTCAGCATCAGGGAACCGTCGGCGTGGCGGTCGAAGGCCGCACCGAGCCGGATCAGCTCTCGTACGCGGGCCGGCCCCTCCTCGACGAGAACGCGCACGGCCGCCGGGTCGCACAGCCCGACGCCGGCGATCTCGGTGTCGTTGGCGTGGGCGGCCGGGGTGTCGAGCGGATCGAGCACCGCGGCGATGCCGCCCTGGGCCCACCGGGTCGAACCGTCGTCGATGTTGACCTTGGTGACGACGGTGACGTGCAGGCCCTGCTCGCGCAGATGCAGCGCGGCGGTCAGGCCGGCCACGCCGGAACCCACCACCAGCACGTCGGTGGTCTCGCTCCAGCCCGGGTCGGGCGCGGCGAGCCGACTGGGCAGTTCCGGAAGGTCGGCGACAAACATCCGCTCAGTACACTCCGCCGGTACGGCACTTCGGCGCCGGGGTGGACATTCGTGGCCACCGTTACTTGTACTGCACGGGCAGGCTCTTGACGCCCTTGCCCTTGACCGTCGACGTGAGCTCCACGCCGTCGAGCCAGAGGTAACAGCGCACGCCACGGTCGCCCAGCGCCCAGACGTCGGCACCGCCCGGCAGCGACACCACGCCCGTGCGGTACTGCAGGTCGGCGTCCTTGGGCACACCCACGTAATCCGCGATCAGCTCGCGGCAGCCGTCGTGGAACTTGGCCCAGGTCGCGTCGTCCTTGGGATAGTCGAGGTCCTTGGCGTACCAGACCCCGGCGAACTCGCCGTTGTGTTTGGCCGCGCAGCTCACCGCGGGCATGGTGGCGATGGCGCCGTTGCCGTCGAGCTGGATCGCGTAGCAGGTGAGCATCAGGTCCGAAGCGCCGGTGGCGAGCACGTTGCGCAGGCTGCCCTCGCGCTGCACCAGCCCGCCGTCGTCCTCGACCGAGTTGAGCTCGAGCACCTCGCAGCGGTACCAGCGGGCGCCGCCGTTCCAGGCCGCCTCGGTCGGGCGGGTCACGCCGATCCACAGCCGGGCGTTGCGCCACGGGCCGCCGGCGAAAGTCGTCGTCTTCTGGTCGCAGACCGAGTACGCGGCCTTGGCCCCGGCCGAGCCGTCCGCCGGTGGGACGTCAGCGTCGGCCGCGGGCGATTCGTACGTGCCGACGTACACCGTCTCGGTCCGGTGTTTCGCCGCGCAGTCGACCTCTTCGTACGTGCCCCGCGGGCCGACCGGGCTGAAGTTGGCGTTGTGGCAGGCACCGGTGTTCGGCTCGAAGCCGGACGCGGGGGCCATCGCGCCCCAGCCGTTGGTCAGGTCGCCGTCGACGCCGCCGGGCTTGCCGCAGCCGGCCGCGAGCAGCACCAGGCCCAGGACAGCAGTGAGCCCGAGCCGGTGTCGCATGAACCACACCTTCCCTCGCGCCGCGATGTCCGTTTTCAGATCATATGGTGATCGAAACCGGATCGGCGGCGTTCAGGAAATCGCCACCCCGGTGGCGCTCAGGTCGCCCCGGGTCAGGCCACCCGCCATGCCGTCGGCGGCCGCGGCCGGATCGGCCCCGAGCTCGATGATCCGGTTGCCGGCGTCCACATGCACGACCCGCGGCCGGTAGGTACGCGCCTCGGCGTCCTCGAGCTGGGCGTACGAAATGAGAATGACCAGGTCGCCGGGGTGTACGAGATGGGCAGCGGCGCCGTTGATGCCGATCACGCCACTGCCCCGCTCGCCCGGGATGACGTAGGTCTCGAGGCGGGCCCCGTTGGTCACGTCGACGATCGCGACCTGTTCGCCCGGGAGCAGGTCGGCCGCCTCCAGCAGGTCGAGGTCGATCGTCACCGACCCGACGTAGTGCAGGTCGGCCTGGGTCACGGTCGCCCGGTGAATCTTGGATTTGAGCATGGTGCGGACCATCAGGCGACCTTCTCCAGAGTCAGCGGAACGTTGTCGATGAGCCGGGTGGCGCCGACACGGGCCGCCACCAGCAGGCGGGCCGGGCCGGCCGCGGGAGCTCCGAGGTCGGCGCCGGTGAGCGCCAGATAGTCGATCCGCACGCCGGGCTCGTCGGCCAGGATCTTGCGGGCGGCGGTCAGCGCGGCGTCGGCCTCGGTGTGGGTGGCGCCCTCGCGCAGCGCCCGGCTCAGTGCGAGGGCGGCCTGACGCTCGTCCGGCGACAGGTAGCGGTTGCGGCTCGACATGGCCAGGCCGTCCGGTTCGCGTACGGTCGGCACCCCCACGATCTCGACGCCGAGCTCGAGATCGACGGCCATCCGGCGGATCAGCGCGAGCTGCTGGAAGTCTTTCTCGCCGAAGAACGCCAGGTCGGGGCGGGTCAGCATGAGCAGCTTGTGGACGACCGTGAGCATCCCGGCGAAGTGGCCCGGACGGCTGGCGCCCTCGAGGATCTCGCCCAGCGGACCGGCGTTCATCGTGATCGACGGCGGGCCGCCCGGGTAGACCTCGTCGCGGGCGGGTGCGAAGACCACGTCGACGCCCTCGGCCCGGCACGCCTCGATGTCGGCCTCCAGCGTCCGCGGGTACTTGTCGAAATCCTCGTTCGGGCCGAACTGGAGCGGGTTGACGAAGATCGTGACGATCACTTCGTCAGCGCGCCTGCGGGCCTCGCGCATGAGCTGCCGGTGGCCCTCGTGCAGGGCGCCCATGGTCATCACGACGGCCCTCGTGACGGCCTTGCGAGTTACGCCGGCCAACTCGGCGCGGGTGTGGATCACGTACGTCATGACGGACTCCCCACCGCGGCGCGGGACAGGACGTCGAGCAGCAGAGCAGCATCCTGCGGTCGCAGGCGCCCGGAGGCGATGGCCCGATCGGCAGTGCGGCGGGCCAGGGCCAGGTAGGCGGGCACGGCTTCGACCGGCATGCGATCGAGATGCTTGCCGACGGTGCCGGCGTCGCCCCGCGAAACCGGACCGGTCAGCGCGGCGTCGCCCAGCCGCAGCGCGTTGTCGAGCGCGGCGTGCAGCAGCGGCGACAGGATGCGGGACGGCTCCCCGATGCCCGCGGCGCGCAGCAGGTCGGCGGCCTCGTTGACCAGGGTGACCAGGTGGTTCGCCCCGTGGGCGAGTGCCGCGTGATAGACCGGGCGGGCGTCCTCGGCCACCCACTCGGGGACGCCGCCCAGGTCGGCCACGAGCCGGGCCGCGAAGACCCGGTCGGCCGTGGTGACGCCCCAGGCGATGCCGGGCAGGCGTTCGAGGTCGATGGCGGTGCCGGTGAAGGTCATCGCGGGGTGCAGGGCCATGCCGCGCCGGTCGCCGAGCACCGCGAGCCCGTGCGCGCCCGAGGTGTGCGCCACGACCTGGCCCGGACGCAGCGCGCCGGTGGCGGCCAGGCCGGAGACGACGCCGGCGAGCGCGTCGTCGGGCACGGCGAGCAGAAGAAGGTCGTCCGCGGCGCGCGCGACCTCGTCGGCGGGCAGGATCGCGGCGCCGGGCAGCAGGCGGGCAGCCCGGCTGCGGGAGGCGGTGGAAACGGCAGCGGCGGCGACCACGTGGTGCCCGGCGGCATTCAGGGCGGCGCCGAGAACGGCACCCACCCGGCCTGCCCCCACAACGCCGACAGTCAGGGGCGACGATGCGCTCATATCAAGATCCAGTCCTCAAGCACGGGGTACCGGTCGGGGCAAGTATGCGCCGCCGTAACACACCGGTGACAAGACCGTGTGAACAAGACCATCACCGCTCAACTCGGACCGGTCCGCCCTCGCCGCAAGATCAACGCTGCTGGTTCGCGCGGCCATCCCCAGCCCCCGCCCGCCAAGGGGCAATGGGGGTGAACGTACGCCTCGTCAAGGCCCGGCGGCCGAGCTGTCCACAGGCATGACCGGTGCGGGGAAGCGTTGTCCACAGGACCCTCCGGCTCGGGTCGGAGCGCCTAGGGTGGCGGGTGTGAAAGCTGGGTGGCGGGTGGCGATGGAGGCCGGGCTCTACGGGCCCGGGGGCTTCTTCGTTCGTGCCGGGGAGGGGCCGGGCGACCACTTTCGGACCAGCGTGCACGCCTCCCCGCTGTTCGCCGGGGCGTTGCTGCGGCTGATCGAGCGGATCGACGCCGCCCTGGGCCGGCCCAAGGCGTTCGACCTGGTTGATGTGGGTGCGGGGCGTGGTGAGCTGCTGGCTCGACTGCGGTCCTTGCTGCCCGAGCGGGTGCACCTCACCGCCGTCGAGCTTGCCCCGCGGCCTCCGGATCTTCCGGACGGCATCGAGTGGCGAGCGGACATCCCGGACCATCTCGTCGGGCTGTTGATTGCTACCGAGTGGCTCGACAATGTGCCGCTCGACATCGCCGACCTCGACGACGAGGGGCGGCTGCGGAAAGTGCTGGTCGAGCCCGCGACCGGTGACGAATCGCTGGGTGGGCTCGTCGACCCGGCCGACCTGTTCTGGCTGCGGCGGTGGTGGCCGCAGGCGGGGCGGGCCGAGATCGGGTGGCCGCGCGACGCCGCCTGGGCCGACGCTGTCGGGCAGGTGCGGCGGGGGTGCGCGCTGGCCATCGACTACGGGCATCGGCGTGCGGAGCGGCCGCCGATGGGCACGCTGACCGGGTTCCGGGCCGGCCGGTCGGTGGTGCCGGTGCCGGACGGGTCCTGCGATGTGACGGCGCACGTGGCGATGGATGCCGTGGCGGGTGCGGCCGGGACGCCGTACGTACTGGTTCGCCAGCGTGAGGCGCTGAAAGCGCTCGGAGTCGACGGTGGGCGGCCCCCGCTGGACCTCGCACGCAGCGACCCGGCGGGATACGTGCGCGCGCTGGCCGCGGCCGGCGCCGAGGGCGAGCTGATCGAGCCGTCGGGGCTGGGCGGCCACTGGTGGCTGCTGCACAGCATCGGGCTCGGCGAGCGTGGGAGCATGCTGTTGTGACGGATCCCCATCCAACCGCCCCGCCCGCCATCCGAAACCGGACTGAAGACAGTCTGAAGGAGATGACGGTCGGGACCGGCGCCGGGCTCGATACCGCCGACATGGTGCTCAACATCGGCCCGCAGCACCCCTCCACACACGGCGTGCTGCGGCTCAAGCTCACGCTCGACGGTGAACGGGTGGTCAGCTGCGAGCCGATCGTCGGCTACATGCACCGCGGCGCCGAGAAGCTGTTCGAGGTGCGCGACTACCGGCAGATCCTCATGCTGGCCAACCGGCACGACTGGCTGTCCGCCTTCAGCAACGAACTGGGCGTCGCGCTGGCCGTCGAACGCCTCATGGGCATCGAGGTGCCCGTGCGGGCGACCTGGCTGCGGATGGCGCTGGCCGAGCTCAACCGGGTGCTCAACCACCTGATGTTCCTCGGCTCGTACCCGCTCGAGATCGGCGCGATCACGCCTATGTTCTACGCGTTCCGCGAGCGCGAGACCCTCCAGGCGGCGATGGAAGAGGTCTCCGGCGGCCGGATGCACTACATGTTCAACCGGGTCGGCGGCCTCAAGGAAGAGGTGCCGGCCGGGTGGACGGGCCGGGCGCGCGAGGCGATCCGGACGGTCCGCACGCGACTGCCCGACCTCGACCACCTGATCCGGCGCAACGAGATCTTCCTGGCCCGCACGGTGGGGGTCGGCGTGCTCACGGCCGAGCAGGCGGCCGCGTTCGGGGCGTCGGGGCCGGTCGCACGGGCCAGCGGGCTCGACTTCGACCTGCGTCGCGACGAGCCCTACCTGGCGTACGACGAACTGGACGTCCCCGTGGTGACCCGGAGCGCCGGTGACTGCCACTCGCGGTTCGAGGTGCTGCTCGAGCAGACGTACGTGTCGCTCGATCTCGCCGAGGAGTGCCTGGCCCGGGTCGACCAGCTCTCCGGGCCGGTCAACGTGCGGCTGCCCAAGGTCGTGAAGGCCCCCGAGGGGCACACTTACGCCTGGACGGAGAACCCGCTCGGCATCAACGGCTACTACCTGGTGTCACGAGGCGAGAAGACGCCGTGGCGCATGAAGCTGCGAACCGCGTCCTACGCCAACGTGCAGGCGTTGTCGACGCTGATCCCGGGCTGCCTGGTGCCCGACCTGATCGCCATCCTGGGGTCGATGTTCTTCGTGGTGGGCGACATCGACAAGTAGGTCGCCGGGGCGCTTTGCCTGGCGGTGCCTAGCGGCGTCCGTAGGTGCCCTGGTCGGGGGTGTAGCCGCCGTACTGGGCGAAGTCGCTGAGCGAGCCGACGTTGGTGTCGTTGGCCGACGGGCGGTGGCGGCGGGCCTTGTAGTTCGGGTCGCCGGTCGCGGCGTCCGGCTCGTGCGAGGGGTCGTAGCCGCCCTCGCCGTAGCCGCTGGCCTCGCCGTAGCCGTAGTCGCTCTGGTCGGCGCCGTACTGAGGGGCGCCGTAGCCGTTGTACTCGTCGGAGTCGAAGTCGTCGTTCGAGGTGCCGTGGGTGTTCGCGGCGCCGTAGGTGTTGCCGCCGGGCGGGGCGCCGTAGACGCCGGACGCCTGGCCGGCGTAACCGTTGCTGGCGCCGAAATCGTCGGCGAGTGACTCCGGCTGACCGCCGAAGACGGTGGGACCGCCCGGACGGACGGCGGCCGAGGCACGCGGGGGCGCGGGCGGCGGCACAGAGGCTGCGCCGCGCTGGCGGGGAACCTGCGGGGGCAGCGGTACTGCGGCCGCGGCGGCGGGCCGGCCTCCGGTCGAAGTGCCGGGTTCACGGCCGCCGGGACCGATTGGACGGCCGCCCGTGGTCATGCCCGGGCCGGTGCGAGCCGGGGGGCGGACTGCGGCCGATGCAGCTGGGATCCCGGCGCGGCCACCGGCGGGAACGGGCGGACGCGCCGTCCCCATAGGCGGCGGCAGGCCGGCCGATCCAGTCGGAGTCGGGCCCGCGGAACCCATCGCAGGCGGACCCGCAGAACCCATCGGCGGCGGACCCAGAGGCCGCCTCGGCGGCGGGCCGGCGGGCCGCTTCGCCGCCGGACCAGCAGCCTGCATCGGCGGCGGGCCGGCAGGCTGCATCGAGAAGTCGTCGGACGGGCGGGAGAAGTCGGACTCCTCCTGGTAGTCCGACCTAATCGGGTAGTCCGAGCCGCCTTGGTAGTCGGACCCGCCCGGGTAGTCAGACCCGCCTGAGTAGTCGGCGCCATCCGGATAATCGGCCTGGTCCGGATAGTCGGCCGAGCCCTGGTAGTCGGCGGAAGCCGGGAAGTTGCCGCGCACCGGGAAGCCGGAGGGGTTCGCGAACGGGTCGTCCTCCGGGTACATCGGCGGGACGTCGGCGAAGAAACCCGCCTCATCATCGGCCGGCGGTGGCGGTGCGACGACAGCAGAGGCGCGTTGCTTGCCGCCGCCGTGGAGACTGCCGCCCGGGCCGCCGACCGCAACCCCACCATGGAGATTCCCGCCGGAGCCGCCGACCGCAGCTCCGCCATGGAGGCCACCGCCATGAGGAACCGCGCCGTGGCCGCCACCGTGCACAAGACCGCCCGCGCCGGGGCCGCCTACGCCGAACTCGGCCCGTAGTTCGCGGCGCAGCTGTGCGACCTGGTCGGCCACAGCGTCCTCGACGTCCATGCGGCCCAGCACAGGGTCGCTGCGCACCAGGGCGGACGCGCCGACCAGCACGACAGCGACCGCGATGACGAGCACGGCGAACCGCACGGCGTTGGAGCTCTGGCCGAGCAGCACCACAGCCGCGGCCAAGGGAGCGAGCAAAACGCCCGCCCAAATGAGGCCGCGGAGCAGTCGTGCGTTACCCGCCACGGAGTCCAGTTCCGGCATGGCCGCCGATATTACCCAGACTCCCCGATCGAGCAACTGTTCGAGCGCCGGGCTTCAGATGACCTGAAACCCGGCGATCTCGGACAATAAGCCCTAGCTGCTGGCCAGAGCCGGGTCGGAGCTGAACACCAGGCCGACGCTGACCGTGCCGGTCTTGAGGGCGGTCAGCGTGAGCGGGCCACCCGCGTCCAGGCTGCTGAACTTGCCGGCCTTGAAGTCGTACGTGTCGACCAGACCCTGCTGGCACTTGGGACGCTGCGGGCATTCCGCCGGGCCGCCCAGCACGGTAGCCGCGCCGGAGCATTTCGCGGCCAGGTCGGAGAGAGTTCGCAGACCGTTCTTGTCGGCGAACGCGGTGGTCACCGCGAACGCGTTCTGGTCCTGCGCCTCGGACGGCTTGCCGAAGACCAGGCCACGCTTCTCGCCGAGCGCGGTGAGGTTGGTGATGGTGGTCTGCAGCTCGGGCGAGGACGGATCCTTGGCGTTCTTGCCCTCGACCTTGCCCGCGAGGAAGGTCGCGAGGGTCGCCGCGTACTCCGGGACGACGTCGAGGTCGCCCTTTTCCAGCGCGGGTTCGTAGAGCTCACGGTTGCCGATGGTCTGCACCTTGACGGTGTAGCCGGCGGCCGTCGCGACCACGCCGTAGAGCTGGGCGAGGGTGGCGCTTTCGGGGAAGTCGGCGGCGCCGATCGTCAGATTGCCGCCGGGGCCCTTGGCGAGGCCGGCCGTCAAACTGTTCGCAGTTGCGAACTCTTCGGCCGCGGCCTTGGACGACTTGCGGTCGACCGCGACCGCCTTGTTGAGCGCGATGAGCTTCGTGGTGTCGAGCGCGGCCGACGCCTTGTCGAGCGCAGCGATGAGCTCGGGGGACGAGGCCTTCTTGTTGATCGCGGGGAGGACGTTGTCGGTGTTCTGGAGCTTCTTGTCGTCCTCGAGCACGACGAGCTTGTCGCCGGCCACCGGGGCGCAGCCGGCCCCGGACGCGGCCGAGGGCGGCGCTTCGGTGCCGGAGGAGCCGGCGCCACCACAACCGGCGAGGGAGACGACGGCCGCCGTCGCGGTGGCGGCCATCCAGATCAGGTGTCGACGCATAGTGCCGCCTTCTGTGTCCCGGCGCGATCCAGGATGGTCGCGCCGCGTGTCCGACGGGCGGAGGAACCGCCTGCCCTGCCATCTCTACCCGCAGGGTGTGACAACTTCCAGGATTACGCTCTTCCGTTACCCGGCCGGGGCCGCCGCCGTCGGCCGGCGGCGCTTGGCGGCCCGCAGCGCACGGGGTGTGACCAGGCGTTGGACCAGCGCGAGGAGCCCCTCGACGACAAGTGCGAGGAGCACCACAAAGATGCCGCCCGCCACGATCTGGTTGCCGCCGACGCTGATGCCGAGCCCGAATCCGGCGCTGATGATCTCGCCCAGCCCGCCGCCGTTGACGAAGGTGGCCAGGGTGGTCGTCGCGACCACCTGCACCGCGGCGGTGCGCAGGCCGGCGGCCAGGTAGGGCACGGCCAGCGGCAGTTCGACCCGGAACAGCACCTGCGAGCCGGACAGGCCCATCCCCTTGGCCGCGTCGCGCACCTCGGGGTCGACCGAGCGCAGCCCGGTGTAGGCGTTGGAGAGCAGGGGCGGCACCGCGAAGACGGCCAGCGCGGCCACGACCGGCGGCTTACCGAAGCCGAGCGGGGTCAGCGGCAGGATCGTGAGCAGGGCCAGCGTGGGCAGGGCGAGGGTCAGGTTGGCGAAGGTGATCACGGCCGAGCCGCCCCGGCCGCGGTGGCCGAGCCAGATGCCGACCGGCCAGCCGATCAGGCAGCCCAGGAGGACGGCCCAGAAGCTGATCTGCAGGTGCTCGCCGAGACGGTCGAGCAGGCCGCCCGGGTTGGTCCAGTTGAGTGGGTCGTTGAGCCAGACGACGGCTTCGCTCAGATAGTTCACGCGGCCCTCCTGCGCGCCCAGGGGGTGAGCAGGCGGCCCAGGCCGGCCAGCAGCAGGTCGAGGACCAGGGCCAGGACCAGGCAGAGGACCGAGCCGGTGACGATCTCGGCCTTGTAGAAGTTGTTGCGGAAGCCACCGAGGATCAGGTCGCCGAGGCCGCCCTGACCGATCAGCGAGCCCACCGTGACCAACGCCACGGTCGAGACGGTGGCCAGTCGCAGCCCGGTGATGATGCCGGGCAGCGCCAGCGGCAACTCCACCCGCAGCAGCCGGCCGAACCGCCCGTAGCCCATGCCGGTCGCGGCGTCCCGCACCTCGTCCGGCACCTGGGTGAGGCCGGTCAGAGCATTGCGTACGAGAACCAGCAGCGCATAGAGGACCAGCGCGATCAGCACCGACGTGTCGGTCGTGGTGCCCACCGCGGGCGCCAGCAGAGCCAGCAGCGCGAGCGACGGAATCGTGTAGAGCACGCCCGAGAGTGCGAGGATGGGGCCGGTCAACGGTTTGATCCAGTAGGCGAGCACGGCGAGCGGCAGGGCCACGACCAGGGCGAGCACGACCGCCCGGGCGGTCAGACCCGCGTGGAACTCGAGCGCGCCGCGCAGGGTCTCGGCGTTGTCCCGGACGTACTGCCAGGAGAACCACGGATTACCTGGCCCGTCATCGGCGGGTGCGGCCAGCGGCACGGCCGCCGGGCCCCACGACAGGAAGGACATACGTGGACGCTACCGCGATCAACGAGTCCGGGCGCGACAGCCGGAGCGCGGCCTCGATCACGCTCGAGGGCGTCGGCAAGACGTACTCCGACGGCACGGTCGCGGTCGGCGACTTCAGCCTCGACGTGCACGCCGGCGAGCTGACGGTGCTCATCGGGCCGTCCGGCTGCGGCAAGTCCACGATCCTCCGCATGATCAACCGGCTGATCGAGCCGACCCACGGGCGGATCCTGATCGACGGCCAGAACGTGCTCGAGCGCAACCCGGTCGAGCTGCGCCGGCACATCGGGTACGTGATCCAGAACGTGGGCCTGTTCCCCCACCAGAACATCCGCGCGAACGTCGGCACCGTGCCGCGCATGCTCGGCTGGGACAAGGCGAAGATCTCGGCCCGCTCCGACGAGCTGCTCGAGCTGGTCGGCCTCGACCCGGCCCGCTACTCCAAGCGCTACCCGCACGAGCTCTCCGGCGGTCAGCGGCAGCGCGTGGGCGTGGCCCGGGCCCTCGCCGCCGACCCGCTGGTGCTGCTGATGGACGAGCCGTTCTCGGCGGTCGACCCGATCGCGCGCGGCCGCCTGCAGGAGGAGTTCCTCAAGCTCCAGGCCACCGTCCGCAAGACGATCGTCATGGTCACGCACGACATCGACGAGGCCGTGCGGCTGGGCGACCGGATCGCGGTCCTCGGCAACGGCGGCGTCCTGCGGCAGTACGCACCCCCGGCCGAGCTGCTGAGCCGGCCGGACTCCCCCGAGGTGGCCGACTTCGTGGGCGCCGACCGGGGCGTCCGCCGGCTCGCCGTCACTCCGGTCCGCTCGGCGATGAAGCCGGGCGCGACTGCGGGCGACCACCCCACCGTCGACGCCGGCGGCACGCTCTACGACGCGCTGGCGGCGATGCTGGCCGCCGACGTCAGCGAGGTGGTCGTGGTCGAGGACGGGAAGCCGATCGGAACGGTCTCGCAGGCCGGGCTGTTCGAGGAGCACAGCCGCGAGACCCGTCCGGCAGCCTGAGCGGCCTATCTCGTGCCGCGGTAACCACCCAGCGTGGCGAGGCCGATGATCCAGCCGACGAAGAGCCCGTACGAGGCGCCGTTGCCGGCCGCCCGGAAGGCTTCCACCAGCGAGGGGTTGGCCAGGAACAGCGTCGTCAGCAGGGCGGCGAAACCGGCGGCGAAGACGTAGGCGCCCCAGCCGGCGAAGAACTGGCTGATCGTGCCGCGGGCCCGGGCCAGTTGCGATCCGGGCAGCAGGAACAGGAAGAGCGCGGTCAGCACGACCAGCAGGATCGCCTTGAGGTCGCCGACGATGATCGCGCGCAGGGAGTCGTCGGAGTCGAAGGACCAGCGCGGCCAGGCGAGCAGGTTGAGGAACCAGCCGCCGGCCGTTTCCGGGTCGGTGTTGTCGATCGCCCAGTCGGCATACCAGGGGCTGCCGAAGACGAGAACCAATATGAGCGCGGCCAGCGTGCCCGCACCAGGCGCAGATTTGTAACGGTTACCGAGAGCCATGCGCCGCTATTTCCCAGAGCAGCGCTCAGTTCAAACGACGGCGGTGGATGCCACCGAAGCGTCAGTGTTTCTGCAGGTAATCGATGAACGCGGCCCGCAGCAGGGGCTCGTTCTCGCCGTACCCGTGGCCCTCGAGCTCACGCCAGAGAGCGACCGCCTCGTCGACCGTGGGGCCGATCGAGTTGGGCGCGCCGTCGAGCTGGGCCGCCTCGTCGGCGTCGGGCAGGTGCTTGAAGACCGACCAGAAGAAGCCGACGTCGCGCCGCTCCCGCGCCCGGTGGAACGCGCGTTCGCGCAGCTCCTCGGTCGGCAGGGCGTCCAGCTCGGCGAAGCTCGGAGAGGTCATGACCAAGAGCATAAGCCGAGCGGGCGGACCGTCATCGGCCAGTGCCCGTACCCCACGGGCCGGCGTCCCAGCGGTCGCCGCGCGGGGTCGTGGTGGCCGTCGACCAGGTCTCCGGCAGGTCGGGTTGCCAGTTGGCGCCCGTCGCGGGAGCGGCCGCGTTCCAGTCGGCCTGGCCGGCGACCGGCAGGGGCCGCCCGTACGTCTCGACGAGCCGGGTGACGACCAGGCCGCCCGCGAAGACGCAGGCCGCGATCGCGAACAGCGAGATGTCGAAGTTGCGCCGCTCGGCGTAATCGAGGAAGAGCGTCAGGGCCGCCACCGCGAACAGCGTGCCGAAGATACCGCCCCGCCGCCCGTACGCGCTGGTGCCGGCCAGCATGGCAAGGCCGAGGGCGATGCCGCTCCACTCGAGACCGGTGGCCGGCACGATCGGCCCGTCGGACTGCGTGGCCAGTAGCGTGCCCGCCGCGATCGCGAAGAGCGAGGACAGCAGCAGGGCGCCGATCACCGGGAAGGCGACGGCCGCGCCCCGGCGACGGGCCGGGTCGCCGGCCGGGCGCAGGCGGCCCAGCCAGCGCCGGATGGGTGTGACGGTGCCCAGGGCGCCGCCGAACACGGCGAGCAGGGCGAACCCGCCGAACAGGAAGAAGGCCTGGCCGGTCGGGTCGTACGTGCCCTGCACGGCGACCGGGGCGACGCGCAGCTGGTCGAAGACGATCACACCGAGAGCGGCCGCGAGCGTGGCCGCCCAGCCGGGCACGTGCAGCACCAGGATCACCACGGCGAGCACGATCGCGCCCGCGGCCGCGAAGATCAGCGCCGGAACCATGGCCTTGACCAGACCCTGGTCGCCCTGCTCGGCGTACTGGAGGGAGGCGGCCAGCGCGATCGGGCCGAGCGCCAGGTTGGGCACGCCGGCCCGCAGGCTCAGGCCCGCACCGAGGGTCAGCAGGCCGATCGCGGCGCCTGTGACGAGCAGGTCGTCGAGGCCGGGACGGCGCAGGCTCTCCGGATCGAGGCGCCAGAGCAGGAAACCGATCGCCGCCGCGGCGACCAGCAGCACGACCTCCCAGCCGAGGTGGATGCCGAGGCGGTCGCGGCCGTCCTCGTCGGCCTCGGAGCGGCGCAGCACGTCGGCCGTGGTCTCCCCGACGCCGTCGAGTTCCTCGGCCCGCCGCCGCTGCTCGGCCGCGGCCAGCGTGTTGGCCCGATAGGCGGCAGGGTCGGTCGGCGTGGGTTCGTCGGTCTGCCGGCGGTAGGTCGAGTCGTCGTACGCCATCGTCGCGCCTCCTCGTGTGCGCCCCCCGTGCGGTGAAAGAGACGCACGCCGGAATCCGCCGGGCGCGTGCCCCGCGTCCAGAGCATACGGATACGAGTCGGTCTCAGTTCAAGGCCGAGATACCGGGGGTGGACCCGGATCTCGTCGTGGTCTCAGAGTAGGCCGGTGGGTCGACCCAGATCGTTCTCGTCCTCGGAGTCGGGCTGCTCGGGGATGCGGCACGACCGCTCGAGCCAGAGGGCCGCGCCGACCAGGGCGGCGGCCGAGACCGCGCTGCCGACAGCAACCGGCAGATCGTCGTGCGCGGCCTGCGTGGGCTCCATGGCCAGGAAGGCCAGCAGGCCGGCCGAGAACCCGGCCGAGATCGCGCCGACCAGCGCGGACGCCTTGGCCAGCGCGACATAGCGGGCGACCGCCAGCGGGTCGACGCGCGGCGTGCCCGGCTTGCGCTGGATGCGGGCCGCCGTGTTCTGCGCGAGCAGGCCCTCGGCGACGGCCAACACGGCGAGCACGATCACCGGCGACCAGGGCAGCTCGGGCAGGGTCGAATACGTGAAGCTGAGCAGCAGCCAGCCCACGGCAGCGGCGGCAAGACCCGCGACGACCAGCACCGAGATACTGGTCGGGCGCATCGACGGGTCCGACTTGGGCGCCTGCGGATTGCTGCTCACACCGACAACTCTAGTGTCAGATCGGGCCGCGGGGTCAGACCGGCGAGGTCGTCCGCCGGGCCGGGCGCGACCAGCAGCGCGGCGACCGGCCCGTGGCCGGGCAGCTCGGCCGCCGGTTCGATGTCGAGCCACGGCCGCAGCACGAAGGCACGCAGGTGGGCGCGGGGATGCGGCAGCGTCAGCTCGGGATCGTCGCTGAGCACGGGCCGGCCGCCGGCGTCCCAGACCGCGATGACGTCGACGTCGAGGGTGCGCGGGCCGAACCGGCGCTCCGGATCGCGCACGCGTCCCGCCTCGGCTTCGGCCGCCCGGGCACGCTCCAGCCAGTCGCGCGGCTCCGCTTCCGGGTCGGAGACGAGCACGACCGCGTTGAGGTACGAGGGCTGGTCGGCGTCCCCCCACGGGGGCGTCTCGTAGATGCCGGAGCGCGACACGACAGCCGGGCCGAGCCGGCTGACCGCCCGGCGCAGGTGCTGCTCACGGTCACCCAGGTTGCTGCCGAGCGAGAGCAGCGCCCGGGTCATGCACGGCTCCGGCGCAGGGTCACCGCGACGTCGGCGAACTCGAGCGGGATCGGCGCCTGCGGCTTGTGGACGGTGACCTCGGCCGCGGACACCCGCGGGTCGTCCAGGCAGGCGGCGAGCAGCCGGTCGGCCAGCGTCTCGATGAGATTGACCGGCTCGCCGCCGATGATCTCGGCCAGGCGCCCGGCGAGCTCCCCGTAGTGGACCGTGTCGGTAACGTCGTCGCTGGCCGCGGCCGGTCCGAGGTCGAGGTCGAGGCGCACGTCGACGACGAAGTCCTGCCCCTGTTCACGCTCGAAATCGAAGACGCCGTGCCGGCCCCGTACCCGCAGCCCGGTCAGCGTGATCCGTCCTTCCACCCCGTTCACTCCTTCTCACTCGCGGACACGGTGCGCAGCCGCGGCGACCCGGTCGCGCGCCACACGGCGAGCGCGTCGGCCGTGGCTGTCACGTCGTGCACCCGTACGCCCCAGGCCCCGGCCGCCACCGCCAGCACCGACGTGGCCAGGGTCGCGGCCTCGCGCTCCTCGACCGGTCGCGGCGTGCCGTCCGGCCCGGCCAGCAACCGGCCCAGATAGGTCTTGCGACTGGCCCCGAAGAGCACCGGGTAGCCCAGGCCGACGAGGACGTCGAGGTGGGCGCTCAGGGCCCAGTTGTGCTCGGCGGTCTTGGCGAAACCGAGGCCGGGATCGAGGATGACCTGCGCCGGGTCGACGCCGGCAGCGAGGGCCTCGCCGACGCGTTCGAGCAGCTCGGCGCGTACCTCGGAAACGACGTCGGAGTAGACCGCGAGCTCGGTCATGCGGCGGGAGTGCCCGCGCCAGTGCATCAAGATCCAGGGGCAGCCGGCCTCGGCCGCGACCGTGGCCATGCCCCGGTCGGCCAGCCCGCCCGACACGTCGTTGATCACGACGGCGCCGGCCTCGAGGGCGGCCCGCGCGACCTCGGCCCGGGTGGTGTCGATGCTCAGCGGCACACCGGCCCGGGCCAGCCGCTCGATGACGGGGACGACCCGGGCGATCTCGGTCCCGGCGTCGACCCGCTGGGCCCCGGGACGGGTCGACTCGCCGCCCACGTCCACGATGTCCGCGCCCGCCCCGTGCAACTCGATCCCGTGCCGGACGGCGGCTTCCACGTCCGTGTATTTCCCGCCGTCCGAGAAGGAATCGGGCGTGACGTTCAGGATGCCCATCACGACCGGGTGATCCATCTGCATCACTGCGCGCCCCGCGACCAGCGCATCCGTCGGCTCCGTCGTCACGGACCGAGGGTACGGCGGGCGGGGTTGTCGCACGTGCGTACGATGGCCCGTAACTCAATTTCACGCACGCCATCACCTTGCGTAACGTTTCGGACGCTTGTAGCCAAGAACGGCGGGCCGTACTCTTCGGAACTAGGCATCATTTGCAGGAACCGAAGAGAGCAGACGAGCATGGCTGTGCCCGAACGGCTCACTCGACGCGCAGGGTGGGAAGTTGCACGATATGGGCGGTGCCGTGAAGCTTCACAACTGCAGCGTGCCCGGAACCCCCTAGCCGGGCACGGGGAGGTTTACCGATGATCGCCACTGAGCTCGCCACGCAGGCGGCAGCCATGCTTCAGCAGGCCACGCTCGCCGCGCCCGAACCCAAAGGCATCAACACCGAAGGCATCGTCACCTTCTTCGCCAGCAACATCGCACCCATCCTGCTGGCCGTGCTGGGCGTGATCTTTATCGGACGAGCCAGCCGCGGTGAGATCTCGAAGGTGCTGACCAGCTCGGCCATCGCCATCGTGGGCCTGGCCTTCATCGCCGGCGCCGCGACGCTGTTCTTCGTCGGCGACGCCCTGATCAAGCTGATCTTCAACTGAGATGCGGCTGCGGACCGACGACGACATCTACCGGGCGCGCCTCGTTTACCTGGGCCCGCCGGGCTACACCCTGCCCATCCACCTGCCGTACGCGCAGTACGGCATGTTCGTGGTGCTGGTGCCGTTGTTCATGTTCCTGCACTACCTGCTGACCTTCGAGTTCGATCCGTTCCCGGCCTGGGAGATCGCGCTCGCCATGGTCACCACGTCGTACGTGTTCCGCCATGTCGACCCCGACCGTCCGGCCCGGGTCGTCATCCGGACCGCACTCACCGACTGGCGCCGCACGCGCGAGCCGGCGGTCGAGCAACGCGACCCGAGACTTGTCGCCACTCGCATCCGGGTTCGGGAGGAGTTGGTATGACCAGTTCATTCGCATGCTCCCACGGGGACGGCGCATGACCGGACCCGTTCCGCACGGTCATCCCCGCGCGGATGCCGACACGCAGGGCAGGCAGAGTAACGGAGTGCGCTCGAACCACTACTCCTCGTCAGATTCCGTGGACGAGCCGGCCGACGAGTTCGTGGCCGCGCCGGGGCACGGCGCGGTCGGTGTCTTCCAGTCCCCGCAGCCGCTGCGCCCGCGGGGTGCCGGGGTGGACACCACGCTCGACATCGATTCGCCGTTCCTCGACCTTTTCGGCGGCGCCGCGCCACCGGCGCCGGTGGCGGCTCGTCCACCGGCCGCCGACGCGCCGGCCGACCCGGAGCTCGACTTCGACTTCGGGTTCGACTTCGACGACCGGGCCACCCCGCCGGCGCCGAAGACCTTTCCCACCCCCGAGCCCGTACGACCGGAGCCGGTCCAGCCACAGCCGGTGTCCGCGGCCCCGGCGCCGGCCCCGGTCGTTGAACCGCCCGTCGCCCTGCCACCGGCTGAGCCGCCCGTGGCCCTGCCACCGGTCGCCGAGCGGCCGGTCTCGGCGCCGCCGGTTGCCGAACAGGCCGTTTCGTCGCCGCCGTTCGCGATGCCGCCGGCGCCGGCCCCGCGCCCGTCCGAACCGGAGCTCGCCGGGCCGGTCCTCGACGAGCCGGATGGCCCCTGGGGCACGCCCGAGCCGGGCGCGCCGTTCAGCCGGGCCCCGCTCGGACCCAAGGCCGACTACTTCCAGGAGTCCGGCGGCGCCACCGCCGATGCCGACTTCGAGGATTGGCCCGACTTCGACAACTGGCCGCCCACGCCGGCGTCCGCGGACGCCGGCCCGGCCGCGCCGGTGTCGACGCCGCCGCTGTGGCAGACCGTGGGCGGCGCGGCTCCCGCACGCCGCGAAGAGATCGCACCGCAGCAGGCCGGGCCGGTTGAGGCGTACGCCCCGCAGGCACCGCCGGCCGAGGCGCCCCTGCCCGTGCCGGCGGCCGACCGGGCCCCGGCCAAGCGCAAAGAGAAGTCCCCGGCCAAGCGCAAGAAGGAGCCCAGAAACCTCCCGGTCCGCCAGGACAAGGCGTTGGCGCTGCGGCCGCACAAGCTGAAGTTCAACGACCGTGACCCGGTCATGGAGCTGGAGATCAGCGAGATCGCCGGCCATCTGACCTTCACCCAGAGCACGGTCACGGCCTGGTACTACCTGCCCGAGGTGCGCTGGGCCTTCCGGCCCGACGCCGAGCGCGAGGCCCTGCTCAGCGCGATTTCCGAGCAGTACGCGGGCCTGGCCGGCTTCCGGCTGCACCTGCGCCGCACCAACCGGCCGTTCCCGGCCGACGAGTGGGCCCGCACGGTCGACTCGTTCACCGCGAAGCCGCTGCCCGACGTGCGCGGCGGCACCTCGTGGTCCGACCACCTCGTGGCGGCCCAGCGGCACCTGCTCTCGGTCAACCACGCCGAGGGGCAGACCTACCTGGGTGTCACGTTCGCGCGGCGGTCGCTGGGCGACACGTTCTCGGAGCGCGTCCTGCGGATCTTCGGGCGCGGCACCTCGGACGGCGAGCGGCGCAAGCTCAACCGCGCCGTCGAGCAGTTCGACGAGGTGCTGAACGCGTTCGGCATGCGCGGGCGCCGTGTCACCCCGCAGGAGCTGGAATGGCTGCTGTTCCGTTCGGTGGCGCTCTGCATGGCCCCGCCCGGGCCGCTCTCGCCGGTCACGAACGGGCAGTGGGACACCGGCGACCTGCTGGCCCTGACCGAGCAGGTGGAGCGATACCGCACCCCGTACGGTTCCACCGTGAAGCTCGTCAACCGGATGACCGGGGAGGAACGGCACGTCGCCGTGCTCTCCGTCGGCCGGATGGAGCCGCTCGAGATCCCCGAGAAGCACGAGCCATGGATGCATTTCCACGAGCGGCTGCCCTGGCCCATGGAACTGTCGTCGCGGCTCGACATCCTCGGCTCGGGCAGCTCGTTCAAGAATCTGGAGCACCGACTCCGGATGATCCGTTCGCAGCAGCTCGACTACGCCGAGCACGGCATCGACGCGCCGCCCGAACTGGAACGTCTGGCCAAGCGCGCGCTCGTGATCGGCGACGAGATGACCACCGGCCTCCCGGTCGAGTCGGCCCGCGCGCACGGCTGGCACCGGATCGCGGTCGGCGGCGCCACCCGCGAGGAATGCCTGGAACGGGCCCGCCGCCTGATCCAGCTCTACTCACGTGAGCTGCGCATCTCGCTGCAACACCCCAAGAACCAGGACCAGCTGGCCCGCGAGTTCATCCCGGGTGAGCCCATCGCCAACACCGGCTACGTCCGCCGCATGCCGGTCAAGCTGCTGGCCGCCGCCCTTCCCCAGGCGGCGTCGACGGTCGGCGACCGCCGGGGCGACCTGATCGGGCGCACGTCGGGCACGTGCCGCCGGCCGGTCTTCCTCGACCTGCACTTCCCGATGGAGGTGCGCGAACGGTCCGGCCTCGGCGTCTTCGTGGCCGAGCCCGGCGGTGGAAAGTCGACGCTGATGGGCGCCCTCGGCTACCTGAACGCGCGCCGGGGCGTGCAGGTCACCCTGCTCGACCCGTCCGGTCCGCTCGCCCGGCTGTGCCAGATGCCGGAACTGCGCCCCTACTCCCGCGTCCTCAACCTCACCGGCTCGGAACAGGGCACCCTGGCGCCGTACGCGCTGATTCCCACCCCGATCCGGTCGGAGTTCGCGACCGGGCCGGGCGGCGACCGGGAGTTCGAGATCGCGGTCTCCAACGCCCGCGCCGAGCGCCGCATGCTGGTGCAGGACATCTGCTCGATGCTGGTGCCGCCGCAGGTGGCCAAGGAAGCGTCCACGGCGACGCTGCTGCGGCACGCTGTCCGCCAGGTGCCGGCCGAAGAGACGTCCACCCTGGACGACGTCGTGCGCACCCTGCAGGGCCTCGACGACGAGGGTAAGGAACTGGCCAACCTGCTGCTCGACACGGCCGAGATGCCGCTGGCGCTGCTGTTCTTCGGCTCGCCCCCGCAACACCTGCTCGGCGCCGACGCGGCCCTGACGGTCATCACGATGGCCGGCCTGCGGCTGCCCGACCTGAAGATCGAGCGCGAATACTGGTCGGCGGAGGAATCGCTGGCCCTGCCGATGCTGCACACGGCCCACCGGCTCGCGGTCCGGCGCTGCTACGGCGGCTCGATGTCGTCGCGCAAGATGGTCGGCCTCGACGAGGCCCACTTCATGGAGGGCTGGCGGTCGGGGCGCTCCTTCCTCGTACGCCTGGCCCGCGACTCTCGCAAGTGGAACCTCGCGGCCCTGGTCGCCTCGCAGAACCCGCGCGACATCCTCGGCCTCGACGTGCAGAACCTCGTGTCGACGGTCTTCGTGGGCCGCATCGCGGAAGACCAGGAGATCGCCTCCGAGGCGCTACGCCTGCTGCGGGTGCCGGTGCACGACGGGTACGAGGCCACGCTGGCCTCGCTGTCCCAGGTGGACACCTCGTCCTCGTCGCGACTCGGTTTCCGCGAGTTCGTGATGCGGGACGTCGACGGTCGCGTGCAGAAGGTACGTGTCGACGTGTCGTACGTTGACGGCCTGCTGGAGCACCTCGACACGACGCCGACGGCCGCCAAGGCGGCGCCCTCGGTCCCGATGTTGCCGTCCGACCTGGAGGTTTGAGATGGTGCGGCGGGGGTTGGCGCTGCTGGCGACGATGGCCGTCATGATGGTGGCGTCGATCGCCTGGGCGGTGGCTGCGCCTGCGGCTTCGGCCGCGCCGGCCGGGCTGCCGTCGCGGGCGCCTGGTGGGGCTTGCAGCGTCGAGGAATGGCAGCAGGACTTCAAGGGGTGTGCTGGGCGGCTCGCCAATGTCGGGGAGAGCCGGGCCACCTGTTTGACGCCGCCTACGCCGAGCACACCGGATTCGGGGCTGGCCGGATGGTTCGCCGAGCGTCCGGCGTCGTCCACTCAGAACGGACCGCAGGGTCTCTACAGCCAATACGGGTACGCCGGATACAGCTACACCACCTACGACCTCGATAGCGGATGCGCCTCCACTCTCGTCGATCCGGACTACAAGTTCGAAACGACGATTGCCAACGGCGAATTCATGATCGCAACCGCTGTGATCGGGGCTTCCAACGCCTTGCGCGAGCGAGCCTGGAACCCGGCGTCGCTGTGGGGTTGGGCTGATCCCCTCGTCGACCAAGCCACCAAAGCGGTCTACGAAAAGGTCTTCAGTGTCTTCGGCGTGATCACGCTGGCTGTGGTCGGCCTCTACTTGATGTGGCGCTCCCGGCAGGCCGAAATGGGTGCCGCGACCACCACAGCCGGCTGGGCGATTCTGGTCATGGTTGCCGTCACGGCCATCGCCTATTGGCCGGTCCGGTCGGCCAACATCGCGGACAACACGCTTGTCACCACCCTCAGCGTCGTTCATGACGCAGTCGGGCCTAGGCCGGAGAATCCCACCGACTGCGCGCTCGGCGGCGACGCATGCGAGGACAAGCGGCCGCCCGCCGTGCGAGCTAGCGACACTGCAACCGACACGATGCTTTACCGCAACTGGCTTCGCGGTCTGCTCGGATCAGCCGACAGTGAGACCGCCAAGAAGTACGGCGAGGCTCTCTACGACGCGCGTTCGCTCTCGTGGGAAGAGGCCGAACGGATCCGCGAGAATCCCGCGACTCGCGACGGCGTTCTGGAAGGAAAGAACACTCAGTGGGAAAGGGTTGCTGAGCAGATCAAGAGCGAGGACCCGGAGGCTTACCAATTCCTTCAGGGCCAGAACGGCATGGACCGGATCGGGGCCGGCTTCATTGCCGTCCTGGCGGCAGTCATGTTTGCCATGTTCGATCTGACTGCATCCATCCTGGTGCTCCTCGGCTTCCTGATCTTCCGGTGGGCGGTCATCGCCGCGCCGATTCTCGGAACCGTCGGCCTGCTGCGCCCGGCGAACTCCGGAATCAAGCGCCTTGGCAATGCCGTGGTCGCTGCCGTCTTCAACATTGCGATCTTCGGCACCGGTGCGGCCATCTACCTGTTTGCGGTCGATTTGATCATGAATACCGCAACGTTGCCCGGCTGGCTTCAAGTAGTGCTTGTGTGGCTGTGCGGAGTGGTCGGCTGGCTTCTGCTGCGTCCGTACCGGCGTATCACCCAACTCGGTGGTAAGGACAACGCTCGCACGATCGCGACCGGCTCCTGGCACCGCAATTTCTTCCGGGACATGCGCGCAGCCTCCAAGCTCGAGGGCTCTGACGCGGTCGACGACCGTGGCCAAGTGATCGGCAAGGGCGGGCGCACCGTGTATGTCGATCAAGGCAACTTGCGACCCGAGGCACGCCTGGAGGATCCGGCGCACTCGGCGAATCGGAGCACTTTGTCGCCTGTGACGTCGGGTACCTCCGACGGGGGGTCGCGTCCGACCAGACCCGACGGCAACGAGTCGGTACGCGACGACACCGGCACACCAGCGACTGCCGCACCCGCTGCGAATACTTCGCCGAACCCAGGGCGGGCGAACCGATCGCGCGGGGCCACCAGCTGGACTGAACCGGACGTGGCCGAGCAGCCGTCGTCGTACGCGATCTACCGGCCCGAGACCGGTAGCACCACGGCCGAACCGGCCACCCCCCGTATCCGTTCCGAGGCCAAGTGATCGCATGCCCCGCTCCCTCGAACTCGGCCTGAACAGAGTCTTCCGGTCCCGCTGGGGCGTCGCCATCGTCCTCGGCGTCATCGTGCTGGCGATCGTCGGTCTGGCCCGGCTGTTCTCCGACGGTGACGACTCCCGGCCCTCGCTCGGCACCGCGTCGCCGGGTCCGGTGGTGAGCGCCGACCCGAAGGATGATGACAGCATTCTTGAGACGGACCCGCCGCCTAGCCCGTCCACCACCCCCGGACGGGCCAAGCCGGAGGCGGTCGCCTACGCCTTCGCCTCGGCCTGGGCCGACCATCAGAACGTCACGCCGAAGGCCTGGCGGGCGCAGCTGCTGCCCAACTCGACCACCAAGCTCGCCGACGAGCTGGACGGGGTCGATCCGGCTGGTGTGCCGGCCGAGCGGGTGATCGGACGGCCCAGCCTGGTGCCGGTGAGCGCAACCGTGGTCAACGCCGTCGTCACGATGGACACCGGCAAGCTGAACCTTCGCCTGATCGCCCCCGACGGGCACTGGCGGGTCGACGGGATCGACTGGTCGTCATGAACATCCCCCGGCCGCGCAGGATAGTTCTGCTTGTCGCCCTGGTGGCGACGCTGGCTCTGTTGTGTTGCGGCGGTGGCATCACCGCTCTTTTTGTCGGCGGACTCACCGACGAGGGCAAGGACAATCTGAACGCGTCGTCGTTCGGATGCGGCAAGGGCGGTCCGGTCGACCCGGACACCAAGTTGCCCCGGATCCGGCCTTACGGCGCCGAGCAGGTTCGTAACGCTGCCGTCATCATCAATGTGGGCGCCCAGCTCAAGATGCCGCCCCGAGCCTGGGTCATCGCGGTTGCCACGTCGATGCAGGAGTCGCGGCTGACCAACCTGGGCAACCTCGGCGCGGAGAACGACCACGACTCGCTGGGCCTGTTCCAGCAGCGGCCCAGTTCCGGCTGGGGTTCGACGAAGCAGGTGCGCGACCCGGTCTACGCGGCCACGAAGTTCTACAACAAGCTCAAGACGGTCCAGGGCTGGGAGAAGATGCCGCTGACGCGCGCGGCACAGCGCGTGCAGATCAGCGCCTACCCGGACGCGTACGCGAAGCACGAGCCTCTCGCCACCCGGATCGTGAACCAGCTCGCCGACGGTGCGGCCAACGCGGCCGGCGACTCGGTCGCGATGGTCTGCGCCTCGGGCCGGCAGATCGCGGCGTCGGGCTGGACACGGCCGGTCGGCGCGCTCGTGGGCTCCGGGTTCCGTACGGCGTCCCGTCCGACGCACCAGGGTGTCGACCTGATCGCCGGCAAGCAGACACCGATCACGGCCGCCGCCAGTGGCATCGTCTCCATGGTGAAGTGCGACGAGGACCACAACGGGCGGCGTACCTGCAACGCCGACGGTTACCCGGGTAAGGGTGGATGCGGTTGGATGGTGGAAATCCAGCACGCCGGGGACGTGATGACGAGGTATTGCCACCTGATCGTGAAGCCGCTCGTCGTCGAGGGCCAGGAGGTCGCGGCCGGTGAGCTGATCGGCCGGGTCGGCAGCAGCGGCAACTCGTCGGGTCCACACCTGCACTTCGAGGTTCACATGAACAACGACCGGTCCAGCGCCGGAGCCATCGACCCCGTCCGGTTCATGCGCGAGCAGGGCACACCGCTGGGGGACGAGGGATGACAGGCGAGTCGCAGCCTGATCCCTTTGCCGGGCACCCGGACTGGCAACTCGACCCGCCCCGGCCGCTGGTGCCTACTCCCGCGACGATGACCGGGCAACTCCGGGGCAGACGCGTTCTGATCGGGCTTCCCGGTCACGGGTGGCGGTCGGACCTCCGCGCCGACGAGAAGGTCGTCCAAGGCAGCCGCACCTACGTGCCGGTGATGTCCGAGGGTGAGTGGTACCGCGCCGAAGCCGAGCAAACCGAGATCTTCGCTCCGCTCGTGCCGGTGGAACGAGTCTGGGTCGAGGAGTACGGAGTGGCCGGGATCTCGTTGCCGGCCGACGACATCGCATCCCGGTTGGTTTCACTCGACGAACCGGCGCGGCGCACGCCCGTGCCCGCGTTGGACGCACCCTCTCTCTCCGGCCGCCGCGTCGTCCGCATGCGCGACGAAGGCAGCGAAGAGCGTGAGCTCCGTGCGGTGACCGAGTTGCACACCAACGCCCAGGGCGACGTTTGCGCACGCGTCACGACGGAACTCGACTGGTACCGCTGGGGCTGGAGTGGCCACGTACCTCGAACGCTCGAGGTGCTGGTACACCGCCTCTGGGTCGAGTGACTACGGAACTTCTGTCGCTCCGCAGACTCGCCAACCATCCTGGTCAACAAGACTCAGGCGCCAGGTGTCGGTGATACGGCCGGACTGTTTTGCAGCCGTCTTCACCAGATCCGTTTCCGCCTCCGCACGATTGGCGTTCGTCTGAACGGCGATCGTTCCCCAAGAGACGCGGATACCTACCGAGAACTGCTTTTCGCGGTTGACGATGTCCGCGCGGTAGGCAGCGATGTTTTGAAAGTCACCGCCCGACTTGCACTGGTACAGCGAGGCTTGTTCGTCGTCACGGTCGACTAGATACGCCCGGAGAAAGTTGTCGGCGACTGCGTCTGGCTCTGCCCGCTCGATCTTTGTTTCCTCGTCGTAGAGCAGCACGGCGATCCCGACGCCGCCCAAGCAGAGCAGCGTCAGCACGCCCGCCCCCAGCGCCAGCCACAACCGCAACCGACGGTTCCGGGGCTTCCTCGCCGGCTCGGCAGGCGGCGTCCCGGCGCCCAAAAGCGGGGGCGTCGGTCCGGTCACGGGCTCCTGCGGCTGCACACATACGACAGTAGTGCCTCCGCACACGTGTCACCCCAACCACACCTGGAGCGGGACGATCCGTACGACGCGGACACCGAACCAGGCACCGGGAACGCGATGCCCCGGCCCGTCTGGGATAAGTTTTACCCGCACACAGGAGGTGAGAGCGGTGGTGGATTCGGCTTTGCGGGTCCAGCAGGCTGCCGCTTTGCACCGGCAGGCGGCTGCGCTGACCGATGCGGCGTCGTCCGCGCTCGACGCCGAGGCCGCCGGCAGCGACCCGCTCGAACAGCATCGCCTGGCCGAAGAGTTGCGGGCCGCTGCTGGTGCGCTCGCGCCGGGCTGGCTCGGCTCGCCGCTCGACGCGCAGTCGGCGAACACCCCGCTGGGCGGCGTCTACCCGCCCCAGTTCGTACGCCTCGGGGTTGCCCAGCCGCTCGACGACGCGCGTTTCCCGGCTGTGATCCCGCTGCTCGGCACGGGCCACCTGACGATCGACGCCACCGCCACCGACTCGCGGGTCTTCGGCCTGCTGCGGTCGATCCTGTTGCGTCTGCTCGCCGCCGCGCCGGCCGGGTCGCTGCTGGTTCGTGCGGTCGACGGCACCGGCGGCGGTGAGGTCTTCGCGCCCTTCACGGGCCTGCAGGACGCGGGCCTTCTGTCGCCGCCGGCCACCGACCGCCAGGGCCTGCGCGACGTGCTCGCCGAGGCCGAGAAGTGGCTGCGCCCCGGCCGCGGCGCTGCCCCTCGGCGCACCCGGCGGGACCGCATGATGCTGGTGGTCATCGCGAGCCTGCCCGAGCTGACCGAGGGCGAAGAGTTGCGCCGCATCGCCGCGCTGGCTCAGCAGGGGCCCGATTCCGGCCTGCATCTGATCGTGGCGGGCTGGCCGCCGCCGCCGTTGACGGCCGAGACAACCCAGGCGCCGCTGCCCCGCACGACGATGGTGTCGGTCCGCAACCCGTACGCGGTGATCGGCGACCCGCCCGGCGCCACGTACGGCTCCACCTCGGATGTCTCCTGGCTCAACGCCCCCGTCTTCCTCGACGACGACCCGCCGCCCCACCTGGTCGACGCCGTGTGCCGCGAGCTGGCCGCCCACTCGGTCGCCGACACCCGGGTCACCCTGGCCGATCTGCTGCCCGAGCCGGGCGAACCGCTGTGGGCCGGTGACGCCGGCGAGGGCTTGAGCACGGTCGTCGGTCACGACGGCGAGACGCCGCTGGCGTTGCGCTTCAACGACCTCACACCACATTGGATGGTCGGCGGCCGGGCCGGCGCCGGCAAGACGGCCTTCCTGGTCAACGTGCTCTACGGCCTGTGCGCCCGCTACAGCCCGACCGAGCTGTCGCTCTATCTGCTCGATTTCAAAGAGGGCGTGACTTTCGCCGAGTTCGTGCCGACCCGGCGCGACCGCACCTGGCTGCCACAGGCCCGCGCGGTGGGGGTCGAGGCCGACCGCGAGTACGGGCTGGCCGTGCTGCGTGAGCTGAACGCCGAGATGTCGCGCCGCAACACGGCGTACGAGCGTGCGGGTGTCTCCCGGCTGCCGGAGCTGCGCGCCGCGGCGGCCGCGGACGGTCTGAAACGCCCGCTGCCGCGCATCCTGTGCGTGATCGACGAGTTCCCGGTGCTGCTGGCCGGCAACGACCCGGTGACGACCGAGGCGACGACGCTGCTCGAGTCGCTGGCCCGCACCGGCCGCTCGTGCGGCATCCACCTGATCCTGGCCAGTCAGAACGTCGCCGGACTGGAAGCGCACTACGCCAAGCGTGACTCGTTCTTCGGCCAGTTCCCGGTGCGCATAGCGCTGCCGGGCGGCGGCGACGTGCTCGAACCGGCGAACGACTCGGCGGCCGGCCTGCCGCTGGGCACCGCGGTCGTCAACACGGCCGGCGGGCTGGGCGGGCCGCGCGGCGCCACCCGCGGGCACGAGCGCATCATCCGCTTCCCCGACCCGCACACCGACGACGAGCTGCTCAGCGACCTGCGCCACCGGCTCTGGGGCGCCCGCGACCCCGAATCGCAGCCGCCCCGGGTCTTCGCCGGGTACGCGCATCAGCACCTCGCCGACGACCCGACCTACCGGGCCGCCCTGGCCGGTCGCGGCGCCGTTCCCACGGCCCTGGTCGGCCGGCTGCTCGACGTCGGTCTCACCACAGCGGCGTTCCCGCTCGACGGCGCCCCGGGGCGGCATCTGGCGATCTTCGGGTCGCAGGCGTCGGCGTCCGAGGTGCTCGACGCAGCGGCTCGCAGCGTGGCCGCGTTCCACCAGCCTCGTACGGCCCGGTTCGTCATCGCCTCACTGGTCGCCGAGGGTGACCGGCTCGCCGAGGCCCTGGCCGCCGAGATCGGTCACCGCCAGGAGGTGACGCTGGTCGACGCGGCCGGGCTGGCCGGCGAGCTCGACCCCGGCCGTCCCGGCTACCGGGTGGTCTTCGGCATGGACGCGGCCGCCCCCGGCACGCTGACCGGCCTGCCCGAGCTGCTGCGGGACGGCCCGACCGGCGGTGCTCACCTGCTTTCCTGGTGGCGTGACCCGCATCGGTTCGCCGACAGCGCGGGGCGCGACGACGTGTCCGGCCTGCTGTTCCTGAACGTGCCGCCGGCCGAGGTGGCGGCGATGATCGGACGGCCGGTCGCCTGGCATCCCCGGCCGAACCGGGCGCTGCTGCACGACCGCCGCGACGAGCGCACACTCACCGTCGTGCCGTTTCTCGACCCCGGCGTCACCGACGATCAGGGTGATCTGCCGTGACCGACCAGCAGCAGGCCACCGGCGCGATCCCGGCCCAGCCGACGCCCCCGGCTCCCGGTCCGTGGGCCGACTATCTGGCCGCGGCGCAACAACTCGACGCGGTCCGCCGCGCCGCGAGTGCCGCCGCCACCGAACACCAGGCGGCGGTCACGGCCGCGAGGCAGGAGCTTTCCGTCGTACGGCCCCGGTTGGCCGCCCAGAAAGCCCGTCTGACCCGAGATCTGGCCGTACCCCTGCCGGAGCTGACGCCGATGCCGGCCGACCGTGACGTGGCCGCTCAGGCCGTCGCCAGCGGTCCCGCTGCCGCGCTGGCCGCCCTGCAACAGGCGCGCCGCACCGCCGATGCCGGCGACGCGCTGCTCAACGAGACGGCACCCGCCCGTCAGTGGCGTCCGTGGGCGCGGAACCTGTTGATCTACGGCCCGTTCGCCGCGGTCGTCCTGATCGTGCAGATCGTGCTCTACCTGGTCGCGTCCCCCGGCTCGGTGCCGACGTACGCCCTGCTGTGCGGCCTGAGCATGCCGGTTCTGGCCTTCGGCCTGGGCTGGGTCACGATCGGCTTCGTCTACGGCGGCGATCCCGAGGGGGTCGACCGCACCCCCATAGTCGGCGCCGTCGCCTGCCTGACCCCCGTGCTGCTCACCTGCATGGGCGTCGGCCTGACGTCGTTCTTCAACTGAGCGCGGCCGTCAGGTCGACCTCGACCAGCTGCCCGCCGAACCCCAGCGCAGCCACCCCGAGCAGCGTCGAGGCGGTGCTGAAGGCCGGCGCCAGCGGCGAGGCGTTGAGCCGGTCCCACACCGAGGCCAGCACGGCCGTCTCCGAACTGACCACATAGATCACCGAGCGCACGACGTCACCCGGCTCGGCCCCCGCCGCCGCAAGCACAGCCAGGCAGTTGGCAATCACCTGATCCGTCTGCGCGTCGAAGTCCCCGGGCTCGCCCACGACCTTCCCGCTCAGATCGAGCGGGCACTGCCCCGCCAGATGGGCCAGCCGCCCAGCCGACGAGACAGTGACGTGCGAGTAGCCCGGCGGCTCATGAACGGTGGCCGGGCTGAACTTCTCGATCATCCGGCCAGTATCGCGAGGCACAAGCGCCGAGAACACTCATTAACGAGCCCGCCACGCCCTGAGTTCGGGCGCTTCCCCCTGTGCCGGATGACTACGCCTACGGCAACGCGACAATGCGCTGAAATGCCCGGGGCGGTGGTCCGTCCGTGAGGCGAGTCGCGATGAGATCGGCGCATTCCTCCGGCGTGAGCGACGCCGTGTCGACCTCGAGGTCGTAGATGCCTGGCTGGTGAACTGCCTCGTGCCACAAGCGCACGGGGTCCTGGTCCGTGCCGCCCTGGTTATAGCCGACGCCACCCCAGGTAGCGCGGCGGCGTTCCATGACGACACCGAGCGGGCATCGCACGCCGACAAACAGCACTGGTAGGCCCTGAAGCTGCTGCGCACATGTGCGCAGAATCTGCCGGGAAACGGAGTAGGCGTCGTGGTGGACTGCATCGACGACAACGTTGATACCCAGCCGGCTATGCGTCGCTATCGCCTCATACATCGCGCGATACAGTCGGACGACCAGCGGCTCGAGATCCGGCCGCTCACCTCCCGGCCGTAACCCGATCCCCGGCTGGAAGCGGGCCGGGGTCATCTTCTTGAAGTGGTCGACCCCTAGGTTCATCCACACGCCGTCGAACCTGGCCTGGACCGCGACGACGATGCTCGATTTGCCCGAACGAGGCGGCCCATTGAGGATCACGATCTGGCCCGGTCGGTCCAGCTTCTGCACGGACTCTCCCCTGTCTTTCGCCTAGCCGAACCAGCCTGGCACGTCGACGGGGAAAGCCGTCGCCGGGACGACTCTGCGTAGCGAAGACTCCAGCTGGGCGACCTGGCCGGCGCCGAGCTGGTGGACCCAGTTGGCGCGCAGGCGGTCGAAGATTTCGGCGGAGCGGGTCAGCATGTCGAGGCCGCGGGGGGTCAGGCGGACGAGTTTGCGGCGGGCGTCGGAGGGGTCGTCGGCTCGTTCGACGTAGCCGAGGGCGGCCAGGCGGTCGACCGTCTTGCCGGCCGCCTGCTTGGAGACGCCCAGGCGGCGGCCGATCTCGGTGGCCGAGGCGCCGTACGGGCCGATCGCCTGTAGCGCGAAGCCGTGCACCGGGCGCACCTCGGTGTGGCCGAGCGCCGCGAGTTCGGTGTGCAGCTCGTCGATGAGGGAGCGGAAGCCCGCGAACAGCAGCAGCGGCAACTCGTAGCCGGGCGGGTCGGCCTCAGTCATGCGTTTCCCCACCCTTGGCAAACTCGACAACCCGGTTTACTGTTTCGACAACCACGTTGACTACTTTACCGGAGGAACGATGTTTGCTCAGCACACCCTCGAATCGGCGCCGGCCGGCTCGCGGCCGCTCATGGAACAGACGGTCGAGCACCTCGGCCACCTGCCCGGCCCGGTCGCCCGGCTGGCCGAGTCACCCGAGATGCTCGGCGGGTTTCTGCGGGCCAGCGAGCTCTTCGAGCGCAGCACCCTCGACCCGCTGGCGCGCGAGGTGGTGGTGATGGTGATCGCCGCCCGCAACGACTGCCGGATCTGCCTCGCCATGCATACCGGGCGACTGCGAGGGCTCGGCGCCGACGCCGCGCTCATCACCGCCCTGCGCGCGAAGACGCCGCCGGCCGACGAACGGCTGGCGGCACTGTGGACCTTCACCCTGCGGGTGCTGGAGACGGCCGGGGAGGTGCCCGACGACGAACTGGCCGAGTTCCTGGCGGCCGGCTTCACCACCCGCAACGCGCTCGAGGTGGTGCTGGGCATCGGCACGTACACGATGTCGACGCTGGCCAACCGGCTGGTGCGTGCCTGAGACGGTCAGCGGGCGTTGATCAGGGCCATCGCCTCGGCGCGGACCTTGGCGTCGGTCTGGTAGGCGCCGCGGACAGCCGAGGTGACGGTGCGGGCGCCGACCTTGCGGATACCCCGCATCTCCATGCAGAGGTGCTCGCATTCGAGAACCACGATCGCGCCGCGGGCGTCCAGCTTCTGCATGAGCAGATCGGCTATCTGAGAGGTCAGCCGCTCCTGCACCTGGGGGCGCCGGGCGAAGACCTCGACCAGACGGGCCAGCTTGGAAAGTCCGGTGATCCGGCCGTTCGGGCCGGGGATGTAGCCGATGTGCGCCACGCCCTTGAAGGGCAGCAGGTGGTGCTCGCACATGCTCATCACTTCGATGTCGCGGACGAGCACCATCTCTTCGTGGTCGGCCTCGAAGCTGGTTCGCAGCACGTCGGCCGGGTCGACCCGCAGGCCGGCGAAGAGTTCCGCATAGGCCCGGGCGACCCGGGCCGGGGTGCGCTCGAGCCCATCGCGATCAGGGTCTTCCCCGATCGCGATGAGGATCTCTCGAACTGCCTTCTCGATCCGCCCGAGGTCGACGGCCTGCTCGACCGGAGCCCCGGTGAGCTTGCCGTCGACCAGACGGGCGGCGAGATAGTCCAGTTCGTCGTCGTCGCTGATCAGTTGGCGCCTTCCGGGCTGCTTCCGTTCGAGTTGGGTCCGACGGCGATCTGGCCGTCCGCCTCGGCCTGCGTCCGCAGCTTCTCCCGCTCGGCGGGGGTGAGCACGGGCGGGGCCTCGGAGGGCAGGCGCTTGCCGAAGCCGTTGAACGGCGACATCGGCGGGCGCTTGACCACGCGGGCACAGATGCGGTCCATGTCTTCCCGGGTGATGGTTTCCTTCTCCATCAGCTCGAGAACCATGCTGTCGAGCACGTCCCGGTATTCGACCAGGATCTCCCACGCCTCGTCGTGCGCCAGCTCGATGAGCGCGCGCACCTCGGCGTCGATGTCGGCCGCGACCGAGTCGGAGTAGTCCCGCTCGTGGCCCATGTTGCGGCCCATGAACGGCTCGTCGCCGCTGGTGCCGTACTTGACCGCACCGAGCTTGAAGCTCATGCCGTACTGGGTGACCATGGCCCGGGCCAGACCGGACGCCTTCTCGATGTCGTTGCCGGCGCCGGTGGTGGGCTCGTGGAAGACGAGCTCCTCGGCGGCCCGGCCACCCAGGGCGTAGGCCAGGGTGTCGATCATCTCGGCGCGGGTCTGGGTGTACTTGTCTTCCGTCGGCAGCACCAGCGTGTGACCCAGCGAGCGGCCACGCGGCAGGATCGTCACCTTGTGCACGGGGGCCGAGTGCGGCAACGCGTAGGCGACCAGCGCGTGTCCACCCTCGTGGTACGCGGTGATCTTCTTTTCGTTGTCGCTCATCGCCCGGGTGCGGCGCTCGGGGCCCGCGATGACCCGGTCGATCGACTCCTCGAGGAAGTAGTTCGAGATCGCCCGCTTCTCGTTACGAGCGGTGAGCAGCGCGGCCTCGTTGATCACGTTGGCCAGGTCGGCGCCGGAGAAGCCCGGCGTGCGGCGGGCCACCGAGTCGAGGTCGACGTCGGGCGTGAACGGCTTGCCCTTGGCGTGCACCCGCAGGATGGCCTTGCGACCCTCCATGTCGGGGTTGTCGACCGGGATCTGGCGGTCGAAACGGCCGGGACGCAGCAGCGCGGGGTCGAGGATGTCGGGCCGGTTGGTGGCCGCGATCAGGATGACCCCGCCCTTGGTGTCGAAGCCGTCCATCTCGACGAGCAGCTGGTTGAGCGTCTGCTCGCGCTCGTCGTGACCGCCGCCCATGCCGGCGCCGCGGTGGCGGCCGACGGCGTCGATCTCGTCGACGAAGACGATCGCCGGCGCGTTCGACTTGGCCTGTTCGAACAGGTCGCGGACGCGGCTGGCGCCGACACCGACGAACATCTCGACGAAGTCGGAACCCGAGATCGAGTAGAACGGCACCCCGGCCTCACCGGCGACGGCCCGGGCCAGCAGCGTCTTACCCGTTCCGGGCGGGCCGAAGAGCAGCACACCCTTCGGGATCTTGGCGCCCAGAGCCTGGTACTTCGCCGGGTTCTGCAGGAAGTCCTTGATCTCGTGCAGCTCCTGGACAGCCTCTTCCGAGCCCGCCACGTCGGCGAACGTCGTCTTCGGGGTGTCCTTGGTGATCATCTTCGCCTTGGACTTGCCGAAGTTGAGCACCCGGGAGCCGCCGCCCTGCATCTGCGACATGAACAGCAGCAGCAGGATCACCAGAATGGCGATCGGCAGCAGGTTGATCAGCAGGCTGAAGAGAATGTTGTCGCCCGAGACCGTGGCGTTGATCGTGCCCGTGATCCGGCCGGCCGTCTTGGCCTCCTGGACCTCGGCCCAGATCTCGCGCGTGACCTCGTACGGGTATTGGGTCTCGATCTTGTCGGTCGATTTGCCCTCGAACCGTTCCGGCGCAGCGAGGTCGATCTGGAGCGTCTGCTCCTTGTCCTTCTGGACGACCTTCTTGATGCCGGGCTGATTAAGGCGCTCGAGCGCTACCGAGGTATCTACGCGCTGGTAGCTCGGACCACTGGTGAAAAAGGAGCTCAGCGCAATCACGCCGATGATCACCAGAATGATCCAGACCACCGGGCGGCGGAAGAAACGCGTACGTTCCATACTGTTGTCGGGCGCCAAGCGCCCGGACCCTCCTGATCGGCGTCCTGGTCACCTCAACGTGCCGCTCACCGGCGGCCCCGGGCCTGATCCGCACTGCCGTCGAACCGTGGCGGTGAAATCTTCCCGGTCCCTCCGGCGCCTGTGACGCTGCGCCATCGGTCACTCGACGGTACACCGTGGGTGCCGGTTGCGAACCCGTGAGCCCGTTGCCCGGACACTTCCCGGCCGCCGCCCGTTCAGTCAGCTTTGCTGGCAAAACCGCCCATAAGGACTGAATTCTGAGAAGGGGCTGAGAAATGGTTCAGCTACGGGCGTACACCTCGGGCTTCAACACCCCGACGTACGGCAGCTCACGGTAGCGCTCGGCGAAGTCCAGGCCGTAGCCGACGACGAACTCGTTGGGGATGTCGAAGCCGACGTACTTGACCGGCACCTGCACCTTCACGGCGTCGGGCTTGCGGAACAGCGCGACCACCTCGACGCTGGCCGCGGAGCGCGACTGAAGGTATTTCATCAGCCACGACAACGTGAGACCGGAGTCGACGATGTCCTCGACGACGACCACGTGCCGGCCGGTGATGTCGCGGTCGAGGTCCTTGAGAATGCGCACGACGCCCGACGACGTGGTGCCCTGCCCGTACGACGAGACGGCCATGAACTCCATCTCGGTGGACGGTCCGGAGTTGCCCAGCGCACGGGCGAAGTCGGCCATGAACATGACAGCGCCCTTGAGCACGCAGACCAGCAGAATGCCGTCCTCCGCCTCGGCGTGGTCGGCAGCGACCTGCTTCGCCAGTTCGGCGATCTTTTCCCGGATCTGCTCCTCAGAGATGATCACGTGGTCGATGTCGGCGGCGTACCAGGTGCCCTCAGCCATGGCCCAAGACTGCCGCATCAAGGTTGCGGCTCGTCGAACGGGTCAGCGATCACGAGGGCCGGAACCGCAGGGAATCGGGCAGTTCCACCCATGGCGCCCGGCCGGCGCCTACACGGAGTGACAACTCTCACAGCGCCTCAGGGCACTCGAACGAGTGCTCCCCGGTCGCGCCCGACCTCGATGCCGCCCGGCAGATGAACGGGCCCCTGCCCGTGCCAGTCCGTGACGAGAGCGTCGAGCGCCGACACGTGCCGATGCGACAGGGCTCCACCCGGCGCCCCGAGCTGCAACGCCCACGAGCGCAACACCCGCCGCCGGATCGCCCTGCTCATGACGGACAAGTCAGAGACGTTCACGGAGAAGGCAGCGGCGGCGAGGCGGTCCAGCTCTTCGTTGTCGGCTGCGATGAGCTCGGCCGAGCGGGCGAGGTTGGCCACCACGGCCGGCCCCAGGGCCTCCACCAGCGCCGGCAGAGCGTCGGCGCGCACCCGCGAGCGGGCGTAGGCCGGGTCGCTGTTGTGCGGGTCTTCCCAGGGCGCCAGCCCCAGCGCCGCGCAGGCCTTGCGCGTGTCGGCCCGGGCGACGTCGAGCAACGGCCGCCAGAAGATCCCTTTGCGCGCGGGCATCCCGGACAGCCCACGCGGACCCGCGCCCCGGGCCAGCGCCAGCAGCACCGTCTCGGCCTGGTCGTCACGGGTGTGCCCGAGCAGCACGGCAACCGCCCCGACCCGCTCGGCCGCCGAGCCCAGAGCCTCGTAGCGAGCCGCCCGAGCCGCCGCTTCCGGCCCGCCCGGCCGACCCTCGACGGACACCGTCTCGACGATCACCGGATCGAACCCGGCCGCCGTGGCCCAGGCGGCCAGCTCGGTCGCCCGGGCGGCGGAACCGGCCTGCAGAGCGTGATCCACCGTCACCAGCCCCACCGCGGCGCCCACGAAGCGGGCTGCCGCCGCCAGGGCCAGCGAATCCGCCCCACCCGAGCACGCCACCAGCACGAGGCCCTCGGCGGGCAGCGTCCGCCGCACGGCCAGCCGCACCGCGGCGACAGCGGGCGGGATGCGGGCCATTACCCGCCGATCGCCGGCTGCGGGCCGTGCACGCGGGCCACCCACGCGTCGGGGTCGCCCAGCTCGTCGAGGCGCGGCAGGGTCAGCGGGGAGTCGAAGATCTTGTTGAACCCGGGCATGCCGACCCGTTCGACCACGCCGTGCACGAACTTGCGGCCCTCGGCGTACTGCCGCATCTTGACCTCGATGCCGAGCAGCCGCCGCATCGCCTTCTCGAGCGGGTTGCCGCTCTCGCGGCGGCGGTTGAACTTGGACCGGATCGACTCGACGCTGGGGATGACCTCGGGCCCGACCCCGTCCATCACGAACTCGGCGTGACCCTCGAGCAGGGTCATCAGCGCGGTCAGGCGGTCGAGCACGGCCTTCTGCCCCGGCGTCTGCACGATGTCGAGCACCGAGGAACGGGAATCGGGGTCGCGCAGCGCGTCGGACAGGGTCGCCACGCCGCGGCGCAGCCGCTCGAGGATGTGCTCGGTGCTCTGCGACGCGTCGACGAACGCCTGCACCTCGCCCAGGAAGTAGCCCCGCATCCACGGGACGGCGGTGAACTGGGTGCGGTGGGTGACCTCGTGGAGGCAGACCCACAGCCGGAAGTCGCGCGAGTCGGCGCCGAGCTTGCGCTCGACCTCGACGATGTTGGGCGCGTTGAGCAGCAGCTGGCCCGGATTGCTGGAGAAGACCTCGTACTGCCCCAGCACGCGGCCGGAGAGATAGGCCAGGATCGTGCCGGCCTGCACCCCGGTGACCCGGGAGCCGATCGCGTCGGCCAGCCCGCCCGGCTGCTTGTCGCCGGAGAGCCGGGTGACCAGCGGGATGATCACCTGTTTGAGGCCCTCGATGTTGACGGCGGCCCAGTCCTTACGGTCGACCACGCGGACCGGCGGCACCTCGACCTGTGAGGTCAGCCCCGTGTAGGCGGCGACGTGCCCGGCCGCCTCGTCGGTGAGATCACGCAGCTCGGACACCACCGCCATCGCGTCCTCGTAGGAGACCGAGGGGCCCGATTTCGACAGCGCGCCGGCGGTCGCGGCGGCCAGATCCCAATCAACGAACTGCGCCATCACCCCACCGTACCCGCGGAAATCCACCCCACCCTCGGGTAGAACCCTGAGATCAGCACCCGCACCGGACGAGTCTGGCCGCCACCGCATCCAAGGCCGCCCGGCCCGTGATCGCGTTCGCCGACCCGCTCGCCATGATCGCGAAGACCAGCAGCCGGCCGTCGGCCGTCGTCAGCGTCCCGGCCATCGTGTTGACCCCGCTCAGCGTGCCGGTCTTGGCCCGTACGACCCCCTGCCCGCCCTGATTGGGCTTGGGCGACACGAAGCGTTTGAGCATCGTGCCCGACCAACCGGCCACCGGCAGCCCACCGAAGATCGACGACAGCGCCGGCTGCTCCCCGGAGGCCGCCAGCGACAGCAGCCGGGTCAGCATCGTCGGGCTGATCCCGTTGTTGCGGGACAGCCCGCTCGCGTCGTACAGGTTGGCCTCGTCGGCCGGCAGCCCCAGGTCGCGCATGCGCCCGGCGATCGCCTCGGTGGTGTCGTCGAACGTGCCCGGCTTGCCGTCGGCGATCGCGACCTGCCGGCCCAGGGCCTCGGCCGCGGTGTTGTCACTCTGCTCGAGCATCCAGTCGGTGAGCTGCACCATCGGCGGCGACTGGACAGCGCCCAGCTCCTGCCCCGGCGTCACGTCGGCCGTCGCCGGGGCCGAGGACGGGCCGGCCGCCTTGGTGGGTGCCTTGCCCTTGCGTACGGCCGAGGAAGGCACCCCGAGCATCTTGGCGAACGCCTTCGCCGCCGCGATCGCTGGATCCGGCGATCGCGGATCACCGCCGAACTCGTTGTGGATCGGCCGGATCCGCCCGGCGTTGACCATCAGCGCCTGGATGCGCGAGACCTGCCCGAACGAGATGTCGCTGGGGTCCCAGCCCTTGGCCGTCTCCGGCCCGCTGAACAGCGACGTGTCGTAGAGCAGACGGGTCGGCTCGGCGCCGCCCAGCGACTTCTTGACCTGGGCCGCGAGCAGATCGAGCCGCGCCGCCCCGGGGAAGAGCCGGTTCTTCGTCGTCGCCAACGTCGGGTCACCGCCGCCGATGAGCACGACCTCGCCCGGCTGGGCCCCGGCCACCACCCGCGTGGTCAGCCGGTGCGAGGGTCCGCGCGCGTCGAGCACCGCGGCTGCGGTCAGCAGCTTCGTCGTCGAGGCGGGCGTGGTCATCGTGTCCGCGTTGCGTGCGTAGAGGACGTCGCCCGTCGCCACGTCGAGCACCGCGGCGTGCACCTTCGTGCCCATCGCGGCCGATTTCACCAGCGGGTCGATCGCCTTGGTCACGGAGCTGGGGGTGAGGGGGGCGCCGCCGCCGCTCGCCGCGACGAGGACGGGAGTGGGCGATGGGTCCGGCGTGGTGGGGGCGGGCGTCGGCCTGGTGCTCGGTTCGGCGGACGACAGCCACTTGTCGACGGGGCCGGGCTTGACCGCTACGCCGGCTGCGGCGCCGAGAACAACGACAAGGGCCAAGGCGAAGACCCATTTCGTACGGGATTTTCGGCCACCCGCCCGTGCGGGCATCACACCACTGTCACCGGGCGGCGGTCCCTCACCCGCCGCTGGACGTCCCACGGGTGGCAGAGCCGACGACGCCACAGCCGGCGCGGACGCTGCCGCCGGCGGGAAGGCAGGTGGCGTTGCGGGCGGGACAGCGGGCGGAGAAGCCGATGACCCGGCCGGACCGGGCGACGTCGGACGCACGGTGTTCAGCGGCACCGAGGCGCGCCCATAGGTGCCCCCGGCGGCCGGCGATCCAGGCGCGGTCGCCCACGCACCTTGAGCCCGCTCCTCAGACCGCGGCGCCTGCGAAGGCTGCGGTGACTGCCCTGTTGCTGATGGCAGGAACGGCTGCGACGGTTGCGTCGGCGGCGCCACCTGTGGCGCATACGGCAACTGCGACGGCTGCTGCGGTGACTGCGAAGACTGAGGTTTGCCGTCGTGCAGGATGCCGCCGCCGGAGGCCCGGGCGGGCGGCGGCGGGCCCAGGTCGCGCGTCTTCTCGCCGACGGTTCGGTCGGCGTCCCGGCCCGGCGGCTGCGGCTGCATCAGCCGATTTTCCGACCCGTTCGCACCGACGCGTGGCGATTGCCCCGATTGGGGGTCGGCCGCAGCCGGAATCTGTGCCCGTCCAGGCATCGCCTGCGGCCGAACGGCCGACGCCGGCACGGTCGCCCGACCGCCCGTTCCGGCCGATTCGGATGATTGCCGGGACCCCTGCGCCCCTGCGTGTCCGCTGAGGTCGGCGGTCGTGCCGGTTTGCGGCGAAGCGACACCCGGCGCACCTTCGCTCGGGTTACCGTTTCCAGAGCCGCGATGCGACTCGGACACGCCGTCGTATCCGGGACCATCGTGTGAATCTTGCCTCCCCACGAGCCCCTCCTAGAGCGCGGCGTAAGACTTAGGGGAGACTAGCGACATCCGGCACACCGTCGCGCGCGGATCCTGTCGGCCGCCAGACCGGCCGCAGTGTTTCTCGCCCGGCCCGGTTTCTCTCCAGCGGGCGAACAAGGGAGCACAAAATGGATTTCGACGTAGTGGTTGAGATCCCCAAGGGTCACCGCAACAAGTACGAGGTCGACCACAAGACGGGCCGCATCCGGCTCGACCGGACGCTGTTCACCTCGACGCAGTACCCGGCCGACTACGGCTTCATCGAGGGCACCCTGGGTCAGGACGGCGACCCGCTCGACGCCCTCGTGCTCATCCAGGAGCCGACCTTCCCCGGCTGCCTGGTGCGCGCCCGGGCCATCGGCATGTACCGGATGACCGACGAGAAGGGTCGCGACGACAAGGTCCTCTGCGTCCCGTTCGAGGACCCGCGTCAGGAGCACCTGCGCGACATCCACCACCTCGGCGAGTTCGACCGGATGGAGATCCAGCACTTCTTCACGGTCTACAAGGACCTCGAGCCCGGCAAATCGGTCGAGGGCGCGACCTGGACCGGCCGCGTCGAGGCCGAGGAGGAGATCCGGGCGTCGTTCAAGCGCCAGGAGGTCGCCGAGGCCGAGGGTCTCGACCACTGACGTAACACCCGCCGCGCCCCGCCGTCGCCCGCCGACGTCGCGCGGCTCCCGTACGCGGGCGGCTTCGAGCCGCCCGCGTGCTGCTTTTCCGGGGTTCAGTTTCCCGGGGCTCAGGCCAGGCTGATGCTGCCCACAGCGTCGTAGAGGCCGACGACCGCGCAGGCCACCGGGATGACCGAGACCACCACGAGCGTGTCGAACAGGTCGGCGGCCCGGCCCAGGTAGGGCGAGGGCGGCTTGCGCGAATAGGTCGCACCGGCCACGACCGTGATCAGCGCCAGGACGAGCGCGGCCGCTGTCACACCGAGCAGCATCGTCGCGTCCGACCCGCGCAGCAGGTCGGCGCCGAGCGCGGCCACACCGGCCAGGCCGCCCACGACCAGCGGCACCCGCTGGCGCAGCGTGATGAACAGCCGCGAGCGCAGCAGCAGCGCCGCCGCCGAGACGGCGATCAGGATGCGGGCCGAGAGGGTGCCCGCGACGGCCAGGACGGCGAACGCGCCCACAGCCAGCACGGCGTGACCCAGCAGCATGCCGGCCAGCAGTTCTTCGGTGCGGGTCACGGCGGCGAAGACGGTCGCCCGGTCGGGACGTTCGCGGGCCGCGTCGAGCGCGCTCGATGTGCTGGCCGTGGTGAAGCCCTCGGCCGCCTCCGCCCCGGTGGGCAGGGTGACCGGCGGGGTGGGCATCTTGCCGAAGCGGATCGCCAGGAGGGGCAGCGCGCCGATGCCGCAGACCAGGATCGAGATCAGCACGGCGGCCGCGCCCGCGGCCGTGGTGACCATGCTGACCAGCGCCGTGAGCGCGCCGAACAGACCGGTCACCGCGCCCGCCGTGAAGAGCCGCTGCTGAGCCGCCACCCCGACCGCGCCGAGCGCCGCGACCAGCAGCAGCGCGACCGATCCGGCGAGCAGTTCGGAGCCACCGAGCCAGGGCAGCACGCCGAGGACGCCGACCCGGTCGTCGGTGGCGACCAGGACCGCGCCGCCGGCGAAGCCGAACGGCATCGCGTAGGCGCCCAGCGCGGCCCCGGCGCGAGCATCGCCGTACGCCCGGGAAGCCGTCACCCCGGCCAGCGCGAGCAGCACAGCGAGTCCGAGGCCGGCGAAGGCCGCGCCGTTCCAGGCCGGGCCCGCGGCGAGCACCGCGAACAGGCCGAGGGCGAGCAGCACGCCCGCCCCGGCCAGGGTGGCCGTACGGGTCGAGGCAGGCGTCCAGGCGCTGCCGCGACGACGGGCGCCCTCGGCGATGGCCTCGACCACATCGTCGTACTCGAGCTCGGGCCACTCGTCGTGGGCCGGCACCAGATGCAGGATCTCCCCGTCGCGTACACCCTGCGGGAAAAGACCCTGCGCGGTGGCCAGCGCGACGCCGTCCGTGCGCCGCAGCACCCACCCGCCGTGTTTCTCGCCGTCGTCGGCCAGCCCCTCGCCGGCGTGACGCAGCACCTCGGGCAGCAGTTCGGCCAGCGGCACGTGCTCGGGCAGGGCCACGTCGATGCGGCGCTGCGGCGCGCTGATGGTCACCCGCGCCAGACCGATGCTCATGGATCGCCCTCCCCGTTGCGTGCCGCATATGAGATCGAAGGTGACGAGGCTGCGGACGCGAGCAGACTTTACCTACCATGGGCCCAACGCGACGTCCGGCGACGGACCGGCGCACAGGGAGTGACCATCACACCCTTGTCGACGAAAGGGACAAAACGCGGCATGAGCACGGTGGTGATCAAACGGTCGGCCCGGCGACCCGCGCCGGAGATTCCGACCGGGGAGATCGCTGTCGAGCCGCCGCCCGAGATCCCGCAGGCCACGGGTGGCCGCTGGCAGCAGGCGATGATGGCGCTGCCGATGCTGGGCGGCTCGGTGGCCATGGCGATGATGATGGGGCAGGGTCGCGGCGGGGCTTACTCCTATGTGATCGGTGGCCTGTTCGGCGTCTCGTCGATCGCGATGATGGCGACCAGCTTCGGCTCGAACGGCTCGCCCAAGAAGGCCGAGATGATGGCGGCCCGCCGCGAATACCTGCGGCACCTGTCCGGCCTGCGCAAACGCGTCCGCGAGACGGCCCGCAAGCAGCGCGTCGGCCTGCTCTACCGCCACCCCGACCCGACCAAGCTGTGGTCGACCGCCGGCAGCCACCGGGTGTGGGAACGCCGCACCAGCGACCCCGACTTCGGCGTCGTCCGGCTCGCGGTGGGCCCGCAGACGCTGGCCACTCCCCTGCTGCCACCGGTGACCCGGCCGCTCGACGAGCTCGAGCCGATGACCGCCGGCGCCCTGCGGCGCTTCCTCGACGCATACTCGGTGGTTCCCGACCTGCCCGTGGCGGCGTCCCTGCGCGGTTTCGGGCGGGTGTTCCTGCGCGGCCCCGAGTCCGACGCGCAGGCCCTGTCCCGCGCGGTGGTCACCCAGCTGGCCACCTTCCACGCGCCCGACGACCTGATCGTCGCGATCTGCGCCGGCCCCGAGCGACGCTCCTCATGGGAGTGGGCCAAGTGGCTGCCGCACAATCTGCACCCGTCCCGCACCGACGCCCTCGGTCACGTGCGACTCGTCGCCAGCACCGGCCCGGAACTCGAGAAGCTGCTCGAGGACGTGATCGGCAACCGGCCGCGCTTCGGCTCCGGCGGGCACAGCACGCCGCACGTGGTGATCGTGCTCGACGGGGCCGATCTGCGCGGCGCGACCCAGCTCGACGACGGCATCGACGGCGTCACCGTCCTCGACCTCGACGAGCAGCCGCCGCGCCTGCTCGACCGGTCGCTGCTGGTGCTCGAGGTCGCCCAGCACGGCGGCCGCCGGGTGCTCAACACCTACTCGATGGACCACGAGGCCGAGGTCGGCACGCCCGACCGGCTCAGCGTCGAGCAGGCCGAGGCGGTCGCCCGGCGGCTGTCCCCGCTGCGGCTGGCCGCGATGTCGAAGTCGGCCGACACACCACTGGCGGCCGAGATGGGCCTGGCCGATCTGCTCGGCATCGGCGAGCCCGACACGTTCAGCGTGGCCCAGGCCTGGATGCCCCGGCCCAACCGCGACAAGCTGCGGGTGCCGATCGGGGTCGGCGCCGACGGCGCGCCGATCGAGCTCGACCTGAAGGAGTCGGCCCAGGACGGCATGGGCCCGCACGGCCTGCTCATCGGGGCCACCGGCTCCGGCAAGTCGGAGCTGCTGCGCACCCTGGTGCTGGCCCTGGCCACCACGCACTCGTCGGAGTCGCTGAACTTCGTCCTGATCGACTTCAAGGGCGGCGCGACCTTCGCCTCGCTCGACCGGCTGCCGCACACCGCCGCCGTGATCACCAACCTGGCCGACGAGCTGCCGCTGGTCGACCGCATGGTCGACGCGATCGACGGCGAGATGATCCGCCGGCAGGAGGTGCTGCGCAAGGCCGGCAACTACGCCAGCCTGCGCGACTACGAGAAGGCCCGTGCCGGGGGCGCGGCTCTGCCCCCGCTGCCGTCGCTGCTGGTCATCTGCGACGAGTTCTCCGAGCTGTTGTCGGCCAAGCCCGACTTCATCGACCTGTTCGTCCAGATCGGACGGCTGGGCCGGTCGCTCGGCGTCCATCTGCTGCTGGCGAGCCAGCGCCTCGAGGAGGGTCGCCTCCGCGGCCTGGACACACACCTGTCCTACCGGGTCGGCCTGCGGACCTTCTCGGCGCTCGAGTCGCGGGCCGTGCTGGGCGTCCCGGACGCCTACGAGCTGCCGCGGTCCCCCGGGCACGGTTACCTCAAGTTCGGCACCGAGCCGCTGCTGCGCTTCAAGGCCGCGTACGTCTCGGGGCCGGTGCGCAAGGCCGGCACGCGCGCCGCCGCCGGCGGGGCCGGTGCGGAACCCCTGGTGCTGCCGTATTCGACGAGGTACGTCCCGGCGCCCGAGCCCGTCAAGCCGGTCGAGCCGCCGCCCGTGGAGACCCAGACCGGCCAGACCGTGCTCGACGTGATGGTCGACCGCCTCGGTGGGCAGGGGCCGCCGGCCCACCAGGTCTGGCTGCCGCCGCTGACCGTCTCGGCCGCTCTCGACGAACTGCTGGGCCCGGTGGTGGCCGACCCGGTTCGCGGCCTCGCCTTCGCCAACCCGGAGCTGCACGGAGCCCTCCAGGTGCCGATCGCGCTGGTCGACAAGCCGCGCGAGCAGATCCGCGACGTCATGTGGCTGCAACTGTCGGGCGCGGCCGGGCACGTCGCGGTCGTCGGCTCGACGCTGAGCGGCAAGTCGACGGCGCTGCGCTCGATGATCTGCGGTCTCGCCCTCACCCACACCCCGGCCGAGGTGCAGGTCTACTGCCTCGACTTCGGCGGTGGCGCGCTCGGCACGCTGCGCGACCTGCCGCACGTCGGCGGGGTGTCGGGCCGGCTCGACGCGGTGGGCGTCCGGCGTACGGTCGGCGAGATCTCCACCCTGCTGTCCGAGCGCGAGGCACGCTTCGGGGCGATGGGCATCGACTCGATGTCGTCCTACCGCCGCCGCCGGGCCAACCCCGCCAACCCGGGCACCGACACCGACCCGTTCGGCGACGTGTTCCTGGTGATCGACGGCTGGGCCACGCTGCGCAAAGAGTACGAAGAACTCGAACCGGTCATCACCGACATCGCCACCCGTGGTCTCTCGTACGGGATCCACGTCGTCGCCGCGACCTCGCGGTGGATGGACTTCCGCCCGGCGATCCGTGACATGTTCGGCTCACGGCTCGAGCTGCGGCTGGGCGACCCCAGTGACTCCACGGTCAACCGCCGCGCCGCGATGACCGTGCCCGAGCAGTCCGGCCGCGGCATCATCGACCACCCGACCGACAAGAACAAGTTCCTGCACCTGCTGACCGTGCGACCCGAACTGACCACCCTGGCCGACACGACCGACCTGGTGAAAGAGGTCGCGGCCAACTGGCACGGGGCGCCGGCGCCGCGCGTCCGGCTTCTTCCGGCCCTGGTTCCGTACGCGGAAATGGACCTGCACCGCAGCGGCGGCCTGCGCCTGCCGATCGGCATCAGCGAGGCCGACCTGCAGCCCGTCGAGATCGACTTCGCCTCGGACCCGCACTTCCTGCTCTTCGGCGACGCCGAGTGCGGCAAGTCGACGTTCCTGCGCGCCCTGGCCACCACGGTCACGCAGCGCTTCACGCCCGAGGAAGCGCGGATCATCCTGGTCGACTACCGGCGGTCCCTGATGGACCTGCCGGAATCGGAACACCGCATCGGGTACGGGATCCAGGCCCAGAAGACGCTCGAGCTCATGCAGTCGGTCGCCGGCTACATGGAACGCCGCCTGCCCGGCCCCGACGTGACGGCCCAGCAACTGCGCGAGCGCTCCTGGTGGACCGGGCCCGAACTGTTCGTGCTGGTCGACGACTACGACCTGGTCGTGGCCGGTCCGACCAACCCGCTCACCCCGCTGCTCGAATACCTGCCGCAGGCCCGCGACGTCGGCCTGCACCTGATCCTGACCCGGCGGGCCGGCGGCGCCGGGCGGTCGCTCTACGAACCGGTCATCCAGCGGCTGCGCGAACTGTCCGCGCCCGGCCTGGTGATGTCCGGGCCACCCGACGAGGGACCGCTGATCGGCAACGTCCGCCCCGCGCTGCTGCCGCCCGGCCGGGGCCGCTTGCTCACGCGGCGTGAGGGCGTGAGGCTGATTCAGTTGGCACACCTGGCGCCGTACTGACATGCGCCAGGAATTAACAGACAGCGAGTGCGATAGGCATAGACAGACAGCAGCCGCCGGGCCCCGTTTGGGAGTAATCTGCATCGACCATCCAGGATCCAGAATGGCGATGCGAACCGTGAGCGCTGAATGGGTGAGTGACCGGCCGGCCGCGCCGCGATGGCGTGGTGCCCGTTGGTGAGCGCACGCCGTCTCACGGCGGCGGCCACTGCCGGCCTGTTCGCGCTGGGTCTGCCCGCCGCCCCGGCTTTCGCCGAGCCCGCCCCGCTGCAAGGCGATTCGGTACGCGCCGACGAATGGCACCTGGGCACGCTCAACGTCGCCGAGGCCTGGACCTACTCCAGCGGTTCCGGGGTCACGGTCGCGGTCATCGACTCCGGGGTCGACGCCGACCATCCCGACCTGCAGGGTCAGGTGCTGCCCGGCCTCGACCTGGTCGACGACAAGGGCGACGGCGACACCGACCTGGTCGGCCACGGCACCACCGTCTCCGGCATCATCGCGGGCCGCAACGACGACACGGCCGGCGTGGTCGGCATCGCCCCCAAAGCCAAGATCCTTCCGGTACGCGTCCTCGACGAGGACAACCGCTACAACGACGCCCTGATCGTCGCCCAGGGCGTTCGCTGGGCGGTCGACCACGGCGCCAAGGTCATCAACCTCTCGCTGGGCGGCAACGGCAGCAGCGCGGCCCTGGCCGCAGCGCTCGACTACGCGTTCGCCAAAGACGTGGTAGTCATCGCCTGCACCGGCAACGCGAGCGCGTCGTCGTCGAGCGGGGTGTGGTACCCCGCTCGTGAGCCCGGCGTGCTCGCCGTGGCCGGCATGGAACGCGACGGCACCACCCTGTGGTCCGGCTCGATCACGGGCAAAGAAACTGTGGTCACCGCCCCCGCCACCCAGTTGGTCGGCGCGAACGCCGGCGGCGACTACTGGAAGGTCCAGGGCACCAGCTTCGCCGCCCCGATGGTCTCGGCCACCGCCGCCCTGATCCGTTCCCGCTGGCCCGACATGCCGGCCGGCGAGGTCATCAACCGCATCATCCGTACGGCGAAGGACAAGGGCGCCGCCGGCCGCGATCCCCTCTTCGGCTTCGGCCTGGTCGATCCCGTCGCCGCCCTGACCGCCTCGATTCCCCCGGTCTTCGAGAACCCGCTCGACACCTCCCCGTCGCCCGGCATCGCCCGCTTCGGCAGCGCTCCCGCTCCGGGCCAGGCCCTGTCCGCCCCCGACGGCGAAACGCAGGAGCTGCTCCCCGCCGCCCCCGAGTCCGACCCAGGCACGGGCGCAGCCCCCTTAGCCGCCGCACCGGCGTCCTCCCACAAGGCATGGTGGGCCACCGCGGCGCTGTTCCTGCTCTCCGCCGCCGCCGCAGTCCTGACAATCCGCCGCTTCGCCGGCACCACCTGACAGTTCCGCGCCATCACCCGGTCGGGGTTCCGCCGCCACCACCCAACTCGCCGTCCCCGTCCGCACGGTGCCGGCTTCAGAGATGATGACCCGGACGATGCGGCAGGCCGAGCAGCTTTTCGTCCCCGTCTGCGCAAACGCCTCGGGTACACCGACGGCAACGACCGGGCGGCCCGCTTCTCTGCGCCCGCGCATCCGTGCCGCTGTATCCGCCTGGTCCGGATGATCGACGCGGCCGTCCACCGGTGTCCAGGTGCGGCCGGTCGCTGGGTCGGGTGGACACCCGGAAGGCCTCGCGAAGTGCATCGACCGCCCGGCTCAAGACCCACATCGACGCCCGTTCCCAGCGGCGCCGAACGCTCCGATCCTACTGCCCGGTGTACTCGCCGATCCCATCACGGCCTGGATGTCGTCGGAGGCCAGAGGACGAAAGGCCGACGCGTTGCGCGCCCGGCTCATCCCCGATGATCTCGATCCCGGCCCGCAGGCAACGCTGGAGCGGAAGGCGGCCGAGAGCAGCCGCGACGCTGATCAGGCGCAGTCGCCGGTGCGGACGCCTCTGGTGCGGGACTCGCCGGCCTGGGCCACCGGGGCGGCCTCGTTGGCGGTCAGGGCGAAGCCCGTGTTCTTGTCGTCGGCGGCCGCGGCGAAGATGACGCCCAGCACCTGGCCGTTGGTGGTGATGAGCGGGCCGCCGGAGTTGCCGCTGCGGACCAGGGAGCGGATCGTGATGATCTCGCGGGTCACGTCGCCCGAGTCGTAGATGTCGGGGCCGGTGATCTTGCCTACGTCGCGGACGCGGGCGGACTGGGCGTCGTACGGGCCGTCCTGGGGGTAGCCCAGGACTATCGCGCTCGCGCCCGTGGCGGCCTGCTTGGCCACGAAGGGCATGACCGGCGCGGTCAGGCCGGGCACGTAGAGCACCGCCAGGTCGCGGTCGGGGTCGTAGACGACCACGGTGGCGTCGACGCGGCGGCCGCTCACCTCGACCGTTGTCTCGCGGGTGCCGGCGACCACGTGCGCGTTCGTCATCACGCGCTCGTCGGCGTACACGAATCCGGTGCCTTCGATGCGGCGCGAGCAGCTGGGGGCCGTGCCCAGAACCTTGAGCACCGAGCGCTTCGAGCGGGCGACGATCTGGGAGCCCTTGAGCTTCGGGTCGGGCGCCGCCACGTCCTTGGCCTTGGTGGGGGTCAGGCCGCCGAAGACAGCCGGGAAGCCACTCGTGTCGAGGGTGTCGCCCAGCGCCGACGACAACGCCTGTGCCTGCTCGGGCATCAGGCTGTTGATGCCGCCCAGGATGGCGCTGTTGCGCACCGCGGAGTTGAGGCCGGGGAACGGGGTCGAGCCGAGCGGCACCGCGATCAGCCAGGCGACCAGCAGCACCGCGACCAGCGAGACGGCCGCGCCGCCGGCGTCGTCGAGACGCTGCAGCGGCTGGCTCTGGATGGCGCGGCGCAGGTGGGTGCCGAGCCAGCCGGCCAGTGTCTGCCCGAGCACGGCGACCGCGAAGATGGTGACCAGCGAGACGACCAACCGCGCGGTCGGGTCGGTGAAGCGGTCGGCGATCAGCGGACCGAGCTGCAGACCGATCAGCACCCCGCTGAAGAAGCCGCCGAACGAGAGCGCGCCGATGACGAAGCCCTGGCGGTAGCCGCTGATCGCGAAGATCAGCATGAGCAGGATCAGGATGCCATCGACCACGGACACTCACCCACAGTAGAAGTCGCGGGCCACCATCGGCTCATGGCAGGACCTCGTCGGGCGCTCCGCCGCGCGTGGCGGGCACCGGGGCGCTCGCTTCCGGCAGTTCGACCAGGGGGCCCGGCTCCCACGGCTGCGCCCAGCCACCCATGTCGAGCACCGTCGAGATCACCCCTGCCGTGAAGCCCCAGACCAGCATCCCCCGAACCTGGAAGGCTGGGCTGACCCAGCCGCTGGGATGCCGTACCCGGATACGGTTGCGCGGGTCGACCAGTTCACTGATCGGCAGCCGGGCCACGTGCGCGACCTCGGCCGGCTGCCGCGGGCTCACCGGGTGCGGGCGCCGCCACCAGGCCAGCACGGGAGTGACCACGAACGAGCTGACCGGGATGTAGAGGTCGGGCAGCAGCGCCAGCGCCTCGGCACTCGACGGGTCGAGCCCCACCTCTTCGTTGGCCTCGCGCAGGGCGGTGGCCACGGCGTCGGCATCCTCGGGGTCGGTGCCGCCGCCGGGGAACGCGGGCTGGCCGGCGTGGTTGCGCATGGTCGCGGCCCGCTGGAGCACCAGCAGGTCGGGCCCGCCGGGGTGGCCGGCGTCGGGCTCGCTCTCGCCGAGCAGCACGAGCACAGCGCTGGGCCGGCCACCACTGGGCGGCGGCCGCAGCGGCGTGAAGTCTCTCGTACGGCTGTCACCAACCCGGCTCAGCAGCGGCTCGAACCAGGACGGCAACCCGACGGGCCGCTCGAGCACCTTGCCCTCGCTCACCACGCCGCCGCCCACGGTCGGTCGCCGCCCGCGGTGAAGTCACTGATGAGCCGCGCCGGTCGCCTCATGGTGTCACCGTCACACCGGTGTGCTTGCGGACCTGCTCGGACAATCCCCGGGCGTCCAGCGGCAGCGGGTGCACATAAGAACGACCGGCCGAGTCGAGGAAGACGGTGACGGGCAGGTTGATGCGGCCGAGGTTGTTCAGCAGGGCGCCCTTCTCGTCGAACAGCGTCGGCATGCGCACGCCCTTGTCGGTGGCGAAGTCGGCGCCCTTGTCACGCTGGTCGCCGGAGTCGACGCCGAGCACGGTGAGCCGCCCCGCGGCCTTGTCGGCCAGGCTCTGCATGACCGGCAACTCGGTGCGGCAGGGCTGACACCACGACGCCCAGATGTTGATCACCGCCGGCCCGCGCAGCGCACGCAGGGAGATCTCGTCGTCGCCGGTGAAGCAGGGGAGCTTCAGATCGGGCAGGTCGGTAGCGGTGGATGCTCCTGAGATGGGCGCGACCGACGGCGGTGGCGCGCTGAGGGCGTCACAGCCCACGAACGGCGAGGCCACGGCCGGCTCGTCGTCGCCACAGGCGGCGACCGCTGCCAACAGCAGAAGAACAAGCGGCGCCGCCAGCAACGACAGAACCGGTGAGCGCGGGGACCGGAGGTTTGCGGCCTGGCTCACGGGGCCTCCGGCGCAGCGACCGCGGCCGCCGGCACCAGCGCCGGGTCGACCCCGGCGGCGGCGGCCAGCTCGCGGGCCCGGGGCCCCTTGAGCAGCTTGGCCGCGGCAGCCGCCTCAGTGGGCCCGGTGCCGTAGGACGGGCACATGGAGGCCAGCGTGCACGCCCCGCAGGCGGGCTTGCGAGCGTGGCACACGCGTCGGCCGTGGAAGATCACCCGGTGCGACAGCATGGTCCAGTCGCGCTTCTCGATCAGGTCGGCGACCAGAAATTCGATCTTGACGGGGTCGTCCTCGGAGACCCAGCCGAAGCGGTTGGTGAGGCGCCGGAAGTGGGTGTCGACCGTGATGCCGGGAACGTCGAACGCGTTGCCGAGGATGACGTTGGCCGTCTTGCGGCCGATGCCGGGCAACTTGACCAGTTCGTCGAGCGTCGAGGGGAGCACGCCGTCGTGCCGCTCGAGCAACGCCTGCCCCAGCTTGATCAGCGAGTCGGTCTTGGCCCGGAAGAAGCCGGTCGGCTTGAGCAGCGTCTCGAGCGCCGTGCGGTCGGCCGCGGCGTAGTCGGCGGCCGACTGGTAGCGCTTGAACAGCTCGGGGGTGACCGTGTTGACCCGCACATCGGTGGTCTGTGCGGACAGGATCGTCGCCACGGCCAGCTCGAGCGGAGTGGTGAAATCGAGCTCGGCGTGCGCGTCGGGATGCGTGTCGGCCAGCACGCGGGCCATCTTGCGGGCCCGCCTCTTGCGCCCGATGGGCGTCTCTGCCGCGAACCGCTTGACCGACCGCACCACCTGAGTCACCGCTTTAGAGTACGTCGCCCCTACGACAAGGAATCCGGCTGTGACTACGGCTTGATCGAGCCGTCCGCGCCGAGCGTCGGACCCGTCTCGGGGAAGTCGGCCTTGGTCAGCTGGGCCACGAGCTTGCGCCCCCGCTCGGCGGATTCGTCGCGGGTCGGCAACCCGTTGGAGTTCATGTACGTCGACAGCAACTTCCCACCCACGTACGAGCCGTCCTTGCTCAACGTGACGTGCAGGACTCCGCCGTACTTCAGCACGCCCGTCCGCGACAGGGTGCGCCCGCCCCCGGCGAAGTTCCCCAGGCTGTACGCGATGAGTTTGCCCTTGTAGAACTCCATGCCCCGCAGCACGTGCGGACCGTGCCCGACCACCAGGTCGGCCCCGGCGTCGATCACCGCGCGGCTGAACTTCATCGGGTCGCCCCGGTTCTCGCCGAAGAACGTCTCGGTGCCCGGCTTCACGTGCTGCTCGTCGGAGCCCTCGGCGCCCATGTGCACCTGCACCACGACGAGGTCGCCCTGCTCCTTGGCCTTCTCGACCACGGACCGGGCCTGGTCGAGGTCGAGCAGGCTGTTGGCGCCGGCGTACGAGGAGAAGCCGACCACCGCGACCTTGATCCCCTTGACCTCGGCCACGGTGATCTCGTCGGTGTTGCCGGTGGCCTTGACGCCGGTCTCATCGAGCGCCTCGCGGGTGTTGCGCGCGCCCTGCGTACCGAAGTCCTTGGAGTGGTTGTTAGCCGTGTTTACCAGGTCGAAGCCGCCGTCCCGGAGGTGCTTGGCGTAGGACGGCGGGGACCGGAAGGCGAAGCAGTTGGTAGCGGCCGCTCCGCACTTGGAGGTGCCGGTGTCGGTGGTGAGCGGCTGCTCGAGGTTGCCCATCACCAGGTCGGAGGCGAGCGCCTTCTTGACCGAGTCGAAGAATCCCGCCCCGTCGGCGGGTGGCATGCGGCTGGGCGCGTTGCTCATCATGATGTCGCCGGTTGCCGACAGTGTGACGGTCCCGACATCGGAGGCCGACTCCTCGACCGGCTCCCGCGATGACGAAGAGGCGGGAGGGGCCGGGGTGGAACCGGTCGGCTCGGCCCAGGACGCGGCCGGCTTGCCGGAGTCCCGGTTCGCGAAAGCGACACTCCCGACACCGATCGCGGCCAGAACCGCCAGGACAATAGCGACAGTAAGGACGGGTCGCCCAAAAATACCCGGCCGTTGATGCGAGGGGTGGGAATTCATCGACGGCGACGATACCTTCAGGTGGCCACGCGGAAGAACCGTCGAAAGGCTGGTCGTCGACCACACCGGGCGACGAAAAATACTGCCCGTCACGGTCGGGGTGGTTACCCTGCGGTATCTGGATCAAGGGGTGCCCGCCCGATTCTTGCCCGCGTGCGCCTAGACTGATCGAGCGCAGGCGTTGCGCGTGTTCGGAGGTGCGGCGATGGATGAGGTACTGGCGCGCAGCGGGATCTTCCAGGGCGTGGACCCGGAGGCCGCCGAGGCGCTCGCCAAGGAGATGGACACGGTCGAGGTCCGCAAGGGCGACGTCCTGTTCAACGAGGGCGAGGCCGGTGACAGCCTGTATATCGTGCTGTCCGGGAAGATCAAGCTGGGACGCCGTGCCGCCGACGGCCGGCAGAACCTCGTATCGATCATGGGCCCGTCCGACATGGTCGGCGAGCTCTCGCTGTTCGACCCCGGTCCGCGCACGGCCACCGCGACGGCGGTGACCGACGCCCGGCTGGCCCGGCTCAAGAAGACGTCGCTGCGGCCGTGGCTCAACAACCGGCCCGAGATCGCCGAGCAGCTGCTGCGGGTGCTCGCCCGCCGGCTCCGGCGCACCAACGACGCCCTGGCCGACCTGATCTTCACGGACGTGCCCGGCCGCGTGGCCAAGAACCTGCTGCAGATGGCGGGCCGGTTCGGCACGCGCGACGGCGGCGTCCTGCGGGTGACGCACGACCTCACCCAGGAGGAGCTGGCGCAGCTCGTCGGCGCGTCCCGCGAGACGGTGAACAAGGCCCTGGCCGACTTCGCCTCCCGCGCGTGGCTGCGGCTCGACGGCAAGAGCGTGATCATCCTGGACCCGGAGCGTCTCGCGCGGCGCGCCCGCGTCTGACCTGAGCTGATCTTCAAGGGGCCGCCCACCGGGCGGCCCCTCATTGCGTATGTAAACCCCTGAAAAGGCGACAAACCAGCCGCATTTGCATCCGTGTCGCACCCACTCGACCACTCGTTACGGAGGTGGTCGAGAGGCATCAACGGATACGAGAGGGCGCGGCTTTGAACATCGGGGTCGAACAGCGCATCGGGGTGCCGACGTGACCGTGCTCGACACCGCCATCGACACGCGCACCCCCGGCTACCTGGAGGGTCGCAACACCACCCTCGACCGGCTGGAACGGCTCGAGGCGGCGATCGAGGAGGCTCGCGCCGGCGGTGGCGAGCGGGCGGTCACCCGGCACCACGCCCGGGGCAAGCTGCTGCCCCGGGAACGCATCGAGATGCTGCTCGACCAGGACGCCCCGTTCCTGGAGTTGTCCCCCGTCTGTGGCTGGGGCACGGAGTTCGCCGTGGGCGCGGGCGTGGTGACCGGCATCGGCGTGGTCGAGGCGGCCGAATGCATGATCATTGCGACCGACCCGACCGTCGAGGGCACGGCGGTCAACCCGTACGCGGTCGAGAAGATTCGCCGGGCCGCGCGGATCGCCGCGGCCAACCGCCTGCCGCTGGTCAACCTGGTCGAGTCGGCCACCGAGGCCGGCGGCGGCGGCTCCCCGCCGGGCGGCGGCATCGCCCGCGATCTGAGCCGCCTGGCCTCGGCCCGGGTGCCCACGGTCGGTGTGGTCTTCGGGCCCACCAACGGGGACGCGGCCTATCTGCCGGCGCTGTCGGACTACACGATCATGGTGCGCGGGCACGCCAAGATGCTGCCCCGGGGCGGCACGAACGGCGCCGAGATGCGCGCCGCGGCGGCGCCGGCCGACCAGCTGGCCGAGGACGAGCGCGACGCCCTGCGGCTGGCCCGTCAGTGCGTACGCCGCCTGAACTGGCGCAAGTGCGGCCCGCCGCCGCGCGTCTTCCCCCCGCCGGCCCCCAAGTACGACGCCGAGGATCTGCTCGCCCTGGCCGGCGCGGGCCGTCCCGCCCTGGTCGAGCCGCGGGAGGTGCTCGCCCGCATCCTCGACGGCAGCGACTTCGACGAGTTCAAGCCGGCCGCCGGCGGCGCCGTGCTGGCCGGCTGGGCCGAGCTGCACGGTTATCCGGTCGGAATCCTGTCCACGTCGGGCGCCCCGCAAACGGCGGCCGACACCCAGAAGGCGGTGCACTTCATCCAACTGGCCAACGCCACCGACACCTCGCTGCTGCTGATCCGGCCCGGCGAGACCGGCGCTCTCGGCTCGGGTGCGGTCGACGCCCTCGCCCACTCCACCGTGCCGCTGCTCGCCCTCAACACCGGGCGCACCGGCGACCCCCGCTTCGCCTTCCGCTGGCCCGCCGACGGCCCGCTGGCCAACGGCGACGACGACGGCGTCATCGACCCCCGCGACACTCGCACCGTGCTCGGGCTCTGCCTCTCCGCCGTGCACAGCGCGGCCGTCGAGGGCGCCGGGCACGTCGGGGTGTTCCGATCCGGAAAGGTGGACCAGTGATCCGACGGCTTCTGGTGGCCGACCGCGGCGAGACCGCCCGCCGGGTGTTCGCCACCTGCCGCCTGGTCGGCATCGAGACGGTCGCCGTCTACGCCGCCGCCGATTCCGACGCGCCGCACGTCGGCGAGGCGGACTACGCCGTACGCCTGGACGGCGGCACCCCCCGCTCCTCGTACCTGCGCGGCGACCTGATCATCACCGCCGCCCAGCGGTCCGGCGCCAACGCCATCCACCCCGGCATCGGCGAGCTGGCCGAGGACCCGGACTTCGCCTCGGCGGTGGCCGAAGCGGGCCTGATCTGGGTCGGCGCTCCGGCCAAGACGCTCGGCGTGCTGCGCAGCAAGCAGGAGACCAAGGCGCGCGTGGCCGAGGCCCGGGTGCCGGTGCTGCCGAGCTTCACCGACCCGGCCGAGGTGCCCGGCTTCCCCGTCCTGATCAAGCCGGACACCGGCCTCGGCGGCACCGGCCTGCGGGTCGTCCGGGATGCCGCGACGCTGGCCGAGGCGCTGGCCACGACCCGGCGCGAGGTGGGCGGCGAGGTCTACTGCGAGCCGTACGTCGAGGACGTGCGGCACATCGAGGTGCCGATCCTGGCCGACGAGCACGGCGCGGTGATCCCGTTCGGCGAGCGCGAGTGCTCGATCCAGCGCCGCTACCAGAAGATCGTCGAGGAGACCCCGTCGCCGGCGGTCGACCCCGGGCTGCGCGAGGAGCTGTGCCGCGCGGCGATCGTCTCGGTGCGGGCGCTGGGCTACGTCGGGGCGGGCGCGGTCGAGTTCCTGCTCGACACGAACGGTGATTTCTGGTTCCTCGAGCTCACCCCGACCCTGCAGGCCGAACACGCGGTCACCGAGTGCGTCTCGGGCTACGACCTCGTACGCCTGCAGCTGCTCGTCTCCGAGGGCGGCAGCCTGCCGATGCCCGGACCGCCGCCGATCCGCGGCCATGCGATCGAGGTCCGCCTGTGCGCCGAGGACCCGGCGTACGCCTGGCTGCCGGCCAGCGGCACGGTGCACCGGTTCGCCGTGCCCGACGTGGCCGGCCGGTTCCGCCCACTGCCGGCTCCCGGCCTGCGGCTCGACGCCGGGGTCGAGAGCGGTTCGGTGGTCGGCGTGCACCAGGACTCCACACTGGCCAAGCTGATCGCCTGGGCCCCCACCCGGCAGGAGGCGGCCCGCATGCTGGCCTCGGCGCTGACCCGCACTCAGCTGCACGGCGTGGCCACCAACCGGGACCTGCTGGTCCGGGCCCTGCGCCACCACGCCTTCCGCACCGGCGACGTGGACACCGGCTTTCTCGACCGGCGGCCCGAGGTGTTCGCGCCGCTGCTGTCGGCGGTCGACGCCGTACGCCTGTCGTGTCTCGCCGCCGCCCTGGCCGGCGCGGCCGACCGGCGGGCCGCCGCCACGGTGCTGGGCACGCTGCCCTCGGGCTGGCGCAACGTGCCCTCGGGCTCGCAGACCGCCGTGTACGACGGCCCGGCCGGCCCGGTCGAGGTCGGCTACCGGATGAACCGGCACGGCGAGCTCGCCGGCTGGTGGGTGCGCACGGTCGACCCCGAGGAGCTCGACCTGGCCGGGCTGGGGCAGGCGCCGGTGTCCACCGACTACCCCGAGACCGTGGTCGTGCAGGCGGGCAACGAGCGGGTCGTGCTCGACGTCAACGGCATCCGGCTGACCTTCAACGTGCACCGGGTGGGGGACGTCTCGTACGTGGACAGCCCGGAAGGCTCGGTGGCGTTACGCGCGCTCTCCCGGTTCCCTCTGCCCGCTCCCGAGGCCGTCGAGGGCTCCCTGATCGCGCCGCTGCCCGGTGCCGTCCGGCGGGTGCTGGTCGTGCCCGGTCAGCGGGTGCGCGCCGGGGAGCTGCTCCTCACGCTGGAGGCGATGAAGCTGGAACACCCGGTGCACGCGCCCAGTGCCGGCGTGGTCGCCTCGCTGCCGGTCGCCCCGGGAGCCGAGGTGGACACGGGCGAACTGCTAGCGGTTCTCGCTCCCGAGTAGGCCGAACCACTTCTTCTTCGGCGGGCGCGGATTGCGGATGGTCGGGGTGTCGTCGCCGGGTTCCCAGCGTGGCGCCGGCACTTGGTGCGGCGGGTTGAGCTGAACCGCGGTCAGCATCTCGCGCAGTTGCTGGGCGGTGGGCCGCGATTCCGGGTCGTTCGCCATGCCGTACCGCAGCACCTGGGTGAGCCCGGCCGGGACGCCCGGCAGGTCGGGGATCGGCTGGTGGAACAGGTCCATCAGGCTCAGCAGGCTGGGGCTGCGGTCGCCGTCCCAGCGCGGCGGCCGGCCCCGCATGACCGCGTAGAGCGTGGCGCAGAGGGCGTAGACGTCGACCGCCCCGCTCGGCTCGTCGTGGCGGAACATCTCGGGCGGCGCGTAGGCCGGGGTCAGCACCTCGAGCGTGACCGAGGAGTCTCGCATCTCGCCCAGCACGGCCAGTCCGAAATCGGCCAGCACAGCGGTGTTGAACTGCGAATACAGGATGTTGGCGGGCTTCACGTCGCGGTGCAGCACCCCGTTGGCGTGCGAGTGCACCAGCGCGTCGGCGATCTTGACGCCGAGGTCGCGGGTCTCGGCGGCGCCCAGGGGCGAGCGACGCATGCGCTCGAGGTACGACCCGTCGCACAGCTCCATGATCAGGTAGGGGTGCTGGTCGACCGTCACCCCCACGTCGAACAGGTCGACCACGTGCGGGTGCGACGACATGCGCCCGGCCGCCCGCGCCTCACGCAGGAAACGCGCCTGGTCGCGGTCGCTCTCGAGGCGGCGGTTCTCCACCTTGATGGCGACCTCGCGGCCGACCGAGTCCTGCATCGCGCGGTAGACGGTGGCGTACCCCCCGCGCGCCATCACGGATAAGCCGGACATGCCAGGCACGTACGGAGCCGGCAACGCTCCGCGCGGTGTCTCGGTCATGAAGTTGAAAATACGCCAGCGGCCCGGGCGATCATCCGGGCCGGTCAGACGCGTAGGCGACAGTCGCAGCCGCGGGGGCTTCGAGCGGCTCCACCGCGAGCGCTGCCCGCAGCTCTTCGGCGGCCTCCCGCTCGCTGATCTGCTCGGTCGAGTACGCCAGCAACACCGCCTCCTCCGCCGCTGCGTGCGCGCCGTCGCACCGGTCGGCCGCGGCCAGCACCCGGGCGTGGACCATGGCGGCCAGCACCCCGCTGCGCACGTCCTCGGCCTTCACCTGCCGGGCGCGCTCGATCCAGGTCAGGGCGGCCTCGACCCGGCCATCGGCCAGCAGGGCGGACGCGTACGAGGCCAGGGCGTGCCGCCGCGAGAAGAGCAGCGAGGGCACCCCGGTGTCGGTGGCGATCGGCGCCAGCAGGCCCATCGCGGTCTTGGCGTCACCCGACCGCAACCGGGCCTCGGCCATCAGCACCCGCGGGCCGACCTGGGCCGGCGCCATCGGGTTGTGCGGCTCGACCGCGGACATCACCCGGCGCGCGTCGGCCTCGGCCCCGGGCAGGTCGCCCCGGTTGAGCGAGATGAACCCGCGCAGCGTCCCGGCCATGCCCAGCAGCAGCGGGTGACCCGTGCGGTCGGCATAGGCCAGCGCGTCGGTCAGCAGGTCGTACGAGTGGTCGAGCTCGCCCAGTCCGCGGGCTATCGCACCCCGGACGACCAGTGCCAGACCCCGGCCCCAGTCGTCGCCGACGGCGTTGAAGTCGCGGTAGGCGCGGCGGGCCTCGCCGTCAGCCTCGGCCAGTTCGCCCAGCTCGGAGGCCGCGTACGCCTCGACCGCCCGCAGCGTGCCGACCGCCCAGGCCTCGCCCACCCGGTCGCCGAAGGGCAGGAAGATCCGGGCCAGCCGGCGTGATTCCTGCAGGCGGCCGGAGAGCAGCCGGGCGAACGCCGTGGTGCCGCGCAGCCACGAGCGGCCGACCGGGTCGCCCAGCTCGGCGAAGAGCCGGGCCGCCCGGCCCAGCACGGCGTCGGTGCCGGCGAAATCCCCCCGGGTGGTGGTCACCCAGGCGAGGTTCTGCAGCGCCCAGGCCTGCCCGTGGCGGTCGCCGGCGGCCAGCGTCACCTGGTAGGCCGCGGCGAACCGGCTGCTGGCCTGGCTGAGCCGGCCGGCCAGGAAGTCGGCCATGCCGAGCCGGCGCATGGCGTTGGCCCGCTCGGGCAGCAGCTCGGCCTCGGTCGCCACCTCGAGCGCCTCCTGCCAGGCGGCGACGGCCCGGCCGGTGTCGCCCAGCGCCTCGTGGGCCCGGCCGACCACCAGCAGCGCCTCGGCCTTGTTGACGGGCTCGTCGGTGGCGTTCTTGGCGATGCGTTCGCCCTGCGTCAGCGCCTCTTCGGCGCGGCCCAGGCGCAGCAGGGCCCGGGCGTGCACGAGCTGGTCGGGCAGCGGCAGGCCCTCGGGGGTCAGGGCGCCGGCCCGCTCGGCGTACTCGATCGAGGCGGCCGGCTCGATGTTGGCCAGCGCGCGGCGGGCCAGGCGGCCGAGCGCGGCCACGCCGAGCGGGGCGACCTCGCGTACGGAAGCCTCGGGACGCAGCCGCACCGCGTCCGCCAGCTCGACCGCGCACTCGGTATGCGTGGCCACGAAAGCGTCGCGCTCGTTGTCGGTCAGGTTGAGCCGGGCCGCGCTGTCGTAGCCGACGCGGTCGAAGCTCTCGGGCGCGGCCCATTGGGCCAGGTAGGCGTGCCGCTCGGCCAGGTCGGCCTTGCCGATGCCGGAGTACGCCGCCTCCCGCATCAGCGGCGTGGTGAAGGCGTAGCCACTTCGCGTGCGGTGCAGCATGCGGCGCTGAAGCAGTTCGTCGATCGAGCGTTCCAGCTCGACCGCGGCGACCGCGCCCGGCCGCGCGTCGCTCGACGCCCGGCGCTCCCGCAGCGCCTCGATCACGCCGATCGGCACCGTGTCGCCCGCGACGGCCGCGTCCCGCAGCACCGAACGCGGCTCGGCCGGCAGCGCGTCGATGCGGGCCGCGAGCACTGCCGCCAGGTCGCGCGAGAGCAGTTGCCGGCCGAGCGAGCCGTCGGCCAGCTGCCACTTGCCGGCCGCGTTGGCGCCCACGGCCGGTGTCAGCGCCCCGCGCTCCATGAGCAGCGTGACCATCTCGGCCAGATAGAACGGGTTGCCCTGAGCAGTAGCGAGCAGCCGGTCGGTGTCGGCCTGGGGCAGCTTGCCGCCGTTCAGATAGGAGGTGAGCAGGCGGGAGGCGTCGGCGCCGCGCAGCGGCGGCAGCGAGTGCACCTCGGCGTCGGCCAGCCGGGTCAGCGCGCCGGCCGTGCGCACCAGTTCGGGCCGGCCCAGCAGCAGCACCACCACCGGGCCGTCGAGCAGCGAGAGGGTACGGCCGAGCGCGTCCACGGTCGAGGCGGTGGCGTCGTGCAGGTCGTCGACGATGACCACGAGCGGCGCCTCGGCGGCCAGGGCGCTCAGCAGCTCGGCGACCGCGCCCGAGATCGCCTCGGCGTCGGCCCGCTTGGTCGAGGGCTGCCAGTCGGCGTCGGCCGCCGGGCCCACCGGGTTGGCCGGGGCCTCGCCGTAGCCCAGCAGCGCGAGCAGGCGGTCGATGTCGATGTCGGCCGGCGCACCGTCGCGGCCGAGCCGGTTGGCCAGCTTGCGCAGTCTCTCCTCGACCACCGTGCGGCCCACCGTGGCCACCACGTCCTTGGGCAGGCCGACCGATTTGCGTACGAGGTCAGCCAGCGGCGCGAAGCGGCGGCGCTCACCGAACGCGCGGCAGCGCACCCGCAGCACCCGGGCGCCCGTGTGTGCGGCATATCGCCCGTTGCCCACGTCGTAGCCGGCGGCCAGCCGCTTGACCTCGCCCGCGAACCGCGACTTGCCGATGCCCGCCTCGGCCGTCATCACCATCACGCGCGAGGTGCCGGAGTCGATCGCCTCGGCCAGCCGGCCGGCCACCCGGCCCAGCTCGGTCTCGCGGCCGACGAAGGGAGCCTCGTCGCCCAGACCCGACCGGGTGCCCGGGGCGTCATGCAGGCCGAGCAGCTCGAACGCCGGCACCGGCTCGCGCTTGCCCTTGAGTCGCAGCGGGCGCAGCTGACGCCACGAGGCCACGTGCCGGGTGCCACCGCTGGTGCGGGAACCGGCGTAGACCGCGCCCACGGCGGCCGCGTCGGCCAGCCGGGCAGCGGTGTTCACCGTGTCGCCGATGACGGTGTACTCGATCGAGGCCTGGATGCCCGCGACCACCTCACCCGTGTTGAGGCCGACCCGCAGGCCGAGCGGGGCGCCGCCGCCGCGCTCGTCGTCGAGCACCCGGCGGACCGCGCGCTGCATGCTCAGCGCGGCCCGGACGGCCCGCTCGGCGTCGTCCTCGTGGGCCACCGGGGCGCCGAAGACGGCCATGATGCCGTCGCCGGTCAGCTTGTCGACGTGGCCGCCGAAGGTCTTGACCGCTCCGGCCAGCGCCGCCAGCACCCGGTCGGTGACGGCGCCGACCCGTTCCGGATCGAGGTCTTCCGACCAGGAGGTGAAGTCGGACAGGTCACCGAAGAGCACGGTGACGATGCGTCGCTCAGCCGCCGGCAGCGTCGCGGCCGCCGGCAGGGCCGCGCCGCAGTTGTGGCAGAAGCGGGCGCCGGGCACGGCGACGGTTCCACACACAGGACAGGTCACAGCGGATCCAACCTGCTTGCGGGTGTTCCTGATTCCCCATTTTTGTGATTCAGGTAATCAAGTTGCGCGGCGGCCGACCACAGGGCGGCGAACCGGACAGCCGGGTCGATGTCGGGGTAGACGATGTCGACGACCTCTTCGGCGGTGCGCGCGCCGGCTGCGATCGCCGCCTCGACCTGCGCCAACCGCTCCCGGCGGTGGTCGCGGTATTCGGTGGCGACGGCCGACACGTCACTACGCGAAGGGCCGTGTCCCGGCAACATCAGAACCTTCTCGTACGCCCGGAGTCGATCGAGACTGCCCAAATAGGCGCCGAGGTCGCCGTCCGGATGGGCAACAACCGTCGTGCCCCGGCCGAGGATCGTGTCACCGGTGAACATCGCCCGGGAGTCACCCTGACGCACCAGGAAACACACCGAATCGGACGTGTGACCCGGAGTGTCGAGAACTTCGACCTCGAGCCCCGAGCCGCCGAGGTGTTCCCGCGGGTCGAGGGGCTCACCGGCGACGCAGTGGGCCGGGTCGGCCGCGAGCACGGCGGTGCCACCCAGGATCTCGGAGAGGCGAGCGGCGCCCTCGACGTGATCATGGTGACCGTGAGTAATCAAAATGAACTGGTACGGACCGTGGTCGGCGATGCGCCTCAGGTGCCCCTCGTCGAGCGGGCCGGGGTCGATGACCACGCCGTACGTCTCGCCGGGCGCCCGCAGCACCCAGGTGTTGGTGCCATCCAGCGTCATCGGACCCGGGTTGGGCGCACGCAACAGCGTCACCCAGCCCGGCAGCCCGTTCGGCGCGACACCCCCCATGCGCGAAATCCTACGTCGCGCATGGGGTTGAACAAGAGGACCGGATGTGCGATCTCCCTGTCCGCTCAGGTCACGCATTGCAACCGGAACGGACGATCGAGGTGGGGGTTTACCCCACCTCGGCGATGATCTCGACCTCGACCGGGGAGTTCAGGGGCAGCTCAGCCACGCCGACCGCGCTGCGGGCATGCCGGCCCTGCTCGCCGAAGACATCGCCGAAGAGGTTCGACGCTCCGTTGATGACGGCGGGCTGACCGGTGAATCCCGGCGCCGACGCGACGAAGCCGGTCAGCTTGACGATCTTCACGACCCGGCCCAGGCCCACCAGCGCCTCGATCGCCGCGAGCCCGTTGAGAGCGCAGAGGCGGGAAAGTTCGGTGCCCTGCTCGGTGGTGACCTCGGCGCCGACCTTGCCGGTGTACGGCAGCTTGCCGTCGACGAGGGGAAGCTGACCCGACACGTACACGTAGTTGCCGGTCTGCACGGCGGGGACGTAGGACGCCAGCGGCGGCACCACCTTGGGCAGGGTCAGACCCAGCTCGGCGAGCTTCGCGTAGGCGTCGACGCCGCCCTCTCCACTGATCGGCGTGGTCACGCTGCTCCTCCGTTGTCGTGCTCTCCTGGCCCTACGTTCGTAACCTGCGCTCCGGTGCAGTCGATCACGACTTCGGTCGCTTCATGTACGCCACCAGTTGCTCGGCGTTCGGGCCGGGCACCACCTGTACAAGTTCCCAGCCGTCCTCGCCCCAGTTGTCGAGGATCTGCTTGGTCGCGTGGACCAGCAGGGGCACGGTCACGTACTCCCACTTCTGCATGCTCGCCTACTCCCTAATCGTCGGTACCTCGGCCAGCTTAGGGCCCGCGGCAGGGTCGGTTTGGCTAGGCTGATCGAGCCTCGGAGCGGACCGGGAGCGGAAGATCACGGAGGGCGACATGACGCAGCCGCCGGGCGAGTGGCCGCCGCCTGCCCCCGGGCCCCCGGCACCGCCGAAGCCGCCTGTGATCGACTTCATCGACGCCGCTCCCGAGCCGCCCGACACCTCTTACCCCCCGGCCGGCTCGTTCGCCGACGAGAGCCTGCACCACGAGAGCACCCAGGTCATCCCGCCCGAGCCCAGCGGCTGGCAGCCGGCCCCGGCCACCTCGCCCTGGCATGCCCAGCACGAGGCGCCCGGCGAGTGGCAGACCACCCCGCCCGAGCACCTGGCCTGGCAGCATTCGATCCCGGCCGCGAGCCCGCAGCCGCCCGACCCGATCTGGGCCGGCGCCCCGCAGCAGCCCTATCAGGTGCCCCCCGAGGCGGACGGCCCGCGCCGCCGCCGGAGCGCGCTCTGGGTCTCGCTGGCGCTCGTCGGCACTCTCTTCCTCTGCGGTGGCGGCGCCGTCTCGGCCTATTTCCTGCTGCGGGACGCCGACAACCCCGGCTCGCCCGACCCGGCCACGGCGGTCGACCGGTTCCTCACCGCGGTCTACACCGAGCAGGACGCCACCGCGGCCGACGACCTGGTCTGCCGCGAGGCCCGCGACGAGACGAAGATCGCCGACCGGGTGGCCGAGATCAAGGCGTACTCCGAGGGTTACACCGACCCGGTCTTCCGCTGGGCCGACCCGAAGGTCTCCGACAACTCGGAGGACCGCGCGCTCGTCTCGGTCGAGCTCACCATGTCCACCGCCGACGAGAAGTCGTCGTCGCAGGATCTGGAGTTCACCGTGATCCGCAAGACCGGCTGGCTGGTCTGCGAGGTGGCCGGCTGACCGCTCGCCGTACCGTTGAGGCCATGGGCGAGCACGTCAGCAGATGGCCGGCACGACTGCATGTGGTGACCGGCAAGGGCGGCACCGGCAAAACCAGCGTCGCCGCGGCCTTGGCCTTGGGCCTGGCCGCGGACGGGCGGCGCACCTTGCTGGTCGAGGTGGAGGGCCGGCAGGGCATCGCCCAGCTCTTCGAGACCGAGCCGCTGCCCTACAAGGAGCTGCGGATCGCCAAGGTGGCCGGCGGCGGCGAGGTGCGTGCGCTGGCCGTCGACCCCGAGGAGGCGCTCCTCGAATATCTCGACATGTTCTACCACCTGGGCGCGGCCGGCCGGGCGCTGCGCAAGGTGGGTGCGATCGACTTCGCCACCACCATCGCCCCGGGCCTGCGTGACGTGCTGCTCACCGGCAAGGTCAAAGAGGCGACGACCAGGTCGCAGGACGGCCGGCGGGCGTACGACGCGGTCGTGCTCGACGCCCCGCCGACCGGCCGGATCGGCCGGTTCCTCAACGTCACGGCCGAGACGGCCAAGCTGGCCAAGATGGGCCCGATCAAGACCCAGAGCGACGGCGTCGCCTCCCTGCTGCGTTCGCCGATCACCTCGGTGCACGTCGTCACCCTGCTCGAAGAGATGCCGGTGCAGGAGACTCTCGACGCGATCGCCGAGCTCAGCGCCCTGCGCATCCCGGTCGGCCGGATCGTGCTCAACGCCACCCGGCCGGCCCTGGTGACCGGCGGCAAGGTCACCAAGGCCGAGCTCAAGCGCGGTCTGGCCGAGGCCGGGCTGCCCACCGACGCGGCCACCGTCAACGGGCTGGCCACCGAGGTCCGGGCCCACCTGACCCGGCAGGAGCTGGAAGAGACGCTGCGCACCGAGCTCGCCGAGACCGGCCGGCCGCTGGTCGAGCTGCCGCTGCTGTCCGGCGGCGTCGATCAGGCGGGGCTCGACGAACTGGCCGCGGCCCTCATGCGTGCGTGACGGGCCACAGTCACCGTGCGCCGGATCAACTTCGGACTACCCTTGAATAGTGGCTGAAGTGAGCACTCAACGACTGGATGTCGACGGTCTGCTCGCCGACCCGTCCACCCGCATCGTCGTGTGCTGCGGCGCCGGCGGGGTGGGCAAGACTACAACTGCGGCCGCGCTCGGCGTACGGGCCGCCGAGGTGCACGGGCGGCGCACGGTGGTGCTCACGATCGACCCGGCCCGCCGGCTGGCCCAGTCGATGGGCCTCAGCGAGCTCGACAACACCCCGCGCCAGGTCAAGGGCATCGACGGTGACAACGGCGGCGAGCTGCACGCCATGATGCTCGACATGAAGCGCACCTTCGACGAGGTGGTGCAGCAGCACACCACGCCGCAGCGCGCCTCCGAGATCTTCGCCAACCCCTTCTACCAGGCCATGAGCTCGACCTTCGCCGGCACACAGGAATACATGGCGATGGAGAAGCTCGGCCAGCTGCGGGCCACCGACGAGTGGGACCTGATCGTGGTCGACACTCCGCCCTCCCGTTCCGCGCTCGACTTCCTCGACGCGCCGGCCCGGCTGTCCCGGTTCCTCGACGGTCGCATGCTCCGCATGTTGCTCGCCCCGGCACGCACCGGCGGCCGCAGCATGTTCAGCCTGGTCACCGCGTCTTTCGGGCTTTTCTCCCGTACGGTGCAGAAGGTCCTCGGCGCCCAGTTGCTCACTGACCTGTCCGGGTTCGTGGCCGCGCTCGACTCGATGTTCGGCGGCTTCCGGCAGCGCGCCGACCAGACGTACCGGATCCTGCAGGACCCCCAGACGGCGTTCCTGCTGGTCGCCGCGCCCGAGCGCGACGCCGTGCGGGAGGCCGCCTACTTCGCCGAGCGCCTGGTCGCCGAGCGGATGCCGCTGGCCGGCCTGGTGCTCAACCGCATGCACCGCACCGAGGTGCCCGGGCTCCCGGCCGACGCCTCGCTGGCCGCGGCCGAGGCGCTGACCGCCGCCGGTGACCAGCCACTGGCCGCCGACGCGCTGCGCATCCACGCCAACCTGGTCCGCCAGACCGATCGTGAGCAGCGGGTCGCCGCCACCTTCATCGACGCCTTCCCGGGCGTGCCGACGGTCTCGGTCACGGCACAGCCCGCCGACGTCCATGACGTCGACGGGCTGCGGACGATCGGCTCGCTCCTGGCGTGACCGACGTGGCTCAGCGAGTGGGGACGAGCACCTTGTCGGCGCCCTTGTCCTTCATCGCGGCCTCGAACATCTTGCGCCAGCTCGCCACGTGCGGGTGACGGCGCAGCAGCGCCCGCCGCTCCCGCTCGGTCATGCCTCCCCAGACGCCGAATTCGATCCTGTTGTCCAGGGCATCGGCGAGGCACTCGTAGCGGACCGGGCAGCTGCGGCAGATTCTCTTCGCCACGTTCTGCTCGGCGCCCTGCACGAACAGCGCGTCAGGGTCGCCACTCTGACACGCCGCCATGCTGGGCCAGTCGCTGATCATCCCCATGTGTAAACGTCCCCCCTTGCGTTACCCCTGACGTCCGCCGCCCCTTGTCCCCCGGGCCGTGCGAACGTCGTGCGACAAGCTCGCCGGACCATCATGCTCTGTAGTCGGGCGATTACGCAACGTTGTACCTGAAATACGTACAGCCCGGCTGTTCTGGGCAAACGCCACGAAGGCCATGGCACCAGTTTCGGTGCGGACTCGGTGCGCTTCGCGGAAATCCCCCCAAGATCTCGGCGAGCGGGGCAGACTAATCGGGGCGAAGCGTGACCTTTCCGATGGGTCGTCACGTGCTTTCTTCGCGTACCCTGCTCGGGTGACCTCCTGGATGCGCAGACGCGATCACAACATTTTCGCCAACGCGACCTCGTTGCTGATCTGCGGTTTACTCGCCGGCGTCGTCGTCGCGGCCGCCGCTTTCCCCGCCGCCGCGATGTCGGGCCTGGCCGCCAAGGCCGGCGGTGAGACGTTCGCGCAGCTGCCCAGCGAGCTCAAGGACTTCAGCTCCCCGCAGATCACCCGGATCTACGCCGCGGACAAGAAGACGCAGATCTCGCAGTTCTACGACGAGTTCCGCAGCGACGTCCGCCTCAAGGACATGTCGAAGTTCATGCCCGACGCGATGATCGCCGCCGAGGACCGCGAGTTCTACAACCACAACGGCGTCGACCTCAAGGGCGTCGCCCGCGCGTTCGTGAACAACAGCGGCAAGTCGGAGTCGAAGCAGGGCGCCTCGACGATCACCATGCAGTACGTGCGGATGTCGCTGGCCTACTCGGCGACCAACCCGCAAGAGGTCGTCGACGCCACCAAGGACACGCCCAAGCGCAAGATCACCGAGATGAAGTACGCGATCCAGGTCGAGAAAGAGCTCAGCAAAGAGCAGATCATCGAGCGCTACCTCAACATCGCGCCGTTCGGCAACCAGGCTTACGGGGTCTACGCGGCCAGCCAGGTCTACTTCAACAAGAAGCCGAAGGACCTGACGGCCGGCCAGGCCGCGATGCTCGCCGGCATGGTCAAGGCGCCGTCCAGCTTCAACCCGACCACCAAGGGCGGGTACGACCAGATCAAGCAGCGCCGCGACAACTACATCCTCCCGGCCATGGTCGAGATGGGGAAGCTCACCCAGGCCCAGGCCGACAAGGCCAAGAAAGAGGCGATCCCGCGCCAGGTCAAGCCGGTCGGCAACGGCTGCGTGTCGGTGGCCAACAACAACTGGGGCTTCTTCTGCGACTACTTCTACCGCTGGTGGATGAGCCAGGAGGCGTTCGGCGCCACCCCGTACGACCGTGAGCGCCGGCTGAAGAGCGGCGGCTACCGCATCATCACCACGCTCGACCTGGGGGCCCAGGCCGACGCCCGCAAGCGGATCAACAAGCGGATCAAGGACGACAACAAGAACGCCCTGCTGCTGGCCGCGACCGAGCCCGGCACCGGCAAGGTGCGGCTGCTGGCGGCCAACCGTAAGTACAAGCTGCCCGACCCCGCCCACCCCAACCCGCTGTCCTCGGACAGGAAGAAGGCCAAGGCGGGCGTACGCGCGACCTATCCGAACACGACGAACCCGCTGCTCAGTGGGGGCGGTGACATCAGCGGCTACCAGGCCGGCTCGGTGTTCAAGATCTTCACGATCATCGCCGCGCTCGAGAAGGGCTACCCGCTGGCCTGGCCGATCAAGGCCGAGAAGCGCTACAAGTCGGGCTACATCATCAGCTCCAGCAGCGACAGCGCCTGCCCGGGCACACACTTCTGGTGCCCCAGCAACTCGGGTGGCGGCGGCGCGGGCGTCTACAACATGCACTCCGCCTTCGCGAAGTCGATCAACACGTACTTCGTGCCCCTCGAGGAACAGGTCGGCGCCGAGAACGTGGTGGCCGTGGCCAAGCGGTTCGGCGTGCAGTTCCGCGTCAAGCAGGACGCCGACTTCGCGAACAACTCGGTGGCGGCCAACCAGTGGGGCGCCTTCACCCTCGGCGTGTCCGCCTCGACGCCGCTCGACATGGCCAACGCGTACGCGACGCTGGCCGGCGACGGCATGTACTGCGAGCCCACCCCGATCGAACAGATCACCACCCAGGACGGCAACAAGCTCGACATCGGCAAACCGCGCTGCATCCGGGCCACCAGCAAGGATGTCGCCCGCGCGGCCCTCGACGCCGCCCGCTGCCCGGTCGGCGACTCGGCCCAGATGGGCCGCTGCGAGGGTGCCACGGCCCGCCAGACCAAGTCGACGGTCAAGCACCCGGTGTTCGGCAAGACCGGCACGACGGACGCCGACAAGACGGCCGCGCTGATCGCCGGCACCACGTCCCTGGTGATCGCGGGCTACCTGGTCAACCCCGACTGGCCCGACCACCGCGACCGCATGTCCCACGACATCGTCAACCCGGCGGTCTACCAGACCCTGGGCGACTTCATGGAAGGCAAGCCGCGCGAGCAGTTCAAGGAGCCCGAGAACCGAAAGATCGCCTTCGGCGACCAGCGCTCCATCCCGAACGTCGAGTGCGACTCGATCGAGGACGCCCGCGACCGCCTGGAGGACGCCGGCTTCGACGTCTCCGTCGGCAGCGAGATCGACTCGGACTGCCCGCCCGGCACAGCCGCCGGCACCAGCCCCGACGGCCGAACCCTCAAGGGCGGTTTCGTCATCATCAACCCGGCCAAGGCCAAGGCCGCACCCCCGGCCGGCCCCCCGGCCGGCCCCGGCGGCCCACCCTCGGGCCGACCACGGCGGTAAGCAATAAGAATGGGCGGGACGTCTTCAGACGTCCCGCCCTTCTCGTACCGAAAGTTTGATTGGAAGAGTGCCCGCTACTCGTCGGTCAGCTCGGCCAGCACGTCCTGGGCGTCCTCGCTCCCCGCCGCGGCGAGCTCGCGCAGCTCGTCCAGGTCTTCCCGCTCGCCGGCCAACTCGATCAGCACGGCCGCCGCATCACTGCTTCCGGCCGCCGCCAGCCGCCGCAGCTCGTCGAGATCGCCGCTTTCGCCGGCCAGTTCCACCAGTTGATCGGTCGCGTCCCGATCACCGACCGCCGCCCGTTCCCGAAGCATCGCCAGTTCGTCGTCGTCGCTCACGGCTGTCATCCTCCCGCACCTGCGACCGATGTCCACCCTCATGTGTGCGCCGATGGCGGCCAGTTTCCCGCGGTCGTGGTCACTTCCTGGCCGGTCTCCGCGGCTTCCTCAATGGCCAGTGCCAGCAGATGATCCTGGCTACCCTCGGCCAGCGGATAGGGCGGTGGCCCCTCGCCTCGCACCCAGGCCGCCATCGCGTCGAGCAGGGCGGCGGTGGCGATCTCGTCGTCGTTGAGGCGATGACCGACGTACGGATTGCGGTGGAGCACCTTGTCGCCGAGCGTGATGGTCTCCGTGTCGAAACCGTTCAGGTCCAGGTCGTGGCCGCTCTGCCGGCGGGTGAGGGCGGTGCGGGTGATCGTCCGCGGGGCCGGCATGTGGACGATCTCGTCGTTGCTCAGTTCGCCGTGCGTGCCGCGGACCAGCAGCCGTCGTGAGCGCAGCAGATTCCTCGTCTGGTTGGTGGTGAAGTCGTAGACAGCCGAGCGCCCGTCGCCGAAGTCCAGCGTGGCGATGGTGGTGGTGGCCGGCTTCGGGTCCGCGGCATCGGTCCACCCGGCACGATCGAGCGGGTCGAGCAGCGGCGCGACGGTTCGCACGGCCCGCACCGTCGCCGGGTCATGTCCGACAGCCAGCATCCCGCGGATCAGCGAGATCGCGTGGTACTGCTGAGTGGACGACACGTGCGCCTGCGTCGGCGTCCCGATGATGCCGGACTGCACCGCCGCGAGCCGGGCGGCATGCGACGGCATCAGCAGATACTGCTCCGCGACCTGCACCAGTCCGGACGGCCCGGCCATCGTCCACAGCGACCGCAGGCCGGCCCGGTCGGGCGCCGGTGGCGTCTCGGCCAGGACGGGCACGCCGAGCTCCACCGCGCCGGCGATGACCCCCGGGTTGGCCGCGCGTGGGACGGCGGTGACCACGAAGTCGGGCCGGGCACTGCGTACGCATTCGCGCAGGTCGCTGTAGGCCGGCACGGGCAACGGCCGTGGCTCCCGCACGACAGCACCGACGCACTCCAGCCGGGGGACCGCCTGCGCGACCCGGTGAAACGCCGCCGCACGAAAGCCGAACCCGACAAGAGCGAACCGCGTCATCCGTCCACGGTAGAGCCCGCCGAAGGCTGGGCCGGCCCTACACGCGAGCCCGCCGGCGCGCCGCCCACGCCCCGACGATGAGGAAGGCGGCCACGTAAGCGATGCGGGACCCGGTGAGGATGAGTACCCCGCGGGCGTCGGCGCCCGGCAGGTCGGCGATCACCTGCAGGAACGCTACGCAGAAGGCCAGCCCGACGGCGAGCGCGACCCGTTCGTCGACCACCGCCCAGGCCAGCACCGCCAAGCCGAGCAGGTAGAGCGGCTCGGTGCCCAGTGCGACGGCATCGAGGGGCACGAGGGGAAGCGCCAGCAGGATCGGGTTGCGGACGGGGGTGGGTGGGCCGGGAATCAGCAGCAGCACCGCCGCCAGCGAATAGGCGGTGACCGCTCGCCAGTCGACCCCGTCGGCCGCACTGATCGCGAAGGTGGCGAAGCCGGCCAGGGCCGCGGGCACCCGCCAGCCGGCAATGATCGACACGACCGCGACGGCCACCGCGACCCACACCAGGATCTGCATGGTGCTCAGCGGCAGCCACGTCGACGCGACCTCGCGGGCCGAGCCCACGGCGCTGAAGATCAGCAGCAGGAGGGCCGCCGCGCGGGCCGCGTAGAGCCAGCGGACGGCGAGCGGCTGGTCGCCGCCGCACCGGGCCCGCAGGCCACCCAGCACCAGCGACGGGATCTCGCGCCACGCCGGCCGGCCGGCCGTCAGCAGCACGTCCAGCATCTCGTCGCGGGGGTGGGCGGCGGGGTAGAGGCGCAGCAGAGTTTCGTACAGACGCTCGCTCATGCCGCACCCCCGGCGACCCGCGGCCGCAGAACGACGCGTGCCGCCGCGGCCATCCGGGCGGCCTCCGCCTGGAGGGCGGAGCGGCCGTCCGGAGTGAGCGCGTAGTGGCGGCGGGCGCGGCCGTTGACCACCTCTTCCCGGACGACCTCGATCAGCGCCTCTCGGGTGAGGCGGTCGAGGGCCTGGTAGAGGGTGCCGGTGGCCAGGCGCACCCGGTCACCGGAAAGCGCGGTCACCCGGCTCATGATCGCGTAGCCGTGGCCCGGCTCGTCCTGCAGCGCGGCCAGAATGAAATATGTCGGCTCTCTCACGGAGCCAACATATGTCGTCAGGTTACCTATGTAAATGGATCAGGCGACGGCTTCCAGGTCGGCCCGGGTCAGCAGCGCCCGCAGGGTGATGCCCTCGGCCGCGAGCGCCTGCGCGCCCCCCTCCTGGCGGTCGATCACGCAGAGCGCGTGGTCGACGTGCGCACCCAGCTTGCGCAGGTCGCCGGTCGAGATGACGACCTGGCCGCCCGAGGTCACCACGTCCTCGACCACGAGCACCCGCCGGCCGGCCACCTCGGCTCCCTCGGCCAGCCGCGCGGTGCCGTACTTCTTGGCCTCTTTGCGGACGAAGGCGGTGGGCAGCTTCGCGTGCCGGGCGACCGCGGTGACGACGGCGATGCCGCCCATCTCGAGACCGGCCAGCACCTCGGTGCCCTCGGGGATCAGCACAGCCATCGCTTCGGCGAGCTGGTCGAGCAGCACCGGGTCGGCCTCGAACTGGTACTTGTCGAAGTACTCGTTGGCGACGCGGCCGGAACGCAGGGTGAACTCGCCGGTCAGCCGGCTCACGGCGCGGACCTGCCGCGCAAGGTCGAAGTCAGTCACGCAAGCAAGCCTCGCAGGCCGCTCGGGGACACCGGACGGCACCCCAGACGCAACCACTCAGCAACCGACAAACGGTGCCGATCAGAAGATCATGCAGAGCATCCTGCACCGTTGGTTCGGCGTGGGCCAGAGCAGCGCGCCCGACTCCCGCAAGGCGGGGGCCGAGGCAGCGTCGGAGGCGATCGGCGGGCGGGAGACCAAGGCCGTCTTCGTCTTCGCATCGGTTGCCCACGATCTGCTGGCGCTGCTGCGGGGCGTACGGATGGAAGCCGGACCGGACGCCGAGATCGTCGGCGCCACGACGATGGGCGAGCTGGGCAGCGCCGGGACGACCGACGGAGGCGTCGCGGTCGCGGCCCTCGGCGGCGACGGTTTCACCGTGCAGGCCCGGGCAGCCCGGATCCACAAGTCCGATCCACGGGCCGCGGGGGCGGCAGCGGCCGAGGCGCTGCACGGTCTGGACGACGAGAACCAGGTGCTGGTGCTGCTGGCCGACGGGCTGGCGGGCCCGCAGCACGAGATCGTCCGCGGGGCCTACTCCTCGATCGGGGCCAGCGTTCCGCTGGTCGGTGGGTTCGCGGCCGACGACCGGCGGTTCCGGCAGACGTACCAGTTCATCGGCGACGAGGTGCTCACCGGTGCGGTGGTGGGGCTCGGGCTCGGATCGGACGGCCCGATCGGCATCGGCGTCGCGCACGGCTGGCGCCGCAAGGAACCGCCGATGGTGGTCACCAAGGCCAACGGCCCGCACATCTACCAGCTCGACGGGGAACCAGCCCTGGACGTGCTGCTGCGTCGCAACGAGATGGAAGGCACGGCCGCCGAGCTGTTCGACCGCGGCCGGGCGTTGCAACCCCTCGGGCTCTCGCGGCGCAGCGGCGAGGACATCCGGGTGATCCACGCCGGCGACGACGAGGAGCGCTCGGTCTGGGGTTCCAACGACGTGCCGCAGGGCGCGCTTGTCTGGCTCATGGAGGGCGACCGGCAGTCGATGTTGGACGGTGCCGCCTGGTCGTGCACCGAGGCGATCGCCCGGCTCGACGGCCTGCCGCCACTCGGCGTGCTCGCCTTCGACTGCGGCGGCCGGTGGGCCGGTCTCGTCGAAGGCGGCCTCGACCATGAGATCCAGGCGATGCGTACGGCGTTGAGCGATGCCCCGTTCGCCGGCTTCTACACGCTGGGTGAGATCGCCCGCGTACGCGGCGCGCTCGGCACCCACGCCCTGACCCTCGTCACGCTGGCTCTGGCCTGAACCATGGAATCCTGGTCGACGCACCAGCTGACCGAGTACTTCACCGCGGTCAACGCGGCCGACGACGAACAGACGGCGATCGCCGGCGCGGTCGAGCGGGCCACCGAGATGGTCGAGGCCGAGGTAGGCGCGGTGGTGCGTGAGGGCCGGGTCTCGGGGGCGTACGGCTTCGGAGCGGTCGTGCCCGAGGCGGCGTTGCACGAGGTCGCCGCCGGACAGCCGATCCTCGTCGTCCCGTACCTCGGGGAGCTGCATGCCGTCAGCAACCCGCTCGGCGGCGAGAGCGGCGACGCGCTCATCGTGGCCCGGCTGACCGAGCCGTTCGGCCCCGCGGAACGGCAGATGTTGCAGGGCATGGGTCAGGTGCTCGGGCTGGCCCTGCGCAGCATCCGGGTGCTCGCCGCGGAACGCCACCTCCGGGCCGAGACGGAACAGCAGGCGACGAGCGCACAGACCCGGCAACGGCTGGTCGAGTCGCTGCTCATGATTCAGCGGGCGATCTCGGCCCGGCGGCCGCTGCCCGAGATCCTCGACGCGGTGACCTGCGGCGCCGCCGAGTTGCTGGGCGGGGCCACGGTGGCGCTGATGCTGGCCGAGGGCGGGCCCGACCGGCGGCTGAGCGTTGCCTCCACCTGCGGGGACGGCGAGGCGCCACCGGAGAGCCTGGCCCGCGCGGCGATGGCCGGCGGAGCCGTGCTGGTGCGGCCGGCCGCGGACGGCGTGATGATCGCGGCCCCGGTCCGGGTCACCGGCGAGATGGCCGGCAGCCTGGTCGCGTACCTGCCCGGGGTGGCCGACCGGCACACCGAGCAGCGCGACCAACTGGACGCCTTTGCCCAGCAGGTCAGCCTGGCCCTGACCGACGCGCGCACGGTCGAGGCGGTACGCGAGGCCCACCACGACCTGCTCACCGGGCTGCCCAACCGCGCGCTGTTCCTGAAGATCCTCAACCGGGTGCTGGCCTCGCGGAACACCCTGGTCGACCCGACCAGCGTGCTCTTCATCGACCTCGACCGGTTCAAGACGGTCAACGACAGCCTCGGGCACGACGCCGGCGACCAGCTGCTCGCCCTGGTGGCGCGGCGGCTGCGGGGGTGCGTACGGGCCAGCGACACCACGGCCCGGCTCGGCGGCGACGAGTTCGCGGCGCTGCTGCACGACTCCCCGGCCGAGTCCGCCCAGTTCGTCGGCGAGCGCATCGTGGCCACCCTCAAGGAGCCGTTCCGGGTGGCCGGCCGCGAAGTCTTCATCGGCGCCAGCGTGGGCATCGCGACCTCGCGCGAGGCCGACGAGAAGTCCGAGGAGCTGCTGCACAACGCGGACGTGGCGATGTACCGGGCCAAGAAGGAGAGTCCGGGACGGGTGCTGGTCTACGAGCCGTACATGCACGCCGAGGCGCTGGACCACCTGAGCCTGCGCGGGGACCTGCAACGGGCGTTGCGCGACGGCGAATTCCGGTTGCAGTATCAACCGCTGATACGGCTGACCGACGGGCAGCCGGCCGGTGTCGAGGCCTTGATCCGCTGGCACAGCCCGACCCGTGGCCTGGTGTCGCCGGTCGACTTCATCCCGGTCGCCGAGGAGTTCGGGCTGATCGTCGACATCGGGCAGTGGGTGCTCGAGACGAGCGCGATGCAGGTGGCGAAGTGGCGGCGTGACTTCCCGGATCTGGGCCTCAACGTCAACGTCTCGGGTCACCAGCTCGTCCATCCGCGGTTCGCCGACAACGCCATGCGGGCGCTGGCCATGGCCGGGCTGCCGTCGAGCGCCGTGACCCTCGAGCTGACCGAGTCGGTGCTGGTCAGCGAGCCCGATCTGGGGAAGTCGGCCCTCGGTGTGCTGCGCGACCTCGGCGTACAGCTGTCGATCGACGATTTCGGTACGGGGTATTCCTCGCTCGCCTACCTGCGGGAGTTGCCGGTCGACGAACTCAAGATCGATCGGGCGTTCATCGCCCGGGCCGAGCTGACCGCGGAGGACCTCGCCCTGGTTCGCACGATCGTCGAGCTGGCGCAGATCCTCGGACTGCGGGTGGTGGCCGAAGGGATCGAGAACGCCGCACAGCTGGCCGCGTTACGCGGACTCGGGTGCGGTTATGGGCAGGGGTTCCACCTGTGCCGACCATCCGATCCCGACGACATTCCCGCTCGGCTGGCCGGAGCGCAAGGGGAGTCACCCGTTGGCGTACTTGATCACCGCTCTACCGCATGAGCCATGCTCTAGGGGTACTTTTCGGCTAATTAGTACATTTACCCCGGAAGGAAAATAACGGTGACACCCTTCGCGTTGCTCTTCCTCCTCGCCCTCGCCGGCTCCTCCTGCTTCGCTCTCGGCCGGGCCCTCGGCCGCGGGGAGCGCTACGAGAAGGGCTACCGCGAGGGCTTCCGCGACGGGGAGACCGGCTCACTGGCCCGCGCCGCCCGCCTGATCCAGCTCAACGACCGGCCGGCGATCGCCCCGGCCATCGAATCCATGCTCGGACCGTACGCAGTGCCGCAGCAGCAGTTGCCGGGGCGCAGCACGAGCCCGGCGGTCACGGCCGTCCCGGTCCGGCCCCAGCTCGCGATCTGATGTCCCCTCGCGGGGGTACGGCCGGATCGCCGCACCCCCGTTTCGCTGCGTTCAGTCGGCGAGCAGGAACTGCCGGATGACGCCGAAGGCGAAGCCCAGAACCATGCCGGCGATCGCGAGAATCAGCGCCAGCCTGCCCCGGCGCTCCCCCTTCCGGAGCGCGATCACGGCCGATCCCACCGCGAGCGGACCGAAAACAATCGGAAGAATCAGCAGCGCCAGCACGGCCAGCCCGAAGGCCGCACGGCTGAACTTGTTTCCGGCGCTCCTGACCGCGGCGTGGCCGCCCATCATGTACGGCGGCGGGTTGAGGTCCGGCGGCTGCTGCGGATAAGCCGGAATCCCCCCGACAACCGTGGCATTCATCGCCGTCGGAGCGTCATAGCCATCCTGCGAGGATTGATACGCGGCCGGCACCTGATATCCCGTTGCGGGTGAGGCGACCGGCGCCTGATACCCAGCCGCGGGCGAGGGCGCGGGTTGCGCGGCCGGCACCTGATAACCGGCCGTAGGTTGAGCAACGGACGCCTGATACCCCGCTGCCGCCGAGGCCTGATACGCATTCGTGGCCGGGCCCGGAACACCGAACGTCGAGGTCGCGTCGGTTGCCCACCCGGGCTGTTCCGGCGTTTCCCATTGGTTCTGCGGGGAAGCCGACCAGCCATTCTGTTGGGGAGTTGCCCGTTGGCTCTGCTGCGGAGCCAGCCCCTCGGGCTGCTGCGGAGCCGTCCGCTCGGGCTGCTGCGGAGCCGTCCGCTCGGCCTGCTGCGCGGCCCACCCGTTCTCCTGCGGCACCGGCCACCCAGCCTGCCGGGTGGCCGACCGCTCGTCCTGCTGAGTCGGCCATGCGCTTTGCTGCGGTGCTGAAGGCTCGATCTGCTGAGTCGCCCACGCGCTCGGCTGCAGCACCGACGGCTCGGTCTGCTGAGTGGCCCACGCGCTCGGCTGCAGCACCGACGGCTCGGTCTGCTGAGTCGCCCACGCGCTCGGCTGCAGCACCGACGGCTCGGTCTGCTGAGTGGCCCATGTGGTCTGCCGCGGCGACGACCGCTCGTCCTGCTGGGTTGCCCACGCGCCCTGCTGCGAAGTTGGCCACTCGGTCTGCTGGGCGGCCGGTCGCTCGTCGTGCTGGGCCGCCCATCCGCTCGGCGGGGGAGCCGGCCAGTCGCTCGGCTGAGGCGCTGACCAGGAGGGCTGCTGCGGCGGCGACGGCCACGCGGCCGGCTCGGATGCGGCAACCGGTGAGGGGGCCGGCTGGCCACAAGCACCGCACCAGCCGTTCGGCTGAATCGCCGTCGAGCCGCAATTCGTGCAGGTCATGAGCGCACTCATTTCGGGGATGTCGGGGGTCGATCCTGCAATCGACCTGCAACCCACGGACTTGAGTGAATCCCTCAGCGCCACCCACCACTGCTCGAACAGGCGGCCACCCGCCGTCTGCGGTTGGGGGCCCGTCGCCGCGTACATCTGCAAAAGCCGCCGAAGCCGCCGCCGAACGACGGCCTCGAAGGCTCGCCCAGCCGGATCTTCCAAACGCAGACCCAGCCGCCGCCGAACGACGGCCTCGAAGGCTCGCCCAGCCGGATCTTCCGAACGGAGAGCCCACCCAGCCGGATCCTCAAATGTCGCGCTCAGCCCCTATCCCAGCTGTTTGCGCACCTCGGCGGCGACACGGCCGCCCTCGGCCCGGCCCGCCACCGCGGCCTGGGCGGCCTTCATCGCGGGACCCATCTGCCCCTTGCCGGTGAAGCCGCCGGCCGCGAGCGCCCCCGCCACCAGCTCGGCGATCTCGTCGTCGCTGAGCTGCTGCGGCAGGTAGCGCTCGAGCACCTCGCCCTCGGACCGCTCCTTGGCCGCCTGCTCGGCCCGCCCCGCGTCGCTGAACGCCGTGGCGGCCTCGCGCCGCTTCTTCGACTCCTTGTTGAGGACGGCGAGCACCTCGTCGTCCGACAGGTCGCGGGCCGCGGAACCGGCGACCTCGGCGTTGCGCACGGCGGACAGCGCCATCCGCAGCGTGGCCGTGGTGAGCTCGTCCCGGCTCTTCATGGCCGAGTGCAGGTCATCGTTCAGGCGGTCCTTCAGCGTTCCCATGGACGGAGAAACTACCCTTGTCACCCATGCGCAAGCGCTCTCTTTTCACACTCGGTTCCGCGGTGCTCGCCACAGGGGCCGCCACGTTCGCCTACGCCTCGCTGATCGAACGCAACCTGTTCACGCTCCGCCGCTTCGACGTGCCGGTGCTCGAACCCGACGCCGAGCCGCTGCGCATCCTGCACATCTCGGATCTGCACATGATGCCCGACCAGCGCCGCAAGCAGGCCTGGGTGTCCGCCCTGGCCGGCCTCGACCCCGACCTGGTCGTGGTGACCGGCGACAACATGGCCGACCCCGAGTCGCTACCAGGCGTGCTGCGCGCACTCGGCCCGCTGCTGACAATCCCCGGCGCGTTCGTCTTCGGCTCGAACGACTACCGCGGCCCCCGCTGGAAGAACCCGATCCTCTACCTGCTCCCCGAGCGCGAGTACGTCCAAGGCGACGCCGACCTCCCCGCCGAAGACCTGCGGACCGCCCTGACCGACGCCGGCTGGGCCGACCTGAACAACGCCCGCACGGTGCTCAAGGCCGGCGGCCGCTCGATCGAGCTGGCCGGCGTGGACGACCCCCACATCAACCGCGACCAGTACGACACGGTCGCCGGCCCCATCAACCCCGGCGCCGACCTGCACCTGGGTGTCACCCACACCCCCGCCTCCCGCGTACTCAACGCCATGGCCGCCGACGGCTTCGACCTCCTGCTGGCCGGCCACACCCACGGAGGCCAGGTCTGCGTCCCGTTCTACGGCGCCCTGACCACCAACTGCGACCTCCCCCACCGGATGGCCAAGGGCCTGCACCGCTGGCCCGGCTCCGACGCCTGGCTCCACGTCTCGGCCGGCCTGGGCACCCACCCCACCGCCCCCATCCGCTTCGCCTGCCGGCCGGAGGCCTCGATGCTCACTCTGATACCGCGCTGACCTGCGGTTTTACGCTTCTGGGGATACCGATTTCGCGCTGGCCGAAGCGTCGGATAGTATTTCCAGGCAGCTCGGGGTGTGGCGCAGCTTGGTAGCGCGCTTCGTTCGGGACGAAGAGGCCGTCGGTTCAAATCCGGCCACCCCGACCAACGTGTTGCAAGTCAGGCCCGGTCTCAGTGAGACCGGGCCTGACTGCTTCGGTAGCTGATCGTCGTTGTGATCGCTCGGGTCGTCGCCCTGGGAGGTTCCGTCCGTGCACGATGTTTTCATCTCTTACTCCCATCAGAATCGACGCGCGGTCCAACGCATCGTGGCCGATCTGAAGGACCACGGCATCGACGTGTGGTTCGACGTGATGGAGTTGACCGTCGGCGATTCGATCAACAAGAGCATCGAAACCGGGATCAGGAACAGCCGGTTCTTCTGTCTCGCCCTCTCCCCGGCCGCACTCCGCTCCTACTATGTGCGCGAGGTCGAATTCGAACAGGCCTTCTCGCGCTCACTGAAAGAGCGGCGCGGCCTGATACTGCCCATTGTCGTGCAACGCTTGGGCGCGGACAATCGCCCGGTTCCCGAAAGAATCGCGCACCTCGCTCGGCTGGACCTCTCGAGTCACCGATCGTATGCGACCAACATCCGCAAGCTGGTCGACCGAATTCGCGGTGTGGACGACAATTTCACCGGCGAGCGCTGGTACAAGGGTCTCAACATCTCGAACTTCGGCGAGCCCGCCGGCGTGGGCCCGACGACCCAGATGGCGACGCTCGGGCCGAGCTACCGGATCAGGTGGACGCAGGGCGTCGTCACCCGGGTCGACGTCTTCCAGAACGGCTCACTGGCGAATTACAAAGAGTTCGAGTTCGACTCGAGCGGCCGGGTCGTCGCCAACAAGATGTTCACTCGCGACCACGCCGGCGAATGGGCCGTGCTCGACGACGTCTGGTATTACGATTACGACCCGGTGACCGGCACCCGATCCACCAAGACCATGCGGTACCTGGGCGAAAGCACTGCTCGCGTCGTCACGTACGACAAGAACGGGAACGCCCTGCGGGAAGATATCGTCACCGAGGGCGGCGGGCCGCCCGATCGGCATTTCCCGTATCGCAGCAAGATTTTTCGTTACGACGACGACGGTAATCCGCTCGGCGAGGAGCACCTCGACGAGAACGGCGCCGTGATCGAGGAAGCGTCCTGACGAGGCGCCGCGCCGCCCGGTTCAGGTTTCGGTCGTCTCGCTGAGGACCCATTCGAGATAGGCAGGATTGCCCGCCGCGACCGGCAGAGCCAGGACGCAGGGGACGTCGTACGGGTGCTCGGCGTTCGCCCGCTCGACGATGCGGTCGACCAGGGACGCTCGGGTGTGCAGGGCGACCCGGGCCTCGGGGTCGTCGTGGACCTCGCCGTCCCAGCGGTAGATCGAGCGGATGGCCGAGACCTGCTGACCGCAGGCGGCCAGGCGGTCGTCGACCAGGCGGCGGGTGAATTCGGCCAGCCAGGAAGCGTCGGCGGCGGTGATCACGACCTCGACGACGCCGGTCATTTGGACAGCTCGGCCGCGATCAGTTCGGCGATCTGCACGGTGTTGAGGGCGGCGCCCTTGCGCCGATTGTCGCCGGTGACGAAGAGGTCGAGCGCGCGGGGGTCGTCCATCGCGCGGCGGATGCGGCCGACCCAGGACGGGTCGGTGCCGACGGCGTCTATCGGCATCGGGAACTCGCCGGCCTCGGGATCGTCGACCAGGATCACGCCGGGGGCGTTGCGCAGGGCCTGGCGGGCGCCCTCGGCGTCGACCTCGGAGCCGAAGACGGCGTGGACGGCGATCGAGTGGGCGGTGACCACCGGAACGCGGACGCAGGTGGCCGAGACCTTCAGCGCCGGTATGGCCAGGATCTTGCGGGACTCGTTGCGCAGCTTGAGCTCTTCCGACGACCAGCCGAGTGGCTCGAGCGCACCCGACCAGGGCACCACGTTGAGCGCCAGCGGCGCCGGGAACGGGCCGAGCTCGTCGCCGACGGCCTGGCGCACGTTGCCCGGACGGGAGCCCAGCGAGCGGTCGCCGGCCACCTTGCTGAGCTGGTCGTGCAGCGTGTCCACGCCGACCTGGCCGGCGCCGGACGCGGCCTGGTAGGAGGCCAGCACCAGCTCGCGCAGGCCGTACTCGCGGTGCAGGGGAGCGATCGCCATGATCATGGCCATCACGGTGCAGTTCGCGTTGGCGATGATGTTGCGCGGCCGGTAGGCCATCGCCTCGGGGTTGACCTCGGGCACCACGAGCGGCACGTCGGGGTCCATGCGGAACGCGGCGGAGTTGTCGACCACGGTGACGCCGCGGGCCGCGATGATCGGCGCCCACTGCAGGGACACCTCGTCGGGCACGTCGAACATCGCGACGTCGACGCCGTCGAACGCCTCGGGGGTCAGCTCCGCCACCGTGAGCTGCTCGCCCCGGCAGCTCAGCTGCTTGCCGGCCGACCGCGACGACGCGATCAGCCGGATCTCACCCCAGACGTTGCGCCGGCCGGACAGCAGCTCGAGCATGACCGTCCCGACGGAGCCGGTCGCCCCGACGACGGCGAGCGTGGGCTGCGCCATGACGGGGCTTACCGTCCGGTGCCCGCGTAAACCACTGCCGTTTCGCCGCCGCCCAGCTCGAACTGGTCGTGGACGGCGCGGACCGCGGTGTCGAGGTCGCTGTCGCGGCAGACGACCGAGACCCGGATCTCGGAGGTGGAGATCATTTCGATGTTGACGCCGGCCTCGCCGATGCAGGCGAAGAAGGAGGCGGCGACACCGGGGTGCGACCGCATGCCCGCGCCGACCAGCGAGACCTTGCCGACGTGGTCGTCGAAGAGCAGGCTCTTGAACTTGATCTGATCTTTGATCTTGTCGAGCGCGGTCATCGCGGTCGGGCCGTCGGCCTTGGGCAGCGTGAAGGAGATGTCGGTGCGTCCGGTGCCCTCGGTGGACACGTTCTGCACGATCATGTCGATGTTGATCTCGGCCTGGGCCACGGTGTCGAAGATGCGGCCCGCGGCACCCGGCTCGTCGGGCACCCCGACGATCGTGATCTTGGCTTCGCTGCGGTCGTGGGCGACCCCGGTGATCAGCGCTTGTTCCACGTCAGGGTCCTCCATCGATCCAGTGACCAGGGTGCCGGGCTTCTGAGAATACGAGGAGCGTACGTGGATGGGCACCTTGAAGCGGCGCGCGTATTCGACGCATCGCAACATCAGCACCTTTGCCCCGCCCGCGGCGAGCTCCAGCATCTCCTCGTACGTGATCTGCTTGATGTGCTTGGCGTCGGGCACGATCCGCGGGTCGGCCGTGAAGACGCCGTCGACGTCGGTGTAGATCTCGCAGACGTCGGCGTGCAGGGCGGCCGCCAGGGCCACCGCCGTGGTGTCGGAGCCGCCGCGGCCGAGCGTCGTGATGTCCTTCGTGTCCTGCGAGACGCCCTGGAAGCCGGCGACGATGGCGATCGCGCCCTCGTCGAGCGCGCTGCGCAGCCGGCCGGGCGTGACGTCGATGATGCGGGCCTTGCCGTGCGTCGACGTGGTCAGCACGCCGGCCTGCGAGCCCGTGTACGACCGGGCCTCGTAGCCCAGGTTGTGGATCGCCATCGCGAGCAGCGCCATCGAGATGCGCTCGCCCGAGGTGAGCAGCATGTCGAGTTCGCGGCCGGGCGGTAGCGGGCTGACCTGGTTGGCCAGGTCCATCAGCTCGTCGGTGGTGTCACCCATGGCGGAGACCACGACCACGACGTCATCGCCGGCCTTGCGGGCGGCGACGATGCGCTCGGCGACGCGCTTGATGCGCTCGGCGGTCGCGACCGACGAGCCACCGTACTTCTGCACCACCAGTGCCACGGCTGAACCAATCCTTCGGCTGTGCGTGCCGGCGGGGCCGGCAGGCTTGGCGTGCCGGCGAGGCCGGCCAGGACAATCGCCACCACAGTAGCCGCGCTCCGGCCCGCCTCCGACAGGCGATCCCAGAATCCGGCGCGCAAGGGAACAGACACGCGCGACACGCCGAAGCTTCAGAAGGCTCAGCACCGGGGCGATTCGGCCCGTGGAGGCGAGAATGTCTCGGTGCGCCCACGCTCGATGCTTCTGTCCACCGCCGCCCTGCTCCTGACGGGCGTGGCGGCCTGCAGTGGCGCCCCGGAGACAGTTCCGCTCCCGGCGAGCTCCGGGCCGAGCCAGGCCGCGGGGGACGCTCGCGACAGCCTGGCCGCGACGGCTGCGCTGGCCATGGACAAGGCGTACGCGGCTCTCTACTCGCTCGACGACGGCAGCGGCCGGCCTCGCAATGTCGTGGCCACCGTCGGCGGGGACGGCACGTGGCGGGTGGATGTCAGCGGTGGCGCGCTCGGCGGCACGGCCGACGTGACGATCGCCTCGACGGCGGCGGGCGTCTTCCAGTGCACGCTCGGGTCGCAGTCCAACCCGATCACCTCGACCTGCGTCAAGGTCGCGAAGCCCGGCAAACCCGTTCCCGACGAGTACGACCCCAAGGTCCAGCGCCTGTTCCGGCAGTGGCTCCCCGTCTTCACCGACCGCCAGGCCGCGCTCGCCGTGACTCAGGTGCAGCCGCTGGCCGGGGCCAAGGGCAGCTGTTTCTCGATCGACTCGATCTCGGCCTCGCTCGCCGACCCGGTCGACATCGGCGTCTACTGCTACGCCGACGACGGGGTGCTGACCGCGGCCCGGGTCGGCTTCGGCGTACTCAAGATCACGAGTCAGGTCGAGGGGCCGGCCACCGTGCCACTGCCCGGCCCCGAGGTGGCCGGTCCGCCCATGGGCATGGACGCCCCACCCCCGGCGCCCGACCCCGTTCAGCCCACCGGGATCGTCCCCTCAGCCTGAGCCTTCTCACCATCCGGGCGTACGGCTGGCAACGGCTCAGTTGATCACGTAGGGTCATTTTCGACATGTGGCAGGCGCTTCTTCTTCTTAGCTGCCGCGACGAGGCCCCATCCCAGGCCGGCACCTCGTCGCGGAGCTGACGCGCGCCGCCTTCTCGTCTTCTCTCCCTTTGGAGCAGTTCCACATGTCCTCTTCGGCTTTCGAGACCCAGCGCTCCAGCAAAATGCCGTTCGAGCGCTACGTCCCGTACCAGAAGCAATTCGCCATCGAACTGAACGACCGGCAGTGGCCCGCCCGGCACGTCGAGGCTGCGCCCCGCTGGTGCGCGGTCGACCTGCGCGACGGCAACCAGGCCCTGATCGACCCGATGTCCCCCGAGCGCAAGCGGCGCATGTTCATGCTGCTGGTACAGATGGGCTACAAGGAGATCGAGGTCGGCTTCCCGGCCGCCAGCCAGACCGACTACGACTTCGTCCGTCAGCTCATCGAGCAGGACCTGATCCCCGATGACGTCACCATCCAGGTGCTGGTGCAGTGCCGGGAACACCTGATCGACCGCACGTTCGAGTCGATCCGCGGGGCCAAGCGCGCGATCGTCCACTTCTACAACTCGACGTCCACGCTGCAGCGCCGGGTGGTCTTCGGCCTCGACAAGGACGGCATCACCGACATCGCCACCACCGGGGCGCGGCTCTGCCAGAAGTACGCCGAGATCCACACCCCGGACACCGAGATCTTCTACGAGTACTCGCCGGAGTCCTACACGGGCACCGAGCTGGAGTACGCGCTGGAGATCTGCTCGGCCGTGATCGACGTCATCGACCCGACGCCGGACCGGCCGCTGATCATCAACCTGCCGGCCACGGTCGAGATGGCCACCCCCAACGTGTACGCCGACTCCATCGAGTGGATGCACCGCAACCTGCCCCGGCGCGAGTCGGTCGTGCTGTCGCTGCACCCGCACAACGACCGTGGCACCGCGGTCGCCGCGGCCGAGCTGGGTCTGCTGGCCGGGGCTGACCGCATCGAGGGCTGCCTGTTCGGCAACGGCGAGCGCACCGGCAACGTCGACCTGGTCACCCTGGGGCTGAACATCTTCTCCCAGGGGATCGACCCGATGATCGACTTCTCGGACATCGACGAGATCAAGCGGGCCGTCGAATACTGCAACCAGCTGCCCGTCCACGAGCGTCACCCGTACGTCGGTGACCTGGTCTACACGGCGTTCTCGGGCTCGCACCAGGACGCGATCAAGAAGGGCTTCGCCGCGCTGCAGGCCGACGCCGACGCGGCCGGGGTCGACATCGACAAGTTCACCTGGGGCGTGCCCTACCTGCCGATCGACCCCAAGGACCTGGGCCGCAACTACGAGGCCGTCATCCGGGTCAACTCGCAGTCCGGCAAGGGCGGCGTGGCGTACATCATGAAAGAGGAGCACAAGCTCGACCTGCCGCGGCGGCTGCAGATCGAGTTCTCCGGTGTGGTGCAGCACCACACCGACGAAGAGGGTGGCGAGGTCAGCCCGCAGGAGATGTGGGACATCTTCGCCGGCGAGTACCTGGTCGACCACCAGACGACCAAGGCGTTCACGATCGAGACCTACTCGACCTCGATCCGCGACGGCAAGGTCGAGATCGACGTCGAGATCTTCCACCGTGGACAGCGGCGGCCGCTGGTCGGCGTCGGCAACGGCCCGATCGACGCCTTCGTGCAGGCCATCGCCCCCCTGGGGATCACCGCGCGGGTGCTCGACTACAACGAGCACGCGCTCACCTCGGGTGAGAACGCGCAGGCCGCGGCGTACGTCGAGGTCGAGGTCGGCGACCAGGCGGTATGGGGCGTCGGGATCGACGAGAACATCGTGAGCGCCTCGATCAAGGCGGTCACCAGCGCCGTCAACCGCGCTCGCTGATCTTGGGGAGTCGTCCCGCGCGCTCGGCGGCGCGCGGGATGATCCACCCACGGGGCACGACTCGGGCAGAACGGGCGTACCCCACCTACTCTGGGGCATGTGCCCCCTCGTACCCCGCTGATCCTCGCCACGGCCCTGCTCGCCCTCGCCGGGTGCCAGGGCGTCTCCCTCGAGCCGACCGACCAGCCCACCACCGGGTCGACCCGGTCCACTCAGGACATCAAGGCCTCGCAGAAGCAACTGGACACGCTGACCGTGGCCAAGGCCGGCACGATGGCGAAGTACAGCCGCGACCGGTTCCCGCACTGGCGCAGCACGGGTGACAACTGCGACGTCCGTGACACCGTGCTCAAGCGGGACGGCAAGAAGGTCAAGTACTCGGGCTGCAACGTCGTCGCCGGCACGTGGAACAGCCTCTACGACGGTCAGGTGCTCAACTCCCCCACCAAGGTCGACATCGACCACATGGTGCCGCTGGCCAACGCGTGGCGCTCGGGCGCCGCGAAGTGGACCGACGCCAAGCGCGGCGACTTCGCGAACGACCTCGACGACCCGCAACTGATCGCGGTTTCCGCCTCTTCCAACCGCTCCAAGGGCGACCAGGACCCGTCCACGTGGAAACCGACCGAGACCAGCAGCTGGTGCGAGTATGCGCAAGACTGGGTGACGGTGAAGGCCAAGTGGAAGCTGACGGTCACCACGAAAGAGAAGGCCGCGCTCGAGGACATGCTGGAGAACTGCTGATGACCACCTCCCCCGCGGAGCCCGTGCCGGCCGCCGCGACCGAAGAGCCGCCGGCTGCCGCCGAGCAGGCCGCCGCTGTTGAGCAGGCCGCCGCCGGCGACGAGGCCGCGCCCGCCGCAGAGGCCGCGCCCGCGCCGGCCGGGACGGCCGTCGTCGCACCGCCGACCACGGACATCGTGGCTGGTCAGGGTGGCGTCATGACCGACGAGGTCGGGGTGGTGACGGGCGACCTGACGCTGCGGACGGAGGTCGACGGCTACGACGTCACGGTCCGCGTGCAGTACAAGGACGCCGACGAGTGGTACACGGTGACCGGGGCCAAGGCGCCTCTGCACGACTCGAAGGACGCCGATGCGATCCACGCCGTCGTCGTGGGCATCCTCAACCGCCCGGAAGGCTAACCCGGCAGCGGTTGCCGCGGGACAGCGGAACGGCCCCGTATCGCCCTACACTCCTGAGGCTTCATGTCCCTCAGGAGAGGAACGACCTTGAATTTCCGTAAGCGCTCGCTCCGGGTCGCCACGGTCGCGGTCGGCGGTGCCGCGGTCGCGGGCGTCGCCTGGATCGCCCTGCCGGCCGACGCGGCGACCACGGGAGTCGTCTCCGTCGTCGAGTCGAACGTCGTCACCTACACGGCGGCGACCGGCAAGGCCAACACTGTCGTCCTCACCCAGTCCGGCAACACGGTGACCGTCGACGACACCATGGCCCTCAAGGCCGGCGCCGGCTGCGTCGCGGTCAGCGGCGACACCACCAAGATCCGCTGCACGCCCACAGTCACCGTGAACTGGATGCGGGTCGACCTCGGCGACAAGAACGACATCGTGGTCAACCAGGCCAACCTCGGCCTGACCGCCCGCACCGGGGCCGGTAACGACCGGATCACCGGCGGTCCCAAGCGCGACGACGTCTACGCCGGCGACGGCGACGACGTCCTGCAGACCAACGGCGGCAACGACGTCCTGCGCGGCGACGCCGGCAACGACCTCGTCATCGGGGGCGACGGCGCCGACTCACTCTCGGGCAGCACCGGCAACGACACGCTGAACGGCGGCCCCGGCGACGACACCGCGTCCTACGCCGGCGCGGGCGACGACACCGTGTACGGCGGCCCTGGCAACGACGCCACCTTCAACGGTGGCCCGGGCGACGACTCGATGTTCGGTGGCGACGGCAACGACACGCTGCGCGGCGACGAGGGCCACGACATCCTCGAGGGTGGCCCCGGGGAGGGCTCGATCTACGGTGGTTCCGGCGACGACAGCATCCTCGGCGGCAGCGTCGACGACTATCTTCTCGGCGACGAGGGCAACGACCGGATCGACGGGGGCAACGGCCGGAACCTCAACTACGGCGGGCCCGGCAACGACACGCTCACCGGCGGCACCGGCACCGACCACTTCGACGGCGGGCCCGGCAACGACGAGATGAACGGCGGAGCCGGCGAGGACTACTTCAACGAAGGTTCCGACCTGCCCGCAGGCACTCCCGACGCTGACACCTTCATCGGCGGCCCCGACCTCGACGTGCTGATCTACGACGCCCGTACGAAGGCGATCACCGCCGACGCCGACGGGATTCAGGGCGACGACGGCGCGGCCGGCGAGGGCGACACCATCGACCCGTCGGTGTCCCACATCTGGGCCGGCGCCGGCAACGACAGTTTGACCGGCACGCCCGGCGACGACACCTTGAAGGGTGGCCCGGGCAACGACACGATCGTGGCCGGTGCCGGCGATGACGCCCTGTGGGGCGAAGCCGGCACCGATACGCTCGACGGCGGCGCGGGGAACGATTACTGCGCCGACCCGATCGCGGCAGGGGAATCCGTCGTCGGCTGCGAGTACGGCGACGGCGCTCCGGCCCTGCGGTCGAGCAAGGCGTCGGACGTGCGGGCCGAGGTCAAGGAGATGGATCGCCTGGAGCGCGAGGCGGCCTCAGTGAAGAAGCGGTAACACCAGTCAGACGAGAACGGCCGCTCCTCTCGGAGCGGCCGTTCTCGCGTACGGGATCGGGCCGGCGATCGAATCCTGGTGATGTCCCACCGCCCGACGGGACAGCGGAACGGCTCCGTATCGTCCTACACTCCTGGGGTTTCGTGTCCTAGGGGGAGGAACGACCTTGAATTTCCGCAAGAAACCGCTCCGCGCGGCCACGGTCGCACTCGGCGGCGTCGCCGTCGCCGGCGTCGCCTGGATCGCCCTGCCGGCCAACGCGGCGACGACTGGAACCGTGTCCGTCGTCGAGTCGAACGTCGTCACCTACACGGCGGCGACCGGCAAGGCCAACACTGTCGTCCTCACCCAGTCCGGCAACACGGTGACCGTCGACGACACCGTCGCCATCAAGGCCGGCGCCGGCTGCGTCGCGGTCAGCGGCGACACCACGAAGATCCGCTGCACGCCCACAGTCACCGTGAACTGGATGCGGGTCGATCTCGGCGACGGCGACGACGTGGTGGTCAACCAGGCCAACCTGGGCCTGACCGCCCGCACCCGGGCCGGCAACGACCGGATCACCGGCGGTCCCAAGCGCGACGACGTCTACGCCGGTGACGGCGACGACGTCCTGCAGACCAACGGCGGCAACGACGTCCTGCGCGGCGACGCCGGCAACGACCTCGTCATCGGGGGCGACGGCGCCGACTCACTCTCCGGGAGCATCGGCAACGACACGCTGAACGGCGGCCCCGGCGACGACACCGCGTCCTACGCCGGCGAGGGCGACGACATCGTCTACGGCGGCGACGGCAACGACCAGCCCTTCTACGGCGGCCCCGGGCTCGACAAGCTGTACGGCGGCAACGGCGTCGACACGCTCTACGGCGATGAGGGCAACGACCTCGTGGACGGCGGCGCCGAGGACAGCACGCTCTACGGCGGCGCCGGCGACGACCGGATCGTGGGCGGCAACGGCGATTCCGACTACCTCAGCGGCGACGCCGGCAACGACCGGATCGAGGGTGGCCCGGGCACGAACCACATGTTCGGTGAGGGCGGCAACGACGAGCTCGTGGGCGGCCCCGACACCGACCACATGGAAGGCAGCCTCGGCAACGACATCGAGAACGGTGGCGACGGGCTCGACTACTTCCACGAGGACCTCGACTGGGAACCGGGCACCGACGCCGACACCTTCATCGGCGGCGGGGACGACGACGTGGTGGTCTACTCGCGGCGCGAGAATGCCGTCACCGCGGACAACGACGGGGTCAAGGGCGACGACGGCGCGGCCGGCGAGGGCGACACCATCGACACGTCCGTCTCCATCATCTGGGGCGGCCGCGGCGACGACCAGCTGACCGGCGCCTCCGGCGACGACTCGCTGCGGGGCGGACCCGGCAACGACACTCTGCTGACCGGCGCCGGTGACGACGCCCTGTTCGGCGACGAGGGCATCGACACCCTGGACGCTGGAGCCGGCTTCGACTACTGCGCGGACCCGGTCGAGACCGGTGAGTCCGTCGCCAACTGCGAGTACGGCGACGGTGCGCCGCCCACGCCGGGCGCTCGCTCCGCGCGCAACGCCGGTACCGAGCAGGAGGAAAAGATGAAGCGCCTCATCCGCCTGGAGGCCGGGGCCCTGAAGGGTCCGAAAGACTGAGTTCTGAGGACGGTACGGGACAGCGGAACGGTCCCGTACCGTCCTATGCTCGCCGTACTTCCCGATCAGCTCCGAATCCGCGATGCCGGCGACCTCGTGTCCGCCTGCGAGCACCGACACCCCGGAGAAACTCCAGTGAAACTCAGCAGAACAGCTCGACGGATAGCCGTCTCGGTGCTCGGCGTCGGCGTCGCGGGGGTGGGCTGGGTGGCGCTCCCGGCCGAGGCCGCGACGACCGGCACCGCCGACGTCACGTCGTCGACGATCGTCCGCTACCGGTCGGCCTACAAGCAGACCCACAACGTCGTCATCACCCGGTCCGGCCGCACGGTCACCATCGACGACGTCGTGGCGATCAGGGCCGGTTCCGGGTGCGCGGCGGTCAGCGGCGACAAGACCAAGGTCCGCTGCACGCCCGCGAAGAATCCCACCTGGCTCCTCATCGAGCTCGGCATGCACAACGACGTCCTCGTCAACAAGGCCGACATCTCCATGACCGCGCACGGCGAGGACGGCAACGACCGGATCACCGGCGGGTCCAAGCGCGACATCCTCAAGCCCGGCTTCGGCCACGACACTGTGTCCGGCCTCGGTGGCAACGACGAGATCGACGGCGACCAGGGCAACGACACCCTCTCGGGCGGCGACGGGGACGACGACCTCTTCGGGTGGGAGGGCAACGACCGGCTCGCCGGCGGAAACGGCGGCGACGAGCTCTACGGCCTCCAAGGCAAGGACGTCGAGGACGGCGGCGCGGGCAACGACTACCTCGGGCAGGACGGCGATCCGACCGGTGCCGACGCGGATTCGCTGTACGGCGGCCCCGGCAAGGACGTCGTGCATTACGGCCACCGGAACAAGGGCGTCACCGCCGACGCCGACGGGGTGAAGGGCGACGACGGAGCGGCCGGCGAGAAGGACAGCATCGGCACCTCAATCGAGGAGATCTACGGCGGCCGCGGGCCGGACCGTCTCATGGGCACCGCCCGCGCCGACCACCTGCACGGTGGCTACGGCAACGACACGATCGGCGGCCTCGGCGGGAACGATCTGCTCGAGGGCGGCGCCGGCCGCGACTACCTGAGCGGATCGACCGGCAACGACGAGCTGGTGGGCGACGAGCCGGCGGACGGAGGCATCGCCGCCGACACCCTGCTGGGTGGAGCCGGCCGGGACACAGTCGACTACAGCTGGTACAAGGCTTCGCTGGTCATCGATCTCGACGGCGTGACCGGCGACGACGGTAAGCCCGGGGAGAAGGACACGGTCGGCGCGGACGTCGAGAACATCAACAGCGGCGAGGGCAACGACCGGATCACCGGCAACGCCGCGGACAACCTCCTCGACGGCGGATCGGGTGAGAACACCATCGCGGGCGGCGCCGGGGACGACGATCTGAAGGGTCCCGGCCGGCTCGACGGAGGCTCCAACCGCACCGCGGCGGGCGACATCTGCGACGAGTGGGGTTACATCACGGTCGTCAACTGCGAGCGCCTGCGCAACTGACCCCGGAAACCCAGAACGGCCGTTCCGCCCGCGTGGGGGAACGGCCGTTTCGCGTACGGGATCAGACCGGCGTAGCCGCGGGCCGGCGACCCGCCACGACCTCGTCCTCGACCACCGGGAAGTGGCAAGCGGTGAGGTGCGACTGGGGGTCGTCGAGCCGGACGGTCAGCGGCGGCTCCTCGGTGGCGCAGATGTCCTGCGCCTTCCAGCAACGGGTGCGGAACCGGCAGCCGGACGGCGGGTTGATCGGGCTGGGCACGTCGCCGGTGAGCAGCACCCGGTCGCGCTGGGCCTTGTCGCGCCGGGCCGGGTCGGGCACCGGCACGGCCGACATCAGGGCGACCGTGTACGGGTGACGCGGATTCTTGTAGAGGTCGTCGCGCTCGGCGATCTCCACGACCTTGCCCAGGTACATCACCGCGACGCGGTCGGAGATGTGCCGCACCACCGACAGGTCGTGCGCGATGAACACGTACGTCAGGTCGAACTCGCGCTGCAGGTCGTCGAGCAGGTTGACCACCTGGGCCTGGATCGACACGTCGAGCGCGGACACCGGCTCGTCGGCCACGATCAGCTTGGGCCGCAGGGCGAGCGCCCGCGCGATGCCGATGCGCTGCCGCTGGCCGCCCGAGAACTCGTGCGGGTAGCGGTTGTAGTGCTCCGGGTTCAGGCCCACCAGCGCGAGCAGGTCCTGCACGGCCTTCTTGAGGCCCTGCGGGGTGGGGATGTCCTGGATCTGCAGCGGGGCCGAGATGATCGAGCCGACCGTGTGCCGCGGGTTCAGCGACGAGTACGGATCCTGGAAGATCATCTGTACGTCGCGGCGCAGCGGCCGCAGCTGCGTGACCGACTTGTGGGAGATGTCGTCACCCTCGAAGAGGATCTTGCCGGCGGTCGGCTCCAGGATCCGGGTGAACAGGCGCCCGGCGGTCGACTTGCCGCAGCCGGACTCGCCGACCAGGCCCAGCGTCTCGCCGGAGCGCACCTCGAGATCGATGCCGTCGACCGCGCGGACGGCACCGACCTGACGCTTGAGCAGCCCCTTGGTGATCGGGAAGTGCTTCTGCAGCCCCGACACCTCGAGCAGGTTCTCGCTCATCTTTGTTCTACTCCGCTCAGAGGTTCGGTAGCACTTCCTGCTGGAAGATCTCGGTACGAGCTTCCTGAGGCAGGTGGCAGGCGACCTTGTGCACGTCGCCGTGCAGCACAGGCACCTCGTTGAAGGATCGGTTGCCGTTGCGCCCGGCGTACGGGCAACGGGGGTGGAACGCGCACCCGCTCGGCAGGTTGATCAGGCTGGGCGGCGAGCCCTTGACCGGGTTGAGGCGCTCACGCACGTCGCGGTCGAGGCGCGGCATCGAGCCGAGCAGACCCCAGGTGTACGGGTGCTGCGGGTTCTGGAAGACCTCGAGCGCCGGGCCCTTCTCGATCACCTTGCCGCCGTACATCACCAGGACGTCGTCGGCCAGTTCGGCCACTACGCCGAGGTCGTGGGTGATCATGATGACCGCGGAGCCGAACTCGTCCTGGAGGTCACGGATCAGGTCGAGGATCTGCGCCTGCACGGTCACGTCGAGGGCGGTGGTGGGCTCGTCGGCGATCAGCAGCTTGGGGTCGTTGACCAGCGCCATCGCGATCATCGCCCGCTGCCGCATGCCGCCCGAGAACTGGTGGGCGTAGTCGTTGAAACGCCGCTCCGGCTGCGGGATGCCGACCCGGGCGAGCATGTCGATCGCCCGTTCCCGGGCCACCTTCTTGTTCACGCCGGGGTGGTGCACCCGGTAGGCCTCGACGATCTGCGACCCCACCGTGAAGTACGGGTGCATCGCGCTCAGCGGGTCCTGGAAGATCATGGCCATCTTGCCCCCGCGGAGCAGGCGGACCTGCTCGTCGGACGCCGTGACCAGTTCCTGGTTGTCGAGCCAGATCTCGCCCGAGACCTTGGCGTTGCTGCGGGTGCGGTGCAGGCCGAGGACGGCGAGCGAGGTGACGCTCTTGCCCGAGCCGGACTCGCCGACGATGCCGAGCGTCTTGCCGGCCTCGACGCTGAACGCCGAGTCGCTGACCGCCTGGACGATGCCGTCGTCGGTCTCGAACCGAACCGTGAGGTCCTTGACCTCGAGGTACGGGCGGGGGTTGGTGGCTCCGATGGACACGTGGATCTCCCTCAGGCCAGCCGGACGCGGGGGTCGATGAAGCCGTAGACGAGGTCGACGACCAGGTTGGCGAAGACGATGAAGAACGCGGCGATCAGCGTGACGCCCAGGATGATCGGCAGGTCGTTGCCGCGGATCGCCGTGAGCGCCTGGTAGCCGAGGCCACGCAGGTTGAAGACCGTCTCGGTGAGGACGGCGCCGCCGAGCAGCGCGCCCAGGTCGAGACCGAAGATGGTGACGATCGGGGTGAGGCCGGAGCGCAACGCGTGCTTGCCGATGACCGTACGCTCGCGCAGGCCCTTGGCCCGGGCGGTGCGCACGTAGTCCTCGCCGAGCGTCTCCAGCATGTTGGCGCGGGTGAGCCGTGCGTAGGTCGCGGCGAACAGGAACGCCAGCGTGATCCACGGCAACAGCAGTTGGATGAACCATTCGCCGGGATTCTCGGTGAACGGCACGTACTGGCCCTGAGGCAGCCAGCCCAGCCAGTAGACGAAAATCGCCGACGCCAGCAGACCGGTGAAGTAGATCGGCAGCGAGACGCCGGCCAGCGCGCCACCCATCACCGCCCGGTCGAGGACCGTGCCTCTTCGCAGGGCTGAGATGACGCCGGTGGAGATACCCATGATCAACCAGAGCACTGCGGCGCCGAGAGCCAGCGAGAGGGTGACCGGAAGGTCGCCGAGCAACAGCGGCGTGACCTCCTGGTCGGTTTTGAACGAGTAGCCGAGGCAGGGCGCCGGGCAGTGGTTGACGTCCGGGCCGTTGGCGTAGTCCCGGCCGACCACCAGGCCTTTGAGGAACTTGCCGTACTGCACGACGATCGGGTCGTTCAGCCCCATCTTGACGCGGATGCCCTCGACCGAGGCCGCGTCGGAAGTCTTGCCGATGTAGAGCAGCGCGGGGTCGCTGCCGGTGGCCTTCGGGACCAGGAAGAAGATGCCGAAGGTCACCGCGGTGACCACGAGCAGCGTGAGGACCGCGTTGAACAGACGCCGAATCAGGTATGCCAGCACGACGAGCGGCCTGTTGGACGGGCGGGCACCGGATTACGCGAATCCGGTGCCCGCCCCTCACGGGCGGCCTTCACCAACCCTTCGATTAACCCTGTGGACGGTACGGCTCAGCCGTTGTTACTTGCCGTCGCTGACGCCGAGGGCCTGGAAGTCCACCTGGCCGAAGGTGTCGTGGATGTAGACGTTCGTCAGCCGCGGGTTGCGGTAGTTGAGCGCCTTGGCGGAGACCACGGGAAGGTAGTAAGCACCCTCCATGATCTTGGTGTTGATCTGCTTGTAGTACTCCGCGGCCTTCGTCGGGTCGGACTCGAGGTTGGCCTTGTCGAACAGCTCGTCGATCGCGGGGTCCTTGATCTCCGGCAGGTTGTAGTTGCCGTTGGCCGGGATGAAGCGGCTGTCCGAGAGCGGCTGCATGTAGCCGGAGCCGGTCGGGTAGTCGGCCGCCCAGGCGGCCATGATGATCCCGTAGCCCTTCTTCTTCACGTTGTCGGGCGAACCGGTGATCGACGCCTGCTGCGCACCGTCGTACTGGTCGATCTTGGCGGTGATGCCCACGGCCTTCAGCGAAGCCTGCAGAGCCTCGGCCGCCTTGACCTCCTGCGCGCGGTTGTTGCGCGCGGTGATGGTCAGGTTGAAGCCGTTCGGCTGACCGCACTTGGTCAGGGCTTCCTTGGCCTTGTCGACCTGCGGCTTGCCCTGCTTGCGGTTGAACGGGTCGTAGTTCGCGTCCGAGCCCGCGATGTTGTCGGGCAGCATGCTGGTGCCGATGTCGCCGGCGGCCAGCGGGCCACCGAAGGCCGCCTGGAGGGCGGTCGGGTCGGCCGCGTAGATCACGGCCTTGCGGCACTCGATGTTGTTCAGCGGCGCGACCTGCGTGATGCCCGCGTACCGCAGGAAGCCGGACACCGGGTTGTCGGCGTTCTTCTTCAGGTTCGGGTCGCTGAGCAGCTTGGTGCGGGCCGCGGCCTGCACGCCGACCTGGCCGACGTCGAGGTCGGCGGTGCCGGCCAGCAGACGGCTGTCGAGGTCGTCGGCGTTGGTCGTGATCGTCAGGTTGATCGCGTCCGGCAGCGCCTTGCGGATCGGGTCGGTCGCCGGGTCCCAGTTCGGGTTGCGCACCCAGGAGGCGCTCTTACCGGGCTGGATGTCCTTGAACATGTACGGGCCGGAGGAGGCCGGCTTCTTGCCGTACTGCGCGCCGGTGTCCCGCTTCTGCGGCACCGGGCCCGAGCCCGGCATGGCCAGCAGGTAGAGGAAGTCACCGCTGGGCTTGGCCAGCTTGAAGGTGATGGTCTTGTCGTCCGGCGTGGTGACCGACTTCAGACCCAGCTTGTTCGGGTCCGTGTCCTTGTACGGGCCCTTGTAGGTCTTGTCCGGGTCGAGCACGCCGGGCAGGTAGACCGGACCGCCCGAGAGAACGTCGCTGGCCCAGACCCGCTCGATGCCGTACTTGATGTCCTTCGACGTGATCGGGCTGCCGTCGTCGAACTTGATGCCGTCCCGCAGCTTGAACGTGTAGGTCAGCTTGTCGGCGCTGATCTCCGGCTCGGCAGCGGCCAGGTCGGGCGTGAGCTTGAGGCCGTCCTTGCCCGGCAGGGCCGAGTAGTCGACCAGCTTGCGGGTGTAGAGCCGGTTCAGGTTCCACACGAACGCGTAGTAGCCGCGAACCGGGTCCCACGAGTCGGCATCCTGCGACGACCAGAGGTTGAGGGTTCCGCCCTTGGCGGTGCTGGGGTTGACCACGCTCGTGACTGCGGCGTTGTAACCAGCCGCGCCACCCGAGGCGCCGCCCTTGTCATCACTGTCGGAGCTACCACCGCACGCGGCGGTGGTGAGCCCGAGCGCAGCGGCGATACCAGCTGCCGCCATCACCCTTGTCTTGCTTGCCACCTGTACTCCTACCTCTCCGAAAGCGAACCCGGCCGGTCCGCGGATATTGCGGTGGTAACGACCCCCTCGGCTCAGCGAGCCTTCGGGTCGAGCGCATCGCGCAAGCCATCACCGAACAGGTTGAAGGCAAGCACGGTAATGAAGATCATTCCGCCCGGAATGATCATGTACATGGGGTCGATCGAGTAGAAGGTCACCGCGTCCGACAACATGCCGCCCCAGGACGGGTTCGGCGGCGGGATACCGACGCCGAGGAAGCTCAACGCGGCCTCGGTGAGGATGTTGGTCGGAATGATCAGCGTCGCGTAGACGAGGATCGGCGCGGCCAGGTTGGGCAGTAGTTCCTTGAAGAGGATGCGGCCCGAGCGGGCGCCCATGCTGCGCGAGGCCTCGACGAACTCGCGCTCACGCAGCGAGAGGGTCTGGCCCCGGACGATGCGGCCGATGTACGGCCAGCCGAAGAAGCCGATGACGCCCACCAGCACGAACACTCTCGACCAGCGGTCGCCGAAGAACAGGAAGGAATCCGGCAGGACCGAGACCAGCGCGATCGCGAACAGCAGCTGCGGGAAGGCCAGCAGGAAGTCCATGATCCGGCTGATCACCGCGTCGACCCAGCCACCGAGGAAGCCGGCGGCCAGGCCGAAGGTCGTACCGAGGATCGTCGACAGCAGCGCCGAGAGGAACGCGACCGAGAGCGAGGTCTGCGCGCCGTAGAGGATGCGGCTGAAGACGTCCCGGCCGGAGGTGGGCTCGACGCCGAAGAGGAACTCGCGGCTGATGCCGCCGAACTTGCCGATCGGCGTGCTGAACGTCGGATCGATCTGATCGATGTGGTACTCGTCGATCGGGTGTCCGAACAGCTTGCTGAGCACCGGGGCCAGGATGGCGACGACGATCAGGAAGATGACGACGATGCCACCGGCGATCGCCACCCTGTCCTTCTTGAGCCGACGCCAGGCGATCTGCTTGAGAGATCGACCTGCGATCGCCTTCTCGCCACCACGATCGTCGGCCGCGTCGGCAGCAGGCGCCGTCGACTCTTCCTTGATCGACGCCTCTGGGCCTAGCGACATCTAAGCGCCGGTCCTCTCCCGGCGACCGGACGAGCATGAGTCCACGGCCACCGGCGCGCAGGGTTCGGCGAAGAACCCGCGAGACCGGAGAGCGATGGCCCACGCAGCGAACGGCAACCGATCGGTTATCGCATGCCTCGAGTGCCGACCCTCGTCGCGCGACGGTCAGATCAGACCCACGCCACGAAGGCACTCGACGGCGGGTGTGCCGCCATCGGAAGGAACACTCACCTAAGCCGGGGCTTCAGGTCAAGTTCACGGACCGCACACGTCCGGTTCCGTGTCCCCGTCGTGATGTGACCGTGACCTGCCGCCCCGACCAATCGGAAACTACCGGGTAGATGGCCCGTGAGCAGCGAATCCGGGCCAAAATGCTATCGCCTTGTGATCAAGCGATCACCCAGCGTACGTCTAGACTGCCCGTCGCCCCTCAAAAGCACGACCGAGAGTAATTTCGTCGGCGTACTCCAAGTCACCGCCGACCGGCAAACCGCTTGCCAGACGTGTGACCGCGATCCCCATGGGCTTGATCATCAACGCCAGGTAGGTGGCGGTGGCCTCACCCTCGGTATTGGGGTCTGTGGCGAGGATCAACTCTTTCACCTCACCGGTGCCGAGCCGCAGCAGCAGCTCCCGGATGCGCAGGTTGTCCGGCCCGATGCCCTCGAGCGGATTGATGGCCCCGCCCAGCACGTGGTAGCGGCCCCGGAACTCGCCGGTCCGCTCGATAGCCACGACGTCCTTGGGCTCCTCGACGACGCAGAGCACCTCGTTGGTGCGGCGGGTGTCCCGGCACACCCGGCACTGCTCCGACTCGGCCACGTTGAAGCACGTGGTGCAGAACCGCACCAGCTCCTTGACCTTGCGCAGAGCGGTCGACAGCCGATTGACGTCAGCCGGGTCCGCGGACAGGACGTGGAAGGCGATCCGCTGGGCGCTCTTCGGGCCGACGCCCGGCAACCGCCCCAGCTCGTCGATCAGGTCCTGGATGGCGCCTTCGTACACGCGATCAGAACCCCGGCAGGGTCAAGCCACCGGTGGCCGGGCCCATCTTTTCCTCGGTCAGCGCACGCTGCGCCTCGGCGGCGTTGTGGATGGCGGCGAGCACGAGGTCCTCCAGCGTCTCGACGTCCTCCGGATCCACAGCCTTCGGGTCGATCTTCACAGACTTGTACTCCCCGAGCCCCGTCACGGTGACGGTGACGAGCCCGCCGCCCGCCGTGCCGGTCAGCTCGGCCGCGGCCAGCTCAGCCTGAGCCTCCGCCACCTGCTGCTGCATCTTCTGCGCCTGCTTCATGATCTGCTGCATGTTCGGCTGTCCGCCCGGGCGCATGGCACCGCTCCTCATGTCCGCTGAAAGTCCGCACACGCGCAAGCCCGTCAATCCCCAACGTTCCCGCGCGCAGTCGCCGCCCAGCGTAGCCGCCCCTAACGCCGACGACACCAAGCGCCACTCCCGACACCCCACCCCACAACCGATCACCCACCGGCCGGGTCGCCCCCACCGCCCGCGGATGGGGACCGGCCCAACTTTCTGACCGTGTTACAGGGTCAGCTCTCACCGATCTTTTCGGCGCCGAAGGCCTCCTGGAGCAGGCGCATGGCCATCTGCTCACCGCTCTCGCGCGCGGTCTTCTCGTCGATCACCTCGTCGAGCGGTTCGTCACCGGGGTCGAATCCCTCGAACTTGGCCTTGCTGGACGGCGGCCCGTCGAACTCGGGGTCGTACGGCGCCTCTTCCGTGGGTGAACCGTCGGACCAGGCCTCGTTCGCCTGCTTCGCCGCCGGCCGCGCCCCGGCAGCCCCACGGGCCGCGGCAGCCCGGGCCGCAGCCAGGCCGCTGCTCGGCCCGGAGTTCCGCCCGGTGCTCGCAGCACCGGCGCCACCACCCGCTCCCGCCGGCGCGCTCGGGGCCGGCGCTCCGCCGGCACTGCGAGCAGCGTTCGCCCCTGCCCGCGCCGCAGCAGCCCGGGCGGCAGCCACAGCCGAACTGCCGGCAGCCGCGGTGGCACCGCCCTGCCGCTCGCCCTGGCCGGCCTGCGCAGAGTCACGCGGCCCGCCTTCGCCGAGACCAATAGGTTCGCGGCCGGATCCGCTGACCCGGCCGGCAGCGGGCGAGTCGCCAGCCGTTTCCTGGCCGGCAGTACCACCGGCTACGCCGCCCGCGTCACGATCGGCGAAGCCAGGCGCTCCAGCACCCGCGCTGCCGATGCCAGGGTCGGTGACCTCGGATCCAGTGCCGCGCGCGCTGCCATCCAAACTGCGGCTGCCTGGAGCGAAGTCGCGACCGCCAACACCGGTATCGGCGACCTCGACTACAGAACCGCGTACGCTGCCATCCGAACCACCGTTGCCCGCAGTGACAGCGCTGCCGGCGGAGCCAGAGCCGGTGATCTCGGGCCAGGTGCCTCCCGAACTGCGGTTGCCCGCATCGAGGCCGCTGCCGACAGCGCCAGCGTTGGTGACCTCGGATCCAGTTCCACCCGAACCGCGGTTGCCCACATCGGAGTCGCTGCCGACAGCGCCGAAGCTGGTGGCCTCGAATCCCGTTCCACCCGAACCGCGATTGCCCGGAGTGAGTGCGCTTCCGGCGGCGCCGGCGCTGGCGACGTCGGGCCAGGTGCCACCCGAACCGCGGTTGCTCGCACCGAGATCGCTGCCGACAGCGCCAGCGTTGGTGACCTCGGATCCAGTGCCGCCCGAACCGCGGTTGCCCGCAGCGAGACCGCTGCCGACAGCGCCGGCGTTGGTGACCTCGGATCCCGGACCGCGGTTGCCCGCAGCGAGGTCACTTTCCTCGGCGGGGCCCGAGCGGTGAGCACCATCCCCGCCAAGCGGGCCGACCGCAGCAGCACCGGCGTCGACGGAGCCAGCCGTTGCAGCTGCGGCGGAGCCGGACACGTCGGCGGATGCCGGCCGGCCCTGATCCTCCGACCGAGGTGGCGGGCTTGTCGGGATCGCGCGGACCTCGGGCCAATCTTCCTCGTCGTCCTCGACGGAGGCTTCGGCCTCAGCGGAGTGGCCGCCCGGTTGGGCCGGCTCCGGCCAATCGTCGTCGCCGCCGGAGGCGGGAGCCTCCGACGGACGCCGCTGGGTGTGCGGAGCCCGCCCAGCCGCAGCCGGCTGAGCTGTCTGCTGGGCCGCCCCGGAGGGAGCAGCACCGGCCGGGGCCACGCCCGCAGGAGCCGCGGCCGCGCGGCCCGGAGCCGGCCGCTGCCCGCTCGCATCCGGCCGCTGGCTCGGCGCGCTCTGGTTGCGAACCTGGGCACGGCCGCCGCCCGCTGACCCGCCGCCTGCGGACCCGCCTGCGGAGCCGCTGCCGCCTGACCCGCCGCGTGCCGGCGCTGAGCCGCCGTACGGGGTCGCCCCCGCGGCGCCCGCGACCTCGCAGCGGATCTCCCACTGGCCGCCGAGCACCTCGTACAGGGCGTTGACGATGAGCGCCGCCCCCTGGGTGATTCCTTGCGCGTGCCGCGGCGACGGCACGGTCAGGATGACTGTCTCGCCTTCAAGTTCGCGCACGGTCGCGTCGGCCGCCATCGCCCGCAGCACCACACCGCGCGGCTGCTTCCTGACCTCGGCCAGCACCTCGGGCCATACCTGCCGCACCGCCTGCGCCGTCAACTGCCCCGGCCCAGCCGCCGCAGCTTCGACCGCCGCGGCCGCCGGCTCCTCGGGCGCATCCGGCAGCACTCCCGCCGGTTCCCGCCGCCGCCCGGAAGCTCCACCAGAAGCCTCAGCCCGCCCAGCTCCACCCCAAGCCTGCGGCCCCGCAGCAGCACCACCGGAAGCATGCGTCCCAGCAGCAGCACCGCCCGGAATCTGCGGCCCTCCAACACCGGTGGAAGCCTCCGCCCCCGCGGCAACACCGTCTGAGGACTCGGCTCGTGCCCCGCCACCAACGCGCGCGGCACCAACCGGGGGCTCGCCCCGAGTGGAGGCGCCGCCCCGGGCGTCGGCCTCAGCCGTTGAGGCGTTGCTCAATTGGTCAGAATCGCGCGCAGGAACGCCACCACCGGCCGAATCCGGCCGCCCCGCAGGAATGGCCTCGGCGACAGGCTCGGAACGCCGCACCGGGTTCGCCTGGTTGGAGGACTGGCCCGCCGAAGCGCCGTCCGAAGACTCGGCGGCTCGCGCGGACGCTGTGGGGCCCCCGGAATCCGGCCCTGCCGACGTGGGCGCCAGGTTCGAGGTCGGTGCGGCCTGGTGAGACGGTGACAATGCGGCGGGGCGTCCGTCACCGGAGTCGAAGTCCTCGGGCTCTTCGTCCCACGGCGGTTCGTCGTGGTCGGGTTCGGAGACGCGGCTGTCGATCGCGGCCCGACCATCGGACATTCCGGCGGCGACATCGTTCCAATCCGCCCCCGCTCCCCCACCAGCCGGCGCAGCACCAGCCTGTCCAGCACCAGCCTGTGTAGAACCGGCCTGCGTAGCCGAGTCCGAAACCGCAGACGTTGGGACCGCGCTCACCGGAGCTGCGGACGACGAAGCCGCGGAAGCGGAAGCAGCAGAGACCGGAGCAGCAGAAACGGGAGCGGGGACCGGAGCAGGGGAGACCGGAGCAGAGCCGGGAGCAGCGGCCGGGGTGTTCGGCTGAGCGGTGGCGGCGCGGCCCCCGGTACCAGCGCGCCGTGCGGCGGCTGCAGCGGCTGCGCGAGCCGCCGACAAGCCTGCGCTGCCACCCCCGCCGGAAGCAGGCGCGGGAGCGGGAGCCGCAGCAGCCGGTGCGTCGCCCGGGGGCAGCGGCGACGGCTCGCCACCCAGCGACAGGCGCCGTTCCATCCGCTCGAGGCGCTGGAGCAGCGCGCCGGTCGAATCCTCGGCGCCGGGCAGCAGCATGCGTGCGGTGACCAGCTCGAGGAGCAGCCGGGGGGCGGTCGTGCCGCGCATTTCGACCAGGCCGTTGTGCACGATGTCGGCGCAGCGTGAGAGCGTCGCCGGGCCGAGCCGTGCGGCCTGGGCGCCCATCGCCTCGAGCTGATCGGCCGGGCCGTCGATCAGGCCCTTGGACACCGCGTCGGGCACCTGCTGGAGCACGATCAGGTCGCGGAAGCGTTCGAGCAGGTCGGACGCGAAGCGCCGCGGGTCGTGGCCGGCCTCGGCCACCCGGTCGATCGTCGAGTAGGCCGCCGCGCCGTCGCCGGCCGCGAGGGCGTCGCACATCTCGTCGAGCAGGGTGACGTCGGTGACACCGAGGAGCGCGATCGCCCGGTTGTAGCTGACGCCCTCGGGGCCGGCGCCGGCGATCAGCTGGTCGAGCACCGACAGCGAGTCGCGCGCGCTGCCGCCGCCGGCCCGCACCACGAGCGGGAACACCGCCGGCTCGACCTGGACGCCCTCGGCCTCGGTGAGCTGCTGGAGGTAGGGACGCAGCGTGGCCGGCGGGATGAGCCGGAACGGGTAGTGGTGGGTGCGCGACCGGATCGTGCCGAGCACCTTTTCGGGCTCGGTGGTGGCGAAGATGAACTTCACGTATTCCGGCGGCTCTTCGACGAGCTTGAGCAGCGCGTTGAAGCCGGCCGACGAGACCATGTGGGCCTCGTCGATCACGTAGATCTTGTAGCGGCTGTTGGCGGGCGCGAAGAACGCTTTTTCGCGCAGCTCACGGGCATCGTCGACACCACCGTGGCTGGCCGCGTCGATCTCGATGACGTCGATCGACCCGGTGCCGTCGTTGGCGAGCGAGCGGCACGAGCCGCATACCCCGCACGGCTCGGGAGTGGGGCCCTGCTCACAGTTGAGCGAGCGGGCCAGGATGCGAGCGCTGGACGTCTTGCCGCAGCCACGCGGGCCTGAGAAGAGATAGGCGTGGTGCAGACGGCCACTGCGCAGCGCCTGAGACAGCGGTTCGGTGACGTGCTCCTGGCCGATGACCTCTGCGAACGTACGCGGACGGTACTTGCGGTATAGCGCGAGTGCCACTGGTGCCCCTCCTCGACGACCGCGCCATTGTCCGTCGGGGGTACGACAAGAACCAACCCAGGTACCGCTGAGGGGGTCGGGGAAAATAAAGGGCCTCCCGTGCACCCGTCAGAGCCCGCTTATCCTTGCTGCCTTCCGGCCCTGGGGAGGTTCACGAGATGCACGCCGCACGAGAGGCTGGCCCCAGCTTACCCGGCCCCCGGCGGACACGGGCGGGGACCCTGCGTCTGCCGACACGCGCGCCTCTGTATTCTGGCTGACGGAGGATTCGCCTAGTGGCCTAGGGCGCACGCTTGGAAAGCGTGTTGGGGGAAACCCCTCACGAGTTCGAATCTCGTATCCTCCGCCAGCACCAGCAGGGCAGACACGAAAGAGGCCGGACCGCGAGGTCCGGCCTTTCGTCTATGTGGTCCCGGTCGGCGTGCCTGCCGAGCGACGGCCGGCGGCTGCGCCGAGGCCTGCCCAGGCGATGCAGCGAGCCCGCCCCCGCGTAGACAAGCGCGGCGATAGATCTCAGCCCACGCCGGACGATGGTCAGAGCTGAGCGGCCGCGATGGCGTCGTCGACCTCGGGGAAGATGGCGAAGTAACGGCTCAGGCCCACCGTCTCCATCAGCTGGCTGAGGAACGGGTTGGCCCCGGCGAAGCTGAGCCAGCCACCACGCGCAGTGATGACGTGTTTGCTGGTAATGAAGGTGCTGAGTCCTACGGAGTCGCAGAACTTGAGGTCGGTCAGGTCGACGACGATGCGGGGGACCGGCCGCTCCAGCAGGTCCGCCATGGTCGCATGGAGCTGGTTGGCGGTATCCGAGTCGAGTTCGCCCCGCAGGTGGAGAACGGCGATGTCGCTTCGGTGATCGGTGACAGTGGCCTGCATGGGAATCGCTTCCTGGCGCTGTTGATGGCAGCTCAGGCTAGATCCGCGTCAACAATTGCCACCGGACAAACGGTGCGGCCGGGAACGGGAACGCAATAGGGGTCAGATCCACTGAAGAATCTGACCCCTACAGGAAAGTCGGCTGGCCGATGAAGACGAGCTGGCGGCGCAGCCTGGGCTCCTGGCGCGATTACAGCTTGCGCCACTGCCAGCGTGGTCCACGCCACGCGTCCGCCAGGATCATGGCCGAGGCCCGCCCTGGACACTGTTGCACCTTCGACTTGCCTTCGGGTCCGCCCATCTGAGCTTCCACTTCCCAGGCCTTACCGTCGGTGCGGACGTAGACGTCACGGCGCGCAAGCCGGACGTCACCATTCCACCAGTGACTGTCAACTCTCACGAGTCAAATCTAGGACAGTTAACAGCCATCGGCGCAGGGCTATCTTGTGAAAGTTTCTCACCAGGTGGTTAAAAGCGCATTGTCTGATCCGGTGGTTTTGGCCTGCGTGACTTGCGCTACAGCGAAGGTCTTTGGGCCGTCCCCTTGCCGCTACTTTCCGTTATCGAACCAGGCAGCGATCGTGATCGTCGAACGCCGAAACGGTGGCGTTACCTTCCCGATATTTGATCATGAGGATCGCCGAGCAGACGGTGACCAACGGTGACCGGACCGCACGAAAAAACCCGCCGGCTCCATGGAAACGGAGCCGACGGGCACTTGGCGGTGGTGAAGGGATTTGAACCCTTGGAGGGCTTGCACCCTCACACGCTTTCGAGGCGTGCTCCTTAGGCCGCTCGGACACACCACCGGTAAGTACGTTACCGGACCCCGATCAGCGCCCGACGCCGGGTTCCCCTTTGCCGCTCCCACCCCGACCGACCAGGCCCGACCTGGCAGGATCGGGGGCATGAGCGGTACGAACGAGCGAGGAGACACAGGACGATGAGCGTGCACATCGGCGGACAGCCGGGCGACATCGCCGAGCGGGTCCTGCTCCCGGGCGACCCGATGCGGGCGAAGTGGATCGCCGAGACGTTCCTGCAGGACGCCAAGTGCTACACCCAGGTCCGCGGGATGCTCGGCTTCACCGGCACCTACCAGGGTGTGCCGGTGTCCGTGCAGGGCTCGGGCATGGGCATGCCGTCGGCCTCGATCTACACCCACGAGTTGATCAACGAGTACGGCGTGAAGTCGGTCATCCGGATCGGCTCGTGCGGCGCGCTGGCACCCGACCTGCAGCTGGGCGACGTGATCGCGGCGATCGGCTCGGCGACCGACTCGAACATGAACCGGTCCCGCTTCGACGGCCTGATCGACTACGCGCCGGTGGCCGACTTCAGCCTCCTGCGCACCGCGGTCGAGGTGGCCGAGCGGCAGGGCACGTCGCTGCGGGTGGGCCCCATCCTGGCTGCCGACGCCTTCTACACCGACCGCCCCGACCTCTATGACGCCCTGGCCGACTACGGCGTGCTGGCGGTCGAGATGGAATCGGCCGCGATCTACACGATCGCCGCCCGCTACGGCGCCAAGGCGCTGACCATCCTCACGGTCAGCGACCACATCAAGACCGGCGCGAAGATGGACTCGGCTCAGCGCGAGCAGGGCTTCGGCGACATGGTCCGGATCGGCCTGGAGACGGCCATCGCCTGAGCAGGAGGCCAGCGCACGAGAAAGCCGTGAGCGCTGCCTGCGGCGTCGGGGCTTCGCGCCGTACGGCAAAGAGCGTGAGCACTGCCTGCGGCGTCGGGGCTTCCCGCCGTACGGCAAAGACCGTGAGCACTGCCTGCGGCGTCAGGACTTCCCGCCGTACGGGGAAGAAGCCGTGACGCCGCAGTCAGCGGAAGAAATCGCGGAGGATCGCCGCGCACTCGTCCTCGAGCACGCCGGCATAGACCTCCGGCCGGTGGTTGAGCCGCCGGTCCCGGACGACGTCCCACAGCGACCCGACCGCGCCGGTCTTCGGCTCCCAGGCACCGAAGACGAGCGTCGACACCCGGGCCAGCACCAGCGCCCCCGCACACATCGTGCAGGGCTCAAGCGTCACCACCAGCGTGCAACCGTCCAGGCGCCAGGTGCCGGCCCGTTCGGCGGCGCGGCGCAGCACCAGGATCTCGGCGTGCGCGGTGGGGTCGCCGCTCGCCTCGCGCTGATTGCCCGCCGCGGCCAGCTCCCGGCCGGCGGCATCGAGCAGCACCGCCCCGACTGGCACGTCCTCACCGGCCGCGGCAGCGACCTCGAGAGCCCGTCGCATCCAGGTCTCGTGGCGCGGCAGGGCGACCAGGCTCACGCGTCGCGCAGCTCTTCCATCTCGTCGCCGCAGCCGATGCGCCCGCAGATCTCGGCGGTGACGTCGGCCGGCATGGTGCCTTCCTGACCACACAGGCCGAGCAGCCGGTGCGCGTTGATGCCGAGGTCGTTGAGCAGCTCGGCGTCGCCCACCGGATCCGCGTCGGGGTCGGACGCGGGACGGTCGGTGTCGTCCTCGTCGTCGCCCGCTGTCAGTTCGTCTATTTCCAGCGCCGGCGCCTCGATGTCGCCCAGCAGCATCGCGCCGATCCGCGACTCGTCGGCGAACGCCGAGTCGGAGCCGAAGACCCGCAGGTCGTCCCCCTCGTCCAGGCGCAGGATGGCCAGATACAGATCGTCGCTCTCGACGAAGAGCAAGGTGACGTCGGCGTCCGGTTCCACGTCCCGCATCGCGTCGACGACCTCGTCGATGTCGGCCAGGCTACTCAGGTCCACCTCGGACGCCGTCCACCCGTTCTTGCCCCGGCCCACGGCGGCAGCGAATGTCGACAACTTTCCCCCCACGACGTATGTGCTCGCGAGTGACGGTAGCGGGAGAAACGGCGGGTGCGGCGCGCCACGCCTTCGGTAGGTGAATGAAGTCAGTTGACCAGGCGACGGCGCATCGCGATGAGCTCGCGCAGCCGTGCCCGGCGCAGCCGTTGGGGCTGGCTGGTCTCCCGCGCCGTTTTCGCGCTGGACAGCGCGGCCAGCAGCTCGAGTCGGCGCCGGCGACGATCGGGATCGAGCCGGGGGGATGTGGGGGGCATGAAGCCGAGGTTGAACCTTTTCAAGTCTTTAAGTCAAGGCCCAGTGTTCTTTAAATCAGAAGCAAGTGCGCACTGCGACGAGTACGGCACATCGGGTCGCTGACAAGGCGGTCATCCCGGACAATCACCACAGCGGCCAATCCTGGGTGGTGATCCAGCGGCTGCCCACGAACAGCATCGCGATCGACAGCCCCAACCCGCTCGCCAGCGCGACCCCGACGGCCACCGCCCGGTCGCCGATCGCGGTCAGGATCAGGGCGACAGCCCACGCGGTGACCGCGGCGAGCAGCGTCCACCAGGCGTAACTGGCCAGGTCACGGCCGAGGGCGCCGAACAGCGCGAGCCAGGCTGCGCCCGCGCCGAGGCCGGCCAGCAGCGGGCCGGCGCCGATCGGGTGCGGCTCGCGGTAGGTCGGCCGGGACGGGCCCGGGAAGAGCCCCGAGGGCGCGCGCATGGGCGGCGGCGCGCTCGTCTGCCAGACGTCGTGCCGGTTCATCGCGGCCCACCTCCACCTCAGCCAGGAGTGCTCGTACCGGCCAGCCTAGCCAGCACGGGTCGGCGGGAGCCGCCGACTTCTGCCACGATGGCTCGGTGCCTTTGCTCCGTACCCTCTCCGGTTTGACCGTTGTGGCCGTCTGCCTGGCCGGTTGCGGCGGCACTGCCGGGGGTGGCTCCGCCGCCCCGACGCCGCAGTTCGTCGACCCGCCGCCCGCAACGAGTCCGGCCGCGACGACCCCGGCGGCCGCCCAGGTGTCCGTGGCGCCCAGTTCACCGGCGCCCTCGACGGCGAGCGGCCTGGCGAGCACCCGGCCGCCGGTGAAGGTGACGCCCAGCCCGAGCCGCAAGGTCGTGAAATACGCCTTCCCGGTCAAGGCGTCGAACGTCGACTGGCACACCACTCACTCGAAATACAAGGCGACCGACATCTTCGCCGACTGCGGGCAGCCGGTGGTGGCCACGACGAGCGGGGTCGTGCTCGAGGTCAGCCGCACTGACAGGTACGTGAAGGGCGCGCCCGACGGCCCCAACAACGGCGGCCTGTCGGTCTCGCTGCTCGGCGACGACGGCGTGCGCTACTACGGCTCGCACCTGAGCAAGGTGCAGGCGGGCGTCAACAAGGGCGTACGGGTCAAGGCCGGCCAGCAACTCGGCAAGGTCGGCCGGACGGGCAACGCCAACAACGTGTGCCACCTGCACTACGGCATCTCGCCGCCGTGTGCCAAGGTCGGCGACTGGAAGGTCCGCCGCGGGGTCGTGTGGCCGTATTCCTACCTGGCCTCGTGGCGCAAGGGCGGCAAAAAGAGCCCGGTGGCCGAGGTCGCAGCCTGGAAGCGCTCGCACAACTGCAAGCCGTAGGCACTCCGGACGTACGCACGGGGCCGCACCCTCGCCCGATGGGTGCGGCCCCGTGCTGCCGGGAGTAAAGCTCAGGAGAACTGCGCGAAACGCTTCTGCTGGCGCCCCTCGACGGTGGTGAACGACCCGCCCATCGCCACCGCGCCCAGCTTCGCGCTGCTGGCCAGGGCGAGCACTCCCTCCACCCCGTTCGCGTCGGCGGTCCAGTCGAGCAGGTGGCCGTCGGCCACCGACAGCGCGGCCAGCTTGATCCGGTTGTCCGAGCCGTCGACGCACACCCCCTGCGCGGCCGTGCGCGCCGTGCTGCAGGCCCGGTCGAAATGCCCGCCGGCATAGACGGTGTCGCCGAGCACGGTCACCGCCTGCGCGTCCCCGTCGAAGGCCGCCGACCACTTCAGCGCGCCCTCCGGCGTGAACCGGGTGATCCGCCCGCCCTGACCGCCGTGCGCCGTGTAGACCGCATCGCCGGTGACGGCCAGCGCGTATGTGATGACCGGGGGCTGCGGTTTGAAAGTGGGCACGATCGTCGCGCCCGCCGGGTCGAGGGCGGCCAGACGCCCGTACCCGGACCTGTTGTTGATCTTTTTGAACCGGCCGCCGACGTAAACCCGCCCGCCGCCGGCCGCGATCGTCTCGACCTGGTCGTCGGCCGTGGGCTGCCACCGGGCGTCGAGCTTGCCGCTGCTCAGGCTGAACGCAGCGAGCCGGCCCCGCGCCTGGCCGTCGACCGCGGTGATGGTGCCGCCGACGTAGAGCCGCCCGTGCGCCGCGAACGCCGCCAGCGGCCGCCCGGCGATCGAGTGCTTGAAGGTACTGTGCAGCGCGCCACTGGCGGCGTCGACCCGGGCCAGGCTGTCCCGCTTCCCGCCGGCGACGGTGGCGAAGTCGCCGGCCAGATAGATCGAGGTGCCGCTGACGACGAGCGCCTTGACGCGACCGTCGGCGGGCGGGGCCCAGGGCAGAAGGGCGCCGGTGCGGGCGTCGATGGCGGCGAGGCGCCCGCGGGCGACAGGCTTGCCGTTGACGATCGCCGCGGTGAAGTCGCCGCCGACGTAGACCGTGTTCTTGGCGTACGCGATGGTCAGCACCGCGCCGTTGAAGCTGGGCATGGCGTCGGAGTCCTGGGCGTACGCGGGCGAGGCGCAGGTCAGAGCCGTGCCGGCCGCGAGCGCGAGCCCTGCGACGAGTGTTTTCCCCCGGTGAGTCACGTGTTCAGTTAAGCGTCCACTCCGGTCGCAGACCCGGCGCGAAACGGACTAAAACGACAGATGAGACGGCTGACCGGTAGCTGACCGAACGGCTGATCTTGGCCTCGTGCCGGGTTACCTGATCTTGGTCGCTTGCCGGGGTGCCACCGCCTCCCCCGCCCACAGAGAGGATGTTGGTGAGCACCTCCCGCCGGGGTGTGACCCACCCTCCCACTGACTTCGGGTCCTGCATGGGATTTGTCGGCTCCGGACGGGAGGTGCTCGTGCACTCACCGGAC
>NZ_JAHWFK010000023.1 GCF_019710575.1 Paractinoplanes polyasparticus | reverse complement strand
ACTAATTGGCACTGGCTTATCAAGCACCCTGTTGAGTTCTCAAAGAACAACCACACCCGGCCAACCGCTCCGGGGCACTCGCTCAACTTTACTTGGGCTTTTCTTTTTCGTCAAATCCGGTTAACTTCCCCGAAATTCACGATCCAGAACTGCTCAAGCCCGCAAGAATCTACATCAGCTAATGCTGAAGCATTTCCTCGGGATCCCCCAGGACGGCCGCGCCGGGCCTCTGAAGAGTCCCGCTCGCTCGCCCGTCTCCCTGGCGGCTCGGTAAACATTACAGGGCCGTGCCATGGACGCCAAATCGGCCCCCTGCGAACCACGTCACAGAGAGCCGATCGGTCAGAACCTTGAGATCGCGACCCGCTCGTCCGAGGAACTTTTCCCAGCTCACGAGTGTTTTGATCATGAACAGCGAGCACACCACCAGCCCACCCTCCCTAGGGGGACCCCCACAGGTCAGTGTGGTGGAAAAGGGCGATCTTTGCTTGGCGGTGCGGGTCTTCCTGTGGACAGGCCGCGATTGTGGACAACGGGCGAGGTTGGGCCTACGCGGTGTATTCGACGCCGGCGAAGGTTCGCTTTCCGCGACGTAGGACCAGGAACTGACTGTGGAGCAGGGTGTCGGCGGTGGGCACGGCCTCGCCGTCGGTGATGCGCTCGTTGTTCACGTAGGCACCGCCCTCGGTGATCGTGCGCCGGGCCTCGTTGGCGCTCGCCACCAGGCCCGACTCCTTGAGCAACGTGCTGTAGTTCGGCATCTCCCCCCGTACGGAAAGAAGGCCGGCCTCGCCCAGGGCCGCGCGCAGCGTCTCGGGTGAGAGGCCGTCGAGGGAGCCCCGGCCGAACAGCGCCTGGCTGGCCATGATCGCCTGCTGGGCCTCGTCGGGACCGTGCACCAGCGCCGTGATCTCTTCGGCGAGGGCGCGCTGGGCCAGCCGGGCCTGGGGTCGGTCGGCGGTCGCCTTCTCGAGCTCTTCCAGCTCTTCCCGGCTCTTGAAGCTGAAGAACCGCAGGTAGTTGTTGACGTCGCGGTCGTCGGCGTTGATCCAGAACTGGTAGAAGGCGTACGGGCTGGTCATCTCGGGGTCGAGCCAGACCGCGCCGCCCTCGCTCTTGCCGAACTTGGTGCCGTCGGCCTTGAGCACGAGCGGGGTGGTGAAGGCGTGCACCGGGCCCGCGCCACGCCGGCGTACGAAGTCGACGCCGGCGGTGATGTTCCCCCACTGGTCGGAGCCGCCGAACTGCAGAGCGCAGCCGTACCGCTGGTTCAGCTGGTAGAAGTCGTTGGCCTGCAACAGCTGGTAGCTGAACTCGGTGAAGCTGATGCCGCTCTCGAGGCGATTGCGCACCACGTCGCGGGCGAGCATCTTGTTGACCGGGAAGTGCTTGCCGACTTCGCGCAGGAAATCGATGACCGAGGTCGGACCGGTCCAGTCGAGGTTGTTGACCATCGTTGCCGCGCTGTCGCCGTCGTACGTGACGAAGGGGGCCAGCTGTTCGCGGATGCGCCGGACCCAGCCCTCGATCACCTCGGGCGGGTTGAGCGTACGCTCGGCCGATTCGCGGGGGTCGCCGATCTGGCCGGTGGCCCCGCCGACGAGCAGCAGCGGGCGGTGCCCGGCGCGCTGGAGCCGGCTCGCCGTGACGACCTGCATCAGGCTACCGACGTGCAGCGACGCGGCGGTGGGGTCGAAGCCCACATAGAACGTGATCGGGTCGCCGGTGAGTGCTTCGGCCAGGGCGGCCGGGTCGGTCGAGTCCTGGATCAGTCCGCGCCAGGTCAGGTCGTCTAGGAGAGTCACCAGGCGATTGTCCCGCACCCCGCGGCTGCGACGACAGCGGGTTTCGACGCTGCGAAACGTGAGTGACAGGACCATGCTGTACGCATGAGTCGCCTGGGTAGCGGTGAGCCGCCGATCGAGATCTCGAAGAAGAAGGCTGTGGCCCGGCTCGAGGAGGCGCAGCGACGCATGTTGCGGCTGCGGCTGCTCCTCGGCGGTCAGATCGGCGAGCAGAAGATCGGGCCGCCGCTGTGCTGCGTCTTCGAGGGGTGGGACGCCTCGGGCAAGGGCGGCGCCATCAAGCGGCTGGTCGCCCCGCTCGACCCGCGGTTCGTCCGGGTGTCACAGTTCGCCGCCCCCACGTACGACGAGAAGCGCCACCATTTCCTCTGGCGCTTCTGGCCCAAGCTGCCGGGCTGGGGCGGCATGGCCGTGTTCGACCGGTCCTGGTACGGGCGGGTGCTGGTCGAGCGGGTCGAGGGTTTCGCGTCCAAGGAGCAGTGGTCGCGGGCCTACAACGAGATCGTGGAGTTCGAGCGGACGCTGGTCCACGAGGGCATGATCATGGTCAAGTTCTGGATGCACGTCTCGCCCGAGGAGCAGCTGCGCCGCTTCGAGGACAGGTCGGGCGACCCGCTGCGGCAGTGGAAGCTGACCGACGAGGACTGGCGGAACCGGGAGAAGCGTCCGGCGTACGAGGCCGCCATCGACGAGATGCTCGAGCGCACCGACCCGACGTGGGCGCCGTGGCACGTCATCCCCGGCAACGACAAGCACTACGCGCGCTTCGCCGTGGTGGAGGCGGTCTGCGACGCCGTCGAAGCGGAGCTGACCAAGCGCGGCATCAAGTACTGAGTGCGACAGCCGGCTTGTAGGGCGGCAGTCCGAGCTGGTCGCGGATGGACTGCTGCACCTCCTCGGCCGACGGGCGCGCGTCGATGTCGTGAATGACCTCTTTGCGGCCGAAGATGTCGAGCACCGGGCGGGTCTTCTGGTGGTAGTCGCGCAGCCGGGCGTCCAGGGCCTCGGGGGTGTCGTCGGCTCGGGTGATCAGCTCGTGGCCGCAGATGTCGCAGCGGCCCTCGACCTCGGGGCGGTCGGCGATGAGGTTGTAGTCCATGCCGCAGTTGGGGCACAGCCGGCGGCTGAGCACACGGCGGCGTACCTCGTCGTCGGGAAGCTCGAGGTGGATGACGGCGTCGATGTCGTAGCTCTCCATGAAGAACTCGGCCTGGCGGCCGTTGCGCGGGAAGCCGTCGATGACGAAGCCGAAGTTCCAGTCGTGGCGGTCGAGGCGTTCGCGCACCACGGATTCGACCATGTCGTCGCCGACCAGTTCGCCGGCCGTCATCGTGCGGCGGACCTGGGCGCCCAGCTTGGTGTGGTTCTGCACGTTCCAGCGGAAGATGTCGCCGACCGAGATGTGCACCAGGTCGAGGTCGGTGCAGAGCAACTCGCTCTGCGTGCCCTTGCCACTGCCCTGCACTCCCATGATCACAAACTTGCGCATGTCAGCCCTCTCCGTCGGCCGCGCCGATGCGCAGCGGTCCCGGCGCCGCGCGGCCGGTCAGGGTGGTCGGGTCGATGCTCCAGGCGCCGGCCACGGCGAGCACGTCCTTCTCGCCCACCAGGACAGTCGTCTCTTCGTCGAGCTCACCGGGCAGGCCGGCGTCGCGTTCGGCCGGGTCGGGCTCGCCGTGCCAGGACGTGACTTCGCCGGTCTGCCCCACATACCCGAAAGTGCGGATCAGCTCACCCTCGGCGGCGCGCTGCCAGCGGTGCAGTTCGGTGACCCGGTGGGTGGCGAAGAACTGCACCTCGGTGCCGAGGGTGGCCGAGAGGGCGACGACGTCGACCGGGACGTCGGGCCGCAGCAGCCAGCGGCCGGTGGCGAGCAGCCACTGCTCGTCGCGGGCGCCGGGCAGGGGCGGGGTGACCGCCACCCGGTCGTCGGTCAGGTGGGCCAGGTCGATGCCGTCGCGCCAGGGCACGGTGCCGAGGTCGCGCAGGCCGAGGGCGGCGATCACGGATTCCGGCGTCGCCCCGGGCCGATGACGGACGGCGAGCCAGGCCTGCTTGCCGCCGAATCCGGTCATTACGTCCTTAACCATGGCGTCAACGCTAGCCGGTCAGCGCGGGCGGTTGTCCATCAACGGCCGCCGCTCAGCGCCAGCCGTACTCCTGGCGTAGCCGAGCGGCAACCTCGTCGAACCGGGACCGGTCGAGGATCGCGCCCTCGCGGCGGATGCCGTCGTGGTCGACCTCGATCACCCGGTCGAGTCGGATCCAGCTCGGCCGGTCCTCGCTGTCCCAGGCGCCGGCGCCGATGGACAGCCAGTTGTGTTCACCGTCACGGCGGTCTTTCGACGTGAGCATGAGGCCCAGGATCGTGCGACCGGAGCGGCCGACCACCAGGACCGGGCGGTCCTTGCCCTGGGTGGGGTCGTCCTCGTACGGAACCCAGGTCCACACGATTTCGCCGGGATCGGCGTCGCCGTCGAGATTGGGCGAATACTCGATGTGCCGGCCCCGTTCGTGGGTCGGCACATGGCGCGGACGCGCTTTGACCTGCGGTCGAGGCGCGGGAGTGGGCTGTTGCCGCGGGACGCGGGCGGGGGCGACAGCCTCCACCACCCGGCGCAACAAGGTCTTGAGCATCTTGGCCACGGGTGAACTCTAGGCTGCGGGTATGACACCGGACATCGACGCCTGGCAGCCGTGGCACCCGCGGCAGGTCGCCGAGCGGCTGGCCGGCGTCGGCGTGCCCTGGTACGTGGCCGGCGGCTGGGCCATCGACCTGCACCTCGGCGGCGGCCTGCGCGAGCACGAGGACCTGGAGATCGCCGTGCCGCGGAATCAGTTCGCGCCGGTCACGGGACGCTTTCCGGAGCTGGCGTTCTATGCCGTGGGCGATGGCCGGGTGGTGCCGGCCACCCCGGCGGCTCTCGACGAGCAGCATCAGACCTGGGCGTACGACACGGCAGCCGACGCGTGGCGCTTCGGACGTGTTCCGCGAGCCGCACGACGGCGACGTCTGGATCTCCCGCCGGGATGCGAGGCTGCGACGCCCGTACGGGGAAATTGTGCGCACGGACAGCGCCGGCATCCCCTACCTCAGCCCCGAGGTGGTGTTGCTCTTCAAGGCCAAGCATCGCCGGCCCAAGGACGAGCAGGACTACGCGGCGGTCGCGCCCGGCCTCACCGAGGGTGAGCGCGAGTGGCTGGACGCTGCGTTACGTCTGGTCCACCCCGGTCACCCGTGGACAGGTGGTTAATTCACGAAGTCCTGGGTCATCCAGGTGATGCCCTTGCTGTCCCGGACGATGCTCAGGCCAATCCGCTTGAAGCTCGGGTTCAGCAGGTTCTTGCGGTGGCCGTCGTTCGGCGGCACCTCGGCCAGCATGCTGTCGGTGAGGCCGTTGGCCGCCTTCACCTGGGCCGAGTCACTGGCCGCGCTCGAGCCGTAGCCGATGTTCTCGCCGGCGCCCGACCACTTCACGCCCTGGGCGCTGAACCGGTCGCCGAGGCCCTTCTCACCCGAGCACTGATGTGACAGGCCGCAGCCGTCGATCATCAGCTGGTTGTGGACGGCGGCCGCCCGCGACAGGTCGGTGTCGAGGCTGAGCGTGCCCCGGCCCTCGGCCTTGCGTGCGGCGTTGATGTGGGCGAGCACCTGCTCGACGACCGAGCCGCTGGTCTGCGGGACCGTCGTGGCCGGCTTCTTTTTCTTCGTGGCCGTCGGCCGGGGCTTCGACGTGGCCTTCTTCTTTGACGGCGCCCTCGACGTCGGGGGCGTCGTGGTGGGGGCCGCGGAGCTGGGGGACGGCGACGTGGATTGCGCGGGCGGGGCCGGCTCGGCGGCGCCCTGGTCGACGACGAGTGTCCGGTCGACGCTGGTTTTCACGGCGCCGGTGGTGTCGGCCTGGGCGTTCTTGGTGAGCCCGGCGACGGTGAAGCCGCCGCCGATGACCACAGCGGTAGCGCCGGCCACCAGGGTGTAGCGGAAGCGGGCGGCAGCGGACATCGACACGGGAAGGGTCACCTCAGGTGTGGGGGAAAGCGCGACCCCTACTATGCGGCGCGGATCCGGACTGCTCAGCCCGGCTAATGAGCCCTTAAGGCGCGGCTCACGGAGACCTAAGGCGCCGTGGCCAGGACCGATTGCCTCGGTTCCGGCGGGTTGAGCGGTCGGGGTCGCCCGTCCGGTCGATGAAGGCAGCCGTTGCGCGGATCCTCAGTGATCCTTTCGCCAGGCCAGAATGGTCGGCGCGGCGGAGACAGACATCCGCCCCCAGGAATGGTGGAGTGCCTCGAATGAGCGGCTGGCAGCTCTCCGGCTATACGCCTGTCCGGCCGCTGGGCGCCGGTGCGTCGGGCAGCGTAGTGCTCGCCACCCACGACGAGACCGGCACCCCGGTCGCCATCAAATATCTGGTGCGCGGGCTCGGGGAGGACGCCACGTTCCGGGCGGCCTTCCGGCGGGAGGCGCAGCTGCTCGGGGAGATCGACGACCCGAACGTCTCCCGGCTCTATGAATACGTCGAGTCCGCCGACGGCGCGGCGATCGTCATGGAGCTGGTCAACGGGGTGTCGCTGCGGCAGATGCTGCGCGAGCACGGCCCGACCACCCCCGAGGCGGCGCTCTGCGTGTTGAAGGGCTCCCTCGCCGGGCTGGGCGCGGCGCATGCCCACGGCGTTGTGCACCGCGACTACAAGCCCGAAAATGTGCTGGTCACGGGGGAAGGCCGGAGCAAGCTGGCCGACTTCGGCATCGCGGCGCCGGTCGGGCAGGGCTCCGACACCGTCGTCTCCGGCACGCCTCGCTACATGGCGCCCGAGCAGTGGACGGGCGTCCCGCCGACGCCGGCCTGCGACATCTACGCCGCCACCGCCACTTTCTTCGAGTGCCTGACCGGGAAGCCGCCGTACGACGGGCCGAGCCTGTTCGTCCTGTACGACCAGCACGCCCACGCACCCATCCCGACCGTTCCGGCCCCGGCGCCGGTGCACGACCTGCTCCGGCACGGCATGGCCAAGCAGCCCGCCGACCGTCCCCCGCACGCCCGGGACTTCCTCGACCGGCTGGAACAGGTGGCCGGCACCGCGTACGGGCCGGGCTGGGAAGATCGTGGGCTGCGCGAGCTGGCGCGCCGGGCCGCCCTGCTCGCCCTGCTCTGGCCGTTCCCCGACGGCGGCGAGGGCGCCACCAGCCTCGCCTCGACGACGGTCGGAACGACTGGACCCGGCGGTTATCTCCGGGGCCGCAAGGGGGTCGCGCTGGCCGGCAGTGCCGTTGTCGTGGCCCTGCTGATCGGCGGGGCGGGGTACCGCTACGCCGCCGCCGACTCCCCGGCCGTTGCGGAAGCCCGGGCGAACTCGGCCGTCTTCGAACCGGGCGGGGCCGGGCCGTCCAGCGCCACCCCCTCGACCGCCTCGGCGGCCGCGCCGGTCGCGCCGAGCCCGACCGGCTCGGTGACGCCGACCGCGAAGGCGCTGCCCGCCAGTTCGGGCGCCACGCCCAGTCCGTCCGCGACGGCCTCGCCGACCGGTGTGCCCGCGCCTCCCACCACCGGTGCCACGCCGACGCCGTCGACCAGCACCTCCGCGCCCCCTCGGGGCGATACCACCGCCCCCACGGTCGGCGCCGTACGCAGCAGCCGGTCGTCGCTGGAGGGCGAGAAGTGCCAGTACGGCGTCCGCACGAGCACGATCTCGGCCACCGTCACCGACGATCGGAGCGGCCCGTCCGCGCTGAAGGTCAGCTTCAGCTACACCCTCGGCGGCACCTCCTCGACCGTGGTGATGAGCTCGGTCGGGCGCAACGTCTTTCAGGGAACGCTCGGCCCGTTGCCGATGCAGAGGGTGGCCACCCGCATGACGATCGCCGTCGTGGCCCTCGATGCGGCCGGCAACACTGCCCGGTCGGCGTCACCGGCCACCGTGGCTCTCGACAACACGTGCACCCCCGGTTAGGAGCAGGTTGTGCTGGCTGCACAGAAGCGCAGGCCCACGCGGGGACGGCGAGCGTGACCCGGCCGGAGGAACCCGTCGGCGGCCGGGCGATGCCGCCGCCCGCCGACCCGTGGGCAACCATCGACCGTCCCGCCCCCACCGTGTACTTCGGCGACGATCCCGACGCGACCGCCACCATCAGCCCGCAGAACCGGCCGGGATTGAACCCGACCGTGCACCTGCCGGGTACGCAGCCGGCGGCGCACAGCCCCGGGTCCAACCCGGGTGCGCAAGCCGGCCCGGCTGCTCACGCCGTGCACCGGGACGCGCCGGCGCCGACCGTGCGCGTCGACGGCGAGATGCGCTTCGGACCCGGCGTGCCGATTGCCCCGGTGGCCGCCCCCGGCTGGCCGGCTGCCACCCCCGCAGGCCGTCCGCGCCCGGTGTGGCGCCGACTGGTGTCGGTGCTCTCCAGCCTGCTGACCCTCGCCCTGATCGGAGTCGTCGGGCTGTACATCTGGCAACGGCTCAGCCCCCTCGAGATAGAGGGCGTCACGGTGGCCGTGCCCCAGCCGGCCGGAAGCCGCTGTGACGTCACCATCGACGTGATCGCCACCGTTCGCACCAACGGCAGGAGCGGCGCGATCCGCTACCAGTGGTTCCGCTCGGATGCGCCCCCGGGAGCCGTCCTCACCGAGCAGGTCGGCCGGGGCCAGAGCGTCGCCACTCTCACTCTGAGATGGACGTTCAGCGGCGTCGGTTCGACCTCGGAGACCGCCACCGTCAACATCCTCGAACCGTCGCCGATCCAGTCCGGCACGCCCGTCACCTACCGCTGCCGACGCGGCTGACCGAGAGCTGGCCTATGAGACGCTCAGCCTCGCTACGGCAGAGCGTTCAGCGAGGCCCAGATCGTCGCCTCTCGATCTCCGGTGGCGCTCGGGAACCGGGTGAGTTTCAGGCCGCGGCCAGTGGGCTGCTGGCGCAGGAGGTGCGCGACGGCGGGCTCGTATGAGTCACTCGTAGTTTTCGACGGTGATCGCGGCGAGCGCCCGGGCCGGGTCACCCTGCAGGGCCGACAGTCTGCGTTGTAACGGCACGGGCAGCCGCGTCACCAACCGGATCAGACGCGGCATCAGCCAGACCTGTGAGGCAGTGGCCGGGATGAGCGACTTCATCGTCGCAAGGCCGATCGTGCGGGCGAGCCGGACGAACTCGTGCATGCGGTCCTCGTAGCCGCGGAACGCGCGTATGTGGTCGCCGCCGGCCGCGTGGAGCTCGCCCGCCAGGACGTACGCCCCGACCATTGCCACGCTCGTGCCGCCGCCGACCGCCGGGCCCGGCGAGTAACCTGCGTCGCCGACCAGCGTGATCCGGCCGTCCACGGCCGGACCGAACAGGTCCACGGAGTGGCCGCCGACGCCCATCCGCTCGGCCGGCGTGCGCTCGACGACGGTCGGCCGGAAGCCGTAGCGCTGCAGCCAGTAGGCCAGCGCAGGACCAGCCACGCCGGCGCCGGAGATCAGCACATCGGTAGCGGTAGCACCCGATGATCTTATGCACCGAACCGCTGGGCCGATACGGTCGAAGTTCCTCGTCGGCAGCGGGGTGCCGGGGATCTTCGCGACGCCCGTCACAAGGTCGAGGACCTGATCGAAGTCACCGTTGATCCAATATGCGTCCTAGGCGGGGCAGAGCAACGGCAGGCAAGTGAGGTTAAGACGTACTTTCAAGATCTTTTCGGCTGCTACGGGGCACGTGGCGGCGGTAGGCGCTGACGGTGGGGTCACCGGCGATGGAGAATCGCCACGCCAGATCGTGCGCAGCAGTTACGCCAACACGAGGACCAGCTAGTACGCGCTCGTCCGGGACCGGCTCAGTCGGAGGATGCAAGGTCAGCGGGCCGGTGCCGTCAACGACCGATGTCCCATAGGCCGTGAGCTGCAAATCAAGCGCCTCGACGAAGCGGGCCGGCCCGGAAGCGAGATCGACGTCGCGCTTGGCCGCGGGCCGCCGGGAGCGGGCCACGTCGACACCGTCCACTACATGCCCAGCGCGCAGAAGAACTGCCGCCGGCTGCCCCTCGGGTCCGCAAGTCACATTCGCACAGGTGTGCAGTCCATATATGCGGTAGAGATAGAGGTGACCCGCTGGGCCGAACATGGCCGCATTACGCGCGGTCCGGCCGCGGTGGGCGTGACTGGCGGGGTCCTGACCCAAACCTAGGTATGCCTCGGTCTCAGTGATCCGGATGGTGACGCCGTTGGCAACAGCCAGCCAGCCGAGGAGGGTACGCGCGGTTTCGGCGACGGCGGCCGCGGGAGCACCGAGCCAGGCGTATGTCATGCACCCAGAAAAGCAGATGGCCCGGGAGCCCACATTCGCGCACTGCCAGCCTGACCCAGGACTGCCGTCACCGGTGACCGGTGGGACGGAGAAGCACGGCGTACAGGTCCTGGAAGCCTGGCTCGTGCACGTTCCCATCGGCATCGCGTCCGAGTGGAGCCGACTCGCCAGCAGAGGGGAAGTACCAGACCTCCTCCACATCGGCCAGCGGTGAACACTCCTCGCCTCCTGGTTCGTCCCGGGCGACGACCACGACGGCTTCGCCGGGAAGGTCGGCCAAAATGTCGCGCAATTCCGCGACGGTGATGGTCCCGAGGGTGAGCATCGGGTCCACCCGAGCATTCTGATCCCGTACGTAAGTGTTCTCCTCGGACATACTGCCTCCGTTCAGCAGTCTCAGAGCTTCCGTGGCCAAGCTGCGGATCCGGTCCCATTCCTCGCGGACCAGGGCGTCGACATGCCACAGTTCGGCGTAGCGCTCGCCGCTCATCGCATCCAGCTGAGCGTCCAGCTGCTCCAGGGCCGGCAGCGCAGCGGCATCCAGCCAGCCCAGCTCGATGAACGTCGGCACAAGCCGGAATCCGTCGTCGTACTCGAGAGCCAATTCGTCGACAACAGGGGTGGCGTCGGCGAACAGCCGGCGCAGCCAGGACACCTGCGCATCGGCCGGCAGGCCGAGGACCACGACGCTTCGCACGAAGGCAACAAGCAGCCTCGGACTCATTTCAGCCATCGGCCCAGCCTACGACGGTCCCGCACGGCCGCCCTGCCTTGACCGAGTGCACTGACCTGCCGGTCCACGGGCTTGCATCTCAAGCCGCTTGAGATCGCATAGTGGGCGTCGTGGACAGGCTGATCGACGAGTTCTGGACCGAGGTCACCACCGGCTGGGAGCCGCCGGAGCGAATGATTCAGTGGTGGCGGGCGGCCCGCCCGGAACTGCCTGACCACCCCACCGCAGCTCAACTGAAGGCGTGGATCGAGCTTGCCGAGCTGGTCCGCGACACCGGGGTCCGGCAGGCCGTGCGCCGCGAGTTGCACCAGGTTCCCGTTCGAGTGGCTGGCTGCGGCACTGCGCGCGTCCACAATTCCGGCGTCCTGATGGGCGATACGCGGCTCGACCGGCCGGCAGGAGCCTCAGGTCGCCGGCGGCTTCTCATACCAGGCTGAGTTGTCCGATCGGCGCCGAGGTTCATCCTTGGACCCCACCCTCGGATGCCGCATCGGATTCGGTCGATTGCTTCTTATGACGCCATCAGCGCTGATGACGTCCAGCCAGCGTCTTGATCTGAACTACAGACGGCCCATCCGGCTGTGATCTACCTCCTGACCGTCCGCGGCGCGGCGGCGCTCGCCGAGCTCCCAGGCCGCCACGTACTGCCGGATCAGCTGCGCCGTCTCGCCCTCGGTTGTGAAGGTGAGGACGAGGTGGCGCCCCGGGTCGCCGTTGCGGGCCTCGCGGACGGCGTGCACCTCGGCGTCCAGCTCGGCTTCGGCGGTGCCGAGCCACAGGGCGGCCGTGAGCCGCTGACCGGGCGTGAAGGTCACCGACGGGTCGATCCAGCAGCGCAGACCGCCTTCGCTGATGTCCAGAAGCGCACCGGCCGCCGGCTCATCGCCGGCGCGGGTGGTGAGCCGGACCGCGGCACCGGCACCGCCGCGCACGAACTGGCGGCGGTTGTCCGGGCGGGGGCTCGCCAAGGACACGAAGGTCCAGCGCTCGGGATCGGGGCCGGCCACCACGCGGCACGAGAGCACGAGGCGTGAGCGCGGTGACGCCCAGAAAATGTCGAGCTCCTGCCCCGCGGACAGCGTGCCGGTGAGCCCCGCCGGGCGGGACACGCTGAACGCCTCCCCGTCGACTGACTCCAGCCGCGAGGGCAGGCTCACCCCGTCGGAAGCGACGAGGAAAAGCGGCGTGCCGACTTTCGGCAACTCGAGCACGTTGTTCATCTCTCACCTCTGCGACATCTCGGTCTCGCGGTCGTCCTCTCCCCATCGGCACGACCGGCCAAGGACTGAGTGGCCGGCGAATCGGTGGCACGCCGTCCGCCCCTGGACCAACGTCGTCGATGGCAACCGACCGGTTTCGGCACTGCGACGCGTGATCCCGTAGTGGGCCCGAAACGTTCTGCACTACGTCGAAGCCAACCGCTACGCAGGATGAAAAGGCTCGGTCCCAGACCAGCGTCAGGAATCGATGTCTGCCTTCTCGGAAACTTCAGACGAATTTGGACGCCGGCCCTCGACGCCACTCATCGGTGAGTCCGCAATGGGCAGGCAGCGTGAAGTGTCTGATGGGTGATTCTTCGTCGGCGGGCGAGGTCGGTAGCCTCGAACACGGAGACATCGGACACGATCTATGGGGTAGGCGATGTCGCTATCAGGAGACCCGGTGACCACGCCGGAAGAGGTGCTGACGGCCCTGCCTGACCCGGCGCAGGCGAGCAGCTTCGATGATCTGGTCGAGGGGCTGCGCCTGCTGAAGGTCTGGGCCGGCGATCCCTCCTACGAGACGATCAAGGACCGAGTCAACAGGGCGTGGACGGCGGCGGGTCGGCCGGCAGGCGAACTGACGCGCAGATCCACCGTCGCGTATTGCTTCCGGCCCGGCCGGCGACGCCTGGACACCGAGCTGGTGCTCGCGGTAGTCCAGTCGCTGCATCCTGATACCGGATACGTAACGGCGTGGCGCCAAGCCTTACGTGTCGTCGGTGGGGAGGTCGGGGCGGTCTCCCAGGTCCGGGTGCAGGACAGCTTGCCCCCGGATCTGGCCGGGTTCACCGGCCGCACGGTCGAGCTCGACCAACTCTGTCACGCCGCACGGGCGGGCGACGCGGTGGTGCTTTCGGCGATCCAGGGGATGGCAGGGATTGGCAAAACCCAACTAGCTGTGCGCGCCGGACACCTGCTGCACCAGCAGCAGCCGTTCGAGCGGGTGTTGTTCGTCAATCTGCGCGGCTTTGATCCGGCGCAGCCGCCGGCCGACCCGGCGGCGGTCCTGGAGGGGTTCCTGCGCCTACTGGGAATGCCCGGCCAGCGGATCCCCCACGACCTCGACGCGCGCGCCGCCGCATACCGTCGCCAGCTCGCCGGCACCCGGGCGCTGGTGGTGTTGGACAACGCCGCCGGCGCCGAGCAGGTCCGTCCGCTACTGCCGGCCACGCCGGGCTGCCTCACCGTGGTCACCAGCCGACGCAGCTTGGCCGACCTGCACGCCGCTACCCATCTCACCGTGGACGTGTTCAATCCCGACGAGGCCCTGGACTTCCTCACCCGGGCCGTATCCGAGGTTCCTGTCGGCGCGGATCCGTACGCCGCGGCGCGGATCGCCCGGCGCTGCGGCCACCTACCCCTGGCCCTGGGCCTGCTCGCCAGCCACATCCGCAACACATCGGGCTGGACGTTGACCGACCACGCCGACCGACTCGACGAACGCCGCCACGACCGGCGCCTGGACACCGGCGTCGAACTCGCCCTCAACCTGTCCTACCAGCACCAGCCCACGCCGCAGCGACGACTGCTCCGACTGGCGGCGCTCCATCCCGGTCAGGACCTCGACGCCTACGCCGCCGCGGCTCTGGCCGACACCGACCTGTCCACCGCCCAGGATCTTCTGCACCACCTGCACCGCGACCACCTCCTGCAGCAGAGCACTCTCGGCCGGTACACGTTCCACGACCTGGTTCGCGTTTACGCCACCACCCGGGCCGCCGACGAAGATCGCCCAGTCGAGCGCCGCACCGCCCTGACCCGCTTGTTCGACTACTACCTCGCCACCACCGCCACCGCCATGAACACCCTGCACCCTCACCGCCGGCCCGCGATCCCCCCGGTGGCAGCCCCCACCCCGGACCTGACCGATCCGGACACCGCCCGGGAGTGGTTGGACACCGAACGGCCCACCCTGGTCGCGGTCGCCGCCCACACCGCCGGCCACGGCTGGCCCACCCACACCACCCGACTCGCCCGCACCCTGTACCGATACCTCGACGGCGGCCACCACACCGACGCCCTGACCATGCACGGCCACGCCTACCGCGCCGCCCGCGACAACGGCGACGCGACAGGAGAAGCCCACGCCCTGACCGACCTCGGCGGCGCCGACTATCGGCTGGGCCGGTACGGGCCGGCCGCCGAACACTTCCAACAGGCCCTGGACCTGTTCCGGCAGGTCGGCGACCCGGCCGGCCAGGCCCGCGCCCTGCACAACCTCGGCGTCATCGCGATGCGGTCGGGTCAGTACCGGACGGCCACCGAGCAGATCGCGCAGGCCTTGACCCTGTACCGGCAGACCGGCGACCGGCCCGGCGAAGCCAGCGCGCTGGCCGACCTCGGCGACCTCGATGCGCTGCTGGGCCGCCGCCGGTCGGCCGTCGATCACTACACGCAGGCCCTGACCCTGTGCCGGCAGGCCGGTGACCGTGTCGGCGAAGCCGACACGTTGAACAGCCTCGGCGAAGTCGAGATGCGGTCGGACCGGTACGGCCCGGCCGAAGATCATCTCAGGCAGGCCCTGACCCTGCACCGGCTACTCGGCAACCATGCCGGCGAAGCCTGGACGCTGGACAACCTCGGCACCCTCCACACCCGTCTCGACCAGCCCACCCAGGCCACCGAACACCATCAGCACGCTCTGATCATCTTCCGCGAGACCGGCGAACGTCGCGGCCAAGCCTGGGCGCTCAACGGCCTCGGCGAAGCCGCCCACACCGCCGGCCGCGCCGCCGACGCCATCACCCACCACACCGCCGCCCTAACCACCGCCGCCGACACCGGCTACCGCGATCAGCAGGCCCGCGCTCACACCGGCCTCGGCCACGCCCACCACACCCTCGGCGACCGCACCCTCGCCCGTCAGCACTACCAGCACGCCCTGACCCTCTACACCGACCTCGGCCTGCCCGAGGCCGACCAGATCCGCGCCCACCTCACGGCCGTCGACAACAGCAGCCCCGTACACCGGTGAGGGATGTCTGCGGGTGCCCCTGGCGCTTCTGGATCGAGGGCGATCCCGCCGGTCAGCGCCTCCCGGCGGCACACGCCCCGGAAAGTGTCGTAGGGCGCTGCTACCAAGGTGGCATGGAGAAGCCTCGCGTAGTCGTGTCCGTGGCCACGTCCGTCGACGGGCGGGTCAGCCTGCGCCGTGACCGTCCCCTGATGACGACCGACGACGGCAAGGTCTGGGAGACGTTACGACCGCCCAGTTCCGCCGCGGTCGAGGAAGCGCGCACCGCCCTGCTCGACCGGCTCTACTCCCCCACCGCCACGCTCGAGGGCAGCGGGTCCATGGTGCCGCCGTCGGCCGGCCCGCTGATCGGGCTGCCCCCGGCCGGCTCCGACGACGTGTACGACGACTTCCTGGCGGTCGAGGCCGAGCGGTGGTTCACGGTGGTCGACGGCCGGGGCCGGGTGCGGTGGACGATGAAGGAGGCCGGCGGGCAACATCTGCTGGTGCTGGTCTCGCACGCGACGCCGGCGGCCTACCTGGCCTATCTGCGGCGTGAGGGCATCAGCTATCTGGTCGCCGGCACCCAGCGGGTCGACCTGGGGGCCGCCCTGCGGCGGATGCGCTCGCGGCTGGGGGTCACCTGCGTGGTCTCCTCGGGCGGCGGCGGGCTGAACGGCGCGCTGCTGCGGGCCGGCCTGGTCGACGAGATCCAGCTGATCGTGCTGCCCGCCGCCATCGGCGGCAACGGGCCGGGCGTGTTCGACGGGCCCGCGCTGGCCGACGGCGAGTTCCCGACCCGGCTGCGCCTGCTGTCCTCGAACACCGAGACCGACGGCACGCTCTGGCTGCGTTACGAGGTGACCCGCTCTCGCTGAAAACGGCCACACCCGGGCGGCCGGGCCGATAACGTCCGGACATGGTTCCGCAGCGGTGGTTGCTGGTGTGCGGCGCGATGTGTTCCGCCGGCCTGCTGTGGTCGGCCGTGCTCATCGCCGCCCTGGTGGCCGGGGTGCGCCTGGCGCCGACCGCGTGGGCGGTCGGGGTGGCCGCGGCCCTGTCCGTGCCCGGCGTGATCGCCGGCGTCATCGGCAACCGCTGGTACTACCGCACGACCCGGCCCCGCAGCCCGTGGAGCCTGACCTCGTGGGTGCCGCCGCACGTGCCGCACTGGGCGAGCATGCTGGCCGGTGTGCTGTTCTTCGCCTTCTGGCTGGCCGTGGTGGTGGCCTTCGCCGGGCTCGACGGCCAGACCGAGCTGCGCGACGGCCAGTACGTGCTGACCGTCGACGACCGCACCACCGTCGTGACCGAGTCCGACTACTCCCACCAGGGCGACCTCGAGCAGCAGATCTCCCTGGGCGTCCTGGGCGCCCTGGCCGTCGGCGGCACCTTCATGACCGGGGCCGTGCTCACCCACCACGCCGCCCCGCAGCCCACCGAGACCCAGTCGGCCGGGCTACCGCTGGCCTGACCGGTCGTCGATGGCCCAGCGCAGGAAGTCGTACGTCTCCTGGCCCCGCTCGGCCGGGTCGTCATAGGCGGTCGGCTCGTCCGGTCGCTCCCGGATGCGCAGGGCGTCGATGCCGAGCCGGCGCCACCGGGGGTCCAGCTCGGCCACGATGTAGCGCCCGGCGCCGCTCTTCGAGGTCAGCTCGTCCTTGACCAGCAGGTGGTGGAGGCGGGCGACGCCGAGCACCACCCACAGCACGGACGGCTCGTGCCGGCCGAGTTCGGCGACGGCACCGTCCTGCTCGATCTGCGTGAGTATCGACCGCCAGTACGTGTCGAGGTTGTTCCGGGTGAACTCGCGCAGCTCGGATCGGTCGGTGTGCACCGGCGGCAGTTCGCCCCGGATCACCACGGCCCGCTCGGCCAGCTCGTGCCAGGTGACCGGATTGATGTCGACCTTGCCGTCGGGGTCGAACTCGCCCCGGAAGAAGGCCGGACGCCGCCCGACGGTCAACGCCGAGACGGCGAGGTCGTCCGGCGAGCAGTGAAAGCCGTCGAACACCACCTCGGGGTGTCTCGCCTTCGTCGCCTCGTGGGCCTCGGCCAGGGCGGTGTGGTCGGGCGGCTTGGCCCACACCCCGACGAAGTCGACGTCGCTGCCGGCGAAGAACTCGCCCCAGCAGATCGATCCGTGCAGGAAGAGCCCGGTGAGTGCCTCGGGCTGCCGGGCGTCGATCTCGGTCAGGAACGTGCGGGCGACATCCACGCCGGGCACCTTAGTGCTTACGTACGGCTGATGCCTGCCTCGACAGGTAAACCTGTGGAAGGACGGCGCCCGGCGTCGATATGTTGCGGGCTGAGCCGATGAAGGACGGTCCCTTGTACATCCTGTGAGCTGTTCCCAGCGCTGATCCCTCGCGCGTCGCGCTTTCGCGCCGCGTTTCTTCTTGCTGCGAATTTCTCACGGGAACCGGTGTTTCTCTGTGCTCGAAAACTGGACAGTCGTGCCCACCCGCCTGCCGCTCGTCGTCCGCCGATGCCATTCGTGCCCGTCCGCGCGATTCCGGGCCGGCGGCGAATTCCGGGTCAACGCCAACCACAAGCTGATCGACGCCTGGCTGCTCGCGCTCTGCGCCGGGTGCGGAGAGACCACGAAGCTCTCCGTTCTGGAGCGGGTGACCGTGCGCTCGGTGCGGCCCGAACTGCTCGACCGCCTGCACCACAACGACCCGGGCCTGGCCGCGCAGGTGCTCCAGGACCCGATCGTGCGGCGCCGCAATCGCGTCGCTCTCGACTGGGACGGCGCCTGGCGCCTCGACACCGGCCGATCGAAGGACGGCGACGGCCTTCCGGACGTGCTCGACGTCGTGGTCCGCTTCGCGGCCCCGATCCCGGTGCGGCCGGTGCGGCTGATCGCCGAAGGCTGCGGTCTGTCCCGGGCCGCGGTCGAACGGCTGGACACCGAGGGAAAGGTCGTCTCGGCGGTCCGGTTGAACGCCAGGCTCTCCGACGAGTTCACCTTCACCCTGAAACGCTGATCAATCGAAGACGATCCGGTTCGCGTACGGATCGACGGTCGCGAGGCCGGCGGCAGTGCGGACCTGCAGCCGGCAGCCCGTCGGGTCGCCCTTGTCGCTGGGCCACCAGGCGCCCCAGATGCCGTCGCGCAGGCTGGCGGTGACGCGCAGGCCGTTGGTCAGCACGACGTCGACGCCGGTCACGGCGGGGCCGCTCAGGCCGTACACCTGGAAGGGGTGCAGTTCGGGGCCACCGGGCGGCGGTGTCTGCAGGCTGCCGCCCACCACCAGCACGTCGCCGCCCCGGGGCCGGGTGAAGGGCTTGTCGTAGACGGTGGTCCACGTGCCGTTGAGGTCGTTGCCGGCGTCCGGCTTGACTCCGGAGAGGGCGATCAGCGGATCGGTGGCGGTGCCGCTGCCCAGCGAGATGTCCACGCAGAGCGTGAAACTGCCCCGGCGGTCGATCAGGACCTCCCGCTTCGCGGCGGCCCCGGGGCGGGACGGGACGCCTTCGATGCCCACGCCGCCCACGCCAAGGTCGCTGCACTTCGACGACCACTGCTCGATGTCCTTCCCGTGGCCTCGGCGTAGCTCAGGCCCTGCCAGACGCAGAGCACGAGAACGTCACGGTCGGGCGGTCGCAGCCGTTCCAGCGCCGCCGTGACACGCTCGAGCTCGCGCTCGTCGTCCAGTCGGTGAGCCACCTCGTCGGCGTGGTCGGGAGTGGACGGCGGCGCGGGCTCACATCTGTCTTATGACCGCAGCGCCCGCCGAGTTCCCTCGTGCGGCACGGCGACTTTGGGCGAACGCTCCATGACGGCAGGCTACGGTCAGACGGCCTCGCGCGGCAGGCGGACGGTGACCGTCGTGCCGGTGGACTCGTGCGAAGCCAGGGTGATCGAGCCGTGATGGCGCTCGACGACCACCCGGCACAGGGCCAGGCCGAGGCCGGTGCCGGGAATGCCGGTGTGGCGCGCGTTGCCGGCCCGGTAGAGGCGGCGGAAGAGGCGTGGCTGCTCGGCCGGGGCGATACCGGCCCCGTTGTCGGCCACGGTGAGGATGGCCGACTCGCCGTGCTCGTCGCCGAGGGACACGGCGACGGTGGAGTCCGGGCGGCTGAACTTGATCGCGTTGCTCAGCAGGGCGTCGGTCATCTGGCGCAGCCGGAGCCGGTCGCCCGGGACGATCAGATCGCCGGGGAGCTCGGCCCGCACGGTGATCCCGCGGGCGGCCGCCTCGGCCTCCGCGGCGTCGACCGACTCGCCGATCAGTTCGGTCAGGTCGACCGGCTCGACGGTCAGCTGGGCGTGGCCCGACTCCAGGGCGGCCAGGTCCAGCAGCTTCTCGACCAGGTCGCGCAGCCGGGAGTTGTTGCGCTGCACCACGTCCAGCAGCTCGCGCACCTCGCCCAGGGTGACGTCGTCGTTCGACTCGGCGATCAGGTCGACGTAGGCGCCGATCGAGGTCAGCGGCGTGCGCAGCTCGTGGCCGACCAGGGCGATGTACTCGTCGGTGGCGGCGGCCAGGTGCAGGGCCAGCACCTCGCTGCGGCGCTGTTCGAGGAACGCGCCGATCAGGCCGGCCAGGCCGGTCAGCAGCACCCCGAGCGCGGGGTCGGGCTCCTGCCGGTCGTACGCGAAGAAGGTCATCACCCCGACGATGCGGTCACCGCTGCGGACCGGGACCGCGCCCGCCGCCCGGAACTCGCTGCCGGCCGAGATGCTCGAGAGCACCGGGGAATCGGCCGCGTGCAGGTCGGGCACCCAGACCAGGTCTCCGCGTTGCCAGCACGACCCGGCCAGGCCGTCGCCGCGGCTCATGCTCACCGGCACGGGCAGCGGGCGCGAGTGCGGGTCGGCGTAGACCCCGGCCGGGCGCAGCAGGTCGGTCACCTCGTCGACCAGCCACAACCGCAGGTACGGCCAGCCCAGCGTGACGCCGATCGCGGCCAGGATGCGGTCGGTGGCGTCGGCCGCCTGCGGATGGTCGGCGATGACCTTGAGCACCTCGTTCTCGCAGTGCTGGTACTGCCGGTTGCGATGCTGCGTGGTCACGTCGTGCATCGCGGCCACCGCCCCGGTGATCCGGCCGGACTCGTCGCGCACGGGGCGGGCGTTGACGGCGAACCAGCGCGGGCGCCCGGCCTCGTCGTGGGCCAGCAACTCCGCCTGATCCACCTTCTCGCCGGCCAGGGCCCGGGAAAGAGCCAGCTCATGCGTACGCAAGGGGCTGCCGTCGGGGTGCAGCAGGACGAACCGGTGCGTGGCGTCACCGATGGGCACGTCGCCGACGTCGCGGCCGATGTACTCGTGCATCTTGCGGTTCGCCAGCACCATGTGCCCCGACACGTCGCAGGCGGCCACCCCGGCGTCCAGGCAGTCGAGCAACGCGTCGAAGGCGGCGCGGTGCACGGCGCCGGCCGTGCCGATCGGCTTGGGCTCCTCCGGCGGCGACGCCGTGCCCAGGTACGTGCGCAGGTCCTCCGTCAGCTGCGGCACGCTGAACGGCTTGCCGATCACGGCGAGCGCGCCCGTCGCGGCCAGCCGCGGGTCACCCGGGAGCAGGTACGCGGTGATCAGCACGACCGGCGTGCCGGCGATCTCCGGGTCGTGGCGGATGGCGTGACACAGCTCGAACCCGTCGAGGTGCGGCATGTCGACGTCGGCCACGACCAGCGCCGGGCGGTGCTCGGCGATCGCCTTGAGCGCCGCCCGCCCGTCCCCGGTCACCACGACCTCGTGACCGAGCCGGCGGACGACCTCCGCGATCACCCGCTGATGGTCAAGGTTGTCTTCCGCCACCACGACGCACGCCACAAAACCAGGCTAGGACGGCCGCGTCACCGCTCGGGCCGGTTCAACGGATCATTACCGCACCGGGGTGATGTCCGACTCTTCCGGCTGTCCCGCCGCGCGCGGCGCCACCGACAGGAGTAAGTCAACAGGGTGCCGGAGAACAACGTCGGATTTCGGTCCGAGCGCGGGCCCGTCCTCGCCGCCGTGATGCTGTCCACTGCCCTGATCGCGATCGACTCCACGATCATCGCGACCGCGGTTCCCTCCATCGTCAAGGACATCGGCGGTTTCACCGAGTTCCCCTGGCTCTTCTCGGTCTATCTGCTCGCCCAGGCCGTCTCGGTGCCCATCTACGGCAAGCTCAACGACCTCTTCGGGCGCAAACCGGTCGTGCTCTGGGGCATCGGGTTGTTCCTGGTCGGCTCGGTGCTGTGCGGCCTGGCCTGGAGCATGCTCACACTGATCATCTTTCGGGTGGTGCAGGGACTGGGCGCCGGGGCGATCGCGCCGACCACGATCACGATCGTGGGCGACCTCTACACCGTGCGCGAGCGGGCCAAGGTGCAGGGCTACCTGGCCAGCGTCTGGGGTATCTCGTCGGTTGTCGGGCCCACCCTGGGCGGCGTGTTCAGCGAGTACGTCGACTGGCGGTGGATCTTTCTGGTCAACATCCCGCTCTGCCTGCTGGCCGGCGGCATGATCTTCACCAAGTTCCACGAGCGGGCCGAACGCCACCACCCGGCGATCGACTACCGCGGGGCGGCGCTGCTCACGGCCGGTCTCACCCTGGTGATCCTGGGCGTGCTGGAGGGCGGGCAGGCGTGGGCGTGGATCTCGCCCGCCAGCCTGATCACGCTCGGCGGCGGGCTGCTCCTGCTCGTGCTCTTCGGGCTCGCCGAACGCGGAGCGCCCGAGCCGGTGCTGCCGTTGTGGGTGTTCCGGCGACGGCTGCTGGTTACCAGCGGGCAACTCGCGGTGGGGGTCGGGGCGATCCTGCTCGGGCTCAGCTCGTACGTGCCGATCTATGTACAGGACGTCCTCGGGTACGGGCCCCTGGTCGCCGGGTTCGCGCTGGCCGCGCTCACGCTGGGCTGGCCGATCACGGCGAGCCAGGCCGGCCGGGTGTACCTGCGGGTGGGTTTCCGGGCGACCGCGCTGATCGGCACGGTGCTGGTCACGGTGGGTTGTGCGCTGTTGCTGCTGCTCGGCGCGGAGTCGTCGGTGTGGGCCGTGGGCACGTACTGCCTGGTCATCGGGCTCGGCATGGGCCTGACGGCGGCGCCGACGCTGATCGCGGCGCAGTCGAGCGTGGGCTGGTCGGAGCGGGGCGTGGTGACCGCGAACAACATCTTCCTGCGGTCGCTGGGCAGCGCGCTGGGGGCTGCCGTGTTCGGGGCGATCGCGAACGCCATCATCGGTGGCGACACCGTCGATCCGGCTCTTCTCACCACAGCCGTCCACCGCATCTTCATCGGCATGCTGCTGGTGGCCGTCGTGATGATCGCCTTGGCCGCCCTGATCCCCCGCTCGGCCGACGCGGTGACCGCCGCCCCGCCCGACCCCCTTGCCGACGACCCCGCGCCCGACCCCGCGCCCGGCTCCGCCTCCGCGGACAAATAGGACGACTCTCTCCGTTCAAAACATTCTTGTGGGCACGTTGGTGTAGTGCGTTGCCATAGTGTGTGAGACACAGTATGGTGTTGGACATGACAACGGACGCGACACTGGCCAGCCACTTACAGGAGCTGCGTCGCGGCACGGTGGTCGTGGCCAGCCTCACCGTGCTGCGCACACCGGGCTACGGCTATTCACTGCTCGAGACGTTGAGCGACGCCGGCTTCGAGGTCGAGGCCAACACGCTCTATCCCCTGCTGCGCCGTCTGGAGTCGCAGGGCCTGCTCACCAGCGCGTGGAACACCGACGAGGCCCGGCCGCGCAAGTTCTACACCACCACCGAGCAGGGCAACGCGGTTGCCGAGGCCCTGCGCATCGAGTGGGCCCGCCTCGACGACGCCATCGGCGACCTCTCCACCGACCCCATCTCGACCCCCGGGAGCGACAAATGACCACCACCCTCGTCGACCGCTACGTCTACACCGCCCTGCGCCGCGTGCCGGAGCAGCAGCGCGCCGACATCGACCGCGAATTGCGCGCCTCGATCGACGACGCGGTCGACGCCCGGGTCGAGGCCGGCGAGTCCCGCGAGGCCGCGATCGAGCGCACGCTCCTCGAGCTGGGCGATCCCGACCGCCTCGCCGACAGCTATGCCGGCAGACGCAACGTCCTGATCGGCCCCGAGCTCTACGGGGTGTGGCGACGCCTGATGGTCACGCTGTTCAGCACCGTCCTGCCGCTGGTCGTCGTCGCGGTGGCCGTCGTCGAGCTCTTCGACGACGACGTGACGGTCGGCAGCGTCATCGCCGCGATCGTCACCACGACCATCACCGTCTCGGTCCACATGGCGTTCTGGACCACCGGCGTCTTCGCCGTCATCGAGCGCACCGGCCTGGGCCAGGCCGAGCTCAAGCGGGCCTGGACCCTGGACGACCTGCCGAAGTACGAGCCCGGCGCGCTGTCCCGGATCGACTTCGGCGCCACCCTCGTCTGGCCCGTCCTGGTGATCGCCGCCCTGGTGCTCCAGCAGTTCACGTTCACCGACGAGCCTCTGCTCGACCCGGCCAACTGGTCCTTCTGGTGGCCGGCGCTGATTGTCCTGATCGCCCTGAAGTGTGTCTGGGCCGTCTGGGTCTACCGCCTCGGCCGGTGGACCCGCCCGGTCGCGGTCGCCAACGCGGCGCTGTCCGTCGTCACCGCCGGGCTCATGATCTATCTGCTGGCCGCCGACAGGTTCTTCAACCCCGCCTTCACCGGCTTCGACGGGGCCGACGTCGACCTGGAGGGCTGGGTCTCGCTGGCGACCATCGTCGCTGTCGCCCTGGGCGCGCTCTACGACATCGTCGACGTCGCCCGCAAGGCCGAGCTGGCACGCAAGGGCCGTCCGGCCAGGATTCCCGGCACGGGCAACACTTACAGCGTCAGCTGACCCGCCGATACGATCGCCCCCCTCGGCCTCCGAGGGGGGGCACCATCATGCGCGCGTTGTTCGTGACGGTCGACGGCGGCGGCAACCTCCCGCCGCAGCTCGGCATCGCCCACGAGGTCGTCCGCCGCGGCGGCACGGCCCGGCTCGGCCACGAGCCGCAACGCCATGCGGTCGAGGCAGCCGGGTTCCCCTTCACGCCCGTACGCGACGGCATCGCCTACGACGCGGCGGCGCCCCGCAGCACGCTCGCCCGCTGACTCCAGGGTCCACGCGTTGCCCGACCCGCCCGCCGGCAACATCACCGTGCTGGAGCCGCGACCTCATCATCAAACGCGGCAACGATATCGACGTGCGCTCAGGCAGTCCGGTTGGTTTCATGGTGACGATGTCCTCCACACGACGTGCCGCCATGTCGCCGTCGCTGCGCACCACGCGCCTGAAGCTCGACGCCTTCACCGCCGACGACGCCGTCGAGCTGCACGCCCTCTTCGCCGATCCGGACACGCACACCATCGGATCGGGACCCTTCACCGCCTTCGAGCAGACCGAGCGCTGGATCGCCAATCGCGTGACAGCGCAGCACGACCATGGCCTGTGCTGGTATGCCCTGCGCTGCCTGGAAACCGGACTGATGATCGGCAACTGCGGAATGCTCACAGGCCGGACCGGTTTCGAGGAGCCCGAGATCGGCTATATGATCCACGCTCCGCACAGGGACCGCGGCTATGCCACCGAAGCAGCTGCGGCGGTGCTCCAGCAATGCCAGGCTGCCGGCCTGCGTCGCGTGTGGGCCAGCATCCGCCCTCACAACATCGCATCGCGCCACATCGTCACTCGACTGGGTATGCGCCTGGGCCGCACGGACAACGATGAACGTGGCGAGCTGCTCTTCTACGTCATTGACCTGCACTCGCGCTGACCTGGCTTCCAGCAGGGCCTCGCGAACGGTGCCCGTGCCTCGAAGCGGACCGCCCACTGGCGCCTGCGCGGTGCCGCGCGAAGCGCTGCGGTGCTCCGGCGATGCGCTGCGGTGCTCGAAGCTGCAGAGCCCGCTGACACACCGCCCTGGTGGAATGGCCGAGAATCGAGCCCGACCGAACTCGCCCGGAGGTGACCGTGCTCAAGACGGATTTCAAGAAGGAGCTCGGCTGTTACCGCGCACCCAAGGGGCGGTTCGAGATCGTGGACGTGCCGGAGATGCAGTACCTGATGATCGACGGGCACGGCGACCCCAACACCAGCCGGGACTTCGCCGGGGCGACCGAGGCGCTCTATCCGCTGGCCTACAAGCTGAAGTTCGCCAGCAAGCAGAAGCTGGAGCGCGACTACGTCGTCATGCCGCTCGAGGGCCTGTGGTGGGCCGACGACATGGACGCCTTCACGACGGCGCGCGACAAGTCGCAATGGGACTGGACCCTGCTGATCATGACGCCGGTGTGGATCGACGAGGCGATGTTTGCCGATGCCGTCGAGCAGGTCGCGGCCAAGGGCGCCCCGGAGCGGCTGCCCGACGTGCGCCTGGCCTCGCTTGCCGAGGGGCGCTGCGTGCAGACCCTGCACGTCGGCCCCTTCGACGACGAGGCGGAGACCCTGGCCCGCCTGCACAACGACTTCGTTCCCGCCCACGGCCTGACGATGACCGGGCGGCACCACGAGATCTATCTGAGTGACGCCCGCAAGGTCGCCCCCGAGAAGCGGCGCACGATCCTCAGGCAGCCGGTTTCTGCTCGGTGATCGCCCTGGTCGCCCAGGGGCGGCGGCGCAGGCCGGCATCGAGCAGCGCAGGCGGCTGAACGGCCTGGTCGAGCAGGCCGACGTCGGTGCCGGGCGGGACGATCTCGTCGATCCGGTCGAGCAGGTCGTCGCTCAGGGTGACGTCGAGGCCGGCGAGCAGAGCATCCAGGTGGTCCATGGTGCGCACGCCGATCAGCGCGCTGGTGACCCCCGGGTGGGCGATCGTGAATGCCATGGCCAGGTGGGTCAGCGGCAGCCCGGCCTCGGCCGCCAGCGGGATGAGCTGCTCGACCACGTCGAGCCGGCGCTCGTCGGTCACGTGGCGGAGCAGGCCCGAGCGACGCAGGTCGTTGTCGCCGTCCTTGCGCACGCGGCCGGTGAGCAGGCCCTGGCCGAGCGGGCCCCACACGAGGGCGCCCATGCCGAAATGCTGCAGGGTCGGCAGGATCTCGCGCTCGATGCCGCGGTTGAGCAGCGAGTAGACCGGCTGCTCGGTGTGGAAGCGGGCGAGGCCGCGGCGCTCGGCGATCCACTGGGCCTCGACGATGGCCGAGGCCGGGGTGCCCGACGCGCCGATCGCGAGCACCTTGCCGCTGCTGATCAGGTCGGTCAGCGCGGCCAGCGTCTCTTCCAGGTCGGTGGCCGGGTCGGGGCGGTGCAGCTGGTAGAGATCGATGTGGTCGGTGCGCAAGCGGCGCAGCGAGGCCTCGACGGCGGAGACTATCCAGCGCCGGGACGCGCCCTGCTGGTTGGCGCCGGGCCCCGTCGGGCGGCCGAACTTGGTGGCCAGCACGACCTCGTCGCGCCGGCCCACCAAGGCCCGGCCGACGACCTCTTCGGAGTCGGCGTAGGCGTCGGCGGTGTCGACGAAGTTGATGCCGGCGTCGAGCGCCCGGTGCAGGATGCGGGCCGATTCCTCACCGGTGTTGCCCATCGGGGAGGCGAACATCAGTGTGCCCAGCGCGTAGGGGCTGACCTGGATGCCGGTGCGGCCGAGAGTGCGGTGGTGCATGGCGGACTCCTGCCCTAGAGTGTTAAGCGGAAACTCTTTCCGGAACTATACGGAAAGCTTTTCCGTTTCGCTAGGGAGGGATCGCCGTTGTCTCAGGACCAGGCGCCGCGCCGCCGGGCCGACGCCCGCCGCAACGTCGACGCGCTGCTCGACGCCGCTCGCGCGGTCTTCGCCACCTCGGGGGTGGACGCGCCGGCCAAAGAGATCACCGACCGCGCCGGGGTCGGCGTCGGCACGATGTACAGGCATTTCCCGCAGCGGGCCCACCTGGTCAAGGCCGTCGTCGAGAGCAACATCGACGCCGTCGCCGACGCGGCCCCCGCCCTGAGCGCCGCCCACGAGCCGGCCGAGGCGCTCACCGCCTGGATCCGGCGCTTCGCCGACCTGCTGGCCACCAAGCGCGGCCTGGCCTCGGCCCTGCACTCGGGCGACCCGGCGTTCGAGGGCCTGCCCGCCTACTTCCTCGAGCGGCTCGGCCCCGCCCTGGCCGGCCTGCTCGACGCCGCGGTGGCCGCCGGCACGGTCCGCGCCGACCTCAGCGCCGAAGACCTGCTGCACGCCATCACCCAGCTGTGCCGGCCCGTGCCCGGCCTGCCGCCCGAACACAACGAGCGCATCCTCGCCGTCTTCCTCGACGGCCTCCGCCGCGACGCCACCCAGGGGGTGAACCACCAGGGCGCATCTGGTGGATCACGCGGGGCTGCGGCGTGGCCCAGCCGCGCCTGACGTCGCCTCGCTCCCACGTGATCCACCAGATGCGCCCTAGCCTGCCGTGATGGAACGGGCGACGCAGGTGCCGCGGCGGGCACGAGAGCTCGGCATCGTGGTCGGCTCCCGCGAGACCGGGCCGTTGAACGCCATCACCGACGTGGCCGGGGTCCGGGTCGGGCACACGACCCTCGTCGAGGGGGACGACATCCGTACCGGCGTGACGGCGATCGTGCCCGATCAGCTCGACCACCGGCGGGCCCTGCCGGCGGGGCTGTTCGTGGGGAACGGGCACGGCAAGATGGTCGGCTCGACGCAACTGGCCGAACTGGGCGAGATCGAGACGCCGGTGCTGCTGACCGCCACCCTGTCGACGTTCCGGGTGGCCGATGCTCTGGTCAGCCACATGCTGGGGCGGCCGGGGTGGGAGTCCGTGCAGTCGCTCAACCCGATCGTCGCGGAGACGAACGACGGCTACCTGTCGGACATCCGGGCGCGCCCGATCACCGCCGAGCACGTGTACGCCGCGCTCGAAACGGCTTCGGCCGGTCTGCCCGCTGAGGGGTCGGTCGGCGCGGGCACCGGCACCGGGGCGCTGGGCTTCAAGGGTGGTATCGGGACGGCGTCGAGAAAAGGCGCCGTCACGGTGGGCGTACTCGTACAGTCGAACTTCTCCGGAGTTCTCCGCGTGCTCGGCGTGCCGTTCCCGGGCCGGCCGGCCGAGCAGATCGGCAACTCGTGCGTCATCGTCGTGGCCACCGACGGCCGCTTCGACGCGCGGCAGTTGTCCCGGCTGGCTCGCCGGGCGGTCTTCGCCATGGGCCGGGTGGGGGCGGAATTCGCCGGTGGTAGTGGCGACTACGCGATCGCCTTCAGCACCGCCGCGCCGGACGGGCCGCTGCTGCCCGAGGCCGAGCTGGAACCGGCCTTCGCGGCGGTGCTCGAGGCGGTCGAGGAGGCGCTGCTCAACTCACTGTTCATGGCCACCACGACCACGGGCTTCGGCGGGCACACGAAGATTGCCGTGTCCCATGAGCGAGTCCTGCGGGCGCTGAGGTTGTGATCCCCCGGTCGCGGCGACGCGGCCGCCGCGACCGGGGGATGCGCGATCACATCGCTACGGGGGCTCCGGTGTTCGAGGAGACCTGGTCGCGGTTGGCGCGGACCAGGACCACCGAGATCAGTGCGGCCAGGCCGATCAGACCCGCACTCACCCAGAAGGCGATCGTGTAGCTGTGCACTGTGGCCGTCGCCTGCAGGGCGGGCAGCTGGTCGGGGTTGGTGATCTCCGACCGGTGGTCGGCGATGTAACCGGCCACGGCCGAGGTGAAGATGGTGTTCAGCAGGGCCGTGCCCAGCGAGCCGCCGATCTGCTGGGTGGTGTTGATCAGGGCGCTGGCCACGCCGGCGTCGTGGTCGGCCACGCCCAGCAGGGCCGTGTTGGACATGGGGCCGAACGTGACGCCCATACCGAAGCTGACGATCACCAGGCCGGGCAGGACATGGCTCCAGAAGCTGGTGTCAATGCCGATGCGGGTCAGCAGGACCATGCCGATCGCCGAAGCCAGCAGGCCGCTGAACATCAGGACGCGCGGGCCGAGGCGAGTCTGCAGCTGGGCGGCCACGCCGGCGCCGGCGATGATGCCGAACGTGAAGGGCAGGAACGCCACACCGGTCATCAGGGCCGAGTAGCCCAGGGTCAGCTGCAGGTAGAACGTCAGGAACAGGAACACGCCGAACAGACCGGAGCCGATCAACAGCGCCGCCAGGTACGCGCCGCCGCGGTTACGGTCGAGGATGACGCGCATCGGCAGCAGCGGGTGCGAGCTGCGCAGCTCGATGACGACGAACCCGACCAGCAGCAGCACGGCCGCGACGAGCCAGCCGATCGTCACGGCGGAGCCCCAGCCGTCCTCGCTGGCCTTCGTGAAGCCGTACACCAGAGCGACGAGCCCGGCGGTGGAGGTCAGCGCACCGGGCAGGTCGTAGCGGGTGTTGCCCTCGGCGCGGCTCTCGCCGACGAACCGGGCGGCCGCCACCGCGGCGACGATCGCGATGGGGGTGCTGACCAGCAGGGTCCAGCGCCAGGACGCGTACTCGGTCAGGACGCCGCCGAGGAGCAGGCCGACAGCACCGCCACCGCCCGCGATCGCCCCGTACACGCCGAAGGCCCGAGCCCGCTCCTTGGCGTCGGTGAAGGTGACCGTGAGAAGCGACAGGGCCGCCGGCGCCATGAGCGCGCCGAAGGCGCCCTGCAGCGCGCGGGCCGCGAACAGCGTCTCGGCATTGGTGGCCAGGCCGCCCAGCGCGGACGCGCCGGCGAAACCGAGGAGGCCGATGATGAACGCCCGCTTGCGACCGGTGAAGTCGGCGATGCGACCGCCGAGCAGCAGCAGGCCGCCGAACGCCAGCGTGTACGCGGTGATCATCCACTGCCGGTCGGCGTCGCTGATGTTCAGCGCGACCTGGGCGGTGGGCAGGGCGATGTTGACGATCGTGGCGTCGAGCACGATCAGCAGCTGGGCCACCGCGATGACGGACAACGCCAACCACCGGTTTCGTGGTTTAGGCGATATATCCGGCGGTGTCGCGGCGTCGGAAGTCGTGATGGACATGAAACGTCCCCCTCAAGGGCATGCGGAGATCCACCCGGGTCTTCGGACGCGGGTGCGGAAAGGAACGGAAGCGGGTTTTAGTCGCGGGTCAGCAGGGGCAGGACGATGTCGTCGACGAGATGGTCGAGGAAGGCATGGTCGAGCGGCTCGCCCAGGGCGAACCGGCGCATGAAGACCAGGGCCGGGACGATCTCGTCGATCAGCCCGACGTCGTAGCCGGGGCGGAGCTCACCGCGAGCCACGGCCCGCGCGCAGATGGCCTCCGCGAGCGGGATCTTGGACTCGCGCATCTGGCGCAGCTGCGCCGCGAGCTCGGGGTCGGTGTGCAACGCCATGAACAGGCCGGCGAGGAGCGGACCTTCCTCGCTGCCGATCATCGTGGCGATGTCACAGAACCAGGCGCGCAGGTCGCCACGGAGCGTCCCCGTGTCCGGCGGGGGCGCGTCGGCGGCCTTGCATGTGCGGACGGCGTCGGTGACCAGCTCGGCCTTGGTGGGCCAGTGCCGATAGAGGGTCGCCTTGCTCGCCTGTGCCCGGGCGGCCACCGCGTCCACCCGGAGTCCCTGGTAGCCCGTCTCGCCGAGCAACTCGTAGGCCGCGCGCAGGATCGCCTGTTCACGGTCGCTGTCGAGCCGACGGCCACGCGCGGCCGGCGAGGCGGATCGCGCCTGCTCAGCCATGGTGGCCCCCCGTCGTGTCTGCTCTGCGAAACGAAACTGTTTCGTACACTACGCCTCCTGATCCACTCCCGCGATCTCCGATCGCCCATTGTGACGCAGCGAACGGCGCCGCCCCCCGGACGGGACGACGCCGTTCTTCGAGAAGGGTCAGCGGACGGGCGTCACTCGCTGATCGCGTCGATGAGGTCGCCGACCGGACGGTCGGGCAGGGCGCGGGCCACGTCGGCGACCGCCACGATGCCGACCAGCTGGTGGCCGTCGATCACCGGCAGGCGGCGCACCTTGTGCTCGGACATCGTCCGCAGGATCTCGGTGGTGTCGTCGTCGGCGCCGATCGTGACCGGCTTGCCCTGAGCGAACTCGCCGACGGTGCACGACGACGGGTCGCGGCCCTGGGCGAGGGCCTTCACGACGATGTCGCGGTCGGTCAGCATGCCCTTGAGCCGGTTGTCCTCGCCGCAGATGGGCAGCGAGCCGACTCCCAGCTCGGCCATCTTGCGCGCGGCGTCGGCCAGGCTTTCCTTCTCACCCACACAGGTCGCGTCGGGGGTCATGATCTCGCGTGCGGTGGTCATGCGGATCTTCCTTTCCGTGTCGGGGGTACTACACCGCGTACCCGGCTCAGACCGTCGCAATCGTGCGGGCCACCTCGTCCACCAACTCGCGGGCCAGGAAACCGGTGCGGCCGTGCCGGGGCGTCAGACGCTGGCCGCTCACCGCGTGCACGTAAGCGCCCCAGCAGGCGGCCTGGGCCGGGTCGGCCCCACGGGCCAGGAGGCCGGCGACGATCCCGGCCCGGGCGTCGCCGCTGCCCGAGGTGCCGAGGCCGGCGTCGCCGCTCTCCTCGACCCAGGCCTGACCGTCGGGTGTGGCGATGTGGCCGTAGAGCGACACGACCGCGCGGTACTTGTCGGCCAGCTCGGCCGCGGCCGCCGCCAGGTCGTCACCCGGATCACGGCCCAGCAGATGTTCCGCCTCGACCACGTTCGGCGTGAGCACCGCCCGGGGCAGCCGCAGCAGGCTGGGCTGCTTGCTCAGGGCGCCCAGGGCGTACGCGTCGAGCACCACGCCCGTCTCGGGCCGGGCCGCGCCGAGCACGCCGCGCATGAGCTCGGCGGTCTCCTCGATGTCGTCGAGGCCGGGGCCGAGCGCGATCACGTCCGCCTGCCCGGCCAGCTCCAGCAGCTTGTCGGCCTGGGCCAGGCCAATCACCTTGGCCTCCGGCACCGCGATGCTCAACTGCACCGCCGTCTCCTCGGCCACTGCCAGCTGCAGCCGGCCCGCACCGGCGCGCAACGCGGCCTCACCGGCCAGCAAGACCGCGCCCGGCGTGAACTCGGAGCCGCCCACGACAAGCACCGTGCCCCGGGCCTCCTTACTGCCCTCGGGGTCGGGCAGCGGCCAGTCGCGCAACACCCGCAGGGTGATGACCCGTTCATCGGACCGGCTCGTCATCGACATCCTCCTGCCTGGTCGGCGCCGTGCCCTCGGCGTGCAGATGGTCGACGGAGTTGAACAGCTCGGGCCGCAGCTCGCCGTCCTCGCGTCGCCAGCTGCTGATCGAACAGTTCGCCACCGTCGTCCGGTGGGCGATCTCCATCAGCTCGGCCTCGCTCAGTCCCTCGGCGAGGTAGCGGACGAGTAACACGACCGCCTCGTGGGCCACCAGCACCACCCGGCCGCCGGGGTGGTCCTCGCGCAGCTCGCGCAGCAACGCCCGCAGCCGCAGCAGCACGTCGGCCCACGACTCGCCGCCCGGCGGGCGGTAGTAGAACTTGCCGTGCCGGGCGCGCCGGGCTGCCTCGCCGGGCAGCCGCTGCTGCACGCCGTAGGCGGTAAGCAGGTCGAGGACGCCGAGCTCGCGGTCGCGGAGTCGCTCGTCGACGACCATCGGCACGTCCAGGCCGGCCAGCGCGAGCTCGGCGGTCTGCCGGGTACGCAGGTAGGGCGACACGACGACGACCTGTGGGGAGGCCTCGGCCAGGACGGCGCCGACCGCCTTGGCCTGTTCGCGTCCGAGGTCCGAGAGCGGCACGTCGGCGTCCCGTTCCGGGATGTCGATCTCCTCGATCCCTGCCGTCTCGGCGTCCTGGGCGGTGACGTTTCCGGTGCTCTGGCCGTGCCTCACCACGGCGAGCCACTGCAGCTGTTCCATACCCGCAGCGTTACCCCCGGCCGACGTGGGTGGAACGCCCACGCCGGCACAAAACCGCTTTCCTCATTTCTCGACGAACACCGCGGTGGTACGGGCGGGCACGGTGAGGGCGCCGGTCCCCTTCGCGTACGAGGCCGTGCGCACCACCGGGTCGGCGGAGTTCCGCTGCACCGGGTGCAGGGTGACCACCTTGCCGGCCAGGGCCGGGACGGTCTGGGTGGTGGCCGCCGAGGTGCCGTTGAAGACCACCGTCACCGATCTCCAGGTCCGGTCGATTCCCCGTCCGTCCAGGGTCATCGTGACGACCCCCGGGGTCTCGGCCGTTCCGGACAGCGGGAACGACATCCTCTTCTGCACCTCGGCGGCGGTCGGCAGGCCGAAGACCGGCGACGAGCCCCGGATCTTCAGCAGTTCCCGGTAGCGGGCGTCGGACAACGCGATCGCCGCACACGAGGGCACGAGCGCGGGGCCGGCCAGCAGCGGCCGCGCGAAGACCCACTTGTCCGCGTTGTCGGCAGCGGGTGGCAGCCCGCGACCGAAGCCGTTCCCCTTCGAACAGTCCCACGTGATCTCGTTGAACCAGTCCCCCGAGTTGTACGAGTTGCGATCCAACGACTTCGACCGCAGACGCTCGGAGCCGGTGGCGACGAATCCGGCGCCCTGCCCGAGGGCGGTCGTGGCCAGAGCGACCGACTGTGCCCGCGCCCGATCGAGCGCCGGCAACGACGCGGGCAGCTTGAACGCCATGGCGTCGTACAGAATCTCGTTGTCATGGGCGTCGACATAGGTGATCGCCTCGCCCGGCGCCGCGGTGTAGCCGGCCGGTGAGCCGTTGTAGTCGATCTGCGCACCGGTCACCGTCGCCCCGGAGGACGCCACGAACCGGTACGACGCGAGGTTGCCGCTCAGCCCGACCTTGATCAGGTCCTGGTAGTGCAGCAGCCGCGCCTTCTGCGCCGCCGCGTCGCCGTTCACCGCGTCCCCGTTGGGCGCGCTGAGCAGACCGGTCGCGAAGCCCTGGACCCGCGGGTTCTCGTCGAACGGCCCACCACCGCGCACGGCGTCGCGCAGCCGGTCGTTGAAGGTGGCGATCCCGGTCCCGGCCATGTTGGCCTGCGTGGCCTGTTCGAAGCGGGCGTCCCCGGCCACCTCGCCGAAGTCCCACCCCTCGCCGTACAGGTTGATGCTCCTGCCGTCGACTCCGTCGCGCGCCAGGGTGAGCCGGTCGAGCGCCGCCCGTACGGCCAGGATGTTGGCCTTCGGGTGGTGACCCATCAGGTCGAAGCGGAAGCCGTCCACCTTGTAGGCCTTGGCCCAGGTGACGATCGAGTCGACGACCAGCTTGCCCATCATCGCGTTCTCGGTCGCCGTGTTGGCGCAGCACGTCGAGTTGGCGACCGTGCCGTCGGCGAGCAGCCGCTGGTAGTAACCGGGCACGATCTGGTCGAGCACCGAGTTCGGGTCTGCCCCGGCGGCCGACGTGTGGTTGTAGACCACGTCCATCACCACGCGCAGCCCGGCCCGGTTGACCCCGGCGACCATCTGCCGGAACTCCTTCGTCCGCGCATCGGGATCGACCGCGTAACCGCCCTCGGGAACCGTGTAGTGCAGCGGATCGTAGCCCCAGTTGTAGCCGTCGGTGGCGGCCACCGCGGCCACGCACTTCTGCTGTTCCTCGCTGTCGGGCGGCAGGGCGGCCAGATCGCACGGCGGCTGCTTCTGATCGGCGCGCTTCTCGGGGATCGTCGCGAAATCGAACACCGGCAGCAGGTGCAGATGGGTGGTGCCCGCGCCGGCCAGCGCCTTCAGGTGCTTCATGCCGGCGCCGTTCGCGGCGAACGCGGAGTACGTGCCGCGCTGCGCGGACGGGACCGTGGGGTCGGCGATCGAGAAGTCCCGCACCGACAGCTCGGAGATCTGGATTTTGGCCGAGGGCACCGCGGGCGGCTTCCGCAGGTCCGTCCAGCCGGAGGGCGCGAGCGCCGGGTCGGCCAGGTCGACGATCCGGCTCTGCTTCGAATCGGTCGAGAGGCCCAGGCTGTACGGGTCGGTGACCGCGGCCGTGACGATGCGGTTCACCGCCGGCTGCCACGCTGTGACGCGGTACCGGTAGTACTTGCCCTTCCACGACGCGGGGCCGCGGACGGACCAGATGCCGGTGCGGTCGTCGCGGCTCATCGCGACGGCCGGCCCGGAGGAAAGCTGCAGCTCGACCTTCTGAGCGGTGGGCGCCCACACCGAGAGCGTGGTGCCGACCGGTCCCAGCCTGGCGGCGGCGGCCGCCGCCGCGTACAGGTCGTCGATCACGCCGGCGATCTGCACACCGGTCGCGGCCAGAAGTCGACCGGCCGCGTCGCGCTCGGTGACGACGACCTGGCCGCGGAGGATCTCCTTGGCGTTGACGCCCCTCGGCAAGTGGAAAGCGTTGTACTGCCACAGATGCGGGAATCGGGTGCGCTGCGCGTCGGTGAGCCCGTCACCGGCCGAGAGCCGGACGCTCCTGAATTCGCCCGAGACCGAGGTGTCGATCCCGCCGCCCGGCGCGTAGACCAGGTCGTAGACCTTGCCGTCGGTGGATCCGCCCGGTAGCCAGGCGATCGTGCCCCGGTCGAGCCACACGGCCGACGACTTCGTGAGGTCGACGACGCCGTCCGATCCGGCTCTTCTGACGACCGGCGCCAGGCGCGGTGAGGTCCCGGCCAGCAGCCAGATCTCGCGCCCGCCCTCGGCGAACGTGAGCCGCTGATCGTCCGGCAGGTCCTTCTCGTCTCCCTTGTGGAGGATGTAGTTCAGCGCGGTCGCGCCGGCCGCGAGCGGCACCTCGAAGACGGCGCCGAACCCGTCGGTGCGGGCGGGCGCGAGCGGCGAGGCCCAGTCGGTCGGATCAGCCGCGCCGTCCCAGACGTGCAGCCCCCAGCCGGAATAGTCGCCGTCGGCCCGCCGGTAGTGGATGACTGCCTTGTCCGGGTCCTGCGTCACCGCGGGCGGTGTCGTCGTGATCGTGGCGTCGCCCTGCCTGAGCCAGATCTCCCCGTTCTGCGACGGATCGAAGGAGCGGTCGGCCTCGACGTCCTTGACCCCGTCCTTTCCCACCACAATGAAGCCCACGTTCTTGGCGCCGGGCTTGAGTTTCACGTACGCGAACCGCCCGTACGCGTCCTCACCGGCGAACGGCTGCCCGGCCGGCCAGGTCGTCGTCATCGACGGGTCGACGTCGCCGAAGACGTAGAGCCCGTGGTCCTCGTAGCCACCGGCCGGCCGCTGATAGTGCACCACGGCGTAGTCCGGGCTGGTGGTCGTGACCGGTGTGCCCACCCTGATCGTGGTGGCCGTGGACGCGAGGCGCCCCCTGCTGTCCTTCACCACCGCCTTGTAGCGCACGGTCGTGCCGCCGGCCAGGCCGGTGAGGTCGTGGTAGGCCGACCGGCCCGTGCCGACCAGCCGCCACGGCTCGTCGCCGATCTGCGCCGCGAAGGTGACCGTGGAAAGCGGATCGCCGGTGGTGTCGGCGACCAGTTTCGTGCGGGTGGCCACGGTGTCCGCGTCGGGCGACGTGAACGTGACGGTCGGCGCGGCCCCATCACGCTGGATGGCCTTGTCCGCCTTGAACGCGACGGCCGACAGCGGCGGCACCGTGAAGGTCAGCTTGCTGTCCGCCTTCATCGAAGCGGTCGTGCCGTAGATGCCGGCGAAGGTGGCGCCCGGCGACCAGGTGTCGATGGTGACGGTTTGCGGAGTGGTCGCGCTGTTCGCCGCCACCACGTACTCGACACGCTGGGCGGAATCGATGCGGGAGGCCGCGAAGACTCCGGGCCCGTCGGCTGCGTGCCGGGTGACCTGGGTGCCGCCGCGCAGCGCCGGATGCGCCTTCCGCAGCGCGCCGAGCGAGGCGATCGTCCGGTAGATCGGGTGCGCGGTGTTGTAGTTGTCGACCGCGTGGGTGCGGTCGGTGCCGATCAGGTCGTCGTCGAGGTAGTCGGCGGTCTTCGACGCGAACAAATCCTGGCGGGCGTCCTTGTCGCCGCCCGGCCCGGTGAAGCCCTGCTCGTCGCCGGAATAGACGACCGGCTGCCCCCGGGTGAGGAACATCAGCTCGTGGGCGAGCTGGTCACGACGGAGGGCGTCGGCGCCGGGAGCGAGGAACGAGCCGATCCGGCCCATGTCGTGGTTGCCCAGGAAGGTGGGCAGGCGGCCGGCATTCGTGTCGCGGGCGGTGTAGAGGTCGTCCTTGGCGTACAGATCGGCCAGCGCCCGCGCCGAGCCGTTGCCGGCCACGAAGCCCTTGGCCGCCTCCTGGAACGAGAAGTCGAGCGTGGCGGGCAGGCCGCCCCGGCGTACGTACGTGCTCTGGACCTCCTGATCGGCGCTGTAGACCTCGCCGAACATGAAGAAGTCCGGCTTGCCCGCGCGCTTCGCCGCCCTCTCGATGCCGGCGCTGAACTGCGGCCAGAAGTCGAGGTCGACGTGCTTGACGGTGTCGAGACGGTAGCCGTCGATGCCGGTCTCGGCGATCCAGTACGCATAGATGTCGGTGAGCCCGCGGACGACCTCCGGGCGCTCGGTCCACAGGTCGTCGAGGCCGAAGAAGTCGCCGTACTCGCTGTTCTCGCCGGCGAACGTGGAGTTGCCCCGGTTGTGATACATCGTCGGGTCGTTCAGCCACGCGGGCTTCTTCACGGTTCTGTCGGCCGCGGCCGGGAAGACCGGGGTGTACGGGAACGAGGCCGTCGACACCGGGGGGAAGTCGCCCCTGCGGTCGTCGAACGGGCGGCCCTGCGCGTCCTCGTACGGGCTCGTCGCCTTGTCGATGTAGTCGTACGCGTTCTCGGCGTAGCGGATGACGTCGGCGGTGTGGTTGGCGATGATGTCGAGATACACCTTGAGGCCGCGCTGGTGGGCGAGCCGGACCAGGCGGCGCAGCTCGTCGTTCGTGCCGAAGTGCGGGTCGACCTGGGTGAAGTCGGTGATCCAGTAGCCGTGGTAGCCGGCCGAGATGTCGTCGCCGCTGCCCTGCACGGGCCGGTTCTTGAAGACCGGGGCCAGCCAGATCGCGGTGGTGCCCAGCCCCTCGATGTAGTCCAGCTTGTCGATCAGGCCGGCCAGATCACCGCCGTGATAGAAGCCCTTGTCGGCCGGGTCGAGGCCGGTGCTGAGCCGGTCGCCGGTGCGGCCGCCCTTGTCGTTGGCCCGGTTGCCGTTGGCGAAGCGGTCGGGCAGCACGAAATAGAACTGCTCGTTGCCGGCGGGCGCGTCGGTGCCCCACTGGGCGATGACGGCGTCGGACGGCGCCTTGGGGGTGGCGGCTTGCGCCGGGACGGCTGTCAGGAAGGGCAGCGTGAGAGCCACCGCGGCGGCCAGGAGCCTTCGAGAGACCACAATGTCCCTTTCTAGGGGAGAGCCCAGACCTGAACGGCCGGGCCGTATCCATCGATGACGGTGGAACCATCGGTTTCAATGTGCAGCGGCGGCGCGCCGCCGTAAAGGTTCTCCAGGATCGCGTCGGCCGGGAGGCCGATGAGCCGGATCTGTCCGGCCGCGCGGGAAGCCAGCACGAGCACGCTCTGTTCGGCGCTCTCGCGCAGGAAGACCAGGCAGTCGCCGTCGGCGTGCACCCAGCGCAGCCCGCCCCGGCGCAGTGCGGGCGCCGATCGGCGGAGCGCGATGAGCTCGCGGTAACGGCCCAGCGTGGTGGTGTCCCAGGTGTCGGGGCGGTTCCAGGGCATCGGCACGCGGGCCGACTCGTTGCCGCCGCCGGTGAGCCCGAGCTCGTCGCCGGCGAAGACCATCGGCGTGCCCGGCAGCGTGAACAACAACCCGGCGGCGACGTGCTGCCGCTCCGCGCCGCCGACGACCGTACGGATCCGGGCCGTGTCGTGCGAGCCGAGCAGCTGCCACGACGCCTGCCACGAGCGCCACGACATCTGCGACGCGAACGCCGACATGGTTGCCATCAGAGCCTCGGCGCCCAGCAGCGGCAGGTCCTCGGGGCGGCCCAGGAAGCCGTCGAACGGCACCGTGCCGGCGCGCAGCCAGCACCACACCGGACGGGTGAAGCCGGCGTAGTTCATCGTGCCGTGCCAGCCGTCCCGGTCGAGGTCGCCGGTCGCGTCGTGGCCGTGCTCGGCGATCAGCAACCCGTCCGGCCGGGCTTCCCGCACGGCCCGGCACAGCCACGCGGCCACCTCGTGGTTCCAGTCGCCGGCGCCGAACCGGGCCGTCATGTTCGCCACGTCGATCCGCCAGCCCGACAACCCGTACGGCTCGGCCAGCCACCGCTGGACGATGGACCGGAACTCCCGCCGCAGCTCGTGGCTCGACCAGTTCAGCTTGGGCAGCGAGGGCACGTCGAGCCAGGCGACGTGACCGCCGTCCGGCTTGGAGTAGTAGAAGTCGGGCCGGTCGGCGAACCACGGATGCGCGTCGCCGGTGTGGTTGGTGGTGAGGTCGCCGATCAGCCGCAGGCCGCGGTCGCGGGCGGCCGACGCGAGCCGTTCGAGGGCGCGGTCGCCGCCGAGCAGCGGGTCGACCCGGTCGAAACCGGCCGCGTCGTAGCGGTGATTGGAGCGTGCCGGGAAGAACGGGGTCAGATAGACGGTGTCGGCGCCGAGCGCGGTCACGTGGTCGAGCCGGCGCGCGACGCCGTCCAGGTCGCCGCCGTAGACCACGCGGGTGGCGTCCGGGCCGGGAGCCACCGGCTCGTCCCAGGACGCCGCCCGCACTGCCCAGTCCGGGGTCTCCCGCACGTCCGCGCCGGGCGACCGGGCGTACCGGTCGGGGAAGATCTGATAGACCACGGCGTCGCGGGCCCAGGCCGGGGCGGCCGGGTAGGCCACCAGCTGGAAGTCGGTGCTGTCGGGCACGTCGTACGCGGTGAGCCCGAACGCCGTCAGCCAGCGCACCCCGCTCGTGGTGCCGAGCAGGAAGCGGTAGCGGGTGACCGGGTTGTGCGCCTCGAGATCACCGCGCCACCACGTGTCGCCGCCCTCGCGGCGATCCACCCGGAGCGACGTGAAGACCGGCTCGCCGTCGCGCACCCAGCGCATGTGCACGCGCGACACACCGGTACCCCGCGGCACCCGGACGAAGACGCTCACCGTGTCGCCGAGATCCGGGGCGGGATCGCTGACGTAGAGCTCGCTGCCGTCGTGGTGCGGGCGCCGGATCATCCCTTCACCGCCCCGGCCGTCAGCCCGTCGGTGATGTAGCGCTGCAACAGCTGGAAGACCAGCACGGTGGGGATCGCGGTGAGCAGCGTGCCGGCGCAGAACATGCCGAAGTTGGCGTTGCGCTCGCCGGCCACCAGCCCGTACAGGCCCACCGGCAGCGTCTTGGCGCCGGCGTCGGTCAGGAACACGTTGGCGATGAGGAACTCGTTGATGGTGCCGATGAACGCCAGCAGCGCGGTGACCGCGAGGATCGGCGCCACCAGCGGCAGCAGGATGCGGAAGAAGACCTGCGCGTGCGACGCGCCGTCCATTGTGGCCGACTCGTCCAGCTCGCGGGGCAGCGTGTCGAAGAAGCCCTTCATCAGCCACGTGTTCACGCCCAGGGCGCCGCCCAGATAGAGCAGGATCAGGCCCGACGACGTGTTGAAGCCGATGGCCGGCCACCGGTCGGTCACCGTCGAGAAGATCAGGAAGATGGCGACGATCGCCAGGAACTGCGGGAACATCTGGATCAGCAGCACCGACAGCAGGCCCACGCGCCGGCCCCGGAAGCGGCGGCGGCTGAAGGCGTACGCGGCCAGGGCCGAGATGAAGACCGAGGCGATCGACGACACCGACGCGATGACGATCGAGTTGAGGAACCAGCGGCCGAACCCGGTGCCGGAGAACAGGCCGGTGAAGTTGGCGAGCGACGCGCCGGTCGGTACCAGCTCGCTCGACGACAACGTGCCGAGCGGGTTGAAGGCGGCCGAGACGACGAAGACGATCGGCACCATCGCGAACGCCAGCACGAGCACCCCGACCAGATGTCGCCACCCGACCTGCTGGATCCAACGCGTCATGAGTGGACCTCCTCGAGGTGACGGGTGCGCCGGAAGCTGATCGCGGACACGACCGCCACGATCAGGAAGATGAAGATGGAGATGGCAGCCGCGTAGCCGTACTGCGCTCCCCCGCCGCCGAAGGCGATCCGGTAGGTGTAGGTGATCAGCAGGTCGGTGGCGCCGTTGGCCGGATTGTCGGCCGGGAAGGGCGCGCCCTCGGTGGTCAGGTAGATCGCGTTGAAGTTGTTGAAGTTGAACGCGAACGACGAGATCAGCAGCGGGGTCAGCGCGACCATCAGCAGCGGCAGGGTGATCCGGCGGAAGCCGCCCCACGCGCTCGCGCCGTCGATCCGCGATGCCTCGGCGAGCTCGCGCGGAATGGCCTGGAGGGCGCCGGTGGCGACCAGGAACATGTACGGATAACCGAGCCAGAGCTGCACGAGGATCACCGCGAGCCGGGCCGAGGCGCTGCCCCCGAACCAGTCGACGTCGCTGCCGAACAGGTTGTTGATCAGGCCGAAGTCGGTGTTGAACATGTCCCGCCAGACCAGCAGCATGGCGAACGACGGCATGGCGTACGGCAACACCAGCAGCACCCGATAGGCGGTGCGGCCCTGCACACGCGGCGAGTGCAACGCCATCGCGAGCAGCAGCCCCAGCACGAAGGTGCCGCCGGTGGAGGCGATGGCAAAACCGAAGTTCCACACCAGCGTACGAAGGAAGGGCCCGGCGATGGCCGGGTCGGTGAGCACTCTCGTGAAGTTGCCGAAGCCGATCGTCACCTTCCACCCCTGGGCCAGGCGTTCACCGCCGGCGTCCACAAAGGCGCCGGCGCTTTCGTCCGCTGTCCAGGTCCGGCCGGTCGTGGTGTCCCGGATGCAGTCGCAGCCCCCGTCGTAGGTTCGGCCGGCCCTTCCCTCGTACGCCCGGGACAGTCCCGACGAGCGGATCGCGCCGCCCGGCGTGGGGACGGCCAGCGCGGTGATCTCGGCGCTGCGTAGACCGGCCTGGCCGGCGGTGAGCACCGTGTAGCCGCTCGCGGAGGTGACCCGGCCGGTGCTGCCCACGGTGACGTCGCCGCCGGGAACGGCCTTCAGACCGTCGGCGTCGCCGGCCGAGACCTGGCGGGTGGCCGGGTCGGTGATGAGGAAGACCAGGGGCCCGGTGGCCGGGTCGCCGGTCGTCGCGACCGTCAGGGCGTACTGCTGGGAACCCGGCACCTGGGTGACCGAAGCGGCCTGGATGGCCACGACGGCCTCGTCCTTGCTGCCCCGATGGCCGTCGCCGAAGTTGGTGAAGGCCGTGCTCGCCGTGTAGAGCACCGGGAACACCTGGAACAGGATGAGCAGGATCGTGCCCGGGGCCAGGTATTTCAGCGGAATGTGGCGCGGGGTCAGATACAGGTAGAGCAGGCCGGCCGTGGTGGCGGTCAGAACGGCCAGGCCCGTCCACGCCCGGTTCTCGGCCAGGGGGAAAGCGGCCCAGACCGCGATGGCCACGGTCAACCCGAGCAACACGATCTTGATCAGCGAGCCGGATGTGCGCCCCGGGCGGTCGTCCTCGGGGGCGGGACGGGCCTGCGTCGTGGCAGGCCCGTCAAGCATGATCGACATCGGCTGGCTACTTGATGGCGGCCGAGATCGCTTTACCGGCGGCCGTGATCGTGCTCGTTGGGTCGGCCCCACCGACCACCGCGGCCTCGGCCTTGCCGAACGGATCCCAGATGGCTGCCATCTCCGGCACGGCCGGCAGCGGCAGTCCGTCCTTGCCCGCGGTCACGAACTTCTCGAGGTCGGCGTCCTTGCCTTTCACCTGGTCGAAGGCGGCGGTCAGGGCCGGCGGGCGGGGCTCGGCCGCATAGAGCGCGACGGCGAGGTCGGGCGTGGTCACATAGTTGGTGACGAACTCCTGGGCCAGGGCCTTGTTCTTGCCCTTGGTGGCGACGTAGAACGTCTGCACGCCGAGGAACGGACGGGCGGGCTGTCCACCCTGGAAGCCCGGGACCGGGCTGATGTCGTACTTGATCCCGGCCTTCTTGACGTCAGCGATCGCCCACGGGCCGGAGACCAGGAACGCGCACTTCTTCGAGGTGAACGTGGCGATCGAGTTCTCTCCAGTGATCGAGCGCTTGAGCGCGCCTTCGCCCTTCTCGCCCAGCGTCGCGATCTTCTGGAACGCCTTGACGGATTCGGGCTTGCCGACGCCGAGGTCCTTCGGGTCGTAGCCGCCGTCGGCGGACGTGCCGAACAGATAGCCGCCGGCGCTCGAGTAGAGCGGGTAGAGGTGGTAGGCGTCGCCCTTCTGGCCCACCTGCAGGCAGAGCTTCTCGGGAGTCTTCGCCTTCCTGGCCTCGGCCACCAGCTCCTCGATGGTCGCCGGGGCCTTCGGGGCCAGGTCGGTGTTGCGGATGAGGGCGAGATTCTCCATGGCGTACGGCACCCCGTACGTCTGCCCGTTGAAGGTGACCGCCTTGAGCGCGTTGGGGTTGAGGCCCGCGGCCTGGTCGGCGGACAGCTGCACCGGGTCGATCGCGCCGTTCTGCACCAGGTTGCCGATCCAGTCGTGGGCGCCGACCGTCACGTCGGGACCGCTGCCCTGCTGGGAGGCGGTGACGAAGGTGGTCTGCTGATCCTTGGAAATGGCCTGCACCTTGACGGTGACGCCGTTCTCGGCGCCGAACTTCTCGGCGAACGGCTGAAGGGCGGCGGCGCGCTTGTCGTCGGCCCAGATCAGCAGCTCGCCTTTCGGTGTCTCCGCCGAGGCTCCGGTGGTCGGGCCGGCGTCGCCCCCGCCACAGCCGGTCAGGGCCAGGGCGCAGGTAAGGGCGGCAGCTGCCCCCGCGGCACGGATGCGCATGGGACGTCTCCTGTCGTGTTGTTTCATCAATTGCAAGCCACGTGCGGTGGACTTGCGAGGGGAGAGTGATCGCGATTTCATTGCCGCACTGCAGAAGCGCAGCGTGGAACGTCTCGACCAGGCATCGGCCTGTGTCGTTGTCGTTGCCGGGACGTTAGCAAGTCCTTGCAGTCAATGGAAGAGCTTGCAGGATCTCCCCGGAAACGTCGCATCACTAGAGTTGGCGGCATGCGTGCACGGATGGCCGACATCGCCCGTCAGGCCCAGGTCAGTGAGGCGACGGTCTCGCGCGTCATCAACGACCGCCCGGGCGTCTCGCAAGAGACCCGCCAGGCGGTGCTCACCGCGCTCGACGTGCTGGGCTACGAACGCCCGGAACGGCTGCGCAAACGCAGTGCCGGCCTGGTCGGCCTGGTCGTCCCCGAGCTGGAGAACCCGATCTTCCCGGCCTTCGCCCAGGTGATCGAGTCGACGCTGGCCCAGCAGGGCTACACGCCGGTGCTGTGCACCCAGTCCCCGGGCGGCGTCACCGAGGACGAGTACGTCGAGATGCTGCTCGACCGCCAGGTCTCCGGCATCATCTTCGTGGCCGGCCTGTCCGCCGACACCACCGCCGACCACGCCCGCTACCAGCGACTTCTCGACCGCCCGCTGCCGATCGTGCTGATGAACGGCTACGCCGAGGGCATCGAGGCGCCGTTCGTCTCGTGCGACGAGCGCCTGGCCGGCGACCTGGCCGTCACCCACCTGGTCGCGCTGGGTCACCGGCGCATCGGCCTGATCTCCGGCCCCAACCGTTTCATCGCCGTCCAGCGCAAGCTGGCCGGCTACCGCCAGGCGATGAAGCGCGAGCTCGGCACCGCCGACTCCGCCCTGGACAACTACGTGTCGCTGACGCTGTTCGGTGTCGAGGGCGGCGAGGTGGCCGCCGACCGCCTGCTCGCGATGGGGGTGACCGGCCTGGTGTGCGGTTCCGACCTGATGGCGCTGGGCGCGATCCGGGCGGCCCGCCGTCGCGGCCTGTCCGTGCCGGGCGACGTCTCGGTCATCGGTTTCGACGACTCGCCGCTGATCGCCTTCACCGATCCGCCCCTGACCACGCTGCGTCAGCCCGTCACGTCGATGGCCGTGGCGGCGGTCCGCTCACTGATGGACGAGATCAACGGCCACGGCGCGCCGCACTCGGAATACCTGTTCCGGCCCGAGCTGGTCGTGCGCGACTCGACCGCGAAAGCCCCGAAGCGGCAAGATCGGCCGGTCGACACCTCGGCCGCCTGACGGCTCAGCCGGTCGACACCCCGCCGTCCGACGGCTCAGCCGGTCGACACCCCGGCCGCCTGACGGCTCAGCCGGTCGACACCTCGGGCGCCCGACGGCTCGGCTGCAAGTTCTTTCAGATGCTGGCGGTTCCGACTGAGAGCGATGTCATGGGACGACGTGCCGGCGTCAATCAGCCTCGGGCTCCGGTCAGGCGGGCCACGGCTCGCTGCTTCATGGCGAAGCCCTGCTGCGCGGCGTCGCGCAGGTTGGCGACCAGCGGCGAGCGGGACCGCCGGGCCCACGGGACGGGGACCTCCACGGTGCCGTACTTGGCCTTGTAGGAGTTGCCGCCCACGAAGTCGAACTCGGTCACGCCACGGGCCTTGGCCCAGCGCATCGCGTGCCAGATGAGCGTCTCGTTAGGACGGAGGTGCTGGTGCTCCCGATAGCTGGCTCCGCCCCAGAAATACATCGTCCGGTGATACCACGGCAGGACCGCGGTGGCGATGCACCTGCCCTCGCCGTCGCGCGCCCGGAGCAGCAGCAACTGCCCGGACGGACCGATGTTGCGGATGAGCGAACGCACCCGCTCGATCGAATACGTGGGCACCAGGTTCTGTTTGGCGAAAACGTCGCGTAACTGCTCGTAGAAATCGTCGGCGAATGTCGGATCGTCGACAACCTCCTCGATGGTCACCGCGCTCTTCGCCGCCTTACGGATATTGCGGCGGCAGGCGCTCGCCATCGCGCCGAAGAGGGCGTCCTCGCCGGGGCGCAGATCAATCACGGCGGTCGGGGCGTCGGACCAGCGCAGGCCCAGGCCGCCCAGATCGGCCGGGGTCAGGCCGCGGTCGCGGATCTCGAGATGGGCGCAGCCCAGTTCCTGGAAGGCGAACGGCATCAGGGCCTCGAGCGCGGCCCGGCGGGACACCTCGGGGCCGAGCGTGAAGCCGACGTACGAGGTGGTCCAGCCGGCCATGGGACTGCCGAGTATCCGCAGGCCGAAGCGCTTTGCCAGCAGGCCGGTGAAGTGGCCGACGGTGCGGTCGCCGTCGGTCACACGGGCCAGGACGGGCTCGGCCCGCTGGGCTTCCGCCACGAAGCGCAGCCACGGCTCCGTGTGGAAGATCAGGCGGTCGTCGTAGGTGGCGCGCTCGGCCCAGATCTCGGCCGACGGCTCCACCCGGTGCAGTTGCAGCATGGGTCATCCCTCACCTGTCGGGGCAGCGGAACCGGTCGGGCCGCGGAACAGCACCCGCGGCGGACGGACGCCGGAAAGGCGATGATGCGCCGCCCGGAACGCATTTCGCAAGGGCCCCGAAATTGATGTGAATATCTCTCACATACGTGATGACAATTGCTACTGATGCCACCCGCCCCATTTTTGTCAGGGTCGTTGCAGGACAGCGACACGGAGGGTGCCCATGCAGTCCCCGACTCTGATCAGGAAGCGCCTGAACGAGCTGGAGCTGCGCAACCGGCTCCGCGCCCGGCCCCGGATCCAGGGCCGGATCCTGGCGCCGGCGGGAGCTTTCCGCCGGCTGCCGCGCGCTCCAGGGCTGTTCTTCCCCTTCTACCACGACGTCCTTCCCGAGTACGCCGCTGACCTGCGCCGCCACCTGCTGACGTTCCGCCGCCACGGCCGACTGGTGTCGTGGGACGAGGCGCTCGGCATCCTGGCCGGGTGGCAGCCGCTGGCCGGGCCGGTCTTCTGCCTCTCGTTCGACGACGGGCACGCCAGCTGGCGGGACGTGGTCGTGCCGATGCTGCGCGAGCTGGGCGTGCCGGCGATGTTCTTCGTCACCACCGATCTGATCGGCCGGCCGGGCAACCTCAGCTGGGACGACTGCCGCGCGATGGCCGCAGCCGGCTTCGACTTCGGCTCGCACACGGTGACCCACCGGCGACTGGCCGACCAGAACGACGACGAGGCGCTGCGCGAGCTGGTCGACTCCAAGAACGCGATCGAGGCGGAGCTCGGCCTCGACGTGCGGGATTTCGCGGCCCCGTACGGCCATCCCGCCGTCGACTACGGCGAGCGCGACGTCGCGATCGCCCGCGCCGCCGGCTACCGCAGCTTCGCCAGCACCCTGCGCCCGGCGATGCGGGCCGGCGACGACCCGCTGGCCATCAACCGGCAGGGCCTGCACCCGGCCTGGCCGCTCTGGGCGGTAAGGACCCGCGTCCATGACTGACCCTCCATGGCTGACCCTCCTGGCCGAGACGAAGACCGGTTCCTCCGTGGCTGAGACCAAGGGCGGTCCCTCCATGGCTGAGACCAAGGGCGGTCCCTCCATGGCTGAGACCAAGAGCGGTCCCTCCATGGCTGAGACCAAGAGCGGTCCCTCCATGGCTGAGACCAAGAGCGGTAAAGGACCCACGTCCATGACTGAAAAGAAGAGCAGTGAGGACGGGCGTCCATGACCGACCTGACCGAGACGAAGATCTGGCTGTCGCCGCCGGACGTCGGCGAGCTCGAGCGCAAGCTGCTGCTCGAGGCGTTCGACTCCAACTGGGTCGCCCCGGTCGGCCCCGACCTCGACGCGTTCGAGTCGCAGATGGCCGAGATCGTCGGCGTGCGGCACGCGGTGGCCCTCAGCAGCGGCACCGCCGCCCTGCACCTGGCGCTGGTCGCGGCCGGGGTGCGCCGGGGCGACACCGTGCTCGTGCCGTCGTTCACCTTCGCCGCCACCGCCAACGCCGTGATGTATCTGGGCGCCCGGCCGGTCTTTCTCGACAGCACCACCGAGAGCTGGAACGTCGACCCGGCCCTGGTTGTCGAGGAGCTCAAGCGCCGCTGCGCCAAGGGCCGCCCGCCCCGCGCGGTCATCGCGGTCGACATGTACGGGCAGTGCGCCGACTACGAGCCGCTGGTCGACGCGTGCGACCGCTACGGCGTCGCTCTCATCGAGGACGCGGCCGAGGCGCTCGGGGCCACCTATCGCGGCCGCCCGGCGGGGTCGTTCGGCCTGGCCGGCGTCCTCTCGTTCAACGGCAACAAGATCATCACCACCGGCGGGGGCGGCATGCTCGTCACCGACGACGACGGCGTGGCCCGAAAGGCCCGGCACCTGGCGACCCAGGCCCGCGAGCCGTTCCCGCACTACGAGCACCGCGCGGTCGGCTACAACTACCGGCTCAGCAACCTGCTCGCCGCGGTCGGCCGGGGGCAGCTCCAGCGGCTCGATTCGATGATCGCCGCCCGCCGCGAGACCGGCCGTCACTACCGGGCGGCGCTGGGCGACCTGCCCGGCGTGACGTTCATGCCGATCGCCGGCTACGGGGCGGCCAACTGGTGGCTGACCTGCCTGCTGATCGACGCCGAGCGGTTCGGCGCGAGCCGCGACCGGGTGCTCGAGCGCCTCGCCGCCCACGAGATCGAGGCGCGGCCGACCTGGAAGCCGATGCACCTGCAACCGGTCTTCCGTGACTGCGTGATGCGCGGCGGCGACGTCTGCACTGACCTCTTCGAGCGCGGGCTGTGCCTCCCGAGCGGGTCCGCGCTGACCGAGCACGACCGGGAACGCGTCGTGGCTGCCGTGCGCGCGGTCGCCGCCGGAACAGAGGGGTAGCGCCGGCATGCACATCGTCTACATCCACCAGTACTACTGCAATCCCGGCATGGCCGGGGGCATCCGCTCGTACGAGCAGGCCCGGCGCCTCGTCGAGCGGGGGCACACGGTCGACGTCATCACCACCGACATCACCGGCGCGCCCGGCGGGGCTGGTTGGCGGCAGACCGAGGACGACGGCGTACGCGTGCACTGGTTCTCGGTTCCGTACAACAACTCGATGTCCTACGCGCGCAGAATCCGCGCGTTCGCTCAGTTCATGGTGGTCGCTACGACCAAAGCGGCCTCGCTGAAGGCCGACCTGGTCTTCGCCACCAGCACGCCTCTGACCGTCGCCGTGCCGGGTGTGCTCGCTTCGAAACTGCGCCGGGTGCCGTTCGTGTTCGAGGTACGCGACCTGTGGCCCGAGGTGCCGATCAAGATGGGCGCGCTGCGCAACCCCGTGCTGCGCGGGGTGGCCGGGGCACTCGCGAACTTCGCTTACCGCAACGCGAAAGAGGTTGTCGCCCTCTCCCCCGGTATGGCGGCCGGTGTCGTCGCCCGGCGGCCGTCGACCCGGACGACGGTCATCCCCAACGCGGCCGACCTGGCGATGTTCGACGTCGCACCCGAGGATGTCCAAGCGTTCAGAAACAAGCATGAATGGCTGCGCGAACGGCCATTGATCGTCTACACCGGAGCGCTCGGGGCGGTCAACGGCGTCGAGTATCTGGTCCGGGCGGCCCAGCGGATGCGCGAGCTCGACCCTGAGATCCGGGTGCTCATCGTGGGGCACGGCAAGGAGTGGGAGCCGACGAAGGCGCTCGCGGCCGAGTTGGGGCTGCTCGACGACACCGTGCGCATGTGGGAGAAGGTGCCGAAGGCCGAGCTGCCGGTGATTCTGGGCGCCGCGACCATGTCGACCAGCTTCGTGCGGCCGATCCGCGCGCTGTGGGACAACTCCGCCAACAAGTTCTTCGACGCCCTCGCGGCCGGCCGGCCGATCGCCATCAACTACGGCGGCTGGCAGGCCGACCTGATCGACGAGACCGGCGCCGGGCTCGTCCTCGATCCCACCGACACCGACGACGCGGCCGAGCAGTTCGTCAAGCACTGCCGGGACGAGTCGTGGCTGGCCCAGGCCCGCGTCGCAGCCCACAAGCTCGCCGTGGAGCAGTTCTCGCGCGACCTGTTGTTCGACCGCTTCGCCGAGGTCCTGGACCGGGCCGCCGCCACGAACAACCGGACCGCGGCCACGAGCACCGCCGCCACAAACGAACAGACCGCCGCCACAAACAACCGCGCCGCAGCCACGAGCACCGCCGCCACAAACGAACAGGCCGACGCCACAAACAACCGCGCCGCAGCCACGAGCACCGCCGCCACAAACGAACAGGCCGACGCCACGAACAAACAATCCGCTGCGATGAGCGCCGCTGCCATGAGCGAACAGGCCGACGCCACGAACAACCGGGCCGCTGCCACGAGCGCCGCCGCCACGAGCGAACAGACTGCCACCACGAACAACCGGGCCGCTGCCATGAGCGCCGCCGCCACGAGCGAACAGGCTACCGCCACGAACAAACAATCCGCTGCCACGAGCGCCGCTCCCATCAGCAAACAGGCTGCCACCACGGACAACCGCGCCGCCGCCACGAGCGCTGCCGCCACGAGCGAGCAGGTTGCCGCTGCCGAGAGCAGGAGTTGAGCGTGGAACTGCGCGAATACGTTCGGGCGTGCCGGCGCCGATGGCTGTGGATCGTCGTGCCGGTGCTGGTGGCCGTATGCGGGGCGACCGGACTGGCGCTGACCCAGGAGCCGGCGTACCGGTCCTCGATGATCCTGTTCGTCACCACCGGAGCGGGCGACCCGGACGCGAAGGCGAGCCGCCTCAACTCGTACATCGCGCTGCTCACCGGCCCCCGGGTGGCACAGAACGTGGCGACCAAGCTGGGTGAGCCGGCCACCGCCGAGCAGGTGCGGAAGAGCCTGTCGGCGGAAGTGCAGGCGGGAACCGACCTGCTGGTGGTCACGGCCAAGGACGCTTCGGCCGACAAGAGCCGGACGATGGTCACCAGCGCCACGTCGGCGCTGGTCGCCCTGGCCAAGAAGCTCGATCCGCCGGTCGCCACGGACGACGGGCCGCCGCCGCAGATCACCGTCGCTCAGGAGGCGGTGACGACCCAGGAACCGGGCACCCTCGTCCGCGACGTGGGCTTCTCGGCCGTGCTCGGGCTGCTCGTGGGCGCCGTCGCAGTCGCGGTGCGGGAGGCGACCGGCAAGACGATCGGCGAGGAGGACGACCTGCGGCGCCTCGGCATCGGCACGGTCGGGGTCATCTCGCTCAACGGGCGCTGGGCGCGGTCGGGTCAGGCCGATTCGGCGCTGGCCGAGGCGTTCCGCCGGGTGCGCAGCCTGCTGCCCGAGACACCGGCCCGGGACGGCTCGCGCGGCACGGCGCTGATGCTGACCGCGGCCAACCCCAAGGAGGGCACGACCGCCGTCGCCTGCGGGCTGGCCATCGCGATCGCCGAGACCGGGGCCCGGGTACTGCTGGTCGACGCCAATCTGCGCTCGCCGGGAGTGGGCCGCTATCTGGCCATGGACAACGGGCCCGGGCTGGCCGACGTGCTGACCGGGCGGGCCCGGGTGAACGACGTGCTGCGCGACCCGCTGGACGGGCGCCTGACCGTGTTGCCGCCGGGTGAGAAGCGGCTCGACCCGGGGCAGGTGCTGGCCTCCCCCACACTGGCCTCGACCATCCGCGAGCTGACCGCCCGCTTCGACGTCGTGCTGGTCGACGCGCCGCCGCTGCACGGCGTGGCCGACGCCGCCGTGCTGGGCAAGGTGACCGACGGCGCGCTGCTGGTGGTGCGGGCCAACCGGACACGCACAGCGGACGTGCAGCGCTCGATCGACCTGCTCGGACGGATCGGCACCCAGCTGGTCGCGGCCGTCCTCAACGCCCTGCCCCGCCGTCTGCCCGACGAGCCGGCCCCGCCGCAGCCGCAGCGGCCCGCCCCGCTCGACAACGACAGCCTGGTCACCACCCTGCTGGGCCGGCGTGAGCAGCCGGACGAGGCGCCGCCGTCCCCGGCCAACCCGGTCAGCGGCCGGGCCATCGTGAAACAGCGGAAACCCGTGGCGAACGATTTCCAGCCACGGGAAGCGGACGACGGCGCCACCACGCAGAAGATCGCCTTCACCCCCGTGGACGGCATCACCACCCAGCGGATCAAGCCGGTCAACGGCAACGACGTCATGAACGGCTGGACGCCTGCCGGGGAGAGTGGCCGGACGCGCGCCGCGGAAAACGGCCAGGCACGCACCACGGAGAACGGCCAGGCACGCGCCGCCGAGAAGGACGAGGACGCGACCGAGAAGCTCGAGAAGCAGGGCGAGGATGAGTGAGCTCCAGGCGGAGCGCCCGGCCGTCGCGGCCGTCGCCGAGCGGCGCACCGGCCCGGTAGCCTGGATAGGCGGGCAGCTGCGGGAGTCGTACGTGCAGCTGTTCGCCTCTCAGCTGCTGACCGGTGGCGTGGCCTTCGTGGTCAACATCCTGATGGTCCGGGCCCTCGCTCCCGCGCATCGCGGCGAGGTGGCGCTCATGCTTCAGGTGGTCTATCTGTCCACCCAGTTCATGCTGCTGGGCACGGAACGCAGCTTCGTGGCCGGTTACCACGGGATCAGGCCGGCCGCGGCCGTCAAGGCGTACGCGAAGCTCCTGATCGTTCCCTGCGCGGCGGGCGTCGCCCTGGCCGCCGGCTACGAGGTCTTCGCGCCCGGCCGGTACAACCCGGGGCTGCTGGTCATCGGGCTGATCACGCTCTACACGCTGGTCGAGGTGGCCGGGCTGGCCACGCGGTCGATCGCGATCGCGGCCGGGCGGGTCGGTGACTTCCTGATCGCCCGGGTCGCCGAGGCGCTGCTGCTGCTCGGCCTGCTGGTCGTGCTGTACGTGGTCGACACCACGACCCCGGCGCTGTGGATCGTCGCCTACCTCGTAGCCGGTCTGCTCCCCACTGCGGCCTACATCGTCGTGTGGCTACGTCGCCCGGCTCCGGCGGGGCCCGGCCTGCCCGACCGCAACCGCCTCGTACGCCGGGAAGGTCTGGCCCTGTTCCCCGCGGCCATCTCGAACATGGCGATGCTGCGCACCGACCGCCTGGCGTTGCCGGCGCTCGCCTCCACCTCGGCGCTCGGCCTGTACGCCGCTGTGGCCACCATGACCGAGTTGCTGGCGTGGCCGATCCGGGCCTACGCCGACTCACGGCTCGGCAAGTGGCGCCAGGCGCATCAGAACGGTGGCCTGGCGACCCGCCCGATCCTGCTCGCGGTCAGCCTCTACTGCCTGGTCGTGGCGCCGATCGCCGCGGGACTGCTGTATCTGCTCATCGTGCCGGTCTTCGGCGCCGACTACGCCTCGGCCAAGGCGGTCGTCGTGCCGCTGGTCGCCGCGGCCGGCCTCTACGCCGTCTCGCGCGTCGTGCTCGGCCTGCTGATCGCCAAGGGCCGCGGCAGCCACGTCTCGGCGGCCGAGATCACCGGCTTCGTGGTCAGCTTCGCCGGGTACGTCTCGCTCATCCCGCCGTTCGGCATCCTCGGCGCCGCCTACGGATCGCTCATCGGCTACGGCTCGTGCCTGCTCTTCGCGCTCATCGCCAACCGCGTGACAGGTGACCGCGGATGACCTGGCTGCGCACTCCGCGGGTCTTCCTGGCGCCCGGGCTGATCCTGGTCCTGGTGGCGATCGGCGGGCGGTACACGCTCGACCGGGCCGGCTGGACCGATCTGGCCTGGGTCGACCTGCGCGTGGTGGGCCTGCTCGTCGCGCTGGCGGTGCTGGTGGTGGACATCGCCCGGCGGCCCCGCTGTTCCTTCGGCGAGAGGAGGGAAGGCTGGCTCGTCGCCACGATGCTGTTCTTCCTGTTCCAGATCGCCTCGGGCCTGTGGGCGCCGGCGGCCTCGCGGGTCGGGCCGCAGACGCTCGACCTCGTGCTGCTGGGCGCGCTCGTCGTCGCCTTCTATCTGTACGCCGTGGGCGATCCCGACGCGGTCGTGCGCACGGCGTTCCTGCTCTTCTACGTGGCCGCGATCATCTTCGCGCTGGCCGCCCTCTTCATCAACGGCCCGGGCGACCAGGGCCGCTACTCGGCGTTCGGCGGTGGCCCCAACGTCTTCGTCCGCATCGAGATTCTCGGCATCATCAGCGCGGTGGCGCTGGCCCTGTTCACCCGCCGCCTGCTGCCGCTGCTGGCCACCCCGCTGTTCGGCCTGGCCGCCGTGCTCTCCGGTTCGCGGGCCGGCCTGCTCGCGGGGGCGGCCGTGGGAGCGTTCGCGCTCGTCAAGATCCGGCGCAAGCTGCATCCCGGAGCCGTCGCCGGCGCCCTCGGCTTCGTCACCCTCGCGGTGATCACGATCTGGGCGTTCGCGCCGCCCGCGTTCACCAACCTGTTCCAGGAACGCTTCGTCGAGCAGACCGTGCAGGACCGGTACCTCTCCGACCGGACGGACATCTGGGCCGCGGCGTGGCAGCTCGCGGTCGACCACCCCCTCGCGGGCGCCGGGCTCGACGGCTTCTACGGGCTGATCGGCGTCAACCAGTTCGTCGAGTACCCGCACAACTACGTGCTCGGGGTGGCGGCCGAGGGTGGCCTGATCGGCATCGGGCTGCTCACCGCGGCCGTGCTGCTGTGGACGGCGACCGTACATGGCGGCGGGCACCGCCCCCAGCTGACCGGACTGGCCGTGGCGGCCGCCGTCTTCGTGGGGCTGAGCAGCCTGTTCTCCGGCGACTACTACGACTCACGCCTAGCCTGGATCTTCGGTGCGATGGCCGCGGCCGCGGCCACGGTGCCGGCCCGCGTACTCGAGGAGGTCCCGGCATGACCGCACGCGCTTCGCGACGGGCGCTGCTGTTGGCGGCAGCCGGATCGGTTGCCGCCTGCACCACGCCCGAGGAAGACACCACCGCGGCCCTCAGCCCGTTGCCGGCCTCGCCGGAGGCGGCGGTGACGTCGGCCGCGCTCAAGCCGGTCAGCTACTGGGCGGGCGTGTATCTACGGGCTTGGGACTACACGGTCGAGGTCGGGCTGCCGCTGAGCCGGTCGGCCGACAGCTGGGACCACTACGGGGTCTCGTACACGGTTGACGCCGCCGTGGCGATGTTCCGGGCCACCGGCGAACGCCGTTACCTCGACCGCTCGCTGCAGCTCGTCGAGAACGTGACCGCCACCGCGAGCACGATGCGCGGCGGCTATCTGGGATGGACGTCGGCCCGGGAGGACGGCACCGAGGTGCCGCTCTACGAAAGCTACTTCTGGCGGTACGGAACGGCTCTGCTCGTGGCCATGCGGGAGAACCCGGCAGTCTTCGGCGACCCGGCCTACCGATCCCGCTACGACCGGCTGCTCTCGTTCGCCGAGAAGCACATCTTCGAGAAATGGCACTCGCGCGGGCCCGAGGACACGATCTATCGGGAACGCACCCACATGACGTCGCACTGGGCGCTCATCGCGCTCAATCTGTCGCGCGTCACCACCGACGCCGGCCGCAAGCAGCGCTACCTGACCGTGGTGGCCGACGTCGACCAGCACGTGCCCGGGTACAACGGCGGGCTCCGGCAACAGATGCGCCGCAACCCGGTCGAGCCGACCGCGTACTTCTGGAGCGACGTGTGGGGCTCGGCGCAACGGCCGGGCCAGGACATCAGCCATGGCAACGGGGTCATGGCGTACGTGGTGGAGGCCCGCGACCGCGGCACCACCTGGACCGAGGCCGATCTGGCGGCGTTCTCGCGCCTGCTGCTCCGGGTCGTGTGGCCCGGGGGCACCACCTACAAGGCCTATGTGGACGGCAGCGGCACCGACAACGGGTGGTTCGCGGACGGCTTCGTGAAGCTCGGCCGCTCCGACCCCGGCGTCCAGCAGCGGCTGGAGAGCCACCGCGTCGTCAACGACCAGTTCGCCGCCAACATGGCGCTCAACGCCCGTTTGTTAGGAGCCAGGAAATGACCGCAGCGCTCGTGGGACCGGCGGCCCGGGAATGGAAGGAGGCCCTGCACCGCGCCCGGCACGACACCTACCACCTGCCCGATTACGTGACGCTGGACGCGGCGCTGTGCTCCGGCACCCCGGCCGCGTTCTGGTATTCCGACGGCAGCCGTCACCTGCTGCTGCCCCTCATTCTGCGCGAGATCCCCGGCACGGGTCTGCGGGATGCGCTTTCCCCGTACGGATATCCGGGCCCGATCAGCGACGCGATGCCCGGCGACCGCGACTTCTGGGAGCGGGCCTGCGCGGCCATGCTCGAGACGCTGCGCGACGAGGGCATCGTCACCGCCTTCGTCCGCATGCACCCGTTGCTGCCCGCGCCGCTGCCGCTGCTCGCCCGCTTCGGCACGTTGGTGCACCACGGCGAGACCGTCTCGATGGACCTGACAGTCAGCCTCGACGAGATGTGGAAACAGACCCGCAGCGACCACCGCAACCACATCAACCGGGCGCGGCGGGCCGGCACCGAGGTCGTCTTCGACGACTGGGGCCGGCTCGACGAGTGGGTCGCGGTCTACCACGACAACATGCGGCGGGTCGGCGCCTCCGACTACTACTTCTTCAGCCGCGAGCACCTGGCCGCCGTGCACGACGCGATGGGCGACCGGATGCACCTGGCCGTCGCGCTCGAGGACGGCGAAGTGGTCGGGGGCAACACGTTCTTCGAGCACCACGGCATCGCCACCGGCTACGTCTCGTCGACCCGGCGGGCGCCCAAGCGGTACGCCGACGAGTTGCTGTACGACGAGGTGCGGCGCTGGTGCAAGACGCGCGGCGACACCGTCTTCCACCTCGGCGGGGGCAAGGGCGGCGAGCAGGACTCGCTGTTCTCGTACAAAGCCGGCTTCTCGCCGCGGCGGCATCCGTTCCACACCTGGCGCGTGGTGAGCGACCGGATGGCGTACGAGGACCTGGTCTCCGCCGCCGGCCGCGACACCGGCGAGTCCGGCACCTTCCCGCCCTACCGTTAGGAGCGAGCCATGCGGATCACTTGTGTCGGTGGCGGGCCCGCCGGACTGTACTTCGCGGTGCTGGCCAAGCTGGCCGACCCGACGCACGAGGTCACCGTGCTGGAACGCAACCCACGCGGCGTCACGTACGGGTGGGGCGTGGTGTTCTGGGACGACCTGCTCGACGACCTGTACGCCTACGACCCGGTGAGCGCGCGGCAGATCTGGGACGCCGCCTGCCAGTGGGACGAGTACGAGGTGCGGGCGACCGGTAAATCAGTCACCCATCTCGCGGGTTATGGCTTCAGTCTGGGGCGGCACGAGTTGCTGTCCATCTTGGAGTCGCGGGCGCTGTCCTTGGGTGTGGATGTGCGATGGTCCACTGACATTTCGGACATCCCGCCATCGGATCTTGTCGTGGCGGCTGATGGCGCCGGGAGCACTCTGCGATCGGTTGACTCGGGACACTTCGGCACCTCTGTTGCCATGGGCGGCAACAAGTACATTTGGCTGGGCACGTCGCACGTCTTCCGCACGTTCACGTTCGGCTTCGAGCGCTCCCCCGCCGGGTGGATATGGTTCCACGCCTACCCGTTCGACGACCGGACGAGCACGTTCATCGTCGAGTGCACGCCCGCGACGTGGGCCGGGCTCGAACTCGACCGGCTCGACGCCGCCGAGGGCTGCGCCCGCCTGGAGAAGATCTTCGCTGCCCACCTGGACGGGCAGCGGCTGGTCGACCAGCGGGCCAACTCCGGCGGCACCGGCTGGATGAACTTCCGCCGGGTCACCAACGAGCGCTGGGACAACGGCAACGTGGTGCTGATGGGCGACGCCGCGCACACCACCCACTTCGCCATCGGCTCGGGCACCAAGCTGGCCATGCAGGATGCGATGGCGCTGGCCGACGCGCTGGCCGCCGGCGGTGAACTGGCCCCGGCCCTCGAGAAGTACGAGCACCGCCGCCGCGCCGCCCTGGCGCCCCTGCAACGGGCCGCGCTGGCCAGCAGCGAATGGTTCGAGCGGCTGCCCGACTACGCCGGCCTGCCGTCGATCCGATTCTCGTACGCGCTCTCCGACCGCCGCGGCGAGTATCCACTGTGGCGTTACCTGCTGCACCGTGGTACGCAGCAGGCGGTGCCTCGCGCCCTGCTCCGCCGGGCGTTGAGCGCACGCCGATGGACCAGGGCCCGCCGCCGCCCCGGCGTCGCCCCGACCGCGCCGCCCGCCCGGGCGGCGCCCCTACCCACGGGAGGTTGACTATGGCCGATGCCGCACTGCTGTCACCCCAGGACCCGGCATGGACGGAGGCGCTGAGCCGGGTCCGGCACGACATCTACCACGTTCCCGATTACGTGCGGCTCGACGCCGGCCTGACCGGCGGCACTCCGGTGGCTTTCCGATACTCCGAGGCGGGACGCGTCCTGCTGGTCCCCCTGCTGCTGAGGCCGGTTCCCGACACCGACCTGCAGGACGCGACCTCCCCGTACGGATATCCCGGCCCCGTCGGCAGCGACGACGCTGCCTTCTGGTCACGCGCGGCCGGCGCGATGACCGAACTGCTCTGCACGCATTCAGTGGTGACCGTCTTCGCCCGCCTGCACCCCCTGCTACCCCTGTTCCCGTCCGCCCTGGAAACGGCGGGAACGCTGGTCAATCACGGTGACACGGTGTCGATCGACCTGACGCTCACCCCGGACGAGATCTGGTCGCAGACCCACCGCAGCCACCGCAACCAGATCAACAAGGCCAAGCGGGCCGGCGTGGAAGTCGTGTTCGACGACTGGTCGCTGTTCGGCGCGTGGATCGAGACCTACCACGCCACGATGCACCGCGTCCGCGCGTCCGAGTTCTACTTCTTCAGCCCCGCGTTCTTCGACCGGTTGCGCACCGCCCTGCGCGACCATGTCCACCTCGCGGTCGCAGTGCTCGACGGCCGGGTGCTCGGAGGCAACCTCTTCTTCGAGTACGGCGGCATGATGCACACCCATCTGCAGTCCACCGCCGACGCCCCCGTCCACTACGCCGACAAACTGCTCTACCACGAGGTACGAACGTGGGGCCGCGCCCGCGGCAACACGGTCTACCACCTGGGCGGCGGCGTCGGCGGCGCAGCCGATTCCCTCTTCCGCTACAAGTCCCAGTTCGCCGCCGGCCGCCAGTCCTTCCACACCTGGCGCGTCATCGCCGACCCGCGGGCGTACGAAAAGCTGGCCGGCACCCCCACTCCCGATGCCCTGACCGGCCGCTTCCCTCCATACCGCTGATCCGCCCGCATCGCCGCTGAACCAGCGGTTCCCACCGCCCGCCGGCTCCGCCCCGAGCCGGCGGGCGCTCCCGCCCGCTGATGGCATGGAGACATGACTCAGCCCGCCTACATCGTCCTGCGCGAGACAGCCGACAACACCTGGCAACTGGTCGCCGAGGTGCCCCGACACCCCGGACTGCCGGCCCGCAGTAGCCGAGCCAAGGCCATCGAAGAGGCCCTCGGCCACCCACGCCCCGAGAACGCCCGCTTCGCCGTCCTTCCGCGCAGCGAATGGCGCCTGGCCCTCGACTCCTGAAGGCGCCGTCCCACCAACCCCGTAGAGGTGGCAGCCATGAGTTTCACCGCGGAAGAACTCGACGACATCGCGACCCACCTGGCGGCAACGGGTGAGATCGATGCGCGGTACTCGTACCTGGGCGAGGGGGCGGCCACCTGGGACAGGTTCGTGACGTGGCAGCAGAGCGAGGGCTCGGCCAACATCCTGCACGCGACGCTGGGCCTGCTGGCCGATGCGCACAGCACTCTGGGCGGGGCGCTGAGCGGCCCGGTGCGGGTCGTCGACCTGGGCCCCGGCAACGCCATGCCCGTCCGTGGCCTGGTGGAGCGGCTCCGGGCGACGGGCCGACTCGAACGCTACGTCGGCGTCGACAACAGCGGCGAGATGCTCGCCATCGCGGAGGCCAACCTCAGGACCTGGCTCGGGCCTGGCACGCCCTTGGAGTTCCACCGCCGCGACTTCTCGTCCGGCCCCCTCGCCGACCTGAAGGGACCGTCCACACTGGTGCTCATCGTCGGCGGCACGCTGCTGAACTTCGCGGATCCGGTTGCTGTCCTCCGGCATGCGCGCCAGGTGGCGGACGTCATCACCCTCGTGGCACGTACCGACACGGTCGCCAACCGTACGTTCTTCCGGTTCGGCGAGAGCGAGAAAGGCGAGAACATCCCCGAGCGGTACCGCCTGATGCTGGATCGGCTGGGGGTGTCGCGCGAATGTTACGAGCCCGAGATCGGCTTTGACGGCACAACCCGGCAGCGGTATCTACGGATCCGGCTGACCGCCTCGGTGACGGTCGCCGGGCGGCTCGCCTTGGCGGCCGGGAGTCGCGTCCTGCTCTGGCGCTATTACCATCGGTCGCCGGATGAGCTGGGCGAGATGGTGGAGGATGCCGGCTACTCGCTGTTGACGGACCGCCGTAGCGCGGACAGCGAGTACGTGCTTCTGGCCGGGGTCGCGGACCACCGTTCCGGGGCGTGAGGCTGCGGGGGCGCCAAGTATGGTCGCCGGATGTCGGTCTGGGTCATGCGCGTTCCTCTGCCGGAGGGGCCGGGACTGCGCGTCGCGGTCAAGGACGCGATTGATGTGGCCGGGGTCGTCACGACTGCCGGATGTGTTGCGGTGCGGGACGCGGGGGTCGTCGCGGCGCGTGATGCCGGATGCCTGGCCGGGGTGCGGGCGGGGGCGTCCATCGTCGGCAAGACCACGTTGACCGAGATGTGTGTCAGTCCGGTGGGGGACAACGCGGTTTTCGGCACCCCGGTGAATCCGCTGGCGCCGGAGCGGATTCCGGGTGGGTCGTCGAGTGGGTCGGCGGTCGCGGTGGCCACCGGCCAGGCGGATGTGGGGCTGGGCACCGACACCGGAGGGTCGGTGCGGATTCCGGCCGCCTGCTGCGGGATCGTGGGGCTCAAGACGACCTTGGGGCGGGTGCCGGTCGACGGGGTGTGGCCGCTGGCGCCCAGCCTGGATGTCGTCGGGCCGATCGCGCGCGACGTGGCCGGGGTCGTCGCTGGGATGCGGCTGCTCGATCCGGCGTGGGCGGATCTGCCGGCTCCGGCCCGGGTGGTCGGACGGCTCCGGGTCAAGGGGGTCGGCCGCGCGGTGGAAGAGGCGATCGACCGTGCGCTGAAGGTGTCGGGGATGGTCGTCCGCGAGGTGCGGTTGCCGGGTTGGGACGACACCTACGAGGCGCTGGAGGCGATCATCCTGGGCGAGCTGTGGCGGGCCCACCACCCGCTGCTGGACGCCGACGGGGTGGGTGAGTTCGTCAACGGCGCGCTGCACGCGGGACGTGACATCGCCCCGGGCCGGCTGAGTGAAGCGCTGGCCGCCCGCGCGGCTTGGCAGGCGGAAGTGAACGCGATGCTGGACGAGGTGGACGTGCTGGCTCTGCCGACCCTCGTCGCCGAACCGCCGTTGCTGAGCGACTTCGCGCGGTTTCCGCTCACCCAGCTGACCGCGCCGTTCAACCTGGCCGGCGTGCCCGCCCTGTCGATGCCGGTGCCGTCGGCCGGGCCGGTGCCGGTCAGCCTGCAACTCGTCGGGCCGATGCACGGCGAAGAGCTGCTCTGTGCGACCGGCCTGGCCTTCGAGTAGGCCTGCCGGCGCCGGCGCCGGCAGGCCGGTCGTCAGCCGGCGGCGCGCTCGTACTCGTCGCGCAGGATGCCCATCAGGATCTCGTCGTGGAAGGCCGAGCGGTGGTACGCAGCGGCGCGGCGGCGGCCCTCCTGGCGGAAGCCGGCCTTCTCGTAGACGTGGACGGCCCGGTCGTTGAACGCCCAGACCTGCAGCTCGACCTTGTTGGCGGCGAGTTCCTCGAACGCGTAGCGCACGGCCAGCCGGACAGCGTCGGTGCCGTAGCCGCGGCCGGTGTGCGGCGAGCCGATGATGATGGCCAGCGTGGCGATCCTGGTTCGCGGCTTGAGACCCCACAGGGTGAGGTGGCCGACCAGCTCGCCCTCGTGCGTCTCGACGCTGAAGCCCACGCCGTTCTCGTCCTTGTTGGCGCTCCAGTTCCGGAACATCTCCTCGAGACCGCCGACCGGGCCGGGCACCAAACGGTGTTGCTGTAGCACCATGGTTTCGGGCTCGTTCCACCACTGCGCCAGTTGCGGCAGGTCGTCGTCCCGCAGCGCGCGTAACCGCACGTGCCGGCCGTTGAACAATGACGTGGCGTAGCCGTCCAGATCAGACATCGAGAGCTCCCTTCCCCGTCGCTCAATCCGATCTTCACACGGACGGCCTCGGCGCTCTCAAACGGCCCCGGCGCTCACTCGGATGGCCGCAGCGCTCAGTCAAACGGCCGCAGCGCTCACTCGGACGACCGCAGCGCTCAGTCAGACGGCCCGGCACTTTCTCGGACGGCCGCGGCCAGGCGGTGCAGGTCGGCCGGGCCGCAGCGGTGGTCCGCCGGCAGCGTCAGGATGCGGGCGGCCAGGTCGGCGGCCTCGTCGTCGCCGCTCCAGAAGCCGTCGCGGTCCTGCCGCCAGTGCACGGGCGCGAAAATGCCGTCGGCCGCCAGGTGGGCCAGCAAGGCGTCCCGCGAGGCCTCGGTGGGGCTGACCAGTTGAACGCGGAACGGCACACCGCCGGTCGGGGGTGCGCAAGCCGGAAGGCGGAGGAGAGTTTCCAGGGCTCGGGCGTTGTGGCCGGCCGTCGCACGGATGCCCGGGATGTCGAGCAGGGGCAGCACGGTGGTGGTGAAGGGGCCGGGTGGGGCGTCGCTGCCCAGCAGCGCCTGCTCGCCCTGCTGCTGGAGGGCGCGGAACGTTTCCTTGGGGATCGGGCGGCCGTCCCGCCACGCGGCCTTCAACAGCATGGCGGTCAGCTTCAGCTGGCTGCCCTCGTTCGCGGGGCCGCTGGGGGGCGGAACTTCGAGGCCGCGGGGCGACCACAGCACGGCGCCGTCGGGGACGGGCAGCGTTTTTCGAAGCGAGGCCACGGCGTACGGCGCTGTGCTGCTCCGCGCCCACGGGCCGAAGGGGTCGTGGGAGTGGTCCTCGAGCACCGTCACGTCCGGGTGGGCGCCGATCCACTCGTGCCAGGCGGCGCCGTCCTCGCGTCCGAACAGGTTCTGGGCCAGCACAACGTCGCCGGGATCGGCGCGCACCGTCTCCCAGCGCGGCCCGCGGCCGTCGGGCAGGTGGCGGTACCAGGCCAGCGGCATGTCCTTGCCCAGTGCCTCGGCCACCCCCATGCAGAAGTACGACGGCACGTGCAGCCGGCCGGGTCGAGCCAGCCGGCGCAGCAGCGCGCTCATCGCCCCGCAGCCGGTCGCGAACAGCTCGTGCCCGGCCGCGAACAGCTCGCCCGGAAGGTGGCCGCCCCGCTCACCGTCGCGCAGGAGAGCCGGATCCCAGTGGAACTCCGAGCCGATCTCGGACGGCACGGGAGAGGGCCGCACGAGAGAACCAGGATCCGGCTGCATCGGCGAGCGCTGGGGTCGCAAAGAACCGGTCTCAGGCCGCACGCCGCGCGTCCTGCGCCTGCTCGGCCTCGCGCGGTGCGGGAATGCCCAGTCGGACGGGCGGCGCGTCGCCCGTACGGGCCCGGTCGATGTTCAGGGTGTCGACGTGCACGGGTGGCTCGCCGCGGCGCAGGTCGGCGAAGGTGCGCCAAATGATGCGCAGGTCGAGGGCGAGCGACCAGTTGTCGACGTACCACCGGTCGAGGATGAACCGTTGCGGCCAGTCGATGTCGTCGCGGCCGTTGACCTGGGCCCAGCCGGTGATGCCGGGCTTCACCTCGAGGCGCCGGGCGTCCAGCGGCGAGTAGTTCGCCACCTGCGGCAGCACGTCGGGGCGGGGGCCGACCAGCAGCATCCGGCCGGCCAGCACGTTGAGCAGCTGGGGCAGTTCGTCGAGGGAGGTGCGGCGCAGGAACCGGCCGCACCGGGTGATGCGCGGGTCGTTCTCGACCAGGCCGAACGGGTCGTCGATGCCGAGCTCGGCGCTCATCGCCACCGAGTCGTGCACCATCGAACGGAACTTGAGCATGCGGAACGGCCGCCCGCGCAGGCCGGCGCGGTCCTGCGCGAACAGGACGCCGGGGCCGTCGGCGATCCGGATCCAGAGCGCGATGCCCAGGATCACCGGCGACAGCAGGATCAGTGCGACGGCGGCGGCCAGCTGATTCGAGAAACCCCAGAGAAGCTTCACATCGTCTCCACGTTCGGTCCGGTGAGGCGGTGGCGGGTGTCGAGCACGTAGACGGCGTCCTCGACGAGGCTGAGGTCGAACAGGTCGTGGTCGGCGAGCAGCACGACGGCGTCGGCGTCGGCGACCTGCTGGGCCGTGAGGGCGACCCGCGTGACGCGGCGGTCGACCTGCGCGTCCTCCACCACGTGGGGATCGGCGGCCCGGACGTCGGCGCCCATGTCCAGCAGCAGCGACGCAACCCGGCGGGCCGGCGACTCGCGGGCGTCGCCGCTGTTCTTCTTGTAGGCCAGGCCGAGCAGCAGGATCGTCGAGCCGTTGACCGGCTTGCGCCGCTCGTTCAGGGCCGCCACCAACCGCCGTACGACGTAGTCGGGCATGTGGTTGTTGATGTCGTTGGCCAGCTCGACGAAGCGGAAGCTCTGCCCGAGCGTGCGCTGTACCCGCCACGACAGGTAGGACGGATCGATCGGCAGGCAGTGGCCCCCCACCCCGGGCCCGGGCACGAAGCGCAGGTAGCCGAACGGCTTGGAGGACGCGGCGTCGATCGCCTCCCAGACGTCGATGCCGAGGGCGTGCGCGAACACCGCCAGTTCGTTGACGAGCGCGATGTTCACGTGCCGGAACGTGTTCTCGAGCAGCTTGGCCAGCTCGGCCACGGCGGGATCGGAGACCGGCACGGTCTTGTCGACGACCGAGGCGTAGAACGCGTCGATCCGTTCCAGCGAGGCCGGGTTGATGCCGGAGACCACCTTGGGCGTGGTCGCCAGCGACCACTCCCGGTTGCCGGGGTCGATGCGCTCGGGGCTGTAACCCAGATAGAAGTCGGCCCCCGCGATCAGGCCGGAGCCCTCCTCGAGCAGCGGGGCCACCAGATCCGTCGTGGTGCCCGGGTAGGTGGTCGACTCGAGGGCCACGGTCGCGCCGGGACGCAGGTAGCGGGCGAGCGTACGGGCCGACTCCTCGATGTACTTGAGGTCGGGCGTGCCCTCGCGCAGCGGCGTCGGCACCGCGATGACCGCGACGTCGAACCCGGCGCACGACCGCGGGTCGGACGAGGGCTGGAACGTGCCCGCGTCGAGCAGCTCGCGCAGCTCGGCCGAGGCGACATCGTCCACGTAGGACTCGCCCGCGGCCAGTCGCTTGATCCGTTCGTCGTCGACGTCGAAGCCGACGACGCTGTGCCCGACCTGGGCCGCGCGGACGGCCAGCGGCAGCCCCACGTATCCCTGACCGACGATGACAACCCGCATGACGGCTCCTCAGCTGGCTTTCAAGAACTGACGGGCGACGGACAGCGCCGGGCTCTCGGCGAGCCAGCGCATGACAGCGATCAGCTCTTGCCGTTGCGCCGTCGGGATGAGCAGGGAGAGCGCGGCCCCGTCGAGGGGCGGCACGTAGACCTGCGAGATGAGCGGATGATTCGGGCGGCGGTCGGGCTCGTGGGCGCCGAACAAGCTCTCGTGCATCTTCTCGCCGGGCCGCAGACCGGTGTAGACGATCGGGATGTGCCGGTCGGCCGCGTCGGCCAGGCGGCGTGCCACGTCGGCGATGCGCACCGGCTCGCCCATGTCGAGCACCAGCACCTCGCCCGCGCTGTCGAGGGCGCCGGCCTGAACGACCAGGCGGACCGCCTCCTGCACGGTCATGAAGTAGCGCGAGACCTCGGGGTCGGTGACGGTGATCGGGCCACCCGACTCGACCTGGGCGGCGAACGCGGTGAGCACGGAGCCCCGGCTGCCCAGCACATTGCCGAAGCGGACCGAGCAGAACGTGCCGGCGCCGGCCTCGTCGGCCGCGGCGGTCAGCCGTTCGGTGATGCGCTTGGAGTAGCCGAGCACGCTGCCGGGGTCGGCGGCCTTGTCGGTCGAGATGTTCACGAGCCGCTCGACGCCGTGCCGCAGCGCGGTCTGCAGGATCTGGTAGGTGCCGATGATGTTGGTCTTGAGCGCCTCGGACGGGTGCATCTCGAGCAGCGGCAGGTGTTTGAGGGCGGCCGCGTGAAACACCACCTGCGGGCGGTGCTCGGCGAAGACCTCGTCGAGTCGCTGCTGGTCTCGGATGTCGGCGACGACCAGGTTACGGTCGTCGAGCAGGCCGCGACCGTCCATCGAGAGCTGGACGGCGTGCAGGCCGGACTCGTCGCGGTCGAGCATGACCAGGGCGGCCGGGTCGAAGCGGCTCAGCTGGCGGCACAATTCCGAGCCGATCGACCCGCCCGCCCCGGTGACCAGGACCCGGCGGCCCGACAGGTAGCCGGCGATCGCGGCCAGGTCGATGCCGATCTCACGCCGGCCCAGCAGGTCGGCGTGGCTGACCGGGCGGATGTCGCCGACGCTGACCGTGCGGCCGAACAGCTCGACCACCGGCGGCACGACCTTGACCTCGACGCCGGCCGCGCCGGCCCGTTCGGTCAGCTCGCGCACCAGATCGGCGGCGGCGCTGGGGATCGCGATGAGCACGACGTCGGCCTCGAAGCGGCGCACCACGTCGGCCAGCGCGCGGCGGGTGCCGGCCACCGGCACACCCATGATCTGCAACGTGCGCTTGGCCGGGTCGTCGTCGAGCAGGGCGACCGGGACGTACGGGCTGGCGGGGTCGCGCAGCATGGCCCGGACGACCTGGGTGGCGCCCTCGCCGGCGCCCATCACGACGACGCGGCCACCCTGGGCCGGTGAGGGACGCAGGCGTTGGTCGCGGGTAAGCCGTACGGCATAACGCACGCCCGCCGCGAGCACGAGCGTGATGAGGCCGGCCGCGATGATGGCCGACCGCGGCACGAGGCGGCCGAGCAGTGTGTCGAGGAGGAACAGGGCCGGGGTGGTGACCGCCGCGGTCTTGGCCAGCGCCGCGATCTCCTCGAAGCAGCCGTACGCCCACCGCCCGGTGTAGAGGCCGAGGCGCAGCCCGACCGCCGTGTGGACGACGGCGCCGACCGCCGAGAGGACGAGCACCCCGCTCAGCGAGACCGCGGCCAGGTCACCGTCGTGACGCAGCACCGCGGCGATCAGCAGGGCGAAGGCAAGGGCGAGGGCGTCGACGCCGGCCCGGGCGGAGCGGCCGAACAGGATCGTGTTGGTCAGTCGCACGCCCGGCCATCGGCCCCCCGCGTCGTCGGCCCCGTCGGCGGGAGCCGCGCTCCTCAGCTGCATGCTTTCCTCCTTGCGCACGACCTCCCGCATTTCCCGCTCGTGGCCGGGAAATGGGCGTCAGGAAAGTGGCGGAATATGATCCGAAGTGTTTCTTCGCCTGCGGCCTTGAGATTGCCAGGCACGGTGGAGTGAATACAGTAGCTATTGTCATGCACCGTGTGAGAACTTCTCACATTTCTCGTGACATGCGGTGTGACCAGCTCAGTCACTCCGAACGAAACATGAATCTCACTCTTGTTACGCATGACATTTGCGTCTGTCGCGCGGTGAATAAGATCTGCGACTGTCCATTCCAGAGTGCGCAATCGCATTGCCGACAATGACACCACGGGAGTGGAAAAATGGCGCGGGTGCTGCATGTGATCAGCGCCCCGGCCGGCGACGGCGCCGAACACCAGCTGCGACTGCTGATCCGCCATCTGCCGCAGCAGAGCGAGGTGGTCACGTTGTCCCCGCCCGGGCCGGTGCTCGCCGACATGCGGGCCGGCGGCACGGTCGTGCACCAACTCGTCAGCACCCACGACATCGACCCGACCGCCATCCGCCGGCTGCGGCGGATCGCGCTGCGTGGCCGCTTCGACGTCGTGCACACCCACCTGTTCCGGGCCGGCGTGCAGGGGCGGCTGGCGGCCTGGCTCGCCGGGGTCGCGCGCATCGTCGGCACGGATTACCACCTCGACGACGGCCGGCGCGCCGGCGCGTTCTACCGGGCCGGCGAACGCTTCGGCCAGGTCAACATCGCCGTGTCCGCGGCCGTCGCCGACCGGTTGCGCCGTCGTGGAGTGCCCGGCGACCGCCTCGTCGTCGTGCCCAAGGGCCTCGACCCGGAGGAGTTCCGGTTCGACCCCGGACTGCGGGCGTCGGCCCGGGCCCGGCTGCGCATCGCCCCGGACACCCCGGTGATCGGCGGGCTCGGCCGGCTCGAACCCCGCCGCCGGTTCGACATGCTGATCCGGGCCGTGGGCGAGGTGCCGGGCGCGGTGCTGTTGCTCGTGGGTGACGGCTCGGCCCGGCACGCGCTGGAACGGCTCGCGGCCATCGAGGGCGTCGCCGACCGGGTGCACTTCGCCGGATCGGTGCGGCACGCCCGCGAGATGCTGTGCGCGATGGACGTCTTCGCGTCACCGGGCCGCGAGACGTTCGGGCTGGCCGTGCTCGAGGCGATCGCGGCCGGGTTGCCCGCGCTCTACGCCGCCTGCGTGCCGCTGGAGGGGGTAGCCGTCGACGGCGCCCGGCGGCTGACCCCGCACGACCCCGAGTCGTTGCCGCGGGGGCTGCGGGCCGAGGTGCTCTGCCTGGCCGAGCGGTCCGGGGGCCGGCTCGCGGCGCGGTCGGCGGGCGAGCGGTACGACGCCGGGCGGGTGGCGGCCGAGGTGGGCGCGCTCTACGACCGTACGGCCGGCTCGGCCTGACGCCGCACCCTCAGCGCGGCTACGAACGTACGGCCGGCTCGGCCTGACGCCGCACCCTCGGCGCGGCTACGAACGTACGGCCGGCTCGGTCTGACGCCGTCGCCTGGAGACCCGCTGCAGGGCCAGCCAGCCCAGCCCGGCTCCGAGCGTGTTCGCGATCAGGTCGTTCGTGTCGGCCCAGCGGGTGCCGTTCAGGAAGAGGAGCATCAGCAACTGGGTCGTCTCGATGGTGAGGCTGATCAGGAAGCCGATCAGCACCACCCGCCTGCCGTCCCGCACCCCGAACACGACGCGCAGCGCCGCGGCCAGGGGCACCATCATGAAAATGTTGAGCACAAAGTCGTCGACCCGCATGGTGACGTACGGGATCACCAGGATCCGGAACAATTCCGGCTCACCCGCGCCGGGGCCCCAGGTCAGCCGGAGCGGCAACATGGTCGCGCCCAGCACGGCCACCGCGTACCAGCCCGCCAGCCACCACGAGACGAGCCGCCCCCGGGTCAGCTCGCCCCGGCGCCGCAACACGAGCGCCGCGACGATCATGAGCGCGACCCCGAGCGGAATCATGACCGGCAGCGCGGGTATCTCGACATGACCAGTTGGCACTGGACCAACACTACGTCCGGCCGCCCAGCGGGCGTTCCCTAACGAAGCCAGCCGTCCTTGCGAGCGATCCGGATCGCGTCGAGCCGGTTGCGCGCGCCGGTCTTCGAGATGATCGCCGAGAGGTAGTTGCGGACCGTGCCGCCGGAAAGGAAGAGCCGCTTGGCGATCTCCTTGACCGGCTCACCCTCGGCCGCGAGCCCGAGCACCTCGAGTTCGCGCGTGGTCAGACCCTTGTCGGCGAGCAGGGAGGCGGTCTGCAACCGCGCCGAGACCACCCGTTCGCCGCCCGCGAGCCGCCGGACCGAGTCGGCCAGCAGCGCGGCCGACGCGTCCTGAGGCAGGAAGTTGAGCGGGCCGGACCGGTGGCGGGGCGGCAGCATGCCCCTTTTGCTGGGATCGCAGAGCAGCAGCAGCGCGCACGACGGATTCGACGAGCGCACGGCATTGGCTACCGGCAGCACCTGACTCACCATGTACTGCGTGTCGATCACGATCACGCCGGGCCACATCTCGGCCGCGACACGCGGCAGGTCGAGGCCGAACGGGAGCGTGCCGATAAAATGCATGTCGGGGTTCGACTCGAGCAGGGCACGAACGGGGACGCCGAAGTATCCCTCGTCTCTGGCCACCGCAACCCGGATCACCACATCACCTCGCCGATGGACGCCAGCACCCGTGCCCGGATCGGTGGATCCGGCAGGCACCCCGGAAAGCTCTTTCCCTGTGTACCCCTGCGTGTCTATTCGGAGCATCCACGACTTCGGATGGGTCGCAGCCGCGAAAATCTTGGAAATATGTCGAACCAGCCAGGTCACTGCCCGTCTGTGCCACGGGGTACCCGAGCCCCGGCGCCTCCCCACCGTAACGTCTTCGTCACATAACGGATACCTGCCTGTCCGATCAAACGACCTAAGTGAAGCTCTTTTACTGAGCGGGACTCGTTCGGCAGCCGCTGTCTATAGAGGACTCAACCTTTTCGGTCCCGGGAGGCGTTGAGCGCAGCATGTCATCACACTCACCGGCGGACGACGGCTTCCGCGCCTTCGTCGAGCAGCAGTGGGGGCCGCTCGTGCGTGTCGCCTACCTGCTGACCGGCGACCGCGGCTACGCCGAGGACCTGGTCCAGGCCGCTCTGGAGAAGACCCATCGCAAATGGGCCCGCGTCTCGCGGATGGAGGCGCCGGTCGCCTACGTGCGCAAGGCGATGGTGAACACCGCGACCTCGTGGCGCCGCCGCCGGCGGGTCAGTGAGGTGCCGCTACTGGTCACCGACTCGCCCGCGGCCGACGCGTACGGGTCGGTCGAGCAGCGGCAGCAGGTGGTGGCCGCGCTGCGCACCCTGCCGCCACGGATGCGCGCCGTGCTGGTGCTGCGCTACTTCGCCGACCTCGGCGAGGCGGAGGTGGCCGACCTGCTGGGCTGCTCGGTCGGCACCGTCAAGAGCCAGGCCTCACGAGGGCTCGACCGGCTGCGTACGCACCTCAACCCCGTACCGGAAAGGACGCGAGCATGAACGTGAACACCGAATCCGTGCTGAAAGACGCGCTCGCCGCCGAAGCGGACATGGTGGACGTGTCGGAGGATCCGTGGGCGGGCTTCGAACGGCGCGAACGCGCCCACAAGCGCCGGCGGCGAACCGCTCTCGCCGGTGTCGTGGTCGCACTGGCCGCAGCGGGCGGCGTGCAGGCCGGCGTGGTGCCCCTGCCCAGCTGGGTGCCCGCCGTCCGGGTCGCCGGATTCAACGCGGTGCTCGGCGACGGGCCGGTCCGCGGATCGCTCGCCGGTGACAAAGCGTTCCTCGAGGGCCTCCGGCGGGAGATCAAGGACATTGAGGACCCGGGCGAGACCTGGCGCGTCGCCGACCGGCAGGCGATCAGGTTCGTGTACGCGGCCGACGTCGGCGACGAGCGGCTCGTGCTGGCGCTCGTGCCGCTGCGATTCGGTTTCCTCGAGGACAGGGCGCTGGTCTGGTATGCCGGCGAGGCGGGCGCGCCGGCCACGGAACTGCTGGAGAGCGGCCGGGTCGACGGCGGCGAGCCCGTAGTGACCTACGGCCAGACGCGGTCGGACGGGCCGGGCATTCTGGTCGTGGTCGGTCCCGTCGGGTCCACCGTCTCGGTGAGCCAGGGCTTCCGCTACACGCCCGAGGGCACCGTCGAGCACGGTCCGGCCCAGCAGCAGCCGGCCGGCACCGGGCTGGCCGAGATGACCCTGCCCCCGGCGCCCACACCACCCGAGACCAAGGCCACCGTCACCCTGGGACCGGACACCATCTACGAGGGCGGAGTCGGTGGCGGTTGGGCGGGCAACGCCTACGACCCGCACGAGGTGAGCGAGGCGATGGTCACGGCGGCCCTGGGCGGCCGCACGTTCGACCGGGCCACGCTGCAGAGCTGGATCACCGGCGCGATCCGGGACGCCCGGGTCACGGCAGCCGGCACGGCAATCACCCTCCGCTGGACGGGAACGGTCAACGGGCAGCCGGCGGCGCTCCTGACGATCCAGCCGAAGGGCGGCGGGGTGCTGGCCTACGCGTACCACGGCGCCGCCGACTCGTACCGCCAGGACCTGCGGCTGCTGCTGCCGGTGAAGGGGGCGGCCGAGCGGCCGATCGCCTGGCGCCTGCGAGCCGACGGCAAGGACGACCGGACGGATCAGGTGGTCGTCACCGCGCCGTCCGGAGCGCAGAAGGTGACCCTGGAGATCGGCGGGGCGGCACCGGCGCCGGTGACACTCGACGCGACCGGCGCCGCCGTCGTCGCGGTTCCGCCCTTCGCCGCGGCGCAGGTCACCGCGTACGGGAAGAATGGGGTTGTGCTGGGAACGACGCCCGTGCCGCCGTTCGAGACGTCCAGCGGCGGCCTGCCGGGCGACACCCCCCTGACCCGGGTCGTCGGCTAGCGGTCAGTTACTGGCCTCAATGGACCCTAGCGTGGGGGCATGACCCTCACGCGACGGCACCTCAACCGGGCCACGCTGGAGCGGCAACTGCTGCTCCGGCGTGCGCCGCTGAGCACGGCCGAGGCTCTGACCCACCTCGCCGGGTTGCAGGCACAGGAGGCGCAGAGCTGGTACGTCGGCCTGTGGAGCCGGCTCGCCGCCTACGACCCCTCGGAAACGTCGCGGCTGCTCGGCGAGGCGTCGATCGTGCGGGTCGGCCTGATGCGCAACACGATCCACCTGGTCACCGCCGACGACGCCCGCTGGCTGCGGCCGTTGCTCGACCCCGTCATCGAGCGCAGCACCATGGGCGTCTTCCGCCGTGGTGTGACCGGCGTCGACCGCGACGAACTGGTGACCGCAGCCCGGGCGATCCTTGCCGAACGACCGATGCAGTTCGCCGAACTGGGGCGAGCCCTCGAGACACACTTCCCCGGCCGCGACCCGGCCGCGCTCGGTTACGTGGCCCGGGCCTGGCTGCCCCTGGCCCAGCTGCCGCCGCGCGGCCAATGGGGACGCAAGGGCCGCGCCCTGCACATGCCGCTCGACGACTGGCTCCGCAACGCCCCCGCCCTCGTTCCCGACAACGTTCGGGCCCCGGAACGGCTGATGCTGCGCTATCTGACCGCGTTCGGGCCGGCCACGGTGGCCGACTGCCGGCAGTGGTCGGGGTTGACCAAGCTGGGCGAGGTCGTCGAACGGATGCGACCCCAGCTCGTGACGTTCCGGGACGAGCAGGGTCGCGAACTCTTCGACCTGCCCGGCGCGCCGCGCCCCGACCCGGACACCCCGGCGCCGGTGCGCTTCCTCTACGACTTCGACAATCTGCTGCTCTCGCACGACGACCGCAGCCGGGTGGTCGCCGTCGACTACACCGCCCAGGGCTTCGGCTACGACTCCCCCGAGCAACCCCGCTCGCTGCTGGTCGACGGGTTCGTGGCCGCCACCTGGAAACTGACCGGCGACCGGCTCACGATCCGCCCGTTCCGCCGCCTGACCGCTTCGGAACGTGAAGAGGTCGAAGCCGAGAGCGCGGCTCTGCTCGCCTTCCTGGCGCCGGGCCGCGCCCACGACCTCGTCATCGACAAACCCAGCGGTTAGCGGGGCACGACCTTTTCGACCGCCCACTGGCGCCAGTTGTCGAGGCGGTGCTGCACCTGCGCCAGCTGGTCGGCGACCGGACCGGGGCCGGTGGAGCCGGGGGTGGTGCGGGAGGCCAGGGCCGACTCGACGGTGAGCACCTGGCGCACCGACGGGTCGAGGTGCTCGCTGACCGTCTTGAGGTCGTCGTCGGTCAGGTCTTCCAGCTCGCACTCGCGCACCGAGCACAGCGCCACCAGCTTGCCGGTGATCTCGTGCGCCTCACGGAACGGGACGTTCCTGCGGACCAGCCAGTCGGCGACCTCGGTGGCCAGCGAGAAGCCGACCGGCGTGGACGCGGCGAGCCGGTCGACCCGGACGGTCATGGTCGAGACCATGCCGGCCAGCGCGGGCAGCAGGAGCTCGAGCGTCTCGATCGCGTCGAAGACCGGCTCCTTGTCCTCCTGCATGTCGCGGTCGTAGGTGAGGGGCAGGCCCTTGAGCATGGTCAGCACCGTGACCAGTCCGCCGATCAGCCGGCCGCTCTTGCCCCGGGCCAGCTCGGCGATGTCCGCGTTCTTCTTCTGCGGCATGATCGACGAACCGGTGGCGAACGCGTCGTCGAGCTCGACCCAGCCGAACTCGGTCGACGTCCAGAGCACCACCTCTTCGCCCAGGCGCGAGAGGTGCACGCCGATCAGCGCGGTGATGAACAGGAACTCGGCCACGAAGTCGCGGTCGGCCACGGCGTCCATCGAGTTGGGCGCGGGCGCGGTGAAGCCCAGCTCCTTCGCGACGGCGGCCGGGTCGAGCGGCAGCGACGAGCCGGCCAGCGCACCGCTGCCGAGCGGCGAGACGGCCGTACGGACGTCCCAGTCCCGCATCCGGTCGAGGTCGCGCAGCAGCGGCTGCACGTGGGCGAGCAGCCAGTGCCCGAACGTGACCGGCTGCGCGTGCTGCAGGTGGGTCATGCCGGGTGCGGGCGTGTCGACGTTGCGGGCCGCCTGCTCGGTGAGCGCGTCGGCCAGCTCGACCAGCGCCACCGCCACCCCGCGGGCGTGGTCGCGCAGATAGAGCCGCAGGTCGGTGGCGACCTGGTCGTTGCGCGAGCGACCGGCCCGCAGCTTGCCGCCGAGGGCGCCGAGGCGTTCGAGCAGACCGCGTTCGAGGGCGGTGTGCACGTCCTCGTCGTCTATGGTCGGCCGGAACTCGCCGGACGCGCAGGCCGCCTCGAGGTCGTCCAGGGCGGCCAGCATCTGGCCCAGTTCGTCGGGGTCGAGCAGCCCGGCTGCCGCGAGCACCCGGGCGTGGGCCCGCGAGCCGGCGATGTCGTAGGGGGCGAGGCGCCAGTCGAACTGGACGCTCACCGAAAGACGGGCCAGGGCGTCGGCCGGGCCGCCGGAGAACCGGCCACCCCACAGAGAAGTCTTGTCACTCATCGGGGCTCAGTCTGCCAGGCGCGCGTCACGGGCCGACGCCATGCGCGACGGCAAGCCCCAGAGCTGCACGAAACCCTTGGCCAGGGACTGGTCGAACGTGTCGCCGGTGTCGTACGTGGCCAGGCCGAAGTCGTACAGGCTGGCCTCGGAACGCCGGCCGGTGACCGTGGCCCGGCCCCCGTGCAGGGTGAGGCGCACCTCGCCCGACACGTGCTTCTGGCTGTCGTCGATGAAGGCGTCCAGCGACTGCTTCAGCGGCGAGAACCAGAGGCCGTCGTACACCAGCTCACCCCAGCGCTGGTCGACCGAGCGCTTGAAGCGGGCCAGGTCGCGCTCGACGGTCACGTTCTCGAGTTCCTGGTGGGCCGCGATCAGCGCGATCGCGCCCGGGGCCTCGTAGACCTCGCGGCTCTTGATGCCGACCAGACGATCCTCCACCATGTCGAGGCGACCGACACCCTGCGCCCCGGCCCGGCGGTTCAGCTCGGTGATCGCCTGGAACGGGGTGACCGTCTCGCCGTCGAGGGCGACCGGGTTGCCCTGGTCGAAGGTGATGACCACCTCGTCGGGGTCCCGGGCGACGGCCGGGTCCTGGGTGTAGGAGTAGATGTCCTCGATCGGGGCGTTCCAGATGTCCTCGAGAAAGCCCGTCTCGACCGCGCGGCCCCACAGGTTCTGGTCGATCGAGTAGGGCGACTTGTGCGACACGTCGATCGGCAGGCCCTTCTCCTCGGCCAGCGCGATCGCCTTGTCGCGGGTCCAGGCGAAGTCGCGGGCCGGGGCGACCACCTTGAGGCCGGGGGCCAGCGCGCCGATGCCGACCTCGAAGCGCACCTGGTCGTTGCCCTTGCCGGTGCAGCCGTGCGAGACCACTGTGCCGCCGTGCTGCTTGGCCGCCTGGACCAGGTGCCGCACGATCAGCGGGCGGCTGAGCGCCGAGACCAGCGGGTAGCGGTCCATGTAGAGGGCGTTGGCGCGCAGGGCGGGCAGGCAGAAGTCGGCGGCGAACTCCTCGCGGGCGTCCACCACGATGCTCTCGGCGGCCCCGCAGTCGAGCGCGCGCTGCCGGATGACCTCCATGTTCTCGCCGCCCTGGCCGACGTCGAGCGCGACCGCGATGACCTCACCGCCGACCTGGTCGGCGAGATAGGGAATGGCCACGGAGGTGTCGAGCCCCCCGGAATAGGCAAGAACGACCCGCTCGCTCACGGGAGGCTCCTTTCAGAAGTGTCGGTACTCGGCGTTCGGCTTGTCGGAGTTGTGGCCCGCCCAGTCGGCGAGCTTGGCCGCCAGCGCCTTGCCGCCGGTGGCGTCGCGGGAGACGACGAGGATGGTGTCGTCGCCGGCGATCGTGCCGACGACATCGGTCAGGCCGGCCCGGTCGAGCGCGCTGGCCAGGAAGTGCGCGGCGCCCGGCGGGGTGCGCAGCACGGCGATGTTGGCGCTGTAGTCGACGCCGGTGAGCAGCTCACGCAGCAGTCTCAGCAGCCGGGCCGGGCCCTGCTCGGTCGTCTCGCGCAGGGGGCGCTTGCCGTCCTCAGGGATCAGGTAGGCGCCGCTGACCTTGACGGCGCCCAGCTCTTCCAGATCGCGCGAGAGGGTGGCCTGGGTGACCTGCACACCCTCGCCGGCCAGCAGGTCGGCCAGCTCGGTCTGCGAGCGGATCGCCTTGTCCCGGATCAACTCCACGATCCGGGCGTGCCGCCCCGCGCGGGTCACCGGCCCGGTCACTGCGCATTCACCCCCAGCAGCCAGGCCAGCAGCGCCTTCTGGGCGTGCAACCGATTCTCGGCCTGGTCGAAGACGGCGCTGTGCGGGCCGTCCATGACGTCGTCGGTGATCTCTTCGCCGCGGTGCGCGGGCAGGCAGTGCAGCACGATCGCGTCGCTCGACGCCGTCGCCAGCAGCTTCTCGTTGACCTGGTAGGGCCAGAACGGGGTGCGCCGGTCGCGCCCGTCGTCCTCCTGGCCCATCGAGGTCCACGTGTCGGTGGCCAGCACGTTGACGCCGTCGGCGGCCTCGAAGGGGTCGCGCAGCACCTCGACCGAGCCGCCCGTCCAGGCGGCGATCTCGGCGGCCCGCGACACCACCGCCGCCGCCGGGTCGAAGCCGGACGGGCCGGCCACCCGGACGTGCATGCCGGCGGTCGCGCCGGCCAGCAGGTAGGAGTGCGCCATGTTGTTGGCCGCGTCGCCCACGTAGGCCAGCTTCCGGCCCTGGGCCGATCCGAGCCGCTCGCGGATCGTGAGCAGGTCGGCCAGCAGCTGGCAGGGGTGGAAGCCGTCGGTGAGCGCGTTGATCACCGGGACGTTGACGCCGGAGGCCAGCTCGGTCAGGCGCTCGTCGCCGGTCGTCCGGAAGACCATCGCGGCCACGTAGCGCGAGACCACCCGGCCGGCGTCGCTGAGCGACTCGCCCCGGCCGAAGTGGGTGGCGTGGGTGTCGACGATCATCGGCTGGCCACCCAGCTCGGCGATGCCCGCCTCGAACGAGAGCCGGGTGCGCAGGCTGACCTTGTCGAAGAAGACGGCGACCGAGCGCGGGCCCTGGAGCGGCGTGTATTTGAACCGGTCGGCCTTCATCTCGGCCGCGAGCTCGATCACCGCATTCTGCTCGTCGGGCGAAAGATCGTCGTCACGCAGGAAGTGGCGGGTCACAGCACACCGCCCAGGGCCGCGATGAGGGCGTCGGCCTGCTCGGTGCTGATGATCAGCGGCGGGGCGAGGCGGATGACGTCGGGCTGCGGGGCGTTCACCAGGAACCCGGCCTCCTTGAGGGCGGCGGCGATGCGGGCCGACTCGGGCTCGTTGAGCACGATCCCCAGCAGCAGACCGGCGCCGCGCACGTGCTTGATCAGTGGGTGGTCGAGGCCCTCGATGCCGCGGCGCAGCTGCTCGCCGACCCGCTTGACGTGGTCGAGCAGGCCCTCGCCGGCGATCGTGCGGATCACCGCGAGGCCGGCCGCGCAGGAGACGGGGTTGCCGCCGAACGTGGTGCCGTGCGAGCCGGGGGTCAGCAGCTCGGCGGCCCGGCCGAAGGCGACGCAGGCGCCGATGGGCAGGCCACCGCCGAGGCCCTTGGCCAGGGTGATGATGTCGGGCTCGACGCCCTCGCTCTGGTGGTGGAACCAGTGGCCGGTGCGGCCGATGCCGGTCTGCACCTCGTCGAGCACGAGCAGCGCGCCCTTGGCCGTGCAGATCTCGCGGGCCCCGGCCAGGTAGCCGGCCGGCGGCACGACGACGCCGTTCTCGCCCTGGATCGGCTCGAGGATCACCATGGCGGTCTCGTCGGTGACCGCCGCCGCCAGGGCCGGCAGATCACCGAACGGGATGTGGGTCACCGCTCCCGGCAGCGGCCGGAAGGGGTCTGCCTTGGCCGGCTGGCCGGTCAGCGCGAGCGCGCCCATGGTGCGCCCGTGGAACGCGCCGTCGGTGGCCACGACGTGGGTGCGGCCGGTGAGGCGGGAGATCTTGAAGGCGGCCTCGTTGGCCTCGGCGCCCGAGTTGGTGAACACGACCCGCCCGGCCCGGCCGGCCAGCGCCAGCAGCAGTTCGGCCAGCGCGACCGGCGGCTCGGCCACGTAGAAGTTGGAGACGTGGCCCAGCTGCTGGATCTGCTGGGTGACGGCGGCGACCACGGCCGGGTGGGCGTGGCCGAGCGCGTTGACCGCGATGCCGCCCAGGAAGTCGACGTACTGCTTGCCGTCGTCAGCGGTCAGCACGGCCCCCTCACCGCGCACCAGAGCGGCCTGCGGGGTGCCGTAGTTGTTCATCCCGGCCTGGGACCACCGCTCGATCAGCGAGCTCATGAGGGGACCACCATCGTTCCTATTCCTTCCGGGGTGAAGACTTCGAGCAGGGTCGAGTGGGCGATGCGGCCGTCGATGACGTGCGCCGCGGGCACTCCGCCACGGACCGCGCGCAGGCAGGCCTCCATCTTGGGCGCCATGCCCGACTCGAGCCGGGGCAGCAGCTTGGCCAGCGCGTCGGCGTCGATCTCGGTGACCAGCGAGGACGTGTCGGGCCAGTCGGTATAGAGGCCGGGGACGTCGGTGAGCACCACCAGCTTGTGCGCGCCCAGCGCCTCGGCCAGCGCGGCGGCGGCGGTATCGGCGTTCACGTTGTGCACCACGCCGTCGACGTCCGGGGCGACGCTGGCGATGACCGGGATGCGGCCGGCCGCGATGAGGTCGTCGACGGCCGACGTGTCGACCCGGTCGACGTCACCGACCAGGCCGATGTCGACGGTCTCGCCGTCGACGACGGCGCCCCGGCGGACGGCGGTGAACAGGTGGGCGTCCTCGCCGGAGAGCCCGACGGCGAGCGGGCCGTGGCGGTTGATGAGCCCGACCAGCTCGCGGCCGACCTGCCCGGTCAGCACCATGCGGACGACCTCCATCGCCTCGGGCGTGGTGACCCGCAGGCCGCCGCGGAACTCGCTCTCGATGCCGAAGCGGTCGAGCATGCGGCTGATCTGCGGGCCGCCGCCGTGCACGACCACCGGGCGGATGCCGGCGTAGCGCAGGAAGGCCATGTCGGCCGCGAACGCCTGCTGGAGCTCCGGCCTGATCATGGCGTTGCCGCCGTACTTGATGACGATCGTCGAGCCGTGGAAGCGCTCCAGCCAGGGCAGCGCCTCGATCAGCACCTCGGCCTTCTCGACCGGAGACGTCATGACGAGTACGCCGAGTTCTCGTGCACGTAGGCGTGGGACAGATCCGTGGTCCAGATCGTCGCCTCCATCTCGCCCTCGCGCAGGTTGACCGTGATCTTCACGTCGCGGCCGCTGAGGTCGACCTTGGAGCGGTCGTCGGCGGCCGCCCCGCCCTTGCAGATCCACACGTCGTTGATCGCCACATCGACCCGGTCGGGCTCGAAGCGCGCCGCCGTCGTGCCCACCGCGGCCAGGATGCGGCCCCAGTTGGGGTCGTTGCCGAACAGGGCCGTCTTGACGAGGTTGTTGCGGGCGACCGTGCGGCCCACCTCGACCGCGTCGGCCTCGCTGGCCGCGCCCTTCACCTCGATGGCGATGTGTTTGGTGGCGCCCTCGGCGTCGGCGATGAGCTGCTGGGCCAGGTTGTGGCAGACCTCGGTGACGGCGGCGGTCAGCTCCTCGGGCGAGGGCTGCACGTCGGAGGCGCCACTGGCCAGCAGCAGAACCGTGTCGTTGGTGGACATGCAGCCGTCGGCGTCGATCCGGTCGAAGGTGAGCCGGGTCGCCTCACGCAGCGCGGCGTCGAGCACGTCGTTGCCCGCGCTCGCGTCGGTGGTGATGACCACGAGCATCGTGGCCAGGGCCGGGGCCAGCATGCCGGCGCCCTTGGCGATGCCGCCGACCGACCAGCCGTCGCCCTCGACGACCGCGTTCTTGGCCACGGTGTCGGTCGTCATGATCGCCTCGGCCGCCTTCGGGCCGCCGTCGGCCTTCAGCTCCTTCGCCGCGGCCGCCACACCGGGCAGCAGCTTCTGCATCGGCAGCAGCTCGCCGATCAGACCGGTGGAGCAGACGGCCACGTCGCCGGCCCCGATCAGCTGGGGCTTGGGACCGCCGCGCAGCACGGTCGCGGTGTGCTCGGCGGTGGCGTGGGTGTCGCGGAAGCCCTGCGTGCCGGTGCAGGCGTTGGCGCCGCCCGAGTTGAGCACGACCGCTCGCACGACGCCGCCCTTGAGCACCTGCTGGCTCCAGAGCACGGGCGCCGCCTTGACGCGGTTGCCGGTGAAGACGCCGGCGGCGGTGAAGTCGGGGCCGTCGTTGACGACCAGGGCGACGTCGGGATTTCCGGAGGGCTTGAGGCCGGCGGCGACGCCGGAGGCCCGGAAGCCCTTGGGGTGGGTGACGGTCACGGTGCGACTCCGAACACGGACAGGCCCATCGTTTCGGGCAGGCCGGACATGAGGTTGGCGCACTGCACCGCCTGGCCGGCGGCGCCCTTGCCGAGGTTGTCGAGCGCGCTGACCACCACGATGCGGCCGGAATCGACGTCGACGGTGGCCTGCAGGTGGCAGGAGTTGGAGCCGGCGGTCGCGGCCGTGTGCGGCCACGAACCCTCGGGCAGGACGTGGACGAAGGGCTCGTCGGCGTACGCGGCGGCCAGAACCTCACGCGGGTCGCCCGTCGCCGAGGCGGCGAAACGCGCTGTGACCGTGGCGAGGATGCCGCGCGGCATGGGGGCGAGCACGGGCGTCATCGACAGCGACGTCGCGCCGGTCGCCTGCTTGATCTCGGGGACGTGCTGGTGGGCGCCGACCTTGTAGGGCGAGAGGTCGCCCATGATCTCACTGGCCAGCAGATTCACCTTGGCCGAGCGGCCCGCGCCGGACGTGCCGGAGGACGCCACGACGACCACGTCGGCCGGGTCGGCGAGCCCGGAGGCGATCAGCGGGGCCAGCGCGAGTGTGATGGTGGCCGCATAACACCCTGTATTCGCCACCCGATCGGAGGCGGCGATCAGCTCGCGCCGGCCGGGCAGTTCAGGTAACCCGTAGGTCCACGTGCCGGCGTGCGCGCCGCCGTAGTACCGCTCCCACAGCGCGGCGTCCTGAAGCCGGAAGTCGGCGCCCAGGTCGACCACCTTGACCGACTCGGGCAGCTGGGCCGCGAGCGCCGCCGACTGCCCGTGGGGCAGGGCGAGAAACACCAGGTCGGCCTCGCTCAGGCCGGCCGCGTCGGTCGCGGTGAGCGTGAGGTCGAGACCGGCCAGCTGGGGGTGCACGGCGGTGACGTGCGACCCGGCCTGTGAGTGTGCCGTGGCGGCCACGAGGTCGAACTCGGGATGCCCGGCGAGCAGGCGCAGCAACTCGCCCCCGGCATATCCACTTGCTCCGGCGACTGCGACCCGGATTCCCATACCAACCTCCGCATGACTATGCAGAGGACCGTATCAAGCCGCCCACGACGGGGGCAACCAGGTTCACCCGCGAGTCGCTGGTCACATCGTGACCCAGAGCTCTGGCGCGCGCACCGATCGTGCGGTGTGCTCGGAAGATGAGCACGCTCGAGACGTGGCCGCGCGGTTCGTTGCTCGCCGCGCTCGCCGAACCCACCGTCCGGGCCCTGCTGCGGCTGGGGCCGGAACAGGCCATGCCCACGGGCGGGGTCCTCATGCGCGAGGGCAGCGCCGAGTCCCACGTGGTCGTCATCCGGCGCGGCGTGGCCAAGGTGTCGGCCGGCAAGTCGCTGATCTCCATCCGCGCCGCCGGCGACCTGGTCGGCGAGATGGCGGCGCTGGACGGCGCGCCGCGCTGCGCCACGATCACGATGTCCGGCCCCGGTAGCGTCGTCATGATCCCGGCCGGGCGGTTCACCCCGTTCCTGGCCCGGCATCCCGACGCCGCGGTGGCCGTGGCCACCATGGTCGCCACCCGCCTGCGGTGGGCCAACCGGCGGCAGATCGACTTCACCGTCTACCCGATCCGCGTACGCGTGGCCCGGATCCTCGCCGAGCTGGCCGAGCAGCACGGCCATCCCCTGAGCCACGGCGCCGTCGAGCTGGCCGTCCGCCTCACCCAGCCCGAGCTGGCGGCCCTCTGCGGCGCGGCCGAGGGCTCGGTCCACAAGGCCCTGCGCGAACTGCGTGACGCACACCTCGTCAGCACCCGTTATGGCCGCATAACCGTGTGGGACCCGCAACGCCTGCGCGCAGCCACCCGCCCCTGAAACCCGATTGGTGGTAAGACTGGCGCATGGCTGACAAGACGATCATCGCCCTCCGCGAGGCCGCCGAGGCGTACGCCGAAGCTGTCCGCACCACGCAGCGGTTCTTCGACCGGCTCGAGGACACGACCGACCCGTCCGTGCTGGTCGAGTACGCGACGCTGGTCGAGCGGGAGAAAGAGGCGGCCGAGGCCCGGCTCGACGCGATCGAGGCAGCCGGTATCGAGGCGCCGAGCATCGACGAAAGCGATCCGGACAACTAAGTGAACAGTTCCGGAACCGGGGCGGGCTCCCGTAACCGGTTCCGTCCTGGAAGACTCCGGGTTGTTCGTGTTTCGATGACCGTGCCACCGCGGTCGTGACGACCGGAGGCGCACGTGCCCGCAGACATCCCGTACCGGGATGAGTCCCTGACCGTCGACGAACGTGTCGACGACCTGCTGAGCAGGATGACTCTGCCCGAAAAGGTGGGTCAGATGCTCCAGCTGGATGCCCGGGGCGACGTGAAAGAGATCGTCAGCGAGAAGCTGGCGGGCTCGATCCTGCACACCTCGCCGGCCAAGATGCTCGAGGCGATCGACCTCGTCGCCAAGACCCGGCTGCAGATCCCGCTGCTCACCGCGGAGGACTGCATCCACGGCCACTCGTTCTGGCCGGGAGCGACGATCTTCCCGACCCAGCTCGGCATGGCCGCGAGCTGGGACGCCGACCTGATCGAACGGGTCGCCCGGGTCACCGCCGTCGAGGTGGCGGCGACCGGCATCCACTGGACCTTCTCCCCCGTCCTGTGCATCACGCGCGACCTGCGCTGGGGCCGGGTCGACGAGACGTTCGGCGAGGATCCGTTCCTGATCGGCGAGTTCGGCTCGGCGATGATCCGCGGCTACCAGGGCGGCGGCCTCGACGACCCGACCGCGATCCTGGCCACCGCGAAGCACTTCGCCGGCTACTCCGAGACCCAGGGCGGCCGCGACGCCAGCGAGGCCGACATCAGCCCGCGCAAGCTGCGCTCCTGGTTCCTGCCGCCGTTCGAGCGGGTCGCCAAGGAAGGCTGCCGGGTGTTCATGCTCGGCTACCAGTCGATGGACGGCGTTCCCATCACCGCCAACAAGTGGCTGCTCAACGACGTCCTCAAACAGGAGTGGGGCTTCACCGGCACCCTCGTCACCGACTGGGACAACGTCGGCCGCATGGTCTGGGAACAGAAGGTCTGCGCCGACTACGCCGAGGCCGCCGCGGTCGCCGTGCAGGCCGGCAACGACCTGGTCATGGTCACTCCCGGCTTCTTCGAGGGCGCTCAGGAGGCGGTCGAGCGCGGCCTGCTCCGCGAGGAGGAGATCGACCAGGCCGTACGCCGGATCCTGCGCCTCAAGTTCGAGCTGGGTCTCTTCGAGAACCCGCGCGCCCCCGACCCGGCCCGCCAGCGGGAAGTGATCGGGGCGGCCGAGCACGCCGAGCTCAACCTCGAGGTCGCCCGCCGCTCGCTGGTCCTGCTCAAGAACGACGGCGTGCTGCCGGTCGAACCGGCCGGCAAGTTCCGTCGCATCGCCGTCGTCGGGCCCAACGCCGACAGCGTCTCGGCCCAGCTCGGCGACTGGGCCGGCGACTCGGGCCAGGTCGACTGGATGCCCGACGGCCACCCGCGCGAGCTGACCGAGACGGTGCTCGACGGCTTCCGCGCCGTCGCCCCGGCCAACTGGGTGATCGAGCACGCCCGCGGCGCCGACATCGAGCGCCTGGTGCCCGACCCCGAGGGCGCCACCTATCCCGACGGCCAGCCGCGCCCGCCGATCTCGGTCGGCGCCCCGATCGACCGCCACTTGATCGACGTGGCCCGCGACAAGGCGGTCCGCTCGGACTACGCGGTGGTCGTGGTGGGCGACACGGTCAACCTGACCGGCGAGCACAAGTCGACGGCCACGCTCGAGCTCCAGGGCGGCCAGATCGCGCTGCTCGACGCCATCGCCGCCACCAAGACCCCGATGATCGTCGTGCTGGTCAACTCGAAGCCCACCGTTCTGCCGCCGTCGGCCCTGGGCGCGGCGGCGATCATCCAGGCCTTCAACCCGGGCATGCGGGGCGGCCGGGCGATCGCCGAGCTGATCCTCGGCCACATCGAGCCGAGCGGCCGGCTGCCGCTGTCGGTGGCGCGGCACGTCGGCCAGCAGCCGGTCTACTACAACACCATCCGCGGTCAGCACGGCAGCCGCTACGCCGACCTCACGCAGGATCCGCTGTTCGCCTTCGGCGAGGGCCTGAGCTACACGACCTTGACGTACGGGGATCTGACGGTCACCACGCCGTCGGTGCCGGCCGACGAGGTCGTGCGGGCGACGGTCACGCTCACCAACAGCGGCGCCCGGCCCGCGCTCGAGACCGTGCAGGCGTACATCAGCGACCTGGTCACGTCGGTGACCTGGGCCGGCCGCGAGCTCAAGGCGTACCGCCAGGTCGAGGTGCCGGCCGGCGAGACCGTCACCGTCGAGCTCGAGCTGCCGGCGTCGGCGTGCTCGCTGGTCACCGCGGACGGCCGGCGCATCGTCGAGCCGGGCGACTTCGAGCTGCTGGTCGGGCCGAGCTCCCGCGAGCGCGACCTGCTGCGGGCGCCGTTCCGGATCGTCAGTCAGTGACGTGGTGGGCGGCGGCCAAGGGCTTCAGGGCAAAACCTAATTTGCGGTACGTGGCCACGGCCGCGACATTCCAGTAGTCGGCGAGCAACGCGACCCGGTACCGGCCGGTCAGCAGCTCACCCGTCACGAAGGCGCACAGCGTCGCCGCCCGTCCCCGACCACGCTGGTCGGATCGGGTGGCGACGCCGCCCATGAGGCCGATCCGCGGGCTCGACCAGGCGTCGGCGGCCACCACGGCCAGGGCGCCGGCCTCGTCGCGCTGACCGGCCCACCTCGTCACGCCCGGAGCGCCGGGACGGGCGTACGAGTCGGGAAAGTCCTTTTCCAGCAGCGCCTCGACTTCGGGCAGATCGTCGTCGGTGAGCCATTCGCCGCGACCGCCCGCGGGCGCTGTGGCCGTCTCCATCCACGCGAAACGGCCTGCGACCGATATTGCGGGCAGTAGCTCCGCGGTCTCGACGACGGTGGTCTCGTTGCCGAACGGGCGGTAGCTCGGGCCGACCTCGGGCATCACCCGGCTCAGCAGCCCCGCGAGGGCGCCCGGCTCGCCGTGGATGGCCAGCCGGTCATGGCGGGACAGGGCCGGGACGGCGACCACCGCCGCGCGGGGCTCGATCCAGATCCGTACGCCGGGCCGATCGCCTGCCCACCGCATGAAGGAGTCGTCCTCGGTGGCGGCGGCCAGATCATCGATGCTGGGCACGATCCCATCATGGCGTTGACACGGACTGGCATCGTCGGTCGGGTGCCGATCATCAGCCGCCGCCGCCTGCTCCGCCTCGCGGTTCTGGCCGTCGTCCTGACCGTAGCCGTGGGCGGGCTGACCTCCGCCGGCGGCGAACTGTGGACCCGCGCCGCCGCCCAGGGCCACGTCTACAGCGAGGCCGACGTGCCCGCGGCGCCGGTCGCGCTGGTGCTCGGGGCCGAGGTGTACCCCGACGGCTCGCCCTCGCCTTTCCTGGCCGCCCGCCTCGACATCGCCCGGCGCCTGCTCGACGCGGGCAAGGTCAAGGCGATCCTGGTCTCCGGCGACCACAGCCGCTGGGAGTACGACGAGCCCGGCATGTCGGAGGTCTACCTGGTGGCCCGGGGTGTGCCGGCGTCGCGGGTCGCCCTCGACTACGCCGGCTTCGACACCTACGACTCGTGTGCCCGGGCCGGCCGCATCTTCGGCGTCCGCCAGGCCATCGTCGTCACCCAGACCTACCACCTGGACCGCGCGGTGGCCCTGTGCCGCAGCCAGGGCATCGAAGCCACCGGCGTCGGCGACGACTCCGTCAAAATTTACCAAGAACCGTGGCGCAACTCCGTGATCCGCGAACGCGGCGCCATCGTCAAGGCCGTGACCGACGTCATCTCCCACCGCGACCCCGTCTTCCTGGGCCGCCAGGAGACAACAGTCCACGACGCCGTCGCCGCCCCCTGACCTGACGGTCGACTTCGGTGGCGGGCGGATGTTCTTGCGGGAGCTCCACGCGATGGAGCGGAGAACGCTCGCCGGACGGATCGAGCAACGGGACTTTCCCGCGGCTTCCGCTCCCATGCTGGGCACCATAGCGTGGCGGCATGGCGGGGGATGAAGCACGGCGGCCCGAACTGGATGCGATCCGGCTTGTGGTTGTTCTGGGACTGGTGTTCTTTCACAGTGCGCTCGTGTTCGACGAGCGCGACGACTTCTACGTCAAGAATGCGCAGACGACCGAGGCCGTGACCTGGGTGGCCGGGCTGGGCGTGGTGTGGGCGATGCCGGCGCTGTTCCTGATCGCGGGATTCGGGGCGTGGCATTCGATGCAGCGCCGGGGCAGCGGTGGCTTCGTCCGGGAAAGGTTGCTGCGCCTCGGGGTTCCGCTGGTCTTCGCGACGCTGACCCTCGTTCCGGTGCCGCAATGGCTGCGGTTGAAGGCGGCCGACCCGGGCTACGACGAGTCGTATCCCCGGTTTCTGCTGCACTTCCTCGACGTCCACCTGAGCCTGGCCGACTTCCCGTTCCTGGTGCAGGGTGACTATTTCGAGAGCGGGCATCTGTGGTTCGTCGTGCTGTTGCTGACGTTCTCGCTGATCCTGGCTCTGATGGCGCGATGGCTGCCGGTCGCACGGCTGGGCTTCGTGTCCCGCCGGGGTGTGCTGCTGGTGCTCCCGGCCATTCCGCTGATCGTCGTCGGCGCCCTGCTGGGCATGGAGGAAGCGTTCGCGGGATGGAGCCGCTGGGCCTACCTGCTGCTGTTTCTGTACGGCTTCGTCCTCGCCGGTGACGACCGCTTCCGTACGGGAATGCGCCGCGACGCCAAACCGGCCGCCATCATCGGTTTCTTGTTGTTCGGCGCCTCCGGCGCGCTGCTCGGCTCGGCCGACGGCGAACCGTTCACCGACATGACGGCCCACGCGATCGCCGCCCGAGTCGTCTTCGCCGCCGCCGGCTGGTGCTGGCTCGTCGCCATCCTGGGCTTGCTCGACCGCGGCCCCGAAAAGGCCGCCACCCCAAGTGAAAACGCCGGCCCTCGCCGATCGGTCGCGGTGCAGGAACGACGCACCTACGCCTATCTGGCGACCGCAGCCCTACCGCTCTACATCCTCCACCAGCCGATCGTCGTCACGGTGGCCTACTTCGCCGTCCGGTGGAACGCCCCGATGCTGGTGAAGTACCTGGCGATAGTCGCGCTCTCGTTCGCCATCATGTTCGCCGTCTACGACCTGCTGGTCCGCCGAACCGCCCCCACCCGCTTCCTTTTCGGCGTGCGCTGAAATGCGAACCGGTCTGCATGAGGACTTGTCGTTCTACGTCGCCTGACGTTGCCAGTTGCGGAAAACGAAGCGGTGCACCGACTTCAGGCCCACCCAGAGCGCCGGGTAGAGCAGACCCGCGAACCGGTGGCGTACGGAAACCGTTGTCGTACGGGTGATCCGGGTGCCCGAGCCCTCCGGCGTCAGTTCGAACGTGTCGCCCAGGCGGTCGACGAAGCGGTCGAAGCAGAGGTCGGTCTCTTCCATGTGGAAGGCGAGCCGGGCCGGCGGCTCCCAGACGTCGATGCGCTGGCGGATGGTGCCCTGCTCGGAGACACACTGCCGGGCCGCGCCCACTTGGCCCGAACCCTCGGGGAGCCGGCACTCGGCGGGTCGAGGCGTGCCGAGGTAGAAAACCGGGCAGCGCGGGGTCAGCTCGATGCGCGAGTCACACAGCGCGGGCCACATCTCGGCCGGGCTCTGCGGCACGCTCCACCGCGTACGCACCATCATGACGCGACTCTAACCGGGCATGCCAAGACATAGATGAGCGTGGACATCTCGACGTTCGAGGACCAGAGTGGACGGCATGGCCACATCGAGTCGGCGTGCGTTTCTGACGGTGTCCGCGGCGGCTGCAGCAGCTCCGCTGGTCGCTCCGAGCGGGGCCCGGGCCGGGGCGGTTCCCCAGGGCGAGCTGAAGGCGATCCTGCGCGAGATCGAGCCCGAACGGGTCGAGGCCATCGTCCGCAAGCTGGTCTCGTTCGGCACCCGGCACACCCTTTCCAGCCAGGACGATCCGGTGCGCGGCATCGGGGCGGCGCGCGACTGGATCTTCGCCGAGCTGCAGCGGTACGCGGCGGCCTCCGGCGGCCGGATGACGGTCGAGTTGCAGTCGTTCGTGCAGCCGGTCTCGCCGCGCATCCCGGCGCCGACCACGATCACCAACGTGGTCGCCACGCTGCGCGGCAGTGTCACGCCGGAACGGATCTACGTGGTGACCGGGCACTACGACTCGCGTGTGACCGACGTGATGGACGCGGTCAAGGACGCGCCGGGCGCCGACGACGACGCGTCCGGAGTCGCCGTGATCATGGAGTTGGCGCGGGTGCTGGCCACCCGCCGTCCCGAGGCGACCATCGTGTTCGCGGCCGTGGCCGGCGAGGAACAGGGGCTGTACGGCTCCGACCACCTGGCCCAGTCCTACAAAGACCAGGGCGCCGACATCCAGGCCATGTTCAGCAACGACATCGTCGGCACGGGCGACGCCCACGACGGCACCCGGCCCGCCAACCGGTCGGTGCGGCTCTTCGTCGAGGGCGTGCCCACCTCGGAGACGGCAGCCGAGGCGACCACCCGCAAGAGCGTCGGCGGCGAGAACGACGGGCCGTCCCGCCAGCTCGGGCGGTTCGTGGCCGACCTGCGGACCGACCTCGACGTACGTCTCATCTGGCGCCGTGACCGCTATCTGCGCGGCAGTGACCACATCTCGTTCCTGCTCCGCGGCTATCCGGCGGCCCGATTCACCGAACCGCGGGAGAACTTCGCCCACGAGCACCAGGACGTCCGCGTCGAGAACGGCGTCCAGTACGGCGACCTGGTCGAATTCTGCGACTTCGGGTACATCGCCCGGGTGGCCCGAACCAACGCCTCCGTACTCTGGTCGCTCGCCCAGGCCCCGGGCACGCCGAAAGGCCTGGTCATCGACACAACCCAGCTCACCAACGCCACCACGCTGCGCTGGCAGCTCGGCGCCGAGCCCGACCTGGCCGGCTACGAGGTGGTGTGGCGCGAGACGACCGCCGCCGACTGGCAGCATTCGCGGGCCGTGGGCAAGGTCAGCGAGGTGACCATCGACCTCTCCAAGGACAACGTCTTCTTCGGCGTACGGGCGGTGGACGCCGACGGGCACCGCAGTCCGGCCGCCGCACCTCGCCCGTCCAGCTGATTTCGCAATCCCGTCAGCGGACACGCGGGGTGGTTCCCCGGTGCGACGATGATGACCATGACCTTGGAACACACGGTCCGGCTGCGCTTCGGGGACAAGTCGCGCGCCGCGGCGACACACACCAACCTCTCCGCCGTACGCCTCGACGGTCCCGTCCTGTGGATCGCGGGCGACGAGACGGCGACCGTGGAACGGCTGGTCGCCGACGACCCGGCCCGGCCCACCGAGTTCGGCGACGAGACGACGTACAGCCTGGGCGATTTCATCAGCCTGCCGGGCACCGACATCGAGGAGGAGGCCGACGTCGAAGGGCTGGCCCGGTCCGGGTCGTTCCTGTGGGCGATCGGCTCGCACAGCCTGCGCCGCAAGCAGATCAAGCAGCGGCACGAGGGGGCGAAGGCGCTCAAGCGGCTGGCGCGCATCGAGGGGCAGGAGAATCGCCAGATTCTCGTACGGCTCCCGATCGCCGACGTGGACGGGCTACCCACCCCCGTACGGGAAATCGAGATCGACGGCGAGAAGCACTACGCCGCCGCCCTGGGCGGCCAGGACGACCTGCGCCGCCTGCTTCGCCGCGACGAGCACCTGGCGCCGTTCCTGCCGATCCCGGGCAAGGACAACGGGCTCGACATCGAGGGCATCGCGGTCAGCGGCGACCGGATCTACCTGGGCCTGCGCGGGCCGGTGCTGCGCGGCTGGGCGTTCGTGCTGGAGCTGCGGCCCTACATCGACCCCGACGAGCCCGACCGGCTGCGGCTGCACGAGTTTGCGGACGGCTTCACCTACCGCAAGCACGTGCTGAAGCTCGACGGCCTGGGCGTCCGCGACCTCTGCCCCGACGGCGACGACCTGCTGATCCTGGCCGGCCCGACGATGGACCTGGACGGCCCGGTGCGGGTCTACCGCTGGCACGGCGCAGCCCGGTCCGAGCAGCCGACGATCGTGCGGGGCGACCTGATCAGCCGGGTGCTCGAACTGACGTACGGCGAGGGCGACGACCACGCGGAAGGCATCAGCAGATACGGCGAAGGCCGCCTGCTGGTCGTCTACGACAGCCCGGCCGCAGTCCGCCTGACCGACGACGACGCCGTGATCGCCGACGTCGTCCGCATGCCGACCGGCAGAGTCAACAGGACCGGCCGCGGCTTCCTCGCCGGCCAACGTGCCGAAGCCGACGAATGGGGATTTGATCCATCACGCTAGGTGCCTGCTCTTCGTCACTCCTGTCGTCCATTCGCCACGCCGGCTCGGCCTGTTGGCGCCGACGCCTGTCAGAAGAAGCCCGGAGCCTCGACCGGAAGCCCTTCCGCCCGGGCGACCTCGATCATCCGTTTGTCGTAGGTGATCAGCGTGTCCAGAGAATCGCCGAGAACCTGCGCGCTGGCCACGTGGATGGCATCGAGCGTCCGGAGGGCGCCCGGCAGCTGGGCTGCCGCATCGCGGACCTCTTCGGTCAGCAGAATCTCCGTGAAGCGGCCGACGAGGTCACGCATGAGGCTGGGGTAGTCGCCGATACGGTCCATGGTGCGGACGGTCTCGACGAAGCCGAGGGTACTTGTGGCCATCGGCATCCCCGGCCGGGCGCTCAGGAACTGGCGCAGTTCCTCGGCATAGGTCCGCCTCGAAATGAGGGTGACGAGGGCGGAAGCATCCAGATAGATCAACGGTCGTCCTCGGCTCGGGCGTCCAGCAGGATGTCGAGCGGTGAGACGCCGGCTGGAACGTCGTAGGACGGCATCTGGTCGAGGTCGGCTGTCGTGGTGGCCTTGAGCCGGATCAGCCCCTTGGCGACCAGAGGAGAATAGCGGCCCAAGCCACTTGCCCCGGGCAACAGCACAGCGATGACCTTGCCGTGACGAGTCACCTCGATCGTCTCGCCCTGCTCGACGCGGTTGAACATCGCGCTCGGGTTGTAGGAGAACTCCCGGACGGAAACTGAACTCATCGACGACCTCCTCGGCCATATCCCTACAGTCGGCAATGTTGACACCCGGCAATGTACCTACACCCGGCGAAGTGTAGGTACATCTTAGTCCGATCACTCGCGGGCGGCCAGCAGGCTCACTGGCGGGTGGCGGGTGGCCGACCAGGACGTGATCAGGCTGGTCGCGCCGGTGACGGTCAGGGCGATCGCGGCTACTGCGGCGAACAGGGGCCAGGGCAGGTCGAGGGTGGCGGCACCGGTCACGGCCGAGGTGGTGGCGAGCACCGCGAAGAAGGCGGCCGACGCGGCTACGGCGCCCAGGACCAGGGCGGCGGCGGTCACCGCGTACGCCTCGAGCAGGGCCGACCGGACGACCTGGGCGCGGGTCAGACCGGTCACGCGGGCCTCGGCGAACTCGCGGCGGCGGGTGGCGGCGCCGATGACGATCGAGTTGATCACGCCGATCAGCGCGTAGAGGCCGCCCAGGCCGAGCACGATCAGCATGACCTTGTTGGTGGTCGAGCTGCGTTGTTCGGCGTCCGCGCGCAGCCAGTCGCCGGCGGTGTTCACCGGGCCCAGGCGGGCGAGTTCGGCCCGTACGGCGGCCGGGTCAGCGCCCGGCTCGAGCGCCACGAACGAGCGGGTAGGGGCCTGTGCCAGTGCGGCCGCGGGCACCAGACCGGGTGGCAGCAGCAGGCTCGCGCCGCCGCTCATCCGCTCGGGGACTGCGGCCACCACCGGCAGCTGACCGAGGTCGGCCCCCGGCAGCCGGACGCTCACCCGGCCGCGGGCGGGCACCTCACCGCCGGGGCCCCGGGCCACCGCCCGGCCGCTCAGCTCGACCGCCGTTCCGTGCACCGCCGCGTACGCCCGGGGGTCGATCACCAGCGCGTCGAGCGCTGTCGTCTCCCGCTCGTCGCCCGACCCGACCGTGACGTCGGCGAGCAGTGCGGTCTCGGCGGACACGGTGGCCACACCCGGCACCGCTCCGGCCGGCACCGGCGCCTCCACCACGAAGTCGGCGTGGGTCGAGCGGGCCAGTTCGTCGACGCCGCTCGCCGTGAACGAGCTCCCGGCGCCGGTGTTACCCACGACCAGGGCGACCAGCACGATCAGCGGCGCCGCCACCGAGGCCGACCGCCGGCGGGCATCGCGCACGTTCGCCCGGGCCAGCGACCCGAGCACTCCGCCCCCGAACGGCACCAACCGGGCCAGCACCGGAACCAGCAACGGCCCGAACGCCACCATCGCCACTGCAGCCGGCATGGCCACGTTCATCGCCATCGCCTGGCCGCCGGCCGGACCGCCGTGCGGGGCCACGATGACCAGCGCCAGCGCGCCGGCGAAGAAGAACAGCCCGGCCACCCAGCGCCCGGCCGTCATCACCCGGGCCGCCGCGCCGCTCTCGCGCAACGCCTCCAGCGGCCGCACCCGGGCCGCCCGCCGCGCCGCGACCAGCACACCGGCCACCGCGAGCAGGATGCCCGTGCCGAACGAGACGCCGAGGATCCACATCCGCCACTCGCCGGTGAACCCCGGCGGCACGAACTCGAACCGGCGCATCAGCCACGTCTGCACCGCCATCACCCCCAGCCCCGCCGGCACGCCGAACCCGGCGCCGGTCAGGCCCAGCAGCAACGCCTCACCCAGCAACAGCCGGCGTACCTGACCGCGGCTGCCGCCGACCAGCCGCAGCAGGGCCAGGTCGCGGCGGCGCTGGTCGACGGTGAAGGCGAACGTCGAACTGATGACGAAGCCGGCCAGGAAGACCGATCCGCCCAGCACGACGCCCAGCATCGGCACTGCGGCATCGTCCGAGCTCTGCCCCGCGGCCGAGATCAGCAACAGCAGCGAAGATTGCACGAGCGCCACCCCGAGAGCTACCGACAGCAGCGCGCCCACGAACAGCGTCCAACGTTCGGCCAGTCCGGCCCGGCTCATCCCCAGCATCTCAGCGCTCCCAGGCCCCGAGCCGGTCGGCCACCCCGCGCGCGTCGGCTCCGGCCAGCCGGTCGACCACCCGGCCGTCACGCAGGAAAACCACCGCGTCGGCCCGGGCCGCGGCGCCCGGGTCGTGCGTGACCATCACGATGCTCTGCCCGGCGTCGGCCATCGCGCGCAGCAGGTCGAGCACCGTGCGGGCGGCCGTGGAATCGAGAGCGCCGGTGGGCTCGTCGGCGAAGAGCACCTCGGGGCCGGTCACCATGGCCCGCGCGATCGCCACCCGCTGCTGCTGCCCGCCGGACAACTCACGGGGCTTGTGCCGGGCGCGGTCGGCCAGGCCGACGGCGTCGAGCGTCGCGCGGACAACCGACCGGGACGGGCGCTTGCCGGCCAGCCGCAGCGGCAACGCCACGTTCTGCTCGGCGGTCAGCGCGCCGATGAGGTTGAAACTCTGGAACACGAACCCGATCCGGGTGCGCCGCAACGCGGTCAGCTCGGCGTCGCCGGCCGAGGTCAGTTCGGTGTCCCCGAGCAGCACCCGCCCGCCGTCGACCCGCTCGAGCCCGGCCGCGCAGTGCAACAGCGTCGACTTGCCCGAACCGGAGGGGCCCATCACCGCCGTCCAGCCGCCCCGCGGAAAATCGAGCGTCACGTCGTCGACGGCCCGGACCGCCGCCGGCCCCCGGCCGAACACCCGGCTGACCCCGTGCAGCGCCACCGCGGCCGGGGCCATCGTCATAGTCGTCATGCTGTAGAACGCTATTTTCGAGGCTGCTGCGAGTCGCTACGGCCAACCACCCAGTTCGGGGTGGTGCTAGCACCTCTACCGCTTTGAGTGCGGCTACTCAGGCCCCGCGCCCCCGCCGGTTCATAGGGTCGTATCCATGTCAACGAGACGAAAGCTCGCCTGGGCGGGCAGCATTCTGGTGCTGGGCGCGGCGGTCACCTTCTTTCTGGTACGGGACCCGCTGAACCGGCCGGGCAGTCATCAGGTCGAGGTGTACGCGTTGGACGACGCCATCTCGGGCGAGACCCAGGACCCGCCCGGCTTCCTGGGCCGGACCCTGGGCATGTGCGACGCCGACACCTTCTACGCCGAGGACGGCGACAAGAAGCTGTGCCTCGTACTCAACGGGCCGCTCGGCACAGTGCAGGCATCCCGCAAGAACGGCCAGGTCACTGTCGCTGCGGCCGACGTCCCCAAACTGCGGCAGCTCGCGGCCGGGGACACCGAGACGACGACCCTGGTGCTGATGACCGACGGCCCGGCCGCCCTGATCCCGGTCGCGGGCCTCACCGACGGGCACCCGGCGAGCGCCGCCGCACTCGGCTAGGGTCTGTTTCGCAGCTGGACCGCGCCGTAGCCCCGCCCCAGCTGCGAAACAGACCCTATCGCCGGCCCAGCGCCGGGCCGAGGTGGGTGGCGATGTCGGTGAGGATCTGGACGTAGTCGTCGTGTTCGAAGCTGAACGGCAAGGCGAACGCCACCTCATCGACCTCGCGGAACGCGGCGTGGGCGAGCAGCTGCCCGGCGATCTCGGCGGAGCTGCCGACAAAATCGCGCGAGAACAGCATGCGGGCCGGGCCTTGTGGCTCACGGGTGCGCGGGGTGCGCTTCTCGGCGTACGCCTGATATTTGGCTTTCTGCTCCGAAGTCGCCGAATCGGTGGGAATGACGACCAGGCCCTGGGACACGCGTGCCTGGTCACCCAGCGGGTGATGCCTGCGGAAGGCGCGGATGTGCGACAGCTGGATCTCGGCGAAGTCGCCGGCCTCCTCGGCCTTGACCACGCTGCTGGTCAGGAAGTTCATGCCGTGCTCGCCGGCCCACTGCGCCGACCGCAGGCTGGCCCCGCCGTACCACATCCGGTCGATCAGGCCGGGCGAGTGCGGCTCGACCCGCTCCGAGAACTCCTCGACGACGCCCTGCCGGCCGCTGAAGTCGCTGGCCTGGTCGCCGCGGACGAAACCGAGCAGCCGCTCGACCCGGCCGTAGCTGAAATCCTCGGCGTCGGCGGTATCGGGGTAGAGCGCTTCCTTCACGGTGTCGAAGTTCATCGGCGGGCCGACGCTGATCCCCGGGTTGAGCCGCCCGCCGGAAAGCACGTCGACGGTCGCGAGATCCTCGGCCAGGCGCAGCGGATTCTCCCAGCCGAGCGGGATCACGGCCGTGCCGAGCTCGATCTTCGACGTACGCTGCGAGGCCGCCGCCAGCACAGCCACGGGCGACGAGATGCCGTACTGAAGGTGCCGGTGCCGCACCCAGGCGCTGTCGAAGCCGAGCTGCTCCCCCAGCTGAATGATCCCGAGCGTGGACTCGTGGCCCGCCCGCGGATCGTCCCGCTCGAAGAGCCCGATGGTCAGGAACCCGAGTTTCCGCAGAGGTCGCACAGCCACCCACCCACCCTGCCACGAAAGATCGCCCCCAGGCCCGTGACGTTGCTGTCACTGCGCTCTGCCGTACGGTCGGCGGATGACGATCTCGGGAAGTGCCCTGGTGACGGGGGCCTCGCGTGGGCTCGGCGCACACCTCTGCCGGCGGTTGGCGGCGGACGGGTGGGCAGTGGCGGTCAACTACCGGTCCGACGGTGCGGGCGCGGCCAAGGTGGTCGCCGACATCGAGGGCGCGGGCGGGCGGGCCGCTGCCTTCCAGGCCGATGTGACCGACGAGGACGAGGTCGCCCGGCTGGTGGCCGAAGTCGAGGGTGCGCTCGGGCCCGTGCAGGTGGTGGTGGCCAACGCGACCGGCCCGCAGCCGGAGGTCAAGGCCGAGGAGACCACCTGGCAGGACCACCTCGACCAGCTGACCTTCTTTGTGAAGAGCCCGACCCTTTTGCTGCAGGCCACGTTGCCCCACATGCGACGGCTGGGCGGTGGCCGCTTCATCCACATCGGCTCCGACATGGTGGAGCGGGCGCTGCCGGGGTTCTCGGCCTACAACGCGGCCAAGGGGGCGCAGCTCGTTCTGGCCCGCACCTGGGCGCGCGAGCTGGGCGCCGACAACGTGACGGTCAATGTGGTCGCGCCGGGCTGGATCCCGGTGGAGCGGCACGGGGCGCTCACCGAGGCCGACACTGCGGGGTACGTGGCCGAGGTGCCGCTGCGCCGGATCGGCACCCCGCAGGAGATCGCCGACGTGGTGGCCTTCGTGGCGTCCGACGCGTCCCGCTTCGTGACCGGCGAGCGGATCACGGTCAACGGCGGTTTCACCACCGATTAGCCGGTTAATCTGCGGGAGTGCTGATCACAGTCGTCGCCGACTACGGCGTGGGAGATCTGGCCTTCGCCGAGGTGCGGCAACGGTTCGCGAAGCTGATGCCGCAGGCCGATGTCACCGCGGTGCCGGTGCCGGCGTTCGACACGGTCAGCGCCGGGTTCTGCGTCGCGCAACTCGCGCTCACCGACGGCCCGGCCGACCGTATCGTCTTCGCCAACGTGGCGCCGCGCGCCGACGAGGACGATCCGCGTCCCGACAACGCCGGCGAGCGTCTGGCCGCCGTCCGGCTCGATTCGGGTGTGCTCGTGGTGGGCGTGGCCTCCGGGGTGAGCCTGTCCTTTCTGGGCGCGAAGGTCCGGGCGGTCAAGGTGGCCGACGCCGGCTCCCAGTTCCGGTCGCGGGACGTGTTCCCGGCCGCTGTGGCCGCGCTGGCCCGCGGCGAAGACCTGCTCGGCGAGGAGCTGACGCTGCCGGATCCGCCCGGCAACGCGGTTGTCTACACCGACGGCTACGGCAATCTCAAGACGTCCTGGCACGAGCCGCCGGCCGAGCCGGACACGACCGTTTCCGTACGCATCGGGGACACCACCGCCGAGGCCGTGGTCAGCGACGGCGTCTTCACCGTGCCGGCCGGCGCCATGTCGTTCGCCCCGGGGAGCTCGGGCTGGGGCGTGCCGTTCTTCGAGCTGTTGCTGCGTGGGGGCCGCGCCGCCGACAGATTCGGCCGCCCCGCCTCCGGCACCCCCGTCGAGATCAGCCGTCAGTCCTAGGATCCGGCCCGGGTACAGTCGAGGCGCCGTCGGAAATCCGCCCATTCGATGGGGTGATGGCGACCATGAAGTGGTTCCTGCTGTTTGCGCTGCTGGTGATCGTGGTGGCAGTCGTCATCGCCGCTCGGCAGCGCGGCGAGGGGCGCTCGCCCGGGCGAACGGGATCGGACGCCGGCCGGTCGCGCACCGTGAAGTGTCTGCGATGCCACGGCACCGGCTGGGTCGGCCGGGAACCCGAGCGCACCCTCAACTTCACCGGCGACGGCTTCGAGGACAGACACGCGCCGGCCACCATGTGCTCCGCCTGTGGCGGCACCGGGACCGTCGAGCGGCGATGACGAGCCGGGCCCGTATTCGGGCCCGGCTCGATGCGACCGATGCTTACGCGCCGCGGAGGGTGGCTCCGTAGCGGGCAGACACCGCCGCCACGGCCGCGTCGCGCGCCGAGAGAGTCTCCTCGGTGGTGAGCGTGCGGTCGGGGGCGCGGAACGTCAGCTTGTAAGCGAGCGACTTCTTGTCCTCCCCCAGCTGGTCCGACTCGTACAGGTCGAACAGCGACACCGACTCGAGCAGCTCGCCCGCCCCGCCGGCCAGCGTCTGCTGGACAGCAGCGGCCGGCACGTCGCGGCCGACGATCAGCGCCACGTCGATCAGGGCCGGCGGGAACGACGAGATCCGCCGGGCCTGGGTGACCGGGGGCAGCGGCAGCGCGTCCAGGTCGAGCTCGGCCACGCTGGTGCGCTTGGGCAGCTCGTACGCGGAGACGACGGCCGGGTGCAGCTCCCCCGCGTGACCGACCACGGCGTCGTCGACGGCGATCGCCGCGCAGCGGCCCGGGTGCCACGGCGCGAGTTCGGCCGCGCTCACACTGATCCGGTCGGGGGTGACGCCGGCCGCGGACAGCGCGATCCGGACAGCTTCGACCGCGTCGGCCCAGGACGCGGGCCGGCCCGCACCCCACCAGCCGGCCGGCTCGGCGTCGCCGGTCAGCGCGACCGCCAGGTGCCAGGGCTGGTCGGGCACGATCGCGTTGGCGGCGTCCCACTCGTCGCCGGTCGGGCGGCGGTCGACACCCATCGCCGGCGGGGCGGCCTGGGCCAGGCGCGGCAGGAACACCGTGCCCGTCTCGAACAGCGCCAGGTCGCGGTGACCCCGGCCCAGGTTGCGCTTGAGCGTGCCCAGCAGGGTGGGCAGCAGCGACGTGCGCAGCAGCGGCTCCTGCTCGGAGAGCGGGTTGGTGAGCCGCACGGCGCTGCGCCGCGGGTCGTCGGCCGGGTAGCCGAGCTGGTCGGCCGCCGCCGGCGCCACGAACGGGTACGACAAGACCTCGACGTAGCCGTTCTCGGCCAGCGCCCGGCCCACCGTGCGCCGCCGCCGCTGCTGCGGGGTGATGCCGCTGCCGCCCCGGGCCGGGGGCAGCAGCGACGGAATGTCGTTGTAGCCGCCGAGCCGGGCCACCTCTTCGACCAGGTCGATCGGGGCCTGCAGGTCGGGACGCCAGGTCGGCGGGGTGACCTCGAGCGGGGACACGCCGGTGACCGTGCAGCCGACCTGGGACAGCAGGGCGGTCACCTGCTCGGTGTCGTAGGCCAACCCGATCCGGCGCGCGGGCAGGGCCGGGTCGAGCGCGATCGGGGCCGGGGCGATCACGTGGTCGAGGTCGAGCACCCGCTCGTCGGCCGTGCCGCCGGCGTGCCCGGTCAGGATCTGCACCGCCCGCTCGAGCGCGACCAGGGTGAGCTGCGGGTCGACCCCGCGCTCCCACCGCTTGGCGGCCTCGCTGAACAGCTTGTGGCGGCGGGCCGTCCGGCCGACCATCACCGGGTCCCAGTGGGCGGCCTCGAGCAGCACGTCGACCGTGCCGGGCTGCCACTCGCTGGTCTCGCCGCCCATGACCGCGGCCAGCGAGATCGGGCCGGTGTCGTCGCAGATGACCATGTCTTCGGCGTCGAGCACGCGGGCCACGCCGTCGAGCGTGGTCAGCTTCTCGCCGGGCCGGGCACGGCGTACGACCAGGCCGCCGCTGAGCCGGTTGAGGTCGAACACGTGCATCGGCTGGCCGAGCTCGAGCATCAGGTAGTTGGTGATGTCGACCGGCAGCGAGATCGTGCGGATGCCCGCGGCGACCAGGCGCTGCTGCATCCACAGCGGCGAGGACGCGTTCGGGTCGATGCCGCGCACGACGCGGGCCGAGAACCGGTCGCAGCCGACGGTGTCCTCGAGCTTCACCTCGTACGGGACCTCGGCCGTGCCGCCGGGGGCGGTGACGATCGAGGCCGGGTCGGTGTAGGCGGCGTCGAACGCATACGACAGCTCGCGGGCCAGGCCGCGCAGGCTCATCTCGTACCCGCGGTCGGGGGTGATCTCGACCTCGACCAGCACGTCGGCCAGCCCCACGACGGGACGCGCGTCGTCGCCGGGCTTCGCGGCGCCGGGCGACAGCACGATGATGCCGTCGTGGTCCCCGCTCAGGCCCAGTTCAGCCGCCGAGCAGATCATGCCGTTCGAATTGCGGCCGTACGTCTTCCGGGCGCCGATCTTGAAACCGCCGGGCAGCTCGCCGCCGGGCAGGATGACCGGGACCAGGTCGCCCTCGCTGAAGTTGCGGGCGCCGCAGACGATCTCCTGCGGCTCGGCCCGGCCCACGTCGACGGTGGTGAAACGGATCGGCTTCTTGAACCCGGTGAGCTCCTCGATGGTGAGCACCCGGCCCACCACGAGGTCGCCGGTGACGGTGGCGGCCTGGTCGACGATCGACTCGACCTCCATGCCCGCGTTGGTCAGGGCGTCGTCGAGTTCCTGGGCGGTGAGGCCGGCCGGCAGCTCGACGAATTCCCGCAGCCACGACAGTGACGTCTTCATGCTGAGCCTCCTGGGCGTGGGCTCGTGGCCCTCGTGCCGATCTGACGGGGAGCGCGCATCTCGCGCTCGGTGCGCTCGCTCACGCCGATCAGACCTCCATTCCGAAGTTCGCGGTGAACCGCACGTCGCCCTCGACCATGTCGCGCATGTCGCTGACGCCGTTGCGGAACATCAGGGTGCGCTCGACGCCCATGCCGAACGCGAAGCCCGAGTAGCGCTCGGGGTCGATGCCCGCGGCCACCAGCACCTTGGGGTTGACCATGCCGCAGCCGCCCCACTCGACCCAGCGCGGGCCGTCGCGGTGCTGGGCGAACCAGACGTCGAACTCGGCCGACGGCTCGGTGAACGGGAAGTAGTGCGGCCGCCAGCGGGTGCGCGCGTCGGGGCCGAACATCGCCTTGGCGAAGTGGTCGAGCGTGCCGCGCAGGTGGGCCATGGTGATGCCCTCGTCGACGACCAGGCCCTCGATCTGGTGGAAGACCGGGCTGTGGGTCGCGTCCAGCTCGTCGGAGCGGTAGGCGCGGCCGGGGCTGACCACATAGATCGGTGGTTGCCGGGTGAGCATCGTGCGCACCTGGCCGGGCGAGGTGTGCGTGCGCATCACCAGGCCGGGCAGGTCGACATAGAACGTGTCCATCGACCCGCGGACGGCGTTGTCGGGCCCGATGTTGAGGGCGTCGAAGTTGGCCCACTCCAGTTCGAGCTCGGGGCCCTCGACGATGTCGTAGCCCATGCCGGCGAACAGGTCGCCCATGTGCTCCATCAACGTGGTCAGCGGGTGGCGGGCGCCGCGCGGGCGCCTGTCCCACGGCAGGGTGACGTCGACCCGCTCCTCGACGAGCACGCGGGCGGCGCGCTCGATCTCGAGTTCGGCCTGGCGTGAGTCGTACGCGCCCTGCACGGACTGCCGGGCCAGATTGACGCGCTTGCCGGCGTCGGACTTGGCGGCCGGCGGCAGCGAGCCGATCTCACGCCGGGCCAGCGAGACGGGCCCGCGGTCGCCGAGGTGGACGGACTTCAGCGCGGCCAGCTCGTCCAGGTCGGACGCGGCGTCGAAGGCCTTGCGGGCGTCGTCGACGGCGGCCTCGAGCGCGGCCGGGTCGAGCAGGGCGGCCTGCTTGGGGTCGTACGGATCGTTGCGGTAGGACATGGTCTCCCTCACCTGAATGCCAACGGCAGTGTACGGAGGCACGGCTGGGCCGCAGCCCGCCGGTCAGGGAGTTGAGGGTGTGTCAGACCCGCGGCCCGCGACCAGCGGGCCGGCTAAACAGCAATGAGAGTCCTGGCACGGGTCGAATCATACCCGTCAGGCCTGACGCTCCGCGACGGTGATACCGGCGTGGCCCGGGATGGGGGAATCCATCGTCGTCAGTGCCACCCCGGCCGCTTCGAGCGGGATCACCGAGCCGACCAGGCGGCCCGGGTCGAGGCGGCCCCGGGCGACCAGATCCATCATCGGCGGGTAGTCGGCCGCGGCCATGCCGTGCGAGCCGACGATCTGCAGTTCGCGGGCGACCACCAGGTCCCAGGGCAGCGGCGCGCGGGCGTCGGCCCCGAGCATGAGGCCGACCTGCACGTGCCGGCCGCCGCGGCGCAGGCTGCGCACCGAGGCCTCGGCGGTGGCGGCCGAGCCGTAGGCGTCGATCGCGATGTGCGCCCGCTGGTCGATCTCGTGCACGATCACCGCGCCCAGCGCGGCGGCCATCGAGTTGGCCGCGGGCGACGGGTCGACGGCGAGCACCTCGAGGCCCAGCGCGGTCGCGATCATGATGGCCGACAGGCCGACGCCGCCGCAGCCGTAGACCGCCACCACAGCGTCGTCGGGCACCGGCCCGTGCCCGGTCAGCGCCCGGAACGCGGTGGCGAAGCGGCAGCCCAGCGCGGCCGCGGCGACGAAGCCGACGCTGTCGGGCAGCCGCACCAGGTTGGTGTCGGCGGCCCGCACGACGACCCGCTCGGCGAACGACCCGGCGTGGGTGAAGCCGGGCTGGGCCTGGTCGGGGCAGATCTGGGCCCGGCCCGTCACGCAGAACTCGCAGCGGCCGCAGCCGTTGACGAAGGGCGCGGTCACCCGGTCGCCCAGGGCGAAGCCGCGGACGGACGGGCCGACCGCGACGACCTCGCCCGCGAACTCGTGCCCGGGGATGTGCGGCAGCGGCACCGGGTCGTGCCCGCGCCAGGCGTGCCAGTCGGAGCGGCACAGCCCGGTCGCCCGCACCTCGATCACGGCGCCGTCGGCCGGGCAGACAGGCTCGGGCACCACGGCGACCCGCGGGGGCGCCCCGACGGCGTCGTAGACGATGGCCCGCATCAGCGTTGCGCCCGGGCCGACGCGTACAGGCAGACGGCGGCGGCCGCGGCCAGGTTCAAGCTCTCGGCCCCGCCGTAGATGGGCACGCGCACCTGCCGGTCGGCCCCGTCGAGCAGCGCCGGAGGCAGGCCGTGGGCCTCCGACCCGAACAGCCACGCGGTGGGGGCGGCGAGGACGCCGTCGTCAGCCAGGGTGTCGAGGTCGTCGGCGCCGTAGCCGCTGGTGGCGAGCACCTGCAGACCGGCTTCACGCAGCGGTGTCACGACGTCGAGCGGGGAACGGACCACATCTACATGAAACAACGACCCGGCCGACGCGCGGACGCATTTCCCGTTGTACGGGTCCACAGCATCACCCGCGAACACGACCGCACCCGCTCCGGCCGCGTCCGCCGTACGCAGAATCGTGCCCGCGTTGCCGGGGTCACGGACCTCCGCCACCACGGCGACGAGCCGCGGCTTCTTGCCCAGCGCCTCCTTCAGCGGCACGTCCACCTGCTCGCACACCGCCACGATGCCCTGCGGCTGCACAGTCTCGGCCAGCGCTGCCAGCCCGTCCTCGCTCACGAGCGACACCACTTCGGCGTGAGCTACCAGATCGGCATACCGCTCGACCGCGTCGCCGGTGGCGAACAGCTCGACCACCACGCCCGCGGCCAGCGCCTCACGCACCGCCTGCTGCCCCTCAGCCAGAAAGCGCCCGGTCTGATCGCGATCCCGGCGCCGCTGCAGCTTCCGCGCGTTGGCAACCCTGGGCGTGCGCGAGGTGAACGTCATCAACCGATCCAAGTCTTCGTGTCCGAGGCCGTCGTCGCCGGCGTCGCGCTGTGCCCCACCGGGCGCGCTGCCAGGCTGGGTCCGGGCCGGGGCGGGTTTGGCTTTGGTTTTGGGTCTTGAGCGCAACCACTCACGCACGCCGCCGGTGTGGGTTTCGCGTTCTGGACGCGCCAGCGGCCAGCGAAGCCCGCGCCGGTCCCCGCGGGAGCGACGGTCCGCACCCGCCACCCAGCCGGGACATCCAGAATTTGATCTTGATCCGCTGTTCTCAAATGCCGCAGGCGCCTCCCGAGATGATCGGGAGACGCCTGCAGGAGAAAACGAGAACTAAGCAGCCTGGGCGGCGGCGCCACCCGTGCCCTCAGCGGCAACAGCCGCCTTGGCAACCTCGACGATGGCGGCGAAAGCAGCCGCGTCGTTCACCGCGAGGTCAGCCAGGATCTTCCGGTCGACCTCGATCTCAGCCAGACGAAGACCCTGGATGAGGCGGTTGTAGGTCAGGCCGTTGGCCCGGGCGCCCGCGTTGATGCGCGTGATCCACAGCTGGCGGAAGTCGCCCTTGCGGTCACGACGGTCCCGGTACGAGTACTGCATCGAGTGCAGCATCTGCTCCTTGGCCTTGCGGTAAAGGCGGGAGCGCTGACCGCGGTATCCGCTGGCGGTCTCCAGCAACGTGCGACGCTTCTTCTGGGCGTTCACTGCCCGCTTGACGCGTGCCATTTCGGTACTCCTAACAGGGGAACGGGTGTGGCGCGCGTCAGCGGCCGAGAAGCTTCTTGACTCGCGGAAGGTCGGCCTCGGCGATGACGACGGTGCCGGTCATGCGCCGGGTGACGTGCGAGGACTTGCCCTCGAGGAGGTGGCGCTTGCCGGCCTTCTCGCGGACGATCTTGCCCTTACCGGTGACCTTCACCCGCTTGCCGGTGCCGGTGTGGGGCTTGAACTTAGGCACTTGGAGCCTCTTTCTGATCTTTCCGCACGTCAGGGGGCCCACTGGCCCCCTGATGCGTGTGGAAAAGCTGTCTATTCTGCGGTGGTGGTGGAAGTCTCGGCCTCGACCGGAGCTTCGCCTTCGCGAGGCTCGCGGGCGGGCTTGGCGGCGCCGGCGACGGCGGCCACGGCCGCGGCCTTGGTCGCCCGATGCGGGGCCAGCACCATGATCATGTTTCGGCCGTCCTGCTTCGGGCTGGCTTCCACGAATCCCAGCTCCGAGATCTCTTCGCTGAGCCTGCGCAGGAGCCGGAAACCCAGCTCGGGGCGGCTCTGCTCGCGACCGCGGAACATGATCGTCACCTTGACCTTGTCGCCCGCCTTGAGGAACCGCACCACGTGACCCTTCTTGGTCTCGTAGTCGTGCGGGTCGATCTTCGGGCGGAGCTTCATTTCCTTGATGACGGTCTGCTGCTGGTTGCGCCGCGCTTCGCGTGCCTTCAGTGCGCTCTCGTACTTGAACTTGCCGAAGTCCATGAGCTTGCACACCGGCGGCCGCGCCATGGGAGCAACCTCGACCAGATCCAGATCGACATCCGCGGCCAGCTGCAGGGCGCGCTCGAGCGGGACGATGCCCACCTGCTCACCCTCAGGGCCGACCAATCGGACCTCACGAGCACGGATCTGTTCGTTAACGCGTGGTTCGACGCTGATGGGGCCTCCTCAGAACGGTTACTTTGTCTGCCAATGTCGGTCGGCCCCGCGCCCTCGACAAACCGGGCGCCGGGAAAGCAGAAGGCCCCGCAGGCGCTTTCGCGCATGCTGGGGCCCGCTCGACCGGTCATCGACGCCCGTGAGGACGCGCCCCGGACGCCCTTGCGGGCGCCCAGGTGACCGGACCCGGCCCTCGGTAAAGGGCGGCGGGTGGGAACCAGCGGGCTCCTCTTTCGCGCCCTGCCGTGAAGCAGGGCGTGGTCGACGACGCCAACTCTACCAGGTTGCAGCCTTCAGTCGGGTCCGGGGTGGTGGCGGGGTGGTTGGTCGGGTTGTCACGCGTCGACGGCCGCCGCATGCAGCTTGCGCAGGGTGCGTACGCCGTCGACGGCGTAGTCCTTGTCAACGGCCTGGAGGGCGTGCACCGAGATCTGCTCGTCGTCGAGCAGCTCGAGCTGGGCCCACGGCGAGTTCCGGTCGAAGCGCACCTTGCGCACCACCGACCAGGGCAGGTCGTAGCCGCCGACGACGTTGCGCACGCGGATGTGCTCGGCGTCGGCGATCACCCGGGGGCGCAGGAAGGCCAGCACACCGAGCCCGATCAGGATGCCGAGCCCGATCATGGCGGCCTGGTCGCCGCGCTGGAACGAACCGGAGTTGTCGAACCCGGCCGACCCCTTGAGGCCGAAGCTCAGCACGGTGAAGAGCCCGGCCACGGCGACCGCGATCGGAATGGCCACCCAACGGATCTTCCGGGGCCGGTAGGTCACGGTCGTCTCATCCACAGCCTTCACGGTACTCACAGCCGACTTCACGCTCCTCACAGTCTGCAGTTCGCGATGTCGGTGACCAGGATGGCCCGGGCGCCCAGCTCGTAGAGCTCGTCCATGATCTTGTGGACGTCGGACGTCGGCACCATCGCCTGCACGGCCACCCAGCCCTCCCGGTGCAGCGGCGAGACCGTGGGCGACTCGATGCCGGGGGTCAGGCCGGTGGCCTGGTCGAGCAGATCGGCCCGCACGTCGTAGGCCAGCATGACGTAGCTGCGGGCGACCAGGACGCCCTGCAGCCGGCGGACGAGCTGGGCGGCGCCGGCGTTGTCGCGCTCGGCCCGCCCGATCAGGATGGCCGACGAGCGCAGCAGCGGCTCGCCCAGCGTGACCAGGCCGGCCTGACGCAGTGTGGCGCCGGTCTCGACCACGTCGGCGATCAGGTCGGCCACGCCGAGCCGCACCGCGTTCTCGACCGCGCCGTCGAGCCGCACGACGTCGGCCTTGAGCTCGTGCTCGGCCAGGTAGCGCTCGACCACCCCGGGGTACGCGGTGGCGATGCGCTTGCCGCCGATCTCGTCGGCCGACGTGATGGAACCGGACGGTGCGGCCCAGCGGAAGGTGGCGCCGCCGAAGTTGAGGTCGAGCACCTCGGACGCCGGCACGCCGGAGTCGACCAGCAGGTCGCGCCCGGTGATGCCGAGGTCGAGGTCGCCCGAGCCGACGTACGTGGCGATGTCGCGCGGCCGCAGGTAGAAGAACTCGACGTTGTTGGCCTCGTCGCGGCAGATCAGGTCTTTGGGGTCGGTGCGCTGGCGGTAGCCCGCGTCACGCAGCATCTGGGAGGCGGGCTGGGACAGGGTCCCCTTGTTGGGGACGGCGATGCGCAGCATGGCAGGACGTGCTCCTTCGTCTGGGGGATCACCAAAGAGTCAGCACGTCACAGATGTCGATAGACGTCCTTGAGGTCGAGGCCGGTCGCGATCATCAGGACCTGGGCCTGGTAGAGCAGCTGGGAGATCTCCTCGGCGGCCCGCTCGGGGCCCTCGTGCTCGGCGGCCATCCAGGACTCGGCCGCCTCTTCGACGACCTTCTTCCCGATGAAGTGGACTCCGCGCTCCAATGCCGCGACAGTGGACGAACCGGGGGTTCGTTCCGCCGCCTTCGCCTGGAGCTCGGCGAACAACTCTTCGAACGTCTTCACGGGGAGCATTTTGCCAACTCGTCACGGGATGGCGACGAACGCCCCCAGCAGGTGAGACGTGTTCTAGGCTCCCGGGCATGGTCAGCCGATTCACCCTTATCACCACCGGCGGCGCCGTCCTCGCGCTCGCCGCCCTCGCGGGCTGCTCGCCCGTTGAGGAGAACGCCTCCCCCGCGGCCTCGGCGAGCGCCTCCGGGGACGTTTGCCCTGCTGGAGCCCTTGCCACCAAGACCGCCGGCAAGTTGACGATCGGCACCGACACGCCGGCCTACGAGCCGTGGTATTCCGACAACGACCCGAAGAACGGCAAAGGCTTCGAGTCCGCCGTCGCGTACCAGGTCGCCCAACGTCTGGGATACTCGCAGGACAACGTGATCTGGACCTCTGTGACGTTCAACAACGCCATCGCGCCCGGTCCGAAGGCCTACGACTTCGACATCAACCAGTTCTCGATCACCCCCGAACGGCGCAACGCCGTGGACTTCTCGTCGCCGTACTACCTGGTCCGGCAGACGGTGATCACCACCAAGGGCTCGAAGATCGCGGGCGCCAAGTCGCTGGCCGACCTGCGGAGCGCCAAGCTCGGGGCCCAGGTCGGCACGACCAGCTACCAGGCGGTCACCGACCTGATCAAGCCGAGCACCAAGCCGTCCGTCTTCAACAACAACGACGACGCCAAGGCCGCTCTGGTCAACGGCACCGTCGACGGCATCGTGGTCGACCTGCCGACCGCGTTCTACATGACCGGGGCCGAGCTCGACAACGGCGTCATCGTCGGCCAGCTGCCCCAGGTGGGCGTGCCCGAGCAGTTCGGCCTGGTGCTCGACAAGGGCTCGGCGCTGACCGGCTGTGTGAGCACGGCGGTCGACCAGCTGCGACAGGACGGCACCCTGGCCGTACTGGAGAAGACCTGGCTGGCCGGCAGCAGCGGGGCCCCCGAACTCCAGTGAGCCCCACGCCGCCCTACCGCTTGAGCGACGTTCAGCAGGACCGGATCTCTTTCCGCCGCCGGAAGGCGGTCCGGTCCGTGCTGCTCGCCGCGCTCTCCACCGCGATCGTCGGCACGCTGCTGGGCGTGCTGGTCACCGGCGCGCCGGGGTGGGACCGGGTGCGCCAGTCGTTCTTCGATCCGCGCATCGCCCGCGAGTGGCTGCCCGAGATCCTCGAGGGACTCTGGCTCAACGTCCGCATGCTCGTGTTCTGCGCGATCGCGGCGCTCGCGCTGGGCCTGCTCATCGCGGTGCTGCGCACGCTGCGGGGTCCGGTGTTCTTCCCGGTCCGGGCGCTCGCCACCCTCTACACGTACTCGTTCCGGGGTCTGCCGCTGATCATCGTGATCTACCTGATGGCCTTCGGCGTCCCGGGCCTGCGGCTGCAGGGCACCCCGAGCGTCACCGTGCTCGGCGGGGCGGCCATCGTGATCACGTACGGGGCCTACCTGGCCGAGGTGTTCCGGGCCGGCATCGAGTCGGTGCACCCGAGCCAGATCGCCGCGGCGCGCTCGCTCGGGCTCACCTACCGGCAGTCGATGCGTTTCGTGGTGCTGCCCCAGGCGGTCCGCCGGGTGGCGCCGCCGCTGCTCAACGACACCGTCGCCCTGCAGAAGGACGTGGGGCTGATCTCGCTGGCCGGGCCGATCGACGCGATCCGGGCGGCACAGATCGGCGTGGCCCAGACGGCGAACTTCACCCCGTACGTGGTGGCCGGCGTGCTTTTCGTGCTGCTGGCCCTGCCGCTGATCGGCATCACCGACTGGGTGACGCTCCGGGCGGCCCGACGGCAGAACGCGGGGACCTGAGATGGTGCTGTCCTGCACGGACGTCCGCAAGACGTTCGGCGCCAATGTGGTGCTCGACGGGCTCACCCTCGACGTCGGCGAGCACGAGGTGGTGGCGCTGATCGGCGCCTCCGGTTCGGGCAAGTCGACGCTGCTGCGCTGCGTGAACCTGCTGGCCGAGATCGACGACGGCGTGATCCGCCTGGACGGTGCGGACATCACCGATCCGCGGGTGGACCCCGACTCGGTCCGCCAGAAGATCGGCCTGGTCTTCCAGTCGTACAACCTGTTCCCGCACATGACCGTGCTCGACAACATCACGCTGGCCCCGGTACGCGTGCACAAGCGCTCCGCCGCCGCGGCGCGCGAGCAGGCGATGGAGTGGCTGAACCGGGTCGGCCTGGCCGACAAGTCGGGCAGCTACCCCGACAAGCTCTCGGGCGGCCAGCAGCAACGCGTGGCGATCGTGCGAGCCCTGGTCAACAGCCCGCGCCTGCTGCTGCTGGACGAGGTGACCTCCGCGCTCGACCCCGAACTGGTCGGCGAGGTGCTCACGATGATCCGCGACCTCAAGGGCGAGGGCATGACCATGGTGCTGGCCACGCACGAGATGGGCTTCGCGCGGCAGGTGGCCGACCGGGTGGCGTTCCTCGACAAGGGCCGCGTCCTCGAACAGGGCCCCCCGGAACAGGTGCTCGGCGATCCGGTGGAGGCCCGCACCCGCCAGTTCCTGGCCCGCATCATCGAGGCCGGCCGCCTCTGAGAGCATGGCGCGGTGTTGCGGGCGCATGACATTGTGCAACGGCGGGCACGGGGGTGAACCGCCGATCACGGGGAGGCGGCCCTCATGCTCCGCTGAGAGGACCGCTATGCGTCGTTTCACCGCATTTCTCGCCGTCCTGACCGCCCTCATCATCGGCTCGGTGCTGCTGCTCGCCCCCGGCGCGCAGGCCGACACCGGGCCGTCCACCACCCGCGTCGTCACCGCCGACCGCGCGGCGCAGGGCGAGCGGGTGGTCGTGACGCTCAGCGCCACCTGCCCGGCCGGCGCCACGATCAAGGTCGTCGTCACCGTCACCGCGGCCAACGACAACCGCATCGCGCAGGGCGCCCGTCAGAAGAAGGTGGACTGCGCGGGCACCGCCCAGCCGATCGAACTGCGCGTGGAGCACAACCCGATCGGCGCGATCTTCATCGTCGGCGCGGCCACGGCGACCACCGTGCGAACGGTCTGCGACGACTCCGGCTGCGACACCATCTCCTTCGACGAGACGATTCGGATCAGCTGATGCGCAAGATGATCGCCACTGCCCTCGCCGCTGTCCTGCTCATCGCGCTGAGCCCCGCACCGGCCCGCGCCGCGGCCACCACCGAGATCGAGCTGTTCGGGACGACGCTCGCGGCCCGCGGCGCCGCGGTCGACGTCAACTTCGGCATCACCTGCCCGGCCGACGTCGAGGGCACAGCCACCGTCTCGGTCACCCAGACCCGCGACGACGGCCTCACCGCGAGCGGGGTCGTGGTCGACGAGTTCTCGTGCCGCAACGGCGGAATCCTGAACATCGCCCGGGTCACCGCCAGTGTCCTCGGGGCGCCCTTCGAACGCGGCCGGGCCCGGCTCACCATGCTGGTGACCGGGGCCGCCCCGATCAACCAGAACGTCCGCCTGCAGAACTGAGGACCGGCGCGGTCCGGACGCCGAGGCGCCCGGACCGCGCTGTCAGTCCTTGGCCAGGTCGCGCAGCACCAGAGCGGCGTCGAGCACGGCCACCGTGGACTGCCAGCCCTTGTCCTCGACCGAATCCTCCAGGCCGGCCCGGTCGCGGGCCTGCCCCAGGCTGTGTACGGTCAGCACGCCGTGGCCGACCGGGGTCCGCTCGTCGAGCGCGACCCGGGTGAGCCCCGAGGTCACCGAATCGTTCACGTACGAGTAGTGGTCGGTCTCGCCCTTGATCACCACGCCCAGGGCGACGACGGCGTCACACGTACGAGCCAGCGCCTGCGCCACCACCGGCAGCTCGACCGAGCCCGCCACCCGGGCCACCACGACGTCCGTGACGCCGCACTCCTCGGCCGCCGCCCGGGCCCGCTCGATCATGTGGTCGATCAGGTCGGAGTGCCAGCGCGCGCCGACGATGCCGAGCCGCAGCCCGGCCGCGTCGACCGTCTCCATCTTCGGATCACCGAAACCGGCCATGTCGCCCCCTCTTAGAAGTCCATCGTCACCCGCGACAGGCGGGAAATCAGCCCAACGCCTCGAACAGGTGCCCCATGCGGTCCCGCTTGGTCCGCAGGTAATGCACGTTCTCGGGGTGCAGCCGCACCGGCAGCGCCTCGCGACCCGTGATGGTCAGCCCGTAGCCCTCGAGGCCGGCCCGCTTGGCCGGGTTGTTGGTGAGCAGCCGCATCGAGCGCACCCCCAGGTCGTACAGGATCTGGGCGCCCGTGCCGTAGTCGCGGGCGTCGGCCGGCAGGCCCAGCTCGAGGTTGGCGTCGACCGTGTCGAAGCCGCGGTCCTGCAGCTGGTAGGCCTGCAGCTTGTGCAGCAGCCCGATCCCCCGGCCCTCGTGGCCGCGCATGTAGAGCACGACACCCCGGCCCGCCTCGGCCACCCGCTCCAGGGCGGCGTCGAGCTGCGGGCCGCAGTCGCAGCGGTGCGAGCCGAAGACGTCGCCGGTCAGGCACTCCGAGTGGACGCGGACCAGCACGTCCTCGCCGTCGCCGAGGTCGCCGTAGACAAGGGCCACGTGCTCGCCGTCGTCGGTCAGCGCCCGGTAGCCGACCGCGGTGAACACGCCGTGCTCGGTGGGGAGCCGCGTCTCGACGACCCGCTCGACCTGGGTCTCGCGGTGCCGGCGGTAGGCGATCAGCTCGGTGATGGAGATCAGCGCCAGATCGTGCTCGGCCGCGAACTTCTCGAGGTCGGGGCGGCGCTGCATGGTGCCGTCGTCGTTCACCATCTCGCACAGCACGCCCGCGGGCCGCAGGCCGGCCAGCACGGACAGGTCGATCGCGGCCTCGGTGTGCCCGGGGCGGCGCAGCACGCCGCCCGCCTTGGCCCGCAGCGGCACGACGTGGCCGGGGCGGGAGAGGTCGGTCGGCTGGGTCTCGGGCGCGGACAGCAGGCGGATGGTACGAGCCCGGTCGGCGGCCGAGATGCCGGTGGCCACGCCCTCGCGGGCGTCGACCGTCACCGCGTACGCCGTGCCCCGCGCGTCCTGGTTGGTGTGGAACATGGGCGGGAGGTCGAGGCGGTCGGCCTCGTCCTCGGTGATCGGCACGCAGATGTAGCCCGAGGTGTAGCGCACCATGAAGGCGACCAGCTCCGGAGTGGCCTTCTCGGCGGCGAAGATCAGGTCGCCCTCGTTCTCGCGGTCCTCGTTGTCGACCACGATCACGGCGCGGCCGGCGGCGATGTCCGCGATCGCCCGCTCGACGTTGGCGAAGGACTCAGACATGACGATCTCCCAGCATCTTCTCGACGTACTTGGCGATCACATCGACTTCGAGGTTCACCGGGTCGCCGACGTCCTTGGCGCCCAGCACGGTCAGCTTCGAGGTGGTCGGGATCATGCCGACGCTGAACGTCTCGTCGTCGACGGCCATGACGGTCAGCGAGACCCCGTCGACGGTGATCGAACCCTTCTCGACCACGTACTTCGCCAGCTCGGCGGGGAGCGAGAAGCGCACGACCTCCCAGTCGGCGGCGGGCTCACGGGCCACGATGCGCGCGACACCGTCGACGTGGCCCTGCACGAGGTGACCGCCGAGGCGGCTGCCCAGGGCGGCCGCGCGCTCCAGGTTCACCTGGCTGCCCGCCTCGAGCGCGCCGAGTGAGGAGCGGCGCAGCGTCTCGCCCATCACGTCGGCGGTGAAGACGCCGTCGACGTTGTCGATCACGGTGAGACAGACGCCGTTGACCGAGATCGAGTCGCCGTGCCGTGCGTCCGAGGTGACCAGCGGCCCGCGGATCTTCAAGACCGCGGAGTCGCTGCCGTCGTCGGTCAGGCTTTCGACGTGACCGAGTTCTTCGACGATGCCGGTGAACATGAGGCTGCTCCTGAATCCGGTTAGGGCCGGTGGGTGGGACGGTCGGATGGCTTCTGGCGGAGCGATGCTGTGAAGCGCAGGTCGGGGCCGATCTGCGTGATGTCCTTGAGGTCGAGTTCCAACGCGTCGGCGATGGTGCCGATTCCGGCCTCGACCAGAGCCGGCTTGCCGGCGCCGAGCAGTTTGGGCGCCACGTAGCCGATGACCTGGTCGACCAGGCCCGCCTCGAGGAAAGCGCCGGCCAGGGTGGGCCCGCCCTCGAGCAGCACCGAGCGCACGCCGCGGCCGAAGAGGGCGGCGAGCAGCGCGGACAGGTCGACCCGGCCGTCCGGCCCGGCGCCGAGTTCCCGCCTGGTGGCGATCCAGGTGGGTGCGGCGGCGTCGTTGACGCGCGCCTTCTCCGGCGTACGGCCCTCCGAGTCGACGACCACGCGGAGCGGCTGCTTGATGGCGAGGCTGCCGTCGCGCAGGTCGCGCACGGTGAGCTGGGGATCGTCGGCGATGACGGTGCCCACGCCGGCCACGATCGCGTCGACCGTGCTGCGCAGCACGTGCACGTCGGAGCGGGCCGGGGCCGACGTGATCCACTGGCTGGTGCCGTCGGCGGCGGCCGAGCGCCCGTCCAGCGTGGCGGCGAACTTCCAGGTCACGTACGGGCGGCCGCGGCGCACGGCGGTCAGCCAGGCGACGTTGCCCTCGGCCGCCTCGAGGCGGCGGACGCCCGTCTCGACCTGCACCCCCGCGGCGCGCAGGGTGACCGCGCCGCCGGCCGCGACCGGGGTCGGGTCGTCGACCGCGATCACCACCCGCTCGACGCCGGCGTTGATCAGGGCCTGGCTGCAGGGGCCGGTGCGGCCGGTGTGGTTGCAGGGTTCGAGGGTGACGACGGCGGTGCCGCCGCGGGCGCGGTCGCCGGCCTGGGCCAGGGCGACGATCTCGGCGTGCGGCCCGCCGGCGTAGGCGTGGAAGCCCTCGCCGACGACCTCGCAGTCGGAGTCGAGCAGGATGCAGCCGACCACCGGGTTGGGGCTGGTCGTGCCGAGTCCGCGGGCGGCCAGCGCGATTGCGCGGCGCATCGCCTCGTCCTCGGTCACCATCGGTGTCTTCCTCTCGCGCGGTGCGATCACGCGCGGGCAGGAAAAGGCAGAAAACGCCGAAATCGGGCACGAGGGTACGCTGCGCGTACCCCGGCCGGGGGCTGGGCAGCCCTCGTTCCGATGCCGACGCGCTGTCTCCCATCCGGACTGTCTGACCAGGCGGCGCCTGATCAACCGTCGGCCCTGGAGTCTCACCAGGTCCACCGTCCGTCGCAGAACGACGTCCGGGTCGCGGGCTTACCGATCGTCAGAATCACTTCTGATGATCGGATCACCGCCGGTTCGGAATTTCACCGAGTCCCGCCAGCGCGTGGTGGGTCACCCCCGAGTTTTACACGACTCCGGGACTTTGCCACCCCCCGGGCGAGCCATGTCACAGGTGCTTAACTTGAACGCACAACACGGGCACCACCCGTGACCTCAGGCTTCGGCCCCGTCAGCCCGCCGGCGGTCGATCGCCACGTAGGAGCCGGGCTGCGACTTGGCGACCTTTTTCATCTCGGAGGCCACGCCGATCACCACCCGCGGGTCGGTGAAGCGGCGGCCCTCGACGGTGGCCTGGGCGACACCGATCGAGAGCGTCACCAAGGCGGCACGGTTCTTGTTGCCGCGGCGGTCGGGCACCTCGATGTAGCCGCGCTTGGCGTCCACGTCGTCGTAGAGCTGGTCGGCCGTCTGCTCGAAGTCGGTGACCGTGCGCTTGGTCAGCGGGAGCACCTGGTCGGGCGTGCAGATGAAGACGAAGTCGTCGCCGCCGATGTGGCCCAGGAAGATGGAGGGCTTGCCGACCGAGGCCACCGCGCGGTGCAGGCTGCGGGCGAGAGCGCCGATGAACTCGTCGCCGCGGTCGAAGCCGTACACGTCGTTGACGCTCTTGAACCGGTCGATGTCGATGTAGCCCACCGAGTATTCCCCGCCGGCCTTCATGCGGTCGGCGATCTCGCGCCGCACCCGGGCGTTGCCGGGCAGCCCGGTCAGCGGCGAGACCTCGCGGAACTCCTTGTTGCGGCGCAGCGTCGAGGACACGCGCGCGATCAGCTCAGCCGTGTCGAACGGCTTGACCAGGTAGTCGTCGACGCCGGCGGTCAGACCGACCACCTTGTCGACGGTCATGCTCTTGGCGGTCAGCATGATCACCGGGAGGGCCGAGGTGAGCGGCTCGGCGCGCAGCCGGCGAGTCAGCTCGACGCCGTCCATGCGCGGCATCATCCAGTCGACCACGGCCAGGTCGGGGCGCTGGGTCTCCATCAGCTCGAGAGCGTCCTCACCGTCGCGGGCGCGGATCACCTCGTAGCCGTGCATCTTGAGGTTGAACTCGACAAAACTCGCGATGTCCTGATCGTCGTCGACGACCAGGATCAGGTCGGGACGGTCCTCGGGCTCGGGACCGAGATCATCGTGCTGGGGATCAGCGACCCCTGTGCTCATCCCGCTCCTTCCACGAGAGCTCGCAGCTTGCCGATGGCCTCGGCCGGGTCGTGCGCGCCGTAGACCGCCGTGCCCGCCACGAACGCGTCGGCGCCGGCCTCGGCGGCCCGCTCGATGGTGTCGGCCGCGATGCCGCCGTCGACCTCGAGGCGCACCTCGAGACTGTCAGCATCGATGCGGCGGCGCACCTCGCGCACCTTGTCGAGCATCTCGGGCAGGAACTTCTGCCCGCCGAAACCGGCCTTGATGGTCATGATGAGCAAAGTGTCCACATGAGGCAAGAGGTCGAGGTAGGGCTCGACCGCGGTGTCGCGGTCGATGGCCAGGCCGGCCTTGGCCCCGGCGGCCCGCAGAGTCTTGGCCAGCGCGACCGGGTCGTCGGTGGCCTCGGCGTGGAACGTGACGTTGTGGGCGCCGGCCTCGGCGTAACCGGGGGCCCAGCGCTCGGGATCGGTGATCATCAGATGGACGTCGAACGGGATGGACGTCGCCTTGCGCAGACTCTGCACGACCGGCAGGCCGATCGTCAGATTGGGCACGAAGTGGTTGTCCATGACATCGACGTGCACCCAGTCGGCGGCGCCCTCGATCGCGTGCACCGCGTCGGCGAGGCGGGCGAAATCGGCGGCCAGGATGCTGGGGGCGATGATCGGCGATGGTGTCACGGCAGAAAGTCTATGACTTCCGCGGCCCTCGCTCGTCCCGCCTGTGGATAACCCCGGCCGTCACGCCAGGCCGAGCCCGGGCGGAACCAACCGATAGAGTGACGCCCCTTGGCGGGACCGGGACGGGAGAACGACATGCGGCGATGGGTGGCGGCCCTGGCCGGCGTCCTCACGCTCGCCGTGGCCGGCTGCTCCGACCTGCCCGGCGGGGTCGACGGCGACCTGACGAACGGCTGGCCGGCCCCGCCCGCGGCGCAGCAGTTCCGTCCGGCCGCCGCGCAGTGCCATCCCGACGTGGTCGAACAGGGCACGATCGACGACTACGCGCCGGTCGCATGCCGGGGCCCGCACGTGGCCGAGACGGTCGCGATCGCCGATCTGCCCGATCTGCCGGCCGGGCAGCGGAAGGGCCGCGCGTTCCGGGAGTGCTCGAAGCGCGTCACCACGTTCCTCGGCGGCGACTGGCGCACCGGCTGGCTGGTGTTGCAGCCCGTGCTGCCCAGCCCGCAGGCGTGGACCGGCGGCGCCCGGTGGTACCGCTGCGATCTGGTCGAGACGTCCCCGGTCGACGGCGACCTGGTGCGCCGCTCGGGCAGCCTGAAGGGCTCGCTGGCCGGCGCGGGCAAGGTCCGCATGACGTGCGCCGACCCGTCGGTCGTCGGCGAACGGGTCGCCGCGATGCGCCCGGTCGCCTGCGCCAAGGCGCACACCGCCGAGTTCGCCGGCATCTTCGAGAGCAAGCGCGCGTCGGCGGCCGCGCTGACCGCCGGCGAGATGGAGAAGGGCTGCCACCGCACGATCGCCAAGTTCACCGGCATCCCCGACAACGGCAGCGTGCGCAACCGGGTGGGCTGGCTCGGCTTCCCGCCCGACAACGCCTCGTGGAAGCTCGGCGACCGCGCCGTCCGCTGCTTCCTCTGGCTCAACGGCGAGCGGATGACCGGCACCTACAAGAATGCCGGCACCCGCAAACTGAAAATCCACTACGTCTACCGCTAGACCGCCAGCTGGTGCGGCTGTCGCCAGGCCGTCAGCTGGTGCGGCTATCGCCAGGCCGTCAGCTGGTGCGGCGCAGCACTGCCAGGAACATGGCGTCGGTGCCGTGGCGGTGCGGCCAGAGCTGCACCGTCGGGCCGTTGCCGAGGCCCGGCATGCCCGGCGGGAGCAGCGGGCGGGCGTCGACAAAATCGACGTCGACTCCGCTGCGCCGGGAACCCTCGGTCACCGTCACCTGGGTCTCGACCATGTGGGGAGAGCACGTCACATACGCGACAACGCCGCCCGGGCGTACTGCCCGCAGGGCGGCCACCAGCAGTTCGCGCTGGAGCTTGGTCAGCGGCGGCAGGTCGGCCGGCTGCCGGCGCCACCGCGACTCGGGGCGGCGCCGCAGCGAGCCCAGGCCGGTGCAGGGCGCGTCGACCAGCACGCGGTCGAAACCCCCCTCGGGCAGGCCGGTCTCGCGGCCTACCGAACGGCCGTCGACCGGCAGGACGGTCACCGGCATGCCCTTGGTGGCCTGCTCGACCAGCCGGGCCCGGTGCTCGGCGACCTCGACGGCCGTCACCTCGGCGCCCCGTGCGGCGGCGATCGAGCCCAGCAGGCCCGCCTTGCCGCCGGGGCCGGCGCACAGGTCGAGCCAGCGGGTGTCCTGCCCGTCGAGCGGGGCGGCCAACAGCGCCGCGGCGACCAGCTGACTGCCCTCGTCCTGCACGTGGGCGCGACCGTCGTGGATCGCGGCCAGCTCGCGCGGGGAGCCGCCGTTGAGATAGACCGCGTACGGCGAGAAGGCCCCGGGCACCCCGCCGACCTCATCGGCCAGTTCGACCGCGTCGACCCGGCCGGGACGGGCGCACAGGTGCACGACCGGGGGCTGATTGTCCTCGATGAGCAGGCGCGTGGTGTCCGCCAAGTCGCCGCCGAGGGACTCGGCGAACGACCGGATCACCCACTCCGGATGGTTGTGGTGCACGGCGAGGTTGCCGATCGGGTTCTCGTCGTACGACGGCGCCAGCTTCTCGAGCCACTTGTCGAGCGGCGTCTCGGCGATCGTGCGCAGCACCGCGTTGGCGAAACCGGCCGCGCCGGGAGCGACCGAGCGCACCAGGTCGACGGTCTGACTGACGGCGGCGAAGGCGGGTACCCGCGTGTGCAGCAGCTGATAGGCACCCAGCCGCAGCGCGTCGCGGGCCGGCGGGTCGATGCGGGCCACCTCGCGCCCGGCGGCGTCCGCCACGATCAGGTCGAGGGTGCCGAGCGCGCGCAGCGTGCCGTAGGTGAGCTCGGTCGCGAACGCCGCGTCCCGGCCGTCGAGCCGCATGTCGCGCAGGATCTCGGACAACACCAGATTGGCGTACGCGTCGTCGCGGTGCACCGCCGCGATGGCCTCGTAGGCGGCCTGACGGGCCGGGTCGGACGGCGGCCGACCGGCCCGCGGGCCCCGGCCCGTACGCGAGTCGCGGTCGTAACCCGGCCCGCCGGGCCGACGCGGACGCCCCGAGCCGTGCGGCCGGTCTGCCTTGTGATCAGTCACTGAAGCTTCTCTCCGGGCTGGATGCCCCGTACTGCGCTGTGCTGGTCACTGAAGTTTTTCTCCCGGCTGGACGCGCAGGCCGCGCGCCCAGTCGGTGGCGGCCATGGGCTTCTTGCCCGCCGCCCGCACCTCACCGAGCGCGACCGGCGTGGTGGCCGTGCCGACCAGCACCTGGGTGCGCTCGACGAGCAGGTCGCCCGGCGCGAGGGCGGGCGCGTTGGCCACCGGCCGCACCGGGCCCAGCTTGAGCCGGTCTTCGCGCAGCGTCGTCCACGCGCCGGGGGCGGGGGTGCACGCGCGGATGCGCCGGTCGACCGCGAACGCCGGGTCGCTCCAGCGGATGCGCGCGTCGTCGACCGTCAGCTTGGGCGCGAGCGAGATGCCGTCGGCCGGCTGGGTGTGTGCCCGGGCCGTGCCGGCCTCGATCGCGTCGAGCACGGCCACGAGCAGGCCGGCGCCCTCGGTGGCGAGCCGCCCGAGCAGGTCGCCGGAGGTGTCGGTGGGACGGATGGTCTCGGTCAGGGTGCCGTAGACCGGGCCGGTGTCGAGCCCGGCCTCGAGCTCGAACACGCTCGCGCCGGTCACCTCGTCGCCGTGCAGCACGGCATGCTGCACCGGGGCGGCGCCGCGCCAGGCGGGCAGCAGCGAGAAGTGCAGGTTGACCCAGCCGTGCTTGGGGATCTCGAGAGCGCTCGGGGGCACCAGGGCCCCGTACGCCACCACCGGCACACAATCGGGCGCGAGCGCCCGCAGCCGCTCCTGAAATTCGGGCTCGCGCGGACGTTCCGGGGTGAGCACCTCGATGCCGCGCTCGTCGGCCCAGGCCGCGGCGGGCGAACGCACGAGGCGACGGCCGCGCCCGGCCGGGGCGTCGGGCCGGGTGACCACGGCCAGCAGCTCGTGCCCCGAGGCGGCGATGGCGTCGAGGCTGGGCACCGCGACGGCCGGCGTGCCGGCGAAGACCAGACGCAACCCGCTCACCGCCCCAGACCGAACAGGCCCCGGCCGTGCGGGCTGGTCTTGATCGTGGGCGGCCGGCCGGCGTCGTACCACTCGGCCGAGCGGATCTGCTTCATCGCGTCCTTACGGGCGGCGGCGTCGAGCCGGTCGAGGAACAGCACGCCGTCGAGGTGGTCGGTCTCGTGCTGCACACAGCGCGACATCAGACCGGTGCCGACGATCTGGATGGGGTCGCCGTGCTCGTTGAAGCCGGCGGCCACGACGTTCTGGCGGCGCTTGGTGTCGATGTAGATGCCCGGGATCGACAGGCAGCCCTCGGGCCCGTCCTGCTCCTCGTCGTCGGGGAACGACAGCACCGGGTTGACGATGTGGCCGACCACGTCATCCACGTCGAAGGTGAAGACGCGCAGGCCGACGCCGATCTGCGGGGCGGCCAGGCCGGCGCCGCCCTCGTCGAGCATGCTGTCGGTCAAGTCCTTGACCAGGGTGCGCAGTTCCTTGTCGAAGTCGACGACGAGGTCGGCCGGCGTCCGGAGCACCGGATCGCCGAACAGACGGATGGACTGGACGGTCACGCGGGCAGACTCCTGACATCTCGGCTCAGCACCTGACCAGTCTACGGAGTGCTCATTCCGGTCTGCCGAGTGCCGAGCGTCACGGGCAGCGAGGACCACCCGCGCAGGTTCATCCGGGGCCGGCGGGTGGGGCGCTGGGCGAGGGCGAGATCGGGGAAGCGGCGCAGCAGGGCGGGCAGCGCGATCTGAGCTTCCAGGCGCGCGAGGGGTGCGCCCAGGCAGTAGTGAGCGCCGGCCCCGAAAGAGAGCGGGGCGAGGTCCGTACGGAAGGGGTCGAACTTGTCGGGGTCGGGAAACCGTGCCGGGTCGCGGTTGGCCGCGCCGAGCAACAGCACCAGCTCGGCGTCGGCCGGGAGCTCGGCGCCGCCGACCACAGTCGGGCGCGACGTGTACCGCTCGGTCAATTGCACCGGCGACTCGATGCGAAGCACTTCTTCCACGTACGCCGGAGCCAGCTCCGGATCCTGCCGAAGCTGCTTCGCGTACGCGGGATTGTCGAGCAGCAGCACGATGCCGTTGCCCAGCAGGTTGGTCGTGGTCTCGAAGCCGGCCACCAGCAGCAGCACGAGGTTGCCCATCAGCTCCTCGCCGGTGAGCTGCTCGCCGCCCGCGTCGTGCGCCGCGGCCAGGGCGGTGACCAGGTCGTCGGCCGGCTCGGCGCGGCGCCGGGCCACCAGGTAGGTGAAGTACTCCTCGAGTTCGAGCGCGGCCTCGTGGGCGCGGCGGCGATCCTCCTCGGTCCAGCGCACCTCGAGCACGGCGGTCAGCGCCTCGGCCAGACGGCGGAAGCGGCCCCGGTCGGCCGCGGGCACACCGAGCAGGGCAGTGATCACCCCGATCGGGAGCGGATAGGTGAGATGGCTCACCAGGTCGGTCTCCCCCGGCGGCAGCGCGTCGAGAATTTCGTCGACCTGCGTGGCGATGACCTCGCGCAGAGCGGAGACCCGCCGCGCCGTGAAGACGCCCGCGGCCAGTCGGCGCATGCGGGTGTGCTGAGGCGCGTTGGTGCGCAGCATCGAATCGGCGAAGAGGGCGACGGCCCGGTTGTCCCGCCAGTCGGACCACTGCGCGTCCAGGCGCTTGGCGTCGTAGGCCTCCATGGCCGGGTCGCGCAGGACGGCGGCGACAGCGGCATAACCCGAGACGAAGTAGTAACCGCCGGAAACCCGCAGCACAGGGCCGTGACGGTGCAGGGCGGCGTAGGCGGGAACGGGCTCATGGTTGGCGCGCGGGTCGAGCAGCATGGCCACGGCCTTGCCCGCGTCCATCGTCCCGCCATCGATCGTCGTCACGCCTACGTTCTACCGCGCGCTGTCCATCCGGGACGCGCCGCCTGTGCACAACGCCGCCTCCCACGCCGACGATGAAACCCGCCTGTGGACGACGACGCCCGCCCTTCTTGACATTCGCCTACTCTCCCCCCAATCCCTTGGGCGGGCGGGGGAGGCGGTGGCACCCCGGAAGATCGTTTTCCGCCGAGGCCGAGCCGAGCGGGTGGGAGCGGCGGGAATTGTCGGAGGCGCCGGGCAGAATGTTCGGCGATGGCGACGAAGAGTGGACGCAGTGAGCGGGAGCCGGCCGAGCGGCTTCCCGTGGCCCGCGTCTGCGTCGACGTGCCGCTCCCCCACCTCGACCGGCCGTTCGACTATCTGGTCGCCGCCACCGACGACGAGGCGGCCCAACCGGGTGTACGGGTGAAGGTTCGTTTCGCGGGCCAGCTCGTGAGCGGCTTCCTGCTCGAACGCGCCGAGTCCTCGCCCCACGGCGGCAAGCTCGCCTACCTCGACAAGATCGTCTCGTCCGAGCAGGTTCTCGACCCCGAGGTGGCTCAGCTGGCCCGGGCCGTGGCCGACCGCTACGCCGGCAACCTCAGCGACGTCCTGCGCCTCGCCGTCCCCCCACGTCACGCCCGGGTCGAGGCCCAGCCCTCGAAAGCGTCCCCGGGCCCAGCCACGCCGTCCGAGGAACCCGCCGGCACCACTTCGCCCGACTCCGATGCGCCTTCCGATCTTTCCGCTGGCGCGCCTTCCGCGAGCGGGCTTTCTCTGCCCGAGCCCGACGCGCCTTCCGCGAGCGGGCTTTCCGCCCACGAGCCCGACGCGGCATCGTCCGGCGAGCCCGCCCCGCCGACCTCCCGCAATCTCGACGGGGCGTCCGCTCGATCGCCCGAAGCGGCGCCGCCCGGCGAGCCCGCCCCACCGGCCTCCCACAACCTCGACGGGGCCTCTGCCCACGCGACCGAAGCCGCATCCGCCCGCCCGCCCGGGGCGGCGTCTTCACACCCACCTGACGCGGGTGGCTGGGGCAAGTACGTGGCCGGTGCGGCGTTTCTCAAGGCGCTGACCGACGGGCGCAACGCCCGGGCGGTGTGGGGCGCGTTGCCCGGTGAGGACTGGTCGCGGCGGATCGCTGAGGCCGCCGAAGCGACCGTGCGCGGCGGCCGGGGCGTGGTGATCGTGGTGGCCGACGCGCGCGACCTCGACCGGGTCGACCGGGCGCTCGAAGCCGTACTCGGGCCGGGGCGGCATGTCGCGCTCAACGCCGCGCTGGGTCCCGCCGAGCGCTACCGCCGGTTTCTGGCCGCGAGCCGTCACCAGGTGCCGGTCGTGGTGGGCACGCGGGCCGCGATGTGGGCCCCGGTGGCCAAGATCGGCCTGGTCGTGATCTGGGACGACGGCGACGACCTGCACGCCGAGCCCCGCTCGCCGTATCCGCACGCCCGCGAGGTGCTGCTCACCCGCGCCCAGCTGGCCGACTGCGCCGCCCTGGTCGCCGGGTTCGCCCGCACCGGCGAGGGCCAGCTGCTGCTCCAGACCGGCTGGGCCCGTGAGATCAGCGCCGCCCGCGACGTGCTGCGCGCCCACGCCCCGGCCATCGCCCCCACCGGCGACGACCCCCAGCTGGCCCGCGACCCCGGCGCCGCGACCGCCCGCCTGCCCAGCCTGGCCTGGCAGGCCGCACGGGGGGCACTTCAGTCGGGGGCCCCGGTGCTCGTCCAGGTGCCACGGCGCGGCTACCTGCCCTCGGTAGCCTGCGCCGAGTGCCGCACGCCGGCGCGCTGCCCCCACTGTTCCGGGCCGCTCGGCCTGCAAGGCGCCCGCGACGTTCCCACCTGCCACTGGTGCGGCCGGGCAGCCGCGGACTATTCGTGCCCGGCCTGCGGCGGCCGTCGCCTGCGGGCCTCGATCACCGGCGCCCGCCGCACCGCCGAGGAGCTGGGCCGTGCCTTCCCCGGCGTCCCGATCCGCACCTCCGGCAAGGACGAGATCCTCGACACCGTCCCGGCCGACGCCGCCGTCGTCGTGGCCACCCCCGGCGCCGAGCCGGTGGCCGCAGCCGGCTACGGCGCCGTCCTCCTGCTCGACACGTGGGCCCTGCTCACCCGCTCCGACCTGCGCGCTGCCGAAGAGACGATGCGCCGCTGGCTGAACGCGGCCGCCCTGGCCCGTCCGGCCGCCGCCGGCGGCAAGGTGGTCGTCGTCGCCGACGGCTCCCTGGCGCCGGTCCAGGCGCTGATCCGCTGGGACCCGGCGTGGTTCGCCCTGCGCGAGCTGACCGAGCGGCGCGAGCTGTCCTTCCCGCCCGCGGCCCGCATGGCCAGCCTCACCGGCAAGGCCGAGGCCCTGTCCGAGTTCCTGAACATCGCGCGCCTGCCGGACGACACCGAACTGCTGGGCCCCGTCCCCGCCGACGACGACCAGGAACGCATGCTGCTGCGCGTCCCCCGCGGCCAAGCCGCCGCCCTGGCCCACGCCTTGCACGAGACCGCCGCGGTCCGCAGCGCCAAGAAGGCCGCACTGTCCGTCCGCATCGAGATCGACCCGTCCGCCCTCTTCTGACTCCGCACCGGCCAACACCGCATCCGGCCGATGTTCGGCCCTGCGCCTGGGGGCAGTGCGGCAACCTCGCACAACGGGCCACGCCACACCTCCCGTGGATACCCACACCGGAACCGCGACTGGCCAGCCCACGCCACGCCTCCCGTGGGCGCTCCGCACCGGCACCTCGCTTGGCTGCCCACGCCGCAAACCTCACCGCGGCCGCAGCGGCACCTCGAACAACGGCTCGCGCCTCGACCTCGCCCGACCACTCCGCTCCGCGCCCCGCCAGTTCCCTGTCGTGCCTGCCGAAGCGCTGCCGCGCAGGCACGCCTGACCGACGTACGCGACAACCCACCACGCCGGCCCCGCCACCACCTCGCAGAAGCGGCCCGCGTCCCGCCACGCCCGACCGACGTACGCGACAACCCCCACCCCGGCCGCCCCGCCACCACCTCGCAGAAACGACCGGCGTCCCCGCCCGCCAGCTCGCGCTGTGACCTCACCTCGCCGGCCAGCGAGCGGATGCAGTCAGTCGGTCCAGGTCAGGTCGAAGGTGCCGTCCTCGACGCGGGCGATGAACGACTCGACGTCCACGGACTGCACGACGGCGTCGTCCCAGCTTTCGCTCGCGTTGCTGACCAGCAGCACCGGCGCCGGGTTCTGGCGGAGGTCGAGCACGAAGTTCTCCAGACCGCCGTCGCCGCCGATCAGGGCGATGCCGGGGTGCGTGCTCTGGGTCTCCCAGATGGCGAGCAGCTGACGGGCCTCTGCCGGCGGGTACAGCCACACGTACTTGCCCGACGGCAGCCAGCCGCGCCGCAGCCATGATGACGACCGCAGGTACGCCCGCCACGCTGCCGGCAGGTTCGGGCCGTCGGCGAACTCGGCTTCCGGCACCGGACCGCGCCAGTCCGCCTCCTCGACGATCACGCCGGTCGGCTCGTTGTCGCGGGTCTGCACCCGTAGGACGTGGCCCGAGCCCTCCGCGGGCACCAGCTTGTCGCGTGCGACGCGGACCGCCTCGTCCCGGTCGTCGAAAAGGGACAACTCGGCGGGCCACTCGCGCCAGTCGGCGGCCTCGATCCGCTGCACATCGTCCGCCCCGGCCGCACCCCAGCGCGTGAGCAGGCCATCGTCAAGATCATCACCCATGCGGGCACATTACTGAAGGCTCCGGCGACCCGGTAACCACGTGTGACACAAAAACCGGCGCCCCCGCGGTTCGCGGAGGCGCCGGCTTCACGGAACGGGTCAGGCAGCGGCGTTCTTGAGGTCCTGAGCGCGGTCGGTGCTCTCCCAGAGCAGCTCGGGGATCTCGCGGCCGAAGTGACCGTAGGCGGCCGTCTGCTGGTAGATCGGGCGCAGCAGGTCGAGGTCCCGGATGATCGCGGCCGGGCGGAGGTCGAAGACCTGGTTGATGGCCTTCTCGATGCGCTCGACGGGCACGTTCTCAGTGCCGAACGTCTCGACGAACAGCGACACCGGGTGGGCCTTGCCGATCGCGTACGCGACCTGGGTCTCGCAGCGCTCGGCCAGCCCGGCCGCCACGACGTTCTTGGCGACCCAGCGCATCGCGTAGGCCGCGGAACGGTCCACCTTGGACGGGTCCTTGCCGGAGAACGCGCCGCCGCCGTGCCGGGCGTAGCCGCCGTACGTGTCGACGATGATCTTGCGGCCGGTGAGGCCGGCGTCGCCCATCGGGCCGCCGATCTCGAAGCGGCCGGTCGGGTTGACCAGCAGGCGGTAGCCCTCGGTGTCGAGGCCGAGGCCCTCGAGCTCGGGCGCGATCACGTGCTCGCGGATGTCGGGCGTGAGCAGCGACTCGAGCGAGATGTCGGCCGCGTGCTGCGACGAGACGACCACCGTGTCGAGGCGGACCGGGCGCAGCCCGTCGTACTCGATGGTGACTTGGGTCTTACCGTCGGGACGCAGGTACGGGATCGTGCCGTCCTTGCGGGCGGCCGACAGCCGGCGGGCCAGGCGGTGGGCCAGCGCGATCGGCAGCGGCATCAGCTCGGGCGTCTCGGAGCACGCGAAGCCGAACATCATGCCCTGGTCGCCGGCGCCCTGGCTGTCGAGAACGTGCTCGCTGTCGCCCTCGCGCAGCTCGAGCGCGCTGTCGACGCCCTGAGCGATGTCGGGCGACTGCGACCCGATCGAGACGCTGACGCCGCAGGACGCGCCGTCGAAGCCCTTCTTCGACGAGTCGTACCCGATCTTGAGGATCGTGTCACGCACGATGCTCGGGATGTCGGCGTACGCCTGGGTGGTGACCTCACCCGCTACGTGCACCTGGCCGGTCGTGATGAGCGTTTCCACCGCGACACGGCTGCGGGGGTCCTGCGCCAGCAGGGCGTCGAGAATGCCGTCGCTGATCTGGTCAGCGATCTTGTCCGGGTGGCCTTCCGTGACCGACTCGGAGGTGAACAGGCGGCGTGCCACGGTGCTCCTCAGAATTGTCGAATACAACGTAACGCGGAAGTGTAGTCACCGTGCCTGGCGGGAGTCGCCTGGGTACTGGGCTCTCCCACCGTCGGCGACCTGGCTTTCCAGGAGCGTGACGACACGGTCGTAAATCATATCGGCCACATCGTCTTTGGGGAGTTCGGCGTAACTAGTCGTGCTCCCGTCGGCCCCGAGCAGCGTGACCTCATTGTGGTCGGCGCCGAACACGCGGTCCACACCCACCTCGTTAACGACGATCAGGTCGGCACGTTTCTTGATCAGTTTGACCCGTGCGTGCTCGATCGCGTCGTGTGTCTCGGCTGCGAAGGCCACGAGGATCTGCCCCGGTCGCTTGCTCGCGCCCAGTTCAGCGGCGATGTCGGGATTGGTGACGAGGGCGATCGGCGCCGGCGAGCCGTCGTCGGTTTTCTTGATCTTTTCGTCGGCCACGGTGGCCGGGCGGAAGTCGGCGGGCGCGGCCGACATCACGACGACATCCGCCTCGGCGGCGGCCTTGACCGTGGCGGCCCGCAGCTCCTCGGTCGTTCCCACCCGCACGAGATCGACGCCGGCCGGATCGGGCAGGGTCACGTTCGCCGCGATCAACGTCGTGCGCGCACCCCGCGCCGCAGCCGCCTTGGCCAGCGCGTACCCCTGCTTGCCGGACGACCGGTTACCGAGGAACCGCACCGGGTCGAGCGGCTCGCGGGTGCCGCCGGCGGTCACCACGACATGGCGGCCGGCCAGATCGAGATCGAGGCCCCGCCGGTGTACGCGCAACGCCAGCTCGAAGATCTGCACGGGATCAGGCAGCCGGCCCTTGCCCGTGTCCTTGCCGGTCAGCCGCCCGACCGCCGGCTCGATCACCACCGCGCCGCGCGCCCGCAGGATGGCGACGTTGGCCTGGGTGGCCGCGTTCTCCCACATCTCGGTATGCATGGCCGGGGCGTAGACCACCGGGCACGTGGCCGTCAGCAGCGTGTTGGTCAACAGGTCGTCGGCGAGGCCGTGGGCCGCCTTGGCCAGCAGATCGGCGGTCGCGGGCGCCACGACGACGAGCTCGGCCGACCGCCCGATGCGGACGTGAGGCACCTCATGCGCGTCGTCCCAGACTTCGGTCGCCACGGGGCGCCCCGAGAGCGCGGCCCAGGTGGGCGCGCCGACGAACTGCAGCGCGGACGCCGTCGGCACGACGCGCACCTTGTGCCCCGACTCGGTGAACAGCCGCAGCAGCTCACACGCCTTGTAGGCAGCAATACCGCCCGCCACCCCGAGGACGACCTCAGCCACCACAGACCCCCGAACGCTCCTTCGCCCACCGGCGTGGACGACGAGCCAACGCTAGCCCGAAGGCGGCTCCGGATGCGGCACAGACCCCCATGCCTGTGGATAAGCGACAGGGATTCCGACGCCTGTGGATGACAACCGTGTGCGGTCGAACGATCAAGACCCTGGGGCTTTGCCCCAGACCCCAGCAATCGCTGGAGATCACCTCTGGCGACGGTTGCGGTGGGGGGGGGCCGCGCACCCCAAATACGGAGCCCATCCCAACCATCCACTAACCCGGCTTTTGACCAACCGGCCGCGCAAGCGGCACGGTGCGAACGCGCACCCCACCACCCAGGCCGGCCCAAGTGAGAGAAGGTCCTGGTTTCATCCCCAACGCGGAAGCCAGACCGCCCACCCGCACGGGTCTCCTCAGCCCGCCCCCGCACCCAGAGAAGCGCCGGCCCCCACTCACCGCGAGGTGAACCCCCGGCCGTCCCAGCGCAAGAAAGCCCATCCCACGAAGCAGAAACGCAAAGATCCCGCGCCCCAACCACGGGACACGGGATCAATGTGACGCGCCACCAGGAGGGGCGCGGAGGGATCAGGGGTTGTCGGTAGCCTCAGCGGTCAGCAGACCGGCGTTGATCTCGCGCATGGCGATCGAGAGCGGCTTCTCCTGCGGCGTGGTTTCGACCAGCGGGCCGACGTATTCCAGCAAACCCTCGCCGAGCTGGCTGTAGTACGCGTTGACCTGGCGGGCGCGCTTAGCCGCGAAGATCACCAGCGAGTACTTCGACGAGGTCTTGTCGAGCAGCTCGTCGATCGGCGGGTTGGTGATGCCTTCGGGGTTCGCGATGGTTCCCACAGTTTTAAGATCCTTAATGCTCTGGGGCTTGCGCTGGCGTCAGAAATGACGAACCGAGCAATCCTACCAGCTCATCGGCCGCACGCTCGACGAAGTCGTTGACCACCGTTCGGTCGAATTCCTTCTCGGCGGCCAGTTCCTCGTCGGCGTGGGCGAGGCGGCGCCGGATGGTTTCCTCGTCGTCGGTGCCGCGGCCGATCAGGCGGCGGCGGAGTTCCTCGACGCTGGGTGGGGCCAGGAAGACGAGTTGCGCGTCGGGCATCGTGGCCCGCACCTGGCGGGCGCCCTGCAGGTCGATCTTGAGCAGGACCGGCCGGCCCTGACTGATCCAGCCCTCGACCTGCGCCCTGGGCGTGCCGTAGAGGTTGCCGGCGAACTCCGCCCATTCGAGCAGTTGACCGCCGTCGATCAGTCGTTGGAACTCGGGCCGGGTCACGAAGTGGTAGTGCTCGCCGTCGGTCTCGTAGTCGCGTTTCTTCCGCGTCGTCACCGACACCGACAACTTGATCCAAGGCGAGCGCGCCCGGATCAACTCGATCACACTGTCTTTGCCGACCCCGGAGGGGCCGGAAAGGACGGTGAGGCGGGCTGCCGGGCGCGCGTCGTCATCCATGCTCACAAGGCTCATTCAACACGAGCCCATGAGTCAGTTCGCAGCGAACTCCCCCAGGAGGGCCTTGCGCTGCTGGTCGCCGAGACCGCGCAGCCGGCGGCTGTCGGCGATCTTGAGCTTCTCCATGATCTGGGTCGCGCGGATCTTGCCGATGCCCGGCAGCGCCTGGAGCACGGCCGAGACCTTCAGCTTGCCGACGACCTCGTCCTCCTCCGCGCGGTCAAGCACAGCGGCGAGGGTGGTCTTGCCGGACTTGAGCTGTTCCTTCAGCTCAGCCCGAGCCTTACGTACTTCCGCGGCCTTCTCCAGCGCTGCAGCGCGCTGCTCGGGGCTCAGTGACGGGAGCGGCACCAGTTCTCCTCAGGTCCCTATCGCGGCGGTAGTTCAATACCGGCGCTTCTGTGAAACGTGGTGTGCCAGGGAACCAAAGGGGCATGTGGTTCCCGGCGCCGGGAAAACTAGCGGTCAACGGCGCTTTCGGCAACGTGGGGGTACCCCCGCAACCGCTCCGCGACTCCCTGATAAGCAGGGCCGTTTCACCCGAGAGCGGATCTGCATTCGTCCGCGGCGCGGTCCGCGGCAGCCCTCAGGCCGGCCACCGAAGGTCCCGCTGTCAGAACTTCCCGTGAGTACGACGGCAGCACGTTGCGCAGGCTTTCGCCGAAGACGGACCGCAGGTCGGAGGGGGTCGCGCCCTGTGCTCCGAGGCCCGGAGCGAGCAGCGGACCGTTCACTCGGGACAGATCGTGCCCGGTGTCGCCGATCGTCGCTCCGATTACGAGTCCGACGCTTCCGAGCGGCTCAAAACCCTTGTTGAGCAGGGAAACTTCGTCGATCACGGTTTGGGCCACGGTCTTTTTGTCCGTTGCGACAGCATGCTGGACGGACCGTCCCTCCGGATTGGACGTGAGCGCGAGAACGAACACGCCGGCACCGTGACGGGCGGCGATGTCGAATGCCGGCTGCAACGAGCCCACACCGAGATAGGGACTCACAGTAATCGCGTCAGCACAGAGAGAACTCGCTGGATCAAGGTAGGCGTCGGCGTACGCGGCCATCGTCGAGCCGATGTCGCCGCGCTTCACGTCCAGCAGGACAAGCGCCCCGGCCTCCCGGGACTGTCGGATAGTTGACTCAAGAATTCCGATGCCACGTGACCCAAATCTCTCAAAAAAGGCCGACTGCGGCTTCAGCACAGCCACCCGATCGGCCAGGGCTTCGACGACCGTACGGGCGAAACGTTCCAGGCCGGCGATGTCGTCGGTGAGCCCCCACCTGGTCAGCAGGGCGGCGTGCGGATCGATGCCTACGCACAGCCGGCCGCGCTTGTCCATGGCCTCCGCGAGGCGCTTGCCGAAGGTCTCCACTGGGACTCCCTCTTCCGTGTCAGCAGTCAGGTGATCAGTCAGGTCGGTGAGGCCGGGTCAGTCAGGTGGTCAGTCAGGTTGGCGGGGCCGTCCCCGGGAGGGTCGCGGCCCGGCGCGGGACGCTTGGGGGCGGGGTGGACCGCGGCGGTGCGGTCGTGCTGTCGGCACGGTCAGAAGCACCCCCTGGCGATCGGTTCGGGCCGTCAGGTCGCGGCGACCGCGGCGGCGATGCCGGCGGCGATCCGGGCGACGTCGTCCGGCTCCGCGACGTACGGCGGCATCGTGTAGATCAGGTCGCGGAAGGGCCGCAGCCACACCCCGACCTCGACGGCCGCCGCGGTCGCCCGGGCGATGTCCACGTCGTGGTCGAGCTGCACGACCCCGATCGCGCCCATGACCCGCACATCGGCAACCCCGGACGCTTTTCGCAGCGGCTCCAGACCCGCCCGTAGACCGTTTTCGATCACTCGTACCCGGGATTGCCAGTCACCCGTGCGGAGGAGCTCCAGCGAGGCGTTGGCGACCGCGCAGGCCAGCGGGTTGCCCATGAAGGTCGGGCCGTGCGCGAGACCGCCGCCCTCCCCCGCCGAGATCGCCTCCGCGACCTCGGTCGTGCACAGCGCCGCCGCCAGCGTGAGGTAGCCACCCGTCAGCGCCTTGCCCACGCACATGATGTCGGGGCTGACCCCGGCGTGCGCGGAGGCGAAGAACTCGCCCGTACGGCCGAAGCCGGTGGCGATCTCATCGAAGATCAGGAAGATGCCGTGCGCGGCCGTGACGTCGCGCAGGACGCGCAGATACCGCGGATCGTGGAACCGCATGCCCCCGGCGCCCTGCACGACCGGCTCGACGATCACCGCGGCGATCTCGTCGGCGTGCTTCCCGACCATCTCGACCAGCTCGGTCGCATAGGCCTCGTCGTACTCCGCGGGTGGCGGGCCGGCGAAGACCTGGGTGGGCAGCACCCCGGTCCACAGCGAGTGCATGCCGCCGACCGGGTCGCAGACGCTCATCGGGTGGAACGTGTCGCCGTGGTAGCCGCCGCGCCACGTCGCAAGCCTGCGGCGACCGGGGCGGCCCCGCGCCAGCTGTGCCTGCAGAGCCATCTTGATCGCGACCTCGACGCCGACCGAGCCGGAGTCGCACAGGAAGACGTGCTCGAGCCCGTCCGGCGCCAGGTCAACCAGCGTGGTTGCCAGCTCGATCGCGGGCTCGTGGGTGAGGCCGCCGAACATCACGTGGCTCATCCGCCCGGCCTGCTCGGCCAGCGCCGCGTCGAGCGCCGGGTGCCGATAGCCGTGGATGGCCGCCCACCACGACGACATGCCGTCGACCAGCTCGCGGCCGTCGGCGAGCTTCAGCCGTACGCCGGACGCGCTCTCGACCAGGTAGGGCTCACTGCGCCCCGGCATCGGCCCGTACGGGTGCCAGACGTGCCGCCGATCGCGGGCGATCAGCTCGGCCGCCCGCGACCCGTTCATCGCACAGCCGCCAACCGCAAGCAGGCCACCGCCGCCCGGCGAGAAACCGCCAAGCCGTTCATCGCACAGCCGCCAACCGCGAGCAGGCCACCGCCGCCCGGCAGGAAACCGCCGAGCCGTTCACAGTGCGGCCGCCGACCCGGGGTAGGCCGATGGCCCGGAGGACACGGCCCGGCGGACGGACGCCGCGGCCCGGACCAGCGCCGGGCCCCGGTAGATGAACCCGCTGTAGAGCTGCACCAGGGCGGCGCCCGCGTCGAACAGCCGTGCGGCGTCGTCGGCGCACATCACCCCGCCCACCCCGATGATCGGCAGCCGGCCGCCCGTCTCGGTGTGCACGAAGTGGACGACCTTGCGGGCCTTCTCGGTCAGCGGCCGTCCGGACAGCCCGCCCGGTTCGCCGGCTCGGGACACGTCGGCCGCGGCCAGGCCGTCGCGCGCCAGCGTGGTGTTCGTGGCGATCACGCCGGCCGCGCCGTGGCTGAGGCAGACCTCGAGCAGTTCGGCGACGGCCGGCTCGGTGAGGTCGGGGGCGATCTTCACGAGTACGGGCTTGGGGCCGACCAGCGCGGTCAGCAGATCGGCGATCGCGGTCTTGTCCTGCAGCGTCCGCAGGCCCGGCGTGTTGGGCGACGAGACGTTGACCGCGATGTAGTCCGCATGCGGGTGCAGCAGCTTGTGCGAGGTGAGGTAGTCGTCGACCGCCTCCTCCAGCGGAGTGACCTTCGACTTGCCGAGCGAGATGCCCAGCGGCACCCCGATCGGGCCGAGCTCGTCGAGCCGAGCCGCCAGCGCCGCCGCGCCCGCGTTGTTGAAGCCCATCCGGTTGATGATCGCCTCGCTGTCGCGCAGCCGGAACAGGCGGGGCTTGTCGTTGCCGGGCTGCGCGTGGGCGGTGACCGTGCCGACCTCGACGAAGCCGAAGCCGAGGGCCGGCCAAGCAGGAAGGGCCCGGCCGTTCTTGTCCATGCCGGCGGCCAGGCCGACCGGGTTGGGGAAGCGCACACCGAAAGCCTCGACCGGGGCGTCGACCGTGTACCGGGCGCGCATGGCCGCCCGCACCGGGCCGGGCAGCCGGGCCAGGCGGGCCAGCGTGAACTCGTGGGCCTTCTCGGCGTCCCCGCCGCCCACCCGGAACAGCACCGGGCGGACGGCGGACTCGAACAAGGTCACTTCGGGCCTCGCAGGGCGGCGTGCAGCTCCTGCAGGGGCCGGACGGTCATGTCGCCGCGCATCAGCGCTTCGATGCCCATGACCGCGGCGGCCGCGCCGGGCACCGTGGTGATGCTCGGGATGTCGGCCGTGACCGCGGCGCTGCGGATCTCGTACCCGTCGGACCGGGCGCTGGCGCCCGAGCCCTGCGGCGTGTTGATGATCATCGCGATCTCGCCGGCCAGGATGAGCTCCACCGCGTTCTTGCCGGGGCTCTCGAAGTGCTTGGGCACGACCTCGCAGACCACGCCGTGGCGGCGCAGCACCTCGCCGGTGCCGGCCGTGGTGACGATCGTGAAGCCGAGGTCGGCCAGCCGCTTGATCGGGAAGACCATGGCCCGCTTGTCGCGGTTGGCCACCGAGACGAAGATCTTGCCGGCGGTCGGCAGCGACCCGTACGCGGCCGCTTGCGACTTGGCGAACGCCTGACCGAAGCCGGCGTCGATGCCCATCACCTCGCCGGTCGACTTCATCTCGGGGCCGAGCAGGCTGTCGACGCCCTTGCCGGCCGGGGTGCGGAACCGCTTGAACGGCAGCACCGCTTCCTTGATCGCGATCGGCGCGCCCTCGGGCACCGTGCCGCCGTCGCTGTCGGCCAGCAGCATGCCCTCGGCCCGCAGTTCGGCGATGGTGGCGCCGAGCATGATGCGGGCGGCCGCCTTGGCCAGCGGCACCGCCGTCGCCTTGCTGACGAACGGGACCGTGCGGGACGCGCGGGGGTTGGCCTCGAGCACGTAGAGCGTGTCGTCCTTGAGCGCGTACTGCACGTTGAGCAGGCCGCGGACCCCGACGCCGCGGGCGATCGCCTCGGTGTACCGGCGCACCTCGGCCAGGTGCGAGCCGGCCAGGGTGATCGGCGGCAGCGAGCAGGACGAGTCGCCGGAATGGATGCCGGCCTCCTCGATGTGTTCCATCACGCCGCCGAGGTAGACCTCGCCGGTGTCGTCGCAGAGCGCGTCGACGTCGATCTCGATCGCGTCGTCGAGGAACCGGTCGACCAGCACCGGGTGGTCGGGCGAGATCTCGGTGGCCCGGTTGATGTAGCCCTGCAGCGTCGGCTCGTCGTAGACGATCTCCATGCCGCGGCCGCCGAGCACGTAGGACGGGCGGACCAGCACCGGGTAGCCGATGGTGTCGGCGATCTGCTTGGCCTCGTCGAAGCTGGTCGCGGTGCCGTGGTCGGGGGAGCGCAGGCCGGCCTTGGCCAGCACCGCGCCGAACTGGCCGCGGTCCTCGGCGAGGTCGATCGACTCGGGCGAGGTGCCGACGATCGGGACGCCGGCGGCCTTGAGCCGGTTGGCCAGGCCGAGCGGGGTCTGACCGCCGAGCTGCACGATCACACCGACCACGCCCGGGCCGCCGGCGGCCTTGCCGCTGGAGTCCTCGGAGTGGAACACCTCGAAGACGTCCTCGAAGGTGAGCGGCTCGAAGTAGAGCCGGTCGGCCGTGTCGTAGTCGGTCGAGACCGTCTCGGGGTTGCAGTTGACCATGACGGTCTCGTAGTCGACACCCCTCAGCGCCATCACGGCGTGCACGCAGGAGTAGTCGAACTCGATGCCCTGGCCGATGCGGTTCGGGCCCGAGCCGAGGATGAGCACCTTGGGCCGGGCCGACGGCGCGACCTCGGTCTCCTCGTCGTAGGTCGAGTAGTGGTACGGGGTGTCCGCCTCGAACTCGGCCGCGCAGGTGTCGACGGTCTTGTAGACCGGGCGAATGCCCAGCCGGTGCCGCAGCATGCGCACGCCGTCCTCGCCCGCCAGCTCGGGCCGGAGCGCCGCGAGCTGCTTGTCGGACAGGCCCGAGCGCTTGGCCCGGCGGAGCAGCTCCTCGTCGAGCACCGGGGCGTCCATGATCTGCGTGCGCAGGTCGACCAGGGCCTTGATCTCGTCGAGGAACCAGGGGTCGATGCGGCCGCTGGCCTCGTGCACCTGCTCGACGGTCGCGCCGAGTCGCAGCGCGGCCTCGACGGTGTAGAGCCGCCCGTCGTGCGGAGTCCGCATGGCTTCGAGAGCGGCCTCGGCGCTGTCGAACGAGGGCGCCGTCCAGAAGCCCGCGGCCGAGGTTTCCAGGGACCGCATGGCCTTGTTGAGCGCCTCGGCGAAGTTGCGCCCGATCGACATCGCCTCGCCGACCGACTTCATCGTGGTGGTCAGCTCGGGGTCGGCCCCCGGGAACTTCTCGAACGCGAACCGCGGGATCTTCACAACCACGTAGTCGAGGGCCGGCTCGAAGGCGGCCGGCGTCTTGAGCGTGATGTCGTTGGGGATCTCGTCGAGCGTGTAGCCGATGGCGAGCTTGGCCGCGATCTTGGCGATCGGGAAGCCTGTGGCCTTCGACGCCAGCGCGGACGAGCGGGACACGCGCGGGTTCATCTCGATGACGACCAGGCGGCCGTCGTCGGGGTTGACGGCGAACTGGATGTTGCAGCCGCCGGTGTCGACGCCGACCTCGCGCAGCACGGCGATGCCGAGGTCGCGCAGCTTCTGGTACTCGCGGTCGGTCAGGGTCATGGCCGGGGCCACGGTCACCGAGTCGCCGGTGTGCACGCCCATCGGGTCGACGTTCTCGATCGAGCAGACGACCACGACGTTGTCGTGCTTGTCGCGCATCAGCTCGAGCTCGTACTCCTTCCAGCCGAGCACGCTCTCCTCGATGAGCACCTCGTGCACCGGGGATGCGGCCAGGCCGGCGCCGGCGATGCGCTCGAGGTCCTCGTCGGTGTGGGCCATGCCCGAGCCGAGGCCGCCCATGGTGAACGAGGGCCGGATGACCACGGGGAGGCCGAGGTCGGCGACGGTCGCCCGGACCTCGTCCATCGAGTGGCAGACGCGCGAGCGCGGGGTCTCGCCGCCGGCCTTGGCCACGATCTCTTTGAACAGCTGACGGTCCTCGCCGCGGCGGATCGCGTCGACGTCGGCGCCGATCAGCTCGACGCCGTACTTCTCGAGCACACCGCTCTCGTGCAGCGCGATCGCGGTGTTGAGCGCGGTCTGGCCGCCCAGTGTGGCCAGGATCGCGTCGGGGCGTTCCTTGGCGATGACCAGCTCGACGAACTCCGGGGTGATCGGCTCGACGTAGGTGGCGTCGGCGAACTCGGGGTCGGTCATGATCGTGGCCGGGTTGGAGTTGACCAGGGAGACCCGGATGCCCTCGGCCCGCAGGACGCGGCAGGCCTGGGTGCCGGAGTAGTCGAACTCGCAGGCCTGGCCGATGACGATCGGGCCGGAGCCGATCACCATCACGTGCTTGAGATCTTCACGCTTCGGCATGGTCAGCCCTTCTTTTCCACAAGCTCGACGAACCGATCGAAGAGGTAGTCGGCGTCGTGCGGGCCGGCGGCGGCCTCGGGGTGGTACTGGACGGTGAACGCGGGGACCTCGAGGCCCCGCAGGCCCTCGACCACGTTGTCGTTGAGGCAGACGTGCGAGACCTCGACGCCGCCGAAGTCGGTGTCGATCACGGTGTTGAGCGGCGCGTCGACCGCGAAGCCATGGTTGTGGCTGGTCACCTCGACCTTGCCGGTGGTCCTGTCGAGCACCGGCTGGTTGATTCCGCGGTGCCCGTACCCGAGCTTGTAGGTGCCGAAGCCGAGCGCCCGGCCCAGGATCTGGCTGCCGAAGCAGATGCCGAAAAGCGGCTTCTCGCGGCGCATGACCTCGCGGGCCAGCGCGACCGGGCCGTCGGCCGTGGCCGGGTCGCCGGGGCCGGGTGAGAAGAAGACAGCGTCGGGGCTGACCGCGAGCAGCTCGTCGATCGTGGACGAGGCGGGGAAGACGTGCGTGGTGACGCCCCGCTCGGCCAGGCGGCGGGAGACGTTGCGCTTGATGCCGAGGTCGAGAGCGGCCACCGTGTACCGGTGCTCGCCGACGGCCTCGACGGTGTAGCGGGACGAGGTGGTGACCTCGGCCGACAGGTCGGCGCCGACCATCTGCGGCGCGGACTGCACGCGGGCCAGCAGCGACTGCGGGTCGAGGTCGACCGACGAGATGCCGACCCGCATGGCGCCGCGCGACCGGAGGTGCCGGGTCAGCGCCCGGGTGTCGATGCCGCTGATGCCGACCACGCCCTCGGCGGCCAGCCGCTCTCCCAGGTCACCGGTGGAGCGCCAGTTGGAGGGGCGGCGGGCCGGGTCCCGTACGACATAACCCGCGACCCAGATCTTGGAGGACTCGTCGTCCTCGTCGTTGACGCCGGTGTTGCCGATCTGCGGCGCCGTCTGCACGACGACCTGCCGGTGGTAGGAGGGGTCGGTCAGCGTCTCCTGATAGCCGGTCATGCCGGTGGTGAAGACGGCCTCGCCGAACGTCTCGCCCAGCGCGCCGTAGGCCGCGCCGACGAACGTCCGCCCGTCCTCGAGCACGAGGATCGCTTTACTCATTACTTAACAGCCTTCCCGTCCAGGACCGTCGGCTCTCCCCGGAGGAAGGTCGCGACGATGCGACCCGGCAGGGTGGTGCCCGCGTACGGTGTGTTGCGGCTGCGGCTCGCCAGCTCGGACGGGTCGACGACCCGCCGGGCGGACGGGTCCACCAGCGTGAGGTTGGCCGGGTCACCCACCGCGAGGTCGGTGCCGTGGCCGGTCAGGCCCGCGATGCGCGCGGGCGTCCGGGACATGCGCTCGGCGATCAGGTCCCACCGCTCGCCCAGCACCGAGAGCACGACCGGCAGGGCGGTCTCGAGACCGACCATGCCCGGGCGCGCGTACGCCCACTCGCACTCCTTGTCCTCCACGGCGTGCGGCGCGTGGTCGGTGGCGACGATGTCGATGACCCCCTCGACGAGGGCCTCGCGCAGGGCATGCACGTCCTTCGCCGTACGCAACGGGGGGTTGACCTTGTAGACCGGGTCGTAGGAGGCGGCCAGCTCGTCGGTGAGCAGCAGGTGATGCGGGGTGACCTCGGCCGTCACGCGGACGCCGCGGGCCTTGGCCTGGCGCAGCACCTCGACCGAGCCGGCCGTCGAGACGTGGCAGATGTGCAGGCGGCTGCCGACGTGCTCGGCGAGCAGCACGTCGCGGGCGATGATCGCCTCTTCGGCCACCGCGGGCCAGCCGGTGAGGCCGAGCCGGGTGCTGACCTCGCCCTCGTGCATCTGCGCGCCCTCGGTGAGCCGCGGCTCCTCGGCGTGCTGGGCGATGATGCCGTCGAACGCCTTCACGTATTCGAGCGCGCGGCGCATCAGGCGCGGGTCGGCGACGCAGTGGCCGTCGTCGGAGAAGATGCGCACGCCGGCCGCGGAGGTCGCCATGGCGCCCAGCTCGGCGAGCTGCTTGCCGGCGAGCCCGACGGTGACCGCGCCGATCGGCTGCACGTCGACCAGCCCGGCCTCGCGGCCCAGCCGCCAGACCTGCTCGACCACGCCGGCCGTGTCGGCCACCGGTGACGTGTTGGCCATCGCGAACACCGCCGTGTAGCCGCCGAGCGCCGCGGCCCGGGAGCCGGTCTCGACCGTCTCGGCGTCCTCGCGGCCGGGCTCGCGCAGGTGGGTGTGCAGGTCGACCAGGCCGGGCAGGGCCACCAGGCCGGCGGCGTCGATGATGTCGGCGCCGGTCGCCGGGCCGGAGGCGATGACCCCGTCGCGGATCAGCAGGTCGGTCGGCTCGGCCCCGAGGACCGAGACACCACGCAGCAGGTATGAGGTCACGCCTTGCCTCCCAGCAGCAGATAAAGGACGGCCATCCGAGCGCTCACGCCGTTGGCGACCTGTTCGACGATCGTGGAGCGCGACGAGTCGGCCACCTCGGGGGTGATCTCCATGCCGCGGTTCATCGGGCCGGGGTGCATCACGATCGCGTGCTCCGGCAGCTTGCGCATGCGGGCGAGGTCGAGGCCGTAGCGGCGGCTGTATTCCCGTGCGGACGGGAAGTACGAGTCCTGCATGCGCTCGGTCTGTACTCGCAGCATCATCACGACGTCCATGTCGGGCAGGACGCTATCCAGGTCGTACGACACTTTGGTTTTCGGTGACAATGCGGCGGCTACGTTGAGCGGGATCAGCGTCGGCGGCCCTACGAGGGTGACCTGCGCGCCCAGTGTCGTCAGCAGCAGGACGTTGGAGCGGGCGACCCGGCTGTGAAGCACGTCACCCACGATCGCGACCTTGAGGCCGTCCAGCCGGCCCAGCCGCGAGCGCATCGTGTACGCGTCGAGCAGCGCCTGCGTCGGGTGCTCGTGAGTGCCGTCGCCCGCGTTGACCACCGACCCGTCGACCCACTGGGCCAGCCGGTGCGGCGCGCCCGAGGCGGGATGCCGGATGACGACCGCGTCGGCTCCCATGGCCTGCAACGTCAGGGCGGTGTCCTTGAGGCTCTCACCCTTGGAGACGCTGGAGCCCTTGGCCGAGAAGTTGATGACGTCGGCCGACAACCGCTTGGCGGCGGCCTCGAACGAGATGCGGGTGCGGGTCGAGTCCTCGTAGAAGAGGTTGACCACCGTGCGGCCGCGCAGCGTCGGCAGCTTCTTCACCTCGCGCCCGGCCAGCGCGGCCATCTCGCCCGCGGTGTCCAGGATCAGCGTGGCGGTGGGCGCGTCCAGGTCGGCCGCGGAACGCAGGTGCTTGATCACTTTTCCTCGCCCCCGGTCAGCTTGACCTCGTCGAGGCCGTCCGACTCGGTCAGCGAGACGCGGACGCTCTCGGACAGCGCGGTCGGGATGTTCTTGCCCACGTAGTCGGCGCGGATCGGCAGCTGGCGGTGGCCGCGGTCGACCAGCACCGCGAGCTGCACCGAGCTGGGCCGGCCCTCGTCGTTCAGGGCGTCGAGCGCGGCCCGCACGGTGCGCCCGCTGAAGAGCACGTCGTCGACCAGGACGACCCGCCGGCCGTCGATGCCGCCGCCGGGCAGCTCGGTCTTGCCGAGCGCGCGGGTGGCGTGCAGCCGCAGGTCGTCGCGGTAGAGGGTGATGTCGAGGGAGCCGACCGGAACGTCGATGCCCTCGAAGGCGTGGATGCGGGCGGCCAGCCGGCGAGCGAGCGGGACCCCGCGGGTGGGAATGCCGAGAAGGACGGTGCCGGTGGCGCCCGAGGTCTTCTCGAGAATCTGATGAGCGATGCGGTCGACGACCCGGTGCAGGTCGGACGCACTCAGAATGATCTTGCTAGGCGCGTCGGCGCGTGGCGATGCCACGGCGGACCTCCTTCCCCGCCTCACGGGACGGGTCGTTAAAGGACGTCTGGTGGAACGGCCCCGGAGGGAGCCGGCCCGATGGCTGACGCTACGTTACCAGTGGACGCGGCGGTGACCATGGTGACGTGCCCGACGAGCGAACACGACGGACTAATCCGACAACTCTCCCCGGCGCGGCGCGACTCATAGGTAAACGACACTTGACCGGGGGTCGCTCACTGCGTACCGTCACGCTGCGTAGCGATCGCGGAGGGGAACCCTCCGGGCCAGCACAGTGGGAGTGTTCCGAATGCCGTCTGAGTACGCCAAGTCGCTGGGTGCGCGCCTGCGCTCCATCCGGCAGCAGCAGGGCCTGTCCCTGCAGGGTGTGGAAGAGAAGTCGAACGGCCGGTGGAAGGCCGTGGTGGTGGGCTCGTACGAGCGCGGCGACCGCGCCGTCACCGTCTCGCGCCTGGCCGAGCTGGCCGACTTCTACCGGGTGCCCGTCTCGGAACTGCTGCCCGACGGCAGCGGTGTCCGTCTCGAAGCCACCAACAAGATCGTGCTCGACCTCGAGAAGCTCTACGACACCACCGGCGAGGATCTCGCCTACGTGGCGCGTTACGCCCGGGCCATCCAGCAGCAGCGCGGTGACTACAACGGCCGCGTCCTGTCGATCCGGGCCGACGACCTGCGTGCCCTGGCCATCGTGTACGACATCTCGCCGTCCGGCCTCATCGAGCGCCTGACCGAGCAGGGTGTCCTGGTGGCCGACCCCCGGGCCTTCTTCGCCAGCTGATCTTCCCCGCCTCATCCCCCATTCCCCCGACCACGCCGGCATCCACCTCCGGCGTCGTCCCGAGCCCGAAAAGCCCGCGTCCGCGCGGGCTTTTTCGTTGTCGGCCGACATCACTTATCGTGTCGGACGCATCTACGATGATCGACTTCGCCGCCGGAATTTGCGCGATCAGTGATGATGGTGCCGCACACGGTCAGTTTTTTCGCTGAACCTGACTGGTCAGCTTTCCGGGGCTGACCACCGGCAACGTCGGGAAGCACAAGAGGCCCCGATCGCGAATCCCGACCGGAGCCTCCGACTTACTCACACGCCACTACCGCGTGGCAAACTCCGCAATCCGCCCCAGGATGCCGTTGAGGAAGCGCGGGCTGTCGTCGGTGGACATCTGCTTGGCCAGCTCGACGGCCTCGGTGATCGCGACCGGGTCGTCGATCTCGGAGACGTAGAGCAGCTCGTACACGGCGATGCGGGCCAGGTTGCGGTCGACCACGGGCATGCGGTCGATCGTCCAGCCCTCGGCGTAGCTGGCGATCAGCTCGTCGATGCGGTCGAGGTTCTCGGCCACGCCCTCGACCAGGCTGACGGTGTAGTCGAGGTGATCGGGGTGCGGTTTCGCGATGCGCTCGAGGTAGGTGGCCAGGACCTGCCGGGGCGGCAGGTCACGCAGGTCGGCCTCGTAGAGCACGTCGAGGGCCCGCTTGCGTGCCTTGCGGCGCGCGGGCATCTGCAGCTTGGGACCCTCGGCCATCTCAGGAACGACCGAGGTAACGGCCGTCGCGGGTGTCGACCTTGATCTTCTCGCCGGTGGTGATGAACAGCGGCACGTTGACCGTGGCGCCGGTCTCGACCGTGGCCGGCTTGGTGCCGCCGGTCGAGCGGTCGCCCTGCAGGCCCGGCTCGGTGTAGGTGACCTCGAGGAAGACGCTGGTCGGCAGCTCGATGTAGAGCGGGACACCCTCGTGGGTGGCGACCGTCGCCTCGGCCTCGGGGAGGAGGTAGTTCGCGTTCTCGCCGACCGTGCCGGCCTGCACCGTGATCTGGTCGAACGTGTCCAGGTCCATGAAGACGAAGTCTTCGCCGTCCTGGTAGAGGTACTGCATCGTGCGCTTGTCGACCGTCGCGGTCTCGACCTTGGTGCCGGCGTTGAAGGTCTTGTCGACGACCTTGCCGGACAGCACGTTCTTCAGCGTGGTGCGCACGAACGCCCCACCCTTACCCGGCTTGACGTGCTGGAACTCCACGACGGACCAGAGGTCGCCGTCGAGGTTGAGCACCAGGCCGTTCTTCAGGTCGTTCGTGGAAGCCATGTCCTGCCCTGCTGTTGGGGAAATCTGTCGGTGACCGACCGAGTTTACCGACGTCGCGGGCTAACCGACGAATCGGGCCAGGTGCTCCAGCGCCAAACGGTAACCATCGACACCCAGCCCGGCGATGACGCCGGTGGCGACGGCCGAAATGACCGAATGGTGCCGGAATTCCTCCCGTGTGTGGATGTTGCTGATGTGCACCTCGACGAGCCGCCCGCGCAGCATGGCCGCCGCGTCCCGGATCGCGATGTTGTAGTGGCTCCACGCGGCCGGGTTGAGCACCACGTCGGCGCCCTCGTCGGCCGCCTGGTGCAGCCACTTGATCATCTCGAACTCGGCGTCGGTCTGGCGCACCTCGACCTTCAGGCCCAGCCGCTCGCCCGTGGAGAGGCAGAGCTGCTCGAGGTCGGCGTGTGTCGTCGAGCCGTAGACCGTGGGCTCACGGGTGCCGAGCCGGCCCAGGTTGGGGCCGTTGAGCACGTAGATCATCGCGCCACCTCCGCGTACGCCTGCTCGAGGAGCGATTCGTCCGGCCCACTGAGGATGTCCGGCTTGGCCAGGGCGTTCAGGACCACGAACCGCAGGGTGGCGGCCCGCGTCTTCTTGTCGACGCGCATCGCGCTGAACAGCTCCGGCCAGGCCTCGGCCTGGTAGCGGGTGGGCAGGCCGACGGACTCGAGAATCGACCGGTGGCGACCGGCTGTCGCGGCGTCCAGCCGACCGGCGAGCTGAGCCAGCGCCGCGGCGAAGATCAGGCCGACCGAGACCGCGTGGCCGTGCTTCCAGGTGTATTTCTCGCGCTTCTCGATCGCGTGGCCCAGCGTGTGGCCGTAGTTGAGGATCTCGCGCAGCCCCGACTCCTTGAGGTCGACGCTGACCACCTCGGCCTTGACCCGGATCGCCCGCTCGGCCAGCTCGCGCAGCAGCGGCCCGTCGGGGTCGACGGCGGCCGCCGGGTCGCCCTCGATCAGCTCGAGAATGACCGGGTCGGCGATGAAGCCGCACTTGATCACCTCGGCCAGGCCGGCCAGCAGGTCGTCGGCGGGCAGGGTGCGCAGCGAGTCGAGATCGCACAGCACCCCGGCGGGCGGGTGGAACGCGCCCACCAGATTCTTGCCGGCCGCGATGTTGACACCGGTCTTGCCGCCGACGGACGCGTCGACCATGCCGAGCAGCGACGTCGAGCACGGCACCCAGCGCACCCCGCGCAGCCAGCTGGCGGCCACGTAGCCGGCCAGGTCGGTCACGGCGCCGCCGCCGACGCCGATCACCACATCGGTCCGGGTGAAGTTGTGCCGGCCCAACTCGTCCCAGCACCCGGCGGCGACCTCGACGGTCTTGCCGCGCTCGGCGTCGGGCACCTCGATCAGCACCGTCTGCACGCCGGCCGCCGCAGCGACGCGGGCCGCCTGCTCGCGCAGCGGGGCGGCGAACAGCACCGCGGCACGGGCCGCACCCTCGATCAACGAGGGCAGCTCACCCGCCAGGTCGCGACCGACAAGCACGTCGTACGGACGGTCACCGCTCACCCGAATTCGTGTCACCACGGCGGTCACCCTATCCTCCGCCTCCGGCGGCAACGGCCACGGCTCGTACGAAAATGGGGTTATATCTTTATGCCCCCATCGGGGTTACAACTGAGCCATGCCGAAAATCAACGTCTACCTGCCCGACGACCTCGCCGAAGCCGTCCGCGAGACCGGCGTGCCGGTCAGCGCCGTCTGCCAGCGCGCCCTCGACCAGGCGGTCCGCCGCATCACCACGATCCGCCAGGCCGTCCTCACCGACGTCGACGCCGCGTCCCTGGCCGAGCAGTTCCCCAGCCTCACCGGGCGGCTGGTCACCGTGCTGAGCCTGGCCGCCGGACGAGCCCGGGAGGCCGGCGCGACCACGGTCACCACCGGCGACCTGCTGCACGGCATCCTGGCCGAGGGCGGCAACCTGGCGCTGCAACTGCTGACGGCCATGGACATCAGCCCGTCCTCGCTCACGGCACCGTCCGCTCCCGAGCCGGGAGCGGCCATGGACGGCCTGCGTTTCAGCCCCAAGGCGGCCGCCGCACTGGAACTGGCAGCGGGCGAAGCTCTGAGTCTGGGCAACAACTACGTCGGATGCGAGCACCTGCTGATCGCCCTGGCCGCCGAGCCCGACGGGGCGGCCGGTGACCTGTTGCGCTCGCGCGGACTCGACCCCAAGGCCACCCGGCGGGCGGTCGCGGCGGCGCTGACCGGCTATGCCCACCTGCGGAAGAACACCGGCCCGGCGCCGGATCTGCTGACCGCCGTACGCGCGGAACTGGCGCCCCTGATCGAACGGATCGAGCGCCTGGAGCGTCAGGCCTGAGCGTGCAGCGTCCGGAGGTAGCCGCCGAGGTCGTCGAGCGCCGCAACCAGCCGGGCGACCTCGGCGTCCTGCCCGGACCAGGCTCGCCGCCGGGCGTCGTCCCAGGCCAGCACGAGCGAGAGGTGGGCCAGTTCCTCGGCGATCGCGGTGTCGCCCAGCCGATCGGCGATCGTTCGCAGGAGCCGGAGACAGCTCGGGTCGGGGGCAGCCAGCAGCACCGCGCGAGCTTCGGGCAATGCACCGGTCCCGACCAACTCCGCGGCACGAGCCTGCTCCCGCAGAGCACGGGCCGTCCGGCGTTCCTCCGCCGACGTGGCGGTGGCCAGCAGCTCGTCGCTGATCCGCTCGGCCTCGGCCAGGTCACCGTCCTCGGCTATCGCGAGGCGGCAGGACGCGACGGTTGTCAGGGCTCTCCGCCGGGTGGACGGGTGAGCTCCGGCGACAGCGGCGGCCCGGGACGCGTACGGCAAAGCCTCACCGGCCTTGTCGAGCGCCTGCAACTCGGCGGCGATGGTGACCAGCGACAGCGCGACCGCATCACTCGAACCGGACCGCTCCGCCTCGCTCAGGGCGCGGCGGCCCAGTTCCAGCGCCCGCCACGGATTCCCGGACGCCGTCCCGCGGGCCTCGGTCAGAAGGTGGTCGACGTAGATCAGGTGGTCCACCGGCTCAGCGGCCTCGTCCCGCATCAGCCCGCGCCGGCGCCGCTCGGTGAGGACGCCGGCGCAGCCCACCCGATCGGGCTCCCCGGCCTGTGCCCAGACGTCGGCCAGCACCGGGCCGATGCGGTCGGCCGCTCCCGCGTACAGCTCCTCCAGCGCCCATCCCAGCGCCGCCGCCCAGTCCTTCCTCTCCTCGTCGTCGAGCCCGAACCGGCGCAGCGCCTCCGCGTGTCCCAGGTGCAAGAAGCGGGCACGGTACGCGTAACGGTCGCGCCAGCGCCAAGCCGTGTCGCCCACCTCGAACAGTTCGGGGCCGGCCAGCACCTCGTCGATGAAGTCGACAACCGCGTCGACGTCGTCACACCCGTCGCAGCCGATCCGGTGCAGCGCGACGGCCACCGCGGCCGGGGTGAACTCGGGGCCCTCGATCGCCGCCATCCGCACCACCGACCAGGCGAGCGCGCACTCCTCGGGCGTCGGGCAGCGTTGCCGGATCCGCCGGTCGAACGCGTCCCGGACAAAACCGGAGTGGTCCTCGGGCCCGCCCCACCGCCAGCGCCACTCGTCGTGGTCGAACTCGACCGCGCCGTCGTCGACCAGCTCCTGCCACAGGTCCCCCACCCGGCCCGCCTTGCCGCCGGCCAGCTCGAACACGTCGGACCGCAGCGGCTCGACGAGGCGCCCGCCGATCTGGGCCTCCAGCTCGCCGGCGCCGGCCGGGCCCAGCCGCACAGTCGACGCGAACCACGAGTCGAGCGAGGTAGCCAGATCCTGGTGGTCCACGATCCGCCCCTCGCCGGCGTCGAGCGCCGCCACGATCAGCAGCGGCAGGCGGGCCAGTTCGGGCGCGCTGTCCCGCAGGAACAGCCGCCACCAGACCAGGTCGGCCGCCGAGAAGTCGTCGAGCAGGCACACCACCGGTCTCACCCGCGCCGCGATGCGCAGCATGGCCAGCAGGTCGCCGGGTTCGTCGAGCCGCCGGCTCTCACGCAGGGCACACAGCTGGCGCTCGGCGTGCGGCGACTCGGCCACGGCCGCGACGAGCTGCGCGAGCAAAGCCCGGTTCAGCAGCTCGGCCGCGTCGCCGCTGAATTGATAACGCGCCACGATCGGCGGCTCGTCGTCCCGGCGCAGCTCGTCGGCGAACGCGGCCAGCGTCGCCGACCGGCCGCTGCCGCGCTCCCCGACCGCGAACACCAGCCCACGGGCGTGGCGGCGAAGCTCCTTCAACAGCTCCGGCCGCACCCGCAGATCGACGTCCATGCGCCGCAGACTACTGACGAAAGACGGCCCGCGTTCGCCGGCACCTCGGTGGACAGCACGATCTTGCCGCGGGTGTGCCGGGCGGCCAATTCGGTGTAGGCGTCGCGCACCTCGTCCAGCGGATAGATCGCGGCGATCGGCAGGACGGCCCCGCCCCATGCCAACTCGCCGGCCAGGAAGGACAGGATCTGCCACTGGGTGACACCGACGCTGCGCACGCCACGACGTCGTCAGCCTGCGACGACCGCCAGTCGGACCAGCCGAGCACCTCGTCGCCGACCGCGAACTCGGTGACCGACCCGCCCGTCTCGACCACGCGCCCGGCGAAGTCGCTGCCCTGACCGGACGGGAACGTCGCGGGCCATCGCTCGTGCAGCAGGCCGGACCGGATGGACGCCTCGCCGGGATTGATGCCGACCGCCACCACCTCGACAAGCGCCTGGTCGGCCGCGGGCACCTGGCGTTCCACCTCGTCAATGCCAGGAACGTCCACGTCGCCGTGCTGATCGAATCGCACCGCTCATGTCATGCGCCCAGTCTTGCCCCGCCGAGCCGCGTCAGCGCCGTCTCGTCCACCCCACCTGTGGTGTCCTAAGGTCACCGTGGGGGTGGTTCCATTGACCGGAATCGAGACAGCACTGGTCAATGTCGGCCGCGCGGTGGTGACGCCGCTGTTCACCAGATGGCTGGGCGGCCGGCGGGAAGCCCGGGAACGCACGCTGCCTCTCAGCGACCTGCTCAAGCAGAAGGCCACCGACGAGTTCACCCGCCGCCGGGGCGAACGACAGATCGAGGCCGTTGTCGACGAGGTGGCCGAACGACTCGCACCGCTGACAGCCACCCGATTCGCTGCCCTGCCCCAGTACGAGGCAGTCGCCGCCCTCGAAGCCGTCGCTGACACCTTCCGGCGGGCCGACCTTTCCGACGACTCACTCTTCGCGGCCGACCTCGACCCCGCACGTCTCGCCGCTCTTCTGCGAGCGGACATGCCGCCGGCCGGGCTGTCGGCCGGAGCGGAACGCCTCTACGACCTGGCGCTCGACGACTGCTGCCGGTGTTTCACTCAATTCGTCGTACGCACATCGCCGTTCGGCAATCGGGCGGCGGTGGAAATGCTGGGCCGGCTCACCGAGATCACCGGCATCATGTCCGAGGCCCTGCGGCATCTCACTGTGGGTGGCCTCTCACCGACCGAGTTCCGGCCGCGGTACGCCGAGGTGCTCACGAACAAGTTGAACGCGCTCGAACTTGTCGGCGTCGAGACGCAGTTCCGCCCCCGGACCACACTCAGCGTCGCCTACATCAGCCTGGCCGTCAGCGACGACGGCGCGGGGGTGACGGAACCGCCGCCTGCATGGGAGCCGACTCTGCTTCGGCACGCGCGGCCCGACAGCGCCGGCGGGGAGCGGGTGGAACGGGCGCTCGCCACGCGCACCCGCACGCTGATTCGGGGCGAGGCCGGGGCCGGCAAGTCCACATTGCTGCGCTGGCTGGCCGTGACCGCAGCCAACCAACGGTTCACCGGTCCGCTCGCCGATTGGAACGGCCGGGTGCCCTTCCTGGTGAAATTGCGAAGCTGGCCCGAGACGCTGCCGGCGCCGGAGCAGTTCCTGACCGGAATCGCCGACCCCATCGCCGCGACGATGCCGGCCGGATGGGTGCACCGTCAGCTAGAAGAGGGACGAGCGCTGCTGCTGGTCGACGGCGTCGACGAACTGCCCGCGGAGCGGCGATCGAAAGTCCGAACTTGGCTGCGGGAACTGCTCGACGCGTATCCTCAATCGCTCGCTGTGGTCACCTCGCGGCCGCCTGCCGCCCCGGTACGGTGGCTTGCTGCCGAGGGCTTCGAGTCGCTCACGCTCGAACGGCTGACTCCGGCCGACGTCCGGGCGCTGATCGAACAGTGGCATCGGGCGGCGCTCTCCTCGGCGTCGCTGCCCTGCCTGCCCCAGAGATTGCCTCACTACGAACAATCGCTTCTGACTCAGCTGACGGCGAGCCGACATCTCTATCGGATGGCGGGCAACCCGTTGATGGCCGCCATGCTGTGCGCGCTCAACCTCGACCGAGAGGCCAATCTGCCGCCCGACCGCATGGGCATCTATCAGGCCGCCGTCGACATGTTGCTGCACCGGCGCGACACTGAGCGCGGTGTGCACTCGGTCCTTCCCGGGATGTCCGTGCGCGAGCGCCTTCAGCTGCTCCAGGACTTGGCCTGGCGGATCTCGTTGAACGGGCGGTCGGAGCTGACCTGGGCCGAGGCGATCGAATACCTCGGCCGTCGACTGGCCGGCATGCCGCGAGTGTCGGCTGATTCCCGAACCGTGCTGACCCACCTTGTTGAGCGGAGCGGAATGCTACGCGAACCTGCGGTGGGACGGATCGATTTTGTCCACCGGACTTTTCAGGAGTATCTGGCCGCACGGGAGGCAGCTGAGCAGGACATGGGCGGCATGCTGGCCGGACAGGCCCACCTGGACACCTGGCGCGAGATCATCGTGATGGCGGCCGGTCACGGCAACAGCCGCATGCGACGCGAGCTGATCGAAGGCCTGCTCGCCCGTGCCGACCGGGAGCCTCGCCACCACCGTACGTTGGTCTTGCTGGCCACCGCTTGCCTGGAGACGATGCCATCGCTCGATCCACCGACGCTGATCGACGACATTCACCGGCACCTCGACCGCCTTCTACCGCCCCGCCGACCGGTGGAGTCGCGATCGCTCTACATCGTCGGCGAGCCGATTCTGGACCGGCTGCCTCGATCGCTCGACGGATTGTCTGACAGCCGAGCCGTGGCTTTGATCCAGACTGTTTCGTTGGTTAACGGCCCTCGTGCGCTCGACATTCTTGCCATGTACGCCCATGACTCACGCTTCCGGGTGCAACAGGAACTCGCCGACTGCTGGCGGACCTTCGACCCCGAGGAGTATGCGCAGCGTGTCTTGGCGAACGCACCCTTGGTCGGCGGCGAGGTTTTCGTGCGCGAACCCGGCCTCCTGGGCGCTACCCGCCACCTGAGCAATTTGCGCAGCATCCGGGCCAACTTCGATCGCTCGGTTGACGTCGCGGAGCTGTCGGACGCGCCCGCGCTCAAAGGGATTCACCTGTACGGCGACAAATGTCAGAACCTCCGCGACCTACACCGATACCCGGCACTCGAAAGGGTGGTAGTGGGAGCCAGCCGCGTGGATGCCGGCGATCTGCGTGCGATGGTCGGCATGCGAAGCCTCAAAGAGTTGGGCATCATTTGGAACTCCTCGGTCCGCATGCATGACATCAAGATCATCGCTGACATGTCACAGCTGCGGCGCCTGGATGTGCGGCTACATCCGGAAGTGACCGACGTCTCGGCGCTGACCAGCATGCAGTTTCTCGAATATCTCTTCCTCGATGGAGAACACAGCACGTCGCTCGGACCACCGAGTGAACTGCGACGACTCGGATTGCGACTGGCCGTACTGGACGCCAACGGCTTGAGTCCCCTGAAGTCCCTTTTCCCTCGCCTGGAAGAGCTCGAGCTCGGCGGAGTGACCGACGACTGGGACCTTGCCGCGATCAAGGAACTGCCCTCGCTGACCAGGCTGATTGCGTTTCCTGGGGCCAGCCGGCGTTTGGGAACGCTCGAAGCGACGCCTCGACTCACCCAGATTGTCCTCGCCCCGGCTGCGCCGGTGGACCTCGGACCGCTCGCCCGGTTGGCGCAGATCGAGCAGATCGAGATCTGGGACGTCCAGAACTCCGTCGACCTCGCTCCATTCCGAAGCTGGAAAGGAGGACTGCTCACCATTGACGTCTCCCAGCGCAGCAAAGTCGTCGGCCGACGAGGCCTGCCGCCTACTGTCCGGCTGCGTCGTCAGTGGTCGTGAGCAGGGCGGCGACCTCCGTCGCGATTTCGGCGGGATCGCGGCCGTCGGTCCTGACCGTGTGGGTGGCGACCTCGGCGTAGAGCGGGCGTCGCTGGTCGAGCAGGTATTTCAGGGTGGCCCGGGGGTTGATGGCCAGCAGGGGGCGGCCGGCGCCGAGGCCGACGCGCTTGACGGCGTCGCTCAGGTCGACCGAGAGGTAGACCACGGTGTGCTTCTTCAGCAACTCGCGGGTGCCCTCGTGCAGGATCGCGCCGCCGCCCAGGGCCAGCACCCCGTCGAACTCCTCGAGCCCGGCCGCGATCGTCTCGCGTTCCAGGGCACGGAACGCGTCCTCGCCGTCGTCGATGAAGATCTCGGGGATGGGCTTGCCGGCCCACTGCTCGATGACGGTGTCGGCGTCGGCGAACGGCACGCCCAGCAGTTCGGCGACCGCGGCGCCGATGGTCGACTTGCCGGCGCCGGGGGCGCCCACGAACACGGCCCGCGGCGCCATCAGCGGATGACCAGGTTGTCGAGGTAGCCGGCCAGGTTGCGGCGGATCTCGGTCACCGAGTCGCCGCCGAACTTCTCGACCGCGGCCTCGGCCAGCACGAGCGCGACCATGGCCTCGGCGACGATGGCCCCGGCCGGCACGGCTACCACGTCGGAGCGCTGGTTGATCGCCGTCGTCGGTTCGCCCGTCGTCACGTCGATCGTCTGCAGAGCGCGGTTGAGCGACGAGATCGGCTTGAGCGCGGCGCGCACCCGCAGCGGCTCGCCGTTGGTGATGCCGCCTTCCAGGCCGCCGGCCCGGTCGGTGACCCGCTTCACGCCGTCGGCGGTGGGGACGATCTCGTCGTGGGCCACCGAGCCGCGCGAACGGGCCTGGGTGAAACCGTCGCCGATCTCGACGCCCTTGACCGACTGGATCGACATGAGGGCCGCGGCCAGTCGCGCGTCGAGCTTGCGGTCCCACTGCACGTGCGAACCCAGGCCCGGGGGTACGCCGTAAGCCAGCACCTCGACGATGCCGCCCAGCGTGTCGGCGTCGCTCTTGGCCGCGTCGACCTCGGCGACCATGCGGGCACTGGCCTCGGGGTCGAGGCAGCGCAGCGGGTCGGCGTCGATGCGCTCGGCGTCTTCGGGCGTGGGGATCAGACCGGTCTTGGCCGCGACCGAGCCCAGCTCGATGACGTGCGAGACGACCTCGATGCCGAGCGCCTGCTTGATCAGGTTTTTGGCGACCACCCCGACGGCGACGCGGGCGGCCGTCTCGCGGGCGCTGGCGCGTTCGAGGATCGGGCGGGCGTCGGTGTGCCCGTACTTCTGCATGCCGGCCAGGTCGGCGTGGCCGGGGCGCGGGCGGGTCAGCGGCGCGTTGCGGGCCTGCGCGGCCAGCTCTTCGGCCAGGACCGGGTCGGCCGCCATCACCGTTTCCCACTTGGGCCACTCGGAGTTGGCCACCCGGATCGCGACGGGGCTGCCCAGCGTCAGCCCGTGCCGGATGCCGCCGATCACCTCGACGACGTCCTGCTCGAACTTCATGCGGGCGCCGCGGCCGTAACCGAGACGGCGGCGCGCGAGGTCCCGCCCGATCTCGGTGGTCGTCACCTCGACACCGGCGGGCACCCCCTCGAGCAGCGCGACGAGGGCGGGGCCGTGCGATTCACCTGCGGTCAGCCAGCGCAACACGGGTCACAGTCTGGCACGTCGCCGGTGGCCGCCGCCGCTGCCCTGCCGCCGTCCCGCCTTCCGGAATTTTGAGCCTCGCGCGCGGGCGTCCATCCCCAGCCCCCACCCGCCTCAGGGGAAGAGGAAGGACGTTACCGCCTTGTCAAGGCGCGGGAATGAGTTATCCACAGGATCGGGCGGCGGCGGCCTGGAGGAGCGCGGTGCGCATCGCTTCTTCCGGGGCCCGGCTGACGCCGGTGAACTGCTCGAATTGGCTCAAGGCCTGGGCCAGCAGAAGGTCGAGACCGGACAGCACGGGTACGCCGTGAGCCTGGGCCGAAGCGGCCAGGGGCGTCGGCCAGGGGTCGTAGATGGCGTCGAACAGCACCGTGCCGTCGCGCCAGGCCACTTCGCAGGCCAGGTGGTCGGCCGCGCCCTTGGGGACCGTGGAGATGACCGCGTCGGCCTCGAACGTGTCGGGGGCGCGATCCCACGAAACGGCGATCATGGTGATGTTCAGGGCGGCCGCGGCCGGGGCCAGCTCTTCGTAGGCGGCCGGACGACGGGTCACCACCGACACGGCTGAGGCGCCGAGCTGGGCGGCCGCCGCCAGTGCGGCCCGGGCTGTGCCGCCGCCGCCGAGCACGGTCACCGAAGGGGCAGGCTTGAGGCCGGCGCCCTGCAGCACGCGCACCATGCCGGCCACGTCGGTGTTGTCGGCCAGCCAGGTGCCGTCCTGCCGCCGTACGAGAGTGTTGGCCGCACCGATCGCGACCGCGACCGGCGTCGCCGCCGCGGCCAGGCGCAGGGCCTCTTCCTTGAGCGGCATGGTCAGCGACAGGCCGGCCCATTCCGGGCCGAGGCCGCCGACCAGCGCGGCCAGATCCGCCTCACCGCACTCGAAGGCGGAGTACGACCAGCCCGACAGGCCCACCGCGGCGAAGCCGGCGTTGTGGATCACCGGCGACAGCGAGTGGGCGATCGGCTGGCCGCACACGGCAGCCCGGCGGGTCGGAATCACGCCGACCAGGTTAGCGCCTGGTTCACAACTGAGGCGGGGCTGCGGCGTGGCCTCGGTTATGAACCAGACGCTAGTCGCACTGCAGCTTGATGCCGTTGGCGCACGCCTTGTCGATGTTGGCCTCGTGCTGGGCGTCGGTGACGGCGAAGGCCGAGTTGCCCTTCTTGTCGACGGCCACGAAGAACAGCCAGGGGCCGGTGGCCGGCTTCATGGCGGCCTCCAGCGCTTTCCGGCCCGGGTTGTCGATCGGGCCGGGGGTCAGACCGGCCTGGCTCACCGAGTTGTACGGGTTCTTGGGGTCGTTCAGCTCGGCCGCGGAGAGCTGGCCGGAGTGCTTGGCCGCGCTGCCCTTGAGCTGGAGCCAGTAGTTCGCGGTGACGTCGAACTGCAGCGGCATGGCCGGCTTCTGCTTGTACGTGCGGTTGTAGGCAACCCGGGCGATCTTCGGGGTGTCGGGGTCCGCGCCGGACTCGGCCTGGGCCAGCGACGCCACGATCAGCGCCTCGAACGGCGAGACCGAGAGGTTCTTCTGCACCGTGTCGACGAAGCCGAGTTCCGTGGTCGTGTCGAGGAACTTGGCGACCATCACCTCGAGCACGCCCTTGGCGTCGAGCTTGGGGTCGAACTCGTACGTGTCCGGGTAGAGGAAGCCTTCGACCGTCTTCTTCGCCTGCTTGTTGTCGCGGCGGTTGAACCAGAAGTCGGGCACGCCCAGCTCTTCCGGGTCCTTGGCGGCCTCGACGAAGTCGTCGTACGGGATCTTCGTGGCCTTGGCGAGCAGGTCGAATGTCTGCATCATGGTCAGACCCTCACGCAGCGTGACACCACGGGTGACGCGCGTCTTGGGGTCGAGCAACAGCGTCACGGCGCTCTCGGCCGACATCTGCTTCTTCAGGTTGTACGTGCCGGACTGGATGTTCTTGCCCTTGGGGTTCTCGTCCGCGGCGTTGACGAAGGCCTTGGTGCTCTTGACGACGTCGGACTCGACCAGCGTGTTGCCGATGTCGGTCAGGGTCGCGTTCTTCTCGATCGTGACCTGGATGGCCTCGCCGCCGGCGCCGTCGTAGTCGGCCGCCGTGAAGAAACCCTTGACCTTGTTGTAGCCGAAATAGACCCCGCCACCGAGCGCAGCCAGCAGCACAAAAGCCATAACAAAGGCGATACCGGACTTACCCGCGCTCTTCTTGGCACCACGGGCGCCCCGCCGGTGACGAGGCTTGCCCTTTTCGGCATGCTCGTCGAACGCCAGGTCCAGCTCGTCGATCATCTCTGCCTCCGCTGCGCGTCCAGCCAGCTCTGCAGGATCTCCACCGCGGCCGCCTGGTCGACGACCGCCCGTTGGCGCTTGCCCCGGACGCCACGTTCGGCCAGCCTACGGGTCGCGACCACGGTCGACATCCTTTCGTCCGCCAGAGCGATCGGCACTTCGCCGACCGCCGACGCCAGTCGCCCAGCGTACGCACGAATGTCGATGGCGGCAGGTCCCTCGGCCCCGTTCAGGCGAACCGGGAGCCCCACCACGATCTGCACCACCTCGTGTTCCCCCACGAGGCGGACGAGCTCAGCTATGTCGCCGGGCACGGCATCCTCTGCCGCGCCCATGTCACGGGGCACCGTGACCAGGGGGGTGGCCAGGATCCCGTCAGGGTCACTGATCGCAACCCCGACGCGCACCTTACCGACATCCACGCCCAGTCGCCTACCCCGCGACAGCGCGCTCATCCGGCCACCCTCCCCTGTTCAACCGCCCCGACCACCGCCCCTAAAGCGGACTTAAGGCGGCCACATTCCTCAGCCGGCGGCGTCCCCGACCGCCTTTTCCACGGCAGCCAGCAGCGTCGGCACCTGGTCGGCCGGCACACCGCCACCCTGGGCGAGGTCGGCGTTGCCGCCACCCCGGCCGGACAGCGCGCCCTTGACCAGATCGGCCGCGGACAACCCGCGCCCCTTGGCCGCCGCGTTGACCGCCACGATCAGCGACGCCTTGCCGTTCGAGCGGGCCGCCACCGCGACCACCGCGGGCCGAGCCGCGTCGATCTTGCCGCGGATCTCCTGGGCCAGGGTACGCACGTCGTTGCCGGCCGCGCCCTCGGGAGCCTCGGTGCCGACGAACGCCACACCGCGCAGATCCTTCGCCTGGGCCGCCAGAGCGCCCGCGCCGCCCAGCACCATCTGGGCGCGCATCTTCTCGAGCTCCTTCTCGGCGTCGCGCAGCGCGGTGACCGTCTGCTCGACCCGGTCGGCGACCTGGTCGCCGGGCACCCGGAACAGCTCGGCCAGGCGGCTGACCAGCAGGTGCTCCTTGGCCAGGAACCCGAACGCGTCGATGCCGACCAGGGCCTCGACCCGGCGCACGCCGGAGCCGATCGACGACTCGTTGAGGATCTTCACGAGCCCCAGCTGACCCGAGCGGGCGACGTGCGTGCCACCACACAACTCACGTGCGTAGTCGCCGACTTCAACCACACGGACCTCATCGCCGTACTTCTCACCGAACAGCGCCATCGCGCCCAGCCGGCGCGCTTCCTCCTGGGAGGTGATGAACGCGTGCACCTCGAGGTCCCGCAGCAGCACCTCGTTGACCTGCTGCTCGACGTCGTTCAGCACCGCGGGCGAGACGGCCCCGGGGGTGTTGAAGTCGAACCGCAGGCGGCCCGGCGCGTTCAGCGAACCGGCCTGGGTCGCCGACTCGCCGAGGAACGCGCGCATCGTCTGGTGGATCAGGTGGGTCGCCGTGTGCGAGCGCGAGATCGCCTTGCGGCGGGTCACGTCGATCTCGGCCTCGGCCGATTCGCCCGTACGCACCTCGCCCCGGATCACCCGCGCCTTGTGCACGATCAGGCCCGGCAGCGGCTGCTGCACGTCGACGATCTCGAGCTGGCCGCCGCCGACCTTGATGACGCCGGTGTCGGCCTGCTGGCCGCCGCCCTCGGCATAGAACGGCGTGGTGTCGAGCACCAGCTCGACGAAGTCGCCCTCGCCGGCCACCTCGACCGCGCCGCTGCCACCGATCAGCGCCCGCACCCGCGATTCGCGCTGCACCTCCTGGTAACCGGTGAACTCCACCGGGCCACCAAGATCAAGAGCGTTCCGGTACGCGCTGAGGTCGGCGTGTCCCGTCTTGCGGGCCGCCGCGTCTGCCTTCGCGCGCGACCGCTGGTCGGCCATGAGCCGGCGGAAACCGTCCTGGTCGACCTCGAGGCCCTGCTCCTGCGCGATCTCGAGGGTCAAGTCGATCGGGAAGCCGTACGTGTCGTGCAGCTGGAACGCCTGGTCGCCGCTGAGCTTGGCGCCGCCCGACTTCTTGGTGTCGGTGATCGCCGTGTCCAGGATCGTCGTGCCCGCGCGCAGCGTGGACAGGAACGCGTCCTCCTCGGCGTACGCGTACGTGGAGATCCGGCCGAACTCCTCGGCCAGCTCCGGGTACGACGGCGCCATGCAGTCGCGCGCCACCGGCAAGAGCTCGGGCAGCGCCGGCGCCTGCCAGCCCAGCAGGCGGATCGAGCGGATGGCCCGGCGCATGATCCGGCGCAGCACGTAGCCCCGGCCCTCGTTGCTGGGCGTGACGCCGTCGCCGATGAGCATCAGCGCGGTGCGCACGTGGTCGGCGATCACCCGCAGGCGCACGTCGTCGGGGTGGGACTCGCCGGCCACGTGACCGGAGTGCGCGCCGTAGACCTTGCCGGTCATCTCGGCCGCGCGGGCCAGGATCGGGCGGACCTCGTCGATCTCGTACAGGTTGTCGACGCCCTGGAGCACCGACGCGACGCGCTCGAGGCCCATGCCGGTGTCGATGTTCTTGTTCGGCAGCTCGCTGACCACGGTGAAGTCGGTCTTGGAGCGTACGTCGGTGATCTCGTACTGCATGAAGACCAGGTTCCAGATCTCCATGTAGCGGTCCTCGTCGACCGCGGGGCCGCCCTCACGGCCGTACTCGGGACCGCGGTCGTAGAAGATCTCGGAGCACGGGCCGGCCGGGCCCGGGATGCCCATCGACCAGTAGTTGTCCTTCTTGTCCCGGCGCACGATGCGCGACTCGGGGACGCCGATCGCCTTCCAGAACCCGTACGCCTCGTCGTCGTCGAGGTAGACGGTGGGCCAGATCCGCTCCGGGTCGAGGCCGTAACCGCCCGCGGTGACCGGGTTGGTCACCAGCTCCCAGGCGAGCTTGATCGCGCCCTCTTTGAAGTAGTCGCCGAACGAGAAGTTGCCGTTCATCTGGAAGAACGTGCCGTGCCGGGACGTCTTGCCGACCTCGTCGATGTCGGGCGTCCGGATGCACTTCTGCACGCTGACGGCACGCTTGAAGGCCGGGGTGCGCTGACCCAGGAAGTACGGCACGAACTGCACCATGCCGGCGTTGATGAACAGCAGGTTGGGGTCGTCGATAGCGGGCAGCGGGGCACTCGGCACGACCGTGTGCCCGTTGGCCTCGAAATGCGCCAGATAGCGCCGCTTGATCTCCGCCGTCTTCATCGGTTCCCCTCCTGGCCGTCCTGGCCGTCCTCGTCCACGTACAGCTCACCCTTGGCGAACGCCTCGTTGATCTGTTCCTCGCGATCAGCCGCGAGCACGCGGACGTCATCCACGAAGCTACGCACCGACTCGACCACGCCGCCAGCGGATTGCGACAAGGAGGTGGCGATGCCGGTGGGGGTGAACTCGTTCGCCTTCTGAGTCAGCTTGCGGACGACGATCGCACCGACGGCCAGGCCCACGCCCAGCCAGAGCAGCCGCTTCATAGCGGGTGGTTCCCTTCTGAAGAGTTCTGACGCAGCCGTGCGCCTTCTGACGCAGCCGTGCGATCAGCGGCGGGCGGCCTTGCGGCGCTGCTTGAGGGTCTCGCGCACCTCGCGCGCCTCCTCGGCGTTGCGGCGGGCCGCAACGGTCTTGCGCAGGCCGTACCCGAACGAGGCCACCTTGACCAGCGGGTTGGCGGCGGCCGCGGCGACGACGGTGGACAGGTTGGCCACGTTGGCGGTGACGTGCGCGGCGTGCTCGGTGATCGTGTCGACCTTGGCGAGCTGCACGTTCACAGTGTCCAGTGAGACCTGCGCCTGCCCCAGGGTGGCGTTCACGCTGCGGACGGTCTCGTTCACGTCGGTCAGCAGCGGGCCCGTGCGGTCGGTCACGTCGTTGATCGCGCGGGTGGCGGCGTCGACCGTCCGGCCCAGCTTCAGGATCGGCACGGCGAGCACGATGACGAGCATCAGAAAGGCGCCCGCCGCGATCAGGCCTGCGATTTCTCCGGCGTCCATCAGGCGCGTCTCCCTTACAAGGTCACTATTCGGCGTGGCAACGTGCAGACCCTACCGTCCGTGACCTCAGCCCGCGTCACGACGCCGAGGGTGTCGGCTCCAGGAGCGGATCTTCCGTGATGACCGTGTCGGGAGTCTCGCCGATGAGCGGACTCTTCTGCGGGTCCGGCTTGCCGCGGGAGTCGGCGATGGCGTTCTGCACCTTGATGCTCACGGCCGACCCGACACACTGGCCCTTGGCCGGTGGCGGCGGCGCGGTGGCCCCGGCCACGGACGGGTCGTTCGCGGCGACCTGGTCGACCTGGCACTCGGGCTGACTGACCCGCAGGTCCAGTGTGAACTCGTCGCGCTTGAAGCAGCTGTAGGTGGTCTTGTCGCCCTCCGGGATCGGCACCTCGGGGCACTCGACGACCTTCCACGGCGCCCATCCGGCGCTGGTCAGGGCCGAGGTGTACGCCGCGGTGGTCTCTTCGATGGACTTCTGCGACTCGGCGGTGCGCTCCCGGAACGTGCAGTCGATGAAGCACCACCGGCTGCCGTCGCTCTTGTCGTCGACCTTCTGCTCGGCCCACGCCGGAACGTCGAGCGAGTCGAGCGAGCCGAAGACCGGGTCGTTGCTGGCCGCCCGCAGCCCGAAGAAGGCGGGCAGCACGACCAGCACGACGACAGCCAGCGAGATCAGGCTCACCATGCGGAGCTTGCGCTGGGTGCGCAGTCGGTCCAGGAATCCGCCGCCGCGCTCGTCGTCGTCGCCGGCCTCGGCGGCGGCTTTCGCCGCGGCGGCCTTGGCGCCGATCACGGGGGAGCTCACCCGGGCCGCGCCGGCTTCACTCCTTGGGGGTACGCCGTCCGCGTTCGCACCACTGTCGACCGCAGCCCGGCCGGGCGCGTCCGGCCGCGCGACAACCGCGGCAGCCCCCACGCGGGCGGCCGCCTTGGCCGCCCCCGGAGCGCCGACGGAGGCCGCCCCGACCGAAGCTGCACCGGCCGCGCCACCACCGACCGAGGCCGCACCGGCCGCGCCCCGGGCCGGACCGCTCCTGGCCGACCCGCCCGTGCCTGGGCCGCTCCTTGCCGAACTGCCTGTTGCCGGGCCACTCCGTGCCGCGCTGCCGGGCGCTCCGCTGCGAACGGCCGCCGATCCTGCGGCGCCGCCCACCGAAGCTGCGCCGCTGGCCGAGCCACCAACCGAGGCCGCGCCGCTCGCCGGGCCACCAACCGAAGCCGCGCCGCTCGCCGGGCCACCAACCGAAGCCGCGCCGCTCGCCGGGCCACCAACCGAAGCCGCGCCGCTCGCCGGGCCACCAACCGAGGCTGCGCCGGCGGCTGCCGCACCGGCGATTCCGCCGACCACGGCAGCACCGGAGGCTCCGCGGGCACCCAACGCGTGCGCACCCGAGGAACCGTTACCCGGCCCGGAAGAACCGCCCGGACCCATGCCGGCCGGAGGCGGGCTGACGCTTGGGGATCCGCGGCCGGCCGCTCCCCGGCCGCCCGGGCCCTCACCGCTGGACTCGCCCGCGCGGCCTCGCCCAGCCGGGGGCAACGCGGCCCGGGGCGGCTGCCCCGGAACGGCCTGGGCCCGCGACAACTGGCCGTATTCGCCGGGAACCCGGTCGGGCTCACCGTGCCGTGGCCGCTCGAAGTCGTCCTGATCGGTCTCACCCCGCGGCGCTCCGGGAACACTGCCGGCGCGCGAAAGCTGGCCGTACTCACCCGGAACCGAGCCGTGGGCGTCCTGGCTGCGGGCCTGCCCCTGCGGCGCCTGTCCGTAAAGACTCTGTGCCTGCCCCCCGGGGTTCTGCCCGTGCGAAGGCTGACCGGCAGGGCTCTGCCCCTGCAACGGCTGGCCGGGGGACGCCGGCCCGACCGGCGGCGATACCGGACGGACAGGTATGGCGCCGGTGCCCATCCCGGCCCGGCCCGGCCCTTGCTGTCCCGCCCGGCCGCGGCCCTGTGGCTGACCGCCGCCCTGCTGACCGCCTTGCTGGTTACCGCCCTGCTGGTTGCCTCGCGGACCGACCCGTCCCGAACCCTCGCCCGGCCGAGCCACAACACCGGACGTGTGCCCGGCCATCGCCCCGGCCCGCCCGGGAACCGCCGGCGCCCGGACGCCTTCGCGCCCCGGCACGACCGGCGGCACAACAGCCGCGCCCCGCGCCGGCCCGGTGCCGCCAGGCGGGGTTACCGGAAAGCCTCCGGTGTGCCCGGAAGTCCCGGCGCCGCCCGGGCCACGCCCACCGGGGCCACCCTGAACGCGCCCCGTGGATCCACCACGCTCACCAGTGCCGCCCTGACCGGGACCACTCGCACCGCCATGACGCCCACCAGCGGCACCCTGATCGGGTCCGGCCGGGCCGCCACGGCCTTGCGGCCCGCGGCCACCCTGCGCGGGCACGTTGCCGCGGCCACCGCCACGCGGCCCGTCCTGATCGGTGAAGTCCGGTGCGCTTCCGAAGGCGCCCGAGTCACCGGGCCTCCGGCCACGCTCCCCCGCATCCGGGGTGCCGTGCCGTCCGGTCCGCTCACCCGGGCTGTCCTCGTCGCCACGACCGTGGCGCCCGGCGATCGGCCCGCTCCCGCTGCCGGCACCGGTGTAGCCCGGCCCGCCGCCAGGAAAGGCCGGACCCGGAGCACCGGACACAGGCCGCCCCGCACCAGCCGGGCCGTAGTCACCGGAGGTCGAGCCGCGCCCACCAAAACCGCCGGGGTCACCCGAAACCGGCCGACCGGCGCCGCTGTATTCACCCGACGCGGGCCCACGCCCGCCGAAGTTCGCACCACCGGGCGCACCCGACACGGGCCGCCCCGCGCCGCCGTATTCACTCGGCCCGGCTGCTCGCCGCCCGGAGTTCTCGTCACCGGGCGCACCGGAAACAGGGTGGCCACCGCCATGCCTGCCGAAGCTCGCACCATCGGGCCCACCGGACACGGGCCGCCCGGGTGCCGACCCGTGCCGGCCGGAATCGCCACCGGGCGCTCCCGAAACCGGGCGGCCGGCCCCGCCGTATTCACCCGGCACCGGCCCACGCCCGCCGAAGTTCGCACCACCAGGCGCACCGGACACGGGGCGCCCAGCGCCGCCGTACTCGCCCGGACCGCCCGAGACAGGCCGGCCGGAGCCGGTGTCGGGCCCGCCGAATTCCGCTCCGGACACCGGCCGCCCGGCGCCGCCCGGCGACGGGCCGTCGGCACGGAAGCGGTCACGACCGCGGGTCGGACTGCCCGGGGAGACGGGCCGCGAAGCCGGGGACACCGGCCGGACCGAAGGAACCTCGGGCGCGTTGCCGGAGACGGGCACGATCGGCCCGGAAGTCATGCCATCGAAGGCGCGCGGGTCGACACCCGGACGGCCCGGCACGCGTCCGCTCGGCATACCCGGTCCTGGCACCTGGGCCGCACCGCGCTGCGGAGCACCCGGCGGAGGGCCGACCTGGGCCGCGCCGCGCTGCGGAGCACCCGGCGGAGGGCCGACCTGGGCCGCGCCGCGCTGGGGTGGGCCCGGCTGGGCGCTGCCCTGGGGCGGCACGCCGGCCCGGCCCGGAGCGGCCTGGCCGGGGACGGGACGCGCTCCGGAGACCTGGCCGGGCTGGTGGGGTTGCGGCGGGGCCGGGTGGCCGGGCGCCGGCTGTTCGCCGCTGCCGCCCGGCTGGCCGGGGGTCGCGTCGGCGCCCAGGGCGGGGAAGCCGTCGTCCGGTTTGTCGTCCGGGCCGGGGGCCATCCGGCCCGATTTGCTGTAGCGCGTCTCGCCGGCGAGCGTGCCGGGGCCGATCGCGCCGCGCTGTTCCTTGACCGTGCGCAGGTCGTCGAGCCAGCCGGTTTCCTCCTGGCCGATGACCTCGGGTTCGATCGGCTCGGCCGGGCGCCCGCGGCCGAATCGGCGTCCCTTTCGACCGCCGGCCTGCTCGTTGCGCAGGTCAGCGTCGTCGTCGGGCCGATCGGCACCGCGCGGGGTCACGGCTGTTCCTTTCCGGCGGCGGAGCCGCTGTCGTCTTCTGTGCCGGTCGGGCCCGGATCGGCGACGCTACCAGCCCGGGCTGTGGTCGCGCTCCCATCGGAAGCGGCGGCCCCGGGGTCGGCGCCTGTCGGTTCGGGCTCGTCCTGCGCCGGATCAGCCACGACGGGGGGCGGTGACTTCTCCGGTGTGATGTTCGCGGCAAAGCGTCCCTCATCGGCGGCCGGGGCACCACCCGTCGCGCGGTCTGTCCCGATTGCCGGAGCATCCCCCGTACGCTGCGTGTTTGCCCGGCCACGGACGATGCGCCGGAGCCGGGGCACCCGCTCGCCGATCGCCCGTTCGGCGCCGTGGTCGGTCGGCTGGTAATACTCGGCGTCGGCCAGATCGTCGGGCAGATACTGCTGTTTCACCACCCCGCGGGGGTCGTCGTGCGGATAGCGATAACCCCGGCCATGCCCTAATCCGCGCGCGCCGGGGTAGTGCGCGTCGCGCAGGGCAGAGGGCACCGCACCACCACGGCCGGCCCGCACGTCGGCCATGGCAGCGCCGATGGCCGTGGTGACGCTGTTGGATTTCGGGGCGGTGGCCAGGTGCACCACGGCCTGGGCCAGGTTGAGCCCGGCCTCGGGCAGACCCACGTTCTGGACGGCCTGGGCCGCCGCCGTCGCGACCAGCAACGCCTGCGGGTCGGCCATGCCCACGTCCTCGCTGGCGAAGATCACGATGCGGCGTGCGATGAACCTCGGGTCCTCGCCCGCGACCAGCATGCGGGCCAGCCAGTGCAGGGCCGCGTCGGGGTCGCTGCCGCGCATGCTCTTGATGAAGGCGCTGGTCACGTCGTAGTGCGCGTCGCCGTCCCGGTCGTAGCGGACGGCCGCCACGTCGACCGCCTTCTCGGCCGTGGCGAGGTCGATCTCGGCCACGCCCTGGGCGGCCGCCGAGCCGGCCGCCGCCTCCAGGGCGGTGAGCGCCTTGCGCACGTCGCCCGCGGCCAGGCGTACGAGGTGCTCCTCGGCCTCGGCCGACAGCGTGACCGCGCCGCCCAGCCCGCGCTCGTCGGTGACCGCGCGGCGCAGCAGGCCGCGCACGTCGTCTTCGTCGAGCGCCTGCAGGGTCAGCAGCACGCAGCGCGACAGCAGGGGTGAGATGACCGAGAAGTACGGGTTCTCGGTGGTCGCCGCCAGCAGCGTGACCGTCCTGTCCTCGACGGCGGCGAGCAGCGAGTCCTGCTGGGTCTTGCTGAAGCGGTGCACCTCGTCGATGAACAGGACCGTCGGCGGGCCGCCGTAGCGGCGCTCGCGGCGGGCCGTGTCGATCACCGCGCGCACGTCCTTGACCCCGGCCGACAGAGCCGACATGGCGATGAACTTGCGGTTGGTCGCGCCGGCCACGAGGTGGGCGATGGTGGTCTTGCCGGTGCCGGGCGGACCCCACAGGATCACCGACATGGGGCTGGCTCCGGTGACCAGCTGACGCAGCGGTGCCCCGGGCGCGAGCAGGTGTTCCTGGCCGACCAGCTCGTCGAGCGAGGCGGGTCGCATGCGTACCGGCAGCGGGGAGTCGGCGGCCGGGGAGCTGAAACCGTCCGCCGGGCCGGCGGACTGAGTGGCGCCACCAGGCTGCGCCAGGGAGAAGAGGCCGTCTGATTCCATCGGTGGAAACAGTACCGGCCCGCCGGAACGGGATGCGAAATCCACGTGGCGGCGGGCCGGGTGCGAGCCGTGCCAGGCGGGGCGCCGGTGGCTCGCGGAGTGGTGGCGCGGGGACGGGTTCAGCCGCGGCCGGGGCGACGGCCGTAGAAGCGGCGGCCCGAGGAGCCGTTGCCGGCCCGCGGCCCGCTGCCCACACCGGCCAGGTACAGGGCGAGCAGCAGCAGACCGAGGGAGGCCATGGTCTGGAAGTTGAACAGGTCGGGGGCGCCCAGGTTGGTGTCGAGCAGGTCCAGCAGGAGCCAGACACCGAAAACGACTGCGGCGGCGATGGCAAGCATTATGTTTTCCTCCGAGGGGTGAGAGCCGTGTCACGCAGATACCCCGCAGCCGGTCCCGCGCAAACTCCACCCTGGAGTGGGTGATCAAGGCAACGCATTGACCGCCTTGGCGATCAGCAGGACGGCGATCAGCAGCGCGATGGCCGATTCCAGGGCCATCGCGGACTTGGCCCACCGCGACAGCGGCAACGTGTCGGTCGGGCTGAACGCCGTCGCGTTGGTGAAGGCGACATAGAGATAGTCGAGGAAGTACGGCTCCCAGTCCTTGGGCGCGAGTTGCGGCGACGTCATCGGCGGGAACAGGAAGTCCGGGTACGGGTCCTCGCCGCGCGCCCGCCGGGCCGGGCCACCGCGGTCGAGCTCCCAGAACCACACCGCGAAGGACAGCACGTTCAACACGTAGATGGCGCCGCCGACGGCCACCAACTGGCTCGCCGAGCCGGTGTCGTGCCCGGTCAGGATGTCCCGTACGAGCATCGCCACCGACCACGCGTTGCCCAGGCTGGCCACCACGATCAGGCCGAGGCCGACCATGCGCAGGGCCGGGGTGTCCCGCTTGATCCGCTTCGGGTCGGCCGCGACCAGCACGACCGCCATCACGACCTCGATCGCCGGCAGCAGCCAGCGCGGCCCCAGCGTGAGCCGGTCGGGCAGCATGATCTGGATCGCGACCATCCCGACGACCGCGAGCGCGGCCGGCCAGCGGGCTTCCGGGTCGGTGGGCCGGCGCCAGGCGGGCTGTTCCCCGGTCATCGCGGCTAGTCCGCGAGCTTGAAGAACAGGTCGGTGCGCCACCTGTGCATGTCGGGCTGCTCGGCCGGGTCGGTCAGCAGCACCTCGAGGCGGCAGCCCCACACCTCGCCGGTCGGGGTGGGTTGCATGTCCCACTCGAGGCCGCGGTCGCGGGCCCAGTCGAGCATGCGGGCGGTGACCGCCATCAACTCGTCGGGATGGCCGACGTGGCTGACCGTGACGTAGCGACCGGCGGGGAGCGTCTCGACGAACATCGGGGCGGGCGGCTCGACCCGGCCGGCGATCGGGATGCCGGCCTCGATGACCAGGTCGGCCGACATGTCGATGACCCGGTAGCGGAAGAACGGTGCGCCCGCGACCGCGGCGCCGCGCTCGCCGAGCCGGGCGAACATGGTCGGCAGGTGGTCGGCGACCCGCGCGAACTGCGTCATCGTGATCGACTCGCGCCGGCCCACGTACAACTGCGCGGTTCTCTCGACAATCGTCGGCTGCACCGGGCCAGTCTCACAGCCCCGGCGATCAGCCGCACGCCGACCCGCTGGCCCGACCGGCCTCACAGCCCCGGCGATCAGCCGCACGCCGACCCGTCGCCGGCCGGTCAGAAGCCCTCGGAGACGGGCCGCAGCCGGGTCCGCAACACCGAGCGGGCCAGCGACGTGTCGAGTTTGACGTCGAGCGGGCGCGGCCCGAGCCCGGCGTCGGTGCTGAGGCCGACGGGCAGCGCCGCCGGGTCGAGCCCGTGCGCGCGGGCGATCAGGCGGCCGAACTCGACCCGCGAGACGGCCTCGGGCCCGGCCACGTCGAGGACCCCGGCGAACCGGGAGTCGGCCAGTTCGAGCAGGGCGCCGGCCAGGTCGTCGACGTGGATCGGGCAGCGGATCTCGTCGGTGAACAGCGTGCCCGGCTGCCCGTCGAGGAGGCCACGCACGAACCGCTCGAATCGGCCCGCGCCGTTGCCGTAGATCAGCGACGTGCGCACGATGACCGCCGACGGGTCGATCGCGGTCACCGCGGTCTCGGCCGCTGCTTTGGCCGCGCCGTAGAGGCTGACCGGTGTCGGCGGGTCGTCCTCTGTGTACGGCGCGGGACGGCCGGCGTGCAGCGCGTCGGTCGAGACGTGCACCAGCCGCGCTCCGACGGCGGCGGCCTCGGCAGCCACGGTGGCTGCCCCGTCGGCCGACACTGCCCAGCCACCCCACGTGCTGTTGATGACCAGCTTCGGGCGTACGGCCGAGATCAGCGCCCGCACCGCCTTGCGATCCGTGATGTCCACCGGCACCCAGCCCCCGGACGCCGTGGTGGCTGTGCCCACCACGGCATGACCGGCGGCCGTCGCCTGACGGGCCAGAACGGAACCGAGGAAACCCGATGCGCCGACGAGGAGAGTGCTCATGCCTCGATCAGATCAGTTCGAGCGCTCCACGGGAACAGCCTGGCCGTCGGTGCCGGGTGTGCCGGCCGTTGGTTTGGGCTTGGCGTCGATGCCGGCCTCGAGCCGCTGCTGCGCCGTGATCGGGGTCGGCGCCGTGGTCAGCGGGTCGTAGCCGCCGCGGGTCTTGGGGAACGCGATGACCTCGCGGATCGACTCGTTGCCGCTGAGCAGCATGCAGGTGCGGTCCCAGCCGAGCGCGATGCCGGCGTGCGGCGGGGGGCCGTACTTGAACGCCTCGAGCAGGAAGCCGAACTTGTCCTGCGCCTCTTCGGGCGTGATGCCGAGCAGGTCGAAGACCCGGCTCTGCACGTCGGCCCGGTGGATACGGACGCTGCCGCCGCCGATCTCGTTGCCGTTGACGACGATGTCGTACGCGTAGGCCAGCGCCTGGTCGGGCGCGTCCTCGAAGCGGTCGAGCCACTCGTCGTTGGGCGAGGTGAACGGGTGGTGGACCGCCGTCCAGCCGCCCTCGTCGGTCTTCTCGAACATCGGGGCGTCGACGACCCAGCAGAACGCCCAGGCCGACTCGTCGATCAGGCCGGACCGCTTGGCGATCTCGATGCGGGCCGCGCCCAGCAGTTCCTGCGCCTCGCGGCGCTCGTTGGCGGCGGCGAAGAAGATCGCGTCGCCCGGCTTGGCCCCGACCGCGTCGGCCAGGCCGGCCAGGTGCGCCTCGGAGAGGTTCTTGGCGACCGGGCCGCGTGCCTCGCCGGTCTCGGCGTCGAGCACCACGTAGGCGAGACCGCGCGCGCCGCGGGCCTTGGCCCAGTCCTGCCAGCCGTCGAGCTCCTTGCGGGTCTGCGCGGCGCCGCCGGGCATGACAACCGCGCCGACGTAGCCGCCGGCCGCGATGGCGCCCGCGAACACGCGGAACTCGGTGCCCTGCAGGTATGCGGTCAGCTCGGTCAGCTCGACGCCGTAGCGCAGGTCGGGCTTGTCGGAGCCGTAGCGGTTCATCGCGTCGGTCCAGGTGATCCGCGGGATCGGCAGCTGCACCTGGTAGCCGGCGAGCTCGCTCCACAGCCGCGAGACGATCTCTTCGCCGAGGGCGATGATGTCGTCCTGGGTGACGAAGGACATCTCGATGTCGAGCTGGGTGAACTCGGGCTGCCGGTCGGCGCGGAAGTCCTCGTCGCGGTAGCAGCGGGCGATCTGGTAGTACCGCTCCATGCCGGCCACCATGAGCAGCTGCTTGAACAGCTGGGGCGACTGCGGCAGGGCGTACCAGGTGCCGGGCTGCAGGCGCACGGGCACCAGGAAGTCGCGGGCGCCCTCGGGCGTCGACCGGGTCAGGGTCGGCGTCTCGATCTCGTTGAAGTCGCGGGCGTGCAGCACCTCGCGGGCGATCTGGTTGGCCCGCGAGCGCAGGCGCAGCGCGTTGGCCGGGCCGGAGCGGCGCAGGTCGAGGTAGCGGTACTTGAGCCGCAGGTCGTCCGACGCGGTGATCGTGTCGTCGACCGGCAGCGGCAGCGGGGCGGCCTCGGAGAGGACGGTGAGCTGCGAGGCCACCACCTCGATCTCGCCGGTCGCCAGCTCGGGGTTGGCGTTGCCCTCGGGCCGCGCCGACACCTCGCCCACCACGAGCACGCAGAACTCGTTGCGCAGCGCGTGCGCGTCCTCCTCGCGGAAGACGACCTGGACCACGCCCGAGGCGTCACGGAGGTCGACGAAGATGACACCGCCGTGGTCGCGCCGGCGGGCGACCCACCCGGCGAGCGTCACCGTCGTGCCGGCGTCGCTTGCGCGCAGGGTGCCGGCGTCATGGGTACGAATCACGGGAAGGACTCCTCACAAACGGTCTGGGGCGCACCCGACATTCTGTCAGGGGCGCCCGCGGCGACCGCCGTCAGGCCGCGACTTTCCACGAGGTGGCCCGCATCCCGGCCGTCCCGGTCGCGCCCACATCCACGATCTCGACCAGCACCATGCGGGCCGGGGTGGCCGCGGTCAGCACACAGAGAACGGTCCCCTTGCGTACGGGAACACTGGCCCCCGGCCCGATCGGGCTCGTCCGGATGGCGCGGGCGCACCCGGCCGCGTCGAGGTCCCGGCTGCGGACCTGACTGCCGCCGGCCGCGCCCGACCCGAGCACGAGAGTCGGCGGCTGGTCCCCGCAGCGGCTGTCGTACCGCAGGTCGCCGGCCTTCTCGGCGGCGTCGGAGCGCGGCTCGTCCAGATCGAGGAAGAGCACCGCCGAACACCCCACCTGCACCCGCAACGGCTCCTGGGCGTACGAGACATCGAAGCTCTCCGACGCCGGCGGCGCCACCGCCACCGGTGCGGGCTGTTCCATCGCGACCCGGGCCAGGTTCGACGCCCGCCACGAGACGAAGATCGCCACCCCGGCCACGTTCAGCGCGAACAGCGCCACCAGCGTGGCCACGAAGGCCGCCCCGCACCGCCGGCCGGACCGCGCGCCGATCCGCTCGGTCGGCCCGTCCGGGATCGGCGCCTCGGGCTCCTCCGGGCGCGCCTTGGCCGGGTTCATCGGATAGGGGTCGCGGGCCTTGGGCGGGGTGTTGTTCGTGGCGCGAAAGGTCGACATCGGCGGCTCCGAACGCTCGGCAAACCGGATGAAGCGACCCTAAGCCGACGAAACGCTATCCCTCTATCCCCTGGCCAGGCGACTGACCGACGCCAGCACAGCCACCGCCCGGGGTATGGCGGCATCGCTGATGTTGCCGTAACCGAGAACCAGCCCCGGCGGGCCGGGCGCCGTGCGGTAGTCGGCCAGCGTCATCACGCCGACGCCGGCCGAACGGGCTGCGGCGGCCACCTCGGTCTCGTCCAGGCCGGGCCACGAGCAGACCACGTGCAGCCCGGCCGAGACGCCCTGCGTCGTCGCACCCGGCAGGTGGCCCGACAGCTCGGCGATCAGCAGGTCGCGGCGGGCGCGGTAGCGCTGACGGGCCCGGTGCAGGTGCCGGTCGTAGCGGCCGGCGGCCACGAACGAGGCGAACGCGGCCTGGTCGATCACCGACGGTCCCGGGCCGGCCTCCACCGCCGTACGCCAGGCCGGTGGAACCACTGCCCAGCCGACACCGACCGCAGGGGCCAGGGTCTTGTGGGCCGAGCCCACCAGCGCCACCCGATCCGGGTCGAGGCCCTGCAGGCAGCCCACCGGCTTGCGGTCGTAGCGGAACTCGCTGTCGTACTCGTCCTCGACGATCAGCCCGTCGGCGACGCGGGCCCAGTCGATCAGCGCGGCGCGGCGGGCCGGCGACAGCACCGCGCCGGTCGGGAACTGGTGGGCGGGCGAGAGCAACACCGCCCGTACGCCGGAAGGAAGCTCAGCCACCCGCAGGCCGTCACCGTCCACCGGAACCGGCCGCGGCCGCAGGCCGGCCGCCGTCACCGCCGAGCGCAACGCGCCCCACCCCGGATCCTCCACCGCGATCTCGCGATGCCCGGCCGACGCCAGCCCCCGGCACAGACGGCCGACGGCATCCCGGATGCCCGCGCAGACGGTCACCGAGGAAGCCGTCGTGACCGCGCCCCGCGAGCGAGCGAGATATTCGGCCAGCACGGCCCGCAGCCCGGGCAGACCACCCGGCGGCGGATGGCCGAGGTCGGCGTCGGCGGCCGCCCGGGCCAGCGCGTCCGCCCACTGCCGGCGCGGGAAGGCCCGCAGATCGGGCAGCCCCGGGGCGAGGTCGAACAGGGGCCGGGCCGCCGGCGCCGCCACCGCCGGCGGCGACCGATCGGCGCCCGCGGACCAGCGCACCCGGGTGGCCGAACCGGTCCGGCCGGTCACGTAGCCCTCGGTTGCCAACTGCGCGTACGCCTGCGTGACGACCCAGCGCGAGCAGCCCAGCGCCGGCGCGAGCAGACGGCTCGGCGGCAGCGCGGCGCCGGTCGGCAGCCGTCCGGCGCGGATCGCCGCTCGCAGCGCCGTGGCCAGCGCGACGTGCCGCGGGCCCTGGGCGGGCAGGTCGAGCAGCGTCTCCCAGGCCGAATTGGTACGGGATTCCGGCATGAGTTCGGATCGTACGACCGAACCGATCCGGTCATAGGCTCGGCCGCATGCGCTATCGATTTCTGGGACGCACGTCGCTGGCCGTGAGCGAGCTCTGCCTGGGGGCCATGACCTTCGGGCGGGAGAGCGACGAGGAGACCAGCCACCGCATGATGGACCGGTTCGCCGAGGCCGGCGGCACGTTCCTCGACACGGCCGACGCGTACGGCGCCGGCCGCTCCGAGGAGATCGTCGGCCGCTGGCTCAAGCAGCACGACCGCGACGACTGGGTGATCTCGACCAAGGTGCGCTGGGGCCCGGGCGGCAACCGCGAGGGTCTGGGCCGCAAACACGTGATGACCGCCGCCGAGGGCAGCCTGCGCCGCCTGGGCACCGACCACATCGACCTCTACCACGTGCACGGCTGGGACCCGGCCGCACCGGTGGAAGAGGTCGTGCGCACCCTCGACCTGCTGGTGGCCAGCGGCAAGGTGCGTCACCTGGCGGTCAGCAACTGGGCGGCATGGCAGATCCAGAAGGCGCTGGGCGTCGCCGACAAGCGCGGGTGGGAGCCGTTCGCCGCGATCCAGCCGCGCTACAACCTGCTCGACCGCGAATTCGAGTGGGAGCAGGGGCCGTTGGCCGCCGACGCGGGCCTGGGCGTGCTGCCGTGGAGCCCGTTGCGCGGGGGCTGGCTGACCGGGCGCTACCAGCGGGGCGGGTCGGCGCCGGCCGGAAGCCGCGTCGGGACGGCCGACAGCGAGAACTGGGGCGAGCGGTGGGCGGTGTACGACAACGACCGCACGTGGCGGGTGCTCGACGAGTTGGCCGCGGTGGCCCGGGAGGCGGGCCGCGAGCAGGCACAGGTGGCCCTCAACTGGCTGCTCGGCCGCCCGGCTGTCACCGCACCGATCATCGGGGCGCGCAGCATGCAGCAGCTCGAGTCCAATCTGGGCGCGACCGGCTGGGATCTGGACGCGGCGCTGGTGGAGCGGCTCGACGCGGTGACCACTGTCGACCCCCTGCCGTTCCCGTACGACACGCTGGCCTTCAGCACTCACAGCCCCGCGCGCGAGTAGTCGTCAGGCGGGAACGAACCAGCCGTCCCGCAGGACCGGCACCACGGGGCCGGCGCCGACGGCTGCGGCCACCGTGACGTCGCCCGCGAAGCCGTTGACCCGCAGCTCGCGACCGCTCACCGACTCCGGCAGAGCGGTCGCGAGCCGATCGGCCACGCCGTGGTAGGCCGCGACCGCGGTCAGCGCCTCGGGCGAGAACCCGGCTCCGCCGTCCGCCTCGGCCAGCGCGGCCAGGAACGCGCCGGCGCCCCACAGATCCTCGACGGCCGGCCGCAACGACCCGTCGGGCCACCGCTCGCCCGCCGCCACCACGGCCACGGGCCGGCCCGCGGTCCGCTCGGCCACCCACTCGGCCGCGACCGCGGCGTTGCGCAGGCACACCCCGACGACCGTGGCACCGGCGTCGGCCAGCCGCGCCGAGATCGCCGATCCGTTGGGCGAGGGCAGCACCAGGCGGTCGATCTTCGCGGCCTCGAGGTCGGTGTTGAGGATGCTTTCGGGCGAGAGCGTGATCTGTCCCGGCCCGGCCTGCGACCGCAGCACGGCCAGCATCGCCCCGTGCAGCCGGGCCACCGCCACCGCCGAGTCGTCCCGCCAGCGGTACGGCAGGACGCTGATGCCCTGCTCGATCGCCACCGTCAGCGTGGTCGTGAACGAGAGCACGTCCACCACGGCGACGTAGGCCGCACCCGGCGCGACCGCGTCCGCGCCGACCGGCCCCCAATCGAAGCGAACCCGGAAAACACCCTGCCCATCAGCGACGGCCATCAATCCCCCCTGTCCGCAGTCTGCCCGCGAGGACGAGATCAGAAACAGGTGGCGAGCACGTCCACCACGCGGCGGTCGTCGTCGACCACCGGGATGTGCCGCCACTTGTCGAACGCCGTGCACGGATGCGAGATCCCGAACCGCACCAGGTCGCCCGGCTCGAGCCGGGCGTCCCCGATGGACAGATACGTGTGGTGGTCGTTGAGCTTGGTCACCTCGAGGCCGGTGGCCGGAGCCGACGTGCCGTCCGGCCGCCTGATCTCCATCGGCACCGGCAGGCCCTCGTCGAACGGCGCGTCCCGCTTGCCCATCCCGGCCAGGGCCAGCCCCGGCTCCGGCGTCGAGATCACCTGCGCCCACAGGTCGAGCGCCGCCGCCAGCGGCCCCTCGCCGGGCACCCGCAGGAACGGCGTCCGCTCCCGGTAGAACCCGTCGTCGTGGGTGACCGACGCCCCGCTGCGCAGCAGGAGCAGGGCGTCGACGTCGATCCGGGCGACGACCCGGTCGAACCACGCGCTGCCCCCGGCCGACAGGATCGGCCGCTCCGGCAGCAGCCCCGCGTCCCGCAACCGCACGAACCCGGCGACGACCTGGTCCAGGAAGTCGTCGACCTCGCGCTCGGTGCGCAGCTGACCCTCGTACGCGGTGAGACCGGCCAGTTCGAGGCCGGGCGCCGCCGCCACGGCCCGGGCCACCTCTTCGAGCTCATCGAGCGTCCGGACCCCCGTACGCCCGTGGTCGTGCCCGTGCTCGACGAGAACCCGCAACCGGCCCCCGGCCCGGGCGGCGGCGGCCACCCCGGCGACCGAGTCGACCTGGAACCAGATGTCGTCCTGCCCGGCCAGCCAGTGCAGGGCCGTCGGGTCGAGCACCTCGTTGGCGATCAGCACCCGCGGCACACCCAGCTTGCGCAGCACGAGCGCCTGGTTCGGGGTGGCCACGGTCAGGCCCCACGCCCCGGCATCCAGCTGCCGGGCGAGCAGCCCGGGCGCCATGGTCGTCTTGGCGTGCGGAGCGAACTCCCAGCCGTGCCGCCGGGCGTACGCCGCCATGGTCGCGATGTTGGCCTCGGCCGCGTCCCGCCGCAGCACCAGCAGCGGCCAGGTGAACAGCCCGCCGAACAGGCTCGGCTTCGCGTCCAGCGGAAACGTGCCCTCCGGCAGCCAGAATCCCTTGCTCCGCCAGTCGGGGGTCGCCTCAGGAACGTCCAAGGGGAACCTCGATGCCTAGATCGCCGAGCGGTTCGAGGGCGTTGAGCACGCCGGTCAGCCGCTTCTCCTCACCGATGAAATGCGTCTCCAGCACCGCGCTGAGTCCGTCCAGCTCCTCGTGCGTGGTCGCCGCCTCCAGCCGCCGCAACATCCCCCCGATGATCTCGTGGTCGCGTTGCAGGCCGTCCAGAAAATCAGCCAGTTCCGGATGCCGCTCGGCCAGCAGCGGGAACACGTTCGCGTCCTCGGCCGTGTGGTGCTTCGTCACCGCCGTGCACAGAGCGAGGCAGTGCAGCCGGAGGTCACGGCCCTCGTCCAGCGCGTCGTAGAGGTCGTCGACCATCTCGCGCAGGCGCAGATGCGCGCCGATCAGTTGGTTTCCGTAGGCGCGGAACCTAGTCCGCTCAGTGTCGTAACCCATGCTGACGCCAGCTCATCAGACGGGTTTTGGTGAGTCAACGCCTACAGTCCGGTTCGGGTGGCGGCGGGGTGGTCGGATGAGGGTCAAGGCGCTTCGTCATCTCGGCCAGCTCGGCCAGGCGGTCGGGCAGCTCGCGGGGGTTGCCCGGGGCGTCGGGGCGCGCGTCCCACGGACGCGGCCCGCTCGGTGGGCGGTAGTTGACCCCGAGCGCGTCCAGCCGCTCCAGATGCGCGGGCAGCCGGGTTTCGAACGACTCGTACGACCGCCCCGGCGGGTCCCACACGGCCTCGGCGAACGCGCTCAACCGCGGGTACGTCATGTAGTCGACCTGGCGAGCCGTCTCCATGTGCTCGGTCCATACGTTCGCCTGCCCGCCCAGAACCAGTTCCCGCTCGGCCGGCGACAACCCTTCCGGTACGGCCGAGAACGCGTACACGTCGGCCAGGGTCAGCCGGGTGCCGACCGGGGTGGGCTCGCCCGGGTCGTCCGACTGGCGGTAGTCGAGGTAGGCCGCGATGTCCGGGCAGGCCACGACCTGGTGCCCACGCCGGGCCGCGACCGTGGTCGGCTCCTTCCCACGCCAGGCGGCCACCACCGCGCCGGCCGGAGCGCCACCCTCGAGGATCTCGTCCCACCCGTAGATCCGCCGGCCCCGCCCTGCCAGGTGCGCGGCCATCAGCGCGGTGAACGCCGGCTGCCGGTCCTCACCCGCCCATTCGTCGCGCGGGCACTCGTCGCCGCCGATGCCGATCAGCTCCGAGGGGAAGATCTCGCACAGCTGGTCGAGCACGGCCCGGCAGAAGTCCAGCGACCGTTCCCCCAGGTTCAGCACGTGTGACGAGATGCCCCAACCGGTCCGCACGCCGCCGGCGAAACCGTTGCCGAGCTCCGGGTACGCCGCCACGGCGGCCTGCATGTGGCCGGGCATGTCCACCTCGGGCACGACCCGGACGTGCCGCTCCCCGGCGTACGCCACGATCTCGCGCAGGTCGTCGGCCGTGTAGAAGCCGCCATGGGGCCGCCCGTCGTAGCGGGCGTGCTGCCGGGCGCCCAGCATCGACTCGGCCCGCCACGCGCCGACGTCGGTCAGCCGCGGCCATCCGGGCACCTCGAGGCGCCAGCCCTGGTCGTCCGTGAGGTGCAGGTGCAGCACGTTGAGCTTGTGGAACGCGGCCAGATCGACGAAGCGCAGCACGTCGGACACGGGCATGAAGCGCCGGGCCAGGTCGAGCATCACGCCCCGCCAGCCGAACCGCGGCCGGTCGGTGACGGTGCCGGCCGGGACCAGCCAGCCGGTCGGACCGGCCCGGCGCAGCGCCGCCGGTGGCAGCAGCTGGCGGAGCGTCTGACCGCCGTAGAACACGCCGGCCGCTGACCCGCCCGTGATCCTCAGCCTTCCCGGGGCGCAGCTCAGCTCGTACGCCTCGGGACTCAGAGCCCGATCGACCCGCAGACTCACGCCGCCCCCGCCCGGCGGAAGCGGGCAGCGCAGCGTGGTGCGAAGCCAGGAAGCGACACCGCCCAAGTCCGCCGGAGCGTCCAGCTGCGTCTCCGCCCCCAGGGCGAAGGCACCGTCGGCGGGACGGACCGAGACCGGCTCTGGGATCATGATCAGCAGCCTAGATTCGAGTAGGGTCGGCCGGGGAGGTGGCGTGACCTACGACCTGCTGCTGGCCGGCGGAGAGCCGTTCGACGTGGCGGTCACCAGCGGGGTGATCGCGGCGGTGGGCCCGTCCCTGCCGCGCGACGCCCGGGTCGTGGCCGACGTGACCGACCGGCTCGTGACGCCCGGGCTCATCGACCTGCACACCCACGTCGGCCCCGGCTACTGGGGCATCGACCCCGACCCGATCGCCTGGCGCACCGGCGTCACCACCTGGGTCGACGCCGGCTCCACCGGGGCCTACACGCTCGACCTGCTGCGCCGCACGTTCCGCGAGGTGCGGGTGCCGGCGCTGCTCAACATCTCGGCGATCGGGCTGACCGGGCGCACCGGCGAGAGCCGCGACCTCACCAACTGCGACGTGCCGCTGGCCATCGACACCGTGCAGCAGCACCGGCCGCTCATCCGCGGCATCAAGGTGCGCGTCGACCGCGAGACCGTCGGCGACAACGGTGTCGAGCCGCTGCGCCGCGGCCTGGCCGTCGGCGACGCCTGCGGGGTGCCGGTGATGGTCCACATCGGGACGACGCCACCCGCCCTCGACGAGGTGCTCGACCTGCTGCGACCGGGCGACATCATGACGCACTGCGCCAGCGGCCTCGCCTCGCCGCTCGGCCCGGCCGTGCGCGCCGCCGTCGACCGGGGCGTGCTGCTCGACCTGGGACACGGCTCGGGCGCCTTCGCCTTCGACGTGCTCGAGCGGCAGCTCGACCTCGGGCTCGCGCCGCACACCATCTCAACGGACCTGCACTGCCGCTCGTTGCCCGGCCCGGTCTTCGACCTGCCGACCACCATGGCCAAGCTGCTCGCCGCCGGCATGCCCCTCACCGACGTACTGGAAAAGGTGACCGCTGCGCCCGCCCGCGCCCTCGGCCTGCCCGGTGGCTCCCTGACCGTGGGCGCCCCGGCGGATCTGGCTGTCTTCGACGTGCGGGCCGAGGAGCACGAGGTCGTCGACTCGCACCTGCAGGTGCGCACCGCTCCCCTGCGCCTGGTGAACGTCGCGACCTACGTGGGCGGGCGCCTGCTGCAGCCGTCGTGGCCGCAGGATCCCCCGCCCTGGGTGTCGCTCACCCCGGCCCAGCACGAGGCCCTCGCGCGCCGCACCCACCGGCTGCGGGAGCTGCTGAACGACCCGCTGGTCGACGCATCCGGACTGGCCGAACAGTTCCCACGCAACCCTTAGGAGACAGAAAGCATGCCCAAGCGCGCCCTCAAGGCCACGACCGCGGCCCCCGCCGGCGGCCCGTACTCGCACGCCGTCATCGCCGGCGACTTCATCTACCTGGCCGGCGCCGTGCCCGCGCTGCCCGACGGCACCATGGTCACGGGCAGTTTCGCCGAGCAGGCGCACGCCGCGTTCCGCAACCTGGCCGCCGTGGCCGAGGAGGCCGGCTCCAGCCTCGACCAGGCCGTCCGCCTCGGCGTCTACCTGCGCGACTTCGACGACTTCGCCGAGCTGAACGAGATCTACGCCCAGTACATCAAGGGCGACAACCTGCCCGTACGCACCACCCTGCCGGTTCCCCTGGTCGGCTTCGACATCGAAATCGACGCGGTCCTCTACACCGGAGCCTGAGTTTCGCCCCTGGATGGCGCTCCGGCCTGCTTTGATCGACATGGTGCGTCCCGCACCCGATGGGTAACACGTCGGAAACGTCGAGCTGCGAGCATCGCGGAGCGCTACCCAGGGAGGCCCGTTTGTTCCTCAGCCAGCACGAGCAGGAACGACTGCTCATTCATGTCGCGGCCGATGTGGCCCGCCGCCGGCAGGAACGCGGCCTGAAGCTCAACCATCCCGAGGCGACCGCCATCATCGTGGCGTTCCTGCTCGAGGGCGCCCGCGACGGCCGCACGGTGGCTGACCTGATGGACGCCGGCCGCCGGGTCCTCTCGCGCGAGGACGTCATGCCCGGCGTTCCCGAGATGCTGCCCGAAGTGCAGGTCGAGGCCACTTTCCCGGACGGCACCAAGCTGGTCACCGTCCACGGCCCGATCTCATGACCACGCTGTTCGATCTTGCAATTCGACCGGTCGCGCCATCCCTAGCCCCCTCCCGCCTCGGGGCATGGGCGGGGACGTTACGCGGTGTCAAGCCGGAGCAGCCGAGTTATCCACAGGGGGCGGCATGACAATTCCTGGTGAGATCCTGTTCGGCGACGGCGAGATCGAGATCAACCCCGGGCGCGAGACGCTGGCCATGACCGTGCGCAACACCGGCGACCGCCCCGTGCAGGTCGGCTCCCACTTCCACTTCGCCGAATCCAACGAGGCCCTCGACTTCGACCGCGGCGCCGCCTGGGGCCACCGCCTGGCCGTTCCCGCGGGCACCTCGGTGCGCTTCGAACCCGGAATCCCCCGCGACATCTCGCTGGTGGCGCTGGAGGGCGCCCGCATCGTGCCTGGCCTGCGCGGACTGGCCGGAGGGCCGCTCGACAACGGCGGCCCCGCTCCCGCCATCGAAAAGAAAGCCGCGCCCGAGAACCCCGAGAACGGGAGCCCGCGATGACCACCCTCGACCGCGGGCGCTACGCCGCTCTCTACGGCCCCACCAAAGGCGACCGCATCCGGCTGGCCGACACCAACCTGCTCATCGAGATCGAGGAGGACCGCAGCGCCGGCCCCCGCCCGGGCGACGAGGTCGTCTTCGGCGGCGGCAAGGTGATCCGCGAGTCGATGGGACAGTCGCGGGCCACCCGCGCCGAGGGCAGCCCGGACACGGTCATCACCGGCGCCGTCGTGCTCGACCACTGGGGGATCGTCAAGGCCGACATCGGCATCCGGGACGGCCGGATCACCGCGATCGGCAAGGCCGGCAACCCCGACACGATGGACGGCGTGCATCCCGACCTGGTCATCGGGCCCGGCACCGAGATCATCGCGGGCAACGGCAAGATCCTCACGGCGGGCGCGATCGACAGCCACGTGCACCTGATCAGCCCGACGATCCTGGACACGGCGCTGGCCACCGGCATCACGACGATCATCGGCGGCGGCACCGGGCCGGCCGAGGGCACCAAGGCCACCACCGTCACGCCCAACGCCTGGTATCTGGCCCGCATGCTCGAGGCCATCGACGTGTACCCGATCAATGTGCTGCTGCTCGGCAAGGGCAACACCATGTCGGAGGACTCGATGTGGGAGCAGCTGCGCGGCGGGGCGGGCGGCTTCAAGCTGCACGAGGACTGGGGTACGACCCCGGCCGTCATCGACGCTGCCCTGCGGGTGGCTGACGCCTCCGGGGTGCAGGTGGCGATCCACACCGACACCCTGAACGAGGCCGGCTTCGTCGAGGAGACGCTGCGGGCCATCGCCGGCCGGTCGATCCACGCGTATCACACCGAGGGCGCCGGCGGCGGGCACGCGCCGGACATCATCACGGTGGCCGCCCACCCGAACGTGCTGCCGTCCTCGACCAACCCGACCCGGCCGTACACCCGCAACACCCTCAGCGAGCACCTCGACATGCTGATGGTCTGCCACCACCTGAACTCGGCCGTGCCGGAAGATCTCGCGTTCGCCGAGAGCCGGATCCGCCCGTCCACGATGGCCGCCGAGGACCTGCTGCACGACCTGGGCGCGATCTCGATGATCGGCTCGGACTCGCAGGCCATGGGCCGGGTCGGGGAGGTGGTCCTGCGGACGTGGCAGACCGCCCACGTCATGAAGGCCCGCCGCGGCAGTCTCGCGGGCGACTCCGCCGCCGACAACAACCGGGCCAAGCGGTACGTCGCCAAGTACACGATCTGCCCGGCCGTGGCGCACGGCATGTCGTCGCACATCGGCTCGGTCGAGCCGGGCAAGCTGGCCGACCTGGTGCTGTGGGACCCGGCGTTCTTCGGTGTGCGCCCGGCCCTGGTCATCAAGGGCGGCATGATCGCGTACGCGCAGATGGGTGACGCGAACGCGTCGATCCCCACCCCGCAGCCGATGTTGCCGCGCCCGATGTTCGGCGCCCACGGCGTCGTGCCGGCCCAGACGTCGCTGGCCTTCGTGGCCGAGGCCGCCATCGACGCGCTGCTGACCGACCGCGTCGGCGTCAAGCGCACCTTCGCCCCGGTCGAGAACACCCGCCGGGTCACCAAGGCCGACATGCCGCTGAACGACGCGCTGCCCGACATCCGGGTCGACGCGGACACGTTCGAGGTGCGTGTCGACGGCGAGGTCATCGAGCCCGACCCGGTCACCGAACTGCCCATGGCCCAGCGCTACTTCCTGTTCTGATGAGCCTCGCCACGCTTCTCGTGCTGGCTGACGGGCGGTTGCCCGCGGGCGGTCACGCGCACTCGGGCGGTCTCGAGGCGCAGGTCTCGGCCGGACGCGTGCGCGATGTCGACGACGTCGCCGGGTTCCTGCGCGGCAAACTCGTCACCTCCGGGCTCGTCGCCGCAGCCTTCGCCGCTGCCGCCTGCGACCGGCCGGCCCGCTCCCCGGATCTCGACGCGGGCTTCGATTCCCGTACGCCGTCGCCCGCGCTCCGCAAGGCCTCGCGCGCACAGGGCCGGGCGCTGCTGCGGGCCGCGCGGGCCATGTGGAGCCTGCCGCCGGCCGGCCGCGAGCCGCACCAGCCCGTGGCGCTGGGTGTGGTCGCCTCGGCGGCTGGGCTCACGCCGGTCGAAGCGGCCGTCGCGGCGGCCCACGGCATGGTCAGCGGTACGGCCAGTGCCGCCGTACGGCTGCTGGGCCTCGACCCCTATGCGGTGCACGGGCTGCTGGCCCGGCTCGCTCCCGAATGCGACCGGATCGCGGCGGCCGCCGCGGCCCGGGCCGGCGACCCGGTCGACGACCTGCCGGCCGCCGGAGCGCCCCTGCTCGACATCGGCGCCGAGCTCCACGCCACCTGGGAGGTGCGTCTCTTTGCATCCTGATCACTCCGTCGCCGGTGGGGCTCTCCCCCACCCCTCGGACGGCTACACGCACGACCACGACCACGACGACCTCCCGCACACGCACCCCGACCCCGGCGTCGACCCGCACGCGCCGCTCTCCGCCGGGCCCCGCGCCCTGCGGGTCGGCATCGGCGGCCCGGTCGGCTCGGGCAAGACCGCCCTGGTCGCGGCGCTGTGCCGGGCCCTCGGCGACGAGTTGCGGCTGGCCGTGGTCACCAACGACATCTACACCACCGAGGACGCCGACTTCCTGCTGCGCAACGGCGTGCTGCCGGCGGAGCGGGTGCGCGCGGTCGAGACGGGCTGCTGTCCGCACACGGCGATCCGCGACGACATCTCGGCCAACCTGGACGCGGTGGAAGACCTGGAGGCGGCGCTCGGCCCGCTCGACCTGGTGCTCGTGGAGAGCGGCGGCGACAACCTCACCGCCACGTTCAGCAAGGGCCTGATCGACCACCAGATCTTCGTGGTCGACGTGGCCGGCGGCGACAAGGTGCCCCGCAAGGGCGGCCCCGGCGTGACCGCGGCCGACCTGCTGGTCATCAACAAGACCGACCTGGCTCCCATGGTGGGCGCCGACCTGGCGGTGATGGACCACGACGCCCGGGCCCGCCGCGGCGATCTGCCCACGGTCTTCCTCTCCCTGGTCGAGGACCGCCAGGCGTCCCCGGTCGCGGACTGGATCCGCGGCCTGGTCGCCGCCCGGGTGCCCGCCGCATGACGAGCCGGTCGCCCACGTGAAGGCCTTCTCCCGGGTAGTCGCCGAGCCGGACGGGCTCGGCGGCACCCGGCTGGCCGTCCTGCGCAGCGAGTCCCCCCTCCTGCTGCGCCGCACCGGTCCGGCCACGGTTCACCTGGTGGGCGGCGGCGCCGGCCCACTGCGCGGCGACGACCTGCGGCTCGAGATCGAAGTGGGCCCCGGCGCGACCCTGGAGATCCGCAGCGTGGCCGCGCAGCTGGCCCTGCCCGGCCGCGCCCACCTGCCGCAGTCCCGCCTCGAGATCCACGCGACGGTGGCCGGCACCCTGCGCTGGCTGCCCGAGCCACTCATCGCCGCGGCCGGTTGCCACCACCTGACCGTCACCCGCATCGAGGTGGCGACGGGCGGTTCCCTGCTCTGGCGCGACGACCTGGTCTGCGGCCGCCACGGTGAAAGCGCCGGCGATTTCCGAGCCGACACCACGATCCGGTACGCCGGCAGCACGCTCTACCGCCACGAGCTGTCGATCGGCCCGTCCGCCCCCGGCTGGTCGGGCGCGGCAGTCCTCGGCGGCGGCCGCGCGCTGGGCACGGTCGTCGCCGTCCCCGCCGCGATGCTGCCCCCGCCGTCGTCGGGTCCCGGCGATGTCGCGATCATGCCGTTGGCAGGCCCCGGCGCCCTGGCCACCGCCGTCGGCGCCGACATCCGCCCCGTACGCGCCGCCCTGGACCCGCTCACCGAGCCCGCCCTCATCCACAGCTGAAGCGGAACGGCACGAGGGCGGCCCGCTCGGGCCGCCCTCGCTCTATTGATCGATCAAGCTGCAAGCGCGATCGGTACGCCGTTGGCATCGGTCAGGGCCAGGCGGGTGTGCAGGTTGCCCTGCTGGGCCACCCGGGCGAAATACTCCGACCGGCGGCGCTGCAGGCACCCCTTGCGCGTACGAGGTCCGCCCGCTGCCACCGTCAGCAGCTCCGGCGCCAGCGAGCTGTTCAGGCCCTCGCGGAGCAGTTGCAGCGCCTCGGTGCGCAGCTGGGAGATGCGCGACTCGGTCACGCCGAGCCGGGCCGCCACGTCGCTGAGGGGCTGCTCCTGCAGGAACGACTCGGTGACGACCAGGCGCAGCCGCTCGGGGAGCGCCTGGATCGCCTGGTGCAGGTAGCCGAGGCGTTCCCGCTTGAGCAGCAGGTCCTCGGGCCCCTCCGAGGTCTCCGGCACCATCTCCTCGGCCGCCCCGGTGGGGAAGCCCTGCAGGCTGAGCAGCGCCGCCTTCTGCACGTCGTCCTCGACCGTGGCCAGTTCGGCGACGCCGATGCCGAGCAGTTCGGCCACCTCGGCGTCGGTCGGCGTGCGGCCGAGGGCGGCGGTGAGCTCCTGGCGGGCGGCCGCGCTCTTGCGAGCCCGGGCGCGCACCGAGCGGCTTGCCCAGTCCTGTCCGCGCAGCTCGTCGAGCAGCGCGCCGCGGATGCGGACCGCTGCGAAGCGGTGGAACGGGATTCCGCGGCTCACGTCGAAGGACCGGGCCGCGCCCAGCAGCGCGGCGAACCCGGCCGAGGACAGGTCGTCCGCATGGACGTGGCCCGGTACCCGGTTCAGAAGTTCCCGGACCAGATGGCCAACCATCGGCATGTGTTCGCGGACCAGGTCCTCGATGTCGCGCGCGGAGGGCGCGTCGTGGGTCGTGCCGATGGTGGCGGGGAGTTGGGTCGCGTCGGTCACGTAGGCCTCCTCGCTCATACGACCGGTTGGGTGAAACCGGCTGACGAGGAAGACTTTTGCCGTCGAAAGGTGCGAAGGCGGCCGAACTCGGTTGCTTTTCAGGTGCTTTTCGTGAAAACGACTCAGGTTTTGCCGTGGGGCCGGCGGGGCCGTTCTCAGTGCAGAACGACGTCCCGGCGAGGCTCGAGGACCTCGGTCAGTTCGGCGTGGACCCAGTGCATCCGGCGGACCGCCGTGTCCGGGTGGTCACCGAACTCCAGGGCCACGCTCGCCGCACAGCCGTCGCTGCCGTACTGCAGGATCATCGTGGTCACCGCACGCTCCACCGCCTCATGGCTGGGGCACTGCGAGGGCTGCAGGTCGGAGACGAACAGTGCCTCCGCTGCCAGATCCCGGACGATGCTGATCATGTCGAACTCCCCGATGGAAGACTTCTGTGCGCAGCAGGCATTGCCGCTTCTCGCGGCATTTCAGACCGTGCCTACGCCCAGTTCCGCTATCTCATCTTTGCCCAGGCGCCGCCCCCGCCCGGCCGCCACGCCGGGCGACTCGGAGGAAACTGTCCTGATCATCACCTTCACCCTAACTCCGTGACCGGGGCTGTGACGTCTGGTTTTCACCGCGGCTCAGTTCAGATCCCGACAGCTCGCCGGACACAAGGAGAAGGACCGGCTCGAGTGAGCCGGTCCTTCTTCGTCAAGGTGCTGTCAGCAGTCGTCGCCGGCGCTCTCTTCGCACCCCTCACCGGCGGCGTCGCCCGGGACGCCCGGTGGGGTCTCGGTCTCGGTGTCGACGATGGCCGTCGCCGGCGGCGTCGTCGCCGGCGGCGTCGTCTCCGGCGGCCGTGTCGTCGGCGGCAAGGGACTTGGCTCGAGCGTTTCGGTCGGCGTCGGCGTCGGCGTCGGCGTCGGGCTGGGAGACCCAGTGGACCCCGGGTCGGTGGTGGGCGGAGGACCCTTCACAGGGTCACCGCCGCCACCTGGCTTCGTCGTGGTTGGCGGGCCGGTCGTCGGCGTCACCGTGATGATGCCGCCGGGACCCACCGAGATGCCCGGGATGGGCGACGTCGTCGGGCCCAGCTTGGTCTGACCGTTGGCCAGGTGCTGCACGTAGCGCGAGGGCTCCCCCGGCTTGGCCGACACGAACGTCTCGCACTGCGACTCGTTCAGCGAGAACGCCATGGGCGGGGTGTTGCTGTCGACGTAGCGGCCGCTGATCGGCAACGACACCGTCTTCAGCGGCTCGATCGCCAACTCGGACGTGACCGTGATGCCGCCACCCTTGGGCGCCGACTGGGTCAGGCTGGTGTCGCCGTCACCGGAGACGACCTGGTCGCCCGGCATGATGAACCAGAGCTTCCAGTCCTTGACCGGCGTCTCGTTGCGGTTGGCCACCGTGACCTGCGCTTTGAACCGACCCTTGGTGTCGGACCAGACGGCGTAGCTGACCACGCAGCGGGCGGGCGGCGGCAGCGCGGCAGCAGCGGGATTACCGCCGCTGATGTCCTTCGGGCCCCCCGTCAGGCTCCACCCGTACGTTCCGACCGCGAGCAGCAGCACGCCCACAGCCACGACGAGGATGCGGCGGGTCTTGGTCTGCGGCTGGTGAGTCCAGGACCGCGCGGACGACTTGGCCGCCTTGTCGGGCGGGGACGGTGGCTGGTTGCCGACCGCCGGCCGCAGACCGCCGTCGGAGGCGGCCGGGGCGGCGTTGTAGACCGGCCCCGACGGCAGCTCACCGAAGCGGCTGTTGCGAGCCGGAGCGGCCTCGGCAGCCTCAGCTGCCGGTTCCGGCGCCGCGGGCGAGACCGGCGCGGCCGAAGCCGGCGCGACCGCGGGCGACACCTGGGCCGCCGCCGCGAGCGCGAGGATCTCGGCGTACGACTGCGGCGACGGCAGGATCGTCGTGTCCTCGCCGGCGCCGGCCCAGTCGGGCACGTAGCCGCGGGCCACCGCGGGCGCCCCGGCCGAGATGGCGGCCAGGACGTGCGCCAGCTCGGCGCTGGACGGCCGGTCGGCCGGGCGCTTCTCGAGGCACCGGCCGACCAGGGCGTCCACCTCGGGCGGCAGATCTTCGACCGGCGGCAGCGGCTCGGGCTCGGTGTACTGGTGAGCTCGCAGCAGCGCCGTCGTGGTGCCGACGTCCCACGGCAGCTGGCCGATCAGCGTGCGGTAGATGAGCAGGCCGACCGCGTAGACGTCGGTCGCCGGGCTGACCTGGCCGCCCTCGAGCCGCTCGGGCGCGAGGTAGGCCGGCGTGCCGAGCAGGCTGCCGTCGGGGTCGATGTCGTTCTCGCCGATCAGGGCCGAGATGCCGAAGTCGACGACCTTGGCCCCGGTGGCCGTGAGCATGACGTTGGCCGGGGTCACGTCACGGTGGACGATGCCCCGCGAGTGCGCGGCGGCCAGCGCCGCGGCGACCTCGGCAGTTATCCGCACGGCGTGCTGCCAGGGCAGCTTGCGTACGCGGGCGAGCACGGCGGCGAGCGATTCGCCGTCGATCAGCTCCATGACGACGTAGGGAACCGGCTCACCGTCGACGGTGGTCGCTTCGCCGTAGTCGTAGACATTGGTGATGTTCGGGTGGCTGAGGCGGGCTGCCGCCTGAGCCTCCGCGCGCAGCCGGCGCCGGAACGCCGGGTCTGCGCTGGTCGACGGTGGCAGAACTTTGACCGCGACCTGGCGCCCGAGGACCTCGTCGAACCCTCGCCACACCACTGACATCCCGCCGGCGCCGAGCCGCTCGACCAGTCGATAACGACCGGCCAGCAGACTCGAACCGGGCAGGTCCGTCGTGCTCATGTGCCCCCACATGCGCGCCTGAAAGAAACACCGAGTTGCACCGCCATGCTTCTCGGCGTCGGGGTGCCCGGCGGGGTGCCGGGTTTTCCCCATCGACGGAAGGGATGCTAGCCGATGATCGGCCCCCTCACGATCCCGCGCACATGTGGTCTTACCTGCGGATCGTCACAGTCCGTTCCGGGGCCGATCGCACCCGCGACGGGTGCCCGTCCAGTACCCGAAAGTCGGATCCCTGACTGTTTCCTGGGAGCATCAACCCGAGTTAGAGGCAAATGCCCGCTTCATCGGAAGTTTCTCCCAGCATAAGTTTGCCACCATCCAGGGTGGAGGGTTCAACAAACTGTCGCCGTGCTGTCACGCATAGCAGTTGCTCCAAATAGTCGACAAATAATCGCCCTGGAGCAATTGTTGAAGGATCTACCAGTGCAACCCCGCCTGAACGGTCAGCCGCATCCTCTGATCAACCTATTCGATGTGCCAATCTGAGACGGTCACTCTCAGCTGTGGTATCCGGGGATGGGAACACGTCCGTTCCCCATTATTGATCTTGCCGGCGACACGGTGGACCACGGAGCGCGGCCCGGGAGCGCCGGCACGGCCGCGCCGGCCGGCACAGCGCCGAGATCGGCCAGCAGCCCGAGCACCGGCGCGAGCTTCTCGTAGAGCACCAGGACCACGTCACCCGGCACGGCCAGACCCAGCGCCTCCGCGATGGCGTCGCGCACGTCGGGCGCCGGCACGGCGGTGAGCTTCGGCCGGCGGACGCGCATCTCGCGTTCCACCAATGCGGACACCTCCCCCGGCAGACGCCCGCGCGGGTCCTCGTCCTCGTAGAGAACGACCCGGGAGACGCCGTCGGCGATCACCTGCGCGCACGCCGCGAGCAGGTCGTCGCGCCGGTCGCCGGGCAGGGTCACCGCCGCGACACAGCGGTCCGGGCCCCAGAGCCGGTGCAGCGTCCGCACCGTCGCCGCCAGCGCCGCCGGGTTGTGCGCATAGTCGACGAACACCGACACGTCCCCGAGGCGAAGCAGCGTGCCCCGGCCCGCGTTGTCGACCACCGGGTCGAACTCGGCCAGCCGCCGGCACACCGCCTCCTGTCCCGCGCCCAGGGCCCGGGCGGCTGCGATCGCGGCCAGGGCGTTGGCCACCATGTGCGGCGCCGCTCCCCCGTACGCCCCGGGAATCTCCGCCGCCCGCATCAGGGGGGTCCGCCGCGCCCCGGTCTGCTGCACCACCCAGCCGTCGTGCAGCAGGTACGCGGTCGCGCCCCGGGCCAGGTGCTCGTGCAGCACGGGCTGGCCCGGGTCGAGCGAGAACCAGACGATCCGCTTGCGGTCGGCGCGCACCCGCGGCCGGTCGACGAGGGTGCGCACCCACGGGTCGTCGGCGTTGAGCACCAGCGTGCCGCCGTCGCGCACCCGCTCGGCCACCAGCGCCTTGACGTGGGCCAGGTCCTCGACCGTGTCCAGCCCGTCCTGCCCCAGGTGGTCGGCGGTGATGTTGGTCAGCACCCCCACGTCCGACCAGTCGTAGCCCAGCCCGCGCCGAAGCAGCCCACCGCGGGCCGTCTCGAGCACCGCGGCCTGCACGCCCGGGTCGCCGAGCACCATCTGCGCCGACAACGGCCCGGTGGCGTCGGCGCGGTAGACCACCCGGCCGTCGATCCGCACGTCGTCCGTGGTCGCCAGGCCCACCCGCAGGCCGATGTCGGCCAGCAGGTGCCCGGTCATCCGGGTCACCGTCGTCTTGCCGTTCGTGCCGGTCACCGCGACCGTCGGGATCCGCCCGTCGGATCCGGCCGGGAACATCGCCCGCACGATGGCGTCGCCCACGTCCCGCGAGCGCCCGCGCACCGGGGCGAGGTGCATCCGCAGGCCCGGTACGGCGTTGACCTCGATCACCCCGGCCGTGACCTCGTCACCGGCGGCCGCCGGGGGCAGCGGCTCGGCGATGCCGGGCAGCCGCAGGTCGATGCCGGCGATGTCGAGACCGAGCAGCGCGGTGACCCGCAGGCACAGCCGGGCCACGTCGGCGTGTACCTGGTCGGTCACGTCGCAGCTGGTGGCGCCGGTGGACAGATTGCCGGTGGCAGCCAGCCGCACCACGGCGCCCGCGGCCGGAACGCTGTCGCCGGTCAGGCCCTGGCGCTCCAGCATCCGGGGGTCGGCCGTGATCCGGGTCAGCACGCGGGAGTGCCCCACCCCGCGCCGCGGATCGGCGTTGACCTTTCCGACCAGCGCGTCGACCGTACTGGAGCCGTCGCCCACCACCTCGGCGGCGATGCGTTCGGCGGCGGCCACGACCTCGCCCGCCACCACCAGCACGCGATAGTCGCGGCCGTCCAGCTGCCGCTCGACGATCACGTCCCCGCCGGCCTCGGCGAAGGCCCGCTCGACCTCTGCGGTCGTACGCAGATGGAGCGCGACATGCTCGCCCTGCCGGCCGCAGCGGGGTTTGACGACGACCGGGCCGCCCAGCCGGTCGAGCCAGCGCAGCGCTTCGCCGGCCGTGCGCGCCGCCCCGCCCGCGGGCATGGGCACGCCGGCCTCGTCGAGCAGCCGGCGCGTCACCTGCTTGTCGCCGGCGATGTCGATGCCCACCCCACTGGTCCGGTCGGTCATCGCGGCCCAGGCCATCCGGCGGCGGGTGCCCCAGCCCAGCCGCAGCAGGCTCAGGTCGTCGTAGCGCTCGACCGGGATGCCCCGCCGGCGGGCCGCAGCGATGATCGACCGGGTGCTCGGCCCGGCCGCCTCCCGTTCGGCCCGCGCCGCGAGGCCGGCCAGATCGGGCGCCCCCGTCCCGCCCTGTTCGACCGCCAGCACCAGTTCGACGGCGGCGTCGAGCAGGTCGCGGGGCACGTCCGAGCCGGGTGACTCGTCGACCGGGCACTCGAGGATCAGGTTGTAGCAGCCGGGCTCGCCCGCCGACACCGTGCGGCCGAAGCTGACGTCGCGGCCGATCATCTGGGACAGCTCCAGGCAGACGTGCTCGGTGACGTGCCCGAAGTAGGTGCCGCCGCGCATCCGGCTGACGAACCCGCCCGGCGCACCGGACGCGCAGTGGTGCTCGGCCAGTCCGGGCAGGGCGCGCAGCAACCGCTCCGCGAAGCCGGTGACGTCGGAGGTCTCGACGCCGGTCAGCCGGCCCAGATGCAGCCGCGCTACCACAGCCGGCCGGGAGAGATACACGTTCGGTCCGCGCAGGCGGCGCAGGCTCTCGATCTTCATGGGCGGGGCTCCCGGCCGGTGATCTGGAAGGCGTGCCCCGGCGGGCAGCACGGGCGGGTGGCACCCGGCCGGAGCGGCCACCCCTGAGATTAATCGCAATAAAACCGAAACATCGGGCTAATCGTCTTTGTCGGTGGGAAGCAGGTGGGTCACCTCGGCCGGGCCCTCGGCCAGCGCCCACGCCCGCTGCTCCACCTCCTCATCGCTGCCGGTCAGCCGGCCCTCGTGCTGCCGCAGATGGTCCTCCCAGGTGGGCACCTGATAGACCTCGACGTAGCGGACCGGGTCCTCCCCGTCGCGGAACAGGCCCCACCGCGTCGCCCCGGTGCGCAACCGGGTGAGCCGCACGGCGTCCATCGCCGCCACGAACTCGGCCGCCCGGTCGTCCCGTACCCGGTAAACCGCGGTGACCAGCACGGGGCCCTCTTCGGCGTGGGGCTCGAGCATGATGTGCGGCTCGGCCCAGTAGACGGCCGGGCTGCGGTCGGCGTCGTCATGTTCGTGCACCGGCAGCCACCACACGGTCGCCGTGCCCATCAGCATCAGCACGGCGGCCGCGACGAACGTCACGGGCAGGCCGGCCCACTCGGCGACCTGACCCCACGCGAGCGCGCCCACAGCCTGGGCACCCGCGAAGACGACCTGGTAAATGCCGAAACCCCGGGCGCGTACCCAGTTCGGCAGCAGCAGTTGCAGGGTCGCGTTCATCCGCGAGACCAGCGTCATCCAGGCCGCGCCGGCCAGCACCAGCACCGCGCCGACCGCGGCTTCGTGCGGCGCCACCGCGACGACGACCAGAGCGCCGCCGTAGCTCAGGCCGGCCACGACGATCAGGCGGTTGGCGCTCATGACACGGCGGATCCGGGGCATGAGCAGCGCGCCGGCGATCGCCCCGACGCCCAGGGCGGCCAGCAGCACGCCGTAGCCGCTCGCGCCCAGGCGCAACTCCTGGTGCGCGACCACGGGCAGCAAACCCCAGACGACGCTGCCGGGCAGGACGAACAGGATCACCCGGATCAACAGACGGCGTACGGCCGGCGCGTACCGCACGAAGCGCCCGCCCGCCCGCACGGCGGGGCCGAAACGCTCCGGGTGGCTGGGCCCCTTCTTCGGCGGGCGATGCCAGAAGACCAGGGCGAGCGCGAACACGGCGTACGAGATCGCGTTGAGCGCGAAGACGGCGGCCGGCCCGATGTGGGCCACCAGCAGGCCCGCAACCGCCGGACCGGCCGAGCGGGCCAGGTTGGTGTTGACGGCGCCGAGCGCGGACGCGGCCGGCAGTTCGGCGCGGGACACGATCTCGGGGATGACAGCCTGCCAGGTGGGCAGGGTCAGCGCCTGCCCGACGCCGAGCAGGAACGTGAAGAGGAGCAGCAGCGGCGGCGGCATCCGGCCCAGCGCTGTGAGCACGGTCAGCAGCGTCCCGACCAGGAACAACGTGGTCTGTACGGCCATCAGCAACCGCCGCCGGTCGAGCACATCGGCGATCGCGCCGGCCGGCAGGGCGAGCAGCAGCACCGGCAGCATGGTCACGGTCTGCACCAGGCTGGTCCAGGTGGCCGCGTCCGGCTCCTCGACGACCAGCCACTGCGCGCCGACCGTCTGCATCCAGGTGCCGACGTTGCCGGCCAGCACCGCGATCCAGAGCATCCGGAACACGCGCCCCCGCAGCGGCGCCCAGGGTGAATCCACGAAGCGAATCTAGCGGCGGCGGGCCCCGGGCCCGGGCCTGGGCAGCACTTGCCGGAAATCGCTGACGTCGTGCCCCGCGTCGCAGTGGATCTCGACGTGGGCGCGGGCCCCGCAGTCACGGTGTTCGTAGACCAGCGGCGGGCCCTCCGGCTCGGCCAGATAGCGGTCGCCCCAGGCGGCCACCGCGATCAGCACCGGATAGAGGTCGAACCCCTTGGGGGTCAGCCGGTACTCGTTCCGGGCCCGTGCCCCCGGCTGCTGATAGGGCACGCGGCGCAGCACCCCGTTGTCGACCAGCATGGCGAGCCGGTTGGTCAGCACCTGCCGCGGTATGCCGGTGCGCACCCGCATGTCGTCGAAGCGGCGGATGCCCGAGAACACCTCACGCAGCACGACGACGGTCCACTTCTCGCCCAGGATCTCCATCGCCCGCGCCACCGTGCACGTGTCGACCGACCAGTCCAGGGCCTCCGGTGCCGCTGTGGAACTCATGACAGAACCCTAAGTCCACTGGACAGACCCAGCAAGCGGGTGCGAACCTGCGTCCATGAAGCAGACCCAGCAGGACCGGACCCGAACCTTCAGCTGGAGCGACCCGGCGTTGCACGCGGACCTGATCGGCCGCCGCACCGGTCTGGAACTGCTGCAGGGCATGGCCGACGGCTCGCTACCCGCGCCGCCCATCATGCAGCTGATCGACCTGGCCGCCATGCGGGTCGAGCACGGCTCGGTGACCCTGCTGCTCGACCCGCAGGAATTCCACTACAACCCGTTGGGCTCCATGCACGGCGGCGTCATCTCGACGCTGCTCGACACCGCGGCCGCCTGCTCGGTCCACAGCACGCTGCCGGCCGGCGTCGGCTACACCAGCCTCGACCTCAACGTGAAGTTCCTGCGCCCGATCACCCTCGCCTCGGGCCGCCTCACCTGCACCGGCTCGGTGCTGCAGAGCGGCCGCCGGACGGCCCTCGCCGAGGCCCGCCTGTCCGACGGGTCGGGCCGGCTGGTGGCTCAGGCCATGTCCAGCTGCATGTTGTTCCCGCTGGCCGAATGAGCGGTCAGCGCTGCAGACGCTGCCGCCGGGCCTCTCGCTTCTCCTCGAACCGGGCGGCCTGAGCCTCCAGCTCGTCCATGTGAGCGGCGAGCTCCTCGCGGGCCTTCTCGCCGTCCCCGTCCAGGTCGGTACGCCCGAAGACGTCCCACTGGCGCAGCACGGGCTGCAGCACCTCGTCGCGGTGCTGGCGCAGGTCGTAGATGCCGGCCAGCGCGATCGACAGCGCCTTGCGGCCGAAGCCCTCGATGTTGGCGCCGGGCATCTCGAAGGCGGCGACCACGTCGGTGACGGCGCGCATCGCGTGGTTGGGGTCGAGGTCGAACGCCGCCGCCAGCAGGTTCCGGTAGAAGACCATGTGCAGGTTCTCGTCGGCCGCCACCCGCGCCAGCAACTGCTCGGCGATCGGGTCGCCCGTGGCCTTGCCGGTGTTGCGGTGGGAGATGCGGGTCGCGAGCTCCTGGAAGGCGACGTACGCGATCGAGTGCAGGATCTCGTCGGGGTGGCCGTTGGAGTAACCGGCCTCCATGTGGGTCATGCGGGCCCGTTCCAGCTCGACCGGGTCGACGGCCCGGGTCACCGTCAGGTAGTCGCGCAGCGCGATCCCGTGCCGGCCCTCCTCGGCGGTCCAGCGGTGCACCCATGTGCCCCAGGCGCCGTCGCGGCCGAAGAGCGTCGCGATCTCGTGGTGGTACGAGGGCAGGTTGTCCTCGGTGAGCAGGTTGACGATCAGCGCCGTACGCGCGACGTCGGGCAGCGGCGAGTCGGTCGGCCGGTAGGGCTCGCCGCCCAGCAGGCCGTCGAACGTGCGGCCCTCGCTCCACGGCACGTACTCGTGGGGGAACCACTCCTTGGCCAGCGACAGATGCCGGTCGAGGTTGGTCGCCACGACGGGCTCCAGTTCGAGGAGCAACGAGGTCTGGTCCAGCGGCATGACGATCACTCCCTACGGTGCCGTAACTTACGGCACCGTAGGTAAGGGTACGCGCTGCCGCCCGCGCGGCGTCCCGGCGTCCCGCAGGATGAGGCGACGGGACGCCGGCCGGGCGCCGCGCTAGCCGGCGATCACCGGGTGCAGGTCGCCGGCGGGCGGCTGCCAGGTGGTGGCGTCGGCCTCGACCTGGTCGCCGGAGCGGATGTCCTTCACCGTGTCGGGCTCGCCCGGGAACCACACGTAGGGAATCCCGCGACGGTCCGCGTACTGGATCTGCTTGCCGAACTTCGCCGCGGACGGCGCGACCTCGGTCGGGATGCCGCGGCGGCGGAGGGCGGCGGCGATGCGTACGCAGGACGGCCGTTGATCTTCGTTGGGCAGGGCGACCAGCACACAGGTCGGCACGGATCGCGACACGCTCAGGGCGTTCTGCCCGAAGAGCACGCCGAGCATCCGGGACACGCCGATCGAGTAGCCGACGCCGGGGAACCGCTCGTTGCCGGCCGAGGCCAGGTTGTCGTAGCGGCCGCCCGAGCTGATCGAGCCGAACCGCTCGTAGCCCTGCAACTGCGTCTCGTAGACGGTGCCGGTGTAGTAGTCGAGCCCGCGCGCGATCTTCAGCTCGGCCACAACCAGGCCGGGCGCGTTCTCGCGGGCCGTCTCGACCACCTGCAGCAGCTCGTTCAGGCCCTCGTCGAGCAGCGGGTCGTTCACCCCGAGCTTGCGGACGGCGTCCACGAAGGAGCCGTCGTCAGCCGAGATGGCAGCCAGTTCGAGGCACGCCTCGGCCTGGGCCCGGGTCGCGCCGGCGGTCTCGATCAGCGCCTCGGCCACGCGGGCCGGGCCGATCTTGTCGAGCTTGTCGACCGTACGCAGAACCTGCGCCGTGTCCGCGAGGCCGAGCCCACGGTAGAAGCCCTCGCAGACCTTGCGGTTGTTGACCTGGATGCGGATGCGCGGGATCGGCAGGCCGCCGAGCGCGTCCCCGATCACCAGCGGCATCTCGGTGTCGTAGTGGAAGGGCAGCTCGCCGCGGTTGACCACGTCGATGTCGGCCTGCAGGAACTCGCGGTAGCGGCCCTCCTGCGGGCGCTCGCCGCGCCACACCTTCTGGATCTGGTAGCGCCGGAACGGGAACTGCAGCTTGCCCGCGTTCTCGACGACGAACCGGGCGAACGGCACGGTCAGGTCGAAGTGCAGGCCGAGCTGGTCGTCGTCCTTGGCGTTCTCGTCGGCCTGCAGGCGGCGCAGCAGGTAGACCTCCTTGGACGTCTCCCCCTTGCTCACCAGGGTCTCGAGCGGCTCGACGGAACGGGTCTCGAGCGGGGAGAAGCCGTACAGCTCGAAGGTGGAGCGGATCCGGTCGAGGACCCGCTGCTCGATCATGCGCTGCGGCGGCATCCATTCGGGAAAGCCGGAAATGGGCATTGCTCTTCAATCTCCTCAGAAGACGCTCAAAGTCCGCGGCCGGGCGCTGCGACGAGTTCCCGCAGGTACGGGTTCGTCGCGCGCTCGCGGCCGACGGTGGTGGCCGGTCCGTGGCCGGGCAGGACGACGGTGTCGTCGGCCAGCGGGAGGATCTTGTCCCGCAGGCTGGTCATCATCGTCGGCGTGCTGCCGCCCGGCAGGTCGGTGCGCCCGATCGAGCCGGCGAAGAGAACATCCCCGGAGAGGCAGACCTGGTCCGCGTCGAAGGAGGAGCCCGCGCCGGGCAGCCGGAACAGCACCGACCCGCCGGTATGGCCGGGCGCATGGTCGACGGTCACCTCGAGGCCGGCCAGCACCATCGTCTCGCCGTCGGTGAGCAGGGCGACGTCGTCGGGCTCCGAATAGGTCAGTCGACCCCCGAAGAGCTGGTCGATACCCATGCCGAGACCCTTGGCCGGGTCGGCCAGCATCTCGGTGTCGGCGGGGTGCACGTACGCCGGGACGCCGCGCGCGCCGCAGACCGGGGCGACCGAGAAGCTGTGGTCGAGGTGGCCGTGCGTCAGCAGCACCGCGGCCGGGAAGAGCCGGTGCTCGGCGATCACCTCGTCGAGCCGGTCGAGCACGCCGATGCCGGGGTCGACGATCAGGCACTGCTCGCCCGGGGCGGTGGCCACCACATAGCAATTGGTGCCGAAGGCCTGGGCCTCGAAGCCGGTGACGAGCACGCCGGGCCCTCCTCGCGCAGACAGGTACGAATCGTAACGATCCTAGTCGGGCGGGCGCACACCACTTTCTCAGGAGGTAGCCGTACACTCTTGCGGGCGTGTGACACGGTCGTTCGAGAGGACAGCGTTCGGTGGCATCCAGCAGGGACCGGCAGCGCAAGCTGGCGCGGGCGAAGCTCGATCGGCAGATGGTGCGGCGGGCCGCGAAACAGAATCGCCGACGGCGAATGCTCGCGGGCATCGGTTCCGGGGTGGCGGTCCTGCTCATCGTGGCCGGCGTCGCGTGGATCGGCGGCGCGTTCGGTTCCGACGAGACAACCGAGGCGGCCGACCAGGACATCTGTCTCTGGACCCCGCAGAACGCGTCCACGAACTCGAACCTGAAGGACGTGGGCACGCCACCGACCAAGGACATCCCGACGCTCGGCACCCAGACGATGACGATCAGCACCAATCAGGGTGAGCCGGTCGTCGTGGGCCTCGACAGCGAGCTCTCGCCGTGCGGCACGGCCGACATCACGTACCTGGCGAGCAAGAAGTTCTACGACAACACCGACTGCCACGAGATCACGGCGTACGGGGCGGTGCGCTGCGGCGACCCGTCCGGCACGGGTCTCGGCGGCCCGACGTACAGCGTCTACAACGAGAACGTGCCGACCACCCCCGAGCCGAGCGCCTCGGCCGCTCCCGGTTCGAGCACGCCGCTCTACCCGAAGGGCACCGTCGCCCTGATCGGCAACCCGCCGGGCACCAACGGCAGTCAATTCCTGATCTTCACCAAGGACTACTCCCCCGCCACGCCGGAGTTCTCGATCGTCGGCAAGGTGACGGGTGGGCAGGCGACGGTGGACAAGCTGGCCAAGATCCCCACGACGGCCAACGCCACCGGCGACAAGGTCAAGCCGACCAAGAAGATCACCATCAAGACCCTGACCGTCGGCGACGCCCCGGCGTCCGTAGCCCCTTCGGCCAGCACCCAGTCCTGAGCCCCAGGCCGACATATCAGCAGCAGGAGGAACACCGTGTCGTCGATCAAGGACCGGCAACGCGCGGCGGCGAGGGCCCGTCTCGAGAAGGAGATGGCCGAGCGTTCCGCGGCTGCCCGCAAGCGCCGGCAGCGGCAGGCCATCATCGGCTCGGCGATCGCCGTCGTGCTGATCGCGGGCGCCGCCGTGTGGATCGTCACCTCGATCGGCGGTGACGACAACAAGGCCGACTCCCCCACCGCGGCCGGTAACGTCCCGGCCGGCCAGGTCGCCTGCACCTGGACGCCCGACGCGGGCGGCGGCGGCAAGGTCAAGGACGTCGGCACCCCGCCGAAGACCGCACCCAACACCGGCAGCGACGTGCTGACCATGGACACCAACCTGGGCGTCATCAAGGCGACCGTCGACAAGTCCAAGGTGCCCTGCACCGCGGCCAGCTTCGAGTTCCTCGCGAGCAAGAAGTTCTGGGACAACTCGAAGTGCCACCGCCTGGTCAACGAGGCGACCTTCAAGGTGCTCCAGTGCGGCGACCCGTTCGCCTCGGGCAAGGGCTGGCGCGAGACCGACGGCCAGGGCGGCCCGAGCTACACCATGGCCGAGGAGAACCTGCCGACCGACACCAAGAAGCCGTACCCGGCGGGCTCGATCGCGATGGCCAACACCGGGCAGCCCGGCAGCACCGGCAGCCAGTTCTTCATCTGCTCGGAAGACACCCAGCTGCCGGCGAACTACACGCTGCTCGGCACGATCACCGAGGGCCTGAACCTCGTCAAGGACGTGGTCAAGGCGGGCGACGACGGCGCGTTCGCGCAGTCCGCGGGAGGTGGCCACCCGAAGAAAGAGGTGACCATCAAGTCGCTGACGATGGCCGCCGCCTGATCGGTTCATGAGAAAGGGCCCCCGCTTCGGCGGGGGCCCTTTCTTTTCCGGCTAGGCGCCGGACGTGACGCGGTAGGCGTCGAAGACGCCGTCGACCTTACGCACGGCGGCCACCAGGTGACCCAGATGCTTCGGGTCGGCCATCTCGAACGTGAACCGGCTGACGGCCACCCGGTCGCGGGTCGTGGTGACGGTCGCCGAGAGGATGTTGACCCGCTCCTCCGAGAGCACCCGGGTGACGTCGGCCAGCAGCTTGTGCCGGTCGAGCGCCTCGACCTGGATCGCCACCAGGAAGGTGGACGCGCTGGTCGGCTTCCACGTCACCTCGACGACGCGTTCCTGCTGGTCGCGCAGGTCTTCGGCGTTGGCGCAGTCTTCCCGGTGGACGCTGACGCCGCCCGAGCGGGTGACGAAGCCGAACACCGCGTCGCCCGGCACCGGGGTGCAGCAGCGGGCCAGCTTCACCCACACGTCGCTGACACCCTTGACCACGACGCCGGGGTCCTGCGCGGTGCTGCGGTTGCGCGGCGGGCGGGTCGCGACGGCGGTCTCGGCGATGTCCTCGACCGCGCCCTCCTCGCCGCCGAAGCCGGCGACCAGCTTCTGCACGACCGACTGGGCCGACACCGTGCTTTCGCCGATCGCCGCGTAGAGCGACGCGACGTCGGCCAGGTGCAGATCGCGGGCGATCGTCGTGAGGTTCTCGTTCGTCAGCATGCGCTGCAGGGGCAGGCCCTGCTTGCGCATCGCCTTGACGATGGCCTCCTTGCCGTCCTCGATCGCCTCCTCGCGGCGCTCCTTGTTGAAGTACTGCCGGATCTTCGTCCGCGCCCGCGGGCTCTTGACGAAGCCGAGCCAGTCCTGCGTGGGGCCGGCGTTGGCCGACTTCGAGGTGAAGATCTCGATGACGTCGCCGTTGGAGAGCGTCGACTCGAGCGGCACCAGCTTGCCGTTGACCCGGGCGCCGATGCACTTGTGCCCGACCTCGGTGTGCACCGCGTAGGCGAAGTCGACCGGGGTCGACCCCGTCGGCAGCGGGATGACGTCGCCCTTGGGCGTGAAGACGTACACCTCTTGACTCGACAGGTCGAAGCGCAACGCGTCGAGGAACTCGGACGGGTCACTCGCCTCGCGCTGCCAGTCGAGCAGCTGCCGCAGCCAGGTCATCTCGTCGATGTGGGCCGGCGGGCCGACGATCGTCGCGCCCTTCTGCTCCTTGTACTTCCAGTGGGCGGCGATGCCGAACTCGGCCGTGCGGTGCATCGCGAACGTGCGGATCTGCATCTCGACCGGCTTGCCGGTCGGGCCGATGACCGTCGTGTGCAACGACTGGTACATGTTGAACTTCGGCATCGCGATGTAGTCCTTGAACCGGCCCGGCACGGGCTGCCAGTTCGCGTGGATGACGCCCAGCGCGGCGTAGCAGTCGCGGACCGTGTCGACCAGGATGCGCACGCCGACCAGGTCGTAGATGTCGTTGAAGTCGCGGCCCCGCACGATCATCTTTTGATAGATCGAGTAGAGGTGCTTGGGGCGGCCGGTGGTCTCGGCCTTGATCTTCGCGGACTTGAGGTCGAGGCTCACCCGGTTGGTCACCTGGCGCAGCAGCGCCTCTCGCTGCGGCTGGTGCTCGCCGATGAGCCGGTTGATCTCTTCGAACCGCTTGGGGAACAGGGTGCCGAAGGCGAGATCCTCGAGCTCCCACTTGATCGTGTTCATGCCGAGGCGGTGAGCCAGCGGGGCCAGGATCTCGAGCGTCTCCTTGGCCTTCTGCTCCTGCTTGGGGCGCGGCAGGAAGGTCAGGGTGCGCATGTTGTGCAGCCGGTCGGCCAGCTTGATGACCAGCACCCGCGGGTCTTTGGCCATCGCCACGACCATCTTGCGGATGGTCTCGGCCTTGGCCGCGTCGCCCAGCTTGACCCGGTCGAGCTTGGTGACGCCGTCGACCAGCAGCGCGACCTCGCCGCCGAAGTCGCTGCGCATCTGCTCGAGCGAGTAGTCCGTGTCTTCGATGGTGTCGTGCAGCAGGGCCGCGACCAGGGTCGTCGTGTCCATGCCGAGGTTGGCCAGGATCGTCGCCACGGCCAGCGGGTGGGTGATGTAGGGGTCGCCGGACTTGCGGTACTGGCCCGAGTGCCAGCGAGCGGCCACGTCGAAGGCGCGCTGCAGCATGCGGCCGTCGGCCTTGGGGTGGCTGGCCCGGTGGGTGGCGATCAGGGGTTCGAGAACCTCGCTGACCTGGGTGCTCTGCCAGGGCGCGTTGAAGCGCGCCAGCCGGGCCCGCACCCGGCGGCCGGTGGGCGCGCCGGCCAGGGTGCCGAAGCCCGCGGCCGGCGCCTCGGCCGGAGGCATCGGCTGAGTCGCGTCGGAGTCGGGTGCCTCGACCGGCCTCGGCTCGTCAGGGGGCACCGGAGCACCCGCACCGTTCTGTGAGTCCTCGGTCGGCTGCACCGTGCCCTCCGCCGGAGGGACGACGTCGCTGGACACCGGCCTCCTCACACCATCGCTCGGGACCCGGCCGGTCGTCGCCGGCCGGAGAAGTCCACCAATGCCAGGGTTGGTCACCTGGTTAGGAACGCCATCCTACCCGCACAGTCTTCCCCGATGGCGCGGCCGAACCTCCGAAAGAGCTGCCCGGAGAGCGGCAAAGCCCCATCAAACGGTCAGCAGGGCGTGGACAGTGCGGGGTTTCAGGCGCTCGCGGCCCTTCAGGAAGGCCAACTCCATCAGCACGGTGAAGCCCACGACCGTGCCGCCGGCCCGCTCGACCAGCTCGAGAGCCGCGCCGGCCGTGCCCCCGGTGGCGAGCACGTCGTCGACCACCAGGACGCGCTGTCCGGCGATGAACGCGTCCTCGTGCACCTCGAGGGTGGCCTCGCCGTATTCCAGCTCGTACGAGGCCGCCAGGGCCTGGCGCGGCAGCTTGCCCGCCTTGCGCACCGGCACGACGCCCACCCCCGTCGCGTACGCGACGGCCGCCGCCACCACGAAGCCGCGCGCCTCGACGCCGGCCACGACGTCGAACGAGTCGGCGCCGTAGTGGGCGACGATCCCGTCGATCACCTCGTGGAAGGCCCGCCCGTCGGCGAACAGCGGCATCAGGTCCTTGAAGGTGATGCCCGGCTTGGGGAAGTCGGGCACGTCGATCGTGCCGCCGGCGACCACTGCGGCCAGATCGGGGCCGCTGTCTCCGGTGGCGCGCGTCTTCTCATCGGTCACGCGCGACAGCCTAACGAACGACGAAGGGGCAGCCGGTGATCCGGCTGCCCCTTCACTGTCGTGCTGCGTCAGCGACGCTTGCTGCCCCCGGCGGGGCGGTTGCCGGCGCCGCCGGGCCGTCCGCCGCGGTTGGTGTTGCGCTTGGCCGTCGGGCGGCTGCCCGGCCGCGGCGCGGCCGAGGCCAGCGCCGGAGCCGTCTCGTCCGAGTCGGCGACGTTGGCGTCGCGGCCCGTGCGCTCGCCGCGCGGAGCGACGTCGCCCGAGCGGGCGCCGGCCCGGCGGGCGAGCACCCGGGCGGTATGCGCCTTGATCCTCGGCTCGCGGTCCTTGAGCACCGTGAGCACCGGGGCCGCGAACAGGATCGAGGCGATGACGCCGAAGCCCATGCCGACGAAGAGCACCAGGCCCAGGTCCTTCAGGGTGCCCGCGCCGAGCAGGCCGGCGCCGATGAAGAGCAGGCCGCCGACCGGCAGCAGCGCCACCAGACCGGTGTTGAGCGAACGCATCAGGGTCTGGTTGACCGCGAGGTTGGCCGCCTCGTTGTAGGTCCGCACACTGCTGGCCGTGATGCCGCGCGTGTTCTCCTGGATCTTGTCGAACACCACCACCACGTCGTACAGCGCATAACCCAGAATCGTCAGGAAGCCGATCACCGTCGATGGCGTGACCTCGAAGCCGACCAGCGAATAGACGCCCGCCGTGACGATCAGGTCGAGCAACAGCGAGCTGAGGGCCGCGACCGCCATCCGCCACTCGAACCGGACGACCAGATAGACCATCACCAGCACCAGGAAGATGATCAGGCCCAGCAGCGCCTGCCTCGTCACCTGCCCGCCCCAGGCCGCCGACACCTGGTCGTCGCTCACCTCCTCCGGGCTGACGCCGAGATCCTGCACCAGGGCCGTCTTGGCCTGCTCGGCCTGCTGCGCGGTGAGCGCCGTGGCCCGCACGGTGAAGCTCGCGGCGCCGCCGGCGGTGCCGACCCGCTGCGCGGCGCCGACCTCGGCGCCCGGGTCGACACCCTGGATGGCCCGCTCGACCGCGTCGGAGACCTCGGCCTGGGTGAGCTCGGTGTTGCCGACCTTGGCCGGGACGCTGAACGACGTTCCACCGGAGAACTCGATGCCCAGGTGGAACTGCTTGATCGAGATGCTCGCGATCGAGATGGCGACGAGCAGGCCGGCGATCAGGAACCACAGCTTGCGGCGGCCGATGATGTTGACGTTCGCCTCACCCGCGTACAGCCGGGCGGCAAGACCTTGGCGGGCCATCTCAGGCCTCCTTGGGATCGGTCGTGGCAGTACGCAGGACGCGGCCGAGGCCACTGACCCGCGGCGACAGGAACGCCTTGGTCCGCGCGAACATCGTCATGATCGGGTGACGGAAGAGGAACACCACGACCAGGTCGAGCACGGTCGAGAGGCCGAGCGCGAAGGCGAAGCCCTGCACCGCGCCGACCGAGACGATGTAGAGAACCACGGCGGCGAGGATGGTGATCGTGTTCGCCGAGATGATCGTCCGGCGTGCGCGCGCCCATGCTCTGGGCACCGCACTTCGCGGACTTCGACCCTCGTGGATCTCGTCTTTCAGACGTTCGAAGTAGATGACGAACGAGTCGGCCGCGACACCCAGCGACACGATGAACCCGGCGATGCCGGCCAGGGTCAGGGTGAAGCCCATCGTCCGGCCGAGGATCACCAGCGCGCCGAAGGTGAGCAGACCCGACAGGATCAGGCTCAGGAAGATCACGGAGCCGAGCAGGCGGTAGTAGAAGAACGCGTAGATCGCCACCAGGCCCATGCCGATCGCGGCGGCCAGCAGACCGGCCTGCAGCTGCTGGATGCCCAGGGTCGCCGACACGGTCTGGGCCGGGCCCGAGGTGAAGGTGACCGGCAGCGCGCCGAAGTTGAGCTGGTCGGCCAGCTGCCGCGACGAGGCCGAGTTGAACTGGCCGGTGATCTGCGACGTGCCGGTCAGCACGCCCTGGATCTGCGGCGCCGAGATGACGTTCTTGTCGAGCACCACGGCGACGGCACAGTGGTCGACCTGGCCGTACAGCGACTGGGCGGCGACGAAGCAGGGGTCGCTCTGAGTGGCCTCGAACGCCTGCCGGGTCAGCGCGGCCCACTTGGCCGAGCCGGCGCTGGTGAAGTCGAGCGAGACGACCCACTGGCCGGTCTGCTGGTCGAGCTGCGGGCTCGCCTTGGAGATGTCCTCACCGACGACCGGAGCCTTGTCGAGCAGGACCTTGCCGCCCTGGTAGCAGGCGACGGCCTGGGAGTTGACGGCGTCGATGGCGCCGTTCGGCCGGTCCTCGAGCTGCTTGCAGCTGACCGTCGGCACGTTGAACTGCATCTGCGGGGTCAGCACGTTGATCTCTTCGCCGCTCAGCTTGGCGAAGTTCGCGAACGGCAGGCCGGCCTTGGGGTTGGACTGCAGGTCGACCGGAGCGGTCAGCTTCTCGGCCGCGGCCCACGCGGCGGCGCCGACCTTCTTCTCGACGGCGTCGCGCTGCTGCTGCGTGTCGGCGCTCACCGGCGCGTCCCCGGTCGCGCTGGGCGACGGCGCGGGGGCGCTCGGCGTGGCGCTGGGGGCGGGCGCGCCGCCACCCTGACCACCGGAGGAGGGGCTGTTACCGACCTGGGGGGCGTTGGCGCCGCCGCTCGCGGGCGGGTTGGCCGGGGCACTCGCCGGGGCGCTGCCCGGAGCGGAGGCCGGGGCGCTCGGCTGGGCCGACGGCGGGTTCAGCGCGACCGCGGCGGCGTCACCCGTCGCGCCGATGACCATGCGGAAACGCATCTGCGCGGCCTGCGACAGGTCCTTGAGCTGGTCGTCGGCCTTGCCGGCGAGCGAGACCACGATGTTGCGGTCACCCTGGATGACCACCTCGGCCTCGGAGACGCCGAGGGCGTTCACCCGCTCCTCGATGATGTCGCGGGCCTGCTCCATGTTCGCCTTCGGCGGCACCTGGCCGCCCTGGACCGACGCGATGTAGGTGGCCTGCGTGCCACCCACCAGGTCGAGGCCGAGCTTGGGGTGCAGACGGTCGGTGAAGGAGCCACTCGCCCCGCCCGCGAAGAAGACGAGCAGGTAAAGGACAACGAAGATCGCGCCGAGCACGGCAAGCTGCCGTCCGGGATGCATCTGTCCCTGTGGTGGTCGTGCCACGGCTTTCGATCTCCCTGTGTTTACGGCGTCTTGGTGTGGTTGAGGCGGTCGTGGAGTCTAACGTCCGCTTCGCGCTCTCGGCTGCGGCCTCGCGCGGGCCCGACGAACCGGCCCGGCAGCTTGACGCCGCACGGGCCGGCCCGAGGGGTACTACGTCTGAGTTGTCAGTCTTTCTTACGCGTGTCGGTGACCGGGTTGACGATCGGCTCCTCCACGACGGGCTCGGCGATCTCTTCCTCGGCCGGAACCTCGGCCGCGGCGGCCGTCTGGCTCACGACGCGGGCGATGGCCGGGCGCGCGAAGTCGACGTGCACGCCGTCGGCGATCTCCAGCGTGACGACGTCGTCGGCAACGGCGACGACGGTGCCGTGCAGGCCGCCGATGGTGACGATGCGGTCGCCGGGGCCGAGCGCGTTCTGCATCTGCGCGGCCTCGCGACGACGCTTCTGCTGCGGCCGGATCATCAAGAAATACATCACGGCGAAGAGCAGAACGATGAGGAGCAGCGGCGTGAAGCTGCCACCCCCGGATGCCTCGGCTGCGTATGGCACGAAAAAAGCCTTCCGTTGGCCGCCGGTGACGCGGAAGACCACGCACCGGGGCGATAAACACATCCCGGTTGAACGGCGGCGAGTCTAATCGGTCAACCTGGGAGTTCCGAATGCGGCACACATCACGTTCGCATTACGAGGGATTTCACGCATCGCGCGCGAACAGATCTCCTTGCATCGTGCCCGAGGGCGGCGTCTTTCCCAGATGGGCCCAGCCCGCCTCGGTCGCAACCCGGCCCCTCGGCGTACGGGCCAGCAACCCGGCCCGTACGAGGAAGGGCTCACAGACCTCTTCGACGGTGTCGGACTGCTCCCCCACGGCCACTGCCAGCGTGGACAGACCGACCGGCCCGCCCCGGAACGACTCGATCAGCGCCCGCAGCACGGCCCGGTCGAGCCGGTCGAGCCCCAGAGCGTCCACGTCGTACACCTTGAGGGCGGCCCGCGCCGTGGCCTCGGTCACCACGCCGTCCGCGCGCACCTCGGCGTAGTCGCGGACCCGCCGCAGGAGGCGGTTCGCGATACGCGGCGTCCCCCGCGACCGCCCCGCGATCTCGGCCGCGCCGTCGTCGGTGATCGGCACCCCGAGAATGCGGGCCGACCGGTGCAGCAACGAGTCGAGGTCGGCCGGCGAGTAGAAGTCGAGATGCGCCACGAACCCGAACCGGTCGCGCATCGGCCCCGACAGCAACCCGGCCCGCGTGGTCGCCCCGACCAGCGTGAACGGCTCCACATCGAGCGGAATGGCAGTGGCCCCCGGCCCCTTGCCCACCACGACGTCGACCCGGAAGTCCTCCATCGCGCTGTACAGCAGTTCCTCGGCCGGCTTGGCGATCCGGTGGATCTCGTCGATGAACAGCACGTCCCCCGGCGCGAGCCCGGTCAGGATCGCCGCCAGGTCGCCCGACCGCTCGATGACCGGCCCACTCGTGGTCCGGATTCCCGTCCCCAACTCCGCCGCCACGATGTTGGCCAGCGTCGTGTTGTGCACGACCAGGTCGTTCACCGTGAACGTGTGGTCGTCGGCCACGGTCAGGCACCGGCACTCGGTCAGCCCCGCGCCCACGACGGACGCCACCTTGTCCGGCGACAGCCGCTCATCGAACCGATTCCGCCGCGGCGCCCACTCCCGCAACCGCTGACCGCGGTCGCCGATAGGCGTGATCCGCTCGGCGAAGCGGGCCGCATCGTCCTGGCTGGTGATCGACAACCGCCACGACTCGTGAACCCGGCCCAGGTAACGCCCGCGCTTGAGCTTCAGCCGGGACTGAATCCCGAGCCTGAGCAGGAGATGCTGGGTGTCCTCGAGCAGGCCACGCGAAACGCTGTGGAACTCGACGACGACGTCATAGCGGTCTCGGCCACGCCGGCTCACTGTGCCGTCACACGCGAAGTAGGCGGCCAGGAACGCGCCGACCTGCCACTCGTCGCCCCGGAACACGAAGCCGGGAACTCGCTTGTCCCACGCCGTCTTGTCCAGCAGACCTGTCTCGGCCAGCCAGGGCTTCAGCCCGGAGACGCGCACCAGCTCGCTGCGCGCGGAATCGGGGCGGCTCTTGTGCGTATAGCCGAGGCGGTCGCATACCGCCCGGAAGTCATCCAGCACGACGGCGTCTCCGCCGGTGAAGGTGACCTGGTTGCTCGTGCAGCCATCGCCGATCATGTAGCCGGCCAGGCGGAACTCGTCGGTCTCCCCGGCGCTCTCGGCCACGGTCGCCGGGGAGAGGACGTTGGCCAGCACGTCCTCCGGGGTGAGGTCGCCCGCCTTGACCCAGCCCTCAGTCGTCCAGAACGGGTGATCCGGGGCGGCCACGACCTCGCGGCCGGAGGCGGTGCGGATGCGTACGGAGTCGAGTTCGCCCTGCTCGTGCACGGCGAGGACGGCGGCCGGGTCACCGGTGCGGGTGATCACCTGATCGCCCACCACGATGTCGCCGAGGCGGCGTCGGGAGCCGTCGCCCATCAGGACCAGCGCGTCCACCGAGACCGGCTTACCCAGACCGGGAGGCCCCGAGAGCAAAATGTGGTCGGGTGGGGTGCCGCGGCCCATCGCGCCCTTGAGCAGCAGGTCGAGCTGGTCGCGGACGCGGTGCTGGGCGATGAACTCGGCCAGGCGGCGGGGCCGGACGCTGGCCTCGGCGTCGAGCTCGTCGTCGCCGGCGGTGGCGGAGACCAGGTCGTCGCTCATCGGGCCTTGCCCAGCAGGCGGATCGCCTGGCGGAGAAGGACGGGAACCGGGGGGACCTCGCCTTCGATGGATTCGGCCACGGCGACCACAGCCTGGTCGGCCTGCGCGGCGGACCATCCCAGCGCGAGCACGCCCTGACGTACCTGTTCCTGCCAGGCGCCGTTGAGCACGCCGGCTGAGCCGCCGTCGCCGATCGGCAGCGGGCCGATCCGGTCGCGCAGCTCGAGCACGAGGCGTTCGGCGCCCTTCTTGCCGATGCCGGGCACGCGGGTCAGGGTGGCCAGGTCGCCGCCGGCGATGGCGCGGCGCACCGTCTCGGGCTGGTGCACGGCCAGCACCGCCTGGGCCAGCCGGGGGCCCACGCCGCTGGCCGTCTGGAGCAGCTCGAACAGGTGCTTCTCGTCGTCGTCGGCGAAGCCGTAGAGGGTCAGCGAGTCTTCCCGGACGACCATGCTCGTGGCCAGCCGCGCCTCGGCCCCCGGCTTCAGCCCCGCGAGGGTGCCCGGCGCGCACTGCACCTGCAGGCCGACGCCGCCGACCTCGATGACGGCGCTGTCCGGCGCGATCGCCGCCACCACCCCGCGCACGCTTGCGATCATCGGCGGACTCTCCCCTGGTGAGCTTTGCGGGCGGCGGCGAGGGCCGCGGCCTGGATCCGGGCACGGGTGCCGCCGCGCCAGATGTGGCAGATGGCGAGGGCGAGGGCGTCGGCGGCGTCGGCCGGCTTGGGCGGCGCGTCGAGCTGGAGGAGCCGGGTGACCATCGCCGTGACCTGTGCCTTGCCGGCTGTGCCGGAGCCGGTGACGGCCGCCTTGACCTCGCTCGGCGTGTAGGTCTGCACGGGCAGTCCGGCCCGCGCGCCGGCCAGCACGGCGACCGCGCTGGCCTGGGCGGTGCCCATCACCGTACGGACGTTGTGCTGCGCGAACACCCGCTCGACGGCCACGCTCTCGGGCTGGTGCTCGGCGACCAGCGCGGCCAGCGCCCGGTCGAGTTGCAGCAGGCGGTGCGCGATGTCGTCGTCGGCCTCGGTGCGTACGACGTGATAGGCGATCATCGTGCCGGGCCGCCCCGGCACGCCCTCGACGACACCGACCCCGCACCGGGTGAGACCCGGGTCGATGCCGAGCACGCGCACCAAGACCTCCCCTGACTCACGTACGTGTGTTCGACACCCTAATACGCTGCCCTCTTGCGCCCGGCAGCGACACGCCTCGACGATGGTGGCCGGGGGTGTGACCCATGTATCTCGTGCCACCCATGGACGACGAGCCGCCACCGGCGTACGTCGACTTCGTCTCGTGCCACCTCGATGACCTGCGCCGTGAGACGAGCCGGCTGGTCGGCGGCGACCCCGAGGCCGAGCACCTCTACATGGACGTGCTGGCCGACGTGGCCTCCCACTGGCGGCGCCTGTCGTGGCGTCGCCGCCTGCTGGGCCGGCCCCATGCCGAGTACGAGTATCTGCGCCACCGCCTGGAGGTCCGCACGAAGCAGTGGCGCGACGACCAGGTCTACGAGGTCGACGTGCGGGTGCTGCACCGCCCGGCGTACGCGCCCGCCCTGTACCGCCGCGGCGGCAGCATCGCCCTGCTCAAGGCCGCGGTGCTGCCCGACACGCACCGATCCGGCCGGGTGAGCGCCGCCGCCGACGCCGGCATCGCCTGGTGTCAGGCCTACCGGCGCCAGCAGTGGCACGCCGTGGGCCGCCGCATAGCCTTCGGCATCCTCCTCATAGCCACCTTGATCCAGACCATGTCCAAGATCGCGGTCGACTACTGAGAAGCACTTCATCCATCGACCGAGGACATTGTCCTCTGTCTTGATGGACCCGCCCGAAGCCGGTGATGCTTCAATTCGTCGGCTTGTCGGCGCCGACCAGTTGTCACGAGTCAATATCAGGATATTCGCGTTCCAGCTCGGACAGCAGGACGTTGCGTTCGCGGCCGTAGATGGGCTCGCCGCCGGCCAGCAGGAGGCGGTGGACGAAGACGAAGGCGTCGTCGTCGGCGCGGTCGGGGGCCTGGTCGACGATCCAGTACTCGGGGATGCCGTGCTCGGCGTACCAGGCCGCCTTGTCGGTGTATTCGCCGTTCGCCGCGCCCTCGGAGACGACCTCGACGACGAGGTTGAACGACGACGCCGGCAGATGCGAATAGGTGGCCAGGCCGGGTGGCAAACGGCTGGCCACGCCCAGGTCGGGCACGCGGCAGTCGCGGGGGCGGTCACCGCGTACGCCGGGATCCTGGAAGACGTTGAGGCCGGCCTTGTGCAGCATGACCAGCACCCGGCCCGCCATGACCTTGTGCCAGAAGCTCGAGGGCGCCGCAATGACCAGATTGCCGTCGCGCAGCTCGTAGCGGTAGTGCCGCGGCAGGGAGGCGAGGTCGTCGAGTTCGAGATCCTCGATGGGCGGAAGGAAGAGGCCGGTCATGGGCGGGTCGCACCTCCACGCCGAGATGGCTCTGTCCCGCCACCTTACTGGTCACGCGACCAGTCGTCAGGCCTCACCTTTCGCGCGGAACTCCGCCTCGAGCTCGGTCAGCAGCACCGACCGTTGACGCGTGTAGGCCGGTTCGCCGGCTCCGAGCGTCAAGTGGTGAAGATGAACCACCGCGTCCTCGGGTGCGCGATCCGGAGTTCTGTCGACGATCCAGTACTCGACGATGCCGCGCTCCGCATACCATTGAGCCTTTTGCCGGTACTCGCCGTTCGGGGACTTCTCCGACACAACTTCAATGATCAACTGGAAGGCGGAGGCGGGCAGGTTCGAGTCGTTCATATCGGCCGGGAGCTTCTTGAGCACCCCGAGATCAGGTATGCGGCAGTCACGCGGCCGGTCCCCGCGGATCCCAGTGTCCTGAAGAACCCAGCGGAAGCCGGCCGCGTGAAGCATGAGAAGCAGACGCTGCGCCATCAACTTGTGCCAGTAGGTCGAAGGCGTCATGACGACGAGATTTCCGTCGTGCAGTTCGTAGCGGTAGCCACGAGGCAAGGAGGCGAGGTCGTCAACGTCGAGGTCCTCAACCTTCGGCAGATTGACATCGGTCATAACGGCAAGCACCCCCTCACCCTACTGGTCTCGCGACCAGTTGTCACGCGTCAATAGCAGCCAGCACGTCGTCGCTGATGTCGGCGTTCGTGTAGACCTCTTGGACATCGTCGCAGTCGTCGAGCGCGTCGACCAGCTTGAGGACCTTGCGCGCGGCCTCCTCGTCGACCTCGACGTTCATCGTCGGCAGGAGCGACGAGTCGGCCGAGTCGTACTCGATGTTGGCCTCCTGCAGCGCCGTGCGCACGGCGACCAGGTCGGTCGGCTCGCTGACGATCTCGAACGACTCGCCGAGATTGTTGATCTCTTCGGCACCGGCGTCGAGGACGGCCATCATCAGGTCGTCCTCGCTGATGCCCTCGGCCGGGACGATGATGACGCCCTTGCGGTTGAACAGGTACGAGACCGAGCCGGCGTCGGCGAACGTGCCGCCGTTGCGGGTCAGCGCCGTGCGGACCTCGGTGGCGGCGCGGTTGCGGTTGTCGGTGAGGCACTCGATGAGCAGAGCGACGCCGTTGGGGCCGTAGCCCTCGTACATGATCGTCTGCCAGTCGGCGCCGCCGGCCTCGAGGCCGGAGCCGCGCTTGACCGCGTTGTCGATGTTGTTGTTGGGGACGGAGCTCTTCTTCGCCTTCTGGATGGCGTCGTAGAGCGTCGGGTTACCCGCCGGGTCACCGCCGCCGGTGCGGGCCGCGACCTCGATGTTCTTGATGAGCTTGGCGAACATCTTGCCGCGCTTGGCGTCGATGACGGCCTTCTTGTGCTTGGTCGTCGCCCACTTGGAGTGGCCGGACATGCGAGAACCTCCGTTGTGTCAGGCGGCCTGGCGGACCATCTCGACGAAGTACCGGTGGACGCGGAGGTCGCCGGTGAGCTCCGGGTGGAAAGCCGTGGCGAGCAGGTTCCCCTGCCGAACGGCCACAATCCTACCGGCGGCCTGCCCGCCGCTGACGCGGCCCAACACCCGGACGTCGCCGCCGACCTCTTCGACCCAGGGCGCGCGGATGAAGACAGCGTGAAAATCGCCGCCGGCGATGTCGTCGATCGCGACGTCGCCCTCGAACGAGTCGACCTGCCGGCCGAACGCGTTGCGCCGCACGGTCATCTCGATGCCCTGGAAGCTCTCCTGATCGGGACGCCCGTCGAGCACCGTGGTGGCCAGCAGGATCATGCCCGCGCAGGAGCCGTAGACCGGCATCCCGTCGGCGATCCGCTTGCGGATCGGGTCGAGCAGGCCGAACGAGACGGCCAGCTTGCTGATCGTGGTCGACTCGCCGCCGGGGATGACCAGGGCCTCGACGTCGGCGAGTTCCTCGGGACGGCGGATCGGCCGGGTCCGGACGTCGCTCTCGGCCAGCGCGGCGAGATGTTCGCGCACGTCGCCCTGCAGAGCCAGCACTCCGATGTTCACGGTGTCGAGCTTAGGCTGACCTCGTGTTCGCCTTGCGCAGGGTGCGCGACCACATCGACCGCAACAGCGCGGCGCCCCTCACGCTGAGCGGCCTGGCCGCGCTGGGCGGCCTGTCGAGGTTCCATCTCGTACGGGCGTTTCGCGCCGCCTACGGCGAGACCCCCATGCGGTACGTCTCCCGGCGGCGCATCGCCCGGGCGCAGGACCTGCTGCGGCACGCCAATCTGACCGTCACCGAGGTGTGCATGGCGGTCGGCTTCTCGTCGCTCGGCTCGTTCTCGACCCGCTTCACCGAGCTGGTCGGCGAGAGCCCCACGGCGTACCAGAAGCGCTGGGCCACCTCGGCGCCGCACATCCCCGGCTGCTGGCTCTTCATGCACGGAGTGATCGCAATTTCGGAGAAGCCCCCGGGTGCCGGGCGTCCTACGGTCGACAGATGATTCTCAACATCTCGCTGATGACCGTGTACTGCCTCGACCAGGACGCCACCCGCGACTTCTACGTGAAGCACCTCGGCTTCGAGCCCCGCGTGGACGCCCGGATGGGCCGGCTGCGCTGGGTCACGATCGTCCACCCCAACCAGCCCAAGCTGGAGGTGACGCTGATGACGCCGGGCCCGCCGCTGTCGCCGGAGGCGGCCGCCTTCATCCGCGGGCAGCTGGAGTCGGGCCAGATGGGCGGTTTCGGCCTGCGGGTCGACGACTGCCACCGGACGTACGCCGAGCTGTCGGCGGCCGGCGTCGAGTTCCTGCAGGAGCCGTCCGACCGCCCCTACGGCGTCGAGGCCGTCATGCGCGACAACACCGGGAATTGGCTGGTCCTCGTCGAGAACGCCTGATCAACGCCGAGTTTTGTCGCAGCGCGGTGTTTTCCGCTTTCAACTGCCAGGTCAAAGGCCGGCTGTCGTAGCGGGGTGGTGGGTACGGACCGCTGCTCCCGCCGAGGGCATGCTTTCCGCTTTCAACTGCCAGGTCAAAGGCTGGATGTCGTAGCGGGGTGGTGGGTACGGACCGCTGCTCCCGCCGAGGGCGCGGGCGTGCCGAGCTGGGCGCTGGCGCGCCCAGAGCGCTCGGCCCACCCGCGCGACGTGAGTGAGCGGTTGCGCTCAAAGCCATGAACCGCCTGCCAGTGGTCGGCGCAGCAGGGGCTACGTCAGGTTGTTCAGTGCCTTCAGGACTGCGGCCGTCCCGTCCTCCTGGGACAAGATCGCGGCGACCTCTGCGGCCCGCTGCCGATATGCGGGCTCCGCTACGGCCTCGCGGATCGCCGCGCCCAGGCGCGCGGCGGTCAGGCGGCGGAACGGGACGGCGGCCGGGGCGACTCCCAGCCGCACGAGGCGTTGCGACCAGAAGGGCTGGTCGACCATCACCGGCACCGGAACGGCGGGCACGCCGGCGCGCAGGCCGGCGGCGGTGGTGCCGGCGCCCGCGTGATGCACGACCGCGGCCATCCGGGGGAACAGCCACTCGTGCGGCACCTCGGAGATCGTGAGCACGTCGTCGCCGGACGCGTCGAGGCCGGCCCAGCCCGCGCTCAACACGACTCGGACGCCGGCGGCGCGCGCAGCGTCGCGGACCAGGGACGACAACGCCCGGGCGTCCCGGGTGGGCATGCTGCCGAAGCCGACGTACACGGGAGGCGGGCCGGCGTCGATGAAATCAAACAGTTCCGGCGGCGGGACGAAGTCGGGCGAAGGGGCGGGCCACCAGTAGCCGGTCGTGGTGCACGACGACGGCCAGTCCGCGGGTGGCGGGACCACGTGCGGGCTGTAGCCGTAGCAGATGGGCCACCGGGCCGCGTCGAGGTCCCGCAGCCACTGCCGGTGCCCGATGGGCGGCAGCCCGAGCTCAGCCCGCAGGGCACGCACGCCCTGCTTGTAGGGCTGCTGCCCCCATTCGAGCACGGCCCGGGCGGCCGCGCGGTTGCCCCACGCGCCGAGCGAGCGCGTCGTGACCGTGGACGGCGGGAACTCGCGCGTCGGCGTCATGGGCTGCAGGTAGGCGCCCAGGCTGGGCAGCCCAAGACCCTCGGCCACATGTCCGCCGATCCAGCCGGCCGGGGTCAGCAGCAGCACGTCGGCCTGACGGGCGGCCTCGACCATGGCCCGGCCCAGCGGCAGCGCCTGCGCGCCGACCGACCGGTTGACCGCGAGGATGCCGGCCAGCGATCCGCTGCCGGCCCGGGCCATCAGCTCCTCGCGCGTGTCGAGCGGCAGAGCGGCGAACCCGAGGCCGGCCCCGGCCACCATCTTCTCGAAGAACGCGTGCGTGGCAATGGTGACCTGATGTCCCGCCTCCACGAGCCGCACGCCCAGCCCCACGTAGGGTGCGACATCCCCCCGACTGCCCACGGCCAGCGCCACGATCCGCATGGACAGATCCTCACGCAGCGCGCCTGTCGAAACGCTGAGACCGCCCGCGTCCGCCGCACAGCGCAGCGGCAACGGCAGTGCTGTTACTCCGTAGAACCGCCGGGAAGCCGGGACCTGCTTCTGGCCAGGGACGTCCTGTCCAGCCACACCTTGGCGGCCGAGATGACGCAAGTTCTGAGCGCAGCCACTCACTCACGTCGCGCGGGTGGGCCGAGCGCTCTGGGCGCGCCAGCGCCCAGCTCGGCCCGCCCGCGCCCTCGGCGGGAGCGGCGGTCCGTACCCACCACCCCGCTACGACATGACCTCGATCTTGATCCTGATGCCGAAGATGCCGAAGATGCCCACGATGCCTGTGCGCCCGGCCACCGGCAAACCAGGCCACCTGGGGTTCGATTGGCCATCGGACGGCGACGTCTCCCTGCCTACGCTGCTCGTATGTCTGAGAACAAAGGCACCGCCCGGGTCAAGCGCGGCATGGCTGAGATGCTCAAGGGCGGCGTGATCATGGATGTCGTCACGCCGGAGCAGGCGAAGATCGCCGAGGACGCGGGGGCCGTGGCGGTCATGGCGCTGGAGCGGGTGCCGGCTGACATCCGCGCGCAGGGTGGCGTGTCCCGCATGTCCGACCCCGACATGATCGACGGCATCATCAACGCCGTGTCGATCCCGGTCATGGCCAAGGCTCGCATCGGCCAATTCGTCGAGGCCCAGGTGTTGCAGTCGCTCGGTGTCGACTACATCGACGAGTCCGAGGTGCTGACGCCGGCCGACTACGCCCACCACATCGACAAGTGGAACTTCACGGTGCCGTTCGTCTGCGGCGCCACCAACCTGGGTGAGGCGCTGCGCCGGCTCACCGAGGGCGCCGCCATGATCCGGTCGAAGGGTGAGGCCGGCACGGGTGACGTCTCCAACGCGACGACCCACATGCGCAAGATCCGGGCCGAGATCCGCCGGCTGCAGACGCTGCCCACCGACGAGCTCTTCGTCGCCGCCAAGGAGCTGCAGGCGCCCTACGAGCTGGTGAAGGAGGTGGCCGAGCTGGGCAAGCTGCCGGTCACGCTGTTCACGGCGGGTGGCATCGCGACCCCGGCCGACGCCGCGATGATGATGCAGCTGGGCGCCGAGGGCGTGTTCGTCGGCTCCGGCATCTTCAAGTCGGGCAACCCGGCCCAGCGCGCCGCCGCGATCGTCAAGGCGACCACGTTCCACGACGACCCCGATGTGATCGCCAAGGTCTCCCGCGGCCTGGGTGAGGCCATGGTCGGCATCAACGTCGAAGAGGTGCCGGAGCCGCACCGGCTGGCCGAGCGCGGCTGGTAACAGCTGCTCAGACCGGTTCCAGCGGTGTCGCCGGCACCGCTGGGGCCGGCGCCGGAACGGGCACGGCCGCCGGCATCGGGGGCTCTTCGATGTCGAAATACTGGGGGCGCGGGTATTGCCGGGCCATGCGCAGGGCCCGCACCAGCGGGCGGCGGCGGGCGGTCAGGGCATCGCGGACGAGATCGGTGTGCACCTGGCGGGCGAGCACGACGCGGCGGCTGGTGGCCAGGAGCGTACGGGTGGCCGGGTCGGGACCCGAGAGGGCGACGACCTGCAACTGACGGGTCAGGTCGTTCTCGGCCGATTCCCGCTCGTCGGGGTCGGCGTCGAGGGCGAGCCGCGCCGCCGCGTAGAGCTCGATGATGTCGGACTGCTCGGCCACCACCGCGGCCGCCGCGGCCCGGCGCATCAGGTGGGCGTCGAGGGCACGCTCGGCCGACTGGGCCCGCACGTGCACCCGCTCGACCCGATGAGCCGTCCAGCCCAGGTAGGCCGCGAGCAGCACCACCGCCGCGACGACACCCAGGACCCACCACATGGCGGGAATCGTAGTGCCCCGCCGCCTCGCGGTGTTATGACGAGGAGCGTGGTTCGGACCACTCCTCGTCCATGACCCGCCCGTCGGTGGCCTCGATCGCCGTCGCGTAGACCTCGAGCACACGCAGAGCGACGCTCGGCCAGTCGAACGCGGTCACCGCGGCCGACGCCGCCGACGAGAGCGCCGAGCGCCGAGCGGGGTTCGACAGCAGGCTGTCGAGCAGTCCACACAGCGCCTGGGAGTCGCCGGTCGGGAACAACGCCCCGGCCTGGCCGCCGTCGAGCACCCGCCGGAAGGCGTCGAGGTCGCTGGCCGCGATGGCCGTGCCCGCCGCCATGGCCTCGGTGAGGATCATGCCGAAGCTCTCCCCGCCCGTGTTGGGCGCCACATAGACGTCGACACTGCGCAACATGCGAGCTTTGTCGGCTTCGGAGACCAGGCCGAGAAATGTCACCCGCTCGCGCAGGCCGGCCGGAAAATAGTCGTACAGGTCGTCGTGGTCGCCCGGCCCGGCCACCAGCAACCGCAGTCCGGGCCGCTGACGAGCCAGCGGCACGAACGCGTCCCGCAGGATGTCGAAACCCTTGCGCGGCTCGGTGAAACGCCCGAGGAAACCGATGGTGCCGCCGTCACCGGGCCACCCGTCCAGGGGCGCGGCGGCGGCGAACTTCGCGACCGCCACCCCGTTGGGAATCTCGACCGCTCCCCCGCCCAGATGCTCGACCTGCACCTTCCGGGCCAGCTCACTGACCGCTATGCGCGCGGTGATCTTCTCGACCACCAGCTGGAGCATTCCCTGCGCGGCCGACAGCGCCCGCGACCGGGTCATCGCCGTGTGGAAGGTCGCCACCACCGGTCCCCGGGCCGACAGCACGGCCAGCAGCGACAGGCTCAAGGTCATCGGCTCGTGGACGTGCAGCACGTCGAACTGCCCGGCCTTCAGCCACCGCCGCACCCGGGCCGTCGACATCGGCCCGAACGCGATGCGCGCCACCGACCCGTTGTAGGGCAGCGGCACGGCCCGGCCGGCCGAGACCACGTACGGCGGAAGGGTCGCATCCTCGTCGGCCGGGGCCAGCACGCTGACCTCGTGGCCGAGCCCGATCAGGGCCTCGGCCAGGTCCATGATGTGGTTCTGCACGCCGCCGGGCACGTCGAAGGAGTAGGGCGAGACGATCCCGATCCGCATGGCGTCCCCCTAGAGCCACAGTTTCTGCAGCATGTGCCAGTCCTGCGGGTGGTCCGCGATGCCGGCCGCGTAGGCGTCGGCGAGCAGCTGGGTGGTCGCCTTGACCCGCACGTCGAGGGCGCCCTCGGTGGGCGGCGTGATCCGGCGCAGCACGGCGTACGTCTGGGTCGGCGTGAACGACAGGTCGACCGCGAACAGCGGCGCGCCGGTGCGGATGGCCAGGATCGCGGGCCCAGCCGGCATCCGGGTGCGACCGCCGAAGAATTCGACCTCGACCCCGTTGCGGGACAGGTCGCGGTCGCCCAGCAGCGCCACCGCGTACCCCTGCTGCAGCTTCTCGGCCAGCACGTCGAGCGGAGCCCGCCGGCCCCCGGTGAGCGGCAGCACCTCCAGGCCGAGCTTCTCGCGGTACGCCACGAACTGCTCGAAGACCGCCTCGGGCTTGAGCCGCTCGGCCACGGTGATCATGGGCCAGTCGTTGGAGACGGCCCACGCGGCGGCCGCGTCCCAGTTGCCGACGTGCGGCAGCGCGAGCACCAGGCCCTTGCCGTCGGCCACCGCCGTCTTGAGCCAGTCGTAGTGCTCGGGCGAGATGCCGAAGCCGTCGAGGAACTGCTGCCGGGTCTGCGAGGGCAGCCGGAACGCCTCGAGCCAGTACCGCGCGTACGAGCGCAGCCCGTCGCGCACCAGCTCGTCGGGCATGTCTGGCCGCACCTGCTGCAGATTGCGCCGCAGCCGCTGGGTGCCGGGGCCGTTCTTTGCGTACGCCCGGTCGGCCCCCGCCATGAAAAGGCGGCGCGCCACCGGCAACGGCAGCGCCCGCACCACCCGCCACCCGGCGGCGTAGCCGAACTCGATCAACCTGTCCTTCACGCAGGAAGGTCCTTGGCATCAGGGGTTTCGTCGGGCACGGCGCGCGCCTCCGCCTGGGCCTCGCGGACGTCGGCCGGCAGCGGCTCGGTGCGCCCGGCGTGGATCAGCCGCTGGAAGACGGTGACCAGCGAGAGCGCGGCCAGCACCCACAGCGCGGCCGGCAGGCCCCAGTCGAGCCCGAACCCGCCGAGCAGACCGCCGGCACCCACGATGAGCAGGCGCTCGAGGCGCTCGGCGATGCCGACGTCGGCGTCCAGCCCGAGGCTCTGCGCCCGGGCCTTGACGTAGGAGACGACCTGGCCGGCGGACAGGCTGATCAGGGCCGCGACCATGCCGCCGTACGGGTTGCCCTCGGTCGACATGTAGTAGACGACCGCGCCGAAGACGGCCGCGTCGGCCAGCCTGTCCATCGACGAGTCGAGCAGGGCCCCGAACTTGCTGGAGCCGCCCCGCATCCGGGCCATCGTGCCGTCGAGCGCGTCGGTCAGCGCGAAGGCTGTGACGATGACGGTGCCCCAGATGAGCTCGCCTATCGCGCCGAAGTAGGAGCCGAACAGCACGCCGACGGTGCCGGCGACAGTGACGGCGTTGGGGGTGACGCCGATCCGCAACAGGAAACGGGCGAGCGGGTTCACGCCGTAAGCGATGACGGCGCGCGCGGGTACTTGGACGATCTTTGCCATGGCCGTCCCACCCTATCGGCGTGAGCCTGGTCAGCGCGCCCCGCCCGGGCCGTAACGTGGCCGACTACATAGGGTTGCGGGGTGGACGGCGCGGGGTGTGGGATTTACCAACGGCGTCGTAACAGTCTCGAAACGGCAGGAGCGACCGGCCCCCGGGTGGCCTGCCGCAGA
>NZ_JAHWFK010000022.1 GCF_019710575.1 Paractinoplanes polyasparticus | reverse complement strand
AGACCTCGGAATGGCAGGAGCGACCGGCCCCCGGATGGCCTGCCGCAGAAGACCTCGGAATGGCAGGAGCGACCGGCCCCCGGATGGCCTGCCGCAGAAGACCTCGGAATGGCAGGAGCGACCGGCATGGCGCAGAAGGTCTCGGAGAAGGGGCTCAACGGCGCGGCCGCGCCGGTGGTGACTGAGCCCGGCAGAGTACGCAACGTGGTGCTGGTGGGACACTCCGGCGCGGGCAAGACCACGCTGGTGGAAGCCCTGCTGGCAGCCACCGGAACCATTTCCCGGGCCGGTTCGGTGACCGACGGCACCACGGTGTCGGACCACGATCCGGCCGCCGTGCGGCAGCAGCGCTCGGTCGCGCTGGCCTGCGCGCCACTGGTGCATCAGGACGTCAAGATCAACCTGCTCGACACCCCGGGCTACGCCGACTTCGTCGGTGAGCTGCGCGCCGGCCTGCGGGCCGCGGACGCCGCGCTCTTCGTCGTCTCGGCCGTCGACGGCGTCGACGACGCCACCGTGGCGCTCTGGGACGAGTGCGCCGCGGTGGGCCTGCCCCGGGCGGTGGCGATCACCCGGCTCGACCACCCGCGGGCCGACTACGAAGAAACCCTGGCCACCATCCAGGAGGCCTTCGGCGAGAACGTCATGCCGATCTATCAGCCCATGCTGGGCGACGACGGCCAGTCCGTGGCCGGCCTGATCGGCCTGGTCACGCTGCGGGTGCTCGACTACTCCGAGGGGTACCCGCCGCGGGTCGGCGAGGCCGAGCCCGAACACCTGAACCCGATCGCCGACGACCGGAACGCGCTCATCGAGGGGATCATCGCCGAGAGCGAGGACGAGACCCTGATGGACCGCTACCTGGGCGGCGAGCTGATCAGCACCGACACCCTGCTGCCGGACCTCGAGAAGGCGGTCGCCCGGGGCAACTTCTATCCGGTGATCCCGGTCTGCTCGGGCACCGGCGTCGGTCTCGACGCGCTGCTCGACGGCCTGGTCAGCGGCGCGCCCTCGCCGCTCGAGCACGACCTGCCGGTGGTCACCGGGGTCGACGGCTCACCGCGGCCGCCGCTGCGCTGCGACCCCGACGGGCCGCTGGTGGCCGAGGTGGTCAAGACCACGATCGACCGGCACGTGGGCCGGGTCTCGCTGGTCCGGGTGTTCAGCGGCACCCTGCGCCCGGAACAGACGCTGCACGTCTCGGGGCACGGCCTGGCCGAGCGCGGGCACCCCGACCACGACGCCGACGAGCGCGTCGCGCACGTCTACTCCCCGCTCGGCGCCCAGTTGCGCGAGGTGTCGTCATGCATCGCCGGCGACATCTGCGCGATCACCAAGTCGGGCACCGCCGAGACCGGCGACACGCTCAGCAGCAAGGACCAGCCGCTGCTGATGGAGCCGTGGTCGATGCCCGAGCCGCTGCTGCCGATCGCCGTGGTCGCCAAGACCCGCTCGGACGAGGACGCGCTGGCCAAGAACCTGGCCCGGCTCGTCGCCGGCGACCCGACCATGCGGCTCGAACGCAACGCCGACACCCACCAGCTGGTGCTGTGGACGATGGGCGAGTCGCACGCCGACGTCGTGCTCGAGCGGCTGCGCTCGGGCGGGGTCGAGCTCGACACCGAGCCGGTCAAGGTGCCGCTGCGCGAGACGTTCGGCTCGGCCGCCAAGGGCCACGGGCGGCACGTGAAGCAGTCCGGCGGCCACGGGCAGTACGCGGTCTGCGACCTCCACGTCGAGCCGCTGCCGCGCGGGTCCGGTTTCGAGTTCGTCGACAAGGTGGTCGGCGGCGCGGTGCCGCACAACTACATCCCCTCGGTCGAGAAGGGGGTGCGGGCCCAGCTCGAGCGCGGGCTGGCCACTGGATATCCGGTGGTGGACGTGCGGGTGACGCTGTTCGACGGCAAGGCGCACAGCGTCGACTCGTCGGACGCCGCGTTCCAGACAGCCGGGGCCCTGGCCCTGCGCGAGGCGGCCGCGGCCGGGCAGGTCACCCTGCTCGAGCCGATCGACGAGATCGTCGTCCGGGTGCCCGAGACGTATGTCGGGGCGGTGATGAGCGACCTCTCGGGACGCCGGGGGCGACCGCTCGGCACCGAGAACGAGGACACCGGCTCGTACAGCCTGGTGCGGGCCGAGGTGCCGGCGACCGAGCTGATCCGGTACGCCGTGGAGCTGCGCGCGCTGTCGTCCGGGGCGGGCACCTTCACCCGTACGTACGCCCGCCACGAGCCGATGCCGCCGCACCTCGCCGAGAGCGCGAAGAAGGAGTCCGCCGCACGGTGACGCGGACCCTAGGCCGGCCACGCCTTGAGCAGTAGCCGCCGGGTGTCGTCGAGCAGCTGGGGCAGCACCTTGGTGCGGCTCACCACCGACATGAAGTTCGCGTCGCCGCCCCACCGGGGCACCACGTGCTGGTGCAGGTGGGCCGCGATGCCCGCGCCGGCCACGGCGCCCTGGTTCATGCCCAGGTTGAAGCCGTGCGGGGTGCTCACCGTGCGGATCACGCGCATCGCCGTGCGGGTGAAGGCGGCCAGCTCGACGGTCTCGTCGTCGGTGAGGTCGGTGTAGTCGGCGACGTGCCGGTAGGGGCAGACCATGAGGTGCCCCGGGTTGTACGGATAGAGGTTGAGCACGGCGAACACGAGCTCACCACGGGCGACAACAAGCGTGTCGGCGGCCGGCGCCTGACAGAAGGGGCAGCCGGACGGCTTCTCGTAGCCGCCGTCGGGTCGCTCCTCGCCGGTGACGTAGCCCAACCGGTGCGGCGTCCACAGCCGCTCCAGACCGTCGGGCTCCCCGGTTTCGACGTGCTCGGCTTCGTCACTCACACGCCCGAGCTTAGAGGCTGCGCGGCCGGCGACAGCGGCTGCGCGGCCGGCGACAGCGGCTGCGCGGCGGGTGCTCCGTGCAACAGGAAGCCGCCGCCCCGGCGCTTGGCCTCGTGCATCGCGGCGCCGGCCAGGCGCAGCAGGTCGTCCGGGCTGGTCAGGCCGGCGTGCGACAGCGCCACCCCGACACTGGCCGGCGTCCGCAGCCGGCGAGCCCCCGCCGGGATCGTCTCGTCGAGCGCCTCCACGATCCGCCCGGCCACGGTGAGCGCGTCCCGAGCCGAGGTCAGATCCTCGGTGACAACCACGAACTCGTCACCGCCGAGCCGCCCGACGGTGTCCTGTTCGCGCACGCACCCGCGCAGCCGCTCGGCGACCGCCTGCAACAGCCGGTCGCCCACGTTGTGCCCGTGCAGATCGTTGACCTGCTTGAACCCGTTGAGGTCGAGCAGCAGCGTGCCGACCGGGCGGCCGGTGCGCTTCGACCGGGCCAGGGCCTCGCCGATCCGCTCGCGCAGCATCGCCCGGTTGCCGAGCCCGGTCAGCGGGTCGCGCAGGGCCCGATCGGTCAGTTCCGCGGTCAGCGCGACACCGGCCAGCGCGAGAGCCACCTGAGCGCGCAGCGCCTGCAACGACGGGAGGACCTCGGCCGGCAGCTCGCCCTCGGCGCTCACGGCGAGCACGCCCGAGAATCGGTCACCGCCGGTCAGCGGCAGCAGCGTGTACGGGCGGTCGGCCGCCGGCTCCAGGCCGGCGCACCCCAGCTCGTCCGGGTTGCGGACGACCACCACCTCACCGGCGCGCAGCCGGTCGATCAACTCCGTGGTCGCTCCGACGGCCGGCACCGTGCGCCCGCGCGGAGCGTCGGCGCGCACCCCGACGTCCGCCACTGTGCGCCCGCGCGGAGCGTCGGCGCGCACCCCGACGGCCCCGGTGAACGCGCCGTCGCCGATCTCGAGGATGGTCGCCCGCGCGCCAGGGCACTCCGCGAGCAGCGTGCCCGCGGCCCGGACAGCGAGGCGGCGCACCTCGGCCGGGTCGGTGGTGTGGATCAGGGCCGTGCCCAGCTCGCTGAGCACCTGCTCGCGGGCCGCACCGCGGCGCAGCGCACGCCGGTCCGCGTCCCGCGCGGCGCGCATGCGCAGCACCGCGAGGAGCAGCGCGAGGATGCTCACGGCCTGGACGATGTCGATCCACGTGGGCTCGGACAACGACCACGCCGCGGCGACGACGAGACCGCTGCCGGCGATGAGGTTCCGGACCCGGGACATGAAGGCCGATTCGGCTCGGCGCCGCCCCACCTGAGGAAGGTGCCGGGAGCGAACGGGATTGTTTCGCCGAGCCGCGACGACGGGTCGTTCGCCGGTCGCCGTGCCGGCGGCCGGCCAGGTGAGCAGCGTCGCCGCGGCGACGGCTATTCGCCGGTCGCGGTGGCGGCAGCCAGCCAGGTGGGCAGTGGCTCGCGCGCGGCGAGCCAGTCGGGCGGGATGCCGTCGGGACCGGTGTGGGCGGCCACGATGCCGCCGGCGATCGCGCACGTGGTGTCCACGTCGCCGCCGGCGCGCAGGCAGGCCGCGATGGCCGCCGGATAGTCGTCGAGGAACCGGTCGGCCACCCAAACGGCGAACGGCACGGTGTCGCGCGCCATCGCCCGGGCGCCGTTGCCGAGCTCGTACGCTGCCTCGAGCGGATCGCGGAACCGGCCGGCCGCCAGCAGACCGTCGCGGACGAGGCCGTCGGGCGTGTGCGCGGCCACCGCCCCCAGCAGACCCGGGCGGTGGCCGTCGAGCCGGCCCGCTGCCGCGACCGCGGCCGCCACGGCGACCGCCACTCCCCCGGCGATGCCCTCGGGGTGGGCGTGGGTGACCTCGGCCGCCCGCGCGCCCTGCGCGGCCGCGTGGGCAAGCGAGTCGGCGTGCCAGGCGCCGAGCGGGGCGGCTCGCATGGCGGCGCCGTTGCCGGCCGAGCCCTGCCCGTCGAAGGCGGCCGCCGCCGCGATCGGCCACGGCAGCCCGTTGCGGATCTCGCGCAGCATCACGACCGCGCCCGGACCGTAGCCCCGGTAGGGATCGTGGTGGCGGCCCAGCAGGTCGGCGAACGCGTCGCGGTCGAAGTCGCCCTCGGCGAGCACGGCGACCAGACAGCACGCCTGCTCGGTGTCGTCGGTCCACGGCCAGGGCGCCGCCGGTGGCTGGGCCGGGTCGACCGGGGTGACGAAATGCTGGGCGCCCAGCGCGTCACCGACGCTCAGGCCGGCCAGGCTCTCGAGCGCCAGCGCGAGGCGCGTACCGGGAAAAAGAGTGAACGACATCGGCACAACAGACGATATCTTGTCACGCTCAGTGATCGAAGGGTGTCCCTGCATCACCGGTTAGGAGCTGGTTGCCCGGGGCAGTACCTTCTTCGCATGGCCACGGTGTTGCTCGTCGAAGACGATCACGTCGTGCGCGGCGCCATGCTCCGGTCGCTCGCCGACCGGGGGCATGCCGTGCACGCCGTCGGCACGGCGCTCGACGCGCTCCGGCGGGTCGCCGCCGAGACGCCCGACCTGGTCGTGCTCGACCTCGGGCTGCCCGACCTCGACGGCTCCGACGCCCTGCGCATGCTCCGCGGCATCACCGACGTGCCGATCATCATCGCTACCGCGCGTGACGACGAGCAGACCGTCGTGCGGCTGCTCCGGGCCGGCGCCGACGACTACATGGTCAAGCCGTTCACCGGCGCCCACCTCGACGCCCGCATCGCCACCGTGCTGCGGCGCGTGGGCCGCGCCAGCCGCACCGCCCAGCCGGCCGTGCACGAGGTCGGCGAGCTGCGGGTCGACGTCGGCGAGCGCAGCGCCACCCTGGCCGAGCAGACGCTCGCGCTGACCCGCAAGGAGTTCGACCTGCTCGCGTATCTCGCCGCCCGGCCGGGCCGGGTGGTGTCGCGACGCGAGCTGTTGGAGGAGGTATGGCGACAGCCATCGGTCGGCGAGGACCAGACGATCGACGTGCACCTGTACTGGCTACGCCGGAAACTGGGCGAGTCCGCGGCGAAACCTCGCTACCTGCGCACCGTGCGGGGGGTCGGATTCCGGTTGGTGGCGCCGGACTGAGAGGCCGCCTGGCCTACATCACCGCCGCCACGACCACCGTCGCCGCCCTCGCCTTTCTCGTCCCGCTCGGCTTCGAGCTGCGCCACGACCACCGTGAGCAGGTGCTCGCGGCGGCCGAGCGGCAGAGCTCCCGGATAGTCGGGGCGCTGTCGGCCGGCGCCGGCCCCAAGGGGCTGGCTGCCGCCCTGGCCGGCGTGAGCGACCGGGTGACGGTGCACCGGCCGGGCGAGACAGCCGGCGGCCGCGCCCCCGGCGACGAGGTGCGGCACGCCGCGACCAGCGGCTCGACGGTCACCGAGAACGTCGACGGCGGGCTGGTCCGGCTCGAGCCGATCACGGTCGCCGGTCGTACGTCCGTGGTCGAGGTCTTCGTGCCCGACAGCGACCTCGACGGCGGCGAGGGCGCCTGGTGGCTGCTGCTCGGCATCGCGGCCGTGCTGGTCGCGGCGAGTGTCATCGTGGTCGACCGGCTGGCCCGCGGCGCCGTGACCTCGGCCCGCAACCTGGTGCAGGCGGCGATGGCCGTCGGCGGGGGTGACCTCGGCGTCCGCATCCAGCCCTCCGGCCCGCGCGAGCTCGCCGAGGCCGGGTACGCGTTCAACCGGATGGCCGACCGCCTGGTCACCTCGCGCACCAGCGAGCGCGAGATGGTTGCCGACCTGTCGCACCGGCTGCGGACGCCACTGACCGCGCTGCGGCTCGACGCCGAGGCCCTCGACCCCGACGACACCCAGATCATCAGCCTGAGCCCCGACGAGATCGACCGCCGCCGCGGTATCCGGCGCATCCGGCAGGCCATCGTCACGCTCGAGGGTGAGGTCAACGAGCTCATCAACACCACCCGCCAGGCCGTCGCGGCCCAGGTCGCGGCCGCGCCCGAGACCGGCGTGTGCGACGTCAGCGAGGTCGTGCGGGAGCGGATGACCTTCTGGTCGGCGCTGGCCGGCGACCAGAACCGCAACTACCGCGTGGTCGGCGCGCAGCTGCGCATCCCGGTCCCGGTGGCCCGGGCGGAACTGGCCGCCGCTCTCGACGCGATTCTGGGTAATGTGTTCCGCTACACCCCCCAGGGCACGGCGTTCGAGGTGGGCATCTCACGGCGCGACGGCTGGGTCGCTGTCCGTGTCGACGACGCCGGGCCCGGCATCCCCGATCCGGAGAAGGCAATGCAGCGTGGCCAGAGCAATCAGGGATCGACCGGCCTCGGGCTCGACATCGCCCGCCGGGCGGCCCAGTCCACCGGCGGCTCGGTCAGCCTCGACCGGGCGGCCATGGGCGGCGCCAGCGTCGTGATGCTCTTCGCCGACGCCGAGGCGACCCCGAAGCAGGCCAGCCGTTTCGGCCTCGTGGGGCGCCTGGCCCGCGAACGCGCGAGCCGCCCCGCCCGATCCGAGTGAAGCGGACCGAGTTCTTGCTTAGATCTGTATTAAAGGCGTTCCGCTCCCGCGGCCGGACTGGCAAGGTTCCCACCGATCCCATCCGGCTTCCCGGTTCCGCGCCCGCGACCCCGAACTGGCGAAGCTCCCGCGCGGTGAGAGGTGGTACCCCCATAACCACCTCCCACCGCGCCCCCGCCAGTCAAGGAGAGGTCGTGTCCACGCACCGCCGGCTGGTCCCGCGTGGCCACCGCCGGGCCGTCTCCCGGCAGCCGCACCGGCTGCTGCCGGTCGCCCTCGGCCTGGCGCTGCTGGGCGTCGGCGGGGTCGTGGGCCCGAGCGTGGTCGAGACCGTGACCGGCAACTCCGGCTCGCGCAGCCTCTCGCTCACCTCCCTGCCGGCCGACCAGCCCGCCGAGGGCCTGGTCTACGAGGGACTCAAGCCGGCCAAGGCGGGCTCGCTGTGCGCCGGCTCCTACCAGCTCGACCAGCAGACCTGCACGCACGGCCCCGACGAGGCCCCGGCCGGGCTCGAGGTGCGCCGCGACGTCACCCCGGTGACCGCGAAGGCGCCCGAGCCGAAGCAACCGGCCCGCGAGAGCGCCGCCGTCACCCCGTCCGACGCCGAGATCGCCCGCGACGAGGGCGGCAGCGCGCTCACCGCCGACGCTCCGGCCCTGGTGCCCGACGCAGCGCCCGGCGAGGCCGACTTCATCATGGGCGCGCACGACGTGGCCTGCGAGGGCGACGGGCGCAGCGGCAAGCGCGTCCAGGTGCTCTACCTGCACGAGTTCGGCACCCCGAGCCGCTACGGCGACTTCCTCGGCTCGATCCGCACCTGGTCGGTCGGCGTCGACCAGATCTTCGACGCGAGCGCGGCCGAGACCGGCGGCTCCCGCCACGTGCGCTTCGTGACCACGCCGCAGTGCCGGGTCGATGTCTCCGAGGTCGAGTTGCCGGCGGGCGGCCTGGCCTCGTTCACCCGCAACATCGACGAGCTGCGCAAGCTCGGCTACAACCGCACCGACCGCAAGTACCTGGTCTTCGCGGACGCCAAGGTCTACTGCGGGATCGCCACCTACATCGCCGACCGGCGGCCCGGGCTCGGCAACCGCAACAACGGCGGCCCCTCCTACAGCCGGGTCGACGCCGGCTGCTGGAGCTCGGCCATGGCCGCCCACGAGCTCACCTACTCGCTGGGCGCGACCCTGATCGGCTCGCCCAACTCGAGCGGCGCCGGTGGCTGCCTGGACGAGTACGACCTGCTGTGCGGGCCCGACCGCTCGGGCAAGAAGGTGCGCACCGTCTGCCCGAAGAAGAACGAGATCCGGCTCGACTGCGGCAACGACGACTACTTCAACACCAACCCGAAGCCGGGCAGCTACCTCGACGAGAACTGGAACGTCGCGCGCAGCGAGTTCCTGCTGCGCAGCGACGGCGGCGACGACATCCCGGACGCCGAGGGCGGTCCGCAGCCGACCACCGCGCCCAGTTCCGCCCCGGCCGAGCCGACCCCCAGCGTGAGCCCCGAGCCCACCCCGAGCCGCACCGAACCCGCGGTCGGCGACGTCTCGCCCTCGCCCTCGGTCACCCCCAGCGAGCCGGCGACCACCGGCGAGCCGACCGCGCCGGTCGAGACGCCCAGCGCCGAGGTGCCGGAGCTGCCGGTGGCGGCGACCACCACCACGCCCCCGACCGAGCCCGCCAACGGCGTCGCCGAACCGGTGCAGGCAGTCCTCGAGGTGCGGGACGCGACCAGCGGTTCGGTCCGGCTCACCTGGAGCGCCGCCTCGGCCCGGGCGACCTACCAGGTGTCGGTCGACGGCCAGCCGGTCGCGACGACGAAGGCCACCCGGGCCCGGCTGATCGGCCTCAAGCCCGACGCGAAATACCGGGTGACCGTCAAGTCCGGAGCCCGGTACACCGCGAAGGCCACGGCCGAGACGGCGCCCGCCGCCCGCCCCGCGCAGAACTCGTGGTTCACGCTGACCAACGCGCTCACCGGCGGCGGGGCCGACCTCTACGGCGCCCGCACGGCTCTGGGCACCCCGCTGACCCTCGGCAGCAACGACGACGACGCCCAGCAGCAGTGGAAGCTGGTGCCGGCCGGCCGGAAGACCTACACGATGGTCTCGCGGGCCACCGGCAGGTGCGTGGGCCCGCTCGGCGGCAACGCGGCCGCCGGCGTCCCGCTGGTGCAGTCCGCCTGCGACAACACGGCGGCCCGGTGGGTGCTGCAGGCTTCCGCGTACGGCTTCACCCTGCGCACCATCGAGGGCGACCTCGTGGCCGGCGTGGGCGATCAGCGTTTCGGCGCGCACCGCGTGCTGGTCCTGCAGACAGGCAACGGCCAGCGCTATCAGAGTTGGACGGCGGTACCCGACTAGGCGGGAGGTAAGGCTGTGCGCGACACCCTGGATCGGCCCCTGACCGAGCCCGAGGAGGACCCGGCCAGGTTCACCAGGCGGCGGCTCGTGCGCTGGGTCGCCGTGCTCACCATCGGCATCGTGGTGGTGCTGGCGATCTGGCAGGAGCCGCTCTACGCGCTCCGCACCGTGTAGGCGTCGATCTCGGCCAGCAGCCGGGCCTGGCCCGACGAGTCGAGGAAGCTCTGCTTCACGGCCCCGCGGGCCAGGTCGGCCACGCCCGCGTCGTCGAGGCCGAGCAGCCGCGCGGCTACGGCGTACTCCTGTTCGAGCGTCGTGCCGAACATCGGCGGGTCGTCCGAGTTGATGCTCACCGGCACGCCCGCGGCGACCAGCCGGGCCAGCGGGTGCTCGTCGAGCGACGGTACGGCCCGGGTGCGCAGGTTCGAGGTCGGGCTGATCTCGAGCGGGATCTGATGCTCGGCCAGGTACGCCGTGAGCTCCGGGTCCTGCGCGGCCGAGATGCCGTGCCCGATGCGCTCGGCGCCGAGCTCGCGGATCGCGTCCCAGACGGTCTCGGGGCCGGTGGTCTCGCCGGCGTGCGGGACGCTGTGCAACCCGGCCGCTCGGGCCTGGTCGAAGTACGGCTTGAACTGCGGCCGCGGCACGCCGACCTCGGGCCCGCCCAGCCCGAAACTGATCAGACCGTCGGGCCGCTCCTCGAGCGCGATGGCCAGCGTCTGCTCGGCGGCGGCCAGGCCGGCCTCGCCCGGGATGTCGAAGCACCAGCGCAGGTCGATGCCGAACTCGGTGGCGGCGCCGCGGCGGGCGTCCTCGATCGCCTCGCAGAACGCCTTGGCCGGGATGCCGCGCCTGACACTCGAGTACGGCGTGACGGTCAGCTCGGCGTACCGGACCTGCTGGCGCGACAGTTCGCGGGCGATCTCGAACGTCAGCACGCGCACGTCCTCGTCGTCGCGGATCAGGTCGACGACGGTCAGGTACACGTCGATGAAGTGCGCGAAGTCGCGGAACGCGAAGTAGTCGGCGAGCGCCTCGGGGTCGGCCGGCACCGGCGAGGCGCCCTCGTGCCGGGCGGCCAGCTCGGCCACGATCCGTGGCGACGCCGAGCCGACGTGGTGCACGTGCAGCTCGGCCTTGGGCAGGCCGGCGATGAACGATGTCACCGTTCGTTCCCTCCTGATGAAGCTGTCCGGGCCACCACGAAGACGCGGCGGAACGGGAATGCGACGTAGCTTCCGGTCGCCGGGTAGGCGCCGGTCAGCTCCCGCGCGAGGTCGGCGCGGAACGACTGCCAAGCATTGTCGTCCAGGGCCGCCTTGACGGGACGCAACGCCGTGCCTTCCATCCAGCGCAGCACCGGGTGCTCGTCCTGAACCGGCAGCAGGTGCAGGTAGGTGGTCTCCCACGCGTCGACCTCGGCGCCGTCGAGCAACGCCGCGTACTCGGCGGGATCACCGACCGGCGCCTCCCGCAGCACGTCGCTGACGCCGTAACGCTTCCCGACCTCCCGCAGCAGCACGTGGGAGGGCGCGCCGAAGTTGCCCGGCACCTGCATCGCGAGCCAGGCCCCGGGCGGCAGCTCGCGGGCCCAGCGGGCGAGCAGCTCACGGTGTTCGGGCACCCATTGCAGCGTGGCATTGGTGACGAGCACGTCGGTGTCGGGCCCGGGACGCCAGTCGCGAACGTCGCCGGTGCGGAACTCGGCCGGACCGCCGTGGGCCGACGCCTTGCCGATCATCTCGGGCGAGGAGTCGATGCCGGTGAGCCGAGCCCCCGGCCAGCGTTCGGCCAGGCTCAGCGTGAGCTCACCGGGCCCGCAGCCCAGATCGACGACCGCGCGCGGCTGCCTGGCGCCGACCCGGGCGACCAGGTCGAAGAACGGACGCGAGCGCTCGGCGCCGAAGCGCCGGTAGACGGCCGGATCCCACATGGTCAACCTCCCAAACCGTACGTACGTCTTGCTGCCACCGTACCGTGCGACGAGTAGGGTCACTACCCGTGGAGAAACGCACTTTCGGCAGGATGGGACGGACGGTCGGCGTGGTCGGCCTCGGCGCGTGGCAGCTCGGCGCCGACTGGGGCGACGTGAGCGAAGCCGACGCTCACCAGACCCTGCAGGCCGCGGTCGACGCCGGTGTCACGTTCATCGACACCGCCGACGTCTACGGCGACGGCCGCAGCGAACAGATCATCGGCTCCTTCATCAAGGACAAACCGCAGCTGACCGTGGCCACCAAGATGGGCCGGCGGGTGGCTCAGGAGCCCGGCAACTACACCCTCGACAACTTCCGCGCGTGGACCGACCGGTCCCGGGCCAACCTCGGCGTCGAGACGCTCGACCTGGTGCAGCTGCACTGCCCGCCGACGCCGGTGTTCTCGTCCGGCGAGGTCTACGACGCCCTCGACACGCTCGTGGCCGAGAAGCGCGTCAAGGCGTACGGCGTGAGCGTCGAGAAGGTCGACGAGGCGCTGGCCGCGATCGCCCGCCCGGGCACCGCCAGCGTCCAGATCATCCTCAACGCGTTCCGGCTCAAGCCGCTCGAGCGGGTACTGCCGGCGGCCGCCGAGGCCGGGGTGGGCATCATCGCCCGCGTGCCACTGGCCAGCGGGCTGCTGTCCGGCCGCTACGACGAGCACACCACGTTCGCCGCCGACGACCACCGCAACTACAACCGGCACGGCGAGGCGTTCGATGTCGGCGAGACGTTCTCCGGCGTCGACTTCGCGACCGGGCTCGAGGCGGTCAAGCGGCTGCGTCCGCTGGTGCCCGAGGGCTTCACCATGGCTCAGTTCGCGCTGCGCTGGGTGCTCGACCAGGCCGGCGTCACCGTGGTCATCCCCGGCGCCCGCAACCCCGGGCAGGCTCAGGGCAACGCGGCTGTGGCCGGGCTGCCGCCGCTGAGCGACGAGGTGAAGGCCGGCGTCCGCGAGGTCTACGACGAGCTGGTCCGCCCGCAGGTGCACGACAAATGGTGAATGAGCCGGCTCTCAAGAAGCTGCACGGGTGGCTCCCGATGGCACTCGGGGTGCTGGCCGTCGTCGTCGGCGCTCTGTGGACGCTGCAAGGGCTCGACATTGTCACCGACAGCCGAATGAGCGGAACTGGAATCTGGGCCGTGATCGGTCCGGTAGTGGCCATCGCCGGACTGATTTTGATCATTCTGGGGGAACGATCGCGATCGCGCGCGAAACGTGCCGAAGCCCTTGCCATCATTCACCAGTCGCCTCTCGGCGATCCCGGCAAAATGTAAGACAATTGAACAGACGCCGGCGAGCGTGACAAAGCCCCCGCATCCGGTTCGATGCGGGGGCTTTCGCGTCGTAGCCGACCTCCGCCAGGCGATCGGCAGCCGGCCCAGGACCGGCGTGGTCACTCAGAGGGGGCGAACCTGCTCCGCCTGCGGGCCCTTCTGGCCCTGGGCGATCTCGAATTCGACCCGCTGGTTCTCCTCCAGCGTGCGGTAACCGCTCGTCTGGATGGCCGAGAAGTGGACGAACACGTCAGCACCCCCGCCGTCGACGGTGATGAAGCCGAAGCCCTTGTCTGCGTTGAACCACTTCACGGTTCCTTGCGCCATGCTGAACTCTCCTTCTGAAAATGCCGACCCTTGCTACCCCTGGGCCGATGACCGTTTTCGAGCAGCGGCGCCGTGAGGCGGCCTTTCAGAGGACGTCCCATCCGCCTGGTCTCACGACCCCGGCCGGTAGGCCGGTTTCCCTTGATCGGGCGAAGCAGCGAACCACATACGCAAAAACTGGGCACACTGTACCTGAAAAACCGGTCGCAAAGCTGCCCCCGGAGCGAATCGAATAGTCGTCCGCAGATATGGAAAAGGCCCCCCACTTCGCTCTCGCGAGGTGAGGGACCAACGACTGTAAACCTAACTTCAGTTAGGCCATTGACCAGTCAGTTTCCGTACGCCAACAGCGCCACCGCGATCGACGGCCGCCTTCACGAGAGCGAAGATAGCGCCTTGCAGAGCGGCCGCCACGAGAACCTCGCCCCAGCCCCGATCCTCATCGGTTGCGTTGGGTGCGTCGTCGTCGTTGCCGGCCAGCTTCCAGACCTCCTTGAACACGAAGCCCGCGACCGTGCCGGCGCCGATGCCGAGCAGCAACCCGACCGGCTTGTAGGCCAGCTTCGAAACCTTGCCGCTCACCGGCGCCTCCCTCGAACGATCAGAATGATCCCGACCAGTGCCACCACTCCGGCCACGACCAGAGGAAGCGGAACCGAGCTGTTCCGCACCTTCTCGCGGACGTCGAACTCGTCGGCCTTGGCCACGGTCAGCTCGGCCGCACCGTGCGCCTTCTCGGACGTCCGGTCGGCGGCCTCGTGCACCTTGCCGCTGACCGCGCCCGCGGCTGCCACGGCCGCGCCGCGTACCCGCTCAGTGGCCTCGACGGCCTGGGCCTTGACCTTCTGCTTGGTCTGCTCGACCTGCTCCTTGGCTCGGGCCTTGACGTCGGCCTTGGCCGCGAGGGCCTGCACCGTCTCGCCGAGCTCGGCCCGCGTCTGCTTGATCTCGGCGCGCAGCTCGTCGATCGACGGCTTCGGCTCCGGCGAACCGTTCTTCTCGCTCATGCCCGTCCTCGTTCCACGGCCTGCTTGACCTCGTCGACGTCGGCCTTGACGCTCTGCATGGCGGCCGAGGGTTCGGGGGGCACGGCCTTCGACACCTGGTTCTTGCCGATCAGGGCGAGAACACCGGCGAGCGCGAAGAGCGCGACCGTGATGATCAGGGCGGCCAGCCAGAGCGGCAGGAACAGATCGAAGATGATGATCAGGGTGGCCACGAGGGCGCCGACGCCGTACATGGCGAGAACCCCGCCGCCACCGAACAGGCCGATGCCGATACCGGCATGCTTGCCCTTCTCGGCCAGCTCGGCCTTGGCCAGCGCGATCTCGTCGCGGACGAGACGACTGATCTGCTCGCTCGCGCGCTGCACCAACTCGGATGTGGACTGATCGGCGCCTGTGCTGGGCTGGCGGCCGTTCAGAACATCGGCCATGGAGTCCTCCTTTCCCCTGTGACGGGTTTATGCCCTGATCACCGGCGCGTCAATCCTGCTGCGGGAAACCCGCCAGAACGGATCAGCGGTTGGCCGGGACGGGCACCGTCTCCTCCGGCCCGGCGAAGTTCGCGTGGCGTTCCTCGCCGTCCTCGCCGCTGTAGAAACGGCTGTCGTCCGAGTCGCTCCGCGGCGCCGAGCGGGGCGCGGTCGCGACCGGTCGCGTGCCGCCGGCCAGATCGGCCCGGTAGCGCGGCAGAGCGTCGCGCTGGTGGGCCCAGATGAAGGTCACCAGCCGCTCGCGCACCAGGCAGCGCAGGTCCCACAGCGAGGGCGCGTCGCTCGCGCTGACCAGGGCCCGCAGCCGCACCATGCCGCCGGTCGCCTGGGTCACCTGCAACACGCAGACCCGGCCGTCCCACAGCTCGGAGCCCTCGCAGGTGGCTCGCAACTCGGCGCGCAGCGGCTCGACCTCGGTCGACCAGTCGACGTCGACCTCGGCGGTGCCCAGCACGGCCGAGGACGAGCGGGTCCAGTTCTGAAACGGCTTGGTCGTGAAGTAGGACGTCGGCAGGACCAGCCGCCGGTCGTCCCAGATCTGCACCGCGACGTAGGTGAGCGTGAGCTCCTCGATGCGGCCCCACTCCCCCTCGACGACCACCACGTCGTCGACCCGGACGGCGTCGCTGAACGCGAGTTGCAAACCGGCGAAGACGTTGCCGAGAGTGCTCTGGGCCGCCAGCGCCGCGATCACGCTGATCACGCCGGCCGAGGCCAGCACGCTCGCGCCCAGCGCCCGGACGCCGGGGAAGGTCATCAGCACGACGCCCAGGGTGAGCACGACGATCGTGGCCACGGTGAGGCGGCGGATCATCACCACCTGGGTCTTGAAGCGGCGGCGCTTGAGGTTGTCCGGCACGTCGGTGCGCCAGCGGGACAGCGCCGCGTCCTCCAGCACGAGCACGAACGCGGCCACCAGCCAGGCGAAGGCGGCTATGAAACAGATGACGAGCGCGTGCAGCACGCCCCCACGACCGGGGAACTCCCCCGCGGCGGCGCGGAGCGCCTGCTGGATCGCGAACAGCGTCATGGTCACCAGGAACGGCTTGTGCGCGGTGCGGGCCAGATCGGCCGCCAGGTCCGATTTGCGGCCGAGGCGCACCAGCACCCAATGCACGACCAGGACCAGCGCGATCGCCAGCCCCGCCGCCACCAATACGGTGAGCAGGGCCTTCACAGTGCTGGGCACGTGTCTCTCCTTCGCACGAAAATGCGGGTACCAGCGACCCAGCTTGCCCTGGTCACCGGCACCCGCAACGTTCCCGCACGAAGGTCAGAGGTTGCTCACACTTTCCGGTACTTGGCCTGTGCGATGCAGTAGACGCCGAAGGCCGCGATACCCAGGGCGATCAACCCGAGCAGCCACACGCCCCACGAGTTGCCGGCGAGCGTCTTCAGCGCCGCGTCGAGCCCACGGGCCTTCTCGGGGTCGTAGTTCACCGCGGCCATGATCACCAGGATGCCCGCGATGGCGTACGCCGTGCCCTTGGCCATGTAGCCGGCCATGCCCAGGCGGATGATCGGCTTACGGGTGCCGGGCGCCATCTCGCCGGTCTTGAGGTGCTTGGTGAACTTCTTCTTGTAGCCGTAGATGGCCATCCCGACGCCGATGCCGACCACCACGAGGCCGACCAGGCCGATCAGCCAGCGTCCGCCGGTGTTGTCCATGATGCTCGAGGTCTGGCTCTGCGACTTGTCGCCCATCGAGGCGTTGGAGCCCTGGACGACCTTGATGGCGATCCAGGCCAGGTAGAGGTAGAGGATGGCGCGCGCGCCGGAGAGGACGCGCTCGGCCATCGCGGCGCGGTCCTGCTCGCCACTCTCGCCGATGGCGGCCTCGAAGGCCTGCCAGATGGCCATCGCGATCATGCCGACCGCGATCACGACGAGAAGCGTCTTGCCGAAGCCGTTGCCGGCCAGCGACTGCAGCGCACCGGACTGGTCGCTCTCCTGCGACGAGCCCTGGAAGGCCACCTGGAAGGCGATCCAGGCGAAGAGAAGGTGGATGATGCCGTAGCCGATGAAGCCGCCCCGGGCAAGATATTCGAGCGGCTTGCTGTCGGCGGCCCGCGAGGCGGAGCCCTTGACGTTCGAGGCGGCGGATGTCATGCCGATGAAATGACCCGTCCCGGGTTTTCTCAAACCCGGGACGCGCCGGAGGGGCCTCTGTTATGCGCGCGAGACCTCCAGGCCGATCTTGTCGCTGGTCACGCTGTCCAGCGAAACCTGCAGCCCGGCGACCTCGACCGCCTGCTGGCCCTTGGTCAGGCTGATCTGCTCGCCGGCCACGTCGAGCGTCACGGTGTCGGCGTCGGCGCTGATGAACTTGGCCTCCACACCCAGGAAACTCGCGCTCGCGTTGGTTTCGCGGTCGATCGAGACAGTGCACTGGTCGAGGCCGCAGCTCACGTTGTCACTGCTGCATCCGGCGAGGAGCGCGCCGAGCAGGGTGGCCGAGCTGAGGACGACGGCTAGGCGTTGCGTGGGTTTCAACACCCTTCCAGCGTACGGGGCCCGCGCGACCCTAAGCTGAGCCGATGAGCGACGTCGATGTGCGCGACAATCCCGCCCAGCAGCGCTACGAGCTGAGGATCGGCGACGACGTGGCCGGCTTCGCCGCCTACCGGGTGCGCGACGGCGTCACGGTCGTGACCCACAGCGAGATCAACCGGCGCTTCCGTGGCCAGGGCCTGGGCAACGTGCTGGCCGAGCACACGCTCGACGCGCTGCGCGCCCAGGGCGCCCGTGTCTATCCCGCGTGCCCGTTCTTCGCCAAGTACGTCGCCGAGCACCCCGGGTACGACGACATCATCGAGGACTGACGATCATCGGGACGGGAACCGGTCGCCGGCGGCCGAGCCCCCCGCCCTGACCGCCGGCGACCGGAGTCTCATGCCGCCAGGGGCTGCGGCGCCGGCGCGGGCACCCGGGTGCCCGCGATCAGCTCGGCGGCGGCCCGCCCGCAGGCACGGGTGGCGCCGTAGGTCGCGATGTGCACCGCACCCAGCACCGTCTCGGGCACGCCCATCTCGACCACGACCGCGTCGGGCCGCCGGGCCAGCACGGCGCCGAGCACGTCGGCCAGCCAGGCGTGCCGGTGCACGTCCCGCACCACCAGCACCAGCGGGCGGCCGGCCGAGCCGTCGAGCACGGTCGCCACCGGATCGGCGCCGAGGTCGTCCTCGGTCAGCCGCACCGAGGTGGTTCCGGGCAGCAGGTCGTCGAGGGGCGCGCCCAGGCCCCACGGGGTCTCGGCGCCGATGGCGATGTTGCGCGGCGGGGCGAACTCCACGACGTGGGCCGGGCCGTCGACCGGCAGCCGGCCGGCGCCGTCGGCGGTGGCGGTGACCCGGACGGCGCGGCGGGCCGCGTCGAAGCCGACACTCGCGGTGTGGCTCAGCACGGTCACCTCGGGGGTGGAGTCGGCGACGGCCCGCGCGCCGGTGGCGGTCTGGGTGGCGGTGGTCCACTCGCCGAGGCGGCGCACCCGGGCCGCGGCCGAGCGCAGGCGCTCCTCCGGCAGCTCGCCCGACCGCACCGCGGCCACGATGGCGTCGCGCAGCAGCGCCGCGGTCTGCTCGTCGGCGTGGTCGCCGCCCACGCAGATGGCGTCCACCCCGGCCGCGAGGGCCCGGACGGTGGCGCCGGCCAGCCCGTAGCGGCGGCGCACGGCCTGCATCTCGATGCCGTCGGTGACGATCAGCCCGTCGAAGCCGAGCTCCTCGCGCAACAGTCCGGTGAGGATGGGACGGCTCAGCGTGGCCGGCAGCTCCGCGTCGTACGCGGGAACGAGCAGGTGCCCGGTCATGACGACCCGCACGCCGGCCGCGATGGCAGCCCGGAACGGCACCAGTTCGCACTCCTCGAGCTGCGCGCGGTCGCGGTCGATCAACGGGACGTCGTGGTGCGAGTCGACGCTGGTGTCGCCGTGACCGGGGAAGTGCTTGGCGCAGGCGGCGACGCCGGCCGACTGGAGGCCGCGTACGAACGCGGCGGAGTGGCGCGCCACCAGCTGGGCCTCGGCGCCGAAGGCACGGACGCCGATGACCGGGTTGGCCGCGTTGCTGTTGACGTCGGTGTCGGGCGCGTAGTCGAGCGTGATGCCGGCGTTGGCGAGGTCGCAGCCCAGGTCGTGGGCGACCTCCTCGGTCAGCCGGACGTCGTCGATCGCGCCCAGGGCGAGGTTGCCGGGCCGGGAGCTGCCGAGCCGCGACTCGAACCGGGTGACGTCGCCGGCCTCCTCGTCGATCGCCACGAGCACGTCCGGCCGCTCGGCCCGCAGCTGGGCGGTCAGCGCCGCGACCTGAGCCGGCGACTCGACGTTGCGCGCGAACAGCGCGACGCCGCCGAGACCTTCGCCGAGCCACCGCCGGACCCAGTCGGGCGCGGTGGTGCCGGCGAATCCCGGCTGAAGCACCCTCGCGGCGAGTTCCGGCAATTCGCCATGGTTCGGCATGGGCCCCCGTACCTCCGGTGACGTTTCAGCGCGCTGCTGGAGAGCGCGTCCCCCGTTGTGCGGATCCCATGGTCACACCCCCGGCCTGTTTCAGTCAACAAACCTTTCTATTAGCTCTGGGTTAAGCCTGCTCGATAGCATGCGGGGGTGACCCCCACCGTGCTCGCTGCCGCCGAGGTCGACTGGTCCGAGGTGCACGCCGTCCGCCTGCTCGGCGTCGCCCTGGCGTTTCTGCTGCTCATCTGGGCCATCCGCCGCATGTTCGGGGGTAAGAAATAGGGGTAATTCCCGGCGCATGCATATCGGATACTTCCTGTCCTGCGAGGAATACACCCCGGCCGAGCTGCTCGAGCAGGCCCGCGGAGCCGAGCGCGCCGGCTTCACCGGTCTGTGGATCTCGGACCACTACCACCCGTGGGTCGACGCCCAGGGCCAGAGCGCGTTCGTCTGGTCGATGATCGGCGCGCTCAGCGAGGCGACCAGCCTGCCGATCACCACCGCGGTCACCTGCCCCACCGTCCGCATCCACCCGGCGGTCATCGCGCAGGCCGCGGCCACCAGCGCGGTGCTCACCCAGGGCCGGTTCCGGCTCGGGATCGGCACCGGTGAGGCCCTCAACGAGCACATCTTCGGCGACGCCTGGCCCGAGGCCGACGTACGGCTGGAGATGCTCGAGGAGGCCGTCGAGATCATGCGTGGCCTGTGGCGGGGCGACAACTACTCGTACCGCGGAAAGCACTACACGGTCGAGAACGCGCGCATCTACACGCTGCCGGACACGCCGCCCGACATCTACATCTCCGGCTTCGGGCCCAAGGCGGTGGAGGTCGCGGCCCGCATCGGCGACGGCTACGTGAGCACGATGCCCGACGGCGAACTGGTGTCGAAGTTCCGCGCGGGCGGGGGCGGGTCGAAGATCGCGCAGGCCGGCTTCAAGGCCGCGTTCGCGTCCACCGAGGACGAAGGGGCCCGGATCGCGTACGAGAAGTGGCCCAACGCCGGTGTGCCGGGCGAACTCTCGCAGGTGCTGCCCACGCCGAAGCACTTCGAGCAGGCGTCCCAGCTCGTCACCCAGGACATGGTCAAGGAGTCCTTCGTGTGCGGCAACGACCCGCAGAAGCACGTCGAGATGCTCGACAAGTACCGCCAGGCCGGCTTCGACGAGGTCTACGTGGCCAACACCGGGCCGAACTACCAGGGCCTTTTCGACCTGTACCAGAACGAGATCCTGCCGAAGCAGTCGTGAGCGTTTGCCCACAGCGGCGGCCGGGCACCTTGGCCGCTCGATGAAGATTCCCGTGTACGGACCACGCCTGCGCAAGGTCGCCCGGCGCCACTTCGGGTGGCCTTCGCTGCGGCCGGGCCAGTTCAAGCCGATGCGCGCCGTGCTGCGGCGCCGCGACGCCCTCGTCGTGCTGCCCACCGGCGCCGGCAAGTCGGCGATTTATCAGATCCCGGCCGTCCTGCTGCCCGGCCCGACCGTGGTGATCTCACCGCTGCTGGCTCTGCAGCAGGACCAGATCGCCGCCCTCAACGAGCGCGACGACCCGAAGATCCGCGCGGTGCGGGTCAGTTCGGCCGAGACGCCGGCGCAGCAGCGCGAGGCGATCGCGGAGATCCGCGCCGGTCGCGCCGAGTTCCTGTTCATCACGCCCGAACAGCTCAGCGACCCCGAGCGGATGGCCGAGGTCAAGTCGCTGCGCCCCGGCCTGGTCGCCGTGGACGAGGCGCACTGCATCTCGGCCTGGGGCCACGACTTCCGCCCCGAGTTCCTGGCCCTGGGCGACCTCATCAAGGGCATCGGCCGGCCGCCGGTGCTCGCGCTGACCGCGACCGCCTCGCCACCGGTCCGCGACGACATCATCGAGCGCCTGCACCTGGACAACCCCGAGATCCACGTCTCCGGACTCGACCGCAGGAACCTCTTCCTCGAGGTGGCGTACTGCCCGGACGAGAACTACCGCTGGCGCAAGCTGACGGCCCTGCTCGACTCGGCGCCGCGCCCTGGCATCATCTACGTCGCCACCCGGCGGGCGGCCGAGGAACTGGCCGAGCGCCTGACCGACGCCGGCTACCCGGCCGACTTCTACCACGGCGGCATGGCCGCGGGCGCCCGCGAACAGAAGCACGAGACCTTCACCGCCGACAAGGTCGACATCATGGTGGCGACGTCGGCGTTCGGCATGGGCATCGACAAGGCGAACATCCGCTGGGTCGCCCACATGGCCCTGCCCGACTCCCCCGACAGCTACTTCCAGGAGATCGGCCGTTCCGGCCGCGACGACGACCCCGCGCAGGCGCTGCTGCTGTGGCGTTCCGAGGACGAGGCGATCCAGCGCTTCTTCACCGGCGGCTCCCCCGACGAGGTCGAGCTGCGCGAGCTGGCGGCGGCGGTGCGCTCGGGCCCGAAGACCAAGACCGAGTTGAAGGAGGCCACCGGGCTGGGCCCGCGCAAACTCGGCTCGTACCTCAACCTGCTCGAACAGGTCGGCGCGGTGACCACCGGCCGTGGCAGCAAACTCACGGTGCCGGTCTTCGCTCCCCTGCCCGCCGCCGCAGCCACCGCCGCGGTCAAGGAACACGAGCGTCAACAGGTCGTTTCCCGGTCCCGCACCGACATGATGCGAGGCTTCGCCGAGACCCGGGCCTGCCGTACGCAGACCCTGCTGGCCTACTTCGGCGAAGACCTGGCCCAGCCGTGCGGCCACTGCGACAACTGCGCCGAGGGCACCGCCGCCGAGACGGTCGAGGCCACCACCGACGAGCCGTTCCCCGTACACGCCAAGGTCCGCCACGGCGAGTGGGGCCCGGGCACGGTGATGGGCTATGAGGAGGAACGGATGACCGTCCTGTTCGACGAGGTCGGCTACAAGACCCTGTCGGTCCCGGTCGTCATCGAGAACGAGCTGCTCACCGCCCAGTGACCACCGACGGGGTGCTCACGCGCCCGGCAGACCGGCCAGACCGGCGATCAGGCCGAGCAGGGCACTGACGCCGAGCACACGGAGCACCGGCCACTTCCACCGGAAGACGAGCGCGGCGGCGATGACGGCGATGACCACGGGAACCAGCCGTACCGACGTGAGGTCGGGCAGCTGCAGGTGCAGCGGCCCGCCGGTGATCAGGTGGGTGCGCTCGAAGAGCGTGTGCACGGCGAAGTAGAGGCCGAGCTGCGCGATGACGCCCACGACGGCGGCGGTGATGCCGGTCAGCGCGGCCGACAGGCTCTCATTGCCGCGCAGGCGTTCGACGTACGGGGCGCCGAGCAGGATGAACAGGAAGCACGGCACGAAGGTGACCCACGTCGTCAGCAGCGAGGCGACCACCCCGGCGACCCAGGGGTCGAGCGGCCCTGGATGGTGATAGGCGCCGAGGAACGCCACGAACTGGACGACCATGATGAGCGGGCCGGGAGTCGACTCGGCGAGAGCCAGGCCGCGGACCATGTCTCCGGCGGAGAGCCAGGCGTAGTGCTCGACGGCGCGCTGGGCGACGTACGCGAGGACGGCGTACGCGCCGCCGAAGGTGATCACCGCGGTGCCGGAGAAGAACAGCCCCTGCTGGGTGTAGATGCTGTGCACGCCGGTGAGCGAAGCGACGGCGGCGACCGGCAGGAACCAGACGACCAGCCCCACGACCAGGATCTTCAGCGCGCGGCGGGTCGATGGCTGGTCGTGGTGCAGCGCATCGTCAGCGATCAGAGGCGGCGGTCCGTCCTGTGCGGCGGCGTGCCCGCCGGACTTCCCGGCCGGTTGTGGGCGCCAGCGGTGCAGGGCCCAGCCGATCGCTCCGGAGACTCCGATGACGACCGGGAAGGGCACCGCGAAGGCGGCCAGCGCGATGAAGGCGGCGACGGCCAGGCCGAGCAGGACGCGGCTGGTCAACGCGCGGTTGCCGACCCGCCAGACGGCCTGGGCGACGACCGCGACGACGGCCGGGGCGAGACCGGCGAAGATCCCCGCGACCACGGTGGTGTCGCCGAACGCGACGTAGACGGCCGAGAGCGCGAGCAGGGCCACGGCGCCCGGCAGGACGAACAGGGTGCCGGCGACCAGCCCGCCCCGCAGGCCGTTGAGCAGCCAGCCGACGTAGATGGCCAGTTGCTGGGCCTCGGGGCCGGGCAGCAGCATGCAGGTAGTTCAGCGCGTGCAGGAAGCGTTTCTGCCCGATCCAGCGCCGGTCGTCCACCAGGTGACGCTGCATGACGGCGATCTGCCCGGCGGGCCCGCCGAAGGTCTGCAACGAGATCAGGAACCACATCCTGACCGCCTGCCGGAACGGCACGACGTCGGATCGCAGGGTGTCGGTCATGCGGCTCCCCCGAGAAGACGCGCGCTGCGACTCAGCGCTCGATCATTCTCATCTGTTCCTCGGTGTGGTGGCCACCCTCGGCCACGGGCAGCGCGGTGAGGGTCGCGATCTGGTCGGGCGTCAGCGTGACGGCGTCGGCGGCGGCGTTCTCCTCGACCCGGCTGACCCGCTTGGTGCCGGGGATGGGCACGATGTCGTCACCCTGGGCGAGCAGCCAGGCCAGCGCCACCTGGGCCGAGGTGGCGCCCACCTGGTCGGCCACCGCCCGCACCTGGTCGGCGAGGCGCACGTTGCGCTGGAAGTTCTCGCCGGTGAAGCGCGGGTGGTTCTTGCGGAAGTCGTTGTCGTCCAGCTTCTCGACGTCGGCCGGGGTGCGCAGGGCGCCGGTGAGGAAGCCCCGGCTCAGCGGCGAGTAGGCGACCAGGCCGATGCCGAGCTCCCGCAGCAGCGGCAGGATCTCCTCCTGGTCGCGGGTCCACAGCGAGTACTCCGACTGCAGCGCCGTGACCGGGTGCACGGCGTGCGCCCGGCGGATGGTGCCGGCCCAGGCCTCGGACAGGCCCACGTATCGGATCTTGCCGTCGGTCACGAGCTGGGCGAGGGCGCCCATGGTGTCCTCGATCGGCGTGTCCGGGTCGACGCGGTGCTGGTAGTACAGGTCGATGTGGTCGGTGCCCAGCCGCTTCAGCGAGCCCTCCACCGCCGTACGGATGCTGTCCGGGCTGCTGTCCGCCTTGCCGGCGCCTCGTCCGGTGTGCGAGATCAGGCCGAACTTGGTCGCCAGCACCACCCGGTCGCGGCGGCCCCGCAGCGCCCTGCCGACCAGCTCCTCGTTGACGTACGGGCCGTAGACCTCGGCCGTGTCGATCAGGGTGACGCCGAGGTCGATCGCCCGGTGAACGGTCCGGATGGATTCGGCGTCGTCGCTCCCGGCGCCGCTGTAGCCGTGCGACATCCCCATCGCGCCCAGGCCGATCCGGCCGACCTCGAGTGCGCCGAGCTTCGCGGTACGCATGATGTCTCCTCCGTGTAGTCGTGTGTCAGGATCCGCTGCTCCCGCCGCGCCCTTCCCCCAGGCGGTACCCGGCCTGACCTCAGCAAACACCGCCGGGTCGCCGGGCTGCGCCGCGGTGAGGTCGCTGCCCTCGCCGGCGTCAGCGTCGAGTACTACACGCGGCTGGAGCGCGGCAATCTGGCCGGCGCCTCCGACAGCGTCCTGAACGCTGTGGCCCGCGCGCTCCGGCTCGACGAGACCGAGACCGAGCACCTGTACCACCTGGCCCGCGCAGCCGGTCCCGCGCCGGCCCGCGCCCGGGTACGCCGCGACAGCGCCCCGGCGATCCGGCCGTCCGTCCGCCGCATGCTCGATTCCATGACGGGGGCGCCCGCGTTCCTGCGTAACCACCGCTTCGACATCATCGCCGTGAACCCGCTCGGGGCGGCTCTGTACGCGCCGATGTTCGCCGCGAACCCGGCGCTGCCGGTCAACTCGATGCGGTTCACCTTTCTGAACCCGCATGCCCCGGCGTTCTACCCGGGCTGGGCGCAGATCGCCCGCTCCGCCGTCGCCGCGCTGCGCATGACCGCCGCCCAGCACCCGGACGACCAGCACCTGATGAGCCTGATCGGTGAGTTGTCCATGCGCAGCGAGCCGTTCCGCGGCTGGTGGGCGGCTCAGGACGTCTACGTGCACCGGCACGGCAGCAAACGGTTCCGGCACTCGGCCATCGGTGACCTGGACCTGGACTTCGAGGCGCTCACCCTGGCCGGCGACCGGGCGCTGACGGTGGTGACCTACTCCGCCGAGCCGGGAACGCCGTCCGGCGACGGCTTGGAACTGCTGGCCACGTGGGCTGCGACGCAACAGAGCACCGCGGCTGTTCAGCGGCGGGGCTCACCCCGGTAGGTCCCGAACGACCACAGGTTGCCCTCCGGGTCGCGGGCCCGGAAGTCGCGGGAGCCGTAGTCGGTGTCGTACGGGGCCTGGAGGATCTCGGCGCCGGCCTTGGCTGCCCGGTCGTGCAGGGCGTCGATGTCGTCGGCCACCACGTAGCAGCCGAACGTGCCCGGCTTGAGCGGCCACGCGTCGTCCGGCCCGCCGCGGTCGGAACCGAGCATGATGCCGCCGCCGAGCGGCCAGGCCAGCTCGGCGTGCTCGACGCGGTCGCCACTGCCGTGCACGGCCACCTCCTCGAAGCCGAACGCGTCGACGAGGAAACGGATCAGGGCGCGGGCGTCGGTGGCCCGCAGGGTCGGCCACACCTGCGGTGGCGGTGTCTTCGCATCAGTCATGTGCCCCATCGTGCGCGGGCTCGAGCCGTACGGCTTGGATGAAATCGAACTGGTCGGCGATCCACTCGGACGGGGTGCAGCCGGCCAGCGCGCGGAACTCGCGTACCAGGTGGGACTGGTCGGCGTAGCCGTGCGCGGCCGCGACCTCGGCGATGAGCGCCCCGGGGTGCAGGGCACGACGGGCACGGTCGAAGCGGGCCACGCGGGCCGTCTCCTTGGGGCGCAGCCCGACCTCGGCCCGGAAGCGGTTGGTCAGGTGCCGGTCGCTCCAGCCGACCTCGGCGGCCACGTTCCGCACCGGTGTGCCCCGGACGATGCGCTGGTAGGCGTACGTGATCTCGGGCCGGACCGGGTTGTGCGCCAGCCTGACCCGGAGGGCGTCGTCGAGCAGCGCGAACCGGCTCGGCCAGTCCGGCGCGGAGCAGAGTCGTTCGCGGATCCCGGCCACAGCGGCCTCGCCCAGCACCGCCGCCGCGTCCACGTCCGAGCCGGCCAGTTCGGCGGCCGGAACACCCAGCAGCGCCCGGCAGCCCAGCGGCCGTAACGCCACCTGTACCCCGGACTGCCGCCCGTCGTGCACGATCACCGCGGGCGTCAGGTGCAGCCCGCCGACCAGCGCGTCGTAACTTCCCGGCCGCTGCCCCGGGTCGGGATGAGCGGCCATGACCAGCGGCTCGTCCAGGGTCAGGATCATCGTCAGGTACGGCGAGGGCAGCCCGAGGTGACGCATCGGCGCGACGCCGCGCTGGCGATATCCCGAGTACGACTCGACGTAGGCCCCGAGCGCAGCGGCCGGCCGGGCCCGCACGTACTCGTCGACGACCATCATCCGACCCTACGTCCGGGCGGCCCGGTGCGGCGCACCCGGCGTGCCGTGGTGCGGCACGACGGGCACGCCACCGGATCAGTCGGAGAAGATCTTGGCGAGATCGTCCCGGAAGGCGCGTTCGCTGTCGGTGACGGTCTCGCCGCCGAGGCCGAGGACACCGCCGGTCGAGGCGGCGCCGACGACACTCTCGGCGATCTCGACGAGCCAGTGCTTGTAGGTCTCGGCATCGGCCTGCTCGGCCTTGGCGACCAGCAGAGCGTTGGCCTCGGCGGCCCGGCCGAGCACGTCCTCGGCGTACGCGATGGGGTCGCTGGGCTCGATGACCGGAGGCTCCTCACCCAGCTCGGGGTCGCCCGACCGGGACACGATGGCCCCGGCCACGGCCGCGACCAGCGGGCTGGCCGACGCCCGGGCGTCCGAGATCACGTCGATCCCGGCCGCCGTCTCGGCCCGGGTCTTGCGGGTGCTGTCGGGGGTGGCGGCACTGGCCGCGGTGAGCACCGACTGCGGCAGGCCGACGAGCAGCCCCCATTCCGAGTCGTTGAAACCCAGCATCGAGTACAGCGGTTCGTCGCTCACGGTGAATCCTTCGGTTGGCAGTCTTTGCTGGCTGTCTTATACCCCACCGGCCGTCAGCTCGATCACTCGCCGAAGATCTGACCGGTACGGGTCGAGGCGAGGCTCGGGCGTGCCGGTCCACGGCCCGTCCAGATCGGGCCGCTTCCGGGCCACATGCAAGGCGTACGCGGCGTGTTGATCCCGGGCGTTCTCGCCCTCGGTGACCTGTTCGCCGACGGCCTGCCGGGCCGCCCAGCACAGCTCGATCCGCTCCCGCAGCCACAGCGGCGCGACCTCGGCCCGCCTGGTCGCCGTCGGCACGTCGGCCCCGGCCAGCACGGCGATCCGATCGGCCAGCCCGCGCTGACCGTGCCGGTCGGCCAGCCGCTCGAACCGGGTCCACTCGCGCCCCATCGACCCCAGGCGCTCACCCCAGCCCTCCAGCACGAGCATGCGCACCGCGCGCGCCGACTCCCGGAGATTGTTCGTCGCGGTCGCCTCGTCCGGGTCGGCCGTGAGCTCGGCCGCCGCCAGCGCCTGTTGCCGCCACTGCGCGAGGCGCGCGGCCACCACGGCCGGGTGAAACCGCAGCTCGGTCAGCCACGCCACGAACCCGCCGGTCAACTCGTCGTCCGGATCGCCGGCCCGCCCGCCGTACGCCTTGTCGATCCCGTGAAACCACCGGCGGTCCGCCGCGACCCGCTCGGCCAGCGCCTCGGCCCCCGCCGCCATCACCGCGCGGACCTCGCCGACGGTGAAGGCGATCCACGCGAGGTCGAGCGTCTGCGCCCGCCCCGACCCGGCCCACCAGTCCACCATCGCGGCCTGCCCGGCCGCCGTCCCGGCTGCCGCCTCCGGATCGTCGTAGACCGGCAGCAGATCGATGTCCGACATCGGCCACGGCTCCCCGCGCCCGACGCTGCCGCCCACCACGAACCCGTGCACCCCGGGAATCCGCCCGAGCACAGCCACCGCTTCCCGGGTCCGCTCGTCGATCAACTGCCGCCACCGCGGGCTGGGAAACATCGCTCGACCCTATCCCTGCTCACCTCCGCCAGAGCCCTTCTCACCTCCGCCAGAGCCCGGCCGAGCCCTTCGCAGCACGGCTGGGGCCCGCCCGAATCCTTCTCAGCTCGGCTGGAGCCCGGCCGACAGAGAGGCATGACAGCGACTTCCCGGAACGACGATGAGCTGCTCCGGTTTGCCGACCGCGCGCGGGATGCGGGCGATCTGGCCGGAGCCGCCGGGCTCTATCAGCGGGCCGCCCTGCGCGGTTCGGCCGAGGCGTACGCGGAACTCGGCTTCATCCTGCGCGGCATGGGCGACAGCGCGTACGCGGAGACCGCCTTCCAGCGTGCCGCCGAGGGTGGCCACGGTCTCGGCTGGTACGGGCTCGGTCTGCTGCGCACCGAGGCCGGCGACGCCGAGCAGGCGGACGTCCTGTATCGGCGGGCAGCCGAGGCCGGTCACGCCGGGCGGCTCGCGGACGTATGACCCAAGGCGCGCGGACGTGCGACTCCGCGGGCCGGCCGCGACCGCCTCCTCCGAAACGGGTGAGGCGGTCGCGGCCGCGGGCGGGGATGCTCGGCCCATGGACGATCTGCCGGGCATGGTCAACTCGCTGACCGAGACGGAGCTCATGCTTTTCCGCGAGGCCGAGCCGGGAAATCTGGCCGGGCTCGACGAGGACGGCCTGCTCGAAGTGCACAATCGCATTCGGCGGGCCCGCAACAAGCATCAGAAGGTGTACCGCCGCCAGGCCGCCGCCCGGGTGGGCGAGATCGGCGCGCGGGGCCGGGCGTACCCGAAGAACACACGCAGCCGGGCCAAGGCCGAGGTCTTCGAGGACGCGCTGGCCCGGGTCAGCGAGGCGGTCGCGGCGGCCGCCCGGACCAGCGTCGAGGCGCTCCGGGCGGAGCGGCTGGCCGAGGCCCGGCAGCCCGGCAACGTCGACCCACCGGGCCCCCCGCGTCCGCGCAACGAGACCCGCGCCGCCCAGCGCACCGACCGGCAGCCCGACCACCCGGGCCTGCCCAAGCAGCGCGCCTCGACCCGGGCCACCGGCGCCCGCCGCCAGGCCCGCCGCGACAGTCGTTAGCGCCTCAACGCGTCGCTCGCTCCCACCCGCCCGAACCGGGCGCCGGCTTCGCAGCGCGAGACGTTTCTGCCGGCGGCCAGCACGCCCGCCGCGGCCAGGCCGGAGCCCGAGGGCCGGGCGGTTCCGGCGCAGCTGCCGGCCGACGTCACCGGCTTCACCGGGCGGGCGCGGCTCGACGGGGTGCTGACGGGTGGCAGGATCACGGCGATCATCTGCGCGGTGGCGGGCACGGCCGGGGTGGGCAAGACCGCTCTGGCCGTCCGATGGGGACACCGGGCCGGGGAACGCTTTCCCGACGGTCAGCTCTATGCCGACCTCCGGGGTACGACCCGGGGCGGCCGGTCGAGCCGGGCGACGCCCTGGCCCGCATGCTGGCCGGGCTCGGTGTGCCGCCGGCCGAGCTGGTCGCCGAGCTGGCCGACCAGCAGGAGGCACTTGCCGTCCACGGCCATGCGAGGGCCGACGCCTACGCGGCCGGCGATCGGCAGGCGAGGCCGTGGCCCTGCTCGGCACCGTGCACAGCCGGGCGGGCGACCGGCTGGGCGAGGCGCGGGCGGTGAACAATCTGGGTGAGATCGAGTCGCGGCTCGGCCCGCTATCCGGCCGGTGCGCGGTGGCACGGGGAGGCGCTCGCACTGCACGAGCGCACCGCGACCGGAGCGGCGTGGCCGGCGCGCTGACCAATTTTGGCGAGATCGAAGGGCACCTTCGCCGCGGCCGCCGAGCACCAGCTGAGGGCGCTCGATCTGTTCCGCAGCCTCGGCCACCGCCCGGGGAGGACTGGACGATGGACGGCATCGGGGTCGCGTACACCGGGCTGGGACGCTGCGCGGCGCCGTCACCCACCACCAGTCCGCATTGGACCTGCGCTGACCCCGCCCTGATCAGGTCCAGGCGCTGCCGGTGCCGACCGCTGATGTAGGCGGGCGACCGATAGCGCGCGGTGTCCCAGCGGAAGAAGTACTTGTCGTAGCCGTCCGGGCGCGCGGTCTGGGCCGCACCGGGCGACGGGACCGCCGCCTTCGATCGAATGTTCATGTCACTCTCCCCCGTGTGCCCGCGTCACCGCCGGCAGGACACCGGCGGCGATCGGATGCACTCATCCTCAGGCCGGCAGTTGACCGGCAACCTCGGCGCGCTCCTGCCCCTCGGTGCGGAGCCGAGGGGCAGGGAATCCGCCTGCGTCAGCGGGCCGGGGTGGCGTATCCGGAGATGTCGCTCGTGCCTCGGGTGAACGGATGGGTCTTGACGGCGTTGCCGTAATTGCCGTCGATGGTGGTGATGGAGTTGCCGTTGACGGTGACGACCACACCGACGTGGTCGTCGCTGGTGCTGCCGCCGAACTTCCAGCCGACGAGGTCGCCGGGCTGGACTCCGTTGAGGTCCTTGCCGGATCGCCAGGTGCCGGTGTTCTGGATCGAGTTGGCCAGCGAGTTCAACCCGTTGGTGCGGGCGCCGGACTGGCTCCAGATCCAGCGGGCGAAGTCGGCGCACCACGCTTGTGCGCGCCAGCCGTTGCTGCAAGCGGTTCCTCGGTCGGCCGGTGTGTAGTAGTTGCAGTTGGGCCCGCCGATCTCCCGGTTGCGGGCCGGGTTACCGGCCTCGGCGCGGGCTTTGGCGACGATGGTCGCGCGCAGGTCCGAGCCTCCGGAGGGACTGCCGGGGTCGGCGTTGCCGCGGTAGGCGACGGTGCCGTACGCGTAGATCTGCCCGGTGCCGGAGACGGCCGCGTAGCCGGAGCCGTTGCCAGTCACGGAAATGCCGGCGATGCCGCCGGTGAACCCGGCAGGGTTGCCGCGGTGGACGACGGTGCCGTACGCATACACCTGGCCGATGCTGGAGACGGCCGCGTAGCCCGACCCGTCGGCGGTGGCGGAGACGCCGACGATCTGACCGGTGAAGCCGGTGGGGTTGCCGCGATATCTGACGGTGCCGTATGCGTACACCTGACCGGTGCTGGAGATGGCTGCGTAGCCCGATCCGTCGGCCGTGGCGGAGATGCCGGCGATCCGTCCGGAGTAGCCGACCGGGTTGCCGCGGTACTGCACCGAACCGTAGGCGTAGACCTGACCGGTGCTGGAGATCGCCGCGTAACCGGAGCCGTTCGCGGTGACCGAGATGCCGACGATGTCACCGGCGAATCCGGCCGGGTTGCCGCGGTAGGCGACTGAGCCGTAGGCGTAGACCTGTCCCTTGCTGGAGATCGCCGCGTACCCGCTCCCGTCCGCGGTAGTCGAGACGCCGACGATGTCGCCGGAGAACCCGACGGGATTCCCGCGATACCGGACGGCGCCGAACGCGTACGTGCCGCCGCGTGTGTTGGTCAGCACGTAGCCCGAGCCGTCGGCGGTCACCGACACCGTCCGGTAGTCGTTGGTGGCGGCCGATGCGGTGCTCGCGCCGACGGTGACCGGGACAGCCGTCGCGACTGCGCAGCAGACCGCCCCGGCGATGAAGCGTCGCCGCAGGGCTGACGTACGGGGGTGTCTCATTGGGGTCCTTCTCCTCGCTGAGCCGAACCGCGATCGTCCATCGCGGTGTGCAAAGCATCAGATCAGTTCCGACCGCAGCCAACCGGGTCAAAGGCCCACGAAGTTGTCACAACGGCTCAAGACTGCCTGGCCGATCATCCATCCCACGGTCTTCCACCAGGTCGGACTCGTCCGGCTTCGGGCGAACGTCGGTCGCTCGACCGGATTAGCCTCGCCGGGCAAAACCTTCGAGCGTCCGTTCGGCCGGACTCGCGAAAGCCTGGCGCCGGTTACAGCAGGCCGCGTTCGAAGGCGACCGCCACGGCGGCGGCCCGGTCGCGGACGCCGAGTTTCGCGTACGCGTGCAGCAGGTGGGTCTTCACGGTGGCCTCGCTGATGAACAGGCGCGATGCGGCCTCCTTGTTGGAGTTGCCCCGCGCGATCAGGCTCAGCACCTCGAGCTCGCGCTGGCTCAGCGGCTCCTGGGCCGGGGAACGCAGGCTGCCCATCAACCGCCCGGCGACCGCCGGCGAGAGCACCGACTCGCCCCGGTGGGCTGCCTCGACGGCCCGGAAGAGTTCGTCGCGGGACGCGTCCTTGAGCAGGTAGCCGGTGGCGCCCGCCTTGATCGCCGGCAGCACGTCGGCGTCGGTGTCGTACGTGGTCAGCACGAGGACGCGCGCCCGGGATCCGCGCGAGACCAGCGCCTTGATGGCCGTCACGCCGTCCATGCCGGGCATGCGCAGGTCCATCAGCACGACGTCGGGGTCGACGGAGCCGGTCACCGCCAGCGCCTCGCGCCCGTCGCCGGCCTCGCCCAGCACCTCGAAGCGGCTGTCGCCGGTGAACATGCCGCGCAACCCGTCCCGGACCACGGGATGGTCGTCGACGATGACCAGGCCGATCATGCGGCGGCGCCGATCGCGATGGCCGGCACGCAGGCCGAGAGGGCGGTGCCGCTGCCGGGCTCGGACTCGACCTCCAGGCTGCCGGCGATGCGGGCCAGCCGCTCACGCATCGCGGCCAGGCCGTACCCGCCCTGCGCGTTCAGCACCGGCGGCAGGGCGGGGTCGAAGCCGTCGCCGTCGTCGCGCACGTCCAGGGTGACCACGTCTTCCATGTAGGACAGCGTCAGGCCGACCCGGCCCGCCGCTGCGTGCCGGGCCACGTTGGCCAGGGCTTCCTGCGCCGTACGGAGCAGCGCCGCCTCGATCTCGGGCAGCAGCGCCCGGCGGGTGCCGGTGGTGATCAGCTCGGCGTTCACCTCGTGGACCCGGGTCCATTCCCGTACGACCTCGTCGATCGCCTCGGGCAGGCCGGAACCCTCCAGGTTCTGCGGTCGCAGCGCCTGCACCGACCGCCGCGCCTCGGTGAGGCTGTCACGGGCGAGCCGCTTGGCGTTGTCGAGGTGCCGTCCCTGGTCATCGGGCCGGGCCGTCGCCGCCTCGGCCGCCTCGAGCTGGGTGACGATGCCGGTGAGGCCCTGGGCGAGCACGTCGTGGATCTCGCCGGCCATCCGCTGCCGCTCGTCGAGCACGCCGGCCTCGCGGGCCTGGGCCAGCAGCTGGGCGTGCAGGCCGGCGTTCTCCTTGAGCGCCGACGCGAGTTTGGCGTTCGCCACGCCCAGCTCGTCGATCATGCGGGCTCGTTTCTCGGTCTGTTCCAGGGTCCACATGGTCACCCAGATCATGACGTTGGCGACGCCGATGTTGATCGCCAGCACGACGAGGAAGACGGGCAGGATGCCCGGCTCGCCGAGGCTGGGGAAGCCGCCGATCTGCGAGACGGCGCCGGCCCCGGCGACCAGCGTGCCGGCCGCCAGCCGCCGCCAGCTCTTCAACCCGTACGTGGTGAGGATGTAACCGCTCCAGGCGAAGAAGCCGAACAGCGGACTGGTCCAGACGAGCAGATAGATCAGGGCGGCCAGACCGAGGAAGAAGACGATCATCTTGCGTTCGTCCTGCTCCCACGCGGGGTGCAGGGCGACCCACCAGACCAGCCAGCCGACGGTCGCGAGGACGGAGAGGCCGACGAACAGCCAGGACTTGTGCGGAACGCCGACCGAGGAGCCGGCCACCACCAGCACGATCGAGGCCGCCAGCGCGACGTACGGGAGCCGGCCCATGATCCGTTCCACCCGGGCTGAGGTCGACCCTTCCGTCACTTCACCGCACCTCCGTCACGACCCGGACCGCTCACGACCAGCGGAACGTACGGACCGCGAGGAACCCGAACACGGCCACGTACCCCACCAGAACCGTAGCCGAGAGCAGGTTGGGCCAGCTGCCCGTCATCGCGTCGCCGAGCGCCCGCTGGCCCGCGCCGAGCGGGGTGAAGTCGGCGATCCGCTGCAGCACGCCGGGCATGACCTCGCGCGGTGTCCACAGCCCGGCGAAGAACATCAGCGGGAAGAACAGGATCGTGCCGACCGAGCTGCCCGCCTTGCCGGTGGGCACCACCGCCGCCACGAACAGGCCGATGGCGAGAATGCCGGCCGTGGTGAGCAGGAACGCCAGCACGAAGCCGCCGAACTGCGAGGCCAGCGCCACGTCGAAGGCGAGGCGCCCGACGGCCAGCACCAGCGCGGTCGAGGCGATCGCGGTGATCCCGAACATCGCCAGCTGCGCGCCCAGCAGCTTCAGCGGCGACACCGGGGTGGTCGCCAGCCGGCGCAGCACCCCCCGTTCCCGATAGGTGGCGAGCACGGCCGGGGCGACCTGGATGGCGACCATGGCCAGGGTGAGCACCACGGCGATGCTGACGTAGAGGTCGATGACCCGGCGCCCGCCGATGTCGGCGCTCGGCTCGCGGAAGGACGGGATGCTGCCCAGGATCACCACCAGCACCGTCGGGAAGAGCAGGACGAAGAAGGCGGAGATCGGCTCGCGCAGGAACAGCTTGAGTTCGGTCAGGGTCAGCTTGGCGAAGACGCGCATCGGGACTACTCCTTCACGGACCGGCCGGTCAGCTGGACGAACGCGTCGTCCAGGCTGGCCTGCTCGATCCGCAGGTCGGCGGCGATGATCTCGTTGACGGCGAGCACGGAGGTGACGGCGTGCAGCAGGTTGCCGGTGCCGACGACCTCGATCTGGCTGCCGTGCCGGCGCACCGTGCGCACCTCGGGCCGGGCCAGCAGCAGCGCGTCGTCGACGGGGGCGGACGGGCGGAAGCGGATCCGCTGCTCGGTGTCCATCCCGGCGATCAGCCCGGCCGGGGTGTCCAGGGCGACGACCTCGCCGCGGTCGATCACGGCGAGCCGGTCGCAGAGGCGCTCGGCCTCCTCCATGAAGTGGGTGACCAGCACGATCGTGACGCCGGCGGCCCGTACGCCCTCGATCAGATCCCACGTGTCGCGGCGGGCCTGCGGGTCGAGCCCGGTCGTCAGCTCGTCGAGGATCGCGATCTTCGGGTTCCCGATCAGCGCCAGCGCGATCGAGAGGCGCTGCTTCTGACCCCCCGAGAGCTTCGCGTACGAGGTTCCGAGCTTCTCGCCGAGGCCGAGCTCCCGGGTCAGCGCCCGCCAGTCGCCCGGCTCCGGATAGAAGGAGGCGTACAGCTCGAGCGCCTCGCGGACGGTGAGCTTGTCCGGCAGGGCGCTCTCCTGGAGCTGGACGCCGACATCGTCGCGCAGCGACCGGTCACCCGGGTCACGGCCGAGCACCCGGATCGAGCCCCCGTCGGGCTCGCGCAGGCCGGCGATGCTCTCGACGGTGGTGGTCTTGCCGGCGCCGTTGGGACCGAGAATGCCGAAGATCTCGCCGGCTTCCACCGTGAGCGAGACGTCCCGCACCGCAACCGTGTCCCCGTACGTCTTGCGCAGGTTACGGACCTCGATGACTGTCATGCATCGAGCGTCCCAAGAGGACCGGGGTCCCGAATCGACCAGCTCGCTCCACCGCTCATCCACCAGTTGGTGGATGACGGCCTACGCCATGGCTTCCTCAGCGCTGCTCGGGTTGCTGGTCTTGCGCAGGCCGGTGACCGCCGAGTAGACGGAGCCGACCTGGGCCGCCACGCGCTTCCACGAGTACGCCTGCCGGGCCCGGTCGAGCGCGGCCGTGGCGTACGCGAATCGCCGCACCTTGTCGTTGACCAGCCGGCGCAGCGCGCCGCCGAGCGCCCGCGGGTCGCGCGCCGGCACCAGGTCGCCGGTCAGGCCGTCGACCACCGTCTCGGTGAGCCCGCCCACCGCCGTCCCGATCACCGGCACGCCGCAGGCCATCGCCTCGAGCGCGGACGCCTCGAACTGCTCTTCCCAGGGGGCCGCCACGAGCACGTCGGCCGAGCGGTACCAGCTCGGCATGTCGCCCGCGGGCACCCCGCCGACCAGCCGGAAACGGTCGGACACCTGGAGCTTCTCGGCCAGCGCGCGCAGCTTGCGGGCGCCCGGGTCGGCGGTCAGCTGGTCGGCCGGCGGGCCGCCGACGACCACCACCTCGGCGTTGGGCACGTAGCGCATCGCCTGGAGCACGTCGCCGAAGCCCTTGCGCTCGACGAGCCGGCCCACCGACAGGATGCGGGGGCGCTCGGGGTCGCGGTCGGCGGCCGGGCCGTCGGGGGTGAACCGGGCGCTGTCGACGCCGGCCGGCACGACGGTCAGCCGGGCGCGGGGCACGCCGATGCGGACCAGGCCCTGCACCTCGTCCTGGCTCTGGGCGACCACGCGGTCGACCGCCCGGCCCAGGGCGCGCTCGTAGCCCGTACGCGTGGGTTGCCCGTTGCCGGCCTGGATCTGGCCGAGCTCGTGGAACGACTGCACGACGGGGATGCCGAACTGGCGGGCCGCGGTGACGGCGGCGAGACCGCTGGTCCAGAAGTGGGCGTGGACGACCTCGGGCAGCCACTCGCCGGTGCGCCAGCTCTGCTCGAGCGACCGCGCGAACTCGCCCATGTGCGGCAGCAGCAGGTCGGGCGGCAGGAAGTGGGGCGGGCCGGCGGTCACGTGGACGACGCGCAGGCCGGCCGGGGTGATGACCACCTCGGCCGTGGCCGGGTCGTCGCGCCGGGTGTAGACGCACACCTCATGACCGAGCTCAGCCAGGGCCGCGGACAGGCCGGCGACATGAGTGTGCTGGCCGCCGTCACCCAGGGGGCTGGCGTGCTCGGAAATCATGGCGATGCGCACGAGGTCCCCTCCGTAGTGCAGTGGTTGCGGGAGGCTGATGCCCGGCTGCCGGATCCGTAAACCTGGGCCCCTCTGTTACGGCGCCCTCCGGCAGGGTATGTCCACCCCGTGGCCATCGTTCAGCGTACTGTTCAAGCTCCGCCGGACCGGGTGTTCGCCGTCCTCGCCGACGGCTGGACCTACAGCGACTGGGTCGTCGGCACCGTGCACATCCGCGACGTCGACCCGAACTGGCCCGAGGTGGGTTCGCGGTTGCACCACAAGGCCGGCCCGTGGCCGCTCTCGCTGCACGACAAGTCCGAGGTGCTGGCGATGGAGCCGGGCCGCCGGCTGCGCCTCAACGCCGGGCTGTGGCCGCTGGGTGCGGCCGTGGTCGACATCCACCTGGAGCCCGCCGGCGACGGCGCGACCAAAGTGATCATGCACGAGGACTTCGAGCAGGGCCCCCTGCTGGCGGTGCGGAACAAGCTCAACGACCTCGTCCTGCACCGCCGCAACATCGAGTCGCTGCGCCGCCTGGCCGACATCGCCGAGCGCAGCCGCTCGGACCACTTCGATCACCCGTAGATCAGCCGGTTCCCGGTGTTGATCGCCGCGCGGTAGGCGCCGCCCAGCAGGGCCCGGTCGCGGGCCAGGGCGGCACGTGCCGCGTTGCTGCCGGGAGCGCCGTGCACTCCACCGCCCGGATGAGCCGACGAGCTGGCCATGAAGAGGCGGTCGGCCGGGGTGTCGGCGCGGCCCAGGCCCGGGATGGGGCGCAGGAACAGCTGCTGGAACGCGGCCGCCGTGCCGCCGCCGAGCGCGCCGCCGACCAGCGACGGGTTCTCGTTCTGCATGTCGGCCGGCGAGAAGACGTTGCGGCCCACCACCTCGGCCCGGAAGCCGGGAGCGTGCTCCTCGACCACCGCTTCCATGCGCTCGACGTGCGCGGCGATCTCGTCCGGATCCCAGCGCGCGCGGTGCGGCAGGTGCGTGTACGACCAGAGCGACTCGGTGCCCTCGGGCGAGTGCTCGGGATCGGCCGTGGTCATCTGGCCCAGCAGCAGGAACGGGCGCTTCGGCACCTCGTCGGTGGCCAGCTCGGCGGCGTACCGGGTCAGGCCGTTGAGGTCGGCGCCCAGGTGCACGGTTCCGGCGCCGGCGGCGGCCGGGCTCTTCCAGGGCATCTTCCGGCGTACGGCCCAGTCGACCTTGACCGTCGCGCCGTCCCACCGGAAGTGGGCGAGGTCCTCGACCAGCCGCGGCGGCAGCCAGCGCTCCCCCACCAGGTCGAGGTAGAGGGCGGGCGCGGGCACGTCGGCGATCACCGCCCGGTAGGCGCGGTAGGGCTCGCCGGCCGACAGCACGCCCATCGCCTTGCCGCGGGCGATCAGCACCCGCTCGACCGGCGCGTCGTAGACGATCCGGCCGCCGCGCTGCTCGAGCCGGGCGACCAGGGCGTCGGTGATCCGCTGAGCGCCGCCGACGGGCACCGGCCAGCCGTACTGTTGCCCCAGCATCGCGAGCAGCCAGCCGTAGACGCCACCGCCGGCCTCCTCGGGCGACAGGTCGGTGTGCAGCGCGCACCCGGCCATCAGCAGCGTGCCGCCGTCACCGGCGAACATCTCGGAGCCCATTTCCCGTACGGAGAGAAGCAGACGCCGGGCCAGCCGGAGTGAACCCCCCACCCGGAGCCGCCGCACGATGTCGACGCCGTGCCGCACCGGCGGGAACGGGGTGAGAATCGTCTTGAGCATCGCGTCGGAGACCGACAGCCATTCGTCGTACGCGTTCTTCCACTTCTGGCCGTCGCCGGGGGCGAAGGTCTCGAGCGACTCCATCGTGCGGGTCAGGTCGCGGTTGATCGTGGCTGCCCGGCCGTCCGGGAAGAGGTGGGTCAGCACGTCCGGGGAGTGCGTCCAGCGCAGACCGTGGTCGCCCAGATCGAGACCGTTCAGCACCGGCGAGGCGAACCCGAGCGGATAGAACGAGCTGAAAAGATCACTGAGGTAGCCCGGTGCGGTCACGTAGCCCGACCGCACCGCGCCGCCCGGATGCGGCGTCGCCTCCAGCACCAGCACCGACCACCCGGCGTCGGCCAGCAGGTTGGCGGCGACCAACCCGTTGTGCCCCGCCCCGACCACGATCGCATCCGCGCTCTGCATGTCCACTCCCTGCGTTTGCCGCCCTCCGTGCCCGGGTAGCTGCCGTCAAAACCTGTCAGGAGCCGGCATGGACACCGAGCCCACCGTCGACACCCAGCCCACCGTCGACCGGGAGTCCGAGGCGGACGCCGACGACGTTACGCCGCGTCCCCTGCCCCGCAAGCTCCGCCAACTACGCTGGCGCGGCTGGCGCTCGGTGATGTGGCGAAGCGTGGTCGGCTACATCGAGGACGACTGCTCCGACTACGCCGCGGCCATGACCTATCAGACCGTCACCGCCCTGATCCCGTCGCTGGTCGTCATCGTCGCCCTGATCAATCTGGTCACCGACGGGACCGCGGCGCTCGACGCCACCGTCGGCATCCTGCGCGACATCGGCATCGGCTCGGTGGTCGACAACGACGGCCTGCTCCCGGTCGTGCAGGCGCTGCTGGTGCAGCAGAGCTCGGCCCGGGTGCTGTTCGGCTTCGGTCTGCTGCTCGCGCTGTGGTCGGCCTCCGGCTACGTCTCCACGTTCTCGCGGGCGTCCAACCGCATCTACGGCGTCCGCGAGGGCCGCTCCTGGTGGAAGCTGCAACTGCTGGAGATCCTGCTGGCCGCCGTGGCGCTGGTGCTGCTGGCCTCGATCGGCGCCGGACTGATCATCAGCGGTCCGCTGGTGGACGCGGTGGGCGACGCGCTCGGCGCGGGCTCGACGGCCCGGCAGTTCTGGTCGGTCGGGCGCTGGCCGGTGCTGGTCGCCATCGCCACGATCGTGCTGTCGCTGCTGTTCTGGATCGCCCCGAACGTGCGGCAGCCGCGGTTCCGCTGGCTCACCGTGGGCGGGGCGGTCTCACTGCTCGTGTGGAGCGTCGCGTCGTTCGCCTTCGGCCTCTACGTGGCGAACTTCGGCTCGTACAACCGCACCTACGGCAGTCTCGGCGCGATCATGGCCTTCCTCGTCTGGATCTATCTGTCGAACATCGCGGTGCTCCTCGGCGTGCAGGTCAACGCGGAGGTGCAGCGGGCCCGGCTGCGCCAGGCGGGCGACGACGATCCGAAAACCCCGCTCGCCCCTCGTTTAGCCCCGGCCGACCCGGGCACCAGTTAGTGCGTAAGGCGGGGTAACACAACCAGGAGGAGTTCACACCGTGAGCACCGTGACCGAATCCGTAGACGTCGATGTCCCGATCCGCGCTGCGTACAACCAGTGGACGCAGTTCGAGGAGTTCCCCCGGTTCATGGAGGGCGTGCAGGAGATCCGTCAGCTCGACGCGACCAACACGCACTGGAAGACCGAGATCGCCGGGGTCAAGCGCGAGTTCGACGCCGAGATCACCGAGCAGCTCCCCGACGAGCGGGTGGCCTGGAAGTCGACCGAGGGCGAGAAGCAGGCCGGCGTGGTCACCTTCCACCGCCTCGACGACACCAAGACCCGCGTGACCGTGCAGATGGACTTCGAGCCGCAGGGCGTGGTCGAGAACGTCGGTGACAAGCTGGGCGTCGTCGACCGCCGCGTGAAGGGCGACCTCAAGCGGTTCAAGGAATACATCGAGAGCCGTGGCGGCGTCGAGACCGGCGCCTGGCGCGGCGAGGTAGATCGCCCCGGCCTGTAGAGCAGGGGTTCCTCCCAAGGGAAAAACGGCCGCCCGGTCACCGGGCGGCCGTTTCCGTGCGCGGTCAGCCGGTACCCGAGGTGCGACGCAGCGACAACAGGCCGACCGGCGATCGGGCCCGCAGCCAGTAGCGGTCGCGGGCGGTGGGCCAGATCGCCGGGGTCAGGGTCGTCGCCGGGGGCAGCCCCTCGTCGGCGGTCCAGGGCGTCAGCGCCGAGGCCGCGCCGCCGGCCAGGTACAGGCGCAGAGGCGTGGCCGGCGGTGTCGAGACGGTCAGTGTGCCTACGCCGCCGGTGAGGGTGAGCGGCACGGTCCCCCAGGGCGCGGGCAGGCGCAGCTCGATCAGGCCGGTGGCGCCGGCGACGAGCCGGGTGATGCGGCCCCGGCTCAGATCCAGCCGTTGCTCGCCCGCCCCGGCCGGGAGGCGCAGATCCCACCGTACGGCCCGGTTGAGCACGATCCGGACCTCGTCCCGCCCGTCCTCACCGGTCGGCAGCAGGGCAACTCGCACCAGCCCGCCGCGGCGCGTCACCCTCGGCCGCAGACCGGACCCGGCGGGCGTGGTGACGCGGTACAGCAACCCCGGAATGTTCGCGAGCATCACCTGAACGCGAGACGCCGCGTCGGGCACCACCAGCCGAGCGGCGATCGTACGGCTCTGCAGTGGCCCCGTCACCGTGTGCTCCCGAGCCTCAGGCGCCGCTACCGTCGCAGCCTTCTCACAACCGGTAATCGCCAGCGCCGCGACCAGCAGCAATGCGATTATTGAGCGGTGGCGACGCAAGCCTGAGGGCACTATCGGACAACGGAGAATCGGCCGAACGGGTGACGGCGATCCGCCCGATGCGAGCCAGACTGTCCGAATGCGTTCTGCCGGTTTCCTCACCGATCGTCAGCGTCGCCTCGCCTGGATGGGCTTTCTGCTCGCCGCTTTCCAGGCCCCGCTGGCCGCGAATCTGATCGACGACGCCTCCTGGCTCTTCGCCGTCGTGGTGGCCATGGTCGTCGCCACCGTCATCCTGGCCGACGACGCCCAGCGCCGTCGGCCGACCGCGCAGGCCGAGGCGGAATAGGCCGCCTCAGCGCGCCTCGTGCCCCGGCTTGCCGTGGGTGCGCCGCCGCTCCTTGAGCGCATTCTCGTACAGGTGCCGCCGCCCGTCGGCCAGCTCGTCGCGGGCGGCGCTCTCGACCGTACGGAAGAAGCTCCAGTACGTGTCGTCGTACTCCTCGAGGATCTGGAACGTCCAGTGCCCCGGGATCACGTTGCGGCCGATCAGATCCTGCTGGATCCGGTCGGCGATCGCGTCGTGGCCGGCCTTGCGGAACAGCGCCACCGCCTCGTCCAGCTCGAAGTCGGCCTTGCCGGTGAGCTGATGGAACGAGTGCAGGTGGCCCCGGGCCCGGTCGGTCGTCTCCAGGGCCGAGCTGAGTTTGCCCAACGCCTCCACGGTCGTGTCGTCCATGCCGCTCTCCTTTCCCCGCCGGCAAAGCTTCAACCGAGCTGCACCTGTGCGAAGAACCGTTGGCTACCCGTGGCTCCCTAACGTTCTTCTCATGAATGGCCTGTTCAGCGGCGCTGCCGCCCGTGCTGCCCACCGTTCCGCCCACGCCAGCCTGACCGAGCTGCACGACACCGTCGGCGCCGGCCTTGTCCAGGCTGACGCCAACCCCGGCCTGATGGCCCTCGTCGACCAGCACGCCGCGGGCATCCGCGACAGCCTGTCGTCGGATGTCCGCCCGCTCACCGCGGTGCTGCTCGCCGCATACGCGGAGGGTGTGCGCGACGCCGCCTTCACCCACGGCTGGCGCCCGCCGGCCGGCGAGATCGACTGGACCGCCAACGACTGGGTGCTGCGCCGCCTGCTGGCCGTGTGCGCCCTCGCCCGCACCCTGCCCCAGCCCGCCTGACCCGGACTCCCACCCGCTGATCGACCCTTCATTGAGGGCCGGTGCCATCCGGCACCGGCCTTCCTCATTTCCCTTCCCCGCCGCTTTCGCCGAAATTCTCTTCCCCGCCGCTTTCGCCGAACCATCGGCCGAGCTGCTCCGCCAGCGCGCCGGGGTCGTCGCCGGTCCAGGCGACGTGGCCGTCGGGGCGAAGCAGGACGTTGCTCGCCCCGGCCACCCGGTCCACGCGATCGCCCCACCCCGGTGCGTCCACCCGGCCGACGAGGAGGCCGCGCCCGCTGCGCATGTGCTCATAGAGGCGGCCCCGCGTCACGGGCACGTCCCGCTGCCGCCGCCCGATCCGGTCGTCCGCCGAACCGAAGTCGTACCGGACGCCGAGCCCGGTGATCTTCTCGACCAGGTGACGGTTCACGTCCTCGAAGTCCATCAGCTCCGACAGCAACCGCCGCACGGCCTGCGGACCGGGTGCGGTGTTCATCAGCTCCATCTGCGCCCGCGTGTTCGTGAGGACGTCGTCGGCCACCGGCCGGCGTTCGGCCTCGTACGTGTCGAGCAGCCCGAGCGGCGCCCAGCCCCTGATCTCGGCGGCGAGCTTCCACCCGAGGTTGAAGGCGTCCTGCAGACCGAGGTTGAGCCCCTGACCGCCGGTCGGCGGATGCACGTGGGCGGCGTCCCCGGCCAGGAACACACGGCCGGCGCGGTAACGGTCGGCCAACCGGCTCGCGTCTGAGAACCGGGACAGCCACCGCGGCGAATGCACCCCGAAATCGGTGCCGGCCACGGCCCGCAACTGCTCCCGGAAGTCGTCGATGGTCGGCGGCACGGCCCTGTCCGCGGCCACTCCGGCGGCCGGGACCACCACACGATGCACGCCGTCACCCATCGGCCCGACACCGAACCGCTTCTCGGTCAGCCGGACCCGCGCCGTGGTGGCAGCCACCTCCTCGGCCGAAGCGGTCACCTCCATCTCGCCGAGCAGGGTCTCGACCCGGGCCGGCTCGCCAGGAAAGCCGACACCAGCCAGCCTGCGAACCGTGCTGCGGCCACCGTCGCAGCCGACCAGGAAGTGGGCGCGCTCCTCGCCGCCACTCGTCCCGACGGTCACGCCGTAGTCGTCCTGCGTGAGAGCCAGCACTTCACACCCGCGCCGGATCTCGGCCCCGGCCTCGGCAGCGTGCTCGGCCAGCAGCCGGTCGGTGACTGTCTGCGGGATGCCCAGGACGTAAGCGTGCGCGGAGTCGAGCGCCGGGGCAGGCTTCTCGATGCCGGCGAAGAAGCCGCCCACCGGATGCTGTCGCCCGTGCGCGAGGAACCGCTCGAGCAACCCTCGCTGGTCCATGATCTCGATGCTGCGAGCGTGGAGCCCCAGAGACCGCACGAACGGCGGCGGCGCCGCGTCCTTCTCCACCACCAGTACGCGTACGTCGTGCAGCCGCAACTCGGCCGCCAGCATCATCCCCGTGGGCCCACCGCCGGCAATGATCACGTCGAACATGAGTCCCCCGATCCCCTTCGCTTCGCCGCCGCTCCGCGCCCCGTCTCGGACTCCCTGACGAACGCCTCGAAGTGCCGGGCCGTCAGCAGCAGGCGGCCCACGGCGCGCCTGTCCTGATCTTCGGATGGCAGGGTTTTCGCAGATCGCGGCGTTGACCGAGCCATCCTGCGCCCCGGCCCCGGTCTTGCCGCAAGCCCTGTGTCGCGCTATATGTTGGAGTAGGCAGGGAGCGACTTCGGGTCCCTGCCTTTTCTGTGCCCACCCGGCGACACCGCCGCCCCGGCGATCGACCACCTCGTCGTCAGCAGCCGGTCCGCGAAGTCTTCAGCGGTCCGGGGGCGGGCTGTCGGCACCGGCTCCAGCTTCGCGGTGACCAGCCCGGACAGCACCTCCCGCGTGATGGCACCCGGCCTGACAGGGCCCCAAAGCCACCACCGATGGACAGGTCAGTCCGATGTGGGGTCCGTTCTGCGCGAGGGGGCAGCGGATGGAATCACCTGGGTGCTCTCGGTGTCGTCGACGCCACTGTCGTCCTCGGTTCCGCTGCCGATGAGGATGGTGTCGTTCGGGCCCGGGTTGACGATCGTGGTTCCACCGGCTGTCGTGGTGATGACGGCGACCGTGTCGTCGGCGCTGGGCTCATGGCGCGGCGGCGGAATCACCTGGGTCTCATCGGCGTGGACGCCGGCGGATGCGGTGTGCTGGTTCCCGAGAACCGTGTGGCCGGACCCGGAGGCGGCGTGGATATCGAGCCGGGTCGCATCGGTCCCGGTTCGGGGGCGGGCGGCCAGGTGGTCGCGCAGCTGGGCGGACTCGGTCGCGGCCGAGGTCAGCCAGGACTCCCAGCGGGACTGCATCGGACGGACCAGGCCGCCGCCCACGCCGACGATCAGCACGCCGGCCACCGTGGCCAGGACGGCGATCAGCACCGGCCGGGTGATCGCGGTGGCGACGCGCACCTGGTCGAGGGCGGCGATCACGCCCAGCGCGACGATGACGAGCGAGGTCGCACGGGCCACGAACCGGCCGTACGGCAGCACGCCCAGCGCACCCACGACGAGATCCTCGGCGGTGCGGGCAATCGCGGCCGCCACGACCACCAGCACGATCGCCACCAGCAGCCGCGGCAGCCAGCCGATCAGGTCGGTGAGCAGCGAGCTGACCGGGTTGGGCCCCCACACCCCGAAGGCCAGCTGTGCCGCGAACAGCAGCGTGGCAGCGAAGGCCAACTTGCCGCACAGCTCGCTCGGCGTGGCGCCGCTGGGGGCGAAGAGACGCCCGGCCGCTCCCCGGGCCACGGCGCGGTCCAGGCCGGCCCGGTGCAGGCCGCGGGAAACGGCCACCCGCAGCAGGCGGGCCACCAGCCATCCGATCAGCAGGATGGCTGCGAAGGCCAGCGCGGCCGGCACGATCAGCACCACCGACCGCCACATGTCGCTGAGGCCGCGGCCCAGCCCGTCCCCGGTCATCGTGCGCTCCCTGCCTCGGATTCGGGCCGGCCAGCTGCCGGCCCGAGTGAGGGAACGACCGGAACCACCTGATTGTCACGATGCCGAGGTCCGCGACCGGAGAACGCGCGCCCGGAGAAGGCACAAAAGACGCCGTCCGAGATCCGCCGCCGCGACCCGGCCTTCGGCCTTTCCGCCACCTGACTCCTGCGGACAGCACCGGAAGCGGGACTACCGGTCGCCGCGATGGCGGATCGGGTCGGCGGCGGCGGTGGGCACGTCCGGGCGTACGAAAGCCGGCTCAGTTGCCGACGGCGGGGCGGGCGTGGCAGGGCCGGAGGATGGCGCGAAAGACGGCAGAACGGGACGCAACGCGGTGTAGCCGGCCGCACCGGCGAGGAAGACGGCTGCGGCGACGATCGCGAGGCGACCGCGAGTCACCGGCGGCCGGGCGGCCGGCCGAGGCGTCACCGACAGATCGATCAATGGGCCACGTTGTGCCGGGATGTGCGGGCGGCGTGCGGGCAACAGCAGGCGATCCTCGGACACGAACAACACCCTAAGTGACGGCAATGCCCTGACGCCAGGGCAAGTCGGGTCACAAACGCTACTGACAGTCATTTCCCACGGAGTATCCGCGAGTGGGATCAGGGGGTCGTACCGTCAAGAATCGGACGGTTGGCCGGTGCGGCATCGTCCGAACGGCCGAGTCGGGCTACTCTTTGGTCATGGCCGGGACGGGTGGGGTGAGCCCCTCAGTGATACCCGCTCTGCCTGCCCAGGCAGCGGCGGGCTCGGCCGGCCGCCCGAACTGTGCCGAGCTGGTGCACGGCCGCGACTGGAGCGACACCGAGCTCGGCCCGCGCGACCACTGGGACCCGGCCGTATCGGCGACCGTCGAGCTGGTGCTCTCGTCGCCGATGCCGATGGCCTACACCCATGGTGACGGCTTCCTGATGATCTACAACGACGCGTACGCGGACCTGATCGGCACCCTGCACCCGGCCGCGCTGGGCCGGCCCGCGGCCGAGGTCTTCGGCGACCTGTGGGACTCGCGCGGCTTCGGCGGCGCGGTCGACGAGGTCTACCGCAGCGGCCGGTCCCGGCTCGAGCCCGAGACCCAGCTGACCGTCGTCCGGAACTCGAACGGCCGGCCGGAACAGGCCTTCTTCACGCGCGCCCACTCGGTGGTGCACGACCGGCGCGACCGCGTGGCCGGGGTGCTGACCGTCGCCGCCGAGACCACCCAGGTGACTCGCCGCCTGCAGAACCTGGGCGACCTCACCTCGCGGCTGGCCGGCGCGCTCACCGTCGACGACGTGGCCCGGGTCGTGCTGGGCTACGCGATGAGCTCGTTCGACGTCGACCACTGCGCCTTCGCCGTCGACGACGGCGGCGCCTACCGCTACGTGCGGCGCATCCGCGGCGAGATGCTCGACGAGGCCGACGAGCGCCTGCCCCCGGTGTGGAAGCGGCTGCCCAACGACCCCCGCGCCCCGATCGTGGCCGCCGCCCAGACCGGGCAGGCCTCGTTCGAGGCCGACGGCGAGCCGCTGCGGGCGGTGGCCGCCGACCGGCACGAACGGCGCATCCGGGCCCTGGCCACGATGCCGCTGCGCACGCCGCTGCTGAGCGGCGCGCTGACGATCGGCTACCGCGAGCCGCACCGCTGGCTGCCGGCCGAGCGGGCGCTGCTCGACGCGGCCGCCCTGCTGGTCGCCCAGGCGGCCGAGCGGGCCCGCCGGTTCGAGGCCCAGCACGGCACGGCCCAGTTGCTTCAGCGCAGCATGCTGCCCGAACACCTGCCCGAGCTGGAAACGTTCCGTATCGCCGCCCGCTACGACGTGGGGGTCGACGGCAACGCGGCCGGCGGCGACTTCTACGACGCGTTCCGGCTGGTCGACGGCCGGCTGGCGATGGTGCTGGGCGACGTGGCCGGGCACGACGTGCGGGCGGCGGCCGTCATGGGCCAGGTGCGGGCCGCGCTGCGGGCGATGGCGCTGACCGATCCGGCGCCGCCGAGCGTGCTGGCCGGCCTCGACCGGCTGGTCGGTTCGCTGGGCGCCGAGTCGCGTAACGAAGAGATCTTCGTGACGGTCGTCTACGGGGTGCTCGACCCGTCGGACGGCACGATCACCATGGCCAGCGCGGGCCACCCGCCGCCGGTGCTGCGCCGGGCCGGGCAGGGCGGCGGGCCGCCGACGGCCGAGCTGGTGAAGGTGCCGCCGGGGGCCCCGCTGGGGCTGGGCGGGCGCTGGCAGACCGGTCAGGTGCGGCTCGAGCCGGGCGACACGATCCTGATGTTCAGCGACGGCGTGGTCGAACGCCGGGGCCACGCGCTCACCGAGGGGCTGGACGCCCTGGTGACGGCGGCCGCAGGGGCGGTCAGCGGCGACCCGCGCAACCTGTGCTCGCTGGCCACGTCGGCTGTGGCGGGTTCGACCGACGACGACGTGGCGGTGCTCGCGGTCGAGCACGCGGTGGCGATGAGCCGGTCCGGCACCATGCTGGTGCCGGCCGAGCCGACGGGCCCGAGCCGCGTACGCCAATGGATGACCACGCGCCTGCGCGAGTGGTCGGTGCCCGAGCCGGTGATCGGCGCGGCCATCCTGTGCACGAGCGAGCTCACGACGAACGCGCTGCTGCACGCGGGCACCCCGGCCCGGGTCCACATCGACCTGAACGCCGAGCGGCTGCTGGTCTCGGTGGCCGACGAGGGCACCCGGGGCACCGTGATCCGGGCGCACGCCGACACGATGAGCAGCCGCGGCCGCGGGCTGGGTCTGATCGAGGAACTGAGCGACTCGTGGGGCACCGATCCGACCGTGCGCGGCACCACGGTGTGGTTCGAAATGCTCATCCCGCACACCATCACCGATTGACCACCGTGATTGGTCGCGCTCCCACCACCGGCAAATGGTTGAACCGTTAACTCTGGCGTGACACCTGACCTACAGGCAGTCACTTTAGGTAGCGGAAAGCCTCTCCAAAGCGGACATTGAACCCCCAGGTAGTGACGGCGCGTATAGATTGCCGTAGAGTCATCGCCATTCGGGGACGTCCACGTTGGAGTGGTATATGCGGATCAGGGGCTTTGCGCCGTCGACTCCCTGCTGGGTGGAGCTGACGACTTCGGACCGGGACGACACAGCGGGTTTCTACGCCGGGCTCTTCGGCTGGCAGGTCGAGGGTGATCGATTCCTGCTCGACGGACAGGCCGTGGCCGGCATCAGCCGCACGCGACCGGAGACGCCGCCGGGCTGGCTGACCTACCTGGCCGCCCCGGACCTGGCGCGCACCGCCGAGCGGGTCACTCAGGCCGGTGGCCGGCAGCTGACCTGGCCCGAGGAGCGGCACGGCGCCTGCACCGCCATCGTGTCCGACCCGACCGGCGCGGTCTTCGGCCTCTGGCAGGCGGCCGGGTTCTCCGGCGCCCAGGTGCGGGGCGAGCCGGGCACGATGGAGTGGTCGGACCTGCTGACCGACGACATCGCGGCCGCCACCGGCTTCTACGGCTCGGTCTTCGGCTGGACGCTGACCGACGAGTTCGGCAGCCGCGAGTGGCTGAGCGAGGCGCACGACTCGGTGGCCGGCCTGATCACCGGCCGCTACGACGTCCGCTGGCAGCCGTCGTTCCAGGTGGCCGACACGACCGAGACGATCGACCGCTGCGCCGGGCTGGGCGGCCGGGTCGTCACCGGGCCGGTCGAGATGGGCCTGGGCAGCTACGTCGAGATGCTCGACCCGCAGGGCGCGCCGTTCGCCGTGACGGCGCCGGTGCATCGCCCGGTCGAGTTGAGTGTCGCTTACAACGACATCATCGGCATGGAGTTGACGTACGGCGGGTAAGGGAACAGGCGTTCGAACGAGAGGATGCCGTGATGACTGACCTGTCGAACGCCGAGAAGGACCCGTCGGACTGGACCACCGGTGACGAGCCGGCGACCGGCGCCCAGGAGAGCTACCTGCACACCCTGGCCGGCGAGGCGCACGAGGACGTGCCGGACGGCCTGACCAAGGCCGAGGCGTCGCAGAAGATCGACGAGTTGCAGGAAAAGACCGGCCGCGGCCGGTAGAGAGGGGCCGACCTTCGGGTCGGCCTTCTTTATGCCCTTCGTGTCAACCGGGGTTGACGCAGCGGACAGCGTCAACGTAAGTTGACACCATGACCGAAGCAACCGATCTCGCCGCGGCGGCCGGCAGCGCCGACCCGCGGGTCGGCCTGCGTGCGGTGGTGGCGCTGCGCCGCCTGCTGGAGGGTCTCGAGCACCTCCAGGTGGCCAACGCCCGCCGCCGGGGCTGGTCCTGGCAAGAGATCGCCGACGCGCTCGAGGTGACCCGCCAGGGCGTCCACAAGAAGCACGCACGCATGATGCCGGCGCCGGACCCACGGGAGGACTGAAGGATGTTCGAGCGATTCACCACCGACGCGCGCACCGTCGTGACCACGGCTCAGCAGGAGGCCCGCCGCCTGCACCACGATCACATCGGCACCGAGCACGTGCTGCTCGCCCTGCTGGCCGACCCCGCCGGTCCGGTGGCCCGGTCGACCGGTCTCGAGGCCGAGGCCGTACGGGCCGACGTCCTTCAGCGCATCGGCGGCCACAACCAGGACGGCCCGGTGCTCAGCGACGCCGACGCCGAGGACGCGGCCGCTCTGAAGGCCATCGGGATCGACCTGGCCGCCGTACGGGAAGCAATCGAGGCGAACTTCGGTGAGGGTTCGCTGCGGCTGCCGCGCCCGGCCAAGAAGAAGCGCGGCCTGTTCGGGAAGTTCCATGCGGGCAGCGGGCACATCCCGTTCACCAACCGCAACAAGAAGGTGCTCGAGCTGTCGCTGCGCGAGGCCATCCGGCTCCGGCAGAAGTTCATCGCCCCCGAGCACATCATGCTCGGCCTGCTGCGCGAGGGGCAGGGCCTGGCCATGCTGATCATGGCCGACCGCGGCATCGACTTCGACCGCGTCCGCGACGACATGGAACGCTCGGTCGGCGCGACCACCGCCTAGGGTCTGTTTCGCCGCAGCCCCGGCCCCGCTGCGAAACAGACCCTAACCGCGGTAATAGACCCGGAGCTGGTGACCGTCGGCGGTGTGATGCCAGCCGACGTCGCCCAGCACGGTGATGTCCGGCCGTCGCTCGAGCCAGGCGGCGGCCATCGCGAACGCCTCGGCCGGCGTCTGCCCGACGAAGACGACCCGGCGCTCCCACTCCTCCCAGACGGCCGGCGACGGGCCCGAGACCACCGCGGTCGGCCCGATCCGCCGGCCGTTGCGCACGCCGCGCACGTACCAGTCGTTGAGCTCCTCGTCGTGCTCGACCGACCAGCCGTCGATGCGCCCCAGGTCGTTGACGATCGCGTTGCGCGCGCAATCGAGCGCCGCGTCCAGCACCGTGAACTCGACGACTTCGCCCTCGTACTCCACCCGGTACGCCATGCATGTGCCCCCACCGGCCGACCCAGGGGCACGATCTTAGGCGACTTTCCGAGTAAGTTTCAGATCATGCCTGCTCACGTCCTCGTCACCGGGGCGGCCGGCCTCATCGGCGCCGCTGTTCTCGACGTCCTGACCGCCGACGGCGTCGCCACCACCGCCCTCGTTCTCGAACCCTCCGACACCCGGGCCGGCCGCACCCTGGTCGGCGACGCCCGCGACGTCGCGCTGGTCGACGACGCCCTCGACGACTGCGACGCGGTGATTCACCTGGCCGCGATCCCGCAGCCCGGCCACGACCCCGACGAGGTGGTCTTCGGTCACAACACGCTGGCCACCTTCACGGTCCTCGACCGGGCCGGGCGGCGGGGCATCCGCAACGCCGTGATCGCGAGCAGCTATGCGATCGGCGGCCTACCGTTCGCGCGGCGGCCGCTGCGCATGCCGTACCTGCCGGTCGACGCCGCGGCGCCGTTGCAGATCACCGACCCGTACGCCCTCTCGAAGCGCACCGACGAGGCGACGGCCGACATGATCCATCGCCAGTACGGCACCACCGTGGTGGCGCTGCGCCTGCCGTTCGTGGGCGCGGCCGACGACCGCCTGGGCCCGATGGCCGAGCTCTTCGCCCAGGACCCCGGCCAGGGCGCGGCCGACGTGTGGAGCTACCTGGACGTCCGCGATGCCGCTCGCGCCCTGGTCATGGCGTCGCAGCCGGCGTTGCCGGGCAATCACGTGCTCTACGTCGCCGCCCCGGACACACTCGCCCCACAGCCCACCGAGTGGCTGCTCGACAAGTTTCACCGCGGCGTGCCCCGCCCCGCCTTCCCCGGGCGCGCGGTGCCGATCGACCTGCTGCCGGCCCGCGAGCTGCTGGGCTTCACCGCCGCGTACGAGTTCCCGGTCGCATGAGCGCGCCGACGATCACCGGTCTGCGGGTGATCGTGACCGCCCCGGAGGGGGTCAACCTCGTCGTCGTGCGCATCGACACGTCCGAGCCCGGCCTGTACGGGCTGGGCTGCGCGACCTTCCACCAGCGTTTCGCCGCGGTGGTCGCCGCCCTCGAGACCCACATCGCCCCGCTGCTGGCCGGGCGGGACACGTCGCAGATCTCCGACATCGGCCGGTCGCTGCACTACTCGTCGTACTGGCGGGGCGGGCCGGTGCTCAACAGCGCGCTCTCGGGCGTGGACATGGCGTTGTGGGACATCGCCGGCAAGCGGGCCGGGCTGCCCGTCTACGACCTGCTCGGCGGCCGGCTGCGCGGCGCTGTGCCGGTCTACCTGCACGCCTCCGGGGCCACGGTCGAGCAGACGCTGGACGAGGCGGAGGCCCTGGTCGAGGCCGGCTACCGGCATGTGCGGCTGCAGACCGGGCAGCCCGGCCTGGGTACGTACGGGGCCCCCGGCGCCCCGAACGGCTACCCCGGCACGCCGTACCCCGACGGCTGGAACGTCCACCACTACCTGGCCCGCACCCCACGGCTGTTCGAGGCGGCCCGCGACCGCCTCGGCGAGGACGTGGAACTGCTGCACGACGTGCACAGCCGGCTCACCCCGAAGCAGGCGGTCCTGCTGGCCCGGGCGCTCGAGCCGTACCGCCTGTTCTTCCTGGAGGACGTGGTGGCGCCCGAGCACTACGACCGCCTGCCCGAGGTGCGCGCGGCCTCACCCGTGCCGCTGGCCGTGGGTGAGCTGACCGCCTCGGTGACGGACGCCGCCCGCCTGGTCACCGCGGGCGGTGTCGACCTGCTGCGCTGCCACATCTCGGCGATCGGCGGTGTGACGCCCGGCCACAAGCTGTCGGTGTTGTGCGAGCTGCACGGCGTGCAGACGGCCTGGCACGCCCCCGCCGACGTCTCCCCCGTGGGCGCGGCGGCCAACCTGGCGCTCGACCTGACGAGTCCGGCCTTCGGCATCCAGGAGGGCCACGTCTACCCCGAGGTCGTGCACGAGATCTTTCCCGGTACGCCGGTGATCGCAGCCGGCTACGCCCGGCCCTCCACGGCCCCGGGCTGGGGCATCGAGCTGGACGAGGCCGCCGCGGCCGGGCATCCCCCGGTGCTGCACGCCCACGAACGCTGGGCGGCGACGGTCCGCCGCCCGGACGGCTCGATCGAAGCTCCCTGACCGGGCTTCAGCCGCGGCCGCGCAGCAGGTCCAGGACCTTCGCGGCCGCCGCCGAGTCGGGCAGGCGGATCTCGCGGCCGGGCTCCGCGCTCGCCGAGACCGCGACGGCGACCTCGCCGATGAGGTCGGCCGAGATCCAGCCGGGAGGGGCGTCGCCGGCCGATCGGGTGCGTACGGGCCCGAGAACCAGGGCGAAGACGCGCTGCCGGTCCGCCGCGTCGATCGCCTGGAGCGGGCGCCCGCCCCAGTACCCGCCGATCGGGGCGACGACGTCGTCGAGCGGCTCGCCCAACCCGGCCACCAGCCGCTCGGCCCCCTCCAAAGTCGTGTAGTCGTGCACGACGACCTGCAGCCGGTCGCTCGCGGCAGCGCCGAGGATCCGCCGGAACTCCGCCGCTCGCCGCTCGCTCCGGGTGGGCACGACAACCTGGGCGCCGGCGGCCAGACAGGCGCGGACGACGCCCTCACCGACTCCTCCGGTGCCGCCCGGGATCAGAACTCGCCGGCCAGCCGACATGGCACTCCTCCGTCGCAATTCGTTGGTCAAACCAACGTTGGTTTGGCCAACGTAGCACTTACTGTTGGTCCGGCCAACGGCTAGGATGACGGGATGCCCGAGACGGACGACACACCGCAGCCACCGGCCCGGCTGCGCGCGCTGGCCAGCTGGCAGGCGAACAAGGTGTCGACCCTCGGCGCGCGGCTGTTCGCCCGGCGGATGAAGCTGAGCGCCCGCGCCGACTTCGCCGTCCTGGCCGCGCTCGAGGAATGCGGGCCACTGAGCCAGGCCGACATCGGCCGGCGCCTGGGCCTCGACCGCAACGACGTCAACGGCATCCTGAACCGGCTCGAGGAGGACCGTCGCGTCGGCCGCGCACCCGACCCGGCCGACCGCCGCCGCAACGTCGTCACCCTCACCGGCGACGGCCGCCGCTACCTGGACGAGCTCCAGAAGCACACCGACGTCGTCCAGGACGAGCTGCTGACCGCCCTCAGCGCCGCCGAGCGCCGCCAGCTCGAGGCCCTGCTGGCCAAGCTGCTCGGCGCCCACCGCCCGGAACCGGCGTGACCGGCGGCACTTGTTATTTCAGATTTGAAAGAGTTATCGTTCTTCCATGGCCGACCCGCTGACCGAGAGCCAACAGCTCGCCTGGCGCAGCTTCGTCGAAAGCTCGTGGGCGCTGCACACCCACCTCGAAGACGACCTCCGCGCGCAGACCGGCCTCAGCATGAACGACTACCACGTGATGGTCACCCTCTCCGAGGCCCCGGAACGCCGCCTGCGCATGGGCGAGCTGGCCAGCCGGCTGGTCTTCTCCCCCAGCCGCATCACCTACCAGATCAGCTCGATGGTCAAGCGCGGCCTGGTCCGCAAGCAGCCCTGCCCCGAGGACGGCCGCGGCCAGGAGGCCGTGCTGACCGACGAGGGCATGGCCGCCCTCGAGGCCGCCGCCCCCATGCACCTGATCACCGTCCGGGACAGCTTCATCGACCGCCTCGACCCCGACGAGCTGGCCGTGATCCACCGAGTCTTCGACAAGGTCCGCAAGGCCTGACATCGGCCGGCCCGGACGAGGTTCGCCTCACCCTGGTATTTCAGTTTTGAAAGAGTTACGGTGTAGCCAGTCCAAGCCTGGAGGCCTGCCATGCCCGCCATTACCGTCGACGACGTTCTGGTCCTGCCGCGGGTGCCGCAGCTCGACCCGAGCACCAGCTTCCGTCCCGTCCGCCGCCTGACCACCGCACCCAGCGGTTACGAGGGCGAGGGCTTCCCGGTGCGCCGCGCCTTCGCCGGGGTGCCGCTGAACGAGCTCGACCCGTTCATCCACCTCGACCAGATGGGTGAGGTCGACTATGCGCCCGGAGAGCCGAAGGGGACCCCCTGGCACCCGCACCGGGGGTTCGAGACGGTGACTTACATGATCGACGGGATCATGGACCATCAGGACTCGCTGGGTAGCGGGGGCACCATCGCCAACGGGGACACCCAGTGGATGACCGCGGGGCAGGGCATTCTGCACATCGAGGCGCCGCCGGAGCATCTGGTGACCAGCGGTGGGCTGTTCCACGGGCTGCAGCTGTGGGTCAACCTGCCCCGGGCGGCCAAGATGATCACGCCGAAGTACCAGGACATCCGTGGGCGCGAGGCGGGGCTGCTCACCACGTCCGACGGGGGCAGCCTGATCCGGGTCATCGCGGGTGAGGTCGGCGGGCACGCCGGGCCGGGCTCCACGTTCACGCCGATCAACCTGGCCCACGTGACGTTGCAGCCGGGCGCCCAGCTCGACCTGCCCTGGCAGCCCGAGTACAACGCGCTGGTGTACGTGCTGGCCGGCCGGGGCACGGTCGGCGCCGAGCAGCGGCCGATCCAGATCGGGCAGCTGGCGAGTCACGGCAAGGGCGACGCGATCCGGGTGACGGCCGACGCCACCCAGGATTCCAACATCCCGGCCATGGAGCTGTTCATCATGGGCGGCCGCCCGATCCGCGAGCCGGTGGCCCATTACGGCCCGTTCGTGATGAACACGCAGGCCGAGCTCAAGCAGGCCTTCGAGGACTTCCAGAAGGGCCGCCTCGGCGTCATCCCGGCCGAGCGCGTTCCCCACACCGACTGATCAGCCATGCGAAAGGCCCCGCTCGGAATTTCCGGGCGGGGCCTTTTCGGTACGGAGGTCAGGCGCGCGAGCGGGGCAGGCAGTCCTTCTTGTATTTGAGGCCCGAGCCGCACCAGCAGGCGCCGTTGCGCTCCGGGGGCCAGGGAATCTGGTTGGGGGCCGTGGTCAGTTCCCGGGCGTACGCGGTGCGGGTGCCGGCCTCGGCCGGGTCGCCGTGCTTCGACAGGCCGTCGACCGTGGCCGGGAGGACGGCCAGGCCGGTGCGGCCGGTGCCGGTGAGGCGGACCAGCTCCTTCTCGAGGCGGGCGCGGTGCTCGTCCCAGTCGGCGCCGTACTGCTCGGCCAGGGCCGGCCACTGCTTGAGCAGGCTGTCGAACTCGGCCTGGGGCCAGAACACGAGCTCGGTGGTGGCGGCGGCCGCGGGGGCGGCGCCGGCGTTGGCCAGCCTGGTCTCGAGGCGCTCGGCCAGGTTGTCGTGGTGGTCGTGCTGCAGGCCGAGGGCGTGGCGGAGGCGGTGCCGCTGCTGCAACAGGAAGAACAGCGTGCCGGCGTCGTCGGCGCTGGCCGGCTCGTCGGGCTCACCGGGCGTCGCGGCCCGCTCGGCCAGGGACAGCTTGACCGCCTCGGTCAGCCATTCCTCGGCCTGGCGGGAGCGCTTGCCGACGACCAGCGCGGCCGTGATGAACGCGGCCGCGTCGGGCTGCGTGGTCAGCTGGGGGCGCAGGGCGTCGAGCTCGGCCGCGGCCTCGTCGTCGCGGCCGGCCCGGAACAGGATGCGGGCGCGGACGGCGCGGGTGTTGGCGACCTGGCTGTCGTCGCGGTCACCGAACGCCTCGATGGCGCGGTCGGCGTAGCGGAGGGCGGCGTCGAGCTTCGAACGGCTCTCCGCGATCTCGGCGGCCAGCGTCAGGGCCTGGCCGGCGTCCTCCGGGTCTTCGAGGCGGCCGGTCTCCACCGCGTCGGCCACGTCGGCTGCTACGCCGAGGGGGTTGGCCGCGCCCAGGGCGGTCTGCCGGATCTCTTCTAGGTCTGCGCTGGTCAGCACCGTTTTAGTCGACACGCCGTCAATGTACTGCGACTTGTGCATCTGTGGCTGTTGATCTGAGTCTCACTTACGACCCCCCGAACGCGGGGCTCCGAAAACTGCCCGAAGCATCTAACCTGCTCCGCATGGCGCTGATCGAGCGATTCGCGGAGCTTGTCGTCCGGGGCGGCATCAATGTTCAGCCGGGTCAGGGCGTGGTCCTGCACACCGACACGGCCCATCTGGAGATCGCCCGGGCGGTCACCGAGGCGGCGTACGCGGCCGGCGCGGCCTGGGTCGAGCCGGTGTGGAGCGACGGCCCGATGCGCCGGTCGGCGGTGACCCATGCGAGCGTCGAAGAGCTTTCCGCCGTACGCCCCTGGGCCCTGACCCGCATCGACGAGTGGCAGCGGGCGGGCGTCGCGTGGATCCGGCTGCTCGGCGAGGCCGACCCGCATCTGCTCGACGGTCTCGACCCGGCCCGCGTGGCCGCCTCCCCCACCGAGGAGGCTCAGGCCATGCGCCGGGCGGTCTTCGGCGGCATGCGCTGGACGGTGGTGGGCGCCCCCAACCCGGGCTGGGCCCGCGAGGTGTTCGGCGAGCCCGACGTCGACCGGTTGTGGAAGGCCGTCGGCACGGCGATGCGGCTCGACCTCGACGACCCGGTGGCCGCCTGGCAGGAACGGTCGGAGGTGCTCGCCGGTCGTGGTCGCCGCCTCGACGCGCTGAGCCTGACCGAGCTGCGCTACCGGGGTGAGGGCACCGACCTGACCGTGGGCCTGCTGCCGGACTGCCGGTGGACGGGTGGCGGCCTGGTCGACGCGGCCGGCATCCCGTACCTGCCGAACATCCCCACCGAAGAGGTCTTCACCAGCCCCGACCGTCGCCGGGCCGAGGGTGTCCTGCGGGTGACCCGGCCCGTGGTGATCTCGGGCCAGGTGATCACCGGTTTGCGGGTGACGCTGACCGGCGGGCGCATCACCGAGGTGTCGGCCGACGAGGGGGCCGAGGTCGTGCGGGCCCACCTCGAGACGGACGAGGGCGCCCGCAGCCTGGGTGAGGTGGCGCTGGTCGACCGGGACAGCCGGATAGCCCGTACGGGCGTGGTCTTCCACAACATGTTGTTCGACGAGAACGCGGCTTGTCACGTGGCGTGGGGGCAGAGCTTCCCGTTCGCGGTCGACGGCGCCGCCGCGCTGACCGAGCAGGAGCGGGCCGCCCTCGGCCTGAACATGTCGAGCGTGCACACCGACGTGGTGATCGGCGGCGAGGGCATCACGGTCACCGGCCGTGGCCCGCACGGCACGGTAACGATCATCCGGAACGACGAATGGGTGCTGTGAGTACGGCTACACCATGAACAGCATGGCGCCGACGCCCAGCAGCACGAGCAGCAGCACCGCGATGAGCAGGCCCTTTTCGGCGGCGGCAGCGGGGTCGGCGGTGGTCACGACTTCGGTGATCGGCTCGGCGCTCATGGATGGATCTCCTCCGGATGCGGCGTGGCGCGACGCTCCTCGGCGTGCGCAAGCGGTGTCGGCGGCTTACATTCGGGGGCGTGCCTCTGCCGGACTGGTTCCTCTCGCAGGAGGAGCGGGGCAACCCGGACTCCTCCATACCCACCTGGTCCACCGGAAACGCGGCCAAGCCACTGATTCACGGCAAAACATATTTTGACCGTCTGGTAACGGAGGTGGAAAGCCTCCGCGAGGGTGACCACCTCTTCTTCACCGACTGGCGTGGCGACCCCGACGAACTCCTGCGCGACGACGGCCCCACCATCGCCGAGCTGTTCTCGACCGCGGCCAAGCGCGGGGTGGTCGTGAAGGGTCTGCTCTGGCGGTCCCACCTCGACAAGCTCGCGTACAGCGAGGAGGAGAACCGCACCCTCAGCGACGACATCCGGGCCGCCGGCGGCGAGGTGCTGCTCGACCAGCGGGTGCGTCGCGGCGGCTCGCACCACCAGAAACTCGTCGTGCTGCGCCACCCGGGCCGGCCCGAGCTCGATGTCGCCTTCGCCGGCGGGATCGACCTGTGCCACAGTCGCCGCGACGACGAACGCCACCTCGGCGACCCGCAGGCGGTCGCCATGGCCAAGGCGTACGGTCCGAATCCGCCCTGGCACGACGTGCAGCTCGAACTGCGCGGACCGGTGGTGGGGGTGCTCGACCTCACCTTCCGGGAGCGGTGGAACGAACCCGACGATCTCGACCAGCACGGTCCGATCTCGACGGTGACCGACAAGTTGAAGCACGCCGACATGAGCGCCGACCGCCTGCCGCCGCAGCCACCCGACCCGCCCGAGTGCGGACCGATGGCCGTACAGACGCTGCGGACCTATCCGTCGATGCGCCCCACGTACGACTTCGCGCGCAACGGCGAACAGACCGTGGCCCGCGGCTATACCAAGGCAGTCAAGCGGGCCCGGCGGCTGATTTATCTCGAGGACCAGTATCTGTGGTCGACCGAGGTGGCCCGGCTCTTCGCCGACGCGCTGCGGGCCAATCCCGACCTGCACCTGATCGCGGTGGTCCCCCGGTATCCCGACGTCGACGGCCGGTTCGCGCTGCCGCCGAACCAGGTCGGCCGCGAGAAGGCGATCTCGCTGTGCTCGAGGGCCGCGCCCGACCGCGTGCACGTCTTCGACCTCGAGAACGAGGCCGGCACGCCGATCTACGTGCACGCCAAGGTGTGCGTGGTCGACGACACGTGGTGCAGCGTGGGCAGCGACAACTTCAACCGTCGCTCGTGGACCCACGACAGCGAGCTCTCCAACGCGGTCCTCGACGAGACGCCGGACGAGCGGGAGCCGCGCGACCCGGCCGGGCTGGGCGACGGCGCCCGTCGTTTCCCGCGCGAGCTCCGTCTCGCCCTGATGCGCGAGCATCTCGATCGTGCGGATCTCGACGTGCTCGACGCCGAGGACGCCGTACGGGAGATGACCGCCGCCGCCGACCGGCTGAAGGACTGGCACGACTCGGGGCGGAAGGGGCCCCGCCCACCGGGCCGGCTGATGCCGCACTCGACCGAGAAGCTGCCCTGGTTCCATCGGTGGTGGGCGACCCCGGCCTACCGGCTGATCTACGATCCGGACGGGCGGTCGTGGCGCGACCGGTGGGCTAACCGCTGGTGAGCTCCCAGCCGCACGGCAGCAGGATCGGAGCGTCCGGGTCCCCGCCCGCCGCGAGACTGAGCCGCCACGCCTGCATCGGCGGGCGTCCGGCGTCGAGCCAGCGATCGAGCACAGCGGTCGCGTCGGCGGCGTAGCGGCTGGCCTCGTCGCCCCCGGCAACCACGCTGCCGTCGGGCAGGATGGCCGCGCCGCCCGTGCGTTGCTCGTCGAGCAGGACGAGGCAGTTCTGCTCGCGGCGGGGCACGGCGGCGTAGGTGGCGCGCCGGTGCCAGACTCCGGCCGCGTACCAGAGGTCGCGATAGACGAGGGGCTCCAGCGGCGGGTCGAAACGGCTTTCGGCGTACGGGACGAGGCGCTTGATCGTGCGGGGCGGAGCCGGCGCCGGGAACGGGTGGGCGGCCGTGAGCGGTCCGGCCGCGGTCATGAAGCTGGACGGGCTGACCACGCGCGCCTGCCCGTCCCGGGTGACCCGCAGGACGGGGTGGGTGCCCGCGTGCTCGACCGGGACCACCACCACGCCGTCCGGCGTGCCGTCCAGCTGCTCCAGCCAGCGCGGCGAGACACCGGCGACACCGACCGTGACGATCACCCGATCCACCCGTACGCCGGGAATGCCCTGGTAGCCGTCGCCGAGCACCACCCGTACGCCCTCGATGCCCGCCCGCGCCAGCGCCGAACGCGCCCGCGAGGCGACGTCCTGCTGAACATCCACACTGATCACGGACGCGCCCAGCCGGGCCAGCAGGGCCGCGTTGTAACCGGTGCCGGCCCCGATCTCGAGAACCGTCTGCCCCGGCCGCACATCCAGCGCCTCGATCATCAACGCCATCAGCGACGGCTGGCTCGACGAGCTGACCGGCGTGCGGCCCTCCACCTTGGTGACCAGCACGTCGTCGTCGTACACGAGCTCGAGGAAATCGGCGTCGGCCGGCTCGGCCCAGGTGCCGTCGCGCCGCTGGAACCCGTCGGGAACGAAAACCTCGCGCGGCACCTCGGCGAAGGCCGCGGCCAGCCGCGGCGAGAGGTCCACTCCCCCGCGCCGGATCCGTTCGAGAAACGCCTCCCGCGGCCCCATCCTGTTCACCATAGATCCGGCAGCAGGGAGGTCCGCGAGATCAGTGGCTCCAGCCCGTCGCTCCGCGGTGACCGCCGGGCCACCCCGGCCAGCAGATCGGCCAGCTGAACCCGCGGGTCGTCGCGGGAATCCACCATGATCAGACCGGCCAGCGGTGACACACCGCCGACGGCGAGCGCCCGCTGCAGGCGGGTCAGCCGGTCGGCGGTGAGGGCGCTCTGCTCATCGTGGGTGACCAGCACCCGCCGCCGCCCCGCACTCCAGAACAGCACCGTCTCGGCCAGCGCGGGCAACAGCGGCTCCAGCGGCGGCGGGATCGTGCGGTCGTCGTCCTCGAGCCTGGTCAGCAGGTCGCGCACCCGCTGCGCGGTGATCCCGTCGAGGCCGGCCGGCGTCTTCCGGGCCCGGTCGCCGGGCGGCGTTTCTTGGGCTCGGTCGCCGGCCAGTGCGTCGCGGGCTCGCAGGAACCGTTCCACGGCCTGGTTCGCGGGCCCGCGCCGTTTGGCGCGGACCAGGTCGGTGAAGCTCGCGAGGAACGTATTGCCGTCCTGCCCGGCGTCGCGCAGGGCCCGATGCAGCGCGACGGCGGCCGGCCGCCGATCCTGGGTCAGCCGGGTACCGGCGGCATACGACGGCTCGGCCAGCAGCAGGTCGATGACGCGAGTGACCACGAAGAACTGCTTGTCGATGAGGTGCACGAGCGCGCGCCCACGCAAGGCGCCGAGGAAGAGCTCCAGTGCCTCCCGCGCCCGCGGCCCCCGCAGGAACGGCCCGGACTTCAGCTCGTGGGAGCTCGACCGCAACTCGGCGATCAACTGCCGGGCCGCGCCGGAGCTCAGGTCGACGCTCGCATGCGTGATCATCGGGGTCGACGGGTCGAGCAGGTTCGTGCCCGAGAACCCGGACTCGTCGCAAGCGATCTCCACCACAGGACCGGCCACCGCACCGGGCGGCGGCAGCCCTCCCTGCAGCGGCGTTCTCATCCGCGGGCGGTAGCCACGGCCGCGGTCAGGCTCTCGGGCACGTCGGTGGCGTGGTAGGGCCACTCGGTGGGCTCGATGTTCTCGAGGAACTCGGAGTAGATGAGCGCACTCCGCAGATCCGCGACCGGGCGCATCAACTCGACGGCCCGTTCCGGGTCGGAGCCCGGCACCGTCTCGCGCCAGCGGTCGGCCCAGGCGGCCAGCAGCCCGTCACGTCCGGGTAGACCAGGTCCGCGCTCGCTGCCGTTGGTGTCGGCGTCGGTCAGGCGCAGGATGTCGAGGGCCGGGTGGCCGAGGACGCAGTCACCCCAGTCCATGATCGTGATCCGGCCGGCGTCGTCGGTGCGCACGTTACCGGGGTGCAGATCGCCGTGGACGAGCGTGTCGGGCAGGCCGCAATCGGCGATCTCGGCGAAGCGCCGGGGCAGATCGGCGATGAGCTCCCGCAGCCCCGGGATGCCGTCGTAGTAGGGCTCGGCGATCCGGACGTATTCGCCGAGCGTCTTGTCGAGGCGTGCGTCGGGGATTCGCGCCAGCGCGTCCGTGTCAGTGGCGAAGTGAGCCTGGATCGGGTGGAACGCGGCGGCGATCCGGGCGCAGAGGTCGGCGCCGGCGCCGTAGCGGTCGTCGCCCGGGGCGTGGGCCAGCAGCATGCGGCCGTCCTCGCCCTCGGCGATCAGCCGCGGCACGAGGCCGGGCGCGACGCCGTCGATCAGCCGGATGGCGTGGGGCTCGTGCGCGAAGAACCGCGGGACCTGTTTGAGCCAGGCCACGGGGTTGCCGTGCTCGTCGTCGAACCGCCAGATCGCCGACAGGTTCCAGGTGCGGCATTGGTGGGCGGTGGTGCCGGGGACGATGCCGGCGGCCCACTCGATCGACGCGGTGGGCCCGCCGAGCTCGGCGTAAGGGGCGCGCTTGGCGTGCGGTTGGCGCCAATCCCCGTGGTACGCGCGGTCGCCCCGGCCCGGCGTCGCGCTGCTGGACGGCGTCGCGCTGCCTGCGCCGCTCGACATCGTCGCGGGGGCTGCGCTGTTCGGGCTGCTCGGGATTGTCGCGGTACTGCGCTCTTCCGACGTACGCGGCCTGATTTTTCGGATATTTGCGGCTTCGTCGGTGAGTTCGGCGAGATAGGTGACGTGGCCGCCCGGCGGACCGGCGGTGTCGCTGTGCAGCAGGCGCAACACCTGCAGGCCGGGACCGAAGTCGTCGACCGGTTGCCACCACGGACTGGCCGGCTTGAACGGCTCGGTCTCGCCCAGCAGCTCGCCATCGGGGCTGACCAGCACTAACGTCACGGTTCTCGTCACGAACGCCAACCGTAGCCCAGCGTATCGATTCGTTCGCGCGAATTTCCGTCCGTCGGTACGATGCGCGAATGTTCGGACGCGCCGCCACCACCCTGCCCGAGCTCTGCACCGGCCTGGCCGAGGCGGTGATCCGGCTCGACACGAAGGCCTCGACCAGGAACTATCGCGCCATTGTGGACCGCCTGCTCCAGGCCGAACCGGGCGAACTGAACGAGGCCCTGCCGCCGCTCCTCCCGGCCCTCGAACAGGTCGCCTTCGGCAACGGCGCGCTGCTGGCCACGCTGGTCGCGGGCCTGATCGAGCAGGGCGCCGACCCGCTGCCGGTGCTGCCGGTGCTGGCCGACCGGGTCTCGACCGGGCTCGAGCTGGCCGCCCAGTTCGGCGTGCTGTCCGAGAAGCTGGACGGCCCGGTGACCGCCCCGACGTCGGCCGACGAATACAAGGAGCTGCGCGAACGCCTCGTCCGGGCCGCGCCCCAGGCCGGGCTCAGCGTCGGCGAGGCCGGCGAGATCGCGCAGGCCTGGTTCACCGTCAACGACTGGATCCCCAGCCTGCTGCTGCCGCTGCAGCAGAAGGGCGCGCGCCAGGCGCTGCCCGGCCGCGACCGGCTGACCGCCGCCGCGGCCTCGATGACGACCCACGTCGAGGACGCGGTCTGGCTGTTCGGCCTGCTCGAGGTGCTCGACGACGAGCCGCTGCTGGTGCTGCACCGCCCGACCAGCCGGGCCTACGACCTGACCATCAGCGGGGTGAGCGACAACTTCCAGCTGCACACGCTGCTGGCCGCGACGCTGATCGGCGACGAGTCCCGTGGCCTGCTGCCCGGCGAGCCACCGGAGGCAGCCTGGATCGCGGCCGCCACCGACGGCGACCTGATGCCCGCGAACGGCATCCGCGGCCAGTTCTACCTGGCCGACGCGACCGGCGAGACCATCTGGAACGAGGGCCGACCGGCCGACATCCCGCTGCTGGGCGACCACCGGTTGATCGTGCTCGACCCCCCGCCGTACGAACGCAGTTGGAACCTCGGCCGCGCCTACCCCTTGATGCTTCCCGAGGTGGTGCTCAACCGCATCCTGCCGGCCGACGAGGCTACGCAGTGGGCGTCGCGGGTGGCTCCGGCGGCCTGAGCTCCCGCCCCGCCGTGCTGTGCACGTGCGCCGGGATCTCCCCCTCGTGCCGGTCGCCGGTGGTGACCGTGCCCGAAGGCTCGAACATGAGAATGGACCCGCCCGACGACGACGGTCGATGCTCGACCCCCTTGGGGACCACGAACACATCCCCGGGCCCGAGAGACACAGTGCGCTCCCGCAGCGCGATGTCGAGCTGCCCGTCGAGCACAAGAAAGAACTCGTCGGTGTCTTCGTGAACATGCCAGACGTGCTCACCGCGAACGTGCGCGATCCGCACGTCGTAGTCGTTCATGCGCGTGACGATCCGCGGGCTGTAGACCTCGTCGAAGCTCGCCAGCGCCTTGGTCAGATTGATCGGCTGATCCATCCACTCAGCCTGCTCCCCCCGAAGCCGCCGCGCCAGGCCACAGCCCCGACCTTGACGCGGTCGAGCACCTTCCCCAAGCTTGCCGCGCCGGGCCACAGCCCCTGAGCGTCACACGCTCGATCACCGTCCCGAAGTCGCCGCGCTGTCAAGCGTCCCGCGGTCCTGCACCTTTCGAAGCCGCGTCAGGCCACAACCTCGAGCGTCACGCGGTCGAGCACCTTTTCGAAGCCGAGCGCCCGGTGAGCGGCGACGTCCGCCGTCAGCACGAGGACGTGCTCCGCGACCTGAGCCGCCTCCGCGCAGGCAGCGGCAAAGACAGCGCCGGTGTCACTGTCCGGCGCATAGGACGCACTGACCCGGGTCATGCCGGCGACGACGCGGCTGCGACCGGCCATGGCCACGGGCCGGCCATCGACCTCCCACAGCGTCAGGCCGCCGTAGCGCAGCGGTTCGTCGATGACGTACGCGAGATCGCTGGTATCCCCCGGACTGGCCGCCATCAGCTCGTGGAACCACCCGACGACCAGCTCACGGTCGGCCTGGGTGGCCCGGCGCGATCGTCCAGGCTCCCGCACGCCTTCCCGCAGCCCGATCAGCCGGCAGAGCGCAACCCGGAACCGTTCCTCGAGCACCACACCCGTGCGCTCCCGCCAAGCGGATGCGACCCGCTCAGCGTCCCGCCCATCCACACCGAGACAACGAACCCCGGCCAGCACATCGACCAAGGACGGCAAAGCCTCGTCCGGTACGAGCGTGAGAACCGGCGGATGATTCGGCGCTCGCACAAACGCCGCTCCGACCACTCCGAACTCGTCAGTCCACCACCCGAAACCACGGTCGTCACCAACCGCCGGCCGACGCCCCTTCCCAGCCCCGACACCCCCGCCCTGGCCCGCAACACCGCCGTCAACTCCGGCCGCGCCACGTCCCGCGGCCCCGCCGTCAACTCTCGCCGCGCCGCGGGCCGAATTTCCGCCGCCGGGTGTGGTCGCTTCCAGGTAGGCGGCCTCGGTCAGCAGGATGGTGTGGCCGACCGGGTCGGTGGCAAGGAAGTCACTGGCGGCAGCCAGAAACACGCGCACGTCGAGGCAGGTGGACCAGGGCACACCCCATCCTGGATGGCCGGAAGTCCCCGCGCAACGGCCTCGCAAGTCGCGTCCGGCCCGCACACGCGGCACTTGCCGCCGGCCCGCCACGCTCCCCGGCGCAACGCCTCCGACCGCCCCCGCCTGCCAGCCGCCCAGGTCGAGAAACGCCGTCGGCCGCTTGCCATCCGGGTCGAGGAAACGCCGCCACCCGCCAGCCGCTCCAGTCGACGGAACGCCGCCACCCGCCGACCGCTCGGGCCGACCAAACGCCGCCACCCGCCGACCGCTCGGGCCGACCAAACGCCGCCACCCGCCGACCGCTCGGGCCGACCAAACGCCGCCACCCGCCGACCGCTCGGGCCGACCAAACGCCGTCGGTCGGTCAGGAATCGAGAAGCGTCGCCCGGGCCCTCTCTCCTAGCGTGACCTGCACAGACAACGCTTCGAGGAGGAGTCACTGATGAACAAGTGGATCCGGCAGTTCCACCGCTGGGTGGCGGTCGCTTTCACCGTCACCGTGCTGGCCACCGTGGTCGCGCTCGCCCAGGAGGAGCCGCTCCTGTGGGTCTCTTACACTCCGCTGCTGCCGCTGGCCCTCCTTTTCTTCTCGGGCGCCTATCTGTTCGCGCGCCCCTATCTGGTCAAGCGCCGCGCCGCCGCTTCGCAGGGCTGAGGCTCTCTTTCGGCGGCAGCGTCGCGACGTGGTCGTACGCCTCGGCCAGCCACCGATCCAGTTCGGGATCGTCGAGCCGGTCGCCGGCGACCAGGATCCAGCCGGGCATCGAGCGACCACCCGACTCGAACGGCCGCACACCCACCCGTTGCAGCGCCGCCGCCACTCCCTCGGGCCCGAGGCGCACGATCAGTTCGTCGCCGGAGACGCCCACCGTCATGTTGCCGTTGGTGAAGAACGCCAGCCCGCCGAACATCTTGCGCTCGGTGACGGCGGGATCGGTCAGCTTGTCGCGGAGCCGCTGCGCCAACGTCTCGTCATAGGCCATCCGCGTGTCTCCGGAACTGGTCTTCGAGGTAACCCGCGACCGGGCGGCCGTGCAGGCGCAGGCGGGCCATGCCGCCGTCGGGAAAGATGTCGAGCCGGACGTGGGCGGCGACGCGCCCCGCGCGTATCGGGAAGCGGTGTGGTGTGTCGGGGCGCAGCGCGACCCGGGGCAGCAGGTCGAACCATTCCTGACCGTCCTCGCTGCCGCGCAGCGAGGCCCAGCCGGGGGCGTTGCCCTTGAAGTGAGTGGTGTCGAGGTCGGCCAGCACGATCTCGGCCGGCGCGGCCAGGCCGACCGTCACCCAGTCGTTGGCGTCGTCGCGGCGGCGCGACGTCTCCCAGCCGTCGCCCATGTGCTGGGCCAGGCCGGGCATCAGCATGTGGCCCGGATGGCCGTAGAACATGTTGCTGCACCCGGTTATGCGGGCGCCGTGGGCCAGGGCCGCGACGTCGAAGACCTCGGGCAGCAACCGCGGGTCGGGCACCGAGGTGCCGTGGACGCGCAACCGGGCGACGCCGCCGTCGGGGAAGATCGTGAGCCGGACGTGGGTGAAGCGCCGCTTCTCGGTCACGGCGAACAGGTTGCGGCTGTCGCCCTGCAGCGGCGACCTCGGCACGAGCGGCGTCCATTCGGCGGCGAGCAGCTCGGCCGGGCTGGGATAACCGTCGACGGCCAGCCCGTCGACCGCCGCGTGGGGCGGGTAGTTGCCGGTGAAGAAGGCGGTGTCGATGTCGACGCCGCGGATGACGCCGGGCGCGCCGAGCCGCACGACGGCCGTGTCGTGGCCGGGTTCGCGGCGGCGCCGGGTCTCCCAGCCGTCGTACACCTGGCCCTTGTGGTCGAAGGTGCGCGGCGCGAAGACCGGCGGCTGCGGGAGGACCAGGTGGTCGGCCGCGGCGAAGAACTCGTCGTCGGCGTGGACGACACCGCCGCCGAGCGCCCGGGACGCCAGGTCGGGCAGGGTGACGAACTCTTCCATCAGGCAACCCTCCGGCTCAGGAACCGGCCGCGCGCGGTGCCGCCGGTGACGGCCTGGCCGCGCAGCCAGGTGGTGCGGACGACGCCGTGCAGTTTCTTTCCCGCGTACGGCGTCACGGGGTTCTTGTGGTGCAGCCGGGCCGGCTCGACGACGAAGGTGTCGTCGGGGTCGAACGCGACCAGATCGGCGTCGGCGCCGACCGCGATGCGGCCCTTGTCGTGCAGCCCGACCAGCTCGGCCGGGCGCCGGGCCATCCACTCGGCCACCGCCGCCAGTGAGTGACCCCGCGCGCGGGCCGCGCTCCAGATCACCGGCAGGCCCAGCTGCACCGACGCGATGCCGCCCCAGGCCGCCGCGAAGTCGCCGGTGTCGCGCCTCTTGAGCTCGGGCGTGCAGGGCGAGTGGTCGCTGACGACGCAGGTGATCAACCCGTCGGCCAGGGCCAGCCAGAGCTGGTCGGCGTTGGCCGCGTCTCGGATGGGTGGGCAGCACTTGTACTCGGTCGCGCCGTCGGGGATGTGGGCGGCATCGAGGGTCAGGTAGTGCGGGCAGGTCTCGGCGGTGACGCGCAGGCCCTCGGCCTGCGCGGCCGCGATCAACGGAAGGGCCGACGCGGCCGAGAGGTGTAGGATGTGCACGCGGCCACCGGTGGCGCGCGCCGCCTCGACGGCGGTGGCGACCGCCGCGTGCTCGGCCTCGGCCGGCCGGGAACCGAGGAACGCGGCGTAGCCGGCCGGGCCGGACAGCTCGCCGAGATGCTCGGGATCCTCGGCGTGGACGACGAACTGGGCGTCGACCGCCTCGATGGCCTGGCGCAGCTCGGCCGCCGACACGGGCGGGAACTCGGGCACGCCGGAGTCGGCCAGGAAGGCCTTGAACCCGAACACCCCGGCCGCGTGCAGCGCCGGCAGCTCGGCCGCATTACCGGGCACGGCGCCGCCCCAGAAGCCCACGTCGACGAACGTCTGCCCGCTCGCGGCCGCCTGTTTGATCCGCAGGGCCTCGACGTCGACGGTCGGCGGCAGGCTGTTGAGCGGCATGTCGACGATCACGGTGACGCCCCCGGCCGCGGCGGCCCGGGTGGCTGAGGCGAAGCCCTCCCATTCCGTACGCCCGGGCTCGTTGACGTGCACGTGCGTGTCGACCAGCCCGGGCAGCAGCGCGGTCTCGCCCAGATCGGTGTCGACGGCCGCCTCGAACTCGTCGTCGTAGCCGCCCACCGCCACGATCGTGCCCGCCGCGACCGCCACGGCAGCCGCCCGCTCACCACCCTCGGTAACCACCCGCCGCGACCGCAACACCAGCTCGACCATGAGCAGAAGCCTAACTTTCCCGTACGACAGAAAAGTGGAATTCAGCGGCGACTCTGTCGGATCACCACCACTCCATTGAGGACGGGAGGAGCGCGGACGATGCCAGCGGTGAGATCCGCGGAACGTGGTGACCGGTGGTGGTCGAGGCCCATCTCATGGACCTGCGGGGCAAGGCCGAGAAGCATGTCTGCACCTGCCCGGAAATCCGGCCGCTACCGTGTGACCATGCGAGCACCCATCCACGTCGGCGAGTGGGACGGGCCGGCCACGGCGTTGCCCGCAATCCTCGTGCACGGCACTTTGAGCTGGGCTTCCTGGGCGTTCGCAGGGCAGCGGCCGCTCGCGCGCGACCGGCGGATTCTGCTGCCGGACAGGCGTGGCTTCGGCGACAGCCCGGAGCCGGCTGGAGGCACGAGCGACTACGCGGTCGACGCCGTGGACCTGCTCGAACTGATGGCCGCGGCCGCGCCGCACGGTGTGCACCTGGTCGGGCATTCCTGCGGCGGCACGGTCACGATGCCGGCCGCGGCGGCCCGGCCCGACCTGGTGCGGTCGCTCGTCCTGGTCGAACCGTGCGCGCACACCGTCGCCGCTTCGGTGCCGGTCGTCGCGGCTACGATCGAGGACGGCCGTCGTTTCATGGCCGGGGCGAAAGAGCACGACCCGTCCGCGTACGTCGAACTGGCGTACCCCACCGGCCCGCGCCCCGAGCCGGCGTCGTCCCTGCTGCGCGCCGCCCGCACCGCCCTGAGCGAGCGCCCCTGCTGGCTGGCCGAAGTGCCGGTTCAGGCGCTACGTACGGCTGCCTTCGGAAAGCTGGTGATCCTCGGCGGCTGGGAGTCGGAAGCGCCCGGCCACCGGCCGGGCATGGCAGCGGTGATGCGCGCGGTGTGCACCTCGGTGGCCACCCGAATCGGCGCCCGCCTGGCCGAGGTGCCCGGCGCCCGGCACGAGCCGCAGCGTGAGCAGCCCGCAGCCTTCAACGCCCAGCTGCAGGCGTTCTGGAAGTCGCACGAAGGTCCGTAGACGGCGCCGAGCTTCCGGGCGTCAGAGGAACGCCAGCAGCTCGTCCCGGCTGAAGGTGACGTCGGTCAGCGCGCCGCAGTTGAGGCCGCGTAGCAGATAGGTGGCCAGCGCGCGGGCGGTGGCGGGCTCGTCGGCGATGCCGCCCTCCTGCCGGTCGAGGTAGCGCCGCAGCCGGGTGACCGCGGCGTCGCGGCCCTCGCGGAAGAACGTGTACGTGGCGGCGTAGCGGGTCGGCAACTGGGCCGGGTGCAGGTCCCAGCCCTGATAGAAGCCGCGTTCCAGGGAACGGCCGACCAGGCGGTGGTGGACCTCCCAGGCCGACTGCACCTCTTCGCGCGAGCCGACGGGCAGGATGTTGGTCGAGCCGTCGGACAGGCGAACCCCGGTCTGCGCGGCCGCGACCTGCATGACCGCCTTGGCGTGGTCGGCCACCGGATGGTCCATGGCCTGGTAGGCCGCGGCCACCCCGGCCGCGGCGCTGTAGTCGTACGTGCCGTAGTGCAAGCCCGTGCAGCGGCCGCCGGCCGCGGTGAGAAGCCGCGCCACGGTGGCTGTGCCGTCGGTCGCGAGCACGGCGGCGGGCAGCTCGATCTGGATCTCGAAGCGCAGCGTCCCGGCGGCCAGGCCGTACCCGTTCTCGAGCCGTTCGAGCAGCGTGACCATGGCCGTCACCTGGTCGGCGCCGCTCACCTTGGGCAGCGTGACGATGAAATCGGCGTCCTGATAGGACGACAAAAACAGGTCGAGCGTCCGCAGCGACCGCCGTCGGGTCGCGGCCTCGAGCGACTTGACGCGCAATCCGAGGAAGGGCGGCCGGTCACCCGCGCGCAGGATCGTCGCCGCCTTGCGGACAGCCGCATCCTCCTGGTCGTCGTCGCGGACGCCGTAGCCGTCCTCGAAATCGACTCGCAGGTCTTCGATCGGCTCACTCGCCAGCTTGTCGCGGACGCCGGGCACCGACCACGGGAAGTCGTGCAGCTTCATCACCCGCAGCGCCTCGGCCCCCCACTCGCGGAAGCCGTCGAGGCGGTCGGCCGGGATGTAGACCGTGTGCACGGGCTGCCGATCGGCGCTCTCGCCCGGGTAGCGCGCGGCGAGGAACGCGTCGTGCGCTGCCAGCAGCCCGTCGGCCTCGTCGTAGTCGGCGCCGGTGAGCCGCATCAGCCGGCCGATCCGACGGGGGCGGTGGTGGCTCGCATCAGTCGATCGAGTCGTAGGCGGCGGTCGTCAGGAAGTCGGCGAAGTCGTCGGCCAGCGCGACCCGCTCGAACAGCTTGCGGGCGTCGTCGAAGCGGCCGGCGGCCCACGCGTCGTCGCCGATCGCCGCCCTGATCCTGGCGAGTTCCTCGTCCTCGATCCGGCCGACCAGACCGGCGGTGATCTCGGTGCCGTCGGGCAGGCGGACGCCGTTGTGGATCCACTGCCACACCTGCGACCGCGAGATCTCGGCGGTGGCCGCGTCTTCCATCAGGTTGTTGATCGCGACAGCGCCGTTGCCCCGCAGCCACGCCTCGAGGTATTGCAGCGCGACGGACACATTGGACCGCAGTCCGGCCTCGGTCACCTCCGGAGTCGCGCCGACATCGAGCAGTTGCTCGGCGGTGACGGTGACCTCGGGCCGTAGCCGGTCGAGCTGGTTGGGCCGGTCACCGAGCACCCGGTCGAAGATCTCGAGACAGACCGGCACCAGGTCGGGGTGGGCCACCCACGAGCCGTCGAAGCCGTCGCCGGCCTCGCGTTCCTTGTCCTCCCGCACCTTGGCCAGCGCGACCTCGTTGACCGCGGGGTCGCGGCGGCTGGGGATGAACGCCGCCATGCCGCCCATGGCGAACGCGCCCCGGCGGTGACACGTGGAGACCAGCAGCTCGGTGTAGGCGCGCATGAACGGCGCGGTCATCGTGACCGAGGCGCGGTCGGGCAGCACCATCGAGGGGTTGTCGCGGAAGTACTTGATGATGCTGAACAGGTAGTCCCACCGGCCGGCGTTCAGGCCGGAGATGTGCGGGCGCAGCGCGTACAGGATCTCGTCCATCTCGAACGCGGCCGGGATCGTCTCGATGAGCACGGTGGCCCGGATCGTGCCGACCGGGATGCCCAGCGCCTCCTGCGCGTACGTGAAGACGTCGTTCCACAGGGCGGCCTCGCGGTGGGATTCCATCTTGGGCAGGTAGAAATACGGACCGCTGCCGCGATCGAGCAGCTCCTGGGCGTTGTGGAAGAAGTACAGCCCGAAGTCGACCAGGGCGCCGACGGCCGGCTCGCCGTCGACCGGCAGATGGCGCTCGTCGAGATGCCAGCCCCGCGGACGCATGACGATCGCCGGGTAGGGGCCACCGTTCAGCTCGTACGTCTTCTGCGGGGTCTCGAGCGTGACGGTGCGCCGGATCGCGTCGTACAGGTTCTGCTGGCCGTCGACGACGTTGGACCAGTGCGGGGTGTTCGCATCTTCCAGGTCGGCCAGCCACACCTTGGCCCCGGAGTTGAGCGCGTTGATGGTCATCTTCCGCTCGGTCGGACCGGTGATCTCGACCCGGCGGTTCCGCAGGTCGGCCGGGGCGGGCGGCGCGCTCCACTCGGCGGCGCGGATGTCGGCCGTCTCGGGCCGGAAACCGAAGGATCCGCCGGCCGCGATCTCGGCCCGACGGGCCGCCCGGGCCCGCAGGAGGTCGTCCCGCCGGGGCCGGAAACGCCTGTTCAGCTCGGTGACGAACGCGACGGCCTGGTCGGACAGGATCTCGGTCATCGTCGGCGGCTCCCCTCGTTGGCGGCTGCTCCCCCAAACCGTAGTGGAGGCGGAAGGCTGCGCAACCGCTTGTGGATAAACCGGTGCGCCCACCCCCGCGGTCCCTGCGGGGGTGGGCACACCGGGGGACGAGTGCGGTCACGGCTGGGGACGGGTGGCCGTGCCCGCACTCGCGATCAGAAGTTTCCGTACGAGTCGCACTTGGCCTTCTGGACCAGGCAGTCCTTGACCCGGTGGCCGAGGGCGGCGTCGTCCCACGCGAGGAAGGCGTCGCCGTGCATCGAGCTGGCGTTGCCCGAGCTCAGCTTGAAGCCGGCGCTGGAGCCCGAGGTCGGGTAGCCGATGACGAAGGCGATCGACGGGATCGCGACCGGGAACTTGCCGCTGCACTTGCCGGACGAGTCGGCGCCGCCGGTGTGCGACTTGTGGTCGGGGCTGTCCAGGTGCACGCCGTCCCAGCAGTCCGGGAAGGTCAGGTGGAACGTGAGCTCGGCCGTCTTGGCGCAGACCGGCCAGTTGCCGTCCGCGCTGCGGCCGATCTCGCCGCCGGCGCCCGCGCACCAGAACTGGCCGTTGGCGCCCTTCGGCGTGGCGACCTGCCGCTTGGCGTCACCGACGACCATCCGGAAGCCCTGCGGCAGCGGCATGGTCTTGCTCGGGTCGGGCAGCCGCGAGCCGTAGTAGACGGTCACGCCGTGCGGCTCGATCTTCTCGCCGTTCTCGTAGAGGCTCGGGATCCAGTACGACGAGTGGTCCTCGTCCGGCTTGCAGCTGGAACCGGTGTTCTTCAGCAACGTGTCGGTCGTGGTGAACGCGTCGGTCGACTTGTTACCGAGGAACGAGTGCATGTGCGAGCCGCCCGGCAGGCCCGGCAGCACGATCGGGTCGTCGGCCAGCGCGTGGCTGACCTTGCAGGAGGCGTTGAACTCGGCGACCCGCACCGGGTTGCCGGTGACCGGCTTCATCTTCATGGCGTTGAACTCGGCGACCTGGGCCTGCCACTTGGCCTGGTCCATGACGACCCAGCCGGCGCCGGTGTTCGCCGGCGGAGTGCTGGCAGTGGGGGCGGTCGTGGGAGCGGTCGTCGGCGGCTTCGTGGCCGGAGCGGTCGCGGGCGGCGTTGTCGTCGCCGTCGCGCCCAGCGTGAACCAGTTGATGTTGACGAAGTCGCCGCCCTGCTTGCTCTTCATCACCGCGAAGAGCTTCTGCTTGCCGGCCGGCGCCTTCACCGTGGCGGTCGTGGTGACAAACTTCTGCCAGCCGCCGGTCCGGGCGACCGGGATGGTGGCGAGCAGCGTGCCGGTCTGCGAGCCCAGGCGCAGCTCGACCGAGCCGCCTGCCGCGCTGTCCGACGCGATCCGGGCGGTGACCGTGCTGCCGATGCTCACGCTGTCGTAGCGCAGCCAGTCGCCGTTGGCCAACCAGCCGACGTTCTTGCCGCCGTCCTGGTCGCCCGTGTTCTCGGTCTGGGCGCCGGACTGGGCCGCGAACGCCTCGGCCTGCAGGCGCCCGGCGACGACGGTCTCAGCCGCGTTCGCGTTGGCGATGTAGATGCCGCTGGCGCCGAGCGCTACGGCGACGGCCGCGCCGAGGGCGGCGCGGGTCACGCGGCGACGGGTCTTGGGGTTGGGCGGGGCGACGTGGAGGGGTTCCGTCCGCATTTCTGAATCTCTCGTCTCTGCCGTTCTGGTGATTCGTGGGGGGCGGCTTCACCAGGAGTATGCACAGCTCAGAGACTTGTTTCAATCCGCGGAGAAAGAACTAGGAATGGCATTCGAAAGCGCCGCAGGTAGCCGCGATTCCTATTCTCGATAACGCTTTTCGGGGGAATCTTCCTTAAGTGTTTCTTAAATTCGCTGAGGTTTCCCCCGGTCGCGGGGCGTGATGGAGCTCAGGTGACCCGCTCCATCAGGCGCCGGTGGGCGCGGACGGCCTCACGCGCGAGCGTTCCGGCGTCGGCGTGCACCAGCTCGCCGCGTTCCACCACCGGACGCCCGCCGACCAGCGCCAGCTCGACCGGAGCGGCCGGGCCGAACACCAGCGCGGCCAGCCGGTCGTCGATGCCCGCGTGGCCGAGGCCGTCGAGCCGCCACAGCACCAGATCGGCCAGCTTGCCGGCCTCGATCGAGCCGAGGTCGTCCTGCCGCCCCAGGCAGCGGGCGCCGCCCATCGTGCCCAGCCGCAGGGCCTCGCGGGCGTTCAGGGCGCCCGGGCCGCCCCGGGTGCGGGCCGTGTACAGCGCCTGCCGGAGCTCCTCACCCAGGTGGCTCGCCTCCTGCGAGGCCGAGCCGTCTACACCGAGGCCGACCGGCACGCGGTGGTCGAGCAGCTCACGCACCCGGGCCGCGCCCGCGCCGAGCCGGGCGTTCGAACTCGGGCAGTGCGCCACGCCCGTTCCGGTCGCGCCCAGCTTGGTGATCGCCGAGTCGTCCAGATGCACGCCGTGGGCGAGCCAGACGTCGTCGCCGAGCCAGCCGAGCCGCTCGGCGTACTCCGTCGGCGTGCAACCGAACCTCTCCCGGCAGAAGTCTTCTTCGTCGTCGGTCTCGGCCAGGTGGGTGTGCAGGCGGACGCCCTTGCGCCGGGCCAGTTCGGCGGCCTCGCTCATCAGGCGCTCGGTGACCGAGAACGGCGAGCACGGCGCCACCGCGATCTGGAGCATCGCGCCGGGCGACGGGTCGTGCCAGCGGTCGATGGCGTTCTCGGTGGCGATCAGGGCCTCGTCGGTGCTCTCGACGATGTTGTCGGGCGGCAGGCCGCCGTCCTTCTGTCCCAGGTCCATCGAGCCACGGGTGGGGTGGAAGCGCAGGCCGACGCGCCGGGCCGCCTCGATCTCGGCCTCGAGCACGTCGCCGCCGTCGCGCGGGAAGACGTAGTGATGGTCCATCGACGTGGTGCAGCCGGAGAGTGCCAGCCAGCCCAGCCCGGCCCCGGCCGCGGCGCCGACCACCTCGGCGTCGAGCCGGCCCCAGATCGGGTAGAGCGTCTTGAGCCAGCCGAACAGGGTCTCGTCGACCGCCAGGCCGCGGGTCGCCCACTGGTAGAGATGGTGGTGGGTGTTGATCAGGCCGGGCGTGACCAGGCAGCCCGCGCCGTCGACGCGCCGCCCCTCGCCTTCGGCGGCCGGCCCCGCACCGACCGCGGCGATCCGGCCGTCGTCGCCGACCACCACGTGACCGTCGGCGTGATAGCTGTCCGACGCGTCGACGGTCGCGACGGCGACGTTCTCGATGACGATCACGGGTACCACTCCGTGATCGCGGGCGGGACGTCGTCGCGGGTCACCGTGCCCTCGATCAGCCCGTACGGCCGGTCGCCGGCGATGAAGACCTCGTTGTCGTTGGCGAGCTCGAACGGCGAGAGGTCGACCAGGTAGTGGTGCTTGTTGGGCAGCGCCAGGCGGATCTCGGCGATCTCGGGCTGATCGGTGAGCACCTGGGTGCCCATCGCGTACAGCGTCTGCTGCAGCGAGAGGCTGTGCGTGGTCACGAACGCCTTGGTCAGCGCCTCGACCACCCCCGTGTACGACTTGTCCCAGTCGGTGTCGTCGTCCAGGTGCCGCCAGCGGGCGTCGACCGCGGTCGCGAGGATGCGGTCGGTGGTCTCGGGCAGCGTCGTGTAACGGTCGCGCTGGAAGCCGTGGAACTCCGAGTTCGCCGAGTTCAGCAGCACCAGGCCGGCGAGGCCGGTCACCACCTGGGCCTGCTCGACCGTGACGGTCACCTCGGCCGTGCGGGTGTGGTCGCCCTGGCGGCGGAACGAGTGCGGGCCGAGCCTTTCCCAGCTGAACGACTCGATGCCGACCCGGGCCGCCCGGATCTGCGTGTGCGTCTCGACGAAGTGGCGGGCCAACAGGAGCGCGAACTGCTCGGGCGCGCCGACGCCGTGCTCCTTCGCGAAGGCGTACACCGTGTTCTTCATGGTGTCGGTGGGCAGCACGCCCGAGTTGTCGCCGGTCAGGTGGGTTGCCACGAGGTCGCCGGAGAGCGCGACGCTGACGTTGAGATCGGCCAGCGTGTGCGTCTCGCCGTCGCGGGTGACACGGACCAGCCGCGTCTCGGCCTTGCCGTAACGGTTTTCTCCGAGCACGATCGCCACGCGCGTTCAGCTCCCTCGATAGGTCGTGTATCCGTAGCGGCTGAGCAGCAGCGGCACGTGGTAGTGCCGCTCGGGGTCGCGGACGTGGAAGGCGACCGTGATCTCCGGGAAGAAGCAGTCGGCGCCCAGGTAGGGCTCGACGTAGAAGGACAGCCGATAGCCGCCCGCCTGCCACTCGTGCAGCGGCACCCGGTAGCGCAGCCGGCCGTCGTCGTCCGTACGCCCCTCGGCGATCGTCCCCCACCCCTGCGAGTCGCGTCGCTCCAACCGCACATAAACATCGCGGGCGGGCTCGCCGCTCACCGTGTCGAGGATGTGCGTCGAGATCTTGGCGTGGAACTCGGGGGCCGTGCCGTCGTCAGAGGGCATCGAGCACCCGTTCGAGTCGCAGCAACGCGATCAGGCGCAACTGGTCGGCGACGATCGCACGCTCGGTCGTCTCGTCATGGGTCAGACGTTCCCGCGCGGCGGCGAGGATCTCGTCCTGCGTGCGCCCGCTCGCGAAGATCAGAAAGACGTGGCCGAACTTTTCCTCGTACGCCCGATTGGCCTCGATCAGCGCGGCCCGGGTGGCCTCGTCAGCGCTCCGGGCGGCGGCGGACTGCTCACGGCGGGACCACGCGGCCTCTTGCGACTCGCCGGCGGCGCGCTCGCCTATCCGCGGGTGGGCGGACAGGCCGGCCAGCACCTCGGCCCAGCTCAGGGCGCGGGCAGCGGCATCGGCCGCGGCCAGCAGGTCGGCGCGCGACTCGTAAGGCCGTTTCGCGGTGATCGCGGCGCCCCAGGCGGGCGCGGCGCAGCACGCCTGCAGATCGTGCTCGAGACGGGCGGCGGGCAGCGAGTTGAACACCTCGACCGCGTCCATCGGCACCCCTTCCTGTTTCTGTCGATCAGTCAAGCAGCCGGGCCGGGACTCCGTCGTGCACTTTGTGTTCCGCCCACCCTGCCACGCCGGCCCGACAGTTTCCCGTTGTCCACAGTCCGGCGTTGTCCACAGGCGCCGGGCCGGTCCGGCGAAATTGTCGGACCGGTAGGCCAGGATGGTCCCGTGCTGATCGCCGACGACGCCCTGCCCGACCTTCCGATCCGCGAGGTGCTGCCCCGGGTCCGGGCCGCGTTGTCCGGCGGGGGCGCGGCGGTGCTGGTGGCGCCGCCCGGCACGGGCAAGACGACGCTGGTGCCGCTCGCCCTGCCCGGGCGCGTGGTCGTGGCCGAGCCCCGCCGCCTGGCCGCCCGGGCCGCGGCCCGGCGCATGGCGTCGCTGCTGGGCGAGCGCCCCGGCGAGCGGGTGGGCTACACCGTGCGCGGCGATCGTCAGGTCTCCCGCCGCACCCGGGTCGAGGTCGTCACGACCGGCGTCCTCGTGCGCCGCCTCCAGCGCGATCCCGAGCTCGCGGGCACGGCCGCCGTGATCCTCGACGAGTGTCACGAGCGCCATCTCGACACCGATCTGGCGCTGGCCTTCCTGGTCGAGGCGCGGGCCGCCCTGCGTCCCGACCTGCAGCTGCTGGCCACCTCGGCCACGGCCGACGCCGGCCGGCTGTCCGAGGTGCTGGGCGGCGCCCCGGTGGTGACCGCGACGGCGCCCCTGTTCCCGGTCGACGAGATCTGGGCCCCGCCGGCCGGGCCGATCACGCCGCCGCTCGGCCTGCGCGTCGACCCGCGCCTGCTCGACCACGTCGCCGCGACGACCCGGCGCGCGCTGGCCGAGGGCGAGGGCGACGTGCTCGTCTTCCTGCCCGGCGCCCGCGAGATCGACGCGGTCGCGGGCCGCCTGTCCGGGGCCGCGGCCGAGGTGATCCCGCTGCACGGGCGCCAGCCCGGTGCGGTGCAGGACGCCGCTCTGCGGGCGGGTCCGCGGCGCCGGGTGGTGCTCTCGACGGCGGTCGCCGAGAGCAGCCTGACGGTTCCCGGCGTCCGGGCGGTGGTCGACGCCGGGCTCAGCCGGGTCCCGCGTATGGACCATGCCCGCGGCCTCGGCGCCCTGGCCACGATCCCGGTGTCCCGCGCGGCCGCCGTCCAGCGCGCGGGCCGGGCCGGCCGTGAAGCGCCCGGCCGGGTCTACCGCTGCTGGTCCGCCGCCCAGCACGACCGTCTGCCGGCCCAGCCCGAGCCCGAGATCGCCGCGGCCGACCTGACCGGGTTCGCGCTCGATCTGGCCCTGTGGGGCCATCCCGACGGCTCCGGGCTGTCGCTGCCCGACCAGCCGCCACCGGGGGCGCTGCAGGCGGCCGTGACGACGCTGCGCGACCTGGGCGCGGTCGACGCCGGCGGCCGGGTCACCCCGCGCGGCCGGGCCCTGGCCGACGCGGGCCTGCATCCACGGCTTGCCCGCGCCCTGCTCGACGGCGCGCCGCTGGTCGGGCCGCGCCGGGCGGCCGAGATCGTGGCCCTGCTCGACGACGAACGCTCCCTGACCGACGACCTCGCCGCCGCCTGGCGCCGGGCCCGCGGCAGCCGGGACCCGGCCTGGCGCAGCGAGGTGAGCCGCCTGTCGGCCGCCCTGACCCGCAACCCCGCCGACGAGACGACTCCCGACGTCGCCGACGCCGCAGCCGACGCCGAATCGGGCGCCTCGTCGAACGACGGCGGCAAAGCCCGCGCCGGTGCGGGCGACGACGAGGTTCACGCAGCGGCGAACAACGAAAGGCCCACTCTCGCGGGCGACGTCCGCCAGTCGCGCGCGGGGGCCGACCGCGGCCGATCGCGTGCGGGGACGGCCGGGTCAGGGAATCTGCCGGACGATCTGGCGGCGGGGCTGGTGGTCGGGCTGGCCTATCCCGAGCGGGTGGCTCGGGTTCGCGAGGCGGGCGGCCGGGATTACCTGATGGCGGGCGGAACGGCGGCCGAACTGACCGGCGGCAGCGGGCTGGCCGGTATCGAGTGGCTCGCCATCGCTTCGGCCGACCGGGCGGCGGGGGCACGGACGGCGCGCGTCCGGGCCGCGGTGCCGCTCGACGAGGCGACGGCGACCGAGGCGGCGGCGACGCTGCTGACCGAGGCCACCGAGATCGGGTGGGTGGACGGTGACGTCGTGGCCCGCACGGTGCGGCGGCTCGGCGCGATCACGCTGGTGGAACGGCGGCTCGCCAACCCGGATCGGGAACTGGTGCGGGCCGCCCTGGCCGAGGGTCTCCGGCGGGAGGGGCTGGGGCTGCTGACCTGGTCGCGCGGCGCTGTCGAGCTGCGGGAGCGACTGGCCTTCGCGCAGGCGGCGCTCGGCGATCCCTGGCCCGATGTATCCGACGAGGCCCTGCTCGACCGGGCCGACGACTGGCTCGAGTTCGGTTCGGCCCGCCGCCGGGCCGACCTGGGCCGGATCGACGTGGCCTCGGGGCTCCGTCGTCTGCTGCCGTGGTCGGTGGCCGGTCGGCTCGACGAGGTGGCGCCCGAGCGGCTGCCGGTGCCCAGCGGGTCGCGGGTGCGGGTCGACTACTCCGACCCCCAGTCGCCGGTGCTGGCCGTCAAGGTGCAGGAGGCCTTCGGGTGGCGGGACGCCCCGCGGCTGGGCGACGGACGGATCCCCGTCCTGCTGCATCTGCTCTCCCCCGCCGGGCGGCCGGTCGCCGTCACCCGCGACCTGGCGTCCTTCTGGGCGCAGGGCTATCCCCAGGTGCGCGCCGAACTGCGTGGCCGCTATCCCCGGCACCCCTGGCCGGAAGACCCGACCACGGCCGAACCCACCCGCCGCACCAAACCTCGAGCACGTTGACGCCGCGCGGGATGGGAGTGCGATGAGCTTTCTGGTCGAGGTGGAGCATCGGTTCCGGGCTGTGCAGGGGCTGCCGTCGCCGGTTCGCGCGCTGAAAGGACTGCCACTGCTCGCGCCGGGCGCCGGGGTGGAGGTGATCGTCCGGGCCGGGGTCGCCTTCGAGGACGAGCAGCTGACCGAACGCGGATGGTTCTTCGACACCGACGCGGCTACAGCCGAGGTGGTGAACTGCTGTTCCGGGCTCGACGAGCGCCCATGGACCGAGTTGTTCGAGTTCCGGCCGACTTTCGAACTGGTGGCCCGTCATCTGTTCGCCCGCCTCGCGCCGCGGCTGCCACAGCTGGCCCACGTCGCGATCCGGGACGTCGACTTCGGCGTCACGACGACGTACCGGCCGCCGGGACCGTGAGCCGACGGTCGATTCCCAGCGCTGAAACCACCATCGAGGCGGCAGTGAACGGGCGGAACGGTCAGTTGGCCAGGTGGGCAGCCGACGAGGGCGGCACGGGCTGGGCCGGGATCATCGAGGGCTTCAGCCGGTGCAGGGGGCCGGGCTGGCCGAACAGGTAACCCTGGCCCACCAGGCAGCCGAGCTCGGCCAGCGCGTGGGCGCGGGACGGGGTTTCGATGCCCTCGGCGACCACGACGATGTTCAGGTCGGTGCAGATGGTCAGCACCGACCGGCACAGGGCGCCGGCCCGGTCGGGGGCGATGTCGACGTCGGTCAGGGTGGCGTCCAGCTTCACGATGTCGACCGGCAGCGAGTGCAGCTGGGCCAGAGCGTTGAACCCGCTGCCGAAGTCGTCCAGCGCGATCCGTACGCCGTAGGAGCGCAAGCGCTCCACCACGGCCGCGGCGGCCGCCAGGTCCTGGATGCGGCGGGTTTCGGTGATCTCCAGGACCAGGCGGGAGGCGGGGACGCCGCTGCGGGACAGGGCGGTCACCACCGATTCCTCCAGGCCGGTCTGGCCCAGGCGGGCGGCCGAGACGTTCACGTGCATGTCGATGGGACGGCCGTAGACACCGGCCAGGGCGGCGGCGTCGGTGCAGGCCTGTTCCAGCACGAAGTCGTCGATCGCGGCCACCAGGCCCGTGCGTTCGGCCACCGAGACGAAGACGTCGGGGTGCACGGGGCCGGCCACCGGCGAGGTCCAGCGGGCCAGGGCCTCGACCGCCACCGTCGCGCCGTCGGCGAACCGCACGATGGGCTGGTAGAAGACCTCGAAACCGGCCGCGGCGGGGTTTCCCGAGGCCAGGGCCTGGGCCAGCAGGTGTGGCAGGTCGGCGTTCGGGCCGCCGTCGTTCGTGCCGGCATAGCGGGCCATAGCGCCCTTGCCGCGGCGCTTGCTCGCGTACATCGCGGCGTCGGCCCGGCGCAGCAGCGCGTCGGCTGTCATCGGCTCGCCGGGCTCGGGCACCACGAGGCCGATGCTGGCGCCGACGCCGACCGTGTGGCCGTCGATCATGAACGGCTCGCGCAGCGCGGCCAGGATGCGGTGGCCGGTCGGTTCCGCCTCGGCGGGCGTCCGGTCGAGCAGCACCGCGAACTCGTCGCCGCCCAGCCGCGCCACCAGGTCGTCGGGCGACACGCAGCGCTGCATGCGTTCGGCGATCGCGTGCAGCACCCGGTCGCCCATGGCGTGCCCGAAGCTGTCGTTGATGAGCTTGAAGTCGTCCAGGTCGGCGAAGAGCACCGCGACCGGTCGCGAGCCGAGCGACTCGGACAGCCTCTCGCGGAACAGGGCCCGGTTGGCCAGGCCGGTCAGCGGGTCGTGATAGGCCTGGTGGCGCAGCCGCCGCTGCCCCTCGGAGACCCGCTCGAGCAGCACGGTGTTGTCGACGATCGTGAACATCTGACGGGCCACGACCAGGCCGAGACCGAGCCAGCCCAGGTACGCCTCGAACGGCGACAGCGGCTTGCCGGCCCCGCTGTTGATCGCGATCATCACGCCGGTCGCGGTCACCGGCACGTACGGAAGAAGCAGGTGCAGCCACTCGCGCTCCCCCGCCTCGACGGGCGCGGGCAGGTCGGCCGGCCGCGACGACAACGCCGCAACAGCGAGCAGCGCGGGACCGAGCAGATGCCCGGCCGACTGCCACGGCGACAGCGGCCCATCGGCCAGGTGCACGAGCCGCAACGTGTCCGAGACGCCGAACGCGACCAGGGCCAGTCCGCCCAGCGCGAGCGGACGGCGAGCCACCCGCGAGTCGGGCCGGGTGAGCAGCAGCAACATCACCATGGTGGCCAGCACCAGGTCGCTGATGGCGTAGCCGGCGGCGGCCACGATCAGGCCGGTGGGTTGCCCGGACCAGTGGAACCAGTCGCGCGGCACCGTCGACCAGACCAGCGCGAGCAGTGAGCCCGCGATGAGCACGCTGTCGATCAGCAGGGCCACCTGGTCGCGGCGGGCCGAGGTCGGCACCGGACGGGGCCGGGTGTACGGCGCCTGCAGCAACGCGACCACCAGGCAGGCGGGCAGCAGGAAGAACCCGATGTCGGACAGCATGGTGACCGGCCGATCGGGAAGCATGACGTCCTGCAGCAGCCACCACAGCCGGATCAGCGCCCAGCCGGCGAGCCCGAAGCCGAGGAGCAGCCGCCACCGCCGCTGCAACCCGTCCCGGCTGCGCGCCGCCGCGAAACAGATCCACGCCGCGGCCGCCCCCGCGACCAGTTGCGTGAGATCCGCGTACAGACGCCGGCCCGACGGCTCGATGAGCTCGCCGGCCGCGGTCACTCCCAGGACGATCGCCAGCGTGACGAACAGTCGCGCCGTCATCATCACCACCCAGTTGAGCCGCGGGCCCCCCGGTCCGCGACCGGTGTAACCTACCGCAGCTCCCGGCGCGGCAAAGAGCGCTCAGTCGACCGAAGTCAGATCGGCGACAATCACCGTCACGTTGTCCGGCCCGCCGCCCCGCAACGCCAGGTCGATCAGGCGCTCACAGCACGACTTGGGGTCGGCGGCGGCGAGCATCTCCTGCTCGATGGTCTCGTTGGTGACCACGGCGGTCAGGCCGTCGCTGCACAGCATCCACCGGTCGCCGGCCTCGGGCTCCACGATCACGTAGGCCGGGCTGACCGGCTCGCCCTGCAGCACCCGGGTGACCACGGAGCGTCGCGGGTGCCCGGCGGCCTCGTCGGGCCGGATGAGCCCCTGGTCGACGAGCATCTGGACGTACGTGTCGTCCTTGGTCAACTGGTTGAGGCGGCCCTCGCGCAGCAGGTAGGCGCGCGAGTCGCCGACGTGCGCCATGGCGGCGCGGGTGCCCGAGAACAGCACCGCGGTGAGGGTGGTGCCCATGCCCTGCAGGGAGTTGTCGGCCTCGACCTGCTCGGCGATCCGCCCGTTCGCGACCTCGAGCGCCTTGTGCAGCGCGTCCATCTGGTGGTCGTTGTCGATCGGGACGTCGAGCGGCGTCATCGCCTCGATGGCGAGCCGGCTCGCGAGGTCGCCGGCGGCCATCCCACCCATGCCGTCGGCGACGACGAGAAGGCGGTCACCGGCGTAGTAACAGTCCTCGTTGTTGCTCCGGACATGTCCTTGATCGGTGCCGGCGGCCCACCGCAGGTGCAAGGTCATGGCGTGCAGCTTCCCAGATCATCGCAACCCTGTCTGCACGCGGTCCGCGGCGTTTCGCCGGAAAAGGGCATCAGCTGGGGCTCAGTGGTCGCCCGAGGCATCGTGGATCGACCTCCGTCACGCGGCGTGTCGGTGCGATCCATGACAAAGCGGAGTCGGTCACCGCCCACCCGCGGACCGCGACAGCGCTGTCGGGCGGCCGTACCGGTTCGGGGCAGAGAGTCTTGGATCGCACCTGATCATTGGGGATGAACTTAACCAGTCCACCATCTTCGAGCACTGTCGTCGAGGTGTCGTCGACGGCGATCAGCTGTCCGCGTAAAACGTGAGTCGGTTTGCCCGGCTCCTCGACCTCGACGGCGCTGTTCGGCAGCACCGGCGCCCGCAGGAAGACGACGCCGATGGCCAGCGGCGCGAGCAGGGCCGCCCCGACCGCCGGCCAGTGCGTGACCAGCCGCGCGGCCCGCGCCGGCACCGGCCCGGTCAGCAACGGGCCGAACAGCGGCGGCAGCCCCAGCAGCAGGGCCGTCGACGTCTCACCGATCCGGAACGCCTGCACCATGCCCGGCCAAACGAAGATCAGAATCAGAGCGCCCACCAGCACCGGTACGCCGATGGTGATCCACACCATCAGCCAGCGCTCAGTGTGGAAACGCTGCGCGGCGGTCAGCCCGAGAATCGCGACGATGAGCATGCCGAGCAGTGGGAGCAACCGCAGCTGCCAGGTCAACGCGGCCAGCATCGCGGCCAGCAGCACCACCCAGTCCGGCATGCGCAGCGCGGTCACGGCCAGCAGCGAACGGCCCGCGTCCTCGGGCGCGCTCACCAGCAGCACGCTGCCGAGCAGCCGCAGCACCAGCACGACCGCCGGCACACTCCAGATCAGCGTGATGAAGAGCGCGCTGATCATGCCGAGCGGCGAGATGTACTGCACCAGCAGCAGCATCGTCGGCAGATCCTGCCGGCTCAGATACCAGAGCCGCAGCACCAGCAGCACGAGCGGGAACGCGGGCAGGATCGTGAGCAGGTAGTTGAGCTGCGCTCGACGACGCCGCGCCGGGATCGGCCCACCCTTGACGTAGATGCTGTTCTCGCTCATCCGAAGACGTCCTCCCAGGGCAGCTCCCGGATGTCCGGCCGCACGACCCGGGGCTGCTCGGCCACGGCGATCGGCGCCTTCTTGTTCTGGTCCACCTCGGACTGCAGATTGCGGTCGTAAGCCTCCTCCCACCGGGCGTCCTTCGGATCGGTGTACGAGCGGTAGAGGGTCAGATCGACCAGCTTCTGCAACGCCGGGTTCTCGCCCGCGTTGACGCCGTACGCCTCGGTCGGGTCCAGTCCGACGTCCCAGTGGTCGAAGTCGTCCGGGAACCTGTCCTTGAAGCCGGCCAGGATCGCGGCGTCGGTCGTGACCGCCTGCACCCGACCCTCACGCAGGTCGGCGATGCACTCGCTGATCCTGTTGCGCGGCACGACGACCGCCTCCTCCTTCTTGGGAGCGTCGAGGCTCGTCGACGACGAGATCGAGCAGACCCGCTTGCCCATCAGGTCGGCGATCGACGAGACCTGGGGCAGGGCGCCGCGCATCGTCAGCACCGACTGTTCGGTGTAGAGATAGGGCGCGGAGAAGCGCACGCCGTCCGCGATGCGCTTCGGCGTGATGCTGAAGCTGGCGATCACCAGCTTGACCGGCACCCGCTCGCCCTTGGCGTTGGTCGCCTGCATCCGCGGCCGGTCCTCGCTCTCGATCGAATAGAACTTGACCTCCGACCGACGGAAGCCGAGATCCTCGGCGATCATGTAGGCGATGTCGATGTCGAAGCCGCTCCAGCGCCCGTCCGCGCCGCGAAGAGCCAGACCGGGTTGATCGTCCTTGACCCCGATCGGCAGCTCGGTCCACGTCTCCACACCCGCTTGTTCCCGCAGGTCGGCCACGGACGGTGGCCCGCCGACGAAGAGCCGCACCATGGCCAGCCCCAGCGCCAGCACAATGGCCAGCCCCAGCGCGGCCAGCCGGAACGCGGCCAGGTTGAACCGCGGCGGCTCGATCAGCGGCTCCGGCTCGGGCGGCGGCAATCGCTGCTCGGCGGCCTCGCGCTCGGCCAGATCCTGCACGGCGATGTCTTCCGCCGTGCCTTCCGGCCCTGGTGGCGTACGCCGCCGCACCGGCCACGTGAATCGGCCGGCCACCCCGCTGCGATCGGAACCCATGGGCGCCTATCGTGCCGCATGAATGTCACGGCCGAGCACCCCTGTCGGGTTTCACCCGCCCGTTCCGGGTAGTCGAACGGCCATGAAGGGTCCCCTGCTCGCCGCGGTCGTCGCCGTAGCCGTCGGCGTCCGTGTCATCCGCTCCCGTCACCGGCGCTTCCTGCACCCCGACGGCCGCTCGTTCACCGGCGAGCTCATCGTCTGGGGGACGGGCCGCACGGAGGGCGCAGGCCTGCTCGACCGCCCCGGCCGGCACTCCGCCGTCGTCCGGATCTCGAAGGGAGCGGGCACCCGCGGCGGCCGGGCCGACATCCGTGGAGTGGCCGTGCGGGTGACCGGCGACCATCCCATCGACCTGCTGCTCTCCACGTCCGGCGAGGGCCGCTTCACCCGGCACCTGCCCGCTCCACGCCGCACGTTCGACACGTTCTACGGCTCGATCGTCGCCTACCGGACCGGCAGCACCCGCAAGATCTATCTGGGCGCCCGCGCCGACGAGCCTCTGGGCCGCGCCCTGGCTGAGATCGACGGCGGCTCGCTCGTGCTCCTCGCCGACGACCGCCCGTTCGGCCGGGTGACCTTCGGCGGCCGGCTGCCCGCCCGTACGGACGCCGCTCTGGCCTTCGACCCGATCCGCAACACAGCCCCCGACCTGTACCCGACCGGCGCCATCCACACCACCCGAGCCCTCGCCTACCGCTGGAGTCAGCGCTGGCGCGGCGCCACCCCGGCGGCCCCCGACGCCGACGCAGTCGAACGAACCGCCCTGCATCGCTGAGCACCCGGTCGTGGGCCTTGCTGCCGGGCGAGCGCAGGCGCACGGTGAGCACAGGTGTGCCGGGAAGTCTGGTCGGCGGTCATATCCGCGTCGGCTGACAAGGGCTCCCGATGAATGCTTCTGCGCTGCGTGCCGTCAATCTGACCAAAAGGTACGGTCGTGTCACGGCCGTCGACGACCTGTCTTTCCAGGTGCCCGCAGGCGAGGTGTTCGGGTTCCTGGGCCCCAACGGCGCGGGGAAATCGACCACCATCCGGATGCTGCTGGGTCTGGCTCGCCCGGCCGGGGGCCGTGCCTGGGTGTTCGACACCGACGCGGCGGATGTCGCCGCGGCGCACCGGCTGCTGGCGTACGTGCCGGCGGACGTGGCGTTGTGGCCGCAGCTGACCGGGGCGGAGATCTTGCACCTGCAGGCGTCCACCGGCCCCGGCACCGACCTGGCCTACCGCGACGAGTTGGTGGAGCGGTTCGCGCTGGACACCGCCAAGCTTTCCCGCACCCATTCGACCGGGAACAGGCAGAAGATCGCGCTCGTAGCGGCGTTCGCGACCCGCGCGCCGTTGCTCGTCATGGACGAGCCGACCAGCGGTCTCGACCCGCTGATGGAGCGGGAGTTCCGTACCGCCGTCGCTGAGGCCCGGAAGCGCGGGCAGACCGTGTTCCTCAGCTCCCACCAGTTGGCCGAGGTGGAGGCGGTCTGCGATCGTGTCGCGATCCTGCGGGCCGGCCGGCTCGTCGAGATCGCCTCGATCGGTCAGCTGCGGGGGCTGCACCGCGCCGAGGTGACCGTCTCCTACACCGGCGCACCACCACCGGGTCTCGGCGCCGTTCCCGGTGTCGACGGGGTCGAGCTGATCGGTGCCGGCCGGGTGCGGTTCTCGCTGATCGGTGCGCCCACGCCGGCGCTGCGGGCGCTCGCCGCGGCCGAGGTCACGGCCCTGGCAATCCGCGAGCCGAACCTCGAGGAGATCTTCCTCGAGTACTACGGCGCGCAGGATCCCCGATGACTGTCGCGACGACGCCCGCCACCGCCTCCCGATCCGGTGTGGTCACCACGCCTGGTACCGCGGTCAGCCGATTGGCACTTCGCCTGCTGCGCCGGAGCGGTCCGATCGTGCTGGGCCTCTGCGCTCTCATGCCGGCGCTGGTGGCCGGCACCTACGCCGGTGTCATGGCGGATCCGGCCGCGGCAGGAAGCATCGAGAAACTCGCCGGCAACCCCGCGATCCGGACCTTGTTCGGTGAGCCGGTCGCGCTCGATCAGGCCGGCGGATTCACCGTGTGGCGGGTCGGCACCTTCGTCGCCGTCCTGCTGGCCGCCTGGTCGGTCCTGGCCACCACGCGAATCACGCGGGGTGAGGAGGAGGCCGGCCGGTGGGAGGTCCTGCTGGCCGGCCGGCTTCGGCTGCGGTCGGTGGTGGCCCGCCACCTTGCCGCCGCCGTGACGATCCCGGTCGCCGCCGTCGTCGTGTCCGGCCACCGCGACGTGCGCGGTGGTCTGGTCGCAGCCTGCCGCCACGTGGACAGGCATCACCGCCACCGGAGGCGACCTCCGGCTGTCCGCCGCGCTGGCCGGGGCCTGGAACGCCCTGCCGATCGTGCTGCTCTGCCTGGGCGCCGCCGCCCTCGCCGCCGGATGGGCGCCCCGGGCAGCCTCAGTCGTCGGAGGGTTGCCCGCCACCGGCGGTTTCCTCTTGCTGGTGATCGCCGACAGCATCGCGGCGCCGGGGTGGCTCCGCGAGATCTCACCCTTCGCTCATCTGGCAGCGGTTCCGCTGACCGCCACCGACTGGACTGCCACGCTGACCATGACCGGCCTCGCCGTCGTCCTGATCGCGGCGGGAGCACTGGGCTACCAGCGACGCGACCTGCAAGGCTGACCCGTCCGCGGCCGAGAGGACCGTCAGGCGGGTTCGGGGCGGGTGGTGGTCTCCTGCTGATAGACGTCCGGGATGTCGTCCTGGTTCGCGTCGATGTTCTCGGCCTCGTGGATCCGGCGGTAGGTGCGGTTACGCACCCGCAGGATGACCGTGGCGAGCAGGGCGGCGATCAGGGAGCCGGCCAGCACGGCCACCTTGACGTGCTCGTCGCGTTCGCTGTCGGGGCCGAAGGCCAGCTCCCCGATGAGCAGCGAGACCGTGAAACCGATGCCGCCCAGCACGGCCAGGCCGAACACGTCGATCCAGGCGAACCCCGAGTCCATCTTCGCCCGGGTGAACCGGGTGACGAGCCAGGTGGCGGCAGTGATGCCGACCGCCTTGCCCACGACCAGTCCGGCGATGATGCCGATGGCGACCGGGTCGGTCAGCGCGGTGCCCAGCCCGCTCAGCCCGCCGATCGTGACGCCGGCCGACATCAGCGCGAAGATCGGGACGGCGACGCCCGCGGACAGTGGCCGGAAGCGGTGCTCGAAGTGCTCGGCCAGGCCGGGGCCGGCCTCGGGGCCGCCGGCCTGGCGGCTGCGCACGACGGGGACGGCGAAGCCGAGAAGGACACCGGCCACGGTGGCGTGGATCCCGGACGCGTGCATCAACGTCCAGGTGGCGAAGGCCAGCGGCAGCAGCAGCCACCAGGAGCGGATCCGGCGTTGGACCAGGACGGTGAACAGGGCCAGCGGGACGAGCGTGCCGAGCAGGGGCAGCACGGACAGGCTGGAGGTGTAGAAGATCGCGATGATGACGATCGCGAGCAGGTCGTCGACGACGGCCAGGGTGAGCAGGAAGGTTCGCATCGCGTGGGGCAGGCAGCGGCCGATCACCGCGAGCACCGCGAGCGCGAACGCGATGTCGGTGGCGGTCGGGATGGCCCAGCCCCGGCCCGCGCCCGACTGCAGGTTGAACATCATGTAGATCACCGCGGGTGTGATCACCCCGCCGACCGCGGCCGCGATCGGCACCGCCGCCCGGCGCGGGTCCCGCAGATCACCGGCCACGAACTCACGTTTGAGCTCCAGCCCGGCGACGAAGAAGAAGATCGCCAGCAGGCCGTCGGCGGCCCACGTCGCCACGCTCAGGTTCAGATGCAGCCACTGCGGCCCGAACGTGAACGCGCGGAGCGCCTCGTACCCCGATGACCAGGGGGAGTTGGCCCAGATCAGGGCGATGACGGCGCCTGCGAGCAACAGGATGCCGCCGATGGTCTCCTTGCGGAGAATGTCGCCGATGCGGCGGGCCTCGAGCCACGAGCCACGGCCGAACAAGGGAGAGCCGTTCGGAGGGGCGGCCGTCATGAGTCTCCTATTTTCGGGGTCGGGTCGGACGTTGCCGACCAGACTTCCCGGCGCACCTGAAACTCACCCTACCTGCCGCCACCTTCCGGCGCTGCGTCATGACGTCACCGGTAGGCGACGATCACCGCGCTCTCGCCCGGCAACTCGACCCGATCGCGCTGCAACACGACGCCTTCGGCCGACGTGGCGAGCAGAACCTTCGAAGGCACGTCACGCAGGGAGACAGTCTGAGCAACCCCGGCCAGATTCACTGCCACCGCGATCTGCCCACGACGCATGACCAAATGCTGGTCGCCCTGCCACACCTCGACTTTGTCGAGCCAAGGATCCGTCAGTTCCGGGCGGCTGCGGCGCAGAGCGATCAGGCGCTTGTAGAGATCCAAGATCTCCGCGTGCTCCGGCTTGGACCTCTCGTCCCAGTCCAGTTTGGACCTCAGGAAGGTCTCCGGATCCTGCGGGTCGGGCACTTCGGCCTCGGCCCAGCCGTGCTCCGCGAACTCTCGTCTTCTTCCGTTCTGCACCGCCGCCGCCAGTTCGGGCTCGGGGTGGCTGGTGAAGAACTGCCACGGGCTGCTGGCCGCCCATTCCTCGCCCATGAACAGCATCGGCGTGAAGGGAGACGTCAGCAGCAGCGTTGCCCCGACCTTGAGCAGGCCCGGCGACAGCGTGGCCGAGATGCGGTCGCCGGTCGCCCGGTTGCCGATCTGGTCGTGGTCCTGCAGGAACGCCACGAAGCGGTGGCCGGGCGTCCGGGTGCGGTCGATCGGGCGGCCGTGCCGGCGGCCGCGGAAGCTCGACCAGGTGTTGGCGTGGAAGTAGGCACTCGTGAGCACCGTTTCCAGGCATTCCAGGCTGCCGAAGTCGCCGTAGTAGCCCTGTCGTTCGCCGGTCAGGGTGGCGTGCAGGGCGTGGTGGATGTCGTCGTCCCACTGGGCGTCGAGCCCGTAGCCGCCGGCCTCGCGGGGGGTGATCAGCCGGGGGTCGTTCAGGTCGGACTCGGCGATCAGGGACAGGGGGCGGTTGACGTGGGCCGACAGCGACTCGACCTCGACCGCCATCTGTTCGAGCAGGTGGATCGCGGAGTGGTCGGCCAGGGCGTGGACGGCGTCGAGCCGCAGGCCGTCGACGTGGTAGTCGCGCAGCCACATCAGGACGTTGTCGATGATGTAGCGGCGGACCTGTTCGGAGCCCGGACCGTCGAGGTTGACCGAGGAACCCCACGGGTTGGCGCCGGCCGCGCTCAGGTAGGGGGCGAACATGGGAGCGTAGGCGCCGCTGGGGCCGAAGTGGTTGTAGACGACGTCGAGCACCACGCCCAGGCCCTTGCCGTGCGCGGCGTCGACGAAGCGCTTCAGGCCGTCGGGGCCGCCGTACGCCTCGTGGGGCGCGAACCAGGCCACGCCGTCGTAGCCCCAGTTGTACTCGCCGTTGAACGAGTTGACCGGCAGCAGTTCGACCAGGTCGATGCCGAGCTCGACCAGGTGGTCGAGCCGGTCGACGGCCGCGTCGAAGGTGCCCTCGGCCGTGAACGTGCCGACGTGCATCTCGTACAGCACCGAGCCGGGGAGTTGCCGGCCCGTCCAGCTCTGGTCGCTCCATGGGAAGGCGGCGTGGTCGTAGACGCGGCTGGGGCCGTGCACACCCTGGGGCTGCCAGGGTGAGCGCGGGTCGGGGCGCTGCTCGCCGTCCAGCACGTACGCGTAGTCGGCGCCGGGGCCGGCCGACGGCACGTCGAGCCGCCACCACCCGTCGGCGCCGCGTTCCATCTCGTGCTCCTCGCCCTGAAGAGACAGCCGTACGGTCTTCTCCGGAGCCCACACCTCGAAGGACGTCATTTCTCTTTCACCAGGAGTGCGACGGGGTAGGTACGCAGGATCTCGGCCACCGGGAGGCGGTTCCCGCCATAGCTGGTATTGGTGAACACTTCCGTCCAGCTGTGGCCGTCGAGTGACACCGAGGTGTCGCCCCAGCCGCCGTGGCGTGACAATCCCACCGGCAGCCGCGTTGCGATCGTGACGGCGCCGCCGCGGTCGAAGGCCAGCACATGGTCACCGCACCGGCCCTCGCCGAAGACCGGGCGGTAGCCGCCGAACAGTTCGGGGCGCTGCCGGCGCAGCCGCAGGGCACGGCTGGTGACGAGCAGCTTGGCCGCGCCGGTCTCGTCGACCGGGGGCACCCAGCCGTCGTCGATGCGGGCCAGCAGTTCGCGACGGGCGGCGAAGTCGACCGGGCGGCGATTGTCCGGGTCGACCAGCGAGAAGTCCCACAACTCGGTGCCCTGATAGACGTCGGGGACGCCGGGCATGGTCAGCTGCACCAGCTTCTGGCCGAGCGAGTTGGACCAGCCGGGCGGCGTGATCGACGCCGCGAAGCCGGACACCTCACTGGTGAGGGCCGGGTCGTCGTAGATGCGGTCGACCATCGCGCGCAGGGCCGTCTCGAACTGCTCGTCCGGCTTGGTCCAGCTGGTGACGTTGGCGGCCTCCTTGGCGGCTTTCAACGCGTACGCCTGAAGCCGCTCGCGCGAGATCGGCCAGGCGCCCACCGCGGCCTGCCACACCAGGTGGGCCAGCGCCGGGTCGGACAGTGGAGCCGTACGCACCCAGCGGCGCGCCACCTCTGTCCAGTCGCCGGGCACCTCGGAGAGGACCGCGAGCCGCGCCCGCACGTCCTCGCTGCGCTTGGTGTCGTGGGTGGAGAGGGTGGTCATCGCGTCGGGCCAGCGGCGGCGGCGCTCGTCGTTGGCGTCGTGGAAGGCGTCGGTGGCGACCCCGAAGTCGGCCGGGTCGTTGCCCACCTCGTTGCGCGCGGTGAACCTGGTCCAGCGGTAGAAGGCGGTGTCTTCCACACCCTTGGCCATCACCGCGCCGGTGAACTGCTGGAACCGTGCCGCCAGCTCGTCGTCGGGGTTGCGCAGCCGGGCCGTGAGCTGATCGAGCACCGGGATCAGCGGGGGGCGCCGGCGGCCGGCCTCGGCCCGGGCCCGGGCCAGGTGGCGCGAGCCGAAGGGCAGGTAGGAGCGGTAGACCGGGAAGCACGCGGCCAGTTCGGCCAGGGCGCGCGGGGCGGCCTCGATCTCGGGCGCGAGCCGGGACATGCGGGCCAGCTCGGCGGCCAGCAGGGTGGTCGCGGCGTGCAGCTTGGTCTGGTGCACGAGGTCTTGCCAGGAGGTGTCGCCGCCGGTCAGGTGGTGTTGCAGGGTGTCGAAGAAGGCCTCGGTGCCGGTGTCGACGAAGACGCCGCCGACCTCGGCCAGCGCGTCGTAGCCGGTGGTGCCGGCGACCGGCCAGTCCGGCATCTCCTCGCCCGGTTCGAGGATCTTCTCGACCACCAGCCAGGTGTCGGGCGCGGCACGGTGGAGGCGTTCGAAGTAGGCGCCGGGGTCGCGCAGGCCGTCGGGGTGGTCGATGCGGATGCCCTGCACGAGGCCCTCGTTGACCCAGCGCAGGATCTCGGCGTGGGTGGCGTCGAAGACCTTGGGGTCCTCGACGCGCAGGCCGGCCAGGTCGACGATGGCGAAGAAGCGGCGGTAGTTGAGCTCGCTGTCGCCGCGGGTCCAGTTGACCAGCTCGTAGTGCTGCCGGTCGTGCACCTCGCGCGGGGTGCCCTCGCCCGTGCCGTCGGCGATCGGGAACCGCTTGTCGAAGTAGCGCAGCTCGCCGTCCTCGACGCGCAGGTCGTCGAGCGCCTCGGGCGAATCGGCCAGCGTCGGGATCAGCAGCCGGCCGCGCGACCAGTCGATGTCGTAGAAGTCGGCGAACTCCGACTCCCGTCCCCGGCGCAGCACGTCCCACCAGGTCGGATTGGCGGACGGCACCGCGACGCCGGCGTGGTTGGGAACGATGTCGACCACGAGCCCCAGGCCCGCGTTGGTGAGCGCGGCCGACAGCTCACGCAGGCCCTCGGCGCCGCCGAGCGCCGGATTGACCTGGGAGTGGTCGACCACGTCGTAGCCGTGTTCGGAGCCCGGAGTCGCGGTGAGCAGCGGCGCCGTGTAGAGGTGACTCACGCCCAGGTCGGCCAGGTAGTCGGCCAGCTCGGCGGTCGTCTTCAACGGGAACTCGGGGCGGACCTGGACTCGATACGTTCCAGTCGGGGGCATCAAACCGTCCTGTCCAACACGATGAGTGATCTGTCCGGTACCCAGAGCTTGTGACCGGCTTCGACGACCGACGGGCGATCCGGGGACGGCTCGGCGGTCTCGATGACCTTTTCCCACTTCTCGCCGTATTCCGCGGGCGGAGTGGCGAATTCGATGGGCGCGTCGTGCGCGTTGAAGAACAGCAGGAACGAGCTGTCGACGTGCCGCTGGCCGTACTGGCCGCGCTCGCGGATGCCCTCGCCGTTGACGAACAGCGCGACCGCCCGGCCGAAGTCGTTGCCCCAGTCGTCGCCGGCCATCTGGCGGCCGTCGGGGGTGAACCATTCCAGGTCGGGCAGGGGGTCGCCGCCACCACGGGCGGTCACCGGCAGACCGGTGAAGAAGCGCCGCCGCTGGAACACCTGGTGACGGTGGCGGAACGCGGTGAGCCGGCGGGTGAACTCGAGCAGTTGCTCGTCGGCGCCGCTCCAGTCGATCCAAGCGAGCTCGTTGTCCTGGCAGTAGGCGTTGTTGTTGCCCTGCTGGGTGCGGCCGAGCTCGTCGCCGTGCGAGATCATCGGCACGCCCTGCGACAGCATCAGCGTGGCCAGGAAGTTGCGCCGCTGCTTGGCCCGCAGCTCGAGCACCTTCGCGTCGTCGGTCGGCCCCTCGATGCCGCAGTTCCACGACCGGTTGTGGCTCTCGCCGTCCCGGTTCTCCTCCCCGTTGGCGTCGTTGTGCTTGTCGTTGTACGAGACCAGGTCGTTGAGCGTGAAGCCGTCGTGCGCGGTCACGAAGTTGATCGAGTGGAAGGGCTTGCGGCCGTCGTCCTGGTAGAGGTCGGCCGAGCCGGTGATCCGGGAGGCGAACTCCGCGAGCGTGGCCGGCTCGCCGCGCCAGAAGTCCCGTACGGTGTCGCGGTATTTGCCGTTCCATTCGGTCCAGTTGGGCGGGAAGTTGCCCACCTGGTAGCCGCCGGGCCCGACGTCCCACGGCTCGGCGATCAGCTTGACCTGGCCGACCACCGGGTCCTGCTGGACGACCTCGAAGAACGTGGAGAGCCGGTCGACGTCGTAGAACTCGCGGGCCAGCGTCGAGGCGAGGTCGAACCGGAAGCCGTCGACGTGCATCTCGGTGACCCAGTAGCGCAGCGAATCCATGATCAGCTGGAGGCTCTGCGGGCTGCGCACGTTGAGGCTGTTACCCGTGCCGGTGTAATCCATGTAGAACTGGGGCTGATCGTCCACCAGACGGTAGTAGGTCCGGTTGTCGATGCCCTTGAGGCTCATGGTGGGGCCCAGGTGGTTGCCCTCGGCGGTGTGGTTGTAGACGACGTCGAGAATCACCTCCATGCCCGCCTTGTGCAGGGCCTTGACCATGCCCCGGAACTCCTGGGTCTGCTGGCCGAGCGTGCCCGTCGACGAATAGCCGTGGTAGGGCGCGAAGAAGCCCAGCGTGTTGTAGCCCCAGTAGTTGCGCAGGCCCAGGTCGTGCAGGCGGTTGTCGTGCACGAACTGGTGTACCGGCATCAGCTCGACCGCGGTCACGCCGAGGCTCTTGAGGTGCTCGATGATCGCCGGGTGGCCGATCGCCGAGTACGAGCCGCGCATGTCCTTCGGGACCTCGGGGTGCCGCTCGGTCAGGCCCTTGACGTGGGTCTCGTAGATCACCGAGTGGTGGTAGGGGATGTCGGGCCGGCGGTCGTTGCCCCAGTCGAAGTAGGGGTTCACCACCACCCCCTTGGCCATGTAGGGGGCCGAGTCGAGATCCGACATCTGGTCGGGGCTCTCCATGTCGTACGCGTAGAGCGACGGGTGCCAGTCGATGTCGGCGTCGACCGCCCGCGCGTACGGGTCGAGCAGCAGCTTGTGCGGGTTGTAGCGCAGCCCGCGGGACGGGTCGTACGGCCCGTACATGCGGTAGCCGTAGCGCTGCCCCGGCTCGACCCCCGGGAGGTAGGCGTGCCAGACGAACGCGTCCTGCTCGTGCAGCTGGACCTTGCGCTCGTTGCCGGACGGGTCGAACAGGCACAGCTCGACCGCCTCGGCCCCCTCGGAGAAGATCGCGAAGTTCGTGCCCGTGCCGTCGTACGTGGCACCCAGCGGGTACCGGTGACCAGGCCAAACCTGCATGTCGTGCTCCCACCCCTCGACCGTCGGTGCTGTGCTGCGCACAGTCGGGTCACTACGGCCGGAGCCCATTTGCCCGGGCCGCCGCCGAAATAACCTCGGGGGTCATTCTCGCGGATGGCACTGACGACGTCCCCGCCGAGGGACAGCGTCACCGCGACGGGTTTGACTTTCCGCAAATTGAGCATAGATGCCGCGTGCCGATCACCCTCGGACCGCACGATTGCGGTTCCCCGGACCGCGAATGGCTGGTGACGGACGGTCTAGGCGGCTATGCCACCGGAACTGTCCCGGGCTTGCGGACCCGTCGCTACCACTCGCTGCTGACGCTCACCGACCCGGTGACAGCCGATCGGCGCCTGGCCCTGGCGGCCCTCGACCTCACCGTGACGCTCGCCACTGGCGCCAAGGTCCCGCTCTACACCCACGAGTGGGAATCCGGCGCCCGGGCTCCGCGGGGCGATCGCTACCTGGAGAGCTTCGCCCTGGTGGACGGCGTTCCCCGGTGGCGGTGGCGGATCGGCGACGTGGTGATCGAGCGCGAGGTCGCGATGCGTCACGGCCACCCCGGTGTCGCCGTGACCCACCGGGTCGTGTCGGCCGCGGAGCCGGTGAATCTGGCCGTCGCGGTCATGTGCACCTGGCGCGACGCGCACGACGAACGCCGGGCCGGCGACGGGCCGCTGCGGGTCGACCAGGTCGCCGGGGGTGTGATCGTCGAGAACGCGTACCGGGTCGCCGGGCCCGGCTGGCAGCCCGGCGGCGGCTGGCACCTCGGGGCGTACGCCCGGGAGGAGGCCGCCCGGGGCCTGCCCGCGATCGAGGACCTGTGGCACGCCGGCACGTACGTCGAACGGGTGGGCCCCGGCGACGTGCTGGAGATCACGGCGTGGGGCGGCGACCTCACCGTACGGCCGCCGGCCGCCACCGCGGTCGTCGCGGCGGCCCGGGCCCGGGCGCAGGAGCTGATGGCCGCGGCCAAGGCCGAAGGACCGGCCGAGACACTCGTGCTGGCCGCCGACACCTTCGTGGTGCGCGGCGCCGACGGGCCCGACGTGGTGGCCGGCTACCCGTGGTTCGGCAGCTATCTGGGCGACACCATGACCGCGTACGAGGGCCTGTTCCTCGACACCGGCCGGGCCGACGAGGGCCGCGAGCTGCTGCTGGCGCACACCCTGCGCGAGGCCGAGCAGATCGCCGAGCCCGGCGGCCCCTGGGCGCCGCGCAGCTCGCCGGACGCGCCGCTGTGGCTCGTGCACGCCATCGACCGGCACGTGCGCCGCACCGGGGACAGCGACCTCGCCGCGCGGCTGGTCGATCCGCTGGGCCGGCTGCTGCGCCGCCGCCTCGACGTCGACCCGGCCGACGGCCTGGTGCGTCTGAGCAACGCCACGAGCTGGATGAACGGCTGGACCGGGGACGGACCGGTCACCCCGCGCACGGGCAAGCCGGTCGAGATCAACGCGCTCTGGGTCAACGCCCTGGCCGCCCTGGCCGACCTGACCACGGAGGCCGGCCGCGACGACACCGAGGCTCGGGCCGCGCACGCCCGGGCCCGGGCCACGTTCCAGGCCCGCTTCCCCGCCCCCGAGGGCTGGCTGTACGACGTGATCGACGGCCCGGCGGCGACCTATCCGCTCGGCGCCGGGAGCCGGCACGACGATCCGTCGCTGCGGCCCAACCAGCTGTTCGCCTGGTCGCTGCCGCACGCGCCGCTGAGCGAGGGCCTCGACGCGCTGCACCGCATCGGCGCGGCGCTGCTGACCCCGCTCGGGCTGCGCACGCTCGCGCCCACCGAGTACGGCTACCAGGGCGAGCACCGCGGCGACCGGGACGAGCGCGACATCGCCTATCACCAGGGCACGGTCTGGCCGTGGCTGATCGGCCCGTACGCCGACGCCCGCACCGCCCTCGGCCTGGAAGTCGACGGCCTGTTCGCCGGCCTCGAGGCCCATCTGAGCGAGTGGGGCGCCGGTTCGGTCAGCGAGACCGCCGACGGTGACCCGCCGCACCGGGCCACCGGCAGTCCCTTCTCGGCGCGATCGGTCGCCGAGCTCCTCCGCGTGATCCGAAAGGCCGAGTCGTGACCCGCATCCTCATGCTGTCCTGGGAGTACCCGCCGCTGCTGGTGGGCGGCCTCGGGCGGCACGTGCACGCCCTGGCCACGACGCTGGCCGCCGCCGGCCACGACGTCACGGTGGTCACCCGGCACGCGCCGGGCGCGCTCCTCGAGGAGTACGCCGAGGGCGTCCGCGTCCTGCGCGCGGCCGACGACCCGGCCCGTTTCGAGGTGCGCGACGGCGATCTGCTCCCGTGGGCGCTGGCGTTCAACCACACGCTGACCCGGACCGCCCTGCGTGCCGCCCGCACCGGCGGCTACGACGTGGTCCACGCCCACGACTGGCTGGTCGCCCACGCCGCGATGACCGTGCGCGACCACCTCGACGTGCCGCTGGTGGCCACCGTCCACGCCACCGAGTCGGGCCGGCACCAGGGCTGGCTGCCGCACCCGCACAACCGCTCGATCGACGACGTCGAACGCTGGCTGGCCGGCGAGGCGTCGCGCACGATCGTCTGCTCGGACTACATGAGCGACGAGGTGCGACGGCTGTTCGACGTGCCGGCGGCCCGGGTCGACGTGGTGCCCAACGGCGTCGACGCGCTGGCCTGGAGCCCGCGACCGCGCGCGGTGGCCGCGGCCCGGCGCCGCTACGCGGGCGGGGACGGGCCGCTGATCAGCTTCGCCGGGCGGCTCGTCTACGAGAAGGGCGTGCAGCACCTGCTGGCGGCGGTGCCGGTCCTGCGCGAGCAGCACCCGGGGCTCCGCGTGGTCGTCGCCGGCGATGGCCCGTACAAGAAGGAACTCGAGGCTCTGACCACCGAGGGCGTCACGTTCGCCGGTTTCCTGGGCGGCCAGCACCTGACCGCGCTGATGGGCGCCTCCGACTGCTACGTCGTGCCCAGCATCTACGAGCCGTTCGGCATGGTGGCGCTGGAGGCGGCAGCCGCCGGGACCCCGGTCGCGGTCGCGGACACCGGCGGCCTGGCCGAGATCGTCGACCACGGCGTGACCGGTGTGAAGTTCCCGCCCGGCGACCCGGCTGCCCTGGCCGCGGCGGTCGGCTCGGTGCTGGCCGACCGGGAGCACGCCCGCGGGCTGGCCCGGCGGGCCCGGCGCCGGGTGCACGACGACTTCGCGTGGGCGGGCATCGCCGCCGCCACCGTCGCCACCTACGACCGGGCCCGCGACGAGGACGCCCGCCGGGTGACCCGCGAGGCCGAGAGCGTGCTGGCGACGGCGCCGGCCGCTCCCCGGGCGGCGCTGCCCGCACAGTGACGCATGTCCGAGCCACGGGTCATGCCTGGTCAGTCGCGGGACGTGCCCCTAGGATCTGCGGACATGGGCAAAGGCGTGCGCATCCAGGAGCTTCCGGGTCTCGGCACCCGTTACGATGTTGATCTTCACTCCAGCAGCGGCGAGCGCGTGTCGATCGTGGTGTCCCGGGACGGCAAGCGGCACCTCTACGTGTTCACCGCGGTCGGCGACGACCCGGCCGCGGTGCTGGAGCTGACCGAGGAGCAGGCCCGCAAGGTCGGCGCCGTGCTCGCCGGCACGTTCTTCTCGGACTGACCGCGTGCACGCAAATCTCATCGGGCTGGGCGCCCTGATCCTGGTGGCCGGCCTGCTCGCCCGTTTCGGGCGGCGGATGGGCCTGCCCACCGTGCCGTTCTTCATGCTCGCCGGCATCCTGCTCGGGCCCAGCACAGGCGGTCCGGTCGCCTTCGAGCACCCGGAAGACCTCGACATCCTGGCCCTGTTCGGCCTGGTCGTGCTGCTGTTCCACCTCGGCCTGGAGTTCCCGGTCGAACAGGTGCTGGGCAGCGGCAAGCGGCTCTACATCGCGGCCGGCGCCTATATCGGCATCAACATCAGCGCCGGGCTCGGGCTCGGCTTCGCGCTCGGCTGGGGCGCCAAGGAAGCGTTCGTGATCGCGGGCGCGGTCGGCATCTCGTCGTCCGCCATCGCCACCAAACTGCTGATCGAGATGCGCCGGCTGGCCAACGCCGAGACCCCGGTCATCCTCGGCATCATCGTCATCGAAGACCTGTTCCTGGCCCTCTACCTGGCCCTGCTCAGCCCGATCCTGTCCGGCGCGAGCTCGGCCGGCGAGCTGCTGCTGCGCATCGGCATCAGCTTCGGCTACCTGGCCGTGCTGTTCGGCGTGGCCCGCTGGGGCGCCAAGTGGATCGGCAAGGTGCTCGACAGCCGCGAGGACGAGCTGGTCGCGATCATCATGATCGGCCTCGTCGTGCTGGTGGCCGGCATCTCGGCCGAGATCGGCGTCTCGGACGCGATCGGCGCGCTGATGATCGGTCTGGTGGTGGCCCGCACGTCGATCCGCGAGCGGGCGGAACGCATCGCCGTTCCGCTGCGCGACGTGTTCGCCGCGATCTTCTTCATCGCGTTCGGCACCAGCATCGACGTCGGCGAGATCGGCTCGGTCGCCGTGCCGGTGCTCATCGCCGTCGGCATGACGGTAGTCACCAACGTCACCGCCGGTCTGATCACGGCCCGGCTGTTCGGGCTCAACCAGCGCGGCGCGGCCAACGTTGGCCTGACCGTGCTCGGCCGCGGCGAGTTCTCGCTGATCCTGGCCACCCTGGCCATCGGGGCCGGGCTCGACGAACGGGTCGGCCCGTTCATCGCGCTCTACGTGCTGATCCTGGCCGTGCTGGCGCCGATCCTGGCCGCCAACTCGAAATACCTGGCCCGGATCATCCCCGACCGGCTGCTGCACGACCGCTGGCGGTACGTGCGGGAAGAGACGATCAGCACCGCCTGCACCCACCTCGACCGAATCAACATCACCGAGACCGACGAGGACGAGTGCCAGGAATGCGTCGAGCTCGGCGACACCTGGGTGCAGCTGCGCATGTGCTTGACGTGCGGCCAGGTCGCCTGCTGCGACGACTCGAAGAACAAGCACGCCACGGCCCACTACGAGGACAGCCGGCACCCGCTGATCCGCTCGCTCCAGGAGGGCGACGGCTGGCAGTACTGCTACGACGACCAGACCCTCGTGCGCGAGCCCGCGGGATCGAGCCGTTCCTGAGCTGCGTGAACGCGGGCATAACCGGGGTCGCGTACGCCCTGCCGGCCCGGACCGAGCTGACCGACGACCTGCAGCAGCGGGTGGCGGGTGGCCTGCCGGTGCCGGCCGGGCTGTTCCGGCGTACGACGGGAATCCGGCAGCGGCAGGTCGCGGCCGACGACGAGTACGCCTCTGATCTGGCCATCGACGCCGCGACCAAGGTGCTGGCCGACACCGGCACCGACCCCCTCGACGTCGACCTGCTGCTGTTCGCCAGCGCGACGAGGGACATGACGGAGCCGGCCACCGCGCACGTCGTGCAGGCTGCGCTGGGCAGCCGGGGGCACGCGCTGGACGTGACGAACGCCTGCAACAGCTTCCTCAACGGCATCGACCTGGCCCGCTCGATGATCCTGGCCGGGCGGGCCGGCAAGGCGCTGGTGGTGACCGGCGAGACGCCGACCCGGGCCATGCGGCCGCGACTGCGCGGGCTGACCGAGGCCCGGACGGCGTTCGCGGGCTACACGTTCGGCGACGCGGGCGCGGCCGTGCTGGTCGAGCCGGTCACCGGCGGCGGCATCCTCGACGTGGACACCGAGACGCACTCCGAGCACTGGGCGGTGGGCGGCATCTTCGGCGGCGGCTCACGGCACCCGCGCAGCGAGGAGCACACCTATTTCAGCGGGGACGGCCGCCGGCTGCGCGAGGTCTTCGAACGGATCGGCGCCGGCCTGATCGAGCGGGTCTCGGTTCGTACCGGCCTCGGGTGGGACGACTACGCCAAGGTGCTCGTGCATCAGGTGACGCTTCCCTACCTGGAGAGGTTCGTCGCGGTCACCGGGGTGCCGCGCGACAAGCTCGAGGTGACGGTGGACGAGCTCGGCAACATGGCATCGGCCTCGATCGGGGTGCAGCTGGGCCGCGTACGCCCGGGACTGAACGCCGGCGACCGGGTGCTGATGGTCGGGCTCGGCGGTGGCGTCAGCCTCATGACGATGGTGTGGCAGGTCTCGTGACCGCCCCGCTCTGGGTGATCGTGCCCGCCTACAACGAGGCCGCCCGCCTCGGCGCCACCCTCGAGGCCCTGGCGGCGCAGACCGACACCGACTTCACGCTGCTGGTGGTCGACAACAACTCGACCGACGCCACCGGCGAGGTGGCCCGGCGATTCCGCGCCCCCTTCCCGGTCCACGTGATCGTCGAGCCCGAGAAGGGTGTGGGCTGCGCGGTCGACACGGGCTTCCGCCACGCGATCGCGGCCGGGGCCGAACACCTCGCCCGCACGGACGCCGACTCCCTGCCCGCCCCCGGCTGGGTCGCGGCGGCCCGCGTCGCCCTCGTGCGGAGCGGGGGCCTGGCGTGTGGGCGCATCACCGCCCGCAGCGACGAGCACGGGCCCTTCGGGCGGGCGTTCTTCAGCCTGCTGGTGACGCTGGCCGCGACCTTCGGGCGGGTGCGCCCGGCCCACCGCGGCGCCGAGTTCAAGGCGCCGTACCGCATGCACGCCGGCAACAACATGGCGATCACCGCTGCCCTGTACGAGGCGTGCGGCGGCATGCCGAGGCGGCCCTCCCCCACCGACCGCGCCTTCCTCAACCGGGTACGCCGCACCACTACGGCGATCGTGCACAGCCGGCACATGGTGGTGGCCAACTCCACCCGGCGGATCCGGGCGTACGGCGTCGTCGGCACCGCGAAGTGGTACCTCGACAAGGGCAGCGGCGCGCGCACGGCGGATCCTCGCTGATGCTCACCGAGCTGATCGCGAGCCTGCACGAGGACGACAACCGCCCGGCCCTGCCCGGCACCACCCGCGGCGACCTGGCCCGTCTGGTCCGCGGCTACGCGGTGGCGCTCGCGGCCGAGGGCCTGGTCGCCGGCGAGACGGTGGCTCTGGCCGTACGCCCGGGGGCGCGCTCGCTGGCGACGCTGCTCGCGGCGTACCACCTGGGTCTGCGCATCGCCGTGGTCGACCCGACGGCCGGGCCCGAGGTGGTGCTGGCCCGGCTGGCGCTGGCGTCGCCCCGCCTGGTGCTGGCCGACGCGGCGGCGCAGGCGGTGGCCGGATGGGCGGCGCCGCTGGCCCGGCGCGCGCACCTCGCCCTGCCCGACCTGAGCGCGATCGCGCCGGTCCGCACCATCGGACGCCGTCTCCCCGGTGCACAACCGGCTCTGTCGCCCCGCCGAGGCCGGCTTCCCGCCGCGTACGCCGGGGAGGGCGACGCCGTGGTCGTGTTCACCTCGGGCACGACCAGCCGGCCGCGCGCCGTCGTGCACACCCGGGCCTCGATCTCGGCCGGGATGACCGCGGTGCGCGACCTGGTGCGTCCCCAGCCCGGCTCGCCGGTGCTGGGCGGAACCTTCTTCGTGCTGCTGCCGTCGCTGGCCAGTGGGGCGCCGGTCGCCCTGCCGGCCCGCCGCGGGCTGCGACGGCAACTGCGTTCCCTGCAGCCACAGGCCGCCTATCTGACCCCGCCGCAGTTGCGGGCCGCGCTGGCAGACCGGTGCCGGTTCAGCGGGCGCGTCTACAGCGGGTCCGCCCCGGTCAGCGCCTCGCTGCTGGCCGCTGTGCGCCGGGCCGGGGCACGGGAAGCGTGGGGGGTCTACGCGCTGACCGAGGTCTTCCCGGCCGCGGCCGTCGAGTCGGCCACCAAGAGCGCCTACGACGGCGACGGCGATCTGGTCGGCTCGTTGCTGCCCGGCGTCGAGGCCCGGGTGTCCCCCTCGGGTGAGGTGCTGCTGGCCGGGCCCACCGCCGCCGACCGCTACCTGGGCGAGGAGCCGTTCTCGTGGGTGGCCACCGGCGACATCGGCCGGGTCGAGGGCCGCACGGTGACACTGGCCGGCCGGGCGAAGGACATGATCCTGCGCGGCGCCGAGAACATCTACCCCGGCCTGTACGAGCCGGCGCTGCACGTGCCCGGGGTCGAGCTCGCCCTGCTGGTCGGCGTGCCCGCCGAGGACGGCGACGAGCGCGTGGTGGCGGTCGTGCAGGCCGCCCCCGGCGCGGCCGAGAGCGACGTGCGCGAGGCCCTGCGCGAGCCGCTGGCCCGGATGGGCTCGGCCCGGCCCGACGCGGTGGTCTTCCGGCCGATCCCGTTGGCCGGCCGATCCCGCAAGCCCGACCGCGCCGCCACGGTCGCCGCGCTCGCCGTTCCCTCTCGCGGGGCCATTGTGCCCGAGCGGCATCCCGGCGGCGGGAAGTTGTCCACAGGTGACGTTCCGGGGGTGCCGCGGCAACGACGCTTATCCACAGACGAGCCGTCGGCCGACGAAAAATCGCGTACTGTCCGCTACCCAGGGTGGGCGGGGGAGGCGGCGGCTGCTTCCGAGGAACTGCAAGATCGTCGTGAGGCGGGCGAGTGAGCGGCGGCTCGGCCCGGGGGCGGGATCGGCGGGTCTATCTGCGGAGCCATCCGGTGTTGTTCGCGCTGCTGGCGGCCACTCGGCGGTGGCCGGCGCTGCGGCTGGGCGGCACGGTGCTGGTGCACGAGCGTGAGGCGTTCCGGGCGGCTTTGACCCGGGTGCCGCTCGATCGGACGGCGGCGGGCACCACCGGGGGCGCGGCGGGAGAACTGGGTGGTGCCGGGGCACTGTTCGACCAGCAGGGGGACGAGCATCGGGATGCCCGGCGGGAGACTGCGGCCATGCTGGGAACGGCCGCGGTCGCGAAGCTGCGGCCGGTGTGGGCCAAGCTGCTCGACGACCGGCTTCCGGTGCTCGGGGCCGGGGGCACTGTCGACCTCGTGCCGCTGACAGCCGAGATCGCGGGGGCCACGGCGGCGGCGCTGCTCGAACTCGACGTCGATCCGGTGCGGCTCGCGGACGTGGCCCGGTCTTCGGCGGCCGCGGCGGCCCGGGCGCATCTGCCGGGGCTGGGTGGGCGGCGGGCCCAGCGCTCGGCGTCCCGCGCGGCCGACCAGCTGCTCGACCTCGTCGCCCCACACGGCTCGGACTCGGAGTCAGGCTCGGCCTGGCAGTCGGGCGCGGGCTCAGGCTCGGAATCGGGCTCGGACTCGAAGCCGGGCGCGGGCGCGGGCTCGAAGCCGGGCTCGGACGCAGGCGCGGGCTCGGACGCGGGCTCGGACCCGGGCGCGGGCTCGGACCCGGGCACGGGCTCGGACCCGGGCTCGGACCCGGGCGCGGGCTCGGACCCGGGCTCGGGCGCGGGCTCGGACCCGGGCTCGGTGGAGGCTGCCTTCGGTTGCGCGCGGGATTCGGCCGTGCGGCCCGCTGACGCGGGGTTGAACGCGATGCTCGCGGTGGCGGCGATCAACACCACGGTGGCTGCGCTGCCCCGGGCGGTGGCCTGGGTCTGCGACGACCGGCTGTGGGAGCACGCGGAGAGCCCCGTGCTCGTAGACGAACTGTTCCGGGTCGTTGCGCCGACTCCTCTGCTGCCGCGGGTGGCGGCGACGGACGCGGAGGTGGGTGGTTGCCCGGTGAAGTCGGGCGATCGGCTGCTGCTGATCGCGCGGCACGCGGCCGACGCCCACCGGCGGGATCCCAGCGTGGACGACCCGGCTCCGGCCCGTACGGCTCAGCTCGTCTTCGGCGTCGGGTCGCACGCCTGCCCGGGAGCCGGACTGGCCCGCGCCCAACTTGCCGACCTGCTGGCCGCGCTGGCGCCCTACCGGCCGGTGGTCGTGCGGGCCCGCGCCGATGGCCGGGCCGCGCTGCCGGGCTGGCGTTCGCTGATCGTCCGGGGCACATCATGAGCAGCGCCGCGAACAACCACCGGCACAGCATGAGCGCCGCGAACAACC
>NZ_JAHWFK010000021.1 GCF_019710575.1 Paractinoplanes polyasparticus | reverse complement strand
ACCCGCACAACATGAGCGCCACAAACAACCACCCGCACAACATGAGCGCCACAAACAACCACCCGCACAACATGAGCGCCACAAACAACCACCCGCACAACATGAGCAGGGCAGCAGCGAACAACATCGGGCAGAGCGTGAACGCCCCGACGCCGCCGCCGGCGCGGCATGAGCGGTAAAGGCACAGCGTGAGAGTCGCGGTCACCGGGGCCAGCGGCTTCTGCGGTGGAGTGGTGGCGCGGCTCGCGGCAGGGTCCGGCGCTGCCGTGGTCTGTCTGGGGCGGCGCCCGGGCCCGGTCGGCGAGCACGTCTACTGGGATGCGACGGCTACGACGCCCGACCTGGCCGGCGCCGACGTCGTTCTCCACTTGGCGGCCGCGGTCGGTGACTCCGGGGCCGAGCGGGAGTTCGCTGCCGTCAACGTCGACGGGACGCGGCGGCTTCTCGAGGCGGCCGGCACAACTCCGGTGGTCTGGGTGAGCAGCGCCAGCGTCTATCGCCCGGGGCCCTACCCGGCGCCGGTGCGGGAGGACCACCCGGTCGACGGGCAGCGGACGGCGTACGGGCGGACGAAGGCCGCCGGCGAGCGGCTGGCCCTGGCCGCGGGAGCGGTGGTATTGCGGCCGCGCGCGGTCTACGGGGACGGCGACCCGCACCTGCTCCCCCGGCTGCGGCGGGTCGTGCGAGGGGGCCGGGCCTGGTTGCCGGGGCCGGATGTGCCGTTGAGCCTGACGTCCGTCGACAACCTAGCGTCGGCTTGCCTGGCCGCGTGGCGGTGGCCGCCCGGCGCGTACAACGTCGCTGACGCGGCGGCCTATTCGCGGGACGCGGCGGTGGCGGCTGTGCTGGGGGTGCCGGTGCGGCACGTGCCCGTGCGGCTCGCGCGGGCGGTCGCTTCGGCGGGGCTGGTGCGGACTCTCACCCCGTACGCCGTCGACCAGGTGACCGACGGCCTGGTGCTGGACATCGGGCGCGCCCGTGCTCAGGGCTGGACGCCACGGGCCGGTCTCAGGACGACCTGATGATCCGACGGCCGGTCACGCGCTCAGGATGAACGCTCACGACGTCTTGACGACCCGGGAACGGGCGACCGTCGCCGCGACCGTGCCGTCGTTGCCCTGGACCCTGCGGCTGGTGACCATGTCGACCGAGAAGACGTAGCGGGTGTCGCGGTTGAGACCGGTCACCGTGGCTGTCCGGTAGCCGCAGGTCGCCCCGGGCGTGACGACCGTCCAGCCGACGTCGCGCTGGGGTCCGAGCATGGCGTCCTGGCTGATGGCGGTGATCCGGTATTCGACGATGTCCGACGTGGCCGGGTCGTACCAGGTCACGGTGCCGCTGGTGGCCCCCGCGGTGGCGTCGGCGCCGTTGATCACGTTGCCCTTGACCGGCGGGCAGGTGGAGGTGCCGGCGACCGTGGGCTTCGCGGTGGCGGTGGGCAGGGGCAGGAAGCCGCTGGGCAACGGGCTGCGGGTGCCGGTGCCCCGGCTCGGCACGGCTGACGGGGTGGCGCTGCCGGTGTTCACCACGACCCACGACTTGCCGCCGGCCCCGTCCTCGGCCGTGCTCGCCTTGTCACCGCTGCCGCAACCGGCCAGCACGAGCGGCGCGAAGACGAGAAGTCCCAGCCGACGACGCACGCAGCCCCCTTGAGGATCGGATCCGTTCGAGGAAACCGATCGTCCGGAGCGGCGATTCGCTTAGCCGTAGACGCGGGCGGGGGTGATCAGGACGGCGGTGCGGCGCTGCTCGCGCATCACGCGGTCGTATTCGTCCCAGTTGTCGTGGCTGCCCCCGGCGGCGGCGAAGACCTCGCGCAGCAGCAGCCGCAGGCCCTCGGCGTCGAGGCCCTGCCACGGGTCGTCGGGGCCGGCCAACTGTGCGCGGCCCTCGACGGCGGCCCACTTCCAGCCCTGGCGGAAGCCGACGGTGATCTGCGGGCGGGCCCGCAGGTTGGCCAGCTTCACCGGTCCGTACGTGACGAAGGCCAGATATTGCTCGCCGCGTGTGACGATGCCGGTGTTGACCAGGGAGGTCTGGATCGTGCTGTCGGCGCGCAGCGTCGACACGAGGGCCAGACCCGAGTCGGCCCGGCTGAGTTCCCAGGCCTCGGACAGCGTCATTCCCATGGGGGAACGCTACCGCGGCTGGGGCTGGCGGGCGTGGCGGTAGACGTCGCGGGCGCGGTTGGCGAGATCCTTGGTGGCGGCCGAGTTGACCCAGGTGCCCAGCACGATCGACGCGCCCGGGATCATCTTGGCGAACATGCGCCGGGCCGCGCGGACGCCCGCCATCTGGGCCAGCTTCATGCCGAGCCGCAGCATCACGCCGGACAACGGGCGCGCGGCCGCCCCGGCGAACAGCTTGACGGCGCGCTCGCGACCGGCGGCGACGCCCAGCGCCAGGCGGGCCGACTGGGCAACCTTGTGCACGCGCTGGAGCACCAGCAGGTCGGTCGCCCGCTCGGGCGCGGTCGGGTCGTGGCCGTAGGCGGCGGCGATGTGCAGCACCATGCGCGCCTGATTCCAGGCCAGGACGCCGACATCGAGAACCGCGCCGGGCAGGCCGGTGACCCCGGAGACGGCGCCCGAGATGCGGGCGAGCGTGGTGAACCGCTTGACGGCCACGTCGGCCAGTTGGTCGGGGGTGCGTTCCGGATTTTCGGCCCGCATGTGCTCGGCCCAGGCGGCTGCCTCGGGGCCCAGGCGGCGGACCGCTTCGAGGGCGAGGTGTTCCGGCGCGTACTGCGGGTCGGCCTTCATCCGCGACCACAGATTGCCGGGAGGCGCGTCGGTTTCGGTGAGCTCAGAGGGCAGATTCGAGGCTTCGGTCACCAGATCGCTCCGAGGGGGTAGGGAACGTTCCTTTGCCATTGTGCCGTGCACATGCACGTGCACGCGAGCCTTCGTGATCGTTGTGTTCAACCAGAGACCTGTCCGGCCGATATTCCGGAGCGTGACGAACGACCGCCGCGTGGCCCGCCTACGCCTTACCCCGCTCCTGGCCACCGCAGCACTCATGCAGGTCACAGCCATCGTGCTCTACGCGGTCAATGCCACGCATCCCCGGTTCGGCCCGGCCTGGGGCTGGCTGCCGGGCATCGTTCTGATGGGTGTGACAGCCGTCGCATGTTGGCAGACCGCCGGGACGCCGGGACTCGACCGGGTCGCCGTGCGGCTGTGGCGGTCGATCTCGATGTGCGCGGCGCTGATCGCCCTGGGCACGATCGGCGACGCCCGGCAGTCCATGGTTCACCCGGAGCGCGTCAGCCAGCAGCAGCACGATCTGCCCACGTCGATCTGCTACACGGCCGGCGTCGTGCTCGTCATCTGGGCCCTGCTGCGCCTGCCCCTGGGCGGCAACCGCAGCACCACCACCCGCTTCGTGCTCGACGCGCTCACCATCGGCGTCACCGTGACCGTCTTCGCGTGGTACTTCACGGTACGAGCCATCGGCAGCGGCGTCGGTCAGCGCACCACGGTGCCGATGCTGATGCTCGCCGTCCTGGGCCTGATCGTGGCCCTGGCCCTGGTCAAGGTCGCGATGACCGGCATGGGCGGCCTCGAGCACGGCACGCTGCGCTGGTTCGCCGCGGCCGCCATCCTCGGCACGGTCGGCGGTGGCCTGCTCCCGCTGGTCGTGCACATGCCGCCCGGCCTCAGCGTCTCGCAGATCTTCAGCCCGGCCACGATGCTGTGCGTCGCCCTCGCCGCCGACCGGCAGCGCCGGGCCGCCGGCCAGCCGCCCCGGCCCGTCCGGCGCCGGCTGTTCAGCGTGGTGCCGTACGCCGCGGTGGCCGCCACCGACGCCCTGCTGCTGTGGGTCAGCGGCGACTCCGGTGGGATCGTGCTCGTCGTGGCGGCGGCCGCCACCGTGCTGACCACGCTGGTCGCCGCGCGTCAGATCGGCGCGCTGCGTGAGAACGGACGGCTGCTGCACCGCGTCGACCAGCAGCTCACCCAGCTCAACGAGTACCAGGAAGAGCTCACCCATCGGGCCACCCACGACGGCCTGACCGGACTGGCCAACCGCGCCCTGTTCGAGCAGTCGGCGCAGGACCTGCTGGGCCGGGGCGAGCCGCTCTGCCTCGCCCTGGTCGACCTGGACGACTTCAAGACCATCAACGACCGGCTGGGGCACGCCGTCGGCGACGCCTTCCTGGCCGCCATCGCCGAGCGCTTCCGCACCCAGCTGCGCCACGGCGACCTGGCCGCCCGGCTCGGCGGCGACGAGTTCGGGCTGCTGCTGCCCGGCCTGACCGGAGCTGAGGCGGCCGCCGTGCTGGGCCGCCTGAACGAGGCGATGGGCCGGCCGCTGCGGGCCGGCGGCCACGAGCTGCTGGCCCGCGGCAGCATCGGGGTCGCGGAGGCCTGGCCCGGCGCCACCGCGGCTGAGCTGTTGCGGCGGGCCGACGTCGCGATGTACGCGGCCAAAGACAGCGGCAAGGGCCGGTTCGCCATCTACGACGACGCCCTGGAACGCACCCACGAGGCCGACCAGCAGCTCGGCGCCGACCTGCGCCGGGCACTCGACGCCGGCGAGTTCACCCTCGTCTACCAGCCGATCGTGTCGCTGCCGGACGGCGCCTGGTACGGGCTGGAGACGCTGGTGCGCTGGCCGGCGGGGAAGGTCGGCCCGGACACGTTCATCCCGATCGCCGAGCGCACCGGCCTCATCGTTCCGCTCGGCAGCTGGATTCTGCGGACGGCACTGGCTCAGCTGGCGGCCTGGGACGCCGAGTTCGGTGCGGCCGGTCCCCGCCACCTGGGGGTCAACGTCTCGGCCCGGCAGCTGCGCGAACCGGGCTTCGCCCAGGAGGTCCGGGACGCGCTGGAGGAGTTCGGCGTACGCCCGGAGCAGTTCGTCGTCGAGGTCACCGAGACCGCGGTCTTCGACGGCGGTGTCGCGCTGGACACGCTGGTCGCCCTCAAGCAGCTCGGGGTGCGGGTGGCGCTGGACGACTTCGGCACCGGCCACTCGTCGCTCGGCCTGCTGCGGACCGTTCCGGCCGACTCGCTCAAGGTCGACAAGTCGTTCGTGGCCGGGATCGACGGCGCCTCGGAGGAGGCCGTGATCGCCGCCGCCATGATTCAGATCACCCGGGGCCTGCACCTGCAGGCGGTGGCCGAGGGGGTGGAGACGGCCGCCCAGGCCGAAGCACTTTGCGACCTGGGCTACCGTTTTGCTCAGGGGTACCACTTCTCCCGCCCGCTGCCGCCCGCCGAGGTGCGCTCGCGCCTCGCCGAGAGCCAGTTGGCAAGATCGTCCATGGCCCGGAATTAATCACCGGGTCCGTTTGTTCGCAGGGTCACCCCCGAAAACACAGGAGGCCTCGACGTGCTCGATCCGAACGAGCTCTACGAGCTGGCCGACGAGCTGCCCGAGCTCTCCGAGCCGGTGCTGATACAGGCCCTCACCGGTTTCGTCGACGCCGGCAGCGCCATCCAGCTCGCGCGCGAAAACCTGCTCGAGCGCCTCGACAGCGAGGTCGTCGCGACCTTCGACCTCGACCAGCTGCTCGACTACCGCTCCCGCCGCCCTCCGATGATCTTCGACGAGGACCACTGGGTCAGCTACGAGGAGCCCAGCCTCGCCCTGCACCTCGTGCGCGACCAGCTCGGCACCGAGTTCCTGCTGCTCGCCGGCCCCGAGCCCGACCTGCAGTGGGAGCGTTTCATCGCGGCCGTCACGGGCCTGATCGAGCGGTTCGGCGTCCGCCTGACGGTGGGCCTCAACGCCATTCCGATGGCCGTGCCGCACACCCGCCCGGTCAGCGTCACCGCCCACGCCACCGACAAGTCACTGCTCGGCGACCGCGAGCCCTGGCTGCAGAAGGTGCAGGTGCCGGCCAGCGTCGGCAACCTGCTCGAGTTCCGGCTGGGCGAGAGCGGCCACGACGCCATGGGCTTCGCCGCACACGTGCCGCACTACCTGGCCCAGACGACCTATCCGGCGGCCAGCGAGCTGCTGCTCGACTCGGTCTCGTCGACCACCGGCCTGGCCCTGCCCACCGGTGAGCTGCGCGAGGCGGCCAAGGTCGTCCGGGAGGACGTCGACAAGCAGGTCGCCGACGACGAGCAGGCCGGCCGCCTGGTCACCTCGCTCGAGGCCCAGTACGACGCCTTCCTGCGCGGCCGCGAGGGCAACCTGCTGGCCGACAGCGACCGCCCGCTGCCCACCGCGGAAGAGCTCGGGGCCGAGCTCGAGCGCTTCCTGGCCGAGCAGCAGGGACGCGAGAACGACAGCTGATCAGCCCTTGGCGATGAAGTCCAGGGCGCGCGGGATGTGCCTGTCCCAGTACGACCACTCGTGCCCGCCCGGCTCGAACTCGCTGTCCAGCGGGATGCCGGCGCGGGCACACGCGTGCACGAACCGCTCGTTCTGCTCGAACAGGTGGTCCCCGGTGCCGCAGCGCAGCATCAGGCGCGGCAGGGCAGACCGGTCGGCCTGTTCGAGCAGGTGGAACAGGTCGTCGTCGGTGCCCGCGACGTCGCGCCCGGCGAAGACGCGATCCATCACCTCGCGGATGTGCGGGCGGTCGTCGTTCTTCTGCAGCCAGGCCACGTCGAGCGCGCCCGAGAGGCTGACCGCGGCGGCGAAGCGCTCGGGCTGACGCAGCGCCCACTTGAAGGCGCCGTAGCCGCCCATCGACAGGCCCGCGACGAACGTCTCCTCGCGCTTCTGCGAGACGTTGAAGAACCGGCCGACCACGCGCGGCAGCTCGTCCGACAGAAACGTCCAGAACTTCATCCCGTACGCCTCGTCGGCGTAGAAGCTGCGGTGCACCTGCGGCATCACGACGGCGAGGCGGTGGTCGTAGGCGTACCGCTCGATCGAGGTGTACCTGGTCCAGGCGGTGTGGTCGTCGGTGAGGCCGTGCAGCAGGTAGAGCACAGGCGGCGGCGCCGGCCCCTCCTGCGGCAGCACGACGGTCATGGACGTGGCCAGGTCGAGCGACTCGGCGTAGAAATCAACGTGGATCAGGGCCATCGGCCCAGGTTAGAGCAACGCGCGCAGGCGAGTGGCGAACCCTTCGGGGTCGGTCAGGTGGCCGAAGGCGCGTTCCGGCGCCGGGTTCGAGGGGCCCGCTCCGGCTCCAGCGACGGCGAGGCGGCGGGTGGGTGGTTGCGCTTTCCAGCCCGCGTACGCCTTCAGCAGCGCCGGGTCCCGCCGGGGCTCAGCGAACTGACGGTACGCCTCGGGCACCGCCGCCAGCCCGGCCGCCGCCACGACGTCGTCGACCGTGTCCGGCAGCTCGCCGGCCGGCTCGTCCACGGTGAGCAGGCAGTGCGTGGCGTACGCGTCGGCGAACGCCACCGCCAGCCAGGCCGCGGTGCCGTGGCCGACGACGATCGGCGCCCGGTGCAACTGCAGGTCCTGCACGAGACGGGCCAGGTCGGCGGCCACCCGCTCCAGGCTGTAGTCCGTGCGCGGCGGGCACTGCCCGTGGCCGGGCAGGTCAGGCGCGATCACCGTGCAGTCGCCGGCCAGCTCGGCCGCGACCGGCCACCACATCGTCCGATCGAAGAGCAGCCCGTGCAGCAGCAGAACCGGCCGCCCGAACTCGCCCCAGCGGTCGTAGACGAGCCGGTACAGCGGGCTGTTGGTCGCGTGCGTGGAACGGCGTGGGGGCTGCGGCTGCATCAGCGTCGGTCCTTCATCGGCCGGGAGCACGGAGTGTCGCCATACCCCCGGAACGGATTTCGAAGCGCCGCAGCCGTCCCCGTTACGAGACGTTTATCGAAGCAACAGTCAATTCGCAGTCAGCGCGATGGTCAGCGCGCCACAGGCCGAACGCGACCAGCACGGCCCCGCCGACGAGGCCGACGACGTTGGCCGCCACCACCGACTCGGTCGCCGAGACCACCGAGGCCACGATCGCCACCGAGGCCAGGTGGCCCAGGGCGATCGGCGGCAGCGACCTCAACAGCACGAGGCGGGAGCGCTCCTGCATGCCCCGGGCGACCGCGAACAGCCAGCCCATGGCCGGATTCAGCCCGTGGAAGGCGCCGAGCCCGGCCAGGGCCAGGATCTGCCCCCAGCTCACGCGGAGGGGAAGCAGTACGAGTCGGAGCTGGCGTCGCCGCCCTGCAACCGGGTCTGGTGCACGCGGCGGCCGCGGAACTCGTCACCGTGCGGGAAGAACTTCGGGTCCATGGCCAAGCCGCCTCGAGAGGAATCGACGTCGATCTTGGCCAGCCAGGCGCCGACCCCGTCCGGGTAGAACTGGTCGTCCCACGAGCCGTACAGCGAGTTGGTCACGTACACCCGCTTGCCGTCGCGCGACACCTCGACCATCTGCGGGCCGCCGGCCAGGCGTTCCGCCGGGAACGACGGGTGGGCCACGCGACCGACGATCCCGCCCAGGCGCACCGAGCCCACCTCGACCGGGTGGAACGGGTCGCTCACGTCGTACTGCTTGAGCTCGCCCGTGCCCCAGCACGAGACGTAGAGGAACTTGTCGTCGACCGACAGGTCGATGTCGGTGACCAGCGGCGGCACGGCCCCGAAGGGTTGCAGCGCCGGCGGCAGATCTTCGGTGGCGGCGGGCTCGGCCGGGATGTCGATCACCTTGGTCACCCGGAACTCGCCGGCCTCGCGGTGCCACACCCAGATCGACGCGGACAGGTCCTCGACGCTGACGACCACGCCGACGAAGCCGTACTCCCGGGTGGGCTCGTGGGCCGGGCGCAGCTCGAGGGTCATCTGGTACTGATCGCCGAGGTCCCGACGTGGCCGTTGCCCAGGGCCGAGACATAGATGCCGTCGGGTCCGCAGTGGATCGTGTGCGGCCGCGAGTAGCCGGCCTTGGCCGCCAGTTCCTCGGCCGGGATCTCCTTGACCACGCGCGGCGCCCGCGGGTCGTCCTTGGTGTCGAGCACGTAGATGCGCGACGACCGCAGGCCGGGCACGATCAGGTAGCTCCGCTCGACGTGCGGGTGCGGCGCGGCCGGGCAGAGCGCGCTGCTGCACGCGTTCCATCCGAAGTGGTGCAGCTCGTCACCGGTGTGCGGCAAGTCGGTCCAGCCGACGACGCGGCCGTAGCTGTCCACCGGGTCATGTCGCTCATCCTCACCCGGCAGCCACCCGGTGACCAGAGTCACAACAGTCAACAGGTTGTCAACGGGCGTCGAGGGGCAGCCGCACCAGCACCGTCGTGCCCTTACCCTCGTGGTCGACCAGCTCGATGCTGCCGTGGTGCCGGGTGACCACCGCCCGGCTCAGCGTCATGCCCAGCCCGGTGCCGGGGATCGCCGAGTCGCGGGCCCGGCTGGTGCGGTAGAACCCGGTGAACAGCTTCTCCCGCTCGTCGACCGAGACGCCGAGCCCGGTGTCGGACACGGCCAGCTCGGCGGCCCGGCCCGAGGTCTTGAGCGTGATCCCGATGTGCCCACCGTCCGGGCTGTACTTGACCGCGTTGCCCAGCAGGTTGTCGATCACCTGGCGCAGCCGCTTGCGGTCCCCCGGCAGCACCAGCTGCTCGGGCAGGTCGTCCTCGATGACCAGGGGCGCGCCGGCGACCGCCGTCCGGGCCTTGGCCACCGAGTCGCGCACCACCTCGGCCAGGTCCATCGGCGTGAGCTGGACGTCGGCGTGACCGGTGTCGAGCGCGGACAGCTCCATGAGCTCGTTGATGATGTCGCGCAGCTGGTGCGCGTTGCGCTCGATCACCTCGATCAGCCGCGGGCCGTCCTTGATCAGGCTCACCTCGTCGGCCTCGCGCAGCAGCTCGGTGTAGGCGCTGATCGACGTCAGCGGCGTCCGCAGCTCGTGCCCGACGAGGGCCAGGTACTCGTTCTTGCTCCGGACCAGCTGCCGTTGCAGGTCGTCCACCAGGTGTCTCTCGACGAACTGGCCGATGTGCGCGGCGATCCCGGACATCAGGGCCAGCAGTTCGTCCTCCGGGTCCTCGACCGTGTCGGCGAACACGGTGAGCACGCCCAGGGTCTCGAAGCCTTCCCGTACGGGCACCGCCAGCGCCGAGTGCAGGGCCCCCGACGCGGCGGTCTCGGGCGAGATCAGGCTCTGCGGCCGGCCCACGTCGCGGATCCACAGCGGCTTGCCCACCTGCCACGCCCGCCCGGCCAGCCCCACCCCGAACGCCAGGTCGACCGGCACCTCGATGTCGGACTGCCAGCCCGGCGCGCTCCACCGCGCGACCGAGCGCACGACCCCGGCCGCCTTGTCGACCAGCCACAACTCGGCGTGCACCCATTCCAGCGTGCCCACCACGGCCTCGAGCACGCGGGGGCCGGCCGCCTCGATGCTCGGCGCGTCGGCCAGGGCCGTGGTCACCGCCAGCTCGCAGGTGCGGAACCGCTCGACCCGCTTGCGGCGGGTGACGTCCTGCACGGCCTGCACGGCCCCCACGGTCTGCCCGCCCGGCCCGATGATCGGGTGCGCGTCGACCAGGTAGTGCCGGGCCCGCCGGTTGTGGCCCGGGAGCACGACGTCGCTGTCCTGCAGGTGCTCGCCGCGCAGCGCGCTGTGCAGGCCCAGATCCTCACCGGCGGCCCCGATGTCGGCCCAGATGCGGCGCATCCGCTCGTTGACGAAGACGATCCGGCCCTGCTCGTCGCAGGCGGTCACGCCGTCGTGCAGGCTGTCGAGCACCGCGTCGAGGAAGCGGCGCTGGCGGTCGATCTCGTACCGGGAGAGCTGCTCCGTGATCAGCAGCGCGCCGACCAGGGCCGCCGCGGCCACCGACGACTGTTCCTGGGCCGACCACTGCCGTGGCTGGTGGTCGGCGGCACAGCAGACGGCCAGCACGTTTCCGTTGCCGTCGCGCATGGGGTGGCCGAGGTAGGCGCCGGTACGTCCGGGCGGCACGCGCTCATCGGCCGAGAGGTCGTCGATGACCAGCGGGACGCCGGACTCAGCCACGATGGCGGCCAGGTTGCCCTTGAGCGGGGCCTCGGCCAGCCCCCAGTCGTCCGCCAGCCCGTGACCGCCGTACAGCCGCAGGGTGTCCTCGCGCACGAGATAGATCACGCCGACCGGGGCGTGCGCGGCCCCGGCGAGCAGGCCGGCCAGCTCGTCGGCGCCGCCGCTCTCCAAGGAGGCCGGGTGCAGCGCGGCGACCTCGTGCAGCAGGTCCTCGTCGAGACGCCCGGCCTCTTTCACCCCACCAGCCTATAAGGCGCTATTTACGCAGAAGACCTATTTCCGGTACGACGCCGGTAGCGCAGGTCGGCGATGGGCCGCCCCGCCCCCGCGCCGCGTCGCTCGAACTTCGTCTCGGGACGCCCGGCCCGGTCGTGGCCGAGCAGTTCGAGCCCCGGATCGGCGTCGAGCGTGGCCGCCATCGCCTCGGCGTAGTCGGGCCAGTCGGTGGCACAGTGCAGCACCCCGCCCGGGCGTAGCCGGTCGCGCAGCAGGGCCACGTTCGCCGGCTGCACGAGGCGGCGCTTGTGGTGGCGGGCCTTGGGCCACGGGTCGGGGAAGAAGATGTGCACGGCGTCGAGGCTGCCGGGCGCGAGGCGGTGCACCAGCTGCATCGCGTCGCCCCGGGCCACCCGTACGTTGGACAGCTTTTGATCCTGCACCTCGGCCAGCAGGTTGCCGATGCCGGGCGTGTGCACCTCGATGCCGAGAAAGTCGCGGCCCGGCTCGGCGGCGGCCGTCGCAGCCAGGGTGTCGCCCATGCCGAAGCCGATCTCGAGCACCTTGGGCGCCCGATCGCCGAACAGCTCGTCCAGGTCGAGCGGGGTGCGGTCGCCGTCCAGGACGGTCAGACCGAGACTCGGCCAGAGGGCGGCGTGCGCGTCGGAGTGGCGGGCGCTCATGCGGCCCCGGCGTGGGTGGAAGGTGCGGATCGGCGGGTGGGTCACGCCTGTCTTTCTACGCTGAGACGTCGATCCGGCTCGCGGCGCCCTGGCTCTGCGCGAGGTAGGTGAGGGCCTTGGGCAGAAGCCCGGCCACCGGGTTGGGGCCGCCGGTCCGCTCGTACCGCCGGTCGAGGTCCTTGAGGTAGAGACCCGTGACCTCCTGACCGGGCGCGAGCCGGCCCGCGGCACGCTCGGCGGCGAGAATCGCGGCGAAGGCGGTGGCGCTCTGCTGGGCGGGGTCGCGCACACCGGTGACCTGGAAGATCAGCTCGCGGTCGCGGCCGGTCAGGTTCTCGTCCGAACGGTCGGCCGGCTTCTCGGTTCGCGGCGCCCGGTGCAGCGGCGCGAGCGGCGAGTGGGGGGTACGAGCGGTGCCCAGCCCGGAGACGGTCATGCATGCTCCTCAGCAACGTTCCTGCTCCCGATCACCACCCCTATCGGCAACCTCGCGGATCGGCTTAGCGCACCGGCTGCACGCTGGGCTGCGAACCCTCGTGGAAGGGGGTGCGGACGCCGGTGGCCAGGCCGACGATCATCACCCAGGAGCCCTTGCCGTACTGACCGGTGGCCACCGCCCGCTTCGCGTCGATGTAGGCCAGCTCCCGGTCGAGCGCTCCCCCGACGGTCCGCTTGGCGCGGGTCTTCGTGTCGTACTCGACCAGGTGCACGGGCCGGTCGGCCGCCTTGGTCTCACCCTTCTCGTACGCGGTCCAGGCCAGCTTCGCGCCGTCCGCCCGCCAGCTCGGCACCACGGCGAAACCCTTGTTCTGCAAGCTGCCGCCGCCGTACGCCGCGATCGTCTGCTCGCCGCCGGTGGCCACCGTCCCCACGCTCAGGCAGGCGTCGTAGACCGACTCGCAGTCACCGCCCCGGAACGCCACCTTGGCCCCGTCGGGCGACCAGGCAACCGCGTCGTCCGTGCTCAGGCGCTCGCTCAGCGACCCCGTGCGCGCGGTGACCGGCAACGGCTCGGGCGGCAGATCCTCGCCGCGGCAGTCCCGCGGGAACAGCACCTCGGCCTTCCCCCCGGTGGCGGCGATCCGATAGACGCCGGGCCCACCCGAGCACGACAGCGACGCGAAGGCGATCGACCTGCCGTCCGGCGACCACGACGGCCCGGCCGCGGCACGTGTCGAAAGCTTGCGCTGGCTGCCACCGTCGGCCCGCATCACCCAGAGCAGCCCGCGCTTCAGGTACGCGATCGACTTGCCATCGGGCGACCAGCGCGGCCGGGCATGAGCACCGCCGGTCGTGAGGCGCTTCTCCGCACTGCCCTTGCTGACATAGATGTCACCGTTACGGACATAAGCCACCAGAGTCGACAGGCTCACGGGCGCAGCCACAGCTTGCGCCGCCACAGCTTGCGCTGCCACCGGGTGCAGCATCGCGCCCGCCGCTACCCCGGCCAACGCCAGATTCCTGACCAGCACCTTCATGACGAACGCCCCCCGACGCGCCGGACCTGCCTCGTACACCGAGAGGATCGTCGCAACCGTTCTGCTCCTAAGTGATTCCCGGCGGGAAACCCCGGAATTTCACTCCGCCGGGCCGCTTTCGCCCGGGTTCGCCTCAGGGCGGCGCGACCCGGTCGGCTCAGGCGGGCGCGTCCAGGGCTTCTTCAGGCCGGCGCCGTCTGGGTCTGCTCAGGCCGGCGCCGTCTGGGTCTGCTCAGGCCGGCGCCGTCTGGGTCTGCTCAGGCCGGCGCCCTCTGGGTCTGCTCAGGCCGGCGCCCTCTGGGTCTGCTCAAGCCGGCGCCCTCTGGGTCTGCTCAAGCCGGCGCCCTCTGGGTCTGCTCAAGCCGGCGCCCTCTGGGTCGGCTCAAGCCGGCGCCCTCTGGGTCGGCTCAAGCCGGCGCCCTCTGGGTCTGCTCAAGCCGGCGCGACCGGGTCGCCCCCAGGCCGGCGCGACCGGGTCGGCTCAGGCCGGTGCAGCCGGGTTGCTTTCGGCCAGGGCGTCCAGCTCGGCGAAGAAGCCGGGGTACGTCTTGGCCACGCAGCCCGGGTCGAGGATCTCGATGCCGGGAGCGCGGAGGCCCAGCAGGGCCAGGCTCATCGCCATGCGGTGGTCCTCGTATGTGTGGAACGCCGTCGGGCGCGGGGTGCCCGGCTGGATCGTGAAGCCGTCCTCGTCCTCGACCGCGACGATGCCGGCCCGGCGCAGTTCGGTGACCATCGCGCCGATCCGGTCGGTCTCCTTGCCCCGGATGAAGCCGATCCCCCGCACCCGAGTCGGCGAGTCCGCGAACACGGCCACCGCGGCCAGGGTCTGCGCGGTGTCGGAGATGTCGGCCATGTCGACGTCGACGCCGCGCAGCGGGCCCGAGGAGGCCACGGTCAGCGAGTCCGGCGTCCGGGTGACCGTGGCGCCCATCCGTTCGAGGATGTCGGCGAACCGCACATCCCCCTGGAGGCTGCCCGACCCGAGCCCACGCACGGTAACCCGGCCACCGGCGACGGCTGCCGCCCCGAGGAAGTAGGACGCGGCGCTGGCGTCGGGCTCGATGTCGTAGGCACAGGCCCGGTAGGAGCCCGGCCGGACGGTGAGGTCATTCACGCGTACGCCGAAAGCCGCCATCACGGCCTTGGTCATCTCCACATAGGGCACCGACACGAGCTCGGAGGTCAGCGACACCTCGAGCCCGTCACGCGTCAGGGGCCCGGCCATCAGCAGGCCGGAGAGAAACTGGCTGGAGATGTGCCCACTGACGTGCACCGCCCCGCCACGCATCGGTCCGCTGACCGCAGCCGGCAGGAAACCGGACTCGCCCAGCTCCTCGACCTTGGCGCCGGCCTGCCGCAGGGCGTCGAACACCGGCCCGAACGGGCGGGCCCGCAGCTGCTGGGAGCCGTCGACGACCGTACGCGGGCCGAAAATCGCCGCCGCCGGAAGCACGAAGCGCGAGGTGGTGCCCGACTGGCGAGCATTGACAATCGCACCCGCGACCGGCCGCCCGCCACCGTGGACGACGACCGTCTGCCGGCTCTCATCGGCCCGCACGCCCGCGCCGAGCGCCTCGACCGCGCTCATCATGGCCCTGGTGTCGTCAGCGAACAGCGCTCCCCTCAGCGTCGAGACACCCGGCGCCAGCGCGGCACAGATCAGCGCCCGGTTCGTGATGCTCTTGGACCCGGGCGGCCGCACCTCCGCGTCCAGTTCCCGTCCTACCGGCCGCACCGCTCGAGTCGAAGTCATGCCGACATCCTCCCGGCGCCATCCCGACCCAGCCCGCACATTTCCGGCGGCTGGGACAACCGGCCGAGCCGCTCAGGCAGCCTGCTCCGACCGACCGCTCCGGCGCGCTGCTCAAACGAACGCTCAACAGACCGCTCAAACGAACCACCCCCGCCGCGCCACTCAAACAACGCTCAAACAGACCGCTCAAACGAACAACTCCGCCGCGCCGCTCAGACCGACCGCTCAGCCCCGCGGCGCGGATGGCCTCCTTGCACGGGCCGCCACGTTGCGCTGCACGTACGGGTCATTTGGAAGGCAGCCCGAACCGCCCGCTCA
>NZ_JAHWFK010000020.1 GCF_019710575.1 Paractinoplanes polyasparticus | reverse complement strand
GGCAGGCCGCTCAGGCAGGCCGCTCAGGCAGGCCGCTCAGGCAGGCCGCTCAGGCAGGCCGCTCAGGCAGGCCGCTCAGGCAGGCCGCTCCGCTGCACTGCACGGATGCCCGCTCGCATGGACCACTCCACCGCGCTGCATGGATGGGCCGCTCAAGCACGCTGCTCCGCCGCACCCGCACAGACGGGCCGCTCGCACGAACCACTCGGACGGACACCGGGGCCTGGGCGATGGTCATGGCCCTCGCCCAAGCCCTGACCGGTGGTCAGTCCAGCGAGATGTAGAGCCGCTTGCCGGTCGGGCGGAAGCCGACCCGTTCATAAACCCGCCACGAGTCCTGGCCCGAGGCTTCCAGCCAGGCGACGTCGGCACCCGCGTCGAACAGGCGGCTGGTTACGGCCGCGGTGATCGCCGCGGCCAGGCCACGACGCCGGTAGGCAGGACGGACGGCGATGCCGCCGATCTCGCTCACCCCGTCGTTCGGCGGAACCGCCTGGCCGCCGCCGACGCAGGCGCGGTCGCGGTCGCGGTCGCGGTCGCGGTCGCGGTCGCGGTCGCGGTCGCGGTCGCGGTCGCGGTCGCGGTCGACGGCCATGATCGCGATGCCGCCCGCGGCCTGTTGGCGGGCGACGCGGTCGGCGTCGGCTGTGGTGGCGGTCGGCTCGCCGCCGAAGGCCTCGTTCTGCACGGTGACCAGCGCGACGCGCTGTCGGTCGGTGGCTGGTTCGATCAGGTGGAAGCCGTCGGGGACCGGTGCCGGCTCGAACGATGCGGTGGAGCAGACGAGGTAGTCGTGCCGCTCCTCCACCTCGAAGCCCGCCTCGATCAGCAGCGCTTCGAGGCCGGGGGCGCAGCTGGTGACGTACTCCAGGCGGGGTTTCCGACCGGCGTCACGGAAAGCCGTCACCAGGTCGGCGACGTCCGTCTTGGTGATGGCGACGCCGGGCTGCGGGGTGGCGTAGTTGATGTGCGGGCTGCCGGTGCCGGGATCCAGACCGAGAACGAACGGCCCGGTTTCGAGAGCGGCCGGCCGCCTCGAGAGGTTGGCGACGACGGACAGTTGGATACGAGAATCCATGAGCAAGGTGAACCTCTGAGCATGATGAGAAGACGTTCGCGGACGAAGACACGTCGGGCCGCTGAACGGGCAGTCGAATCAGCGCGCGCCGGCCGGACCGGCGGCGTCGCGAATCCCTCAGGCGGCCGCTGGGCGCACCGAGATCACAGGCGTCATTCCCTCATGCAAAGCACACACGCGAGCTGCGTGGAACCATCGCAGGCTGCCACCGTGCCGAACCGACCGTCAAGCGAATATCGCCACCCCGCTCACTCAGATTCGCCTTGCAGGTGCTCGACCAAGCCAAGCAAGGCACGGCACGGCACGGCTCCGCTCGCTCGGCACGGCTTGGCACTGCACGGCCCCGCTCGCTCGGCTCGGCTCGGCTCGGCACGGCTGCGCTCGGCACGGCACGGCTGCGCACGGGCACGGCACGACACGGCTGCGCACGGCACGGCACGACACGGCTGCGCACGGGCACGGCACGGCACGACACGGCTGCGCTCGGCTCGGCTCGGCACGGCACGGCACGGCTCGGCACGGCACGGCTGCGCACGGCACGCCCGCGCACGGCACGGCACGGCACGGCACGGCACGAAATCGTCCTGTCAACGCAGGATCGTGTCGACCGCGTCGCTCAATTGCGGGCCGTGCGTGGTGCCGGGGGCGACGAGCAGAGCGGGCATGCCGACCGCGCGCGCTCCGGCGACGTCAGCGACGGGGTTGTCACCCACCATCCACACGTGCGGCGGTCGGCCGAGCTGGTCGAGAACGTGCAGGAAGAACCGCGGGTGCGGTTTTTCCCAGCTCACGACGGCGGAGCTGAAGACGGCATCAACGGCGTCCGCCAACCCGAGGTCGTGCAGCAGCTGTTCGAGCTCGGGCACGTGATTGCTGACGATCACGTTGCGGCAACCCGCTCGTCGGAGCCGCCCCACGCAGGAAGCCGCCTCGGGAAAGACCACCCACTTCTGCGGGGTCGGAGAATCGGTGCCGCACCAGACCGGCGGCAGCTCCTGCCGTTTCCGCGCTCACGCCGGCAGCAGTCAGCGCATCCCCCAGTACAGCTTGCAGCGAAGCCCACCAGTCATCGGGATCCGCGAGGTGGTGGTGACTCCGCTGATGGTCGTGCCAGGGAAACCCGGCTCGCAGGTGGGGACGAAGATCCATCACCGTCAGCTCGGCCGGCTGCCCGGACGCCTCGGCCAGGCACTCGATCAGACAGCCACTCCACATGCCCGGCCGGAACGCCAAGGTGCCCTCGAAGTCCCAGAGCACCACCCGATCAAGCACGTGGTCATCATCGACCACGACGCCCCGTGGCCACGCCCCCCACGGCTACTGCGCGACAACCGCAGGGACCCGGACATGCCCGTCCAAGCCGGGGCACGCAGGAGCGACCACCCCGGCGCGAGCAGGGACGACCGCCCGGACAGGAGCGACCACCCCGGCGCGAGCAGGGGCGACCGCCCGCGCAGGGGCGACCGCCCCGGCGCGGGCATGGGCGGTCGAGGCCGGGGCGGTCGCGGATCGAAGGGTCAGGCGGCTGTTGTGCTCCACATGGCGGTGAAGGCGGCGGCCTCGCCGGCCAGCCAGGTTTCGATGTCGGCGGGCTTGGCGGACGGGTCTAGGCGGTGGACCTCGCCGCGGCGCAGGTCGACCAGGACCGGCTCGGCGTTGGGCAGGATCTGGTCCATGTGGCGGGCCATCAGGTGGAGCATCGCGGTGGTGGCCTCGGGGGTGGGCGGCAGCTCGTCGAAGTGCAGGCGTACGGCCTCGCGGCGGCCGTCCTCGTAGCGGAGCCCGAAGTGGGGGTTGATCTTGACCACCAGCGGGCCGACCGAGGCGAGGGCGTCGCGGGTCTGGGCCAGGCCGACCTGCTCGGGGTCGCCGAGGGAATCGAGGTAGGTCTTGGCGCCGGCGCTGACCGACTCGTAGAGCGGCTTCCACCGTTCCTTGACGAGGTCGACCACGCCGGACAGGTAGCTGCCGCCGGTGCGGAAGGCGATGTCGGCCTTGAGCGCCTTGACGAGCTGGCCGTGCGGGTTGAAACCGGACCGGCGCTCGCGGGCCTTGCGCAACCCGCCGACGAACGTGGCCTTCGCCGGGCCGGTGCGGGTCACGTACCGGGTGAAGCCGAGCATGGTCGCGTAGGGCGGGATGACGGGCACGGGATTGGTCGAGGGGACAGTCCGAACGGGCGCGGTCACGTCGATCTCCTAACTGGCCCAAATCTGACATTCGACGCACCGGACACGCCGAAGATCAGCAGCTCACAGGCCCTTTTCGTACATACATTCTAATCGACGGGTACGACATTCCCAAGCCGCCGGAGGCTCGCAGCTGCGACGTCCTCGCGCGCGGTTTCGGGGCCCGGCCACGGGGGTCAGAGGAGCCCGGCCACGGGGGTCAGAGGAGCCCGGCCACGGGGGTCAGAGGAGCCCGGCCACGGGGGTCAGAGGAGGGCGGCCGGCAGGACGAGGGCGGCGAATCGGAGCAGACGTCCGGCGAGGCAGGTGAGGGCGAATTCCGAGGCGCGAAGGTCCGCGGCGCCGGCAGCCAGGCTGACCAAGGCCAGCGGTGGGAGCCCGACCGCGGCCGAGACGAACACGGTCGGCAGGCCGGTGCGGCGGCGGGAGAGCCAGCGCCGCACCGGCTCGGCCCAGCGGGCGGCCCGGGCCTGCGCGCGAGGTCGCTTCAGCCGATGGGTCAACCGGCCCGTTCCGTGCCGCGCGGCTTCGAACAGGACCACCTTGCCGGCGGTCTGCCCGAACGCCAGCAGGACGATCACGATTACGGCGTGGCCGGTGCGGTGCCCGGCCAGCACGGCGTACGCCTCGGCGTTGACGACCGGCACGAGCGCGGAGGCGAACCCGTACCCGAGCGTCGTCAGCGACTCGACGAGGCCGGTCACGCCCGGCCGTCCCGGTCGAGCAGCCGGGCCACCGCTACGGCGGACCACAGCTTGACCCCGAGGACGGCGAGCGCGACGACCAGCGCCACCTGGTACTGCCCGATGGCGACGGCGCCGATGACCCCGGCGGTGTTGGCCGCCTTGGCCGGCATCGACCAGTTCAGGGCCCACACGCGCCGGTCGACCCGGTGGAAGTGGTTGGGACTGATCACGGGCCAGCACAGGAAGGCCAGCGAAAGCATGGTGTCCAGCACCATGAACGAAGGCAGGAAGACCAGGGCCACGACAGCGACCTCGGGCATGAGCGCGACCAGGCCCACGCACAGCACGGCCGTACACGCGCGGTCGCTCACGATGTCGAGGACAGCGCCGGCCCGGGTTTCCTGGTCGAGCAGGCGGGCGGCCAGGCCGTCGAGCATGTCGCCCAGCCAATAGACGCCGTACGCCACGACGAGCAGGAGCATGGAGCCGGAGACCGCAGCGGCGACACCGAGCGTGACGGCGGCCAGCGTACGGACGACGGTGACGCCGTTGGCCACGGTCAGGAACGGGCCGAGCCGGAGGGTGGTGCGGGAGTCGACGAGAGTCATTCCTGCACGGTCGTATTACGGGGGCGCCCGGCGGAACGGGCCGCCGTACCGGTCGGCGCGCGTATCCGGTACGGCGGTGCCGGGTCGTCCAGTACCCAGGGCCCTGCCGGTGAGCGCGCCGATCACCGAGACTGAACGAGTGGAGCGCGTAAGAAGGGTCGCCGACGGAGCGGCCGCCCTGATAGTCGTCGTCGTCATCGTGACCGTCGATGGGGGCGTGTCCGTGCCGACGGGTTGGTTGTGGTTCGTGTTTCCCGCCGGCGCCGCGGCCGTGGCCGTGCTCCGCCGCTACCGGGCGCTCATCTTCGCGGCCTGCGCTGCCTTCGTGGCCTCGGTGAGCACCGTCGAGTCGGCTCAGCTGGGCCTGGCGGCAGCGGCCCTCGTCTTTCTCTCGACCGGCTCGGATCCGGCCCGGCGGCCCTGGCTGGGGTGGGCCGGAGGTTTGGCCGGCGCCGCCGGCTCCTTCGCTCTCGCTCTGGTGCAACAGCGAGGACCGTACGAGCAGCTGTTCCTCCTCGTCGGGGTCGGCTACCTCCTGGCGGCGCTGTTGCGATCGTGGGCCCGGGCCTCCGCCGTCACCCGGGAGGCGGCCGCGCTGCGGGGTCACACGGCCTGGCTCGAACAGCGCACCAACCTGGCCCGCGAGCTGCACGACGTGGTCGGCCACCACGTCACCGCGATGGTCGTCCAGGCAGAGGCCGGCCAGCTCGGTCCCGACCCGGCCGCCGCGCTCCGGAGGATCGCCGACAGCGGCCGCACCGCCCTGCGCGACCTCGACACGCTCGTCGTGCACCTGCGCGACCCGGGCGCCGAGATCTCGGTGAGCCAACCGCCACGCCTGTCCGACATCGACGAGCTGCTCGCTCAGCCGCTGCGCCAGTCGGGCGTGGCGGTGAACGTCCGGCTGGACGCCGAGCCGGGTCTGGACGAGGCCGGCGCGCTGGCCGCGTACCGCATCACCCAGGAGGCCCTCACGAACGTCGCCCGGCACGCCGGAGCCACTGCCGCCTGGGTCGAGCTGGTGCGCGTCGGCGCCGGCGCCCGCCTGCGGGTCAGCGACGACGGCATCGGGCCGCCCCGGGCGCCCGTACGCGGCTCGGGTCTGCTCGGCATCGCGGAGCGGGTGAGCTCGCTCGGCGGCAGCTGGGGACTGCACCCGCGGCCCGGTGGCGGCACGCTGCTGGAGGTCTGCCTGCCGGTGGCGCGACCGTGATCCGGGTCGCGATCGCCGACGACCAGGAGCTGGTGCGCGACGGCTTCAGCCTGATCCTGCGCTCGCAGCCGGACATCGAGGTCGTGGCCGAGGTCGCCGACGGCAGGCAGCTCCTCGACGCCGTACGCCGGGACCCGCGCATCGATCTCGCCCTGGTCGACATCCGCATGCCGGTCCTGGACGGCCTGCAAGCCACCCGCGAACTGGCCGGGATCCCGCACGCTCCGGCCGTCATCATCGTCACCACCTTCGACGACGACGCGTACGTCCTGGACGCCATCGCCTCCGGAGCGCGCGGGTTCCTGCTCAAACGGAGCAGCGCCCGCGAGCTGATCGCCGCGGTGCGAGCCGTGTCGGCCGGCGAGGCGATCCTGTCGGCGGAGGTGACCGGGGCGGTGCTCGACCGGGTTCGCTCGACCGGCCCGGCGACCAGCGTCGAGCTCACGTCCTTCCGGCTGACCGCCCGGGAGACGGACGTGCTCACGCTGATCGGTTCGGGGCTCAACAACGACGAGATCGCCCGGCAACTCCACCTCTCCATGAGCACGGTCAAGACCCACGTGGCCAATGTGCTCGCCAAGACCGGCAGCCGCGATCGCGTACGAGCCGCCATCCTGGCCATCCAGGCCGGCCTGCCGCGATGACGCCGCTTCGTTAGGCTGCGTCCGTGGCTGTCGACATGGTGCAGCGAATCGCCGCCCGCGAGCCGGTCAACGGCATCCGCATCGTCGGGGTCGACGGACCCAGCGGCTCGGGCAAGAGCCACCTCGCGGGCGAGCTCGCCGCGGCGCTGGGGGCGCCGATCATCGAGATCGACGACTTCGTCTCGTGGGGCGACTTCGCCGGGTGGTGGCCGCGCTTCGACGCTCAGGTGCTGACGCCGCTGCTCCGCGGCGAGGACGCCGTCTTTCAGGCCCGGGACTGGACGGACTGGCACGGCGACCGGCTCGGTGGGTGGAAGACCCAGCCGTGGGCGCCCACCGTGATCTTCGAGGGCGTGACCTGCACCCGGCGCGAGACGGTGGGACGTCTCGCGTACGCGATCTGGGTCGAAGCGCCCGCGCCGATGCGCCTGGCCCGGGGCATGCGCCGGGACACCGATTTCGACGACAAGGAACAGCTCTGGCGCAAGTGGATGGTCGAGGAGGAGGCGTTCTTCGCCGCCGACGGCACCCGCGAACGCGCCGATCTGATCGTCGACACCACCGGCCACGGCTGATGACGAATCCCTGGCTCGCGGAGCCCATGCCGGCCGGGCGCCTGCCCCGGGAACGACTCGACGAGCGCATCCTCAACCTGCTGTCGTCGCAGAACATGTGCGTGCTGGCCACCACCGGCGACGACGGGCCGCTGGCCACGCCGGTGCGCTACTACCCGCTCGGCTTCGCGGTCATGTTCACCGCCTCGCCCCGCTCGCCCAAGATTCGCAACATCGCGGCCGACCCGCGCGTCTCGGTGGGCGTCTTCGCGCCGCTGGCCGGCCTGGCCAGCAGCCGCGGCGCGCAACTCTTCGGGCGGGCCCGCGTGCTGTCCGGCGACGATCCCGATCGGGCGCGCTACTGGGCGGCGTTCCGCTGGGAGAACGAGCACGCCGAGCAGGGCCGCCCGATCACGGAACCGCCGCGCGACACCCTTGTGGTCATCGAGCCCGACCGCATCGTCTACACCGAACACTGGCTGCGCCGCGAGGGCTTCGCCGCCCGCCAGTTCTGGCGGCGCCCATGAGACAGGATCCCATCAAAATACTTCCGTACGACGTGAGCTGGCCCGACGCCTTCGAGCAGCAGCGCGCCCGGATCGAGCCGGCCCTGCTCCCCTGGCTGACCGGCCCGGTCGAGCACATCGGCAGCACGGCCGTGCCCGGTCTGGCCGCCAAGCCGATCATCGACATGCTGGCCCGCATCGACTCCTACGACGCGGACGGCATCAAACAGACCATGAACGCCATCGGCTGGGTGCACGCCCCCGAGCCCGGCGACGCCGACGCCCGCAAGTGGTCGTTCTGCTTTCCGGACGCTGCCTGGCGCACCCACCACCTGCACATCTACGAGAACGCCTCGAACCACTGGCCGCGTCTCCTGGCCTTCCGCGACCACCTTCGTACGCATCCCGGGGACGCCGCCGAGTACGCCCGCCTCAAGCAGGCGCTGGCCGCGGACGACGACCGGGACCGCCCGCGCTACCGGGCGGGCAAGGCCCCGTTCATCGACCGGCTGTCGTGATCGTCCGCCCGCGGCGCGACGACGACCTCGACCGCTGTGTCGAGGCCCTGCGGCTTGTGCACGAGGCCGACGCGTACCCGCTGAACTGGCCCCGCGACCCGCGAGCCTGGCTGGCCCCGGCCGACGCCGCCTGGGTCGCCGAGGCGGCTGACGGCACGATCGCCGGCCATGTCGCCGTACGGGAAAATGAGCTCTGCCGCCTCTTCGTCGTTCCCGGCGAGCACCGCGGCGCCTCGGTCGGCCGTTCCCTCGTCGATCAGGCGAAGTCCTGGGCGGCCGAACGCGGCAGCGGCCTCACGCTGAACGTCGTCGACGAACAACGCTCGGCCGCGGTGGCGTTCTACGAGGCCACCGGCTGGCACTTCACACACGTCTCGGACGCCGACTGGTCGGGGCCGGACGGCCGCCCCGTCCGGCTGCGCTACTACAAGTACGGCTGATGCCCGGCACAATCGGGCGCCTCAGCTGGATCTGAGCTTCCGGACGCCGCCGCGGACGATTACCGCCTGGTCGTCGCGGATCGGGACGAAGTCGTACCGGTCGCCTTCCGCGGCGATGATCCGCGAGTAGAGCTCCGCGCGCCCGCGGTTGGCGTGGGACAGGGGATAGAAGGGCGGCCGCCACCTCGTCGGGCGTCGCCGGCTCCAGGTCGAGGCGACGCACCGCGAGTCCTTCGGCCGTCATTGCCGTCTCGGCGACGTCGACCCAGGGTGTCTGCGGCATGGGGTTGCCTGCCGTCGGGATCAGAAGGGCTCGCCAGGGCCGGTCGGTCAGGGCATCGAGCCAGCCGGCCAGGGCGCCGAGGAACAGATCCATCGCGGCATTATGGCGGGAAAGGCGAGGGCCCGGCCGGGTGGCCGGGCCCTCGATGTCAGCGGTTGATCAGCGGGCTGGATGGACGACTGCGGCGGCGCCGGAGCCTCGGCGGGCCGGTTCGGCTGAGGCTATGAAGCCGCCGTTTCGGGTGAACTCGATGGCTGTGGCGGCGCCCAGTTCGGGGACGTCGGCTGCGAAGGTGTGGCCCAGCGCGGTCAGGGACGGGCCGTAGGTCGTACGGAAGGCCGGCTCGGCCTGGATTCCCGCGGTGTTGCGCTGGGAGGCGCGGGGAGCGGCCATGGCCTGCGGCAGGGACTGGCCCAGGACCACGCGGTTGAGCAGGATCTGCAGGACCGTGGTGATGATGGTGGCGCCGCCGGGAGAGCCCAGGGCGAGGAACGGCTTGCCGTCCTTGAGGACGATGGTGGGGGACATCGAGCTGCGCGGGCGCTTGTTGGGGCCGGGCAGGTTGGGGTCGGCCGCGGGGGCCTGGGTGTTGGTGAAGTTGAAGTCGGTGAGCTCGTTGTTGAGCAGGAAGCCGCGGCCGGGGACGACCATGGCGTTGCCGCCGGTCTGCTCGATCGTGAACGTGTACTCGACGATGTTGCCCCAGCGGTCGGCCACGGTCAGGTTCGTTGTGCTCTGGCCCTGCTCGGTGGGGCCACCCACCTTCGCCGGGGTGCAGGCCGAGTCGTTCAGGTTGCCGGGCGGGACGGGCTTGGTGAGCGCCTTCGCCGGGTTGATCTGACAGGCGCGCTGCTTCGCCCATTCGTCCGAGATGAGCTTCTTGACGACCGGCTGCGGGGTGTACGCGCCGACGTAGCGGTTGCGGTCGGCGAACGACAGCGCCGTCGCCTCGAGGTAGTAGTGCAGCGCCTTGGTGACGTCCGACTTGGACAGACCGGCGGTCTCGAGGATGTTGAGGGCCTCGCTCACGGCGATGCCGCCGCTGGACGGGGTGTTCATGCCGTAGACGGTGAGGTCACGGAACGTCGACCGGGTCGGTGCGGGGTGGCGCAGGTCGTAGCGGGCCAGGTCGGACAGGGTCAGTGTGCCGGGGCGGATGGGGTAGGCCCAGGCCCCGACCGGCGTGGACGAGACCGGCGGGTTCTGCACCGTGCGCACGATGTCCCGCGCGACCGCGCCCCGGTAGAGGACGTCGGTGCCCTGGCGGGCGATCAGGCGGTAGGTGTCGGCCAGGTCGGGGTTGCGCTGGATCGAGCCGACCGCCGGCGGCTGACCGCCGGGCAGGTACAGCGCCTTGGTGGAGTCGAACTGGCCGAAGGGGGCCGCGTTGTCGGCGATCTGCTGGCGGAACGTGGCGTCGACCGGGAAGCCGCGGTCGGCGACCTTGGCCGCCGGCTGGAGCAGGCTGGCCAGCGACCTGGTGCCCCATTTCTTGGTGGCGGATTCCCAGGTGGCGAGGGTGCCGGGTGTGCCCACCGAGAGGCCGGAGACGCGGGCCTCGGCGAAGTCGTACGGGAGGCCGTCGGCCGGGTCGATGAAGTGGGTCTCCTTCATCGTGGCGGGGCCGGACTCGCGGCCGTCGATGGTCTGGACGCTGCGCTTGCGGGCGTCGTAGTAGACGAAGAAGCCGCCGCCGCCGATGCCGGCCGAGAACGGCTCGGTGACGCCGAGGGTGGCCGCCGCCGCGACCGCCGCGTCGACCGCGTTGCCGCCGCGGCGCAGCACGTCGATGCCGACGGCGGTGGCGGTCGGGTCGACCGTGGACACCGCGCCGCCGTACCCCGTCGCCGTCGGGCCGAGAGCCGGAGCGGAACCACCGCCGGCGAAGGCCGGTGAGGGCGCGACGAGCAGCGCCCCGGAAAGAGTTAACACGCCTAGGACCGGGCGAATCCGCATTGATCCTCCGAAGATGTAGCGCAGAGCGTTCCGTCTATCTCTGCCTACCAGATCCGCCGGTGTTGCGCTGCTCGAGCCACGAAAGCAGCACCACGATGACGTCAGGAATGCGCCGCCCAGGTGGCGAACATGTCCGCGTACCGGCCGCCGGCGGCGACCAGTTCGGCGTGCGAGCCGGTCTCGACGATGCGGTGGTCGTCGACCACGATGATGCGGTCGGCTCGCATCGCCGTCGACAGGCGATGGGCGACCAGGATTGCCGTACGGCCATCGAGCAGGGCGTCCAGGGCGGCCTCGACCCGCAGCTCGGAGCGCAGATCCAGGCTCGAGGTCGCCTCGTCGAGCACAACCACCCGCGGCTCGGCCAGGAAGGCGCGGGCCAGCGCGAGCAGCTGCCGCTCGCCGGACGACACGGACTGACCGCGTTCGTGCAGCGGGGTGTCCAGGCCCTCGGGTGAGCGTTCGACCAGCTCGCGCAGTCCGACCGCGTCGACGGCCGCCCAGATCTCGTCGTCGGTGGCGGCGGGACGGGCGAACGCGATGTTGTCGCGCAGCGAGCCGGCGAACAGGAACGGCTCCTGCGGGACGACGCCGATCTGGGTGCGCAGCGACGACAGGGTGACGTCGCGCAGGTCGTGACCGTCGATCAGGATGCGGCCGGCCGACGGGTCGTAGAAGCGGGTCACCAGCTTGGCCAGCGTCGACTTGCCGGCGCCGGTCGGGCCCACGCAGGCGACTGTCTCGCCGGGCGCGATATGCAGGGCCACGCCTTCGAGCACGGGCCGGTCGGGTAGGTAGCCGAAGGTGACGTCGTCGAAGACGATCTCGCCGCGGACCGGGGGAAGCGCAGCCGCCCCCGGTTTCTCAGCGACAGCGGGAGTGAGAGCCAGCAAGCCGCGGATCTTGCCGATGGCCGCCTTGCCCTGTTGGTACTGCGTGTAGAGCTGGACGAGTTGCTGCACCGGCTGGAAGAAAGAGTTGATGTAGAGGACGAAAGCGGTCAGCTCGCCGATCGTGAGCGTGCCCCGCAGCACCATCCGGCCGCCGATCAGCAGCAGCACGGCCATCGCGATCAGGCCGATCACCGACGTGCCGGGACCGTAGACGGCGTTGATCCGGCCGGTGAAGTCGTTGGCGTCGCGGTAACCGCCGACGACCTCGCGGTGGGCGACGACGTTGCGGTCCTGCCGGTTGTGGGCCGTCACCACTCGTACGCCGTTGAGGCTCTCGGCGAGGTCGGCGAACATGGCGGCGATCGCGTCGCGCTGGCGGTTGTACCCGCGGTCGGCCGCGTGCCGGAACCACAGTGAGGCGACGGTCAGCGGCGGCACGACCAGCACCAGCGTGATCAGGGCCAGCGTGGGGTTGTAGTGGAACAGCAGCCCGGTGACGACGACCATGGTCAGGCCCTGGATGAGGAACTGCGCGAAGCCGTCCTGGAGCAAACTCTGCAACGACTCCACGTCGGAGGTCATCCGGGTCATGGTGACGCCGGCCTTCTCGCGGGTGTAGTAGTCGAGCGACATCCGCTGCAGGTGGGCGAAGATGCGGACGCGCAGGTCGCGGGTGGCGGCCGCGGCGAGCAGGCCGCTCTTGCGCATGCGGATGGCGGTGGCCAGGCCGGTGAGCAGCACCGCGGCTACGAAGCAGAGGGTGGCGACGATCAGCACGCGCAGGTTTCCGGCGGCTACGCCGTGGTCGATTCCCACCTGTACGAGGTAGGGCCCGGCCTGCAGCAGCAGGGTCTCGACCAGGATCGCGATCGACGCCGCGAGCAGCAGGCCGGGCCGCCCGATCAACAGGCGGCTCAGTGAGATCCTGCCCCCCGAGTCGCCCACCGGGTCGAACGCCACACCCGGGTCGCCATGGGAGGGCTCGCGCGATTCGAGCTTCGCCACACCCGCCTGCAGGTCCTCCGGAATGCCGGCGAAGGGCAGTCCGTTGCCCTTGCGCCCGGCCGCGCCCATGGTCGGCCGGCCACCGACGTTGAAGCCCCCGAAGCCGCCTCCGAACATGCTCATTTCGCGGCCACCCCCGCATCAGCCGCGCGCGCGGAGGAATGGGGTGGGGAGTCGGAGGAGATCGTTGCCGCCAGCACCTGCGCATACCGCGGCTCCGATTCGAGTAGCGAGGCGTGGGTGCCGTCGGCGATCACACGGCCCGCTTCCATCAGCACGACCCGGTCGGCCAGGCCGATGGTCGAGAGTCGGTGGGCGACGATGAGCGTCGTGCGTCCGCGCATCTGATCGCGCAGCGAGGCGTGGATGCGTTGCTCCACGGTGACGTCGATGGCGCTGGTGGCGTCGTCGAGCACCAGCACGGGCGGGTTGACCAGCAGCGCCCGGGCGATAGCGACCCGCTGCCGCTGCCCGCCGCTGAGCGTGTAGCCGCGCTCCCCCACGACCGTGTCGTAGCCGTCGGGCAGGTCCCGGATGAACTCGTCGGCGCCGGCCGCCACCGCCGCCGCGATGACCTCGTCGCGGGTGGCGTGCGGTTTCCCGTACGCGATGTTGTCGTGCAGGGACAGCGAGAACAGGAACGGCTCGTCGGGCACGATGCCCACCTGTTCGCGCAGGGACGCCAGCGACAGCGAGCGCACGTCGTGCCCGTCGATCGTCACCCGCCCCTCGGTGACGTCGTAGAACCGAGCCGCCAGCCGGCCGAGCGTCGACTTGCCCGACCCGGTGCCGCCGACCACGGCGACCGTCTCCCCCGGGCGTACGCGCAGATTCAAGCGGTCGAGGGCCGGGGTGCCGTTCGGGTAGGCGAAACTGACGTTCTCGAACGCGAGGTCACCGCGCAACGGCACGACGAGCGGATCGGGCCCGTCCACGACCTCGCTCGGCGTATCGAGGATCTCGTAGATGCGGCGGGCCGACGCCGACGCCCGCTGCCCCATCATGATCATCATGCCGAGCATCCGGAACGGCGGCTGGAGCATCAGGACGTACGAGTTGAAGGCGACGATCGTGCCGACCGTGGTGCTGCCGTCGATCACCATGTAGCCGCCGACCAGCAGCACCAGCGCCAGCCCGAGCCGGGGCAGGTTGTCGAGCAACGGATTCCAGCGGCTGCGGATGCGCGCGTCCTGGCGGTAGGCCCAGCGGACGCGGTCGGCGCTCTCGGCCAGCGCGCGCAGCTGCCGGCCCTCCGCGGCGAACGCCTTCACGATGCGTACGCCCTGGATGTTCTCGTCGACGACGGTGGCCAGCTGGGCCAGGCGGGCCTGGATCATCCAGGACACCGGGAAGATCGCCTTGCGCATCGTCACGCCGAGGATCCCGATGACCGGCATGGTGGCCATGGCGACGATCGCCAACGGCACGTTGATCGAGAGCATCAGTCCGAAGGCGACCACCGCGATCAGGCACTGGACCAGGATCGACGGGCCGAACGACAGGTACATCTGCACGGCGCGGATGTCGGAGCCGGAGCGCGACATCAGCTCGCCGGTCTGCACCCGGTCGTAGAAGCCGAACGGCATGCGGACGAGGTGGGTGTAGACGATGTTGCGGAGGTCGTACTCGAGCTCGTAGGCGGTGCGCAGCAGGTAGAGCCGGGCCGCGAAGTTGATCAGGCCTTGCAGCAGGGCGAAGCCGACGATCCACCAGACGTACGTGCCGAGCTGAGCCGTCCGGTCGACGATGGCCCGGTCGATGCCGATGCGGACCAGGTTGGGGATCTGCACCTGCACGATCAGGCCGGCGAACGAGAGCACGAGCGACGTGATCAACAGCGCCCGATGAGCCTTGACGAGGGGTAGCGCGCGGCGCAACCAGCTCTTGCCGACGTCCGGATCGATGGACGCCCGGGGTGCGCGGCGGCTCAACGGCGCCTCCTGAGGTGACGATCTAGTTAGCCTGGCTAACGATACTATCCGCCGGTTCGGTCGCCGGAGTGACGCGGCACACAAGAACGACGGCGATCGCACCCAGCAACTGGCAGGCCGCCACCGCGGCGAGCAGAGCGGGGGCGCCGAGCCCCGCCGCCAGCCCGGCCCCGGCGGCCCCGGCCGCAGCCGCGGTGACCTTGAGCCCGGCGCCGAGCGTGAACACCTGCGTTCGGACGCCGGGCGGGGACTCCTGGTCGCGGACGGCGAAGACCGCGACCGACACCGGGACGCCCAGCCCGCCGGCGAGCGCGAAGAACGGCAGGCCGATCCAGCCGCCGGGCAGGAAGACCAGGATCAGGAGCGGCACCGCGCTGAGACCCAGCGAGACAGCCACCACCCACTCCGGCCGCCACCGGCGGATCGGCCAGCGGGTCAACAGCAGCGAGCCGGCCAGCCCGCCGGCCGCGCCCGCCGACAGGATCACGCCGGTCAGCTCGGGCTGGTTCTGCTGCGCCGCGAGCAGGGCCGCCACCAGCGGCAGGGCGCCGACGCCGACCATGCTGAAGACCGTGCCGGCGGTGACCGCGCCCAGCCTCGGGCGCCGCCACATCAGCCCGAGCGCCGCGAACGGTGAGGCGAGCCGGCGCGACCCCGTGCCCACCGGCAACGGCAGCGTGATCACCAGCGCCGCCGAGACCACCACCAGCGAGGCCAGTCCGGCCGTGGCCCAGGCGGCCCCGGCCAGCCCGGCCAGCACCGCGGCCAGGGCCGGCCCGGCGATCCCGGCCACGCTGTACGACATCACGTCGAGTCCGAAGGCCCGCTCCAGCCGCCCCGGCACGAGGTCGCCGAGCAGGCTGCTCAGGCCGCCGATCAGCAGCGGGGCGACGCAGCCGGCCACGATCAGCGCCGCCACCGCTCCCGCCGTGGACCGGCCCACCAGCAGCGCGGCGGCGCCCAGACAGGCGGCGTAGGTGAGGTAGGCGACCGCATAGAGCAGGCGACGACTGCGGGCCGCGTCGGCGAGCGAGCCGACGAGCGGCGCCGCCAGCACGTGCGGCACCATCAGCGCCGCGATCAGCCCGCCGGCCAGCGAGGTGCTGCCGGTGCGGTCGAGCACGAGCAGCAGGATCGCCACCCGGGCGCCCTCGTCGGCCAGGCGGGCACAGACCGCCACGCCCAGATAGCGGCCCAGGACGAGAGAGGACGACACGTGAGCAGAAGCTACCCGACGCCGAACGGAGGCGGCTCGACCGCCGGGCAGCGCGTGCCGGCCGCCACCGGCACTCCGGTGAGCAGATACCGGTCGACCGCGGCGGACACGCACGGGCTCTTGTTGTAGACGACGTGACCCCAGCCGTCGTAGGTGAGCAGCCGAGCCGACGGGCCGAGCCGCGCGGTCACCTGCTGCGCCCACGCGTAGGCGGTGGCCGGGTCGTGCACCGAGTTGACCAGCAGCGCCGACGCCGGGCCGGTCAGCGGCGGCACCGGGCGCTGCGGGTTGTCCGGTGGCGACGGCCAGCCCAGGCAACTCGCGACAGCGGTCATGGCGAGCGGCGAGACCAGCATCTGCGGCGCGGAGGCGGCCGGCGTCCGCAGGCGGCGCTGGAGGTCGGCGTAGCCGGAGACCGGGAAGCGCCAGTCCTCGCAGAAGACCGGCGCGAAGCTGTGGTCGATGAGGTCGACCGGCGGCGCGGCCCTCGGAGCAGCCCGGCGGCCGGTCATCATCGCGTCGCGCAGGTAGTAGGCGAACGAGTACCACTGGGGGTCGTAGAACGCGGTGAACGCGGCCATGGTCAGCTGGGCGACGCCGAGCTTGTTGGGCGGGTCGTACGGGTTGATCAGCTGACCGGCCCGGGCCCGGGCCATCGCGGCGACGAAGAGCTTCGGAATGTTCTGACCGCGCAGCACACACTTGTGGTCGCGGGCGCACCACTTCACGAACTCGCCGAACGAGTCCTGCGCGGCCGCGGTCTCCTGCACGAGGAAGCGGTCGAGATCGGCGCTGTGGTCCATCACGCCGTCGAGCACCAGGCCGCGCAGCCGGTCGGGGTAGCGCTCGGCGTACTGCTGGCCGATCAGCGTGCCGTAGGAGGCGCCGTAGAAGGTGATCTTCCGCTCGCCCAGGGCCCCGCGGACGGTGTCCAGGTCGCGCACGACGGCGGCCGTGTCGACGTGGCCGAAGACCGGGCCGCTGCGGGCGGCGCAGTCGGCGGCCAGCTTGCGGTTGTACGCGAGCATGGCGGCGTACTGCTGCTCCGACTCGATCAGCACGGACGGCTGCGTGTCGATCAGGTCGCGCGAGCAGAGCACGGGCGAGCTGCGCCCCACCCCGCGCGGATCCATCCCGACGATGTCGAACCTCTCGCGGACCTCCGCGCCGAAGAACGAGCCGGCGTTCAACGTGAAGTCGACGGCCGATCCGCCCGGTCCGCCCGGGTTGACCAGCAGCGTGCCGATCCGGCGGGCAGGGTCGCCGGCCGGGCGGCGCGCCATGGTCAGCGTGATCGCCGGGCCGGTCGGGCGGGCGTGGTCGGCCGGAACCTTGATCGTGCCGCACTGCACCTGCGCGTCCTCGGGGCAGGCGGCCCACGCGATCCTCGGGGCCGCCGGACGGGCGTGGGCGGGCAGGGCCCCGTACGCCAGCAGGGTGACCACCGCGACGGCCGCGGCCGGGAGAGCTCGCACCCCGCCCATCCTGGCCGCCACGAAGATCATGAGTGCGGTAATCAGGTGAAGTTCAGCGTGCCGTGGCACCGTTGGGCGATGAAACCCGTTGCCCGGACACGTCTCGTCTTCGCCGCGGCCGGCACGTTCCTCCTGGTCGCCTGCTCCGACGGCGAGGCGGCCACGCCCCGCGGCGAGACCACGTTTGCTCCGCCGCCCTCGTCGGCCGCCGCGTCCCCGTCCGCCACCGCGACCGCGGCGAAGTCGCCTGATCTCGGTAAGCCGCAGACGATCGTGAGCGGGCTCGAGGCGCCATGGGGGCTGGCGTTCCTGCCCGACGGCTCGGCCCTGGTGAGCGAGCGCGACAGCGGCGACATCCTGCGGATTCCGACCGGCGGCGGCGAGCCGGAGCGTGTCCACCAGGTCGACGGGGTCGACGCGGGCGGCGAGGGCGGGTTGCTCGGCATCGCCGTCGACCCGGAGTACGCGCAGAACAAATACGTGTACGCCTACTTCACCGCGTCCGGCGACAACCGGATCATCCAGTTCCGGCTGGGCGGCAAGCCCCGGATCATCCTCGACGGCATCGACAAGGCCGGCATCCACAACGGCGGGCGCCTGGCCTTCGGGCCCGACGGCTTCCTGTACGTGGGCACGGGCGACGCCGGCAACGGCAGCGAGTCGCAGGACCGCGACGACCTCAACGGCAAGATCCTGCGGATCACCCGGGACGGCCGGGCGGCGCCCGGCAACCCCGACGAGGGCTCGCGGGTCTGGTCGCTGGGCCACCGCAACGTGCAGGGCCTGGCCTGGGGACCGGACAAGAAGATGTACGGCATCGAGTTCGGCCAGAACACGTGGGACGAGGTCAACGTCATCGAGCCCGGCCGGAACTACGGCTGGCCCGAGGCCGAGGGCAAGGAGGGCAACAGCAGGTACGTCGACCCGCTCGTGCAGTGGAGCACCGACGAGGCCTCCCCGTCGGGGGCGGCGGTCGCCGGCGACACGCTGTACGTGGCCGGTCTGCGCGGCGAGCGGTTGTGGACGGTCCCGCTGGGCGGCGGCGAGCCCGAGGCCGAGCTCAACGGCGAGTACGGCCGGCTCCGTACGGTGGCAGTGGCGCCCGACGGCGCGCTCTGGGTCACCACCTCGAACCGTGACGGCCGGGGCGACCCGCGCGAGGACGACGACAAGATCCTGCGGTTCGCCGCCTCGTAAGAGAAGATTCGCCGCCTCGTATGAGAAGTGGCCCGGTCACCGGACCGGGCCACTCGCTACTTGTTGTTGGGCGGCAGTTCGGGCAGGGCCGAGATCGCCGCGGCGTACTGGGCGATCTGGCGGCCGTTGGGCACCACGCCGACGGCGCGGAGCTGGTCGTTGATGGCCTGAGCGACCTGATCCTCATGGTGACCCCGATGGGTCTGCATGATCTTGTTCACGACGTAGTCGACACGGATCTGCTGTTGCCAGCCGGCGGTACGGTAACCGCCCGACCTGGCGTTGCTGATGGGGGCGATGGCTTCCATGCCACGGGTATCGGTTGCCCCGGCCGTGAGTCGAGATTCCGGGGGGCGGTGCAACCCGATGGCTACCGGGTCACACCGCCCCGGCCATCAGTCGGCCGGGGGCCGCTCGTCGTCGATGTCCGACGGGTCGGGCGGCTCGGGCGGGTTGAGCCGCAGCCACAGCAGGAAGAGCAACCCCAGCACGAGCATGCCGATGCCCATCCACAGGTTGATCCGGACGCCCTCGGCCTTGTCGATCTCGGCCTGGGTGTCGAAGATGCCCACCACCGTGACGATCACGCCGTAGACGACGAACAATCCGCCGATCACCCGCCGTACGTCGAAGAGCCGTGCCGCCGCCGACAACTTCTTCTCGTCGACCTGGTCGTTGTCTGCCATGTCGGGGCCTCCTTACCAGACCGGGATGTACAGGGCGATGGCCAGCACGACGGCGATCGTGCCGAGCACGACGGGGTTGCGCCACCAGACCTTCTCGCCGGAGACGATCACCGTGCCGTTGCTGGTGCCGCCGAGACCGTAGACGAGACCGCGCAGCTCGTCCTCGGGCTTGGAAGGCGTGAAGAAGGTGACCGCGATGGCCACGACGACCGCGGTCACGAAGGCCACACCGGCGCCCCAGAAGCTCTGCTCCAGCGCCGAGTTGAACGTGATCGCGTCGGTCAGGTAGGCCACGTAGAGCGTCAGCGAGGCGAGGAAGCCCAGCACCAGCGACCAGAAGCCGGCCCACGGGGTCATCCGCTTCCAGAACATGCCGACGATGAAGGTGGCGAACAGCGGCGCATTGAACAGCGAGAACAGCTGCTGGATGTACTCCATGATGTTGCCGTAACCGGAGGCGATGAACGCCGTGCCGATACCGATGATCACGCCGCCGATCGTGGCGTAGCGGCCGATCCGCAGGTAGTAGTCGTCGCTGCGGCCCTTCTTGATGTAGGCCTGCCAGATGTCGTACGTGAAGACGGTGTTGAAGCCGCTGACGTTGGCCGCCATGCCGGCCATGAACGAGGCCAGCAGACCGGTGACCGCGACGCCCAGCACGCCGTTGGGCAGCAGATCCTCCATCAGCAAGGGGATCGCGTTGTTGTACTGGAGGTCGCCGTCCTTGGCGCCCAGGCCGGCGATCGTCACCGCAGCGATCAGACCCGGGATCACCGTCACGCCCGGGATCAGCAGCTTCGGGAAGGCCGCGATGATCGGGGTACGGCGGGCGGCGTTCATGTTCTTGGCGGACAGCGCGCGCTGCACCTCGGCGAAGTTGGTCGTCCAGTAGCCGAACGACAGCACGAAGCCCAGGCCGAAGAGGATGCCGATCCAGTTGGCGCCGAGCGGGTTGTCGGCACTGCTGCCCGTGTTCGACCACGTGTGCAGAGCGGCCTCACCGAGCGGGCCCTGCCGCACCTTCTCGAACAGCCCGTCGATGCCACCGACCTTGACCAGACCGATGATCGTGAGCGGGATCAGGCCGGCCAGGATGACGAAGAACTGCAGCACCTCGTTGTAGATCGCCGACGAGAGGCCACCGATCGTGATGTAGGTCAGCACGATCGCGGCGCCCACGAGGATCGAAACCCAGAGCTCCCAGCCGAGCAGGGCGTCCAGAATCAGCGCGAGCGCGAAGAGGTTGACGCCGGCGATGAGGACCTGCGCGACGGCGAAGCTGATCGCGTTGAAGATGTGCGTCGGCTTGTTGAAGCGCCGCTTCAGGAACTCGGGGACGCTGCGCACCTTGGAGCCGTAGTAGAACGGCATCATGACGATGCCGAGGAACACCATGGCCGGCACCGCGCCGATCCAGTAGTAGTGCAGCGTGAGCAGGCCGTACTGGGCGCCGTTGGCGGCCATGCCGAGGATTTCCAGCGCGCCCAGGTTGGCCGAGACGAACGCGAGGCCGGTCACCCAGGCCGGCAGCGACCGCCCGGAGAGGAAGAAGTCGGCGCTGGTCTTGATCGCTCTTCGTGCCGCGAAGCCGACACCCAGGACGGTGCCGAAGTAGAGGATCAGGATCAGGTAGTCGATGATGTCGAGATCGAGCCTCAGCCCGCTCTCCGCGGCAAGCGCCACAGGCCACCTCCAAGGGAAAGTCGCCCGCCACCTACCCGGGGCGAGAATCTTTCACACCTGAATGTGTCCGGCGCATTAACGGTGACGAATCACCGGAGTGTGTCGATCGTCTCCGCGGTGAGTTCGGCGATGTTCCGGACGACCAGCGACGCCTGGGCGAGCGCGTCGGACGCGGGCGGATACACGCCGTGCGGGACGGCGATGACGGCCAGCCCGGCGGCGGCCGCCGAGCGCAGCCCGTTGCTCGAGTCCTCGACGGCGGCACAGACGGCCGGGCTCAGGCCGAGCTTCTCGGCGGCGGTGAGGTAGACGTCGGGGTACGGCTTCCCGCGAGGCACCTCCTCGGTGGAGAGCGTGACCCGGAAGGCGTCGGTCAGGCCGGCCGTCTCGAGCACCTGGTCGATCAGGATGCGGGCCGACGAGCTGGCCAGGCCGAGGGGGAAGCGGGTGCCGAGACGGCGTACGGCCTCGACCGAGCCGGGGATCACCGGCAGCGCGGTGCGGTAGCGCTCGGCCATCCGGCCCAGCACATCGGCGGCGACCTGCTCGGGCGTACGCGGAACGCCCACCTCGTTCGCCAGGTGCCCGGACCATTCCGGGGTGCTCATCCCCATCATGCGGTCCTGAGTGTCGGGAAGGAATTCGCGGTCGTACTCGGCCACGTAGCCGCGCCGGACCTCCTCCCAGACCTCCTCGGAGTCGATGATCACGCCGTCCAGGTCGAAGACGACCGCCTCGATGCCCATGCTCAGAACGCCTCCACGGCCGCGACAAATCTCGGCGAAGATCGGAACTGCTCGGTCTGCCACACCCTACGCAGGCCGCACGAGGTTCCCTTCCGGGTCGACCGGGACATATCCCGCAACCGACCAAACCCTACCTCGAAACCCCCATTCCCGTACGCAGCGTAGCGGCGATCCGGGGCCATTCGGTCCGCCCGGACCCGACGGGCGGGTGTACCCCTCCACCGTTTCGGTGAGTTGCTGTTCGGTTGCCGACCGGTAGTTTCCTTGATCAGAAACCAGCCTGAGGAGCACCGCCATGCTTCCTTCGCCGCCTTCCGCAGCGACGAACCGGCGCCGAACAGAGTCACCCTCTGTAAGCGTTGTGATCCCCGTCCGCGATCCCGCGGCGCTGCACCTGATGCTGCGCGGAATGCCCGGAGTGGACGAGATCGTCGTGGTGGACATCGACAGCGCCCTGCCCGAGCAGCCGGGCGCGATCCTCGTACGGCCCGGTTCGGCCGGAGCCGGCAACGCGCTGGCCGCCGGCGTCGGCGTGACCCGGGGCGACGTGGTGGTCACCCTCAACGGGGACGGCTCGACCGACCCGGCCGAGATCCCCCGGTTCGTGGCCGCGCTGGTCGGCGGGGCCGACGTGGCCCTGGGCTCGCGTTACTCGGCCGGCGGGCGCGACCTGACCGGCGGCCGGTTCCGCCGCTGGGCCAACCTGCTGCTGATCTGGTGCCTCAACACGCTGCTGGGCACCCGCCGCACCGACCCCGGTTTCGGGTACGCGGCGTTCTGGCGCGACACCGTGCCGGACCTCGGCCTGCCCGACCCAACGCCCGGCGCTACGGCCGGCGCCTCATGGGGCGCGGGACCGGAGGTCGGGCCGCTGCTGGCGTTGCGGCCCGCGGTGCGCGGCCTGCGTGTCGCCGAGGTCGCCAGCGTCGCCTTCCCGCCGATCCGCCGGACGCTGCGGTCCGACCGTCCCCGGCTGCACCACTGGCTGCGGACGGCATGGCGCGAGCGGAATACGGGCGGACGCCACGCGACTGGCGCCCCGCGGCCGCACGCCCCACGTTCGCTGCCCGTCCTCAATCCGCTGCCGCTCCTCGATGAGCGGGACCCCCGGCTGCGGAAGACCAGCGAGACGGGCGTGGGACGACGAGCTCTCGACCGCCGCGCCGTCCAGGCCCTCGCGGCCGAAAGGCAGACGAGCGAACCCGCTCGCCGGTTCACCGGCGCCAAGGGCTGGGACCAGACCGATCGCCGCACTGTCCGCCCGCTGTGGGCGTCGTACGGGCGCGGGGCGACCGGCGCGCACCAGCTGCCGAACGCCGCTCCGCCGGTGTGGCGCGACGGCCATCCGGAACGGCTCGGGGGCCCCGACACCCAGCCCCGGCCCGGCTCGGCGCCGTGGCCGGAAGGCGGCACGACCCAGCCCTCGTTCCGCCCGGAGATCGGCTCGCGGCGACGCCGCATCGCGGGCTTCCGCCAGTCCCAGCCCGACCTGCGCGTGATCAACGGCGAGGGCGCGGGCGCGGCCACCGGCCGCCGCGCCCGCCTCCGCTCGGTGAAGAAGCCCCCGCTCTAAGCGCGGTTGCGCAGCTCCGGGAGGATGCGCTCGGAGTAGAGGCGCAGGAAGCGCTCCTGGTCGGGGCCGGGCGCGTGGAACACCAGGTGCTTGAAGCCCATGTCGAGGTACTCGACGACCTTGCCCAGGTGCTCGTCGGGGTCGGACGAGCAGATCCACCGGCTGGCCGTGCGCTCGACCGGCAGGGCGTCGGAGAGCCGCTGCATCTCGATCGGGTCTTCCACCCCGGTCTTCTCGTCGGGCGAGAGGGCCAGCGCACCCCAGTGCTGGGTGTCGTTGAGCGCCTTGTCGTAGTCGTCGTCGAAGCTGACCTTGACCTCGATCATCAGGTCGAGGTCGTCGATCTTGCGACCGGCCTTCTCGGCCCCCTCGCGCACGGCGGGAAGCAACGTGTCGGTATAGAGCGCGTGGCCCTTGCCGCTGGTGGTGATGAAGCCGTCCGAGATGCGGCCGGCCAGCCGCGTGGCGGCCGGGCCGGAGGCGCCGATGTAGATCGGGACCGGCGTCTCGGGCTTGTCGTAGATGGTGGCGTTCTCGGTCTTGTAGAACTGACCCTCGTAGGTCACCCGGTCTTCCGTCCAGAGCTTCTGGATCAGCAGAACGGCCTCCTTGAGGCGGGCGAACCGCTCCTTGCCGTCGGGCCACTCGAGTCCCAGCGGCACCTCGTTGAGCGACTCACCCGAGCCGACGCCGAGGATGACCCGGCCCGGCGCGAGACAGCCGAGCGTGGCGAAGGCCTGCGCGACCACGGCCGGGTGGTACCGGAACGTCGGGGTCAGCACGCTGGTGCCGATCAGAATGCGCTCGGTGCGGGCGGCCAGCGCGCCCAGCCATGGCAGCGCGGCGGGGGCGTGCCCGCCGTCGTGCCGCCACGGCTGGAGGTGGTCGCTCACGAAGACCGAGTCGAAGCCCAGTTCCTCGGCCAGCACGCCGTATCTGAGGAGTTCCACCGGCGGGAACTGTTCCGCCGAAGCCTTGTACCCGAACCGAATCATGATGCGACCTTAACCCGCTGCCTTGTACGCCTTCCCGGCCTCGGTCGGGCTGTTCCCGTCCTTGTACAGGCCGAAATCGACGCTGTCGCCCACGGCAGGCAGACCGAACCAGGCGTAACGCTCGACGAACGACCGCTTCTGCATGCCCTTGGTGCTGCCGTCGATGAAGGTGACCAGTTGAGCCTGCGTCGGGTATTTCGGCGTGCCGCTGAAGTTCATCAGGCCGTACTCGGTGACCCAGATCGGCTTGTTGTAGCGCTTGTGCACGGCGTCGACATAACCGAGGAACTGATCGACGGCCGCGCCGGAGAAGTCGGATCCGTACCAGTGCAAGGTGATGAAGTCGACGCGGTAGCCCTTCTGCTTCGCGCCGGTCATGAACCGGTCGAGCCAGCCGCCCTTGGTGTCGCCGCCGAACGCGACCGCCGGACTCCCCAATCGCTGGCCGGTCGACTGGAGCCGGGGCCACGCGTCGAGAGCGGCCTCGACCGTCATGTCGGCCTGACCGCCCATGTCGGGCTCGTTGAACCCGAGGAGGACGTCGCCCTCCTTCTTCGCCTCGGCCAGGGTGGCGTCGGTGACGTTCTTCTGACCCCAGATCATGGGCACGAACTCGACGTCGGCCGGCCCGGGCATGCTGCGGTTGGTGGACGACCAGTTGTAGTACCAGCCCGCGCCGACGTCGTCGAGGGCCGCCTTGGCCGGGGCGAATTCCCAGACCCCGACGCCCTTCTTCTTGCTCGCCTTGGCGGTGATCACTACCGGCGCCTTGGTGGTCGGCTTGGGCTTGGGCTTCTGCGTCGTCGGCTTCGGCGTGGGCTTCTTCGACGGGACCGGCGCGGCGCTCGTGGGAGTCGCCCTGGGCGGCGCGACCACAGCTGCGGTGGTGACCGGCGGCGGGCCGGACTGCTGGGTGACCACCACGGCGGCGGCCCCACCGGCGACGGCGGTGGTCGACAGCGCGGCCGTGAGCACCTTGCGGGAAAGGCTGAAGCCGACCTTGGCCGCGACGTGTTTGGCGCTGATCGCGGTGCCGGTCTTCGCGGCGCCGGCCATCGCGCCGGCCTTGGCCGCGCCGAGCGAGGCCAGCGCGCCCTTCCCGAACAGGCCGGCGGGCAGCGGGACCAGGGCCATGCCGGCCAGCAGGCGCTCGGCCGCGACCAGACCGTTCCAGGAGGGTGAGCAGGAGCGGCACTCGCGGGTGTGCCGGGCGATGCGCTTGCGCCAGAGCGGGCTGGGCCGCCCGTCCCACTCGACGGTGATCATCTGCAGCTCGGCGCAGGGCGGGCTGGCGGTGAGCGCCCGCACCACGACCCGGGCCGTCTCGAGCTGGCCCTTCATGCGCTGGATGCGGACGGCGGCGTGCTGGCGGGTCACCTCGGTGGCCTCGACGATCTCGTCGCGGGTCAGCTCGCCCGAGGCCTCCAGCCACCACAGCGACAGCAGTTCGCGGTTGTCCTCGTCGAGCCAGCGGGTGGCCTCGGCGGTCTCGCGGCGCTGGCCGCTGAGTTCGAGCCGGGTGATCGCCAGATCGGTGAAGTCGGCGCCGGGATCGCGGACGTCCTCATGCAGAAGCGGCTCGGGGGCGCCGCGGCGGGCCCGGAAGCGCTCGCGCACCTGCCGCACGGTGATGGCCACCAGCCACGACCGGAACGCCTCGGGCTCGCGCAGGTCGCCCAGGTTGCGCAACACGCGCAGCATGACGTCCTGCACCACGTCGTCGACGTCGGCGTGACCCTCGAGCGCCCGCCCGACGATCGTGTAGACCAGCGGCAGGTAGCCGGCCACCAGCCGGTCGACCGCCACCGGATCGCCGGCGCGCGCGGCGATCACGACCGTGATGTCGGGTTGTTCCGCCATTGTCCAACCTTCCCGAGGGGACTCCCATACCGATGGCCAACCGGCCACGGGAAGGGAGACGTCCGTGCCACCACTGGATAACACGTATTTTCGTGATGATCGGATGAGGCGGTGCGCCGCAGGCCACGATTAGCAGCCGGGCGGAGCGGGCACCACAGGACCATGCGTATGACAGTCCGGCTGGATCTGCCCCGTGAAGCGGGAAGTGTGCCCACCGTCCGCCGGCTGCTGCGTTCCACCCTCGCCGTGCTGCGCGTCGACCACGAGGCCCAGGACGACCTCGAGATCGCGGTCACCGAGGCCTGCTCGAACGTCGTCCGGCATGCGACCGGCACCGACATGTTCGAGGTCTGCCTGGACGTCGGCGACGGCCACTGCTCGATCGACGTGCTCGACAACGGCCCCGGATTCGATCCGGACCAGGTCGGACCGTCGAAAGCCGGGAGCGAGAGCGGCCGGGGGCTGGAGCTGATCAAGGCTCTGGGCGAGAACGTCCGCATGCACTCCGTGCCGAGGAGCGGCAGCTTGATCCACTTCGAGAAGTCATTCGCCTAGGCACCTGGTGCCGGAGTCCCGGGAGCACCGCATATGATGCTTGCTCTTCGGCAACTATTGCCCTGCCCACGTCTTCGCGGAGAGGAGATCGAGTGTCCGTACGTCCGGCTTTCGTCGGCACGTTCCTGCGCGCAGCGCCACCCGACCGACTTCCCGAGGTGGTGGCCCAGCATCTGCGCACCTGGTTTCCCGTCGACGACGTGGAACTGTTTCTGAGCGACCTGACCATGACCGCGCTCTGGCCGGTCATCGACCCCGAGGCCGCGGCCGGCGGCCCGCTCGCGCAGCGCTGTTTCGGCAGCCAGCAGCCGGTCACCGACAACGGCACGGGCACCGTGCTGCTGCCGCTCACGACGTGGGGCGACCGGCTGGGCGTCCTGTACGTCCGGTTCACCAGCACTCCCGACCGGGAGACGCTGGCCGAGCTCGCCTCGGTGGCCGACGAGCTGGCCATCGCCCTGCGCGCCGCCGACAAGGACACCGACCGCTACCGCCAGGTGGCGCGGCGGCAGCGCCTGACCATGGCCGCCGAGTTGCAGTGGGAACTTCTGCCCGGCCGCTCGCTCGCCGGCGAACGGTTCCGCCTGGCCGGTCAGCTCGACCCGGCGTACGCCATGTACGGCGACCACTACGACTGGTCCGTCACCGGCGACCGGCTCACCCTCACCGTGCTCAACGGCGACGGCGACGGCATCGAGGCCGCCCTGCTGACGACGGTCGCGGTCAACGCCATGCGCAACGCCCGGCGCTCCGGGGCCAACATCGTCGAACAGTCCGAACTCGCCTCGGACGCCGTCTACTCGCGCTACGGCGGCAAGTCGCACTTGGCCACCCTGTTGCTCGAGATCGACCTGACCGGCGGCACCGTCGAGGCGGTGGACGCCGGCTCGCCGAAGGCCCTGATCGCCCGCGACGGCGACATCCGTCCGGTCAGCCTGGAACAGCAGTTGCCGCTCGGGATGTTCGGCGACAGCCGCTACGAGACGCAGAAGTTCCAGCTCGAGCCGGGCGACCGCCTGCTCGTGGTGAGCGACGGCGTACACGCGGCAACGCCCGGCGGCAAGCCCCCGTACGGCGACTCCGGCCTGCTCAGCGCGTTGCGCCGGACGCGGCTGCAGCCCCCGACCGAGGCGGTGGGTACGGTGATCCGCGCGTTGCGCGACTACCACGCCGGCGCCGAAGCAGCGGACGACGCAGTGATCGTCTGTCTCGATTGGCTCCGCCGGACGGCATGAATTCGGCCGCGGGCGGGTAGGGGCCACTGCGTAACCGAATACGTCCGACGGACAGGAAAACAGCCGCCATGGATCGGGTCACCGACGTCGCCGCCTCCGTCGAGTCGTCGGTCGGCGCGCTGGTGGCCGTGCTCGACGGCGCCGACCAGGCGCAGAATCCGGGCGTGCCGCCCGCTCAGTTGCGAGTGCTGACGATCGTCGCGCAGAACCAGCACACGAACATGAGCCGGCTCGCCGAGGCGCTCGAAGTGGTGCCGTCGTCGGCGAGCCGGCTGTGTGACCGCCTCGAGGCCACCGGGCTGCTGCGCCGGGTGCCCGACCCGCGCGACCGTCGGGAGGTGCGGCTGCTGCTCACCCCGTCCGCGCGCAAATTGCTCGACGAATTGCGGGAGCGCCGCCGGCAGGCCCTGGCCGACGTGCTCGGCCGCATGTCGGCCACCGACCGCCACGAGCTCGTGCACGCGTTGCGCGCCTTTGCCGACGCGGCCGGCGGCGAGGTCGGGAACGAGACCTTGCGGACGGCCTGAAAGCTTTACTTTCCGGGCAGCTGCCATTGCCCGGCCCCGCTTTTCCTCCGGCCGGGACGCAATTCGCCGCCGGCGGCGGGTCAGTGACCGTTCGCTGCGCGGTATGCCTGCGTCACGCTCTGTGGAATGCGGCCGCGCTCGGAAATCTGATGTCCGTTGGCCGCCGCCCACTCACGGATCTGGCGATTCTCGTCGCGCGAGCCGGCCGTGCGACCGGCCGGCGCGCCCGCACGCCGGGGTGAGACGCGAGCAGTCGCGCGGCCGAGCCGGGTGCCCGCGTTGATGTACGGATCCAGGGCCTTACGCAGCTTCCCCGCATTGGCCTCGGAAAGGTCGATCGTGTAGTTAATGCCGTCCAGACTGAAGTCGACCGTGCGATCGGCCTTCTTTCCGTCCAGATCGTCGATCAGAGTGGTGATTACCTGGCGCGCCATGACGACTCCCGAGTCCATCCGACCAACCGCGCCCAAGTGTTGCGCGCCGCTGCCTTCGTGCGCAACTGTCCCGGCCATATTCGCATTCTTTCGCCTCGTCAATTCCCATCCGGCCGCCCCGTCCGCCGGTCCGGAACAGACGGAAGGCGAATTATGGCCGGCGACATTCACCGGAATCACCACGGGAAAGCTCGGCTTGGCCGGTCGGCCGGGCATCACCTAGTGTCGCTGGCATGGACCGCGACGCCGACTGGCAGGAACAGCGACGGCAGGCCATCGCCGGTCACGCCGCCGCGCTCGAGGCCGGCCGGGCCGCCGAGGCCCGCGAGGCGTCGGCCCTGATCGACGACTTCGTGCGCCGGGCCGCCGAGCGTGGTTTGACACCAAATATCCTGATGGCTCGAACCTTCGACGGCCGCGCCACGTATCGAACCCATGTGCGTGGCTGGTATCTGAAGTCCAACCGTTCGGTCGCCGTGGGCGACGACGGGGAGTACTACGTGCTGACCGTCCCGGCGTCGTTGCGGGCCCGCTTCACCGGGGCCGAGCTGACCCCGAGCACGCCCCGGCTGATCGTCGGCGCGGGCGGCGGTGACGGCGAGACGGTGCCGCTGCGCCAGCTGCTCGATCAGCGTCTCGAGGCGGGAGTCTCCTGGCCTTGATCCGCCGCTCCCTGGCTGCGCTGGGCGCGGCCATGCTGATCGTCCCCCTCGCCGCCCCCACCGCCGCGCACGCGGCGGGCCGGGCGCGTGCCGCGGTCGACGTTCCCTGTCCCAAGCCGAAGGTCGCGCCACCGCCCAACCGGCCACCGCGACCCGTGCCGCCGCCGGACGATCCGGTGGGCAGCGCGATCGGCGGCGACGCGCTGGCCACCCACGGCCTGGTCATCCCGGCCGGGGCCCGGCAGCCGCCCGCCGTCACGGCCACCACCTGGATGGTCGCCGACCTCGACACCGGCGAGGTGCTGGGCGGCTGCGGCCCGCACGTCTTCCAGACCCCGGCCAGCGTCCAGAAGACCCTGCTGGCCGCCACCGTGATCGACAAGCTCGACCCGAAGCAGCGGATCACCGTCGCCCGCAGCGACCTCGACATCGAACCCGGCAGCTCGGCGGTCGGCCTGGTCGTCGGCGGTCAGTACCCGATCTCCACGCTGTGGCTGGGCCTGATGCTCAACTCGGGCAACGACGCCGCCAACGCGCTGGCCCGGCTGGCCGGTGGCGGCGGCCCGGACGGCGTGGCGAAGACCGTGGCGGCGATGAACGCCAACGCCAAACGCCTGGGCGCGTACCAGACCCACGCCGTCACCCCGTCCGGCCTGGACGGACCGGGCCAGTTCACCAGCGCGTACGACTTGGCTCTGATCGCCCGGGTGTGTTTCGCCAATGCCGACTTCCGCCGCTACGTACTGACGAAAAGCGCGCAGATGCCCGCCCAGCCCAAGTTGAAGAAGGGCGGCTTCCAGTTCCAGAACGAAAACAAACTGATCTTCAACTATCCGGGTGCGCTCGGCGGCAAGACGGGATTCACGACGGTGGCCCGGCACAGTTACGTCGGCGCCGCCGAACGCAACGGCCGCCGTCTGGTGGTCACGCTGCTCGGCGCCGAGGCCCGCCCCCAGCGCGGCTGGCAACAGGGCGCCGCCCTGCTCGACTGGGGCTTCGCCCTGCCCCGCGACGAATCCGTGGGCAAGCTCGTCGCCCCCGGCGACCTGGCCCCGGCCGCGCCGACGCCGAAGCCGGCACCCGCCACGCCCCAGGCAGCCGCGACCCGGTCCGATCGCGATGACTCGTCACAACCGTTGTCGTTCGTCGCGGCAATCACGGTGGCCCTGGTGCTGGCCGTGACCCCGCTCCTGCTCCTGCTGACCCAGCGCCGCCGCCGGCGCCCGGGCCGCCGCACCAGCTGATCACGTCGTCAGGGCAACTGCCAGCCTGACCAGAGCAGGCCGAAGACCCAGATGACGGCCACGGCCAGGGCCGCGGTGAACTCGATCAGCAGGGCCATGCCGGCCGCGGCGAGGGCGCGCTTCGTCGAGGGCCAGGCCTGGCCGGGGCCCAGGCGCGTGCGTTCGACCAGGTAGATGCCGAGGACGAAGCCCAGCGGCAGGCCGATCACCGGAATCACGAAGAAGCCGATCACGCCGAGCAGGCCGCCGGCCAGCAGGGCCGAGTTGGGGACGCCGGCGCTCTTCAGGCGGCGTCCGGGAACCAGGTACTTGATCAGGGTGCCCAGCAGCACCACGGCGGTGGCGACGCCGAAGGTCAGCCAGCGGACCGCGACGCTGCCCTCGCCCAGCACGGCCCACAACAGCACGCCGGCCCAGCTCAGCAGCAGGCCGGGGAGGACCGGCACCACAACCCCGACGACGCCCACGGCGATCGCCAGGCCGGCGATCAAGTTGATCACCCATCCGCTGTCGGTCAGACCCATGCGCCCAAGGTGCCAGCCCGGCGCACGCGCGCAAAGACACGAAGCCGAAGTCTCAACCAACCCACAGCCAAACCGATGACCCAGGCAACCAGAACTCGCGATCGCCCCGCTGAGGAGGAGGCAGTCGGTATTTCGACGTCGCGGGGTTTGCGACGGCGGAAAATCGCCTGCCTCCTCCTCAGCCCCAAAGGGGCGAGCGCCGCGGAGCGAAGCGACGCCATGTAACAGCAACAGCAACTGTCGCGCACCCCGATGCGACTTCACCGGGACCCGTCCCCTTCCGAACCTCCTTGTGTACGCCGGAGAGCCCCGCACACGGGCCGCCGACCACAGGGGGAAATCACATGACCAGCACCGCGACGACCGTTGCCGACATCGCTGCCGACACCGCCGCCACGACGGTGCTGTCCGCCGCCGAGCAGGAAGAGATCATCCGCACCCACATGCCGCTCGTCGGCCACCTGGTGCGCGACATGCTCAGCCGCATCCCGAACCACATCCACCGCGACGACCTGACCAGCGCCGGCCTGCACGCGCTGGTCACCGCGGCCCGCGGCTGGGACCCGCAGCGCGGCATCCCGTTCCACCGCTTCGCCGGCACGCGCATCCGCGGCGCCATCCTGGACGAGCTGCGCGCCCTCGACTGGGCGACCCGATCGGTGCGCACCAAAGCCCGCGCCACCGACTCCACCCGTCAGGCGCTGACCACCACGCTGGGCCGCACGCCCTCCGCCGACGAGCTGGCCCAGGCCCTCGGCACCACGACCACCGACCTCAAGCAGACCGACACCGACGTGCAGCGCGCGACCGTGCTGTCGCTGCAGGGCTTCACCACCAGCAGCGCCGACGACCTGGTGACCGAGAAGACCCCGGGCCCGGAGGACATGCTGCTGCGCCGCGAGCAGATCGGCTACCTGCACCATGCGATCAGCTCGCTGCCCGAGCGGCTGCAGGTCGTCATCACCGAGTACTTCCTGCACGAGCGCCCGATGGCCGACATCGCGGCCGACCTGGGTGTCACCGAGTCGCGGGTGTCGCAGCTGCGGGCCGAGGCGCTGTCGCTGCTCAAGGATGGCCTGAACACCCACCTGAACCCCGAGCTGGCGCCGGTTCCGGACAACCCGGAGAGCATCGTCGCGCGGCGTCGCGCCAACTACTACAACAGCATCGCGGAGAGCACGTCGGTGCACAGCCGGCTCGCGATGACCAACGCGCACGGCCACACCTCGTTCAGCCGGGGCATGCCGGTCGCGGCCGCGTAACTGACCGCAGGGGGCTCGGCTTTCGCCGAGCCCCCTTTTTCATGCGAGCGCGCTGAGCACCTTGGGCAGATCGGCCGTGTGCAGCACGCCGAGCCGGCGGGTGGCCCGGGTGACCGCGACGTAGAGGTCGGACAGGCCGCGCGGGCTCTCGGCGATGATCTCGTCGGGCTCGACCACGATCACGGCGTCGAACTCGAGGCCCTTGGCCTGCCGCACGGTCAGCAGGACGACCTGGTTGAGCAGGTCGGGCTGCTCCCCCACGGCCGCGCCGGGGACGGCCTCGACCAGCGCGCGGCCGAGCTCGGCCTCGCGGGCCTCGGGGACGATCACGGCGACGCGCCCCGCACCGGCTTCAGCGGCCTCGAGGCGTACGGCCGCGATCACCTCGGACGGCAGCGCGACGGCCGGCACCCGCAGGGCCCACGGGTCGACGCCGGCCGTGCGGACCGAGCGGGGTGGTTCCAGCGCCGGGTCGACGGCCGCCAGCACGTCGGCCGCCACCGCCATCACCTCGGCCGGGGTGCGGTAGTTGACGGTCAGTTCGACCAGGTTCCAGCGCTGGGCCACGAACGGCTCGAAGACCTGTTCCCACGTGGTGGTGCCGGCCAGCTCGGAGGTCTGGGCGACGTCGCCCACCACCGTCATCGAGCGGCTCGGGCAGCGCCGCATGAGCAGGCGCCACGCCATCGGCGAGAGCTCCTGGGCCTCGTCGACGATCACATGCCCGAAGACCCACGTACGGTCGGCGGCCGCCCGCTCGGCGGCGGTGCGCGTGTCGAGCACCTCGTGCCGCTCGACGAACGCGCTCGCGTCCACGACGTCGGTGGCCGAGAGGATCTCCTCCTCCTGGTCCTCGAAGTCGAGCGAGCGCGAGCCCTCGACGATCTCGAGCACACCCTCCGCGTACTCGATGGCCTCGCGCCGCTCCTGGGCCACCTGCCGGGCCTTGAGCGTGTCGTCGACGCCCAGCAGTTCGGCCAGCTCGTCGAGCAGCGGCACGTCGGCCGGCGTCCAGCGGGCGTCGGGCCCGCGCAGCAGCAGGGCCCGCTCGTCGGCGGTGAGCTCGCTGCCGGCCGACTCGAGCCGGTCGGGGTCGCTGAGCAGTTCGCGCAGCACCCGGCGCGGCGTCAGCACCGGCCAGAAGTCGAACAGCGCCTGCTGGACGTCGATGTCCTCGCGCAGCTCGCGCCGGGTCTCGGCCAGGTCGGCCTCGGAGAGCAGGTTGTCGCCACCCAGGGGGTCGGCCCCGATCCGCTCGGCGATCTGCAGGGAGAGCGCGTGGATGGCCTCGGTGACGAAGATCGACCGGGCCACGTTGTGCGGGCGGCCGGGCCTGCGGGCGGCGGCCCGCGCGTCCTCGAGCACGGCCCGCTCGATGCGCAGCGGGTAGCCGTCGTGGTCGACCTCGACGAAATCGGCGGGCACGGTCTGCCAGTCGGCGACCGCGCGGGCCAGCACGTCGAGCATCACGGTGCGGCCCTTGAGGGCGGCGGTCGCGGCCGGTTCGACGGCTCGGGCCCGTACGCCGGGGAACATGTCGCCGAGCGTCGCGAGCAGCACCCCGGTCTCGGCCAGCGACGGCAGCACCTGTGAGATGTACCGCAGGAACGTCGGGTTGGGTCCGAGGATCAGCACACCCTGCTTGGTCAGCTGCCCACGGTACGTATAGAGCAGGTAGGCCGCCCGATGCAGGGCGACCGCTGTCTTGCCGGTGCCGGGGCCGCCCTGCACGACCATGACGCCGTTGAGTCCGGCCCTGATCACCTCGTCCTGCTCGGCCTGGATGGTCTCGACGATGTCGCGCATCCGGCCGGTGCGGTTCGCGGTCAGCGCCGACAGCAGGGCCGCCTCGCCGGTCACGTCCTCGCGGCCGGCGGCGCCGGACTCGATGTCGAGCACCTCGTCGTCGATGGCGGTCAGCACCCGCCCCTTGGTGCGCAGGTGGCGCCGCCGGGTCACGCCGTCGGGCGACACCGCGGTGGCCAGATAGAACGCCCGCGCGGCCGGGGCCCGCCAGTCGACGAGAAGCGGATCACGATCGTGTTCCTCGGCCGACAGTCCGAGGCGTCCGATGTAGCGCGGCTGATCGGCGGCGAAATCGAGTCGGCCGAAACAGAGACCGTTTTCGACCGCATTCATCTGCGCCAGTTGTTCGGCGTAATGACTGCGAGTTGCCTCACGTTGCGCACGGCCCTGCGGGGTGCCGCCGGCCTCGAGCAGAATCGCCCGGAGACGGTCGTCGGCCTGCGTACGCAGGCTGTCGAGCCGCTTGTAGAGGGTGGTGAGGTACGCCTGTTCGGCACGGAGGTCGTCGTCTCGCGTCACCGCGGCGGAGCTTGACAAAGCCACTCCCCTTTGTGTTAAAATTCGGGCCCTGACGCTCTTTATGAGCGTCTTTTTTGTGCTCGGGAAACGCTTAGATTAGCGCATCGATCCCCGTATCCCCACCCGCGGAGTTTGTTCGTGGCAGTGGAGGACGCCGGCGCCGGTCGCGGCGGCGGCAACTCCGGGGCCGGTCATGACAAAAGCGGGAGACACAGGTTACGGCTCGCCGGAAAACTGTCGCCTATCAGTCAGGTTTCCCGGCGAGCCGTTACGCACGACCGCCGATCCCCATTAACCCGGTCATGACCGACAACCACCCGATCCGCCGCCTCGCCGCTCTGTCCCTCATCGCCGTCGCCACCCTCGCCTTCTCCTCGGCGTGCACCGGCGACGACGAGGCGCCGGCCGGCAACGCGGCCCAGGCGGCCGCGGGCGGCCCTCAGCCCAAGAACATCGAAGCCGCCAAGTCGGCCGCGCAGACCGTCTTCGACCGCTTCGCCGGTGGCGACTTCGCCGGCGCCTGGGACATGTACACGGCCGCGGGCAAGGCCGCAATCACCAAGGACGACTACGTCAAGCTCAACCAGGCCTGCTCCCGCAAGGGCCTGGCGATCCAGCTCACCAGCGCCCGCATGGAGGGCGCCGACCGGGCCGTGGTCATCGCCAAGCAGTTGGTGGCGGCGCAGTCGTACACGATGGTCTACGAGGGCGACGCCTGGAAGCTGGAGCCCGCCAAGGAGGGCCTGGCCCTCTACAAGCAGGGCGCGGCCAAGGCGATCGCGGCCCAGAAGAAGGCCGGCACCTGCGCCAACCAGTAGTCCCCCGGAAACACGTGGGTGCCCGCCGCGAACCGCGACGGGCACCCTCACTACGTGGTGAAACTCAGGCGGCGACGGTCAGGCCGTCCGGGCCGGTCCGGGCGAGCCGGGACGACAGCGTCCCCCGGTTGCCGATCTGGTCGTAGTAGGCGGCGCGACGGCGGGCCACACAGCCCTCCTTGACCCGGTTCTGCGCGGCCAGCGCGGGGTCGAGGTGTGTGTTGAGGCCGTCGCGGAGCAGCGTCAGCGCCTCGGCGCGCAACTGTGACACGCGTGACTCGGTGACCCCGAGCTCCTCGGCGATGCGGGCCATCGGCCGCTCCTCGAAGAAGTAGCCCTGCACCACCGCGCGCAGCCGCTCGGGCAGCGCGTCGATCGCGTCCCGCAGGTAACCGACCCGCTCGCGCCGGATCAGCAGCTCCTCCGGGCCGGCGCTGGGCTCGGTCACCATGTCGTCGGCGCCGACCGTCGCGAAGCCCTGCAGGCTGAACACCACGGCCCGCTGGACGTCGTCGTCGGCGTGCTCGATGTCCTCGACGGAGCAGCCGAGCCGGTCGGCCACCTCGCGAACCGTGGGCATGCGGCCCAGCTCGGCGATCAGCTGCTGACGGGCGGTGTCGGTGCGGCGGGCCCGCTGGCGCACCGAACGGCTGGCCCAGTCCAGGCCGCGCAGCTCGTCGAGCAGCGCGCCGCGTACCCGGGCCGCGGCGAACCGGGCGAACGGCACGCCCCGCGCGTCGTCGTAGCCGCGGGCGGCGTGTACCAGTGCGGCGTACCCGGCGGAGAGCAGGTCGTCCCGGTTGACGTGGGCCGGGACCCGCGTCAGCATCTCGCGGACCAGATGTCCGACGAGCGGCATGTGTGCCTGGACGACGTCCTCCCGCCGGCGGTCGGCAGCGCTCATGGGGGGTCTCCTCGCGTACCTGCCGGAGGGGGGTTTCCGGCACTGAGGAGAAAGGTGATCCCGATAAAGTGCGAAATGGGTCTCGTGGGGGTGCAGAACGGTTGCTTTGCTGCCCGGCATCGACGCCGGCCAAGACCAGGTATGCTTGATCACGCGGCCCGCCCAGTCTTGCCTCGGGCCGCCTGCCGGACCGGCCTAAGACGGTCCTTCGGATCGACCACCACGCGCCGCGACTGAGAACAAAGTCTGCGCCGGGCAGGACGACCCTTTCGATACTTTGGGAGTTCCCGCTACATGACCACCTTCACCGATTTCGGCGTGCCCGCCGTGCTGTCCACGGCCCTCGCCGAACTCGGCATCACCACCCCGTTCCCCATCCAGGCCGCCACGCTGCCCGACTCGCTGGCCGGCCGGGACGTGCTCGGCCGGGGCCGCACCGGCTCCGGCAAGACGTACGCGTTCGCGCTGCCCGTACTGGCCCGCCTGGCCGCCTCGAAGTCGCCGCGCCGCCCGGGCCGCCCGCGCGCGCTGATCCTGGCGCCGACCCGCGAGCTGGCCACCCAGATCGACGCCACGCTGGCGCCCCTGGCGGCCAAGCTCGGCCTGCGCACCCTCACCGTCTTCGGCGGTGTCGGCGCCAACCCGCAGATCAAGGGCCTCAAGGCCGGCGTCGACGTGCTCGTCGCCTGCCCCGGCCGGCTCGACGACCACCTGCGCAACGGGCACGCCTCGCTCGACGCCATCGAGATCACCGTGCTCGACGAGGCCGACCACATGGCCGACCTCGGCTTCCTGCCGGTGGTCCGCCGGCTGATGGACCAGACCCCGCGCGAGGGCCAGCGGATGCTGTTCTCGGCGACCCTCGACAACGGCGTCGACGTGCTGGTCAAGCGGTTCCTGCACAAGCCGGTCACGCACTCGGTCGACTCGGCCACCGAGGCCCCGATCGAGATGTCGCACCACGTCCTGCACGTCCGCGGCGACGACCGCTTCCCGGTGCTGGTCGATCTGCTGTCGGCCCCGGGCCGCTCGGTCGTCTTCACCCGCACCAAGCGACGGGCCAAGGTGCTGACCCGGCAGCTGGTCCAGGCCGGGGTGCCCGCGGTCGAGCTGCACGGCAACCTCGCCCAGAACGCGCGCAACCGCAACATGGCGGCGTTCTCCGAGGGCACCGCCGGCACCCTGGTGGCGACCGACATCGCGGCCCGCGGCATCCACGTCGACGACGTCGCCCTGGTCATCCACGCCGACCCGCCGGTCGAGCACAAGGCCTACCTGCACCGCTCCGGCCGTACGGCCCGGGCCGGCGCGGCGGGCACGGTGATCACGCTGATGACCGACGACCAGCAGTCCGAGGTGCGTGACCTCACCCGCAAGGCCGGCGTCCGGCCCAAGACCAGCCGCACCCGCCCCGGCGACCCGCTGCTGGCCGAGCTGGCCCCGGGCGAACGCACATTCGTCGCGCCGACGGCCGCGCCCGCCCCGGTGGCCACCGCCGGCGGCGCGCCGCGCACCGGAGCCGCCCGCCGGACGGGCCGCGGCCGTGGTCCGGCCCGGCCGGCCGAGGCGGCCGTGCCGGAGCAGAACACCGGCGGCGGACGCCGTCGCGGCGGATCGGGCCAGCCCCGCTCGGGCCAGGCGCGCACGGGCCAGGCACGCACGGGCCAGGGGCGCTCGGGTCAGGCGCGCACGGGTTCGACGCCGGTGCACACGACGCAGTCCCGCAGTGGCGGCGCCGCTGCCTTCTCGTCGGGCACCCGCGTGGGCGGCAGCCGTTCGGGCCGATGACACGCTTCTGAGCTGAAAAAAGGGCGCTGCCGTTGACCGGCAGCGCCCTTTTCAGTGGTCACCCACCCGGCCCGGAGGCGACCAACCTCAGCCGCGCGATCGCCCGCAGCGCCCCGGCGGTGGCCTCGTCGGCCGGCAGCTGGATCACCAGTCGCAGCCCGGTGTCGCCGGGCACCGCCAGGATCTCGTAGGTCATCCGCAACGATCCGGCGCCGGGATGTTCCAGGCGCAGCACGCCGTGAGCCCGGGGCAGGCCGGGCACCCGCTCGGCCCGCTCCGTGAACTCCGTCCCGGCCAGGGCGGTCAGCTCGTCGGCGAAATCGGGCCGGGGCGGGCCGTCTTTGAGGGCCGCGACCTGTTGATCGGCCACGTGGGCCCAGTCCGGGTAGGCCGCCCGGGAGCGTGGGTCGGCAAAGACGTACCGGTTGAGGTTCGGCGCCTCGCCGTCGAGCAACCCGATCGGGCCGGCCAGGCGGCGGAAGCCGGTCGTCCAGGCCAGCACGTCACCGACCTGGTTGACCACCATCGCAGCCGCCGGCTCCAGGTTGTCGAGCACCGCCTGAAGCCCCGGGCGCACGGTTCGCACCGGTTCCTGGGCGAGGCCCACGCAGCTCGTGCCGGAATTCTTGGTGAGCCGGTGCAGGTGGGCGCGCTCGGCCGCGGTGAGTCGCAGCGGGCCGGCCAGGGCGGCCAGCACCTGCGCCGACGGGTGCCGATCGCGGCCCTGCTCGAGGCGGATCAGGTATTCCACGCTGACCCCGGCCAGCATGGCCACCTCGGCGCGGCGCAGGCCCGGGGTGCGCCGCCGGGTGCCCGGTGGCAGCCCGACCTCGGCCGGCGTCACCTCGCCCCGGCGCGTCCGCAGGAAAGTGCCCAGCTCGTTGTCGCCCACGGATCGACTGTAACGACGTTCCGGGCGGCCAAGGTGTCCCCGCCGCTACCACCCTGAGCACGGTCTCCCTGCGAGCCGCCGGCCGCCGCAGGGTCGGGGCATGACGACAAAAGTAGTGGTGGTGGGCGGCGGCTACGGCGGCGTCGTGGTCGCCCGCGCCCTGGATGACATCGCCGATGTGACGCTGGTGGAGCCGAAGGAAGCGTTCGTGCACCACGTCGCCCAGCTGCGGGCGGTGGCCGACCCGGCCTGGATCGAGAAGATCTTCATTCCGTACGACGGTCTGCTGACCCACGGACGGGTGATCCGCGACACCGCCGTGCGGGTCGGGCCCGAATCGGTCGAGCTGGCTTCCGGCCCGCGGCTGGAGGCCGACTACGTCGTGCTCGCCACCGGCTCGACCGGCCCGTTCCCGAGCCGCACCGAGGGCGCCGACCGCAACGCGGCGGCTCAGCGGCTCCTCGATCTGCACGACTCGCTCGCCCGTGCCTCCAGTGTGCTGCTGCTCGGGGCCGGGGCGATCGGCCTCGAGTTCGCCGGGGAGATCGCGGCCGCCTGGCCGGGCCGGCCGGTGACCGTCGTCGACCCGGCGCCCGAGCTGCTCGGCGGCCGGTTCCCCGACGAGCTCCGCTCCGAGCTGGCCCGGCAGTTGGACGAGCTCGGCGTACGGGTCCTGCTCGGCACCAAGCTCGACACCCCGCCCGGCATCCCGGCCGGGACGGTGCGCCCGTTCACGGTGACGACTGGCGACGGCGAGGTGCTCGCAGCCGACCTGTGGTTCCCCTGCTACGGCAGCGAGGTGCCGAGCTCCTACCTCGGCGCCGAGCTGGCCGCGGCCCGACGGCCCGACGGCCGGCTGGCGGTCACCGAGCACCTCCGGGTGACCGGACACGAGCGGGTCTTCGCGGTCGGCGATCTGAACGGCACCCCGGAGCTGAAGACCGGCCGCGCCGCCGACGCCCAGGCCGAGGTGGTAGCGGCCAACATCCGGGCCCTGATCGGGGGCGGGCCGCTCACCGCGTACGAGCCGTTCCCGGACGGGATGATTCTCACTCTGGGCCCGGCCGGGGGCGCCGGGTACGCCCCCGAGTTCGGCATGTTCGGGGCCGCGGAGACCGCTCAGTTCAAGGGCACCTTCCTCGACCACTATCGGGCGAAGCTGGGCGCCTGACCGGCGTACAGGTCCAGGCTGATCGCCACGGGCCGGGCGATGATCGCCCGGCCGGTGGTGACTCCGGCCGCCACCCGGTCGACCACACCCGAGGCGACGACGTGGCAGCCGCCCTCGGTGGGCTCGGCCCGCTCCAGGGTGAGCGTCACGTCGCTGTCCTGGCCGCGAACGCGCAGGACGCCGTCGAGCAGCCAGCCCGCCCCGGCGCGGCGGCAGCCGGTGCTGCGGAACGCGATCACCGGATGCTGGGCGGCGTCGAGGAACTTCTTTCCGGTGATGTCCTTGTTGCGGCGGTGGTCGTCGCTGCGGAAGCTGGCCGCGTCGAGCACGGCCGAGGCGCTGGAGGCAGCCGGGTCGGCGGCCACGGTGATCGTGCCGCCGCGCAGGTCGACGGTGGCCGCCACCGGCTTGAGGCCGAAGACGTGGGTCGCGGTGAGCCGGCACGTGGAACGCTCGGCGTCGATCGTGTAGGTGCCCGGGAGCACGGTGACTCGCACGTTGGTCGTCATGCTCACCAGACTGGGCTCGCGCGCACCCGGCCACCTCAGTGCCGGTACTGAGAAGCACCACGTAATCCGGCCCGGTTGGACAGGCCGAGCTTGCTCAGGATGTTGCGGACGTGGGTCTCGACCGTTCGCTCCGAGAGCACCAGCCGCTCGGCGACGGCCCGATTGGACAGTCCTCCGGCGACCAGCGCGGCGATCTCGCGTTCGCGGGCGGTGAGGTCGTCCCGGGCCAGCTCGGCGGCGGCCTTGGCCACAACGGGCATGCCGAGCCGGCGGGACGTCGCGAGCGCTGCCGTCGCCAGCTCCCGGCTGCGGTGCGGGTCGATGGTGCGCAGATGCCCGGCGTACGCGATCTGGGCCCGGGCCAGATAGCCGGGCGCGCCGATCCGCTCCTCCATGGCCACCGCCTCGGCCAGATGCCGCGAAGCCTCGGGCCGGCCGAGCGTGGCCGCGATCGTCCCCAGCACCCGCGAGACCGCGCCGTGGCAGCTCGACATGGAATTCAGGTAGATCCCGGCCCGCGACGCCATCCGGGCGTAACACTCGGCCGCGAGCTCGTGCTCGCCCACCCAGGCCGCCAGCTCGCCGGTGACCACCGTGACGAAGGTCCGCCGCCCGTCCGCCGGAAGCCGGGGCAGCACGCCCCGCAGCCGCCGGGCCGCGGTCAGCCCGCCGTCACGGTCTCCGCGTCCCATCGCGATCAGACCCAGCTGGGCCAGGGCGATCGGCTGCTGTTCGCTGTCCAACCCGGTCTCGCCGACCCAGGTGTAGTCGCCGGTGAACTCGGCCAGGCCGCTGAGGAAGGCCAGATACAGGTACGGGGCCGAGGCGTCCTGCGATCGGGCGGCCACCTCGAGCGCCTGTTCGGCCAGTTCGCGGGCCGAGTCGAGGCGGCCCGCGACCAGGGCGCGGGCGGCTCGCGCGCGCAGCAGATGCCAGTGGGCCACCGGCCACCCCAGGCGGTCGGCCAGCCCGGCCAGCCGGTTGGTCTCGGCGTCGTACCCGGCCAGATCGCCCCGGGCCAGGCAGGCGTCCAGCCGCCAGGTGCGCCCCCACAGCTCGGCGTCGGGTTGCGCGCTCGGCCCGGCCAGCTCGCAGCTGCGCCGGGCCAGGTCGAGCACCTCGTCCAGGTCGTCGGCGGGGTCGATCGTCTCGTGCCGGGCGTGCACGGCCGCCACCAGCGCGTCCGGCCGCCCGGAAGCCTCGGCCAGGACCATCGCCTCGCGGCTGATCCGGCCCGCACGCTCCGGATCGCGGTCCTCGGCCAGCAGGAACGCGTACTGGGCCAGCACCATGGCCCGGTCGCCGTCGGTCAGGTCGTGCGCGAGGGCACGTTCGCACAGCCGCAGCAGGGCCGGGCCGAGCGGGCCGCCGAACCCGCGGATGACCAGTGCCGCCGGGGCGCCGACCTCGTCGACCACCGCCTCGCAGTCGGCCCGGGCCACGTCCAGCTGCCCGTTCCGGTACGCCGCCCCGGCCCGCTCCAGACGCAGCGCAGCGTCGCCGGGCGCGCTGGCGAGGGCGTGACCGAACCAGCGGACGGCCTCGGCGTGGTCGAGCGCCCTCGTCGCGGCGCGGGCCGCCGTTGTGCAGGCCTCGACGGCCGCTCGGCGTGATGCGGGGTCAGCCGCGGCCCGTACGCGATGACGGGCGACCTCCGCGACCGGAGCGCCGTGCTCCTGCAGGGCCGTCGCGATCGCCGCGTGGGCACGGATCCGCTCGTCCCGGCCGAGAGCGTCGTAGAGCGCCTGACGCACGAGCTCGTGGACGAAGCGGACCCGGGACGGCGCCCACGGGTCGTCGACGAGCACCCCGGCCGCCACGGCCTCGGTCAACGGCTCCACCGCGACGACCCGTTCCAGGACGGAGACGTCGATCTCGGACCCGTACGCAGCCGCCACCCCGAGCATGTGCCCGCAGGCAGCCGACAGCTGAGCCGTGCGCCGGGCGATGACGGACCGCAGGCCGTCCGGCAGATCCACCTTGCCCGCGGGTGCGGCCAGCCGGCCCTCGCGGATCAGCAGGCGGGTCAGCTCGCGGGTGTAGAGCGGGTTGCCCCCACCGAGCCGGTGCACGACACCGGCCCAGCTCGGATGGACCGCGGACGCGTGGGCCGCGAGATAGTCGGCGACCGCCGCCTGCGCCCAGGGTCCGATCGCCAGCGTCTCGATGGTGCTGCCGCCGGGTAGGGCGATCGGATTGCGGCTCGTGCCGAGCACCACGATGCGGGCCGTGCCGATCTCGCGGGCCAGGGCGGCCAGCAGCGCCGACGACGCCTCGTCGGCCCAGTGCAGATCCTCCAGGACGAGCATGAGCGGCTGCTTCTCGGCGACCGCGTTGAGCGCCGTGATCGTCGCCCGGATCGCCCGGAACCGCGCCGCCGCAACCGGCTCCCCCTCGTCGGCCAGCGTCAACAGCCGCGGCGACAGCAATCGCGGGGCGGTGCTCAGCAGGCTGATCCACGGCCAGAAGCTCGGCGCGCCCTCGTCGGGGTCGGCCCGGCCGGTGAGCACCGTGACCCCGGCCGCGACGGCCCGGGACACCGCCTCCTCGACCACGGCCGTCTTGCCGATGCCGGCCTCGCCGACCAGCAGCGCCACCCCGCCCGCGCCCTGTTCGGCCGAGGCGCGCAACCGGTCGAGGGCGACCACCTCGGCCACCCGGCCCACCAACCGCGAACCCATGGGGACAACGTGGCCCCTAGGTGGACGGGATGTCCACCTCGATCTCGTTCGAGAGGGTGAATCCGTCGCAGAGTTCGAGGTCGTCGCCGCTCCAGAAGCGGCCCGGGTCGTACCAGTTGGGCTGCCGGCCACGCGGCAGCAGACCCATGTCCTCATAGGTGACGGCGACGACCTCGGCGCAGTACGCGGTCTCGAGCGCGGCGTCGGTGGCCGGGCCCTTGCCGCCGCGCACCCGCCACCGCGGCCGGATCTGCGGCACCCGGCCGCGGACCCACCGCCAGGCGAGCTGGGCCGAGGACGGGAAGGGCGTGCCGTCGAGGCGGGCCACAGTCTTGAGGGCTCTGTCTTCCATCGCCTGGTCGACGCCGGGCTCGAGCTGGCGCAGCCAGCCGCGCTGACCGTAGCGGAGGCCCCAGACGGTCACCGCGTCGCGCAGGTCGTGCAGCTGGACGCCGCGCTGGAACGTCCCCGACCACAGGTCGGGCAACGAGCGGCCCAGCTCGGCATGCCACATGAGTGGCGGCATGTCCTCGACGACGATCGACATGCCGACGTGGTTGACCGGGCTGTTGGTCAGCGTCTGGATCGCGCGATCGGCGCCGGTGCGCCCGCGGAAGATCCAGATGTCGCCCGTCCGGGTCAGGTCGATGGCCTCATCGAGGCTTAAGGCGGCGTCCACGTGTCTATCCTCAGGTAATGCGTTGGTGGAAAGTAGTGGGATTGGCCGGCCTGGCGGGCGTCGCGGCGACCGGGGCGGTGGTGGCCCGGGCCGAGCGCAAGCGCCGGCAGTACACCCCCGACGAGATCCGCGACCGGTTGCACCAGCGGGTCGCCGAGGCGGCCGAATCAGACGACATCAGTATCGCGGAGTAGCGACCACAAGCCGGCCCCGTCGGGCGCCGAGAACCAGGTCTTGCCGCCGGAGCCCACCGCCTCGGGGTCGCCGGACGGACCGGGGATCGCGCCCGCCAGCACCGACTGGGTGGGTGACAGCTGCCGGATCGCGACTGCGGCCACGTTGTCCGGGTGAGCGTGCGCGAACTCGGAGTAGATCTCCTGGTCGTGCTGCCCGTCGTCGCCGATCAGCAGCCAGCGGATCTTCGGGAACTCACGGGAGAGCCGCTGGAGCGTCGAGCGCTTGTGTTCCTGACCGCTGCGGAACCACCGGTCGGGCGTCGGACCCCAATCGGTGAGCAGCAGCGGGCCCGCCGGGTAGAGGTGGCGGGACAGGAAGCGGGTCAGCGTGGGGGCCACGTTCCAGGCGCCGGTCGACAGATAGAAGACCGGAGCGGTCGCGTTCGCCGTGACCAGCCGCTCGTAGAGCACGGCCATGCCGGGCACCGCCATGCGCGCGTGCTCGTCGAGCACGAACGTGTTCCACGCCGCGAGCAGCGGACGCGGCAGAGCGGTGACCATGACCGTGTCGTCGATGTCGGAGATGAGGCCGAAGCGGCATTCCGGGTCGAGCACGCGGATCGGCGCCTCGGCCGGGGCCGCGCCCTCGGTGAACAGCCGCACGCTGCCCCAGCCGGGCTCGAGGTCACCCTTGACCCGGGTGTCGATGTAGCCGCTGCGGTCGGTGCGGGTCTCGGTGATGCTGTCGCCGATCTGGATCTTCACGACGGCGTTGTTGACCGGTGAGTTGGTGAAGCTGCGCCAGCCGCGCACCTTCTCCAGCTGCTTGGCCGTGCGTGTGCCCCGCGTCAGCACGACCCGCCCCATGACGCGCGCCCAGCCGGGCGCGCCGTATCCCGTGTACGCGGTGATCACCGGACGCCAGCCCCGGTTGCGCAGGCGGCGCTCGATGATCTCGTGGAAGGCGTCCTCCACCCGCGCGGCCCGGTGCATCCTGACCACGGGCGCCTGCCCGCCCGCCGGAGTTGATGCCACGCTCTGGCCCCCTGATTTCCTCATTCGGCGGTCATCCTGCCCGGTTACGGTACCCGGACAACCTGACAACCGCGGGCGAACGGTCCCCGCTCCAAACACGACGTTCAGGCGACAGCTTTCGCCATGGCCGGCATCTCGGTCGTCGCCCACTGGTCGGCGAACCATTGATCGTCGGCGACGACCCGGCCCGCGACGCCCGCGCGCACCAGCGCCGCGGCAGCCTCGGCCCGCAGGCTGCGCAGCGCCTCGGCGGCCAGTTCGGACTCGTGCCAGGCCGCCTGCTCCTGCTTCTGGGCGTTCTCGTACTGCGACAGGCGGTGGGCGCGGACGGCGTTGCGCAGCAGCCCTTCCTGCACCACCGGGTGCAGCCGCGGGTTCCAGCCCCGGTGCGCGAGCACGTCGTTGAGCTGCTCGATCGAGATCTCGCGGCGGCGGCAGGCTGCGGTGGCCGCACTGTGCAACCAGCGCTGGCGGTCGGCGTTCTCGCCCGGTTTGCGGCGGCGGCTCATCAGGGGGAAGGCGGCGGCCCGGGCCCCCTCGCGGGCCTGGCGATCGGCCTCGTCGTAGGCCAGCCAGGCCGCGTCCACCTGTTCCTGCGCGGTGGCCCATTCGGCGCGCAGGCGGTCGGCGGTGGCCGCGGCACGTTCAGCTGCGACGGCGACCTCGCCGGCAAAGCGGAGGGCGTCGGCCTGGGGCCCGGTCAGCGGCGGCGCGGGCGCCTTGATCGGCAGGGACACCAGGGCCCCGGCCAGGGCGACAGCGAGCAGGATGACGACCCACAACGCTGCGGCGTAGGGAAGGGAGACGAAGAAGCTGTGCACAGCGGATTCCATCGCAACCTCACATGGGCTCTACCCGAAGATCATGCGGAGAGAAGCGGCTCCTGGGCCGCGAACGGGATGCGGTAGCAGAGCTTCAGAGAAAAGGCGGTCCGCGTACGGCGTAGGCGCGCACCCGGAAGGCGGAGAGCACGATCATCGCCGCGACCGTGGTCAGCAGCGCCACCGCCGGAGCCATCGGCGCCGCCACAGCCAGCATCACCCAGTGCGCCGACAACCCGCGCGGGCTGCTCAGCGACTCGACGCCTGCGGCCGCCTCGGCAGGCGCCGATTCGGTCTGCGCGGCGGCAACAGCCGACACTGGTACGGGAGCCGGCTCGCTCTGCGCGGCGGCCCGAACCGCTCCCGACTCGCTCTGCGCGACGGCCCGAACCGCTCCCGACTCGCTCTGCGCGGCGGCCCGAACCGCTCCTGAATCGCTCGGCGCGACGGCGATAGCCGAAGCCGCTGCCGGCTCGGGCTGCGCGGCGACCACAGCCGACGCCGGGGCGGGGTCGGCGGGCGAGAGGTGGGCGGGTGCGAGGTGGGCGGCGAAGGCCAGTGCGAGCATGGCCAGTCCGGTGAGAAAGCGCAGCAAGCGGTGCCCGTCCCAGTACCCGGGAAGCACACGCGCCACGGCCGTCACACCGACCAACTTACCGTTTCGACCCGAAACGCGCAGCGCTCCTCCGAGTTACGGCCGTTCCCCCAGAAATCCCCCGGACAGGCGAAAGGCGCCGCAAGCGGCGCCTTTCGAGGGGTTGCTCCTACTTACTGGGTTCCGGTACGTCGACGTCGCACGAGACCTTCGGGTTGACGCCCATCCAGTTGAGCGGGCCGGCGATCGTCGTGACGGCGATCGTGCTGAACTCGGCACAGCTGGTGTCGCTGGTGTCGGAAAAATAGCCACGCTCGTAGGCGGCGACGCCACCGAGCACGAGCCAAATGATCAAAAGCAGCCCGCCGATCGAGCCTGCGCGCATTGGGGGCCTCCTGTGTCGTGGGGATGCCCACCGATACCCAGAATCGTTCAACCTCTAAACGAGACAGCTTCAGCGCGGCTCGTTCAGGCCTTCACGGCCTGCAGCGTGTAGGTGTGCGGCAGCCGGTCGGGCCGGTCGATCAGCTGCCATTCGTTCTCCTGCACCTCGGTCATCTGCCCACCCGGCAGGGCCTCCCACGGCACGGTCTTGTGTTCGACCAGGCCGGTCAACGTGAGGCCCGCGTCCAGTACGGCGGTGACGATCTCGCCCAGGCCGTGGTTCCACTCGTGCGTCGTGTTGTGGGTGAAGGCCGTGTCCTTGGCGGCATAGCTGCCCTCGTCCTCGTAGACCTGCGGCTTCTCGGTCTCGAAGTACGGCTCCTGCAGCGCGAGCACCCCGTCGGTGCGGTCGTAGTCGAGCGACCACAGCACCGGATGCCCCTCGCGGATGAACAGCCGGCCGCCCGGCCGCAGCAGCGCGGCCACGGTCCGGGCCCACTTCCGGATGTCGGGCAGCCAGCACAGCGCGCCGATCCCGGTGTAGACGAGGTCGTAACCGTCACCGACCGCGTCGACCGCGTCGTAGACATCGGACTGGACGAAGCGGACATCCTGCCCGGCCAGCTTGGCGATGCGCCGGGCCTCGTCGAGGGATTTCGGCGAGAAGTCGACGCCGGTCATGGTGGCGCCGAGGCGGGACAGCGACACCGTGTCCGTGCCGATGTGGCACTGCAGGTGCACACCCCGCAGTCCGGAGATGTCGCCCAGCAGCGGAACGTCGAACCGGACCACGGCACTCAGGTGGCCGGGGTCGGCGAAGCGTTGCACTTTGTAGTCGGACGAAGCCGCGTGCGCCGCCGCGCGATCGTCCCAGGCTGCACGGTTCACGTCACGGTAGTCGGTCATCCGGGCACGATATTCGTTCACCGATGTCAGCGGCTTAGGTTTTTGGTTTCGCCTGAGGTTGGATGGCAGTTCGGAACGCGGTCGAACGGCGGGGGTGCGGGTTTGGAGACCAGGCGTACGACGGTGCGTGATGTGCGCCGGGCGAACCGGTCCAGCCTGCTCACCGACCTCTTCCACGGCGGGCTGCAGAGCCGGCAGCAGCTGGCCGCGAGCACGGCGCTGAGCCAGGCCAGCGTCAGCAACCTGATCGGCGAGATGATCGAGGAAGGGCTGGTCGAGGAGGCCGGCCTGGTCGGCTCGGACGGCGGGCGCCCCCGCGTGCTGCTGCGGGTGCGGCCCGGCTACCGCTACGTGGTGGGCGCCGATGTGGGCGAGACCCGGGTGCTGGTCGAGCTGTACGACCTCGAGATGACTCGCCTGGCCGCGGTCACGCTGCAGCACGACGACGGCCCCGAGCAGGTCGCCGGCCGGTTGCTGAGCGGCCTGCGCACAGTGCTCGACGAGGCCGGGGTCGCGCCGCGCGACGTGCTGGGCTTCGGCGTCGGGGTGCCGGGCGTGGTCGGGCAGGACGGCGTGGTCGACTCGCAGTCGACAGCCTGGGACGCCGTGCCGCTGGGCGACATGCTGCGCGCCGGCACCGAGGTGCCGATCTTCGTCGAGAACGGCGCGAAGACGCACGGGCAGGCCGAGATGTGGTTCGGCGCGGGGCGCGGGGCCCGGCACGTGGTCGTCGTCATGACCGGTCTGGGTGTGGGCGCAGCCGTGGTGATGGACGGGCGCAGTTACTACCGCGGGGCCAACAGCAACGCCGGCGAGTGGGGGCACACCACGCTGGTGTACGACGGCGACGAGTGCCGGTGCGGGGCGCGGGGCTGCCTCGAGGCGTACATCGGGTCGGACCGGATCACCCGGCGCCTGGCCGACGCGACCGGCGAGGCGTACTCGAAGGAGCTGTTGCCCCGGCTGCTGGCGACGGCCGACCTGCCGCCGGCGGCCGCGCGGGTCTTCGAGCACACCGCCGGCTATCTGGGCGCGGGGCTGGCCGACCTGATCAACCTGTTCAGCCCGGAGCGGATCGTCCTGGGCGGGGTCACGGGTTCGGTGTTCGGCGCACGGTTCCTGCCCGAGATCCGGGCCGCCGCGGCTCGCCACGCGCTGCGACGGCCGTACGCGCAAACCACCATCACCATCTGCGAGCTCGGCGTCGACGCGGTGGCGATGGGCGCCGCGACCCTGCCGATCGCGCAGCTGCTGGCCGAGGGCGCCCTGCCCGACCAGGCCGAGCAGGTGCTCGCCTTCACCCCGCGTCAGCGCCGCCCGGGGGAACGAACGCGACGCTGAGCCACGGCGCCAGCGCCCGGGGAACGAACGCGACGCTGAACCACGGCGCCAGCGCCCGGGGAACGAACGCGACGCTGAACCACGCGTCAGAGCCGCACTCCAGCAAAGAAAGCGGGCGCGACGCTGACGCGTAAGGGGTTCAGGCTCGCAGGGCGGCGATCGAGTCGCGGAACCAGAGCGCGCTCTGCTTGGGCGTGCGCTCCTGCGTCTCGTAGTTCACGTGCACGATGCCGAACCGCTTGGCGTAGCCCTCGGCCCACTCGAAGTTGTCGAGCAGCGACCACGCGAAGTAGCCACGCACGTCCGCGCCCTGCTCCCGGGCGGCCGCGACGGCCGCGATGTGGGAGGCGAGGTATTCGGTACGGTCGTCGTCGGCCACGTAGCCCGTCGCGTCCGGCTGGTCGTCGAAGGCGGCGCCGTTCTCGGTGATCACCATGGGCAGGCCCGGGTAGTCACGGTGCAGGCGCACCAGCAGCTGGGTGAAGCGCTCCGGGGTGATCGGCCAGCCCATCGCCGTACGGGCCGTGTCGGGAAGCACGGAACGCACGATCGGCTCGCCGTTCGCGTCCTGGGTGCGGCCCTGCTCGTCGGTGCCGGCGAAGTCCTGTCCGAAGTAGAAGTTGACGCCCAGGGTGTCGATCGGCGTCGAGATGATTTCGAGGTCGCCGTCCTGGACCGGCAGCGCCGAGCCGCGGGCGGCCAGGTCCTCGACCATGTCGGCCGGGTAGGCGCCCTTACGCAGCGGGTCGAGATAGAGCCGCAGCCCCATGCCGTCGGCCCGCCGGGCGGCGTCACGGTCGGCCTCGGTGTCGCCGTGCGGGTCGGCCGTGCCCATGTTCAGCGTGATGCCGTAGTTGTGGGGACGGGTCTCGGCGGCCCGCATCCGCTGCGTCGCCAGGCCGTGGCCGAGCAGCAGGTGGTGGGTGGCGGCGAGCGAGGCGTCGAAGTCCTTGCGGCCGGGCGCGTGCACGCCGACGTTGTAGCCCAGCCAGGCCGAGCACCACGGCTCGTTCAGTGTCGTGAACGTGTCCACCCGATCGCCGAGAGCGTCGAAGACCAGCATCGCGTAGTCGGCGAACCGGTAGGCGGTGTCGCGGTGGGGCCAGCCGCCCGCGTCCTCCAGTTCCTGCGGCAGATCCCAGTGATAGAGCGTGACCCAGGGGGCGATCCCGTTCTCGAGCAGCTCGTCCACGAGCCGCTCGTAGAAGCCGAGACCGGCCGGGTTGACCGGGCCGCGGCCGCCGGGCTGCACCCGGGGCCAGGCCACCGAGAACCGGTAGCTGTCGACGCCGAGGCCCTTCATCAGCGCGACGTCCTGGGGCATCCGGTGGTAGTGGTCGCAGGCCACGTCGCCGTTGTCGGCGCCGACGACGGCGCCGGGCACCCGCGAGAAGGTGTCCCAGATGGACGGCGTGCGGCCGTCCTCGTCGTGCGCGCCCTCGATCTGGTACGACGCCGTCGCCACGCCCCAGACGAATTTCGCGGGAAGCCCGGTGGCGAGCGGAACGGAGGTGGTGGTGGGGTTCATGGCACTCCAGTGGGGATGTAAAAGGAAAATAGGGGCCGGTCCGCGTTGGCGGACCGGCCCCCGTTCTCATCCGACGGGTTGCTCCGTGGGATGCAGCCAGCACGCGACGGAACGTGCGGCTCCGTCCGGGGTGCCGGGGCGGCCGAGCACCGGGATGTGCGGTGCGCACGGCTCGAACGCCTGGGGACAGCGGGGATGGAACGAGCAGCCGCTGGGCATGCCGGCCAGGTCGGGGGGTGATCCCGGGATGCCGGTCAGCTCGCGGCGCGGCCCGCGCAGGGCGGGGAACGAGCCGAGCAGACCCCTCGAGTACGGGTGCAGAGCGTCCCGGTAGATCGTGGCGGCCGGGGCCTCCTCGACGATCCGGCCGCCGTACATGATGGCGATCCGGTTGGAGAACTCGACCAGCAGGGACAGGTCGTGCGTGATGAAGATGACCGAGAAGCCGAGCCGCTCGCGCAGTTCGATCAGCTGGCCCAGGATCTGCCGCTGCATCACCACGTCGAGGGCGGTGGTCGGCTCGTCCATGATCACGACCTGCGGCTGCAGGATGAGCGCCATGCCGATCATGACGCGCTGCCGCATGCCGCCCGAGAGCTGATGCGGGTACGCGTCCATCCGGTCGGGCGAGATGCCGACGAGCTTGAGCATCTCGCGGGCCCGGGCGTTGCGGCTGTGCTCGCTCATCTTGGGCTCGTGCGCCCGGAGCACGTCGGTCAGCTGGGTCGAGATCTTGTGCACCGGGTTGAGTGAGTTCATCGCGCCCTGGAACACGATCGCCGTCTCGGCCCACCGGAACGCGCGCAACGCCTTGTCCGAGAGGCCGAGAACGTCGTACGCGTCGCCCTTCTCGGGGTGATAGATCACCTCGCCGCCGGTGATCACACCCGGCGGGGCGAGCAGCCGGGTCAGACCGTAGGCCAGGGTCGACTTGCCGGAGCCGCTCTCGCCGGCCAGGCCGAGCACCTCGCCCCGGTGCAGGGTCAGGTTGACGTCGCGGACCGCGCGGACGGCCCGGTCGCCGAGGCCGTACTCGACGTTGAGGTTGCGGATCTCAAGAACGGGTTCCATGCTGAGCCTCCATGTCATGCCCTCCTGGCCCTACGACCGCTCCGCTCGCTCCGGTGCAGTCGCTCATGACCCGGCCACCTCTCGGGCCACCGGCGTCGCGCCGTCCGTGTTGATGGGGATGGGCCAGGCCCGGGTGTGCGGCTCGGCCGAGTTCGACAGCACCGGGGTGAAACCGATCCGCATGCGTACGGTGCCGCCGGAGGCCGTCTTGAGCTTGGTCTTGCCGGCGCTGCGCAGCCGCGGGCTGACGAACTCGTCGATCGCGAAGTTGATCAGCGACAGCGCCGTGCCGAGGAAGGCGATGGCCAGACCGGCCGGCACGAACCACCACCACGCGCCCTGGGCGAGCGCCTGCTGACCCTGCGCCCAGAACAGGATCGTGCCCCAGTTCCAGCCGGCGGCCGAGACGATGCCGATGAAGGCCAGGGTGATCAGCGACAGCACCGCGAAGATGACCGTGCCGATGAACCCGGAGGCGATCACCGCGGTGAGGTTGGGCAGCAGCTCGAAGCCGACGATGCGCCAGGTCTTCTCGCCGGTGGCCCGGGCCGCCTCGATGTAGTCACGCCGGCGCAGCGACAGCGTCTGGGCGCGCAGCACCCGGGCGTTCCACGACCACGACGTGAGACCGATGATCAGAGCGATCAGCAGGTTGCTGGCACTGTCCAGGATGGAGGTAATGATGATCATCAGCGGGATGGCCGGGATCACCAGGAACACGTTGGACAGCGCCGACAGGGCGTCGTCGGTCTTGCCGCCGAGGTAGCCGGCGGTGATGCCGATGATGACGGACAGCACGGTCGCGATGGCGCCGGCCAGGAAGCCGACGAACACCACGGGCCGGGTGCCGTCCAGCACCTGGCTGAACACGTCCTGACCGAGGTGGGTGGTGCCGAACCAGTGGTCGGCCGACGGCGGCTGGATCAGGTCGTTGCTGCGCGCGTCCGGGTCGTACGGCGTGATCCACGGCCCGATGATCGCGAACAGCACGTACAGGCCCAGGATGAGCAGGCCGAAGGCCGCCTTCTTGTTCTTCAGGAACAGGAACCGCTGCCGCTTGGCCTTGCTCGGCTTGGCGCCCTCCGGCGCCGCCATCGCCCCTTGGCCGGGGATGACCTGGGCGGTGCTCGAGGTGGGGATCGTCATCGCTCAGCCCTCCTTGCGGGTACGCGGGTCGAGGAGCAGGTAGGCCACGTCGGCCAGCAGGTTGGCCACCAGCACCGAGATCGTGATGACCAGGAAGATGCCCTGCATCAGCGGATAGTCCTTGGCCCCGAGCGCCTGCAGCAGGATGAACCCGAGCCCGGGGTACGAGAAGACGATCTCGACCAGCAGCGTGCCGCCGACGATGAAGCCGAGCGACAGCGCGAAGCCGGAGATGTTGGGCAGCAACGCGTTGCGGGCGGCGTAGCTCACCGCGACCCGCCGCTCGGACAGCCCCTTGGCGTGCGCGACGGTGATGTAGTCCTCGGACGCGACGGTCACCATCATGTTGCGCATGCTGAGGATCCAGCCGCTGACCGACGAGATCAGGATGGTCAGCGCGGGCAGCAGGCTGTGCTGCAGGGCGCTCGGGATGAAGTACTGGTCCCAGGCCGGGATCAGCGCCGAGTCGAAGCCGCCGGACGACGGGAAGAAGCTGTCCGGGCCGGTCAACAGGAAGATCGCGATGATGCCGAGCCAGAAGTAGGGCACCGACGAGAAGAACGTGGTGACCGGCAGCAGGCCGTCGGTCCACGAGCCGCGCCGCCAGCCGGCCAGCACACCCAGGCTGGTGCCGATCAGGAAGCTGATCACCGTGGTGATGCCGACCAGCAGCACGGTCCACGGCAGCGCGTCGGCGATGATCTGCGACACCGGCGACGGGAAGAAGGTGAAGGACAGCCCCAGGTCGCCCTGGAACAGCTGCTTCCAGTAGTCGATGTACTGCGTCCACAGGCTCTTGTCGTCGTCCAGTCCGAACAGGACGTAGAGCGAGTTGATGGCCTCGGTGCTGAGCTGGCCCCGGAACTTGGCGATCAGCGACTGCACCGGGTCGCCGGGCACGAGCCGCGGGATGAAGAAGTTCAGGGTGATCGCGGCCCACAAGGTGAACAGGTAGAACGCGATGCGCTGCAGGAAGTACCTCACGCCGCCACCCCCGGCTGCTGGGCGGCCACGGTGGCCTCGTCGTAGAGCCAGCAGGCGGCCCAGTGGCCGGGCTTGTCGCCGATCTCGAGGCGGATCGGCAGGTCGGTCTGGCACCGCGGCATGGCCATCGGGCAGCGCGGATGGAACCGGCAGCCCGAAGGCGGGCGGATCAGGCTCGGCGGCTCGCCGTTGCCCCGGTCCTCCTCCAGCGGGTCGGCGTCGGCGGCCAGCCGGTCCGGGTCGGGCGCCGAGTCGATCAACAGCCGGGTGTAGGGGTGCGCGGGGGTCTGCGTGACGGTCTCGCTGTCGCCGCCCTCGACCATCCGGCCCGCGTACATCACCAGGGTGTCGTCGGCGAAGTAGCGCGCCGAGGCGATGTCGTGGGTGATGTACAGGATGGCCAGGTTGAGCCGCTCCTTGAGGTCCCGCAGCAGGTTGAGCACGCCGAGCCGGATCGAGACGTCCAACATGGACACCGGCTCGTCGGCCAGCAGCGCCTCGGGGTCGGCGCCGAGCGCGCGGGCGATGGCGACACGCTGCCGCTGCCCGCCGGAGAGCTCGTGCGGGAACTTGTCGAGGTAGCGCTCGGGCGGGGTGAGGCTGACCCGGGTGAGCAGCTCGCGCAGCGCGTTCTCGAGATCCTCGTCGGTCTTCCCGGCGTTGTGGTGGATCTTCAGCGCGCGGGTGAGGTGATAGCGGATGGTGTGCACGGGGTTCAGCGAGGCGAACGGGTCCTGGAAGATCATCTGGACCCGGGCCGCGTACGCCCGGAAGGCGCTTCCGCCCTTGACCGTGATCGACTCGCCGTGCAGCTGAATGTCGCCGGCCGTGCGCGGATAAAGCTGGGCGAGCAGCCGGGCCACCGTGCTCTTGCCCGAGCCGGACTCGCCGACCAGCGCGACCACCCGGCCGCGCCGCAGGGTGATGTGCACGTCGTCGACGGCGTGCACGGCCGTCCGTTCCTTCGAGAACAGCTGGCGCAGCCCGCGGCGTACGGGAAAGTGCTTGGTCAGGCCGATCGCCTCGAGCACCACCTCCTCGCCGGAGGGCGCCTTCGCGTCCTGAATCATGCCGGGATTCCTTCTGTCTCAACGGCGGGGCGCCGCTCCCACCCGGCGGCACGGGCGGGAGCGGCGTCCACGATCAGGAGTTGGCGGGCTTGAGCTTTCCGATGATCAGCGACACGTACGGCTGGGTCGGCTGCGCACCCGAGTACGGGTCCGCGTCCGTCGGCCATCCGGTCCAGTTCTTGTCGCTGTAGGCAGCGCCGACGTTGTCCGCGCCGACCGGGAACATCGGGGCCTGCTCCACGAAGACCTTCTGGATCTGGTTCATCGCCGTGGTGCGGGCCTCGTCGCTGGTGGCGTTCTTGTACGCGGTCAGCGCGGCGGTCGCCTCGGGGCTCTTGAAGCGACCGAAGTTACCCTGCTGAGCCGGGGTGCCGATCGGCTTGAGCAGGTCGCCGTCCATCACGGTCTGGTAGATGTCGTACGGCGTGGCGCCGCCGTTCGTCCACCGCATCGAGGCCTCGAACGCGCCGGTCTGCACGTTCTTGTCCCACACGTCCTGGTTGGGCTTCTCGACGGTCGCCGCGATGCCGATCTCGGCGAAGTTGCTCTTGATGATCTCGAGCGAGGTCTGGTAGTCCGACCACGGCGCGGGGTCGCTGAGCTTGATCTTGACCGGCTTGCCGGACGGGTCGCTGAGCACCTTGCCGTTCAGCTTGTAGCCGGCGCTCTGCAGCAGCGCCTTGGCGCCCGCCACGTCGTTCGAGAACTCCTTGCCCTTGTACTCCGGAGCGATGAACGCGTCACCGGCGCCCGGCGGCAGGCCGGTCACGCTCTTGATCTCCGGGTGGAAGTACGAGGCCTCGGCCTGGGTGAAGATGTCGGCCCGGTTGATCACCATGTTCATCGCCTGACGGAGCTTCACGTCGTCGAACGGCTTGATCGTGGTGTTGATGTAGAGGCCGTGGATGCCGAGGACGCCGGGCGCCCACACCTTGTGGTGCTCCGGGTCCTTGTCGATGAACGTCGCCTTCGGGTTCGGCAGGAAGACGAACGACCACTCGGTGTCGCCGTTGGCCAGCGCGGTGCCCTGAGCGTTGTTGTCGGCGTAGGAGACGTAGCGCAGCTCCTTGACCTGCGGCACCGTGCCCCAGTAACCCTCGGTGCGCACGGACAGCGTGACGCCGGCCTGGGTGAAGGACTTCAGCGTGTACGGACCCGAGCCGACCGGCGTCTTGTTGATGTCCGTGGCGGGGTCGCTGATCTTCTCCCAGATGTGCTTGGGCACGATCGGGGTGCTCGCCATGATCTTGTTCTGGTTGACGAACTGCGGCGTCTTGAACGTCACCTTCACGACGTTGCCGGCCACCGTGATCTGGTCGAACGGGATGGCGTTGACGTTCAGCGCCTCGTTGCTCTTCAGCAGGTTGAACGTGTAGGCCACGTCTTCCGCGGTGAGCTTCTGGCCGTCGGACCAGGTTGCGTTGTCCCGCACGGTGACCTCGGCCGACTTGTAGTCGTCGGCCCACTTGACCGCGCTGGCCAGCCACGGGACGGCGGGCTCGGCCGGCCGCACCGGGTTCCACTGGGTCAGCGGCTCGTAGATCATCCACTTGTAACCCAGGGCGTTGGCCGACGACGTGCCGGCGAACGGGTTGTGGTTCTCGGTCTGCGTGCCGTTCGGCATGCCGATCTTGAGGAAGTCGACCGACGACTTGTTCGCGTTGTTGGCGTTGTCGGCGTTGGGCGAGTCGCCGCACGCGGCCAGTCCGCCCGTGGCGAGCACGCTCGCCACGGCGACCGCGAACAGTTTCCTTCTCTGCATCGCGAAAATCTCCTCGGGTGACGGAATCAGGTATCAATCGGGGTGAGAGGGCGTGCGCTATCGCGGCGCCGGCCCTGATTTCTGGCCGGCCCCGGGTGTGCTGCTTGTTTAAGCCACTGTGGAGGGTCGAGTGGTGAAGGTGGTGGGGATGATGGTGGGACGGTTGGGCAGGGGTGTGCCCTCGAAGTGGGCGAGCAGCGTGCGAGCCGCGGCCTCACCCATCTCGCGCAGGGGTTGATGCACGGTCGTCAGCGGCGGCTGGGTGTGCGCCGCGGTCGGTATGTCGTCGAAGCCGACCACCGCCACGTCCTGCGGGATGCGGCGGCCCGCGTCGAGCAGCGCCTGCATCGCGCCGATGGCGGCGAGGTCGTTGTGGGCGAACACGGAGTCGAACTCCACCCCGGACTTGATCGCGACCTGCACGGCCTCGGCGCCCAGGGCGACCGTGAAGTCGCCCAGGGCCAGCCGGTCGGCGGCGATCGGGTGGCCGGCCTCGGCGAAGACCGAGGCGAAGCCGGCGTGGCGCTGCTGGGTGCAACCGAAGCGCTCCGGCCCGGAGATCACGAGCGGCTTCGTACGCCCGATCTCGAGCAGGTGCCGGGCGGCCGAGCCCGCGCCGTCGTGCTGGGTGGTGCCGACGCTCGGGATCTCGCCCGAGGTCTGGTCTCGGTCGTCGATGAGCACGACCGGCAGGCCGCGGCGGTGCAGCGTGGCGATGTAGTCGAGGGTGCCCTCGGGCTCGATGACCAGCAGCCCGTCGAACGACTTGGCGGACACCTGCGCCCCGAACTGGCGCATCGACTCCTCGCCGCGGTTGCAGGTGAACAGCAGCAGGCCGTAACGCTCCGTCTCGAGCACGTCGACCGCGCCCTGGATGACGTCGCCGATCCACGGCCAGGTGAGCGAGGGCACCAGCATGCCGACCACCCGGGTGCGTCCGCGAGCCAGCCCGACGGCCCGGGAACTCGGCACGTAGCCCAGCTCCTCGATCACCGCACGGACCCGCGCGGCGGTCGATTCGTCCAGCTCACCCTTGCCGTTGAGCACCCGGGACACGGTCGTCTTGCTGACCTTCGCCCGGGCCGCCACATCGGCGATGGTGATTGGCACTGGTCCTCCTGACGTGTCACCACTTCATTGCGGCCGGATTTCGGAACCGGTTTCGGAAGCGGTTTCGGCAGTTAACGCCAGTGAAGCCCGTCACGTCAACGGGGCCTCTGAATTATTTAAGTTTCAGTGCGATAACACGGGGGCAGGCACCCGGTTACACGGCGGTCAAATGCGGACCGGTGCGGACATCTCGCCGGCCACCTCGCCGGCCAGGTGCGGCAGAACAATGCCCAATGGGGCATCGATGTGGAGACCCGCGTACGGCTCGCCGCGCGTGACCCCGCGGTTGACGATCGCGACCCGGATGCCTTCCTTGACCGCGCGCAGCACAAACCGGCGGCCCGACATCACGGTCAGCGAAGAACCGAGAACCAGCAGCGTACGGGCGTTGCCGACGAGCGCGAAGCTGCGCGACACCCGCTCCGGCGGCACCGTCTCGCCGAAGTAGACGACGTCCGGCTTCAGCATGCCGCCGCAGCTCAGGCAGTCGACAACCGTGAATCGGTCGAGATCGGTGTCGTCGAGCTCGGCGTCGCCGTCGGCGTTGATGGCCACGGCCGCGGCGTCGAACGCCGGGTTGGCCTCGTCGAGGCGTGCGGCGAGGGCGACACGGGCCGTCAGATCGCCGCAGTCCAGGCAGACGATGCGGGCCAGGTTGCCGTGCAGCTCGACGACGCCGCTCGCGCCGGCCGCCTGGTGCAGGCCGTCGACGTTCTGCGTGATGATGCCATCGACCACGCCGCAGCCCTGCAACGCGGCGACCGCGCGATGACCGTCGTTCGGGAAGGCCTCGCCGATCGTGCGCCAGCCCAGGTGGGACCGCGCCCAGTAGCGGCGGCGGGCGATCGGGTCGCGCGTGAAGGCCTGGTAGGTCATGGGCGTGCTGCGCCGGGCCGACCCCGACGGGCCGCGATAGTCCGGAATGCCGGAGTCGGTGGAGAGCCCCGCGCCACTCAGAATCACCACGCCGCCCTCGGAGATCCACGCCCCGAGCTCGGCCACCTGCTCCACAACCTGTAAGTCCACGCGACAATCGTCCCTCGCCGGACCCGCCGCGGCTATCGTTACGCCGGTGAGCCTGCCCGGAGCCGTTCCCCACTCCCCCAGCGGCCCGCCCGGCGCCGCCTCGGCCGCCGCCCAGCCCACTGCGGCCGGACTGCCCGCCACCTGGCCCGCCGCCGCCCCGCACGACGCTGCCGGCTTGCCCGCCACCTGGTCCGCCGCCGCCTCGCACGACGCTGCCTGCTTGCCCGTCGCCTCCTCCGCCGCCGTTCCCCACGGCGCTGCCGGACTGCCGGAGTGGGACCGGTTGCGCGTGTTGCGGGCCGAGGCGGAGTTCGCCTCCGTGCGCAAGGACGCCCGGGTTGCCTACGCCCTGTGGTGCGTGGTCGGCCTCATCGGCGGTCACCGGTTCTACCTGGGCGACACCGGCCGGTCGATCGCCATGCTCTTCACGCTGGGCGGCCTCGGCGTGTGGTCGCTGCTCGACGTGTTCTTCGTGGCCCGCCGGGTGCGGGCGGTCAACCGCGCCCGCCGCGCCGCGATCATGGCCCGCCACGGCTTGATCGACGCCTGACCCAGCCCGCTCTGGCGGCCACATCGCCGCGCCACGGCTTGATCGACCCCGGACCGCAGACCACTTGCGCGGCCACATCGCCGCGGCTGCTACTTGATCGACGCCTGCCCCGCTGGCACTCTCAGTGGCATGGGGTTGTTCACGCTGGGTGAGGCGCGGGACGAACTGAAGCGGTTGCGGCCCGTACTGGAAGAGATCGTTGCTCTGCGAGCGGACGCGGCCGAGCTCGGCGCCGTGATCGGGGCCGGCGGTCCCTCGACACCGCTGGGCGGGATGCCGGAGTGGAAGGCGACCACCGCGCGCCTCGACGACCTGATGACCGAGGTGCAGCAGACCGGCGCGGTGCTCAAGAGCCTGGCGCCGCTGCTCGTCGACTTCCCGGGCGAGGTGGACGGGGTAGACGCCGATCTCTGCTGGCTCGAGGGCGAGACCGACCTCGGCTGGTACCACCGCTCCGATCTGGGTTTCGCCGGACGCCGTCCGCTGCCGTAGGTCTGCTTGCCAGCGGGGCCTCGCCGCGGCCCGACCGGCTACGAAGCAGACGTCTGGATCTTCTTCCGCCGGCTGGCTCCCGCCACCTACCCTGACCTCGATGAGCGTCGAAGTGAGGGCCTGGGTCAGCGCCGGGTGGACGGGCGCCGTCGCCGCGTTGCTGGCCGTGGGCAGCCTCACCCTGCTCGACGCGGTCGCGGAATGCACCGTTGTGCTCGCCCTCGGATTCCTCGCGTATTCGATCCGCTCCGTATTCCGCGCGCGGTCCCTGCGCGCGATGTCACGCTGGGCCACCGCGATGGGATGTTTCCCGGTCGGCCCGGCCGCCCTGGCCTGGCCCTGGCAGAACCTCCAACTGCAAGGAAGCAGCCGGGTCAGGTACGCCTGGAGCGGTGACATCGAAGGGCTGCCGGTGACCTTCGGTGAGGTCCAGTGGTCGGGCGGGGCCTTCAGCGGCGCCGTGGTCGACCGCGACGGCAAGGGCAGTTTTGTCGTGGTGGGCCTGCCCCAGACGCAGCCGCCGATGGCTGCCCGGTTGCCGTACAAGTTCATCGGCGACTCGCCCCGGCTCGAGCAGCCGGCCCTCCGTCACGCGTTCCGCATCATGGAGATCCCACCGTTCACGGTGCGCGACACCGAGCTGTTCACCGTCGAGGCCCGCGACGAGGCTCTCGACCCCGGCTCGGCCTACCGCGCCATACAACGGGCCCTGCTCGTCGTCCGGCTGCTCGACGTCGGCCCCGACCGGCCCCAGGTGGCCGCATGATGCTGATCCGCAGACGCTGGTGGTCACCGTTGTGGCTCGGCGTGCTCGTCGTGGCGCTGCTGCTGGGCCGCGCGCTCAACCGGGGGCGCGACGACTGGTCGGGCCCCATCGCCTTCGCCGTGATCGTCACGGTCGCTCCGGCCGGCTTCTTCCTGGCCCGATTACTGTTCCGGCGTCACCTCCGCCGGTGGGCTGTCCGGGGCGGGTGGACGGAAGTCGATCCGGACGAGCGCCCCTGGCCCTGGCAACCACACGCAGCCAGCCGGACCAAGATCCGCCGGGCCTGGCAACCACAGACGGGCGGCCGGATCAAGGTCCGCCGGGCCTGGCAACCACAGGCGGGCGGCCGGATCAAGGTCCGCCGGGCCTGGCAGCGCGAGATCGACGGGCTGCCGGTGACCTTCGGCGAGCTGAGCTGGAAGAACACCGACTTCGACGGGACAGCCTCACAGCACAGGGGAAAAGGTGCCTTCGTCATCGTGCGCCTACCCCAGACGCAGCCGCCGATGACCCTGCGGCACACCTTCGAGCCGGTGGGCGACTCGCCCCGCCTGGAACAGCCCGCGTTGCTCGAGGCTTACCTGGCCGGCGAGATCGGCCCATGGGCCGTTCGCAACAACGAACTCTTCACGATCGAGCCGCGCGACGCCTGGCTCGACCCCGACATGGCCGACCAAGCCGTGCGGCGCGCGCTACGGGCCGTCCAGCTGCTGGACCTCGGCCCGGACGCCGCTCACGCCGAGCCGAGATAGCCAACCGTTTTCCACAGTGCCGAGTTATCCACAGCGCACCGCGGCCAAGCCCCCACGATCATGCTCAACTTCGCGACAATGGCCAGCGGGGGCTCCCCCAGTGGAGTGGCGGGCTCGGCTTGAACGACGATCATGAACTTGTATTGCTGAACTCAGCCGCGGTCGATCAGGTGGCCGACGATCTGCGGGCCCATCAGGACGGCCTCGCCCGAGCCGTCGCGGCGGGCGTCCGGGTCGGGCAGGTCGATCGGGTCACCGGTGTTGCTGGAACCGACCGGCCGCGGACCGACCCAGGCCACCGTCAGCCGGGTCTCGCCCTTGAGGAATCGCTGCACGCGGACGCCGCCGGTCGCCCGGCCCTTGGCCGGGTAGGACGCGAACGGGCTGACTTTGACCTGGGTGCCGGTCGAGGTCACCACCATCGGCTCGCCGTGGTCGTGGTCGGCCGTGGCGACCGCGTTGAACGAGATCGCCTCGGCCCCGGCCGACAGGTTGACGCCGGCCATGCCGCCGCCCTTGAGGCCCTGCGGCCGCACGTTCTTGGCCGGGAAGCGCAGCAACGCCGCGTCGGAGGTCACGAAGACCAGCGCCTCGGACCCGTCGGTCAGCCACGTGGCCTGCAGAACCTCGTCGCCCTCCTTGAGCGTGATCACCTCGAACTCGTCGGAGCGCACCGGCCACTCGGGGGCGCACACCTTGATCACGCCCTGCCGGGTGCCCATCGCGAGGCCCGGCGAGCCGGCCGCGGCCAACGGGGCCAGACCGACCACCTTCTCGCCCTTTTCCAGCGGGACCAGCTCGGACGCGGACATGCCGCCGCGGATCGACACCGTGCCCGACTGCTCGGGCAGCACCGGCAGCGGGAGCACGTCGGTCTTGAACGCGCGGCCCCGGTTGGTGACCAGCAGAATGCGGCCCCGCGCGGTCGAGTGCACCACGGCGCGTACGGCATCGTGCTTGACCCGCCCGGACCGGCGCCGGGCCTCCGTGGCCTCCTCGCTCTCGGCCGCCGTCCGGGCGATGAGCCCGGTCGCCGAGAGGATGACCTGACACGGGTCGTCGGCCACCTCGAGCGGCCCGGCCGGCGCGGACGCGGCCAGCACCTCTTTCAGGTCGCCGTCGATCAACGTGGTGCGCCGCTGCCCGCCGAACTCGGACGCCACCGCGGCCAGCTCGTCGGAGACAAGCTGCTGAAGCACGTCGAAGTTGTCGAGGATGTGGCTGAGCTCCGCGATCTCGCTCCGCAGCCGCTCCTGCTCGGTCTCGAGCTCGATGCGGTCGAAGCGGGTGAGCCGCCGCAACGGAGTGTCGAGAATGTACGTGGCCTGAATATCGCTGAGGCTGAATTCCTGCATGAGCGCGGCCTTGGCCGACGCCGCGTCGTCGCTGCCCCGGATGATCGCCACCACCCGGTCGATGTCGATCAGCGCGATGAGCAGGCCGTCGACCAGGTGCAGCCGGTCCTGTCGCTTGGTGCGGCGGAACTCGGTGCGCCGGGTGACCACGTCGTAGCGGTGCTGGACGAAGACCTCGAGCAACGCCTTGAGCCCGAGCGTCTGCGGCTGACCGTTGACCAGCACCAGGTTGTTGATGCCGAACGACGACTCGAGCGGGGTCAGCCGGTAGAGGTCGGCCAGCAGGGCCTGCGGGTTGACGCCCACCTTGCACTCGATGACCAGCCGGGTGCCGTGCTCACGGTCGGTGAGGTCCTTCACGTCGGCGATGCCTACCAGCCGGGCCGCCTGCCGCTGCCCCCGCTTGGGCCCGGAGACGATGAGCTTGCCCTTCACCTCATCGGTGATCGCCTCGATGATCTTCTCGGTGCCCACCCCGTACGGAAGTTCGGTGACGGTGATGGCCTGCCGCCCGCGCCCCCCTTCGAGCAACCCGGTCTGCGCCTTGGCCCGCATGCGCACCACACCACGCCCGGTCTCGTAGGCCCGCCGAACCTCGTCGAGCCCGAGCAACTGCCCACCGGTCGGCAAGTCAGGCCCGGGAACGAAGCGCATCAACTTGTCGAGACTCGCATCCGGATTCTTGATCAGATGCTGCGCCGCCGCCACCACCTCACCGAGGTTGTGCGGAATCATGTTGGTGGCCATGCCGACCGCAATGCCCGACGTGCCGTTCACCAGCAGATTGGGGAAGGCGGCGGGCAGCACCTTGGGTTCGAGATCGGACCCGTCATAGGTCGACTTGAAGTCGACCGTCCCCTCCCCCAGTTCGCCGACCAGCAACATCGCCTCACGCGACATGCGCGCCTCGGTGTATCTCGCTGCCGCCGGTCCGTCGTCCGGGCTCCCAAAATTTCCATGCCCGTCGATGAGTGGGGCGTTGAGCGAGAAGTCCTGGGCGAGCCGCACAAGAGCGTCGTAAATCGCGACATCCCCGTGCGGATGGTATTTACCCATCACATCGCCGACAACTCGGGCACTCTTCACATAGGGGCGATCGGGGCGGTGGTTCTGCTCCGACATCGACCAGAGGATGCGACGGTGCACCGGCTTCAGGCCGTCGCGGGCGTCGGGGAGGGCGCGCGAGTGGATGACCGAGTAGGCGTACTCGAGATAGGAGTCCTCGACCTCGGTGGTCAGCGGGTTGTCGATGACGTGGGCGCCGGCCTGGTCGAAAGCGGACAGGTCGACGCGGTTGTCGGTGTTCTTACGGCGTGCCATCTAGCTTCGGCCCCTCAGGCGTCGATCGTCTCTTGGTCGATGCGGCCCGCCGCCTCGATCAGCCAGTTCTTGCGCGGTTCGACACGCTCGCCCATCAGCAGCTCGAGGGTGGCCTCGGCGCGTTCGGCGTCGTCGAGCGTGATGCGCCGGACGGTGCGGGTGGCCGGGTTCATCGTGGTGTCCCACAGTTCGTCGGCGTCCATCTCGCCTAGGCCCTTGAATCGGCTGACCGGCTTGTTGACCGCGCCGCCCTCGCGCTCGATGCGGCTGACCGTCGCGTCCATCTCCTGCTGGGTGTAGGTGAAGATGGTCTGCGAGTTGCGGCCCTTGGTGACCACCTTGTGCAGCGGCGGCATGGCCGCGAAGAGCCGGCCCTGCTCGATCACCGGGCGCATGTACTTGGCGAACAGGGTGATCAGCAGCGTGCGGATGTGGGAGCCGTCGACGTCGGCGTCCGCCATGATCATGACGCGGCCGTAGCGCATGGAGCTCAGCTCGAACGTGCGGCCCGAGCCGGCTCCCAGCACCTGCACGATGGCCGAGCACTCGGCGTTGTCGAGCACCTGCTGGAGCGACGCCTTCTGGACGTTGAGGATCTTGCCGCGGATGGGCAGCAGCGCCTGGTATTCCGAGCTGCGGGCCATGCGCGCGGTGCCGAGGGCGCTGTCGCCCTCGACGATGTAGAGCTCGGAACGGGAGATGCCGGTGGCGCGGCAGTCGACCAGCTTGGGCGGCATCGAGGCGCCCTCGAGGGCGGTCTTGCGGCGGGCCGCGTCCTTCTGTTGCTTCTGGGTGAGGCGGACGCGGGCGGCGTCGACCACCTTCTGCAGGACGGTGCGGGCCTCGGCCTTGGTCCTGCGACCGTCGATCCATTCCTTGATGTGCGCCTCGACCAGGCCCTGGAGCACGCGGGTGATGCCGGCCGTGGACAGCTCGTCCTTGGTCTGGGAGGTGAACTGCGGCTCGGGGATGCGCACGTGGATGACCGCGGTCATGCCCTCGAGCAGGTCGTCGAGGACGGGCGGGTCTTCCTTGGGCTTGAGCAGGCCGCGCGTGTTGCGGATGGCCTCGGTCAGCGCTCGTACGAGGGCTCGCTCGAAGCCCTTGCGGTGGGTGCCGCCGTGCGTGTTGCGGATCGTGTTGGTGAAGCACTCGATCGTGCGCTCGTAGCCGGTGCCCCACCGGAAGGCGATCTCGACCTCGGCCCGGCGCTCGACGTTGGACTGCATCACGCCGTTGGCGTCGGCCGCGTTTTCCTTGTACGTGCCCTCGCCGTTGACCTGCAGCAGGCCGGAGACCGGCTTGTCGCCCGCGTGGGTCAGGAACTCGACCATGTCGGTGAGCCCGTGCGGGAAGTGGAAGGTCTCGTTCGTCGTCTCCTCGGCCGTCTCGTCGCGCAGCGTGTACATCACGCCGGGGACGAGGAACGCCGTGTTGCGCAGCTTGGCGCGGACGGCGTCGACGTCGAGCCGGGCGCCCGTCTCGAAGTACCGCGCGTCGTACCAGTAGCGGATGGACGTGCCGGTGGGCTCGCCGCGCTTCATCTTGCGGACGACGCGCAGCCCGGACTCGGGATGAAAACGGGCCTGCGGGCCGGGACCGTCGAAGGAGCCGGGCACGCCGCGCTGGAACGAGATCTCGTGGACCTTGCCCTCGCGCTTGACGGTGACGTCGAAGCGCAGCGAGAGCGCGTTGACCGCGGAGGCGCCGACGCCGTGCAGGCCGCCGGACGTCTTGTAGCCCGAGCCGCCGAACTTGCCGCCGGCGTGCAGGCGGGTGAGCACGAGCTCGACGCCGTTGAGGCCGGACTTGGTGTTGATCGCGGTCGGGATGCCGCGCCCGTCGTCGTCGACCTGCAGCGAGCCGTCGGCGTGCAGGATGACGGCCACCTTGGTGGCGTGACCGCCGACGCCCTCGTCGGTGCAGTTGTCGATGATCTCGTTGGCGAGGTGGTTGATGCCCCGGCTGTCGGTGGAGCCGATGTACATGCCCGGGCGTTTCCGGACGGCGTCCAGCCCCTCCAGGTGCGTGAGGTCATCAGCCCCGTACAGGATCTCCGCGGTCACGAGGTGGCACTCCCGATCAGCCCAAGGTGGTGGTCAATTCGCGGCGAGCCTACCGGGACCCCCCGACACTTCTGGTCAACCGAGCCGGGAGGGCCCACCTGTGAACAGATAATTCGGACAAAAGAAACGGTTGGTGACCTACAACACGCGTCACGCCGCGGCCGGCACCGCCCACAGGTGGCGCGTCGCCGTGCGGGCGTACTGCGGGCCCAGCGCTCGCCAGAGGTCGAGCGGCCGCGGCTTGCCCGACACCCGTACGGGCGGAAGCTCCTGATACGCGACCAACTGGTCGGTGACCGCCCGCGTCCCGGCGCAGACCACCACGGTGTCGTGCGGCGCGTACGCCTGCAGGCGCGCGGCCGTGACCACCACACTGCCGCTGATCATGCCGTGCCCGAACTCGCGCGTCGCGTCCAGGTCGACGATGACGTCGCCGGTCGCGAGCCCGACCCGGGTCCGGACGGCGAACCGGCCGGCCAGGAGACGCCCCCTCAACGCCTCCTGGACCGACAGGCCCACCCGCACCGCCGCAGCGGCGGCCTCCGCGCCGAAGCCGCCCGGGCCGGTGCCGAACACCGCCATCACCGCGTCCCCGACGTACTTCTCCACCACTCCGCCGCCCGCGCGGACCACGTCGGACACGATGCCGAAGTAGTCGCGCTGCAACGCGCGGACGTCCGCGCAGTCCAAGTCGTCGACCAGTGAGGTGAAGCCCACGATGTCGATGAAGAGGACGGTGACGGTCTGACGCCGCTCCTGCTCCGCCATAGCGATTGCGGTCATGTCTTCACGCTCCCCCAGGTCACTGCTTGCCCCGGGAGTACGGTGCCAGCCGCAGTCGCGTAGCGGATCTGCAGAACGACGTATCTCCGACAGTGTGTTGACCTTGTCGCGGTCCGGTCACTCATGTGACCGAGAACCGACCGAACCGCCGAGAACGTGTCGGGTCGCTGGGCATTAGGGTGACCTTCATGGCCGGCGAGGGGGACGACGGGCCACTTGTCGGACGCACCGGCACGTTGGCTCAGATCAGGTCCGACCTGCGCAACGCGGGATCGGGTGGCACCTCCGCGGTGTTCGTCACCGGGGAGAGCGGAGTGGGCAAGAGCCGACTGCTCCGCGAGACCGTCCTGTCCATGCGTGACGCGGGTTTCGCCGTGCTGTCCGGCACCTGCCTCGACATCGGCGACGCCTCGCCGTTGCATCCCGTTCTTCAGGCCTTGCGGCAGTTCGACCACAATGTTCAGCCCGCCGGATCCGCGGGCGCCCTGCTCGACCGGGTCTCGCAAGACCTGCGGGCGGTGGCCGGCGAGCGCCGTCTGCTGCTGGTGCTCGACGACCTGCAGTGGGCCGACCGCAGCACCCGCCAGCTGCTGCTCTATCTGCTGGCCGGCCTGGGCGACGTCAAGATAGCCGTGCTGGCGGCGGTCCGGGCCGAGGCGCTGCAGGGCGCCCACCCGCTGCGCAAGGTGCTGGCCGAGCTGCGGCGCCTGCGGTCGGTCCGGGTGGTCGAGCTCGCTCCGCTCGACCGTGACCAGACCGTCGAGCTGGTCACCGCGATCACCGGCGGCCGGGTCGAGAGCGAGGACGCCGACCAGGTCTACAAGCGCAGCGGCGGCAACCCCTTCGTGGCCGAGGAGCTGGCCCGTGACCTGCGCGACGGCCGGGTCGAGCTGTCCGACACGCTGCGCGAGATCTTCCTGTCCCGGGTCGACGAGCTGCCTCCGAACGCCCACTCGGTGGTCCACGCGATCGCGGCCGGGGTCGAGCCGGTCGGCCACGACGTGCTGGCCCGGGTAGTGCCGCTGCCCGAGGCTGAGCTGATCGAGGCGGTCCGGGCCGCGGTCGCCCACCGGTTCGTGGCCAGCGCCGACGACGGCTACCGGCTGCGCCACCGCCTGGTGGCCGAGGTGCTGGCCGGCGAGGTGCTGCCGGCCGAGGCCACGGTTCTGCACCGGCGCTTCGCCGAGGCGCTGGCGGAGGCGGGCGGCACGCCCGATCACGCCCGCCTGGCCCATCACTGGCAGAAGGCCGGCGAGCCGGGCCGCGCGCTGCCCTCGGTGATCGCCTCGGCCCGGTCGGCCGAGAAGCTGTACGGCTTCACCGAGGCCCACCGCTACTGGTCGTCAGCGCTCGAGCTGACCACAGACGACGCGCCCGAGCGCACCGAGCTGCTGGCCCACGCGGCCGAGTCGGCTCACCAGTGCGGCGAGCACCTGCGGGCCCTGTCCCGCCTCGACGACCTGTCCCGGCGGCCCGACGCGCCCAGCCAGTGCGACCTGCACCTGCGACGGGCGCGCTACCTGGCCGCCGCCGGGCGCACGGCCACCGCCGAGGCGGAATACGAGCGGGCTCTCGAGGCTTCCGACTGCTCCCCCCGCCAGCGGGCCTCCGCCGCGGCCTACCTGGCCGAACTGCTGCTGCATCTGGGTCGTTACGCCGACGCCAACGCACGCGCCGTCGACGCGCTCGAGATGGCCGAGGTCAACGGATCGACGGCCGATCTCGTACGGGCCAGTGCCGCGCTCGGCTTCAGCGCCGCGTTCCGCGAGGACCCCGACGCCGGGCTGGCCGTGATCCGCAACGCCGTCGACATCGCCGAGCGCAGCGGACACCCCGACGAGCTGGGCGTCGCCTACCTGCACCTGGCCGAGCTGCTGACCGGCCCGCTCAACAACATCGAAGAGGGCGTGCTCGTGGCCCGCCGCGGCGCCGAGAGGCTGGCCGCGCTGGGCGCGGGCCGCACCTACCAGACTCGGCTGCTCGCCATCGCCGCCAACGGCCTGTTCCGGGTCGGGCAGTGGAGCGAGGCCGACGCGGTGCTGGCCGACGCCATGCGGCACCGGCCGTCCGGCGCCGACGCGGTCGAACTGCTGCTGGCCCGCTGCCGGCTCTGGGTCGGCTTCGGCGACATCGACGCGGCCCACCGCGACCTCGACGCCGTGGCCACGCTGCTGGCCGGGGGCGGGGCGCGGCACGTGCTGCCGATGCTCACGCTGCGGGCCGGGCTGGCCATGTGGCAGGGCGAGCACCCGACCGCGCGGGCGGCGGTGCAGCGCGGGCTCACCGAGACCCGCTCCGACGACCTGGTGCTCATCGGCGTGCTGGCCTGGCACGGCCTGCGGGCCGAGGCCGAGGCGTTCGCGGCCGGCCAGCCGGTCGACGCCGGGGCGCTGCGCCGGCTCAAGGTGGCGGCCGAGCGGATGGCGGCCGGGGTCGGCAATGCGGCCCTGCCCGTACGCGGGGTGATCGACGGCTACCTCGACCTGTGCGCCGCCGAGCTGAGCCGCATCGAGGGCCGGCAGGACCCGGCGCCGTGGGCCAAGGCCGCCGCCACCTGGGACAAGCGGCGGCAGCCGTACCCGGCGGCGTATTCGCGGCTGCGGCAGGCTGAGGCAGCCCTGCAGCGCCGCACGCGGAAGGCGGCGGCGATCGGGGCGCTGCGGGAGGCGTACGCCACGGCGATCGCGATGGGGGCGCGCCCGTTCGCGGCCGAGATCGTCGGGGTCGCTCAGCGCTACAAGGTGGCGCTCGCCGATGACATCCCCACCGTGCCGCTGATCGAGACGGACACCAAGGACGAGCTGAGCGTGCTCACCACCCGCGAGCGTGAGGTGCTGTCGGCGCTGGCCGAGGGGCTGACCAACCGCGAGATCGGCGAGCGGTTGTTCATCAGCGAGCGCACGGTCGGTGTCCACGTCGGGCACATCTTCGACAAGCTCCAGGTACGCACGAGGGTGCAGGCGAGCCGGGTCTTCCTGACCGCGGCGTGACCTTTTCGTTATCTTCCGGCCTTCCGCGCGCCACGAATACGTAGATCTACCGATCCCTACGTACGCGGGCTTTGGAAGTCTTTGGCCACGGGGGAGCACCACCCGGCGGCCACCGCCGCCGGGTGGTGCTAGGGGGCCCTCCGCCGATGTTCGTGGAGGAGAACCGATGAGCCAGTCGGTCTGGGGACCTGTGCAACGGGAGATGACCGATCTCCTGCAAGGCCACCCCGACGACGTCCCCGCCGTGGTCGAGCAGCTCAAGGCGCTGCAGGACGTCCTGGGTCACGTGCCACCGCTGCGGCGGGAGAACCCGCTGTGCGACTTCAACCAGCTCTACCTGACGATCACCGAGGGTGTGCTGGAGCGGTTGTACGCCGGCAAGTTCAAGGATCCGGCCTTCCTGTCCCGCCTGGACGTGGAGTTCGCGGCCCGTTACTTCGACGCGCTGCGGGCCTGGGCCGGCGCCGGGACGAGCCCGCGCTGCCCCGAGGTGTGGGCCTGCCTGTTCCAGCGCATCCCGGGACCGGACTGCCGTCCGCTGCCGTCGGCCTGCGCCGGCGTCAACGCGCACATCAACTTCGACCTGCCGTTCGCGCTGGTCACCACGTTCGACCACCTGGGCAGCGACCCGGTCGACGACAGCGACCAGCACCACGACTACCTCGAGATCAACGACATCTTCGCCGAGGCGATCCCCGGGCTGCGGCGCGGCTACCTCGAGAAGTGGCAGCTGCTGATCGACACGATGAACGGCTGCCTCGACGACTGGTGGCAGGGCGAGGCCGTGGAATACACCCGCAACGTGGCCTGGCGGAACGCGCAGAAGCTGTGGGGCGTACGCCACGACATGCTGGCCACCGACCGCGAGCGCGCCGGCCTCGACAAGACGGCCGCCGGCCTCAGCAAGCTGCTGCTCTCGCCGCTCGGCTCATTCCTGCAATGACGCCCGGGCCGTCAGATAGCGCTGTTCGGGGCCACTGGTGGTGAGTTTGGCCGCGGCCAGATACGCCTCGCGCGCCTGCTCGGCGAAGCCCGCTTGCTCCAGCAGGTGGGCCCGCACCGCGGCCAGGCGGTGGTTGCCGGCCATCCGCTCGTCGCCGGCCAGCTCGCCGATCAGGGCCAGCCCGGCCAGCGGCCCCCGGGTGCGAGCGACGGCGACGGCCCGGTTCAGCGTCACCACCGGCCCGGGCGAGATGGTTTCGAGCACCTCGTACAGCGCGAGGATCTGCGCCCAGTCCGTTCGGGCGTCGGACTCGGCCTCGTCGTGCAGCGCGGCGATCGCGGCCTGCACCTGGTACGGCCCGATCGGCCCGCGCCCGAGCGTCGCCGACACCAGCGCGACCCCCTCGGTGATCCGGTCCTTGCTCCACAGTGAACGGTCCTGGCGGTCGAGCGGCACCAGCTCGCCCCCGGGCGTCGTGCGGGCCGCCCGGCGCGCGTCGGTGAGCAGCATCAACGCGAGCAGCCCGGCCGTCTCGTGGTCGCCCGGCACGAGGTCGCGCAGCAGCCGCGTCAACCGGATCGCCTCACCGGTCAGCTCGGCCCGCTGCAGCTCCGGCCCGCCGCTCGCCGTGTAACCCTCGTTGAAGATCAGGTACAGCACCTGCCGTACGACCTTGAGCCGCTCGACCCGTTCCGCGCCCGGCGCCGGAGCCGGGAAGTCCGCCCCGCTCTTGCGGATGGCTTGCTTGGCCCGGCTGATCCGCTGAGCCATGGTCGGCTCCGGCACCAGGAACGCCGCCGCGATCTCGCCCGTGGTGAGACCGCCGGCCGCCCGCAGGGTCAGCGCGAGCTGCGACGGCGGCGAGAGCGACGGGTGGGCGCAGAGAAAGAGCAGAGCCAGCGTGTCGTCCCGGTCGGGCGCGTCGCCCCCGGCGTCGGCCAGCACGTCGGCCGTCTCGCGCCGGCGCCGAGCGCTGTCACTGCGGAACTCGTCGACCAGCCGCCGGGTGGCCACCGAGATCAGCCACGACCGCGGGTTGGCCGGGACGCCCTCGCGGGGCCACTGCACCGCGGCCGCGAGCAGCGCTTCCTGCACAGCATCCTCGGCCGCGTCGAACTGCCCGTACCGGCGTACGAGCGCCCCCAGCACCTGCGGCGCCAGCTCACGCAGCACCCCGTCCAAGACCCGCGGCTCACTCACTTTCCGCGCCTCTCAACCCACCCAGCTCAGTTCTCGGCGTGGTCGGGCGGACCGTCCGGGACCTCGCGCAGCTCGACCTTGCGCGCCCAGAACGCGACCCGGCCGGCCAGCTCGACCGCCCGTTCCTCCCCCGGCACCTCGAGGATCCAGAACCCGGCCAGCGATTCCTTGGTCTCCGCGTACGGTCCGTCGGTGACCGCCACCTGCCCGTCCTCGTAACTCACGATCTTGGCGGTGGACGGGAAGGCCAGCCCGCGCGCCTCGACCAGCTCCCCGGTCCGGGCCAGTTCGGTGTTGAAGTCGCCCATGAACGTCATCATGTCGCGCACCCAGGCCGGGTCGGCCGTGGCCGCCATCTCGCCGCCGTCACCGAACATCATCACGATGTACTTCATCGCCGGAACCCCTCTCGTTCGCTGCTGTCGACCGGTAGTCGGAGCCGACCGCCCGCTCTCGACATGGCCCGCCACAATTCTTTGCCTGCTTCCGCCGAGACCGCTGACCCCCGTACGAAGGACGGCGCGAAGCTGGGAAGTCTTGTGAGGCACAGCATTTCCGGCGCTGAGTGCCGGCCGCAACCGGAGTCAGCCGATCTGCGAACGAATCGCTGTCTTGCGGCCGACGGTGCGCAGAAGGGTTCAGTATTTGAACTGGTTGACGAGTTGATGCAGCGTAGAGCTCATTCGGGCGACCTCCGCGACGGAGGACCTGGTGTTGACGATGGCGTTCGACGTCTGTGCGGCCGCAGCGGAGACGGAGGTGACGCTGGTGGAGATATCCTGGCTGCCGTTGGAGGCGTCACTGATGTTGCGGGCCATCTCGGCGGTGGTAGCAGTCTGCTCCTCCACGGCCGAAGCGATCGTCGTCTGGTAGTCGTTGACCTGCAGCACGATCCCGCTCATTTGGGTGATCGCCTCGGCGGTGGCGGTGGCGCTGTTCTGGATGTCGGTGACTCGCTGGCTGATGTCCCCGGTGGCGCGGGCGGTCTCCTGGGCGAGGTCCTTGACCTCGGAAGCCACCACGGCGAAGCCCTTGCCGGCGTCACCGGCCCGGGCTGCTTCGATCGTCGCGTTCAGCGCCAGCAGGTTGGTCTGTTCCGCGATCGCCGTGATCAACTTGATCACATTGCTGATCTCGGCCGACGATTCACCGAGCGTGGCGACGGTCCTCGTCGCCTCTTGCGCCACCCGGACTGCCTCGGCGCCGGCCCGGCTGGCATCGGAGGCGTTGGAAGCGATCTCACGGATTGAGGCACCCATCTGTTCGGCGCCCGCGGCGACCGTGGTGAGCGCGCCGCTCATGGTCGTGGAGGCCCCGGCGACTCCGCCGATCTCACGGGAGCTGTGCTCGGCGGAACCGGCAATCTGCTGCGTGCCGGTGGACAACTGTTCCGAGGCCGCAGCCAGTGACGTGGCCTGTTCGCCGATCTGCCGGATGATGGCGGCGAGCTTGTCCACGAAGCGGTTGAAGACAGCGCCGAGCGTCCCGAATTCGTCGCGTCCCCGCGCGTCGACGCGCTGGGTCAGGTCACCCTCGCCGTCAGCGATCTCTCGAAGGCGATCCGTCAACGCGCTCAGCGGGCGCAGGATGCTGCGCGACACGAGTAAGGCGAGCACCAGGACGAGAAGCGCCGCGACACCGACTCCGACTTCGATGGTCGTCCGCGATCCCGAAGCGGTGTCCGCGGTGAGTTTGCCGCGTATGGCCAGCAGGCTCGACTCCGCCGCCGCCATCTCGTCGAGCAGCGACCTGATCTGGTCCATCACCGCCTTGCCCTTGTTGGTCAGGACCGCGGCTTGCGCCGCCTCGAAGCCCTTCGCGCGGCGCAGATCGATCGTTTCCTTCATCTCAGCGAATTTCGCCGTGATCAGCGGGCGCAGGGTCGCGATGCGTTGCTGCTGGGTCGCGTTGTCGGCGGTTAGCACAGCGACCGCGTCCACCGCGGAGGTGGTTGCCGACGAGGCATTGTCGTACGGCGTGAGGTAAGCGTCCGCGCCGGTGATGAGGAAACCACGCTGGCCTGTCTCGGCGTCCTTCAACAACTCCTTGATGCCGTCCAGCGCGTCCAGCACCTCGTAGGTATGGACGACCTGGCCGCTGGTCTCTTCCAGCGTGTTGGTGTTGCGGTAAGCGAGAACACCGACCACACACAGGACCACCAGCGGAACTACGAAGGCTCCGATCAGGCGGGCATTCACCCGGTACAACCATCCCACGGCACACCACTCAATCGAGGTGATTCAAGCTGAGACCCGCGTAGCCGCAGACGGCTACAACCGATCATCCGCCAAGATCACTCTTGACGAAGGCCGTTCACGACAAGGAGACCCGCTTTCCGGCGGGGCGTGCCGGCACCGTGGCGCCACGGGCTGCCCGGGCCGAGAAGCCTCAAGCCGACTCGCGCTCGACCAGGGCCGGCTCGTAGATGACCGACGAGACCCGCATGCCCGGGTCGTCGATGCGGGCCAGCAGCAGGCGGGCGGCTTCGGCGGCCATGTCTTCCAGCGGGTGCCGGACGGTGGTCAGGGCCGGCGAGGCGGCCACCGCCGCGCTGCTGTCGTCGAAGCCGACCACGGCGACGTCCTCGGGCACGCGGCGGCCGGCCTCGCGCAGCACGGCCAGGGCGCCCAGCGCCATCAAGTCGTTGGCAACGAACACTCCGTCGAGGTGGGGGTGGCCGGCCAGGAGCGCGCGCATGGCCGCCTCACCGCTGTCGCGGGTGAAGTTGCCGGATTCGATCGGCACCCAGCCGTGCCCACGGCGGGCCAGGGCCCGGCGGAAACCCGCCACGCGGTCGCTGCTGGCCGGCACGTCGGCCGGGCCCGAGATCATGCCGATCCGCTGGCAGTCGCGGGCGAGCAGGTGTTCCGCGGCGAGCGCGGCGCCGGTGTCGTTGGCCAGATCCACGTAGTCGATCGGCACCGGCTCGGCCGGGCGGCCGATCAGCACGGCGGGGACGCCGCCCTCGGTGAGCATGCGCGGCAGCGGGTCGACCGCGGGCAGGGACAGCACGATCGCGCCGTCGGCCTGGCCGTTGCGCAGGTCGCCGACGAGCCGCTTGCGGCCGTCGTCGGTGCCGACGATCTGGAGCGCCAGCTGGACGCCCCGCCGGCGCAGCACGCTCATCAGCCCGCCCACGACCCGGCCGAAGTACGGATCGGCGAAGAAGCGGCTCATGAACGGGTCGTCGTCGTGCGACTCGGAGTCGGAGACGACCAGCGCGACGGTGCCCGTGCGGCGGGTGACCAGCGAGCGGGCCAGCCGGTTGGGCACGTAGCCGGTGCGGCCCACCGCGTCCCACACGACCTCGTGGAGCTGGGGGTCGACGTTGCGGATCCCGTTGATCACCCGGGAGACGGTGGCTCGGGACACGCCGGCGATCCGGGCCACGTCCTCGAGGGTCGGGAGCCGCTCGGTTCGCATAGACGTCTTTATAGCACAGAGGGAGAGCGCTCTCCGTGGGCGCTCCGGAGCGACGAGGCGAAGTTCCGGAACCAGCAGAAACGCGCGTACGTATTGACGGCCTTGACATCTCGGCGTAACACTCGGAAAGCGCTCTCCAACCCCGAAGGAGACCTCGTGAATCCCCTACGCCCCCGGCGCATCCTGACCCTGAGCGCGGTCGCGGCCCTCACCGCGACCGCTGTCCTCACCGGTGTCCACGCTGCTCAGGCTGCCGACACCCTGCTTTCGCAAGGCCGTCCCGTGCTCGCCTCGTCGACCGAGAACGGTGGCGCCCCCGCCGCCGGGGCGGTCGACGGCAACCTCACCACCCGGTGGGGCAGCGCATGGAGCGACCCGCAGTGGCTCCGCGTCGACCTCGGCGGCACGGCCACCATCAGCCAGGTCAAGCTGACCTGGGAGGCCGCGTACGCCAAGTCCTTCCAGATCCAGACCTCGGCCGACGGCAACAATTGGTCGAACGTCTACAGCACCACCACGGCCACCGGCGGCACCCAGACGGTGCCGGTCACCGGCTCCGGCCGCTACGTGCGGATGTACGGAACGCAGCGGGGCACCGGCTACGGCTACTCGCTGTACGAGTTCCAGGTGTACGGAACGCTCACCTCCACACCGCCGACGAGCGGCCCGGGTTACGTGCCGGCCGACCCGCCGGTGACCGGCGTGATCCCGTCGACCGCGACGCCGCCCGACACCAACCCGCCCACGACCCACCACGAGTTCCAGATGAACTGCTCGGTGAGCCGCAGCAACCTCAACGACGACCCGATCGTCTTCCCCGGGCTGCCCGGCGCCTCGCACTCGCACACGTTCATGGGCAACACCACCACGAACGCCGGTACGACGTACGCCAGCCTCAAGGCCGGCAACACCTCGTGCATCACGCCCGGTGACAAGACCGGTTACTGGATGCCGACCCTGCTGAACGGCGACACCGCCGTGCAGCCGGTGGGCCGGCAGGTCATCTACTACAAGTCGGGCGTCATCGACTACCGCAGCGTGCGGCCGTTCCCGGCCGGCCTGCGGTACCTGGTCGGCAGCCCGACCGCCACGATCGACGATTTCCGCAACCACCCGGGCGCGGTCGAGGGCTTCGAGTGCGGCGACCTGTCGTTCAACTGGGACATCCCGGCCAACTGCGCGCCGGGAACCCAGCTCAACGTCCGGTTCCAGGCCCCCAGCTGCTGGAACGGGCTGCACCTGGACACGCCCGATCACAAGAGCCACATGGCCTACCCCGTGCTGGGGGTCTGCCCGGCCTCGCACCCGGTGGCCGTCCCGATGATCGAGTTCAAGATGGCCTGGCCGGTCAGCGGCAACATGGCAGGAGTCCGCTTCTCCAGCGGACGCGGATTCTCGTTCCACTACGACGTGTTCAACGCCTTCGACGGGGCGACGCTGGCCGCCCTGGTCCGCCACTGCATCAACGGCGGCCTGCAGTGCGACCCGCGTGGCTACGACCTCTACAAGCCGGAACGGGGCGCGGCCCTCAACCAGAACTACGAACTGCCGTAACCGATCGCTGAAGGAACGGGCGCCGTCTTTATCGACGGCGCCCGTTTTCCTATTCGGCCGGTGCGCTCGGCATTGTGGACAGTGCGACCCCGCGGGTGCGCAGAATCTGCAACGCCAAATCGCGGGTCTGCGGCTCGACCCCCGATTTCTCCTCGCTGCGGGCCAGGCTCTCGCTCTGTTCCAGGTGGGCCCGGATGTGCTTGGTGACCGTCTCGTCGAAGGCGGCGCCGGCCAGCGAGGCGGCCTCGCGCACCTGCTCGGCGGTGACCATGCCGGGCATCGGCATGCCCTCGTGCGGGTTCTCGTCGGGCAGGCCGGCCCGCGCGTGGAGCTGGCGCAGAATGCTCAGCTCGGCCTCGGTGAACGCCTTGACCTGCACGGCCATGGCCAGCGTGGCCGGCGTCGTGGTGCGCTTGGGCACCAGCGTGAGCAGCGGCAGCACCTGCTCGTCCATCGCGATGTTGATCTCGATCCAGGCCAGGTCGGTGCCGCCGAAGCCGGCCGCCGCGACGGGCGCCGCCGAGGCGCCGGCGGAGGGGGTGGTGGCGGCGTCACTCCCCGTCGCCGAGCAGCCCGCCAATCCGAGCACACCGACGAGCAGCAGACGGGGAAAAGCTTTCACGTCCGCGATTCTGACCGTTTAACGGCATCGGTGTCAATGAGTCGATATTGATGGATGTTTTTGTTATTCGCGCTCTCGTTCCCCGTCGCACATGATGGGAATTACGCGCTCTCCCAGAGGCCGATGAGATTGCCCTCGGTGTCGTGGAAGTAGGCGCTGAAGCCCATCGTGCCGACCGGGGACCGGCCGATGGCCACCTTGCCACCCAGTTTCTCGATCCGGGCCACCGCGTCGTCGATGCTGTCGACCCCGATGGTGATGACCGGGGCGGTGATGGGCCCCTGGCGGGCCAGCAGGCCACCGTTGATGCCGCCCTCGGTGGGCCGGCCCTGGTCGTCGGCCGGCGTCGTCGTGGCCAGCGAATATTGATAATTGGGCATCGAGTTGAGCTGCCAGCCGAAGGCCTGGGCATAGAACGTCGTGGCGCGCTCGCCGTCCTCGAACGGCACCTCGAAGTGGATCACCTTGTCCATCTCGCCACCTCCTCGCCGACGACCCTAGAACTCCGGGCACGGCGCGAGAAGGGTCGAAAGTACGGGGTCATCCTGACGAAGGGCGCCGCGACCGAATCCGCGACGCCCTTCGTCGGAGTGCTCAGCGGCGGTAGACGCCGAACTCCCACAGCGAGTACCCGTACGAGGTGGCCCGGGCGATCCCGTTCATCCGGACATAACGACCGGTGCCCGAGACGCTCAGCTCGTCGAGGCCGCCGTCCCCGCTGGTTGTCGCGTAGACGTTGGTCCAGCTGGAGCCGTCGTTCGAGGTCTGGATCTGGTACCCGGTCGCGTACGCCGCCTCCCAGGCCAGCCGCACGTGGTTGAACGACTGCACCGAGCCCAGGTCGACCTGCAGCCACGCCGTGCCGGTCCATTCGCTGGCCCAGCGGGTGCCGTAGTCACCGTCGGTCGCGTACGAGGGCAGCTGCGGCCCGTTCGTGCCGGTCGGCTGATAGGTGGAGGCCGTGGTCGTCCGGCCCCGCGACAGGTTGGCGCCGGTCTCGGCCGGCGCGACCACACGGATCGACTTCTGCTCGATGCCGACGTTGCCGTGCCCGTCGAACGCGTACACGTAGACCTTCCACACCCCGAGCCGTTCCGGGGCTTTCGCCGTGAACGTGCCGTTGCCGTTGTCGGTGAAGGTCACGTTGGTCAGCCCGGTGCCGCCGCCCGCGTGCTTGTCGGAGTACATGAGGTTGTAACGGATGAGGTCACCCTGCGGATCAGTGGCGGTCACCCCGACGGTCAGGGCACCCCCGGCCGGTACGGCGGTCTGGTTCGAGACCGTCATGGCCGTGATCTCCGGCGGCGTGTTGGCCGGCGTCTGCCCGGTCCAGGCCCGGCTCAGCGAGTAGTAGCCGTGCCGCCGCCACCCACCGGTGAACGTGTTGAGCCAGACCCCGCCGAAGTCGTTCTCGAGCCCGTAGTGGAACTCGGTCGCCCCCAGCGCCACCGTCGGGTGGGCGTTGATCGCGGCCCAGCTGCTCGCGTACTGATCGCGCTTCTGCAGGTCGGTGGGCTCGGTCGGTACCCCGTTGACGTCGTTGGGCACCTCCCACTCGCCCGCCGGGCCGGCCTCGGTGATGATGTACGGCTTCGTGTAGGCGCCGGCCTGCCAGTCCGGGTGGATGTTGCCGATCGCGCCGTACGAGTTGACCGCCAGCAGATCGAGCGCCGGCGCGTGCTGCTTGTAGTAGGGCCAAGCCCCGGTGTACGCGTCGGTCGAGGTCACCGGGTGGTTGGGGTCGGCCGCGTGGATGGCCACCGCGACCTCGTTGACGAACTTGGCGTACCCGACCCGCCGCGCCTCGACCTCGGCCGCCGGCAGCCCGTGGTCCTGCATGGTCAGGATGACCTCGTTGCCGACGTCCCACATCAGGACGCCCGGGCTGTTCTTCAAGGTGTTGACCCGCGCCACGATCTCGGCCTTGACCGAGTTCTTGTACGCGGTGTCGTTGACGTAGTCGGCGCCCTGGTTCAGCCAGTGCCCGACGATCACCTTGATGCCCTGCCGGGCGGCCCGGTCGAGCAGCGTCGGAGTGTTCGCGTCGTCCACGCCCCAGGTGCGGATCGTGTTGACGCCCATGTTCCTCAGGTCGCGCATGTACCCGTCGGCCGCGGCCTGCGGCGGTCCATAGGTCAATCCCTTCACCTGGTACGGGGCTCCGTTGACCTGCAGCTGCCAGTTGCCCTGGCTGCCGGTCACCCGCACCACGTTCGGCGCCGCCGGCGCGGCCGGGTCGGTCATCGCGGCCGGAACCGTGCCGGTCGCCGTGCGCGCCACACTGACCGAGTCGACGCTGAGCACGCCGCCCGACGTGGTGTCCGCGGTGGGGGTGGTGCGCCCGGCGATCGCGTTGGGCAGCGAGCCGCCGATGGCCAGGTCGAGGCGCAGGAAGAAGCCGTTGTGCACGGCCGCCCGCCACGCCGTGACGCCCACCTGCGACTGGCGGACGACCCAGGTCTGCCGGCCGTCGAGGTAGAAGCGGATCTCCTCGTCGGTCTTGGTGCGGTCGATGATCTGGGTGTACTCGTGGTAGCCGGTCTGGCAGCCGGCGCAGCTCGCGAACCCGGACGAGCGGCCGCTGTACTCCGCGCACGGCCCGTCCGGGGCAGTGCCGCAGTGCAGGGTCTGCGCCAGCTGGCTGCGACCGTTGACGCCGGTCATGATGTCGGTCTCGCCGACGCCCGGCCAGTTGTTGTAGTTGCCGCGGTAGGCCGCACCGGTAGCCCGGAAGCCGGGCCAGTAGCCGAGCGCGTTGGCCACCGACGGCTGCTTGAGCACGGCGGTGAACTTGGTCTGCTGCCCGGCCGGCGGCTCGAAGTCGGTCCGCTGCGTCTCGAGCCGGCCCGAGGTCCAATTGCCGCTGCCGTCCCGGATGGCCTTGATCGACAGCTTGCCGGCGCCGTCGAGCGACACGTTGGCCGTGCTGTTGCTGGCCGTCTCGACCTCGCCGGTGCCCCAGTTGGCGGCGCCGCCGGGATAGGACGTCCCGGTGCGCATCAGCCAGTTCGCCGCCGACGGCGATGTGCCGGCCGCGCCGTCGAAGGTGTCCTGCCAGACCGTGGTGAACTCGCCGGGCGGCTGGGTGGTCGGCGGCGGGTCGGTCGGCGTCGTGCCCCCGGTCGAGCCGTAGACCTTGAACTCCCACAGCGAGTAGCCGTAGCCGCCGTTGCGGGTGGTGCCGTAGAGCCGCACGTACCGGCCGCTGCCGTTCACGGTCAGCGTCTCGGTGCCGCCGATGCCGCCGGTCTTCGTGTAGATCGAGGTCCAGGCGTTGCCGTCGGGTGAGGTCTGAATTTGGTACGCCGTGCCGTAGGCGCCCTCCCACTGCAGCACGACCGAGGTGATGGTCGCGGTGGCGCCGAGGTCGACGCGCAGCCACTGCGGGTCGGCGAACTGGCTCGACCAGCGGGTGCCGGCGTTGCCGTCGGTGGCGTTGGCGGCCACCGTGTCGGCCGTCTCGTTGGACGAGGCGGTGGTGGGCTTGCCCTGCGAGAGCAGGGCGTCAGCGGCGTAGGCGCCGTGCGGCGCGGCCAGGGTCAGGTACGCGGCGGCGAGGCCGAGCACGAGGGGGATGACGAGGCGCCGCCACACGCGTGGCGGGGAGTAAGCCGGGTTCACGGGGACTCCTGGGGATGTCGGGACGCCGGGGAAAGCGCTCTCCATGAATGGCCGAAGTGTTACGCCGGGCTTTCACGCGTGTCAATAGCCGACGGTGAGTCGCGCCCCTGAATGACCTCTAAACTACGCATTACCGGCCGCCGGCTGACCGAATGGGCAAGTGGCTCGTCGCCGCTTGGAGAGCGTTCTCCAAAGCCTGGCGCACCTGCTTCCTCCGATGGACCGGCTGACCCGAGCGCGCTACGGGCTGGCGGCCAGGAAGAGGAACGCGGCCAGCAGGGCCAGATGGACGCCGCCCTGCAGCACGTTGGCCCGGCCGGGGACGATCGTCAGGGTGCCGACCACGACGGTCAGGCCGAGCAGCACCATCTGGGTGCCGCCCAGGCCCAGCAGCAGCGGGCCCTCGAGCCAGATCATCGCGATGGCGATGGCCGGGATGGTCAGGCCGATGCTCGCCAGCGCGGAGCCGACCGCCAGGTTGAGGCTGGTCTGCACGCGGTCGCGGGCGGCGGCGCGGACGGCCGCGATCGTCTCGGGCAGCAGCACCAGCAGGGCGATCACGACACCGACGACGCCGGGCGGCAGGCCGATCGACTCGACACCGGACTCGATCGACGGTGACACGCCCTTGGCCAGGCCGACCACCGCGATCAGGGCGACCATGAGCACACCCAGGCTGGCCAGGGCGAGCCGGCCGCTCGGCGGGTCGAGGTGCTCCTCGACGTCGATCACCTTGCCGCTCGACGTGATGGGCAGGAAGTAGTCGCGGTGGCGGCGGGTCTGCACGGTGACGAACAGCAGGTAGAGCGCGAGCGACGAGACGGCGGCGAAGGCCAGCTGGGCCGGCGAGAACTGCGGGCCGGGGCGGCTCGTCGTGAAGCTGGGCACCACCAGACTGAGCGTCGCGATGGTGGCGACCGTGGCGAAGGCGCCGCCGGTGCCCTCGGCGTTGAAGACCGCGACGTGCCGGCGTAGCGCGCCGACCAGCAGCGAGATGCCGAGCAGGCCGTTGCAGGTGATCATCACGGCCGCGAAGACGGTGTCCCGGGCCAGCGACTGGGCCTTCTCGCCGCCGCTGATCATCAGCGTGACGATGAGGGCGACCTCGATGATGGTGACCGCCACGGCCAGCACCAGCGACCCGAACGGCTCGCCGACCCGGTGGGCCACCACCTCGGCGTGGTGGACGGCGGCCAGCACCGCCCCGCCGAGCAGGCAGGCGGCCACCACGACGACCACCGACGGCAGGTCGCGGCCCCACGTGAACACGAGCGCGACGATGGCGATGATCGGAACGAACACTGTCCACTGCGCGAGGTAGCTTCCGACTCTGGCCGCCATCAGGCAACTCTGTCAGATCCGTCCGCGGTCGGTGCCCCGCCTGCGGGCGAACGTCGCGGATGACCCGGGACATCGCCTTTCGGCGGGCGCATGCTCACCGGACGAAGCAGGATGGGGGCATGGCGTACGTGAACCCGCAGGGCGAATTCTCCCGGGACCAGCGGTACATCGCGACCCGGATCACCGAGGACGGCCGGGACGGCTACCCCGTCGAACCCGGCCGGTACCGGCTCGTGGTCGCCCGTGCCTGCCCGTGGGCCAACCGCGCGATCATCGTGCGGCGGCTGCTCGGCCTCGAGGACGTGCTCTCGATGGGCATCTGCGGCCCGACGCACGACGAGCGCAGCTGGACCTTCGACCTCGACCCGGGCGGACGCGACCCGGTGCTCGGCATCGAGCGGCTGCAGGAGGCGTACTTCAAGCGCTTCCCGGGCTACGACAAGGGCATCACCGTGCCCGCGATCGTCGACGAGCCGACCGGGCAGGTCGTCACCAACGACTTCCCGCAGATCACCATCGACCTGTCGCTCGAGTGGACGCGCTACCACCGCGAGGGCGCGCCGAAGCTCTATCCCGAGGAGCTGCGCGACCAGATCGACAAGGTCAACCGGTTCGTCTTCGCCGACGTCAACAACGGGGTCTACCGGGCCGGGTTCGCCGGCACGCAGGAGGCCTACGAGAAGGCGTACGACCGGCTCTTCGCCCGCCTCGACCAGCTCTCGGAGCTGCTGGCCGGGCAGCGCTACCTGGTCGGCGACACGATCACCGAGGCCGACGTGCGGCTGTTCACGACGCTGGCCCGGTTCGACGCGGCCTACCACGGTCATTTCAAGTGCAACCGCAGCAAGCTGACCGAGATGCCGGTGCTGTGGGCCTATGCCCGCGACCTGTTCCAGACGCCCGGCTTCGGCGACACCACGGACTTCGTCCACATCAAGCAGCACTACTACATCGTCCACAAAGACATCAATCCCACCGGGATCGTGCCCAAGGGCCCCGACCCGAGCGGCTGGCTGACCCCGCACGACCGCGAGAAGCTGGGCGGCCGCCCCTTCGGCGACGGCACTCCCCCGCCGCCGCCGAAGCCCGCGGAACGTGTGCCGGCGGGGCACGGCGCCTGACGTCGGTTCCCGCTAACGAAAATCGGCGTTCTCGACGATGTGGTTCGGGAAGCCGACGCGGGCGGCCCGCAGCATGGCCTGGCCGACCTTGTCGGTGGAGGTGACGTACTTGGGGGCGATGCGTTCGAGCAGCGGGACGATCGGGCCGACGGCGGTGTAGAGCGCGTTGTACCAGCCGGTCTTCGAGCGGACGCCGTGCATCGGCTGGATCATGCCGGGACGGAAGGCGTAGCCGTTGGGCAGCAGGGCGATGATGTCGTTCTCGGCCCGGCCCTTCACCCGCGCCCACATCTGGCGCCCCTGCGCGTTGGTGCCGGCGCCCGAGACGTACACGAAGGTGATCTGGGGGTTGAGCTCGGCGAACGTGCGCGCGGCGGCCATCGGGTAGTCGTACGAGATCCGGGCGTACGCCGCCTCGTCGAGGCCGACCGACGAGATGCCCAGGCAGTAGAAGCAGGCGTCGGCGCCGCGCAGGTCGTCCTTGATCGGCGACAGGTCGGTGAAGTCGGCCGGCTTCACCTCGCGCAGCTTGGGGTGCGAGACGCCGGTCGGTGTGCGGATCACCGCCAGCACCTCGTCGACGTCGGGCGCGAGCAGGCTCTCGCGCAGCGCGCCCTGGCCGACCATCCCGGTCGCTCCGAAGACCACGACCTTCATCGTTCCTCCCGCGGTGAGCCCTGCCACCGATCATTTCACTGCTCCCGGGCTGCCTGAGCAGGGGCGGCGAAATTGTCGTACCTCCCGCCTAGGGTTTGCCCGTGACCGTTGAACGATGGCCGGCCGCCCAGGTCGAGACGCTCGCCCCCGATGCCCCGTCGGTCAAGGCGGCCCGCGGCCTGTCCTCCCCCGGGTCGTGGTCGGCCGCCGGGCGGCTCGACGACATCCTCTGGGGACAGTGCCGCAGCTATCAGGTCTGCGTCGATCTGGCCGGTCCCGCGTTCAAGTGCAACTGCCCCAGCCGCAAGATCCCCTGCAAGCACGCGCTCGGCCTGCTGATGCTCTGGTCCGAATCCGATCTGCCGGCCGGGCCGGCGGCCGAGTTCGCGCGCGAGTGGCAGGCCGCGCGCGCAGCCCGGGCCGCGGCCAAACCCAAGGCCGCCACCGCGGCTCCCGATCCCGCCGCCGCGGCCAAGCGGGTCGAGCAGCGTGCCGAGCGGGTCGCCGGCGGCATGGCCGAGCTGCGCCGCTGGCTCGACGACCAGATCCGCCAGGGCCTGGCCGGGGCCCAGCGCGGCGGCCACCAGCCGTTCGAGGTCATGGCCGCCCGGCTGGTCGACGCGCAGGCGGGCACCGCGGCCGGCGCTGTGCGGCGGCTCGGCTCGGTCGCCGGCGTCGGGCCGCAGTGGGCCGACCGCCTGCTCGGTGAGCTGGCCCTGTTGCGGCTGCTCGTCGCGGGCTACGACCGCCTGCCCGAGCTGCCGCCCGAGCTGGCTGCCACCGTCCGCAGCCGCATCGGTTTCCCGGTGCCGACCGACGAGGTGCTGGCCGGTCCCCGCGTCGCCGACCGGTGGCAGGTGCTGGGCCAGGTCGAGTCCGACGAGGGCTCGCTGACCACCCGGCGCACCTGGCTGCGCGGCTCCGGCCACGGCCGGTTCGCGCTCGTGCTCGCGTTCGCCGCCCCCGGCCAGCCCCTGGTCTCCGACCTCGTCCCCGGCACCGAGTTCCGGGGCGAGCTGGCGTTCTATCCCGGCGCGGCCCCGCTGCGGGCACTGGTCGCCGAACGGGTCAGCGCGGCCGAGCCGTTCCGGGCGCCCGACGGCGCTGTGACCCTCGACGAGGCGCTGGCCGGCTACTCGGCCACGGTCGCCGCCGAGCCCTGGCGCTTCGACGCTCCGGTGCTGCTCACGGGGGTCGTGCCGAGCGACGACGGCTGGCTGGTCGACCAGTCCGGCGCCGCCCTGCCGCTCGCCTCCGGCCACCGCGAGCCGTGGTGGCTGCTGGCCGCGGCCGGTGGGCGTCCGGCGACGGTGGCGGCCGAGTGGTCGCCGATCGGCCTGCGCCCGCTCGCGGCCTGGGTCGAGGGCGCGTTCGTGGCCGCCGCTCCCCCGGCGCCCGGCCCGGCCGCCCCGCGCCACGCCGAGCTGCCGCCCGAACTGCTGGCCGCGGCCCTGGTCGGCACCAACCGCCGCCCCTGGGCCGGCGAGTCGTCGCTGCTCGACGCGGCCGCCGTGGCGCTCACCCGGCGCCGCGCGGGCGTGCGGCCCGGCGCCGGTCACGCGGCCGTGCCGGCCGCCCCCGACGAGACCACCGCCCCGTTGCCCGCTGCGGCCGGCGCCCGCGTGCAGCGCATCCTGGCCGGGGCCGTTCCCGGCGGCGGCCAGCTCGCGCAGGAACTGCTGGCCCAGTGGCTCACCGCCGCGGCCGAGAGCGGCCGGCACGTGCCCGCGGTCGTGTTGCCCGCGCTGCTCGACGCGGGACGCCGCAACTCGATCGTCCGTCCGGCGCTGGCTCGCGTCGCCGGCCGCCGCGGCTCCTGGCTGGCCGGCATGCGGGCCGACTGGCGCTGGCTGCGCGACGAGACGCCGGTGGCCGTGGTCCTGGCCGACTGGCACACAGGCAGCGCGGGCGAGCGGCTGGGCCACCTGACCGAGCTGCGGGCGACCGACCCGGCCCAGGCCCGTGAGCTGCTCGAGAGCACGTGGGCCGAGGAATCCTCCGACGACCGGGCCCGGTTCCTCGGCGCCCTGGCCACCGGCCTGTCCCTGGCCGACGACCCGTTCCTCGAGCAGGCCCTCGACGACCGCCGGAAAGAGGTGCGCGAGGCCGCCCTCGGTCTGCTCCGCCAGCTGCCCGGCTCCCAGCTGCGCACCCGCATGAAGGAGCGGGCCCTCACCCTCGTGCGGCGCGAGCGCCGGGTGCTGGGCGCCGACCGGCTCACGGTCACCCCGCCCGAAGAGCTCGACGCGGCCCTGCGCCGCGACGGCGTGGCCGTCACGCCCGCCCGCGGCATCGGGGTGAGCGCCTGGTTGCTCGAGGAGATCGTCGCGGCCGCCCCGCTCGACTCGTGGTCCGACCCCGCGACGATGCTGCGGCTGGTCCGTGGCAACGACTGGGAGGGGCCGCTGCGGCACGGCTGGGCCAAGGCCGCGGTGGTGCAGGAAGATCCCGCCTGGGCCGCCGCCCTGCTGCGCGACTCGTCCGGCTCGCTGCGGGAAGCCGTCCGATGGGACCTGCACCTCGTGCTGCCGCCCGACGAGCTCGGCCGGCTCGCCGCCGACGCGCTGCGCCGCGACGACGGGCTGGCCACCCGGCTGCTGGCGCTGCACCCGGGTCACTGGCCCGAGGAGCTGTCCGTCGCCGTGCTCGAGACGATCGCCCACCGCGCCCGCACCGACCGGCACAGCTGGCAGCTGGGCGAGCTGTGCCGCGCGGCCGGGCTCTCCATGCCACCCGGTTACGCGGACCTCGTCGGGCGCCTGGCCCGGCAACTCGACCAGGAACCGGCCGACGCCTCCCGGGTGCGCCCGGTCGCCGACCTGGCCCGCACCCTGACCTTCCGTCACCAGATGCTCGACGAGCTGAAGACGGCCTGACCACACCCGCTTTTCTGTCAGAGGTGGGCGATAGCCTTCGGCTCTGGCGAAGACCAAGGAGCTTCACGTGACCGCACTGCGCCCGCACGCCGAGGACCAGTACGCCGAAGAGCTGGCCCTGCTCGCCGCGGCCGACGACCGGCCCCGCCCGCCCGGCTGGCGGCTCTCCCCGCAGGCCGTGGTGACCTACCTGCTGGGCGACGGCGCCAAGATCACACCGAAGTACGTCGGGCCCCGCCGCCTCATGGAGGTCGCGGTCTCCACCCTCGTCACCGACCGCGCGCTGCTGCTGCTCGGCGTCCCCGGCACGGCCAAGACCTGGGTCTCCGAACACCTGGCGGCGGCCATCTCGGGCGACTCGACCCTGCTCGTACAGGGCACTGCCGGCACCGCCGAAGAGGCGATCCGCTACGGGTGGAACTACGCCCGCCTGCTCGCCGAGGGCCCGACCGACGCCGCCATCGTGCCCAGCCCGATCATGCGGGCGATGCAGACCGGCACGATCGCCCGCCTCGAAGAGCTCACCCGCGTGCCCTCCGACGTGCAGGACGCGCTGATCACGATCCTCTCCGAGAAGACCCTGCCGGTGTCCGAGCTCAACACCGAGGTGCAGGCCCAGCGCGGCTTCAACCTGATCGCCACCGCCAACGACCGCGACCGCGGCGTCAACGAGCTGTCGAGCGCGCTCCGCCGCCGGTTCAACACCGTCGTGCTGCCGGTGCCCGCCTCGGCCGACGACGAGGTCGAGATCGTCGCCCGCCGAGTCGCCCAGCTCGGCCGCTCGCTCGACCTGCCCGAGGTGCCGGCCGCGATCGAAGAGATCCGCCGCGTCGTGACGGTCTTCCGCGAGCTGCGCAGCGGCCTCACCGAAGACGGCCGCACCAAGCTGAAATCCCCCACGGGCACCCTGTCCACGGCCGAGGCGATCTCGGTGATCACCAACGGCATGGCGCTGGCCGCCCACTTCGGCGACGGCCGCCTGCGCCCGGGCGACGTGGCCGCCGGCATCCTCGGCGCGGTCGTCAAAGATCCGGTGTCCGACGGCGTCGTCTGGCGCGAATACCTTGAGACCGTGGTGCGCGACCGCCCCGACTGGCGCGACTTCTACCGGGCCGCCCGCGATGCCTGAGCGGCTCTACGGTATCCGCCACCACGGGCCGGGCTCGGCCCGGGCCGTCGTGGCCGAACTCGAGCGGCAGCCGCCCGAGGTGCTGCTGGTCGAGGGGCCGCCCGAGGCCGACGCGCTGGTGCGCTGGGTGGCCGACGCCGGCCTCGAGCCGCCGGTTGCCCTGCTGGGCTACGCCACCGACGATCCGCGGCGGGCGGCGTTCTGGCCGTTCGCCGTCTTCTCGCCGGAGTGGCAGGCCATCCGGTGGGCGGTCGAGCGGGGCGTGCCGGTTCGCTTCTTCGACCTCCCGTTCGCCTACCGCCTGACCGGCGACGCCCGCCCGGCTCCGCGGCCGGCTCCGGCCGACGCTCGACCCGTTCCGGGCGGTGCCGGGCCTGCCGCTGTGGCCCCGGCTGACGGCCCCGCCGCTGCGGTCCCGGCCGACGGCCCTGCCGCTGTGGCCCCGGCCTACGGCCCCGGCTCTGCGACCCCGGGCGACGGCCCCACTGCTGCGACCCCGGGCGACGGCCCCGCCTCTGCGGCCCCGGCGCCCGGCGGGACCCACGCGGAGAACGGCTCGGACGCTGCGTCGGCCGCGCCGAGCGGATCGGGCGGGGGGAGGACTCCGGGTTCCGTGACGCGGGGGCGACCGGACTCGGACAGCACGCCGGACGGGGCCGACGCGAAGAGCGGGCCGGGCTCGGTGTCGCCAGACGATTCCGACGGCGTTCCGGGCGCCTCGCAGCCGAACGGTTCTCACAGCGTTCCGGGCACCTCGCAGCCGAGCGGTTCGGAGGACGGTCCGGGCCTTGAGCCGTCGGGCGGTTCGGAGGACGGTCCGGGCCTTGAGCCGTCGGGCGGCTCTGATTCGGAGAGTGCGCCGGGCGATGGGGAGCTGCCGGAGGAGGCGACGCCGCGGCGGCCGGTGGATCCGATCGGGGAGCTGGCCGCGGCGGCCGGCTACGACGATCCCGAGCGCTGGTGGGAAGACGTCGTCGAGCACCGCGGCCTACCGGCGTTCGAGGCGATCGCCGAGGCGATGACGGCCATCCGCGACGAGTCGCCGGAGGACCCGGACGACCTGGTGCGGGAGGCGTACATGCGCAGCGTGCTGCGGGAGGTGCGCAAGACCTACGACGACATCGCCGTCGTCTGCGGGGCCTGGCACGTGCCGGCGCTCACCCGCAAGGTCGCCGTCAAGGACGACAACGCGCTGCTCAAGGGGCGCAAGAAGGCCAAGGTCGACTTCACCTGGGTGCCCTGGACCTACGGGCGGCTGGCGTCCTGGTCGGGCTACGGCGCCGGGGTCAATTCCCCGGGCTGGTACCACCACCTGTTCACCTCGGCCGACGAAGTGGTGCCACGCTGGCTGGTCGACGCGGCCGGCGTGCTGCGCGCCGAGGGTGTGCCCACCTCGTCCGCGCACGTCATCGAGGCGACGCGCCTGGCCGAGGCGCTGGCGACCCTGCGCGGGCGCCCGCTGGCCGGACTAGCCGAGGTCACCGAGGCGGCCGAGTCCGTCATGTGCGACGGCGAGCCGCTTCGGGTCGAGCTGATCACCCGCAAGCTGGTCGTCGGCGAACGCCTCGGCGGAGTGCCCGACGACATGCCCGCCGTGCCGCTGGCCAAAGACCTGGCGGCTCAGCAACGCGCTGTCCGCCTCAAGCCGGAGGCGCTCGAGCGCGTCGCCGATCTCGACCTCCGCACCGAGACCGGCCTGCGGCGCAGCCATCTGCTGCACCGGCTGCGCACGATCGACGTGCCGTGGGGCGAGGCCGTCACGACCAGAAGCAGCACCGGCACCTTCCGCGAACAGTGGCGCCTGCGGTGGCAGCCCGAGTTCGCCATCCGCCTCGTCGAGGGCAGCATGTACGGCACCACGGTGGCCGCCGCGGCCACGGCCAAGGTGGCCCAGGCGGCCGACAAGGCCGAGACGCTGGCCGAGGTCACCGCGCTGGTCGAGACGTGCCTGCTGGCCGACCTCTCCGACGCGTACCCCCAGGTTCTGGCCTCGCTCGACACCCGGGCCGCGCTCGACGCCGACGTGAACCACCTGATGGCGGCGATCCCGGCGCTGGCCCGCACGCTGCGGTACGGCGACGTCCGGCGTACGGATGTGGCCGGGCTGGCCGAGGTGACCGCGAGCCTGCTGGGCCGGGTCTGCGCCGGGCTGCCGTCGGCCGTCGGCTCCCTGTCCGACGAGGCCGCCAAGGTGCTGCGCGACCGCATCGACGGCGTCCACACCGCGGTCGGCCTGCTCGAGGACGACGACCTGCGCGAGCGCTGGATGTCCACGCTGGCCTCGCTGGCCGGGCGGGCCGACCTGCACGGTCTGCTGGCCGGGCGGCTGACCCGCCTGCTGCTGGACGCCGGCCGGCTCGACGGCGCCGAGGTGCGCCGACGCCTGCGTCTGCCGCTGACGATCGGCACGCCGCCGGCGCACGCGGCAGCCTGGGTCGAAGGCTTCCTGTCCGGCGGCGGTCTGCTGCTCGTGCACGACGACGCCCTGCTCACCCTGCTCGACGACTGGCTGGCCGACATTCCGGCCGAGGCGTTCGACGACGTGCTGCCGTTGCTGCGCCGCACGTTCGGCGCGTTCGAGGCCGGCGAGCGGCGCGCGATCGGCGAACGCCTGGCCGGTCCGCGCGCCGCCGACGACGAGGCGGCAGTAGGCGGCCTCGGCTTCGATCCCGCCCGCGCCGACCTGGTGCTGCCCACGCTGAGCGCCCTGCTGGGCCGCGACATCACCGCTACCGGGGAGGCGCGATGAGCGACGACGACACGATCGACGAGGTGACCCGGGAGCGGCGGCGGCGCTGGCGGATGGTGCTCGGCGGGGCGGCCGAGCAGTCGCTGGGCAAGGCCGAGGGCCGGGACGGCGCGATGGACTCGGCGCTGGCCGCGCTCTATGAGGGCGGCGGCGGGGACGGCGATGAGCGCAGCAACCGGCGGTCGGCCGGGCTGGGAGGGTCGGCGCCGAAGGTGGCGCGGTGGCTGGGCGACATCCGGGAGTACTTCCCGAGCACGGTCGTACAGGTGATGCAGCAGGACGCCATCGAGCGGCTCGACCTGTCCCGGCTGCTGCTCGAACCGGAGATGCTCGGGGCCGTCGAACCCGACGTGCACCTGGTCGGCACGCTGCTCTCGCTCAACCGGGTCATGCCCGAGAAGACCAAGGACGCGGCGCGCCAGGTGGTGCGCACCGTGGTCGAGCAGTTGGAGAAGCGGATCGAGCAGAAGACCCGGGCGGCGATCAGCGGGGCGCTCAACCGGGCCGCGCGGATCAACCGGCCGAAGCACGCCGACATCGACTGGAACCGCACGATCCGGGCCAACCTCAAGCACTACCAGGCCGAGCACCGCACGGTGATCCCCGAGCGGCTGATCGGGTACGGGCGGCGGACGACTGCGGTCCAGCGCGACGTCGTGCTCTGCGTCGACCAGTCCGGGTCGATGGCGGCCTCGGTGGTCTTCTCGGGTGTGTTCTCGGCCGTGCTGGCGTCGATGAAGTCCTTGCGTACGTCGTTGGTCGTCTTCGACACGGCGGTGGTCGACCTGACCGAGCAGCTCGACGACCCGGTGGAGGTGCTGTTCGGCACCCAGCTGGGTGGTGGCACGGACATCAACCGGGCCATCGCGTACAGCCAGCAGTTGATCACCAGACCCCGGGACAGCATCTTCGTGCTGATCAGCGACCTGTACGAGGGCGGCATCCGCGAGCAGATGCTGCGCCGGGTGGCCGAGATGACCGCGGCCGGCGTGCAGGTCGTGGTCTTGCTGGCGCTTTCCGACGAGGGCGCGCCGGCCTACGACCACGACAACGCGGCGGCCCTGGCGGCGCTGGGAGTGCCGGCTTTCGCTTGCACGCCGGACGCTTTCCCCGACCTGATGGCGGCCGCGATCGAACGTCGGGATCTTCAGGCTTTCGCCGCGGCCCAACAGAACGAGGCGGTTGTGAGGGGCCGCTCCGGTAACTAGCGTTAGGGGTATGAGTGCTTACCTGAGCAACCCGCAGATCTGGCAGGAGAGCTGGGACCGTCAGCAGGAGGCGTTCCTGCCCGACCGTGAGGAACGGTTCGCCGCGATGCTGTCGGCGGTGGCCGCCACCACCGACGGCCCGGCGCCGCGGGTGCTCGACCTGGCCGGCGGCACCGGCACGATCTCGCTGCGCACGCTGGCGCGGTTCCCACGGGCGCGCGTCACCGTGCTCGACCAGGACCCGGTGCTCATGGCCATCGCGACGGCCTCGCTGCGCGACCGGGGCGACATCGTCGACGCCGACCTGAGCGACCCGGGCTGGCGGGCGAAGCTGCCCGAGGAGGGTTTCGACGCGGTGCTCACCGCGACCGCCCTGCACTGGCTGCCGGCCGAGCGGGTGGCGACGCTGTACGGCGAGATCCGCGAGGTGCTGCGGCCGGGCGGCATCTTCGTCAACGCCGACCACATGCCGGAGGACTCGCTGCCGACGTTGTCCGAGCGGCTGCGCGATCACGGCCGGGCCGAGCGCGAGGCGCGATACGCCGCGGGCGCCGCCACCGGGTGGAACGATTGGTGGGCCCTGGCCGCGGCCGACGAGTTCCTCGCGCCGAAGGCGGTCGAGCGGGAACGCATCTACCCGAAGACCCGCCACGGCCAGGAGTGGAACCCGCCGGCGCTGTGGCACGTCGACGCGCTGCGGGTGGCCGGCTTCAACGAGGCCGGCGTGCTGTGGCGCGGCGGCACCGATGCCGCCGTCGTCGGCCTCCGCTGACCTACTCGCGCACCCAGCGCTCATGACGCACGCAGCGGCCGGGGCGGGGCGGTGTCGGGCTTCACGGAGCGACGGCTGCACAAAGCGACGAGAGGAACACGGTTAAGCCATGCCATTGAGTGGGGAGTACGCGCCGAGCACGTCGGACTGGGCGCGCAAGCAGGCCGAGAAGATCGAGGGCACGTCCGGCGCCGAAGGCAACGAGTTGCACGGGTATCCCGTGGTGCTGCTGACCTCCGTCGGGGCCAGGAGCGGGAAGCTTCGCAAGACGCCGCTGATGCGGGTCGAGCACGAGGGCGAGTACGCCGTCGTGGGTTCGCTGGGCGGCTCGCCCAAGAACCCGGTCTGGGTCTACAACCTGCGCAAGGAGCCGCACGTCGAGCTGCGTGACGGGACCGATGAGCACGACTATCTCGCCCGTGAGGTCGAGGGGGACGAGCGGGCTGTCTGGTGGGAGCGCGCGGTGGCGGCGTTCCCGAACTATGCCTCGTACCAGAAGAAGACCGAGCGACTCATCCCGGTATTCGTCCTCACCCGCCTGCCGGAGTAACGCCGGCCACCGCCTGAAGGCGGGCCGGCCGAGCCTCGCGATGGAGCACGCGTGGAGCGGGTGGTTGTGGGGCTTCGTCGAGCCTTCGTCGCGGAAAAGCGGGTGCCATCCGGGCCGCCACGGACGATCATCGGGGTATGCGTACTCCCCACCAGGCGGTCGAGCGGCTCGGCGGCCGGCACGCGGACGCGGCGACCACCGTGCCCGCGCCGGTTGCCCTGCCGCTGGCCGGCGCGGTGGACGACGGCGACCGCCTGGTCGACGTGGTGGACCTGCTGGCGCTCGATGCCTTCGTCACCGGGCGGGAACCGTACGGCCGCAGCAAGTACCTCGAGAATGTGCGCTCCGACGCCCCGCTGATCACCGACGATGCCCGCGTCGTGCGGGACGCTGTCGACGACGACGGGCAGGGCCGGCTGGCTGTCGGCGAGGGCTGGACGCTGCACGTCAACCGGTGGAAGCAGAGCCGCCGTGCCCGGGTCACCGTCACCGCGGTCAGCGCCGAGCTGGCCGAGTCCGTCCTCGAGGCGGCCACCCTCGACGCCGTCGAGGAGCCCACGCCCACGCCGGACAACGTGCCCATCGGCTTCTGGCACTTCGGTCAGCACGGGCCGCGCCGGGCCGCCCGCGAGATCGACGCCGCGCCGTGGCCGGCGATCCGGGGCAATTACAGCGGCGTGGTGGCGGCGACCCTCGAACGCCTGATGGCGCTGACCAGCGAGTCGATCAGCGGCCGCCTGCTGCTGCTGCACGGTGAGCCGGGCACCGGCAAGACGACCGCGCTGCGGGCGCTGGCCCAGCAGTGGCGCTCGTGGTGCCAGGTCGACTGCGTGCTCGACCCGGAACGCCTGTTCAACGACCCGGCCTACCTGATGAGCGTCGCACTGGGCAGCGACGACGAGAACGAGCCGCGCTGGCGCATGCTCATGCTCGAGGACTGCGACGAGCTGATCAGCGGCGAGGCCAAGGCGAGCGCCGGCCAGTCGCTGTCGCGGCTGCTCAACCTGACCGACGGCCTGCTCGGTCAGGGCCGCAACGCGCTGATCGCGATCACCACCAACGAGGACCTGGCCTCGCTGCACCCGGCGGTCGTGCGTCCGGGGCGGTGCCTGGCCAGCATCGAGGTCGGACGGCTTCCGTACGCCGAGGCAGTCGGCTGGCTGGGCCGCTCGGCCGGCATCGGCGCGTCGGGGGCGACGCTGGCCGAGCTTTACGCGCTCAAGACGGGAAGCGAGCCGGTGACCGTACCCAAAAGCACACCGAACACCGGCATGTATCTGTAATAAGAAAGGCTTCCCTCAGCAAGGGTCGCCTTACCTAATAAATGCGCCCGCCGTCGCTATCAGCGACGGCGGGCGCATTACTCGGAGCGGTCAGCCCTTTTCGTACGTAAGGCAGTCGGCCTTCTCGCCCGACTCGCCCACGACGATCGCCGGGGCGTGGCACTCGAGGTCGGTGTTGTGCACACAGTCGGAGCGCTTACACGCTCCCACCTGCGCCAGGGCCTTGCCCATGCCGCCCTTGTCACCGGTCTGCACGTAGGTGTCGCACTCGGCGGAGATCGCGCTGCCGATGGTCACCGCGAACGCGGTGCAGCCGTCGTGGTTGTAACCACAACTGGTGACCGTGCACGTCTGAACGCGGGGCATTTCCAGCATCTGAGTCATGGCTTCGTCGCCTCCAAAGTCTTCATTCCGGTCTCGTCCCGACGATAAACCATTTCCCGGAAAGAGAGAAACCACACCACGATTTAAATTGATTAGGTAAGGCGTGCCTAATCGCTATTCGGCAAACTTCTTCTCGTCGGCCGCGGGCCCGTACGACTCGATCAGCACCCGGGCGCCGAGCCGGCTCCCGATCTCGGCCGACCAGTCGTCCGGCCGCCGCAGCGCGCCCGGTCGCGCCCGCCGCAGCCGCTCGGTGAGCGCCGCCTGGTGGTCGAGATCGCGCGGCGGCCCGGGCACGATCCGCGTCCAGGGTTCGTCGTCGACCGTGTACGACTCGCAGATCCGCAGCGCCGGGCAGCGGTCCGGGACGTCGAGGTGGGTGACCGCGATCCCGTCGACACCGCCGGCCACCTCGACCGCGTACCGGTGGGCGACCGCGTCGAAGTGCCCGGCCCGGAAGGCGCCCTGCCACTCCCCCGTCGCGTTGTGCCCTTCGGGCAGGTCGAGCGCCAGGTCCTCGGTCACGAACGGCCCCGCCCCGTGCCGGGTGGTGTAGGTGCGCACCACCCCGAGCCGCCGGAACGAGCCGCAGAGCGCGGCCACGTTGTCGAACGTGGTCGTCGACCAGGTCGTGTGCGGGTGCCACCCCCGCCACTCGTCGAGGAGCACACCCTGCGCCCCCTCGAAGACGCACGGCCCCTCGCGCAGCAGCTTCGCTTCGTAGCCGGAGACGATCGGCACCGTGCGGCCGAACGCCAGGAACGCCTCCAGCACGTCGTCGAGCGGCACGCCGGCCGGCCCGAGGCGGGACTCGACCTCGGCCAGCCGGCGGCGCAACCTCGTACGGGAAAGGGTGTCGGAGACGCGCGGGGCGTCGGCGTGACTCAGCGCGTACGCCATGGTCTCCCCGACGCCCAGGCCGCACGATCCGTGACGGTCCCCGCCGCGCTCCCGCTCGCGTCGCTGGTTGGCCGCCCGATGCCAGGGGGTGGCCAGCAGCGCGTCCCCGTCCACCGTGAGCAGCTCGTACGGGTTGCCGAGGGCGGCCCCCTCGGCGGCCAGCGTGAGCGGATCGACCACCACGAACCGGGTCAGGTGGGTCGGGACGCCCCGCAGCGTGCCCGACCCGAACTGCGCGAACGTGTGCTGCCGGCCGTCCTCGGTGACCACGTTGTGCGCGGCCTGCGCGCCCCCGTTGAAGCGCAGCACCGCCCGAGGTCTTTCCCGGGAACACAGAGCGTCCACGACGGTGCCCTTGCCGGCATCCCCGTAGCCGAGGTCGACCACCGCGACGTGCTCGGTCACAGCCGCTCGTTCCCCGAGCCCGTGGTGCCGATCGGCAGCTGATTTGTGCGGACGATGCCGCCACGCTGCAGCGGAGCCAGCGCCTTGCCGACCGTCCCGCGGTGCGTGGACCCGGCGTCGACCAGATCGTCGAGCCCCGCGTCGAGGTCGATCGTGCCCTCGCCGAGACCCACCGTGAGGGCGATCGTCTCGCACACCGCGTCCAGGTCGTCGAGCTCGAGCACGTTCTGCCCCAGCAGCTCCCGCCACCGCTTCAGCACGTCACGGTTGCCGCCGTGACCGGCCGCGGTCGGCAGCAGGTAGTAGACGTCGAACGTGCGGGTCAGCTCGGCGACGATGGCCTCGGTGCTCATCTTCTCGGCGCGCTCCCCGAGGAACTTCTCGACCTCGCGCGGCTTGAGCTTCGCGTACGGCATCTCGTCGCCGATGAGGAACAGGTAGCCGCGGCGGCCGCGCTTTTCGAACGAGTCCAGCGCCGTGTGCCGCGCCATGAAATACATGGCCAACTCGTACGACTCCATCATCTGACCGCCGCCACCCCCTTCGAGCACGATGCGGGCCAGGTCGTCGTCCATCCGGTTGTCCGACTCGAACTGCCCGATCTGCAGCGGCACCCGGTCACAGCTGGCGTCCCCGACCGCCCCGAACAGAATGTGTGGATCGGTCGCGTACGACTTGCGCGTCAGCAGCCCCAGCAACTGCGGCAACTTGGTCTGAAGCACCCGCGGCACCCCACCCATCGAGCCCGTGACGTCGAAGAGCACGGCGATGGGCGTACTGAAGGGGTGTTCTTCGCTGTCGCGGCTCTCCCGCTTCGCCACGCCCTTGGGGTCGAGGGCCGGGTGTGCCTGACGGGCGCCACTGTCGCTGTACGCGAAGGCGCTCACCCCGGTGGCCCGGCGATAGTTGTCGGCGGCGGTGTACACGTCGGTCGACCAGCGTCCACTTCCCATGTCTGTCTCCTCAGATCGTGAAGGGCCGGAAGGTCCGCGGCCCGTACAGGCTGTGCAGGACTTCATCGAGCTCGCCGAGCAGCCGCCACGCGTCCTGCGGTCGCATGCGCGGCTTGTCGTAGGAGCAGCCGTCGGCGAACTTTTTCAGCGCCGGCGGCAGGTCGTCGGCGATGCGGTTCATCAACCCGGTAGCCATGTAGATGTCGGTGGCCGGGCCGGCGGTCTTGGCCGCGAGGACCTCAGGCGGATAGGCATTTCGGCGCTTGGCGACGATCGCCTTGACGTGCGCCGTCGAGTAACACCAGTCGACGAGCGCGACGCCGTGCTGCCCGGGGTGGATCAGGACGTGCTCCTCGAGAATCGCGCCGTGAACGACGCCGGCCCGATGAGCCCAGCCGAGCCCGACAAGCAGGCGGCGCCAGATCCAGGCGACATCACGCGGATCCCGTCGAGTGGTGAGGTCGCTCAGCGGAACGAAGCCGGCCAACCGCTCCAGAACGTTGACGCGCCGCCTTCTCCGCTCGCCGTCCTCGTGCAGATAGCTCTCGATCAGCCGCGGCGCATAGGGCCGGAACTTCGGGTCGCCCTTGTCCCGCAACGCTTGCAGGGCAACGGCTTCTGCTTCCATGAGGTCGTTGTCGGCCGGGCTGCGCGGAATTTTCAGCAGGCTACCGTCGTCACCGGTCATCAGGTCGGCGATGTCGCCGACGGCCACGCGCCGGTTCCGCTCGCGATAGAGCTGCGAGAGAGCCGCGAAAGCCCGAGTGGCGGTCGCGCTTTGCGCTTCGGTCACGGCGTCCGGGTGTACGGCTTTCGCGTACGTCCGGTAGGCGGCCTCGCCATCGCCGAGGTCGGCGAAGGTGGAGGCTTTTCCGATGCGCGCGACGGCTTCGGCGAACATCATCGGACGTCGTCCTCGCGGGTCGGCCGCAGCAGAGCGGGATGCAGCAGCTTCGCGTCGCCGGCTCGATAGAGTTTCGGCTTCGGCCCACCACGCTCCCCGCCACGCGTCGCGGTTTGACCGGTGCTTTCGACGAAGCCGGGAACCGAGAGAACCTTCCGGTGGAAATTCCCGGCGTGTAGTTCCTCGCCCCAGACGACGGCGTAGATCTTTCGCAGCTCGGAGATGGTGAACTCGTCCCCCGCGAACGCGGTCGCCAGCGGCGTGTATTCGAGCTTGGCCCGTGCCCGCTCCAGCCCGTCGGCCAGAATCGAGTCGTGGTCGAAGGCGAGGCTTGTAGCCTCTTCGACTGGCACCCAATAGGCGGCGGACGCGTCCGAACCGGCCAGCGGCTCGGGCAGACTCGGCGCGAAAGCCAGGTAAGCGACGGAAAAGACGCGCATGCGCGGGTCGCGGCCCGGGTCGCCGTACGTCTTGAGCTGCTCCAGGTGCACCCGCTCGAGCACACCCTCGCCCGCCCTGAGGCCGGTCTCCTCGGCGAGCTCCCGCAACGCCGCAGCGTCGGGCGTCTCGTCGCGGACGAACCCACCCGGAAGGGCGCGGTGGCCGGCGAACGGGTGCTCGGCGCGCTCGACCAGCAGGACGCACAACCGGTCGTCGCGGATGGTCAGCGCCACCATGTCCGTGGTGACGGCGACCGCCGGGTAAGCCGCCGGGTCATACCCGGTCAGAAACTCTTCCTCACCCATGCCGCTCCTAGGTTGTTCTCAGATACAGAATTTCTTGATCTGAGAACAACCTATCGCCCAAGCGGCTGGAAGACAAGTACCGCTGAGCCCGGCACCCTTCGGAACCGGGCCGACCAGTCGTACGGGCAGTCAGTAAGGTCCGATGGTGAACGTGGCTCCGCTGGTCACGAGCGTCGCCTTCGCGGCAGGGCCGGCGGTGGTCTCACCGTTCGCCACCACCGTCAGGATGTACGCCCCCTCGGCCGGAGGGCCGGACGCCGGCAAGCTGTTCTGAGGACTCAACTGGGTCGCTGACAGATCCAGGGTGCAGACCAGCTCGGTGTCGCGGATGACCGTAACCGCCTCGCACTCGGCAACACCACGGTTGCCGGCTGCCTCATACGCATCCTTGACGAGAAACACGTGCGCGTTGCCGTCCGTCGGCGTACCGGCGGCATCAAAGGTCAGGTCCGAAAACCCCGCACCGAGAACGTCGACAGTCACTACCGCGCCGGCATTGGCAGTATTGGGCGAGATCGTGATGCCGTTGCTGTAGGTGAAGGGAATCGGCGCATCGTTCGTGGAAACGTCGGCGTCCTCGGGCTGACCGTTGTTGTCGGGGTCCAGGCTGCTCACCGCGCCACCCGGAGCGTTCACGATCAGCGCGAGGCCGGCTTCCGCCGCCCGAGGCCCGGTGATCGCCGTGAAGCTGTTGCCGTTGGGTGCGCCGGTGATTCTGGTCAGCGCCACTCCGCCGATCGAGCCGGTTACCGCGCCGGCAGCCGTGTTGAACCCCGCGCCGGTGACGGTGATCAGTTGACCGCCACCCGCCAGACCGTTCGCCGGAATGATCGACTTGATGGTCGGGCGGACGGCCAGGGTGTATGACGCTGTGGCCAACAAAGAGCTCGCGGTGGTGGAAGCACTGTCGTAGACGCAAACGTTCCACTTGGCCGCGGTCAGCGAACCGACCAGCTCGAGGCCACGGGGATTGATCGTGCTCGTGGTTCCGTCGTCATTCAGAACCGGATACGGACTCGAAGGCACCTTGAACGCGACCTTCGTCGCGGAGATCCGAGTGACCGTGGCCGGATCCACGGTCAGCGCACCGGCCGTCATCCCCGCCGGGGCGGCGGCGATCTGGATAACCCCTCTGGCCGTCGCACTGCAGGTAGTGGCACCGCTCGCGGCGACGTACTGGAACTGAACAACCGGCTCGGTGCCGGCTGGGAAAGGCGCCGGCGCCGCCGGGGTCGCGGTGACCGTACCGATGATCGTGCCGCCGCCACCGCTGGGACCGGAGACGCTGCTCAGGGTCATCGGCAGTGTGACCGCCATGGCCGGCACACTCGTGCCGCCCAGGACCAGAACGGTCGCGGCGGCGGAGGCGAACCAGGCTCGGCCGACACGGCGGAGCATGCGTTGAGACATTGGGCTCGCAAACCCTCTCAAGCTTGGGGAAATGCCATAGGCCCTCGATGGCAGCGTATCGACTCGATCGCTTGCTAACTCGAAAATCGACCTGAACCAGACGGGCGTCAGCATCCCGGGGTGACCGTGGTCGACCCGGTTCCCGAGCAACCACCGCAGCCACAGTCACCGGCAACCTCGGCTCGGGAACGGGAACCTTCTACCTCTTCCCCGCCAACGTCACCAATGTGCCGGTGCTTGAGGGCGCCTGCAACCTGACGTACGTGAGCAACGGCTCCGTCAGCGCCATTAGCTACGACGCCAACTACATCCAGAGCGGCATCTCCAGCAGCTCGACGTTCACCGTCTCGTCCTTCTGATCGGAAGGACGGGCAAGGCGCGGCCCGGAGCATCCGCTCCGGGCCGCGGTTCGTCGGTAGCCGGGTCAGCCGAGCTTGCGCCATTCGCGGGCGATGACACGCCGGCTTTCCGAGGACGAGGGTCGCCCACGGCTGTCGACCGCCACGGTGGCAACGCTCTTACCGGCGCTGGTCCGCCAGCACACCATCAGAAGCGAGGGTGGACCCTTTTCGATGCAGGTGGAGTGTCCGACATCGAGCGATATTCGTAACTATAGGCAATCAGGCAACCACAAATAGTTACGCTTCCGGCGAGACGGCTCGCGGCGGTTCACCGAGCGCGGAGCCCACCAATCCAGAGACGCGGTCCGTAGCGACCCGTAGGAGGACCTCGCATGCGTAAGTCCAGCAATTCACGAACCCGGCTGGCGGTCGCCGCCGGGCTGACGACAAGCGCGGTCGGCGCCGCGCTGCTCGTCACACCAGGTGTGGCGTTCGCCGCCACCACGGTCACGCCGACGGTGGTGGCGCCTGGCGGTTCCGTAACGATCTACGACGACACCGCGACCTTCTCCGCCGGCGTCGCGTCGCCGCCCAGCGGCGCACTCAACCGGGTGCAGATTCTGACCACCGGCACCACCTGCGTCACGCCCATTCCGGCGGCTTCGACAACGGTCGTCGCCGCAACCGTCACGGAGTCGTCGGTCGCGAACGACACCGTCACGTTCACGGTGCCCTCCACCCTGCCGGCCGGCACCAACGGCACGGCCAAGCGGTACGTCGTCTGCGTGTACGAGCCCACCGGTGTCAACGCCAACGCCAGGGTCGGACAAGCCGGCGGGTACACCATCACGGTCGGCGCTCCCCCGGTGGTAACTCCGGCTTTCGGCACGACGGGCGGGGGCAACCAGATCACCGTGTCGACCGGTACGGCTGGAAACATCTTCACCGGCGTTGCCACCGTCACCGCAGCCTTCAACACCGATGCCATGTGCGCGGCCGCCCTCGGCACACCTGTCACCGGTACGTCGACGGTCGCGACAAAGACGTCGGACTCGTCGGTCAACATCACTGTGCCCTCGGGTGTCGCCTTGCCGGGCGCGAACTTCGTCAAGTACAACCTCTGCCTGTACAACGGCACCACGGCTACGTCCGCTCTGCTCACCGCCGCGAACTACACCGTCTCGCAGGTCCAGATGTCGGCCAACACCGGCTCCTGGCTGGGCACGAACGGACTGAACATCACGGCTCCGAACCCCATCCTCGCCGGGTTCGACAGCCCTGGCGCGATGTTCGTGACCGCAACGACCTGCCCGGCCTACGACTCCACCCCTGCGCTCGGCACCTCGGTGCCCGTCACGGGCTCCAACGCCCCGCGCAAGGTGGCTGACAACCGGCTGGCGCTGACGGTGCCTCAGCTCTACACAAACGTAGGCGCGTGGAACTCGGCCAGAGGCACCCGAGGGAGCATGCCCTGGCAGCTCTGCATCTACGGCAGCGCAACGAACACAGAAGCGGCGATTGCCGCGGCGCCGTACTCGGCCACCACGCTGCACACGATCGGTGGCGTGACCCCGCGGGCGGGTACCGCGCTGGGCGGCAGCCGTATCACCGTCAGTGGCACGGCGTTCCCGACCGAAGCCGGCGAGATCACTGCGACCCTGGGTGGCTCTCCGCTGATCAACATCACGCCGCTCACCTCCACTGCCTTCTCGGCCACGACCACCGCGCACATCCCGGCGAACAACTCAGCCCTCGTCGTGAGCACGAACGCCGGCTCGGTGACCTACCAGAACGCCTACACGTTCACGAGCGCGCTGTCGGTCAAGCCCAACACGGCGCCCAACACCCGGTCGATCGACGTGGTGGTCAACGGTCTCGGGTTCCAGAGCAGCACCTGGAACTCCGGCGATCTGACCGGTGCGCACATCTACCTCGTCAACGGCGTGTACAGCTCCTCGAACGTGGGTGGCGCCCGCGCCAACCCGCCGACCGCCGAGTGCTCGAGCGTCCTGGTCCTCACCGACTCCGAGCTGATCTGCCGACTCGACCTGACGTCACGACTGAACGCGGGTGGAACGGCGGCGTTGAGCGTTGCGCCGGACCCCGCCACGATCGACACCACAGCCGGCAGCCGGGTGGCGACTGGAGCGCTTGCACTTGCCGGTACCAATTTCTCGTCCCTTGACCTCGGCAAGACCATCACCGATCCCGCCGCGGCCCCGAGCCTTCCCGCCGGCACCACCATCGTCGGCATCCTGGGTAACGACAGCGTGCTTCTCTCGAACGCCGCGAGCGCCACCACCAACGACGCCCCTGTAGTTATTTCGGCTCGTGGCCCGCTGAAGACCATCACCGGAACAACGGCAGACGGCGCTGCCACTCTCACCAGCATCTCGCCCGGGCTGGAGGCCGCCGACGAGAACAGGTTCGTCTTCGGTCCTTCCATCCCCGCCACCGGCTTGACTCTTACTGGGACCATCGCGCCGAACGCCACTTCGGGAACCCTGTCCGGCACCGTCACTACCGGTATCGCTGGTGCAACACTTTCCGTCTTCGCAGCGACGGCCACCGTGCCGGTGCCGGAAGGCGCGTACAACCTGACGTACGTGAGCAACGGGTCGGTGAACGCCGTCTCGAACGACGCCTCTTTCATCCAGAGTGGTATCTCCAGCAGTTCGACTTTCACGGTCGCGCAGTTCTGATCTGACAGCGGCAACAAGAGCGGCCCGGAGCGAAAGCTCCGGGCCGCTTTCGTTTGTACGGGCATCAGCCGAGCTTGCCCCATTCTCGATTGACGACGCTCACGCTTTCCGATTGGGAAGGGCGCCCCTTGGCGTTCACCGACACCGTGGCGACACTCTTCGCCGCGCTCGTCCGCCAGCACACCAGCAGTGTCGGCTTCTTCGCCGGTTTGTCCTCGTTCGCCAGCTGGAAGGTCTGTGAGCAACTGACCGCGCCGATCTTGGCAATTCCGCCGGCGACCCAGCCCAGTTCGCGCTGACCGGTCAGATCTCCCTTGGCAGTGATGATGCGCATGGTCCGGCCCGCCTTCACCGACCCCGTCGATCTCACCTTGGCGCCGGCCGCCGCGGCCGACAACTCGGGTACGTCGCGCGGAATGACCGGATTGAAGTTCTTCACACCGTGTGCCGCGGCGAAGCTCTTCGCGGCTTTCACTCGCTCAGCGCTCGACTTGGGCTCGGCTGACGGTCCCGGCGCCGCGGTCGTCTGCGGCGACGGTGACCGGGTCGGCGGGCTGGTGCTGGTGGTGGGCAGGCTGTCGGCAGTGGCCTCTTGCACATCCGCCGACGCGGAGGGCGTCGATGTGCCGTTGGCCGTTTGCACGGTGTCGCTGCCGTTCGATCGGTCGATAACGGCATAGCTGCCGATGCCCACCACGGCAAGTCCGGCCATCCCCCAGGCGAGTGCGCCGCGCGACGCGAGTGACCGGGATCTCGGCCCCTTCGGGAAATCATCGTTGGACATGCTCAGGTCCTCTGCGATCGGCTGTCGGGCCGGCCGCAGGAGTCGCAGGCCGGCCCCGGATCCTTCATGTTCGCAAACATCCGTATATATAGGGCCTAATCCAGCAACCTCTCAGGCGCTTATACACCCTTGGCCCGTCAGGTGGCCGTTGTTTCGACGCGCTCCTGCAGGCGGCCCAGGGGAGAACAAGGTCGTCCGCGGCGAGTCCTCTCAAGGTCGCGGCGAACGCTTCGCTTTCTGCCCCGAACCACGCATGACAGCCCGGGACGGATCCCGGGGCCGTTGGCGTGCACCCGAGCTGCACCACGGAAAAGTCTGCCCGATCGAGGACGGGCGCCGACTCTTCTCGTCGACCACCTACGGGGAGGACGACCATGAAGAAGCACCTGCGCCGTTACGCGATGGGCGCCGTGGCCATCGGCGCCATCGCCGGGAGCGCCGCGATCGCCCTGCCCGGCAACATCACCGCCGCGAGCGAGTGGCAGCCCGCCACCTACACGCCCACCACGTACAACCTGACCGAGACGCCCGAGCAGCTGCTGCCGGCCGCCGTGTCGGCGCAGAAGCCCGTACGCGTGGTGACCACCGCCCTCGACGACGACGGCAAGCCCGTCATCAAGGTCACGACCGCCACCAGCCGAACCGCGGCCGCCAAGGCCGTGAAGGCCGGGCAGACCGCCACGAACGCCGTCGGTGTGGAGCTGGACGCCGTCGCGACCGCCACCGACGTGCCCAGTGGCTCGGACACCTATCGCAGTCAGCAGTGGGACTTCTCGAAGATCCGGGTGGGCGACGCCTGGCCGAAGTCGACGGGAGCCGGCATCATCGTCGCCGTGCTCGACACCGGCGTCGACGCCAAGCACCCCGATCTGGCCGCCAACGTGCTCACCGGCTACGACGCCATCGCCAACACGGCGGGGGTCAGCACCGACACCAACGGGCACGGCACCCACGTCGCGGGCACCATCGCGGCCGTCACCGGCAACGGCGTCGGCGTGAGCGCCGTCGCGCCGAATGCCAAGGTCCTTCCGGTACGGGTTCTGGCCGCGAACGGGTCGGGCTACATGTCCGACGTGGCCGAGGGCATCGTGTGGGCCGCCGATCACGGCGCGGGCGTCATCAACATGTCGCTCGGCACCACCTCCAAGGTCACGGCCGTCACCAACGCCATCGCGTACGCCCGCAACAAGGGCGTCACGGTGGTCGCCGCTGCCGGCAACGAGCGGACCGCGGGCAGCCCGACCAGCTACCCGGCCGCCGACGCCGGCGTCCTCGGGGTCGCCGCCACCGACTCGTCCGACAAGATCGGCACCTACTCGAACGCGGGCAGCTACGTCGACGTGGCCGCGCCCGGCACCGCGATCCTCAGCACCTATCCGACGGCCCTCGGCGGCAGGACCGGGTACGGCTCGATGAGCGGCACCTCGATGGCGTCGCCGCACGTCGCCGCCGTGGCCGCGCTGCTGAAGGCGTACCAGCCGGCGCTCACCCCGGACCAGGTGCAGTCGGCGCTGGAGAGCTCCGCCGTCGACCTGGGCACGAAGGGCCGCGACAACGACTTCGGCTACGGCCGGATCGACGCCACCGCCGCGCTCGCTGCCGTCACGCCCCCGACCGTGAGCCCCACGACCAGCCCGACCACGAAGCCCACGACGAGCCCCACGGCCAGCCCCACCACGAAGCCCACGACGAGCCCGACCACGAACCCGACCGCCGGCCCGACGCCGTCGCCGAGCAAGACGACGAGCAGCGCGCCCACCCCGACCCCGTCGGCCAGCAAGACCACGAGCCCCACCCCGGCGCCGACGCCGACGAAGGCCAAGGTCACGCCGGTCGTCGCGGTCAGCACGTCAGCCACGTCGGTTGTCTACGGCGGCACGAGCACGGTCAGCTACACGGTCACCGCGTCGGGCGCTGCCTGGGCCGGCAAGCCGGTGCAGATCGCCCTGGCCGGCGCCGGATCGAGCGACTTCCAGCTCAGCAGCGCCAGGACCGACGCGTCGGGCCGGGTGGCCGTGTCGGTGAAGGCCACCGCCAGCTTCAAGATCAAGCTGGTCGTCCTCGCCACCGACACCTCGGTGGAGGCCTCCTCGCCGCTCACGACCTTCACGGTCCGCGCCCAGGCGACCGTCCGGAGCACGGCCGCACGTTCGCTCAACGTCACGCTGACCGGCGCGACCGGCCAGAAGGTCCAGGTCCAGAGGTACGTCAACGGCAAGTGGGTGGCGGTCCGCAGCTTCACGGCCACGGCCCGGACGACCGTGACCGGCCTCCCGTCCGGCGCGAAGGTCCGCCTCGTGGTCCCGACCACGAAGGCCGTCACCGGCATCACCACCGCATCGGTCAAGGTCGCCTGATTCAGGCCGCCAGGTGAGACCCCGGAGCCCCAGGGCTCCGGGGTCCGCCGCTTTCCAGCCGGCCAGACCGGTTCGCCCGGATGGGCAGTGCCGCGCGACTCGCTGCCGGTTGAGCCGGACCCCTGCGCCTCAACGGGCGAAGGCGCCTGCCGGCCCGTTCTCAGTTGAGCCGCGCCCACTCTCGCTGGATGACGGCGACGCTGTCGCCCGACGACGGCCGGCCCTGCTCCGCCACCGCGACGGTGACGACGCTGCGGCGGGCCGATGTGCGCCAGCAGACCAGCATCGACGGCACCACCCGGGCCCGCTCACCCGATTCCGTGCGCACGGTCTTGGTGCAGCGTGCCCCGCCCACCAGCCAGCCCGTGTCCCCGGCGATGGCGAGCTCCGGCCGCCCGGTCAGGTCGTAGCCGGCCGAGGTCACCCGGATCCGGCCGGAGCCGGTGGTCTCGCTGTGCTCGTTGAGCTGCGCCGCTGCGGTCAGGCCGGGCGACGTGGACACCGAGGGAGAAGGTGGCGGCGGTGTCGGGCTGACCTGCTGCCGGGCGCCCGATCGGCTCACCCGCCCGGGCGAGGCCGCGGCCACGGTCCGGCCCGAGCCGGAATCCGACCGCGAGGCCGACGGCGACGGGGACGGCTCCGGCACGATCGCGCGGGGTTCCCGGACGGCAGTGTCACGCGACAGGCCGACCAGCTGACTCTGCACCACAAAGACGCCCGCTCCGCCGAGCGCGGCCAGCCCGGCCAGCGCCACGCCGAACTGCTTACGCCGCTGGTTGCGCCGCTCGCGCGCGAGCGACCGGTAGACGCCGTTCTCGTCCTGCACTGTCATCCGCGCGCGTCCTCCCGTCCGAAAAGTCTCGGAACGATCGTGCCACCGAGGCGGACAAAGCGCTCCAAAACCATCGGAACCAAGCTGCACCGCGTCCCTTCCCGTCCTGCCAACCAGCGCGACCGAATCGGTCTGACATGAACAAGCAGATGCGTCGTTATGCCGTCGGTGCCGTCGTCCTGGGTGCGGTCGCGTTCACCCTTCCGACCCAGGAGCCGGACTGGCGGCCGGTCACCCGCAACCTCTCGGCGAGCCCCGAGCGTCTGCTTCCGCCGGTCATCTCCACCGCCCGTCCCGTACGGGTCGTCAGCACGACTGTCGACCGGGACGGACGTCCCCAGGTGTCCGCCCGCACTGTCACCGACCGCAAGGCGGCCACCGCCCTCGTCACCGAGGGCCAGAACGCGCCGGGCGCCGTCAGTGTCGAGCTCGACGCCCCGGTGACCGTCGCCCAGGTCGACCCGTACCTGCCCGCGCAGTGGGACCTGGCCCGCACCCGGGTCGACGGCGCCTGGCCGCGCTCGACCGGGGCCGGCGTCACCGTCGCGGTCGTGGACAGCGGCGTCGACGCGACCCACCCCGACCTGGCCGGTCAGGTGCTGCCCGGCGCGGACTTCATCACCGGCACCGAGGGGCCGTCGGTCGACCCGCACGGGCACGGCACGCATGTGGCCGGCACGATCGCCGCGCTCACCGGCAACGGCGTGGGCGTGGCCGGCATGGCGCCGCACGCCCGCATCCTGCCCATCCGGGTGCTCGCCGCGAACGGCTCGGGTTACATGTCGGACGTGGCCAACGGCATCGCCTACGCGGCCGACCACGGGGCCGACGTCATCAACATGTCGATCAGCTCGGCCTCGCAGGTCGCGGCCGTCAGCAACGCCGTCGCGTACGCCCGCAGCAAGGGAGTCGTGGTCGTTGCGGCCGCCGGCAACCAGCGCGCCCAGGGCAGCCCGGTCGTCTTCCCGGCGGCCGACGAAGGGGTCATCGCCGTCGCCGCGACCAATCCGGACGACTCCGTCGCCGGCTACTCGAACCGCGGGGGGTACGTCGATGTGGCCGCTCCCGGCACCGGGATCCTCAGCACGTACCCGGGCGACCGCTACGTACGGATGAACGGGACCTCCATGGCCGCGCCCCACGTCGCCGCCGTCGCCGCGCTGCTCGAGGGATCCGACCGCGCCCTGACCCCGGAGCGGATCGAGGCCGCCCTGACCTCGTCGGCCGTCGACCTGGGCGCCCCGGGCCGCGACGACGACTTCGGCGCCGGCCTGATCGACGCGGCCGGCGCCATGGCCGCCGTGGCCCCGGCGCCCACCACCCCGCCGGCCACACCTGCCCGTACCGCCGAGCCGACGCCGACGCCGGCGGCGTCGTCGTCACCATCGACGCCCGAGACCGCTGAGCCCACGACGGCCGCCCCGAGTCCCGCGCCGACCACCACCGCGCCCAGCCCGGCCCCCACTACCGCCCCGACCACAGCCGCACCCAGCGCCACCCCGACCACGGCCGCACCCAGCGCCACCCCGACCACGGCGGCACCGATCATTCGCCTCGTCCGGACCGACGCGGGCGAGCTGACCGTCGTGATCGTCGGCGCGGACGGCAAGGAGGCCCGGATCGAGCGCCGTACCGGCGACGAGTGGCGCACGGTCGTCACCTACCCGGCCACGCGGATTGCCCGATTCACCGGCCTTGCGACGGGCCTCGAACACCGTGTCGTGGTGTCGGGCACCACAAGCGCCGTGATCCTGCTCTGAGCGCTGTCCAGCGACAAGATCATCCGGTTTACTCAACACCCATGGGCATCATTTCCAGGGGATTCGGCGGCCGGCGGCGTGAGTCGGTGCCCGGCCTGCCGCCCGGCCAGTACCTCACCCACGATTTCCCGGTGCTTTCCGCCGGGCCGACCCCGCGCATCCCGCTCGATCGCTGGCGCTTCACCGTCACCACGGAGACCGGCGAGAAGACGAGCTGGAACTGGACGGAGTTCCAGGCGCTGCCGGCCGAGGACGTCACGGTCGACATCCACTGCGTCACCAAGTGGTCCAAGCTGGGCACCACCTGGCGTGGCGTCTCGCTCGACACCCTGCTGGCCGACGTCGAGTCGGCGGCCGACTACACCATGGTCCACAGCTTCGGCGGCTACACCACCAACGTGCCGATGGAAGATCTGCTCGACGGCAAGGCCTGGGTGGCGTACAAGTTCGATGGTGAGGATCTCGAGCCCGAACACGGCGGCCCGGCCCGGCTCCTCATTCCGCATCTGTATTTCTGGAAATCGGCGAAATGGGTCAACGGCGTGCAGCTGATGCCCGATGATGACCCCGGTTTCTGGGAGGCCGCCGGCTATCACATGTACGGAGACCCATGGCGCGAACAGCGGTATCAGGGCGACTGATCTGGCGGGCTGCGACGGTTGCCGCAGCCCACTGGGAGACGCCGACAGCACGCACGTTGGTGCTCGACGTTCCGGACTGGCCGGGCCACCTGCCCGGCCAGCACGTCGACGTGCGCCTGACCGCCGAGGACGGCTACCGCGCGCAGCGGAGCTATTCGATCGCCTCGGCGTGGCCCCATCCGGAGGGCAAGGTCGAGCTGACGGTTCAGCGGCTCGACGACGGCGAGGTCTCGCCCTATCTGACCGACACCGTCGAGGCCGGCGATCAGATCGAGCTCCGCGGCCCGGTCGGCGGTTGGTTCGTCTGGCGGGACAAGCAGCCGGCGCCGGTGCTGCTGATCGGCGGCGGCTCGGGGGTGGTGCCGCTGATGGCGATGGTGCGCGCCCGGTCGATGGCCGGCACCAAGCAGCCGTTCCGGCTGATCTACTCGGTGCGTACGCCGGAAGACCTGCTCTACGCGGACGAGTTGCGCCGCCGCGTCCGCGACGACGCCGGCCTCGACGTCCACTACGTCTACACGCGTAAGACGCCGGACAACTGGCCCTCGCCCCCGAAGAGGATCGACGTGGCGGCCCTGAACACGTACGGTTGGCCGCCGGACTTCGCACCCGACTGCTTCGTGTGCGGTCCGACGACGTTCGTCGAGACGGCCGCGGACATCCTGGTCGCGCTCGGCCACGACCCGCGCCGGATCCGCACCGAACGCTTCGGAGGGACGTCGTGACACAACCCGGGCCCAGGGGCGCCGCGCTCGACGGCAACGCCATGGCCGGCGACCTGCGCGAGATCTTCGCGGTCGACGTGACCGCGGCCCGGTTCATGTGCGCGGGCTGCACCCACACCGACGCGGTGGCCACGCTCGTGGTGTGGCACCAGTCGCCCGGCCTGGTGGCACGCTGCCCGAACTGTTCGGACGTGGTGCTGCGGGTCGTACGGGCGCCCGACCGGGTCTATCTCGACCTGCGGGGCAGCGTACGCCTCGAAGTGCCGCTCGAAGGCAGCTGATCTTGACCCGCCCGGGGGCGCCGGAGGATCCGCTGCTGGCCGAGGCCGGCGACTGGTCCGCGTCCATCGGCGCCGCCCAGGACGAGCTGATCCGCACCGCTCCCGAAAGCGTGCTGATCATTCAGGGCGGCCCGGGCACCGGAAAGACGGACACCGCGCTGCGCCGGGTGGCCTGGCTGCTCGACGAGCCCGAATACGGCTTGGGCGCGACCGATGTGCTGGTGGTCGGGCCGTCGCACGCGTTCGCGCGGCGCACCCGCGCGCTGCTCGAGGGCTGGGGACACGAGGGGGTCGCGCACAGCTCGATCGACGGGCTGCTGCCCAAGGCGGTCACCGGCCGGCCCGAGGCCCCGCACGTGACCCGGCTCAAGGGCGAGGCGCGGATGGCCGGGCTGATCGGCCGGGCGATCGAGAAGCACCGGGCGCGGCAGCGGGCCATCCCGCCCGTGCTCACGATCCGCGGGCGGGCGGTGCGCCTCGACCCGGCCACGGTCGAGCGGGTGATCACCACGGCCAAGGCGAGCGAGGCGACCGCGGGTGACCGGCGGCGCCTGCTGCGGGCGGCGCTCGTATCCGGTACGCAGGACCCGCGGTTGATTCTCGATGCGGCCGACATGCTGGCCGACCGCCTGTGGCCGGAGTTCGAGGCGACGACCTTCCTGTCCGAGCTGTTCGCCTCGCGCCTGATGCTGACCGCGGCGGCCGAGGGCGAGTTCACCGACCGCGAGATCGACGCGCTGTTCCGGGTGACCGACGAGGAGCCGCCGTTCAGCGAGGCCGACCTGCCCCTGCTCGACGAGGCCGAGCACGTGTCCGGCATCGAGCCGCAGACCTACGAGCACGTGGTGGTCGACGAGGCCCAGGACCTCTCCCCCATGCAGTTGCGGGCGGTGTCGCGTCGCTCGGCCAACGGCTCGCTGACCGTGATCGGCGACATGGCCCAGTCGACCGGCCCGTGGGCCCGCGACGACTGGCACGACGTGCTCGCGCACCTGCCCGCCGAGATGCCGCACGTGCACCGTGAGCTGCACTTCGGCTATCGCATCCCGCGCCAGATCTTCGAGCTGGCCGCCGAGTTGCTGCCGACCGCCGCGCCCAGCGTGCAGCCGCCGACGACCGTGCGGGACGGGCCGGCCGACCCGGTGATCGCGCCGGTCGAGCCGGCCGGGCGGGCGGCTGTCGTGGTGGCGGCCGCGGCCGACCACGCCGCCGACGGGCGTTCGGTCGCGGTCATCTGCCCGGCGCGCTGCCGCGACGAGATCGAGGCGGCGCTGCGGTCGGAAGATCTTCCCTGGGGTACGGCCCCGGGCGACGAACGAGGGCCGGCGATCACGCTGCTGAGCCCGCACGAGGCGAAAGGCCTGGAGTTCGACGCGGCGATCGTGGTCGAGCCGGGCTTCATCGTCGACGACGACCCCCGCGGGCACCGGCTGCTCTACACCGCGCTGACCCGGGCCACCGGCCACCTGCACCTGGTGGGCGCGCCCGAGGATCTGCCGGCCGACTTCGGCGCGCAGCCGGCCGAACCGGACCCTGTCGCCGAACCCGTGGTGGACCCGGCGCCGGCGCCCGTAGCCGCTGTGCCGCCGGAGGCGTTGCCGATGCCGGACGACCCGGTGCTGCGCGAGCAGATCGACATGGTCGCCCAGAGCCTGGCCGAGACGCTGCTGGCCAACCTGACGCCGGAGCTGTGGCCGGTAGCGCTCGACCGCCTGATCGAACTGATCAGCCCCGATCCGTGAGCCCCGGGCGCCCGGCCGGCCCCCCGCGTGGCGTCAGGAGCGGAAGCCGCCGCGCAGGCGCTGGGCCAGGGTGACCGGCGAGGGCGGGCTGCCGGTCGCGGGCCGGGGTTTCGCCGGGATGGACCGGCCCACCGGGCGGTCGTAGTCGGCGGTGGCGATGGCCTCGATGATCTGGCCGTCGCCGAAGTTCTCGGAATCGGGAATCGACGGCACGAAGCCGACCAGGACCCCGTTGCGCATGATCTGGGCCTCGAGACCGGCCGTGCCGTCGTTGTCCCAGATCGCCTCGCGGCCGTCGGGCAGCATGACCCGGATGCCGTACTGGGTGACGCCGGCCTGCGGCAGTTTCACATGGGCGAAGACATTGCGCGCCCGCAGCGTGTCGACCATCCGCCGTGCCCGTTCTTCTTCCATGTGGGGACGGTACCGACGGGGGCTGAGGGCAGCCTGAAGATCGCCTGTGGCACTCGTGTGAATGACCGGCTACGGCCGGACATCGACGCAGGTCACATCGACGTACGTTACTCGTACGTAACAGGAATGTCACCGTGTTTCTTTTCTCGGCGACCTGAATTACCGTTCGGTAACCGGAGCGCTCCGGCTTCCTCTCCCCCACGGACCGGAGGCCACTCGATGGGCAGGCGTCTATCCCTTCTCGGCTGTCTCGTCATATCGTCCCTGCTCTCGCTAGCCGTGGCCGCGCCCGCCGCCGCGGCCGTCGACCCTGCCGTGACCGACTACGTCGCGCTGGGCGACTCCTACTCCTCGGGCGTCGGCGCGCCCGGGCAAAGCGTGTTCTGCCTGCGCAGCAAGCAGGGCTATCCCGGCCAGTGGACCGCCCGCAACAAGCCGAAGTCGTTCACCGACCTCAGCTGCGGCGGAGCCGTGACCAGCGACGTCCGCAACCTCCAGGTCCCGTTCCTGAGCAGCGGGGCCGACCTGATCAGCATCACGATCGGCGGCAACGACGCCGGCTTCGCGCCCACGGTGATCGGCTGCCAAGTAGGCAGCGACGCGGCCTGCCTCGACAGGGTCGCCGCCGCGCGCGCCGACATCACCGGCGCCCTGCCCGGCAAGCTCGACTCGACGTACGCGGCCATCAAACGCAAGGCCCCGAAGGCCAAGGTCGTCGTGCTCGGCTATCCGATCCTGTTCGACACCGCGTCGGCGTCGTGCGGCCTCACCGGCATGAGCCTGGCCAAGCGCCGGGCCCTCAACGAGGGCGCACAGGTGCTCAACGACGTCATCCAGGCCCGGGCCCAGGCCGCCGGCTTCACGTTCTCGGACGTCCGCGACGAGTTCGCCGGCCACGGCATCTGCTCGTCGCGCCCGTACCTGAACGGCCTCACGGTCATCCCCCCGCAGAACTCCTTCCACCCCAACGTCAACGGCTACACGTACGGGTACCTGCCCGCACTCGCCGACGTGCTGTAGCTCCGCCGTGCCCCGGGCGGGTGCCACCCTTTAGCACCCGTCCGGGACCGCCCGACCGCCCCCACCACCCGGATCGTTCCGTGGCATGGCAAGCGTCTACGTCCTCGTGCTCCTGCTCGACCTCGCGCTGGTGATCATCGCCCTGGTCGACTGCCTCCGCCTCAAGGAGGACGAGATCCGCACCGCCCCCTGGGCCGCCTGGATGTTCGCGATCCTGCTGCTCTCGCCGTTCGGCGCCATCGCCTGGTTCGTCAAGGGCCGCCCGGTTCCGAAGGTGCCGCTGCGTCCCCGGCCGGTCTTCGTAGCCCCTGACGACAATCCCGACTTCCTCAAGTCCCTGGCCGCCGCCATCCGCGATGGCGACCCGGATCGCTGATCCCTGTCCCCCACGACGCCCTTGTGGCTGGGCTCAGCAGAAGCAATCCATCGAGGTGACATCCGATCTGGGCCGACGTGCCCTGCTCGGCGCAACGGCTGTAGCCGCCGCACTCGCACCGCCGGGCGGGCTCGCTGCCGGCGCTGCCCCGATATGCGATCGACTACTACATCAGCCTCTACAACCACGACCGGGACACCCTCCGCGCCAGCTTCGGCCTCTACCGGGCCTGGGACGCCACGCTCGCCCAGAACAAGCTTCGCGGGGGCGACAAGCTCACCATCCCGGTCCTCGCCATCGGCGGCGAGAAAAGCTGGGGCGACACGCCGGGACACGAGATGAGCTCCATCGCGCAGAACGTTCAGACGCTCGTCGTGCCCGGCGCCGGCCACTGGGTCGCCGAGCAGGCGCCCGAAGCGTTGCTGGCGGCGCCGACCGCGTTCCTGGCCCCGTACCGCGACGGGACTGCGCGGTAGCGAGCGTTTCGACGACCGAGTGGCTCTGCTCCCTGGACCACCCGTCCCGCCGAAGGCCAGGAGCTGTTGCGAGTTTGTTAAACGCCTTAATAAACTCCCCGAACAGATAGCGCGTGATCTATCTGACGAGGGAGACCTGGTGAAGCGATCCATGACCGCGGCCCTGACCGTCGCATCGACGGCCGTAATGCTGCTGGCGGGACAGCCCGCAACAGCTGGCAAGCCGCGGGGCGAGCTGGTGACCGGCACCTACTCGGCGGGAGCGGCCGACGCCTGGAAGGCGCTGCCGTCAACTCGGGTCGGGGACGACGGGGGCCGGGCGGTGGACGCCACTGTGGTGGTCGATCCGTCGCAGCGGCGGCAGCGGTACAGCGGGATCGGCATGTCGATCGACGAGACCAGCGTGTCGAACCTGTGGAAGCTGACGCCGGCTGAGCGGGAGAAGGCCGTACGCCTGCTCGTCGACCCCGAGCACGGAGCCGGGTTCGACCGGTTCCGGCTGACCATCGGCAGCCCGGATCTCATCGAGCATCTGCCGTTCTGGTCGTACGACGAGCTGCCGCCCGGTGTCACCGAGGACTTCGGGCTCAAGTACTTCTCGATCCAGCGAGACATCGACCTGCACATGATCGACACGATCAAGCTGATCCAGAAGTACAACCCGGACGCGACGTTCTTCGCCTCCGCGTGGAGCGCGCCGGCCTGGATGAAGACGAACAACCGGTTCACCGGCGAGGTCGCGCTCAAGCCGGGCAGCACCACCGAGCACTATCAGATGGGCAAGCTTCGCGACGACTGCATCGACGTGCTGGCGCGGTACTACGTCAAGTACATCGAGTCGATGCGGCGCCAGGGAATCACCGTCGACGCGATCACGATGCTCAACGAGCCGGGCATGGATGTCGTCTATCCCGCCATGGACATCAGCGTCGAGCAGCAGCAGAAGCTGGCCGTCGCGATCAAGCAGCAGTTCCGGCGGTCCGGGCTGAGGACGCAGCTCTACGTGCACGACTTCAACTTCTGGGACTGGCGCGACCCGAACAGCACGGCCACCAAGAACTACTACCGGATCATGAACAACCCGGCCACGCGTCAGGCCGCCGACGGCATCGCGTTCCATCCGTACTGGGGTGATCCGGCCGTCATGCGCGAGGCCCGTCAGGAGTTCGGCAAGCCGGTGCACATGACCGAGACGAGCGATCTCAACCCGGCCACCGTGCTCAGTTACTTCCGGCTCGACGCGAGCAGCTACACGCTGTGGGCGCAGGCGACCGACCAGACGGGCGGCACGCTGCACTGGACCGACAAGCGCGACAACAACGTCGACTGGGAAGAGGTCGGCCGCACCACCAAGTGGCCCGACCGGCTGGTCAAGGTCAACACCGAGACCAAGACTTTTTCCGTACGCGGTGAGCTGTACCCGCTCGGGCAGTTCGCCCGGTACCTGTCCCCCCGCGACGTGCGGGTCGAGTCGAGTGCGGCATCCGCCGGGGTCAGCAACGTCGTCTACCGTGACGGCGACCGGTTCACCGCCGTGCTCGCCAACGGCACCGGCGCGGACAAGAGTGTGCGCGTCCAACTCGGCGGCCAGTCCTTTGTGGTCGGCGTGCCCGCAAACGCCTACGCCACGTACCGGTGGAAGGCCGATGCCCCGCGCCGTGACCACGCGCCTGTCCTGCGGGCCGTCCCCCCGCTGACCGTCGACCAGTACGCGACGACCCTGTTCCGCCTGTCGGCGACCGACCGGGACCGCGACCGGCTCTCGTTCTACGCCACCGACCTGCCCGCCGGCGTCTCGCTGGACGCGGCGACCGGCGTGGTCACGCTCAGCCCGACCGCCGCGGGCGCCCAGCAGTTGACGTTCCATGTGACCGACGGCGCGGCCCGCGACTCGGTGACCGTCACCGTGAACGTCACGCCGAAGGGCGCTCCGGTCGGCGTACGCGTCGAAGCGGAGTCGTACGCCGGGCAGAACGGCTGGACCGAGGGCGGCGCCAACTTCGTCGAGAGCAACGCCGGGGCCAGTGGCGGCAAGAACATCGGCTGGACCGCCGCCGGCAACTGGCTGAGCTACCGCGTCGACGTCGCCGAGGCCGGGACGTACGACCTGGAACTGCGCGTCGCCAACGGCACGGGCGCGGTCGCGGCCGACGCCATCTCGTTCCGCAACGCGGCCGGAGCGAAGCTGGCGACCGTCTCGGTGCCCGCCACCGGGGGCTGGGCGACCTACCAGTCCGTGCACGTGCCGGTGACGCTCGCCGCCGGCGACCAGCTGGTCACGCTCTTCTGCGAGACCGGCGGCTTCAACCTCGATTACCTACGGTTGAGCTGATGTGGGCGGGTGCCGCTGCCACGGCGGCGGCACCCGTACGGCTGACATGCCGGCCGCGGCGGCGGACTGCAGGCCGAAGTCGGTGTCCTCGAACACCAGGCAGCGCTCCGGCGCCACGTTCAGCAGCTTGGCGGCGATCAGGAAGCACTCCGGGTCGGGCTTGCCGTTCAGGTAGTCGCCGGCGCAGACCATCACCTCGAACTTCTCGAGCAGCCCCAGCGTCGTGAGCGACGCCGTCACCGATTCCCGGCTGCTCCCGGAGACGACGGCGAACGGCACTTTCCCGTACGCGTCCTCGATGTGCTCAAGCACCTCGGGCACCGCCGCGACGGTGGGCAGCAGCTCCTGGAAGATCTGCTCCCGCCGCGCGTCCACGACGGCGACCGGCATCGCGAGCCCCTGCCGCGCGTTCAGATCGGCGATCACCGAGGTCGGCGTGCGGCCGCCCCACGCGTAGAACAGCTCCTCACCGAACTCGGCGCCCCACTCGTCGAGGGCCCGTTGCCAGGCCTGGTAGTGGATCGGCATCGAGTCGGCGATGGTGCCGTCACAGTCGAACAGGTACGCGTCGAACTCGCCCTCAGGCAGCGGCAACATCACGCCGACCACGATAATCCGCAGCCGTTGTCCGATTCGGGGGTGCGCCGTTCGTCGGAGACATGGACCACGAATCCGGGGTCCGCGTCTTTGCGACCGGGAGGCCCGCGTGACCGTCAGCCAGCTCGCCCCGCACCGCCACGCCGCACGCGTGCAGCGCGACCGATGGGCCGTCACCGCCGTGTTCCTGCTCAACGGCTTGACGCTGTCCACCTACATCGTGCGGGCCCCCTCGTTCAAGGCCACTCACGATCTGAGCGACGCCCGGTTCGGGCTGTCCGGGCTGCTCTTCGCGATGGCGGCGCTGGCCTGCATGCAAGCCGTCGGACCGCTGACGGCCCGGCTCGGCACCCGGACGATCCTGCGCGGCGCTCTCGCGGTGATGCCACTGCTGCTGGCCGGCCTGGCCGTCGCCCCCGGACCGGAGTGGTACCTGATCGGATCGGCCGTGCTCGGCGGGGTGCACGGCGCCACCGACGCGGCGATGAACGCGAGCGCGGTCGCCGTCGAGCGCGAGGCGAAGCGGCCCATCCTCAACGGCTGCCATGCGGCCTGGAGCGTGAGCGCGGTCGTCGCGTCGCTGTCCACGGCCGCCCTGGCTCACGTCGGTGTGTCGCTGGCCGCGCACCTCGTCGCGACCGGCGCTCTGCTGCTGGCCGGAGGCCTCGTCATCGCGCGGTGGCTGCCGGACAGCGGGCGCGCGAAAGCCGAGCCTGGCGTCCCCGTGTCGCTGCGGTCGGGCTGGAGCCGTCCCCTGGTCCTGCTCGGCCTGACCGCCACCGCGCTCATGATCTGCGAGGGCGCGGCGCTCGGCTGGGGCGGAATCTTCCTGCACGAGGCGCGCAACGCCTCGCTGAGCCTGGCCGCGGTGGCGATCACCGCCTACACGGGCGGCCAAACCCTGGGCCGGCTCGCCGGTGACCGGCTCACCGGCCGCGGCGGCGGCAACCGGCTGTTCCGGATCGGCGCGGTGATCGCGGCGGGCGGCTTCGCCGTGGCCGTCCTGGCGCCGCATCCCGGAGTGGCGGTGGGCGGCTTCGCGCTGGCCGGGCTCGGCTCTTCGGTGCTGGTGCCGCTGACCTACAGCGCCGTCGGCCGGCTGCCCGGCGCCTCCACGGCGGCCCTGGTGTCGCGGCTGACCACGTTCACCTACACCGGGATCCTGCTCGGCCCGGCGCTCATCGGCTGGGCCGCCGGACACATCGGCCTGGCCGCCACCATGACCGTGGTGATCCCGCTGCTGCTGCTCGTGATCGTGGTTCCCCGGCCGAAGCGGTGACACGTCACCCGATCGGGTCTCTTGCCTAGCCGGTCTACGCTGACCTCTGCCCGATTCGCGAATTTTGTGGCGATCCGAGAGGTACTCGGTTCTCTCCTCGGGCGAGAGGAACACCTTCGTGACAGAACCATCGCCGGACCCCCGACGCGGTCCGGCCCTCGCGGTCGCCCTGGCCATCGGTTTCGCCGTGTCGGCCGTCTTCACGTTCAGCGCCCCGTCCGCCGCGGAAGGACCCACGCCGGCGGCCGGTCCGGGCAGCACGCTTGTAGCCCGCATCGCCGAGGCGCCGTCGCAACCTTCGGAGTCCGAGCCACCAGAGCCAAGGGAGCCGCAAGAGCCGACACAGTCAACCGACACCGATCCGGAACCGAACCCGCAGGAGCAGCCACGACGCGTGACCCTCGAGCCGCGCAGCGGGCGGCCGGGAACGGAGGTCCTGGTCTCCGGCGCGGGCTTCATCTGCGAGCCGCCGCGCGGTGACGGCCGCGATCCGGTCGTCGTCCAGTGGTCGGGCCTCGACAGCTTCGAGAAGGCCTATCCGGATTTCGACAGCGGACGCTTCACCGCCGCACTCACCGTGCCCGCCGAAGCCACCGGCACCATCGAGGCCACGGTCCGCTGCCTCTGGGACGACAGCGGCCATCGGCAGACCTTCACCGTCGAGCCCGAGCCGGACGTGTCCACGCCCCCCAGCGATCCGGTGACCAGCGACCCGACGATCCCTCCGACGCCCCGCCCGTCCACACCAACCAGCCCGGCCACCCCGTCGACACCCAACCTCCCGCCGACAGCGCCGACGTCCTCACCGACACCGAGCCCGTCCCCCACCCCCAGCGCGAGTGCGGCGCCGCCCGCCGCGCTCGCACCCGGCACTCCCCCTCCGCCGCCCAGCACGACCCCGGCGCCCTCGCTGTCGCCGGTGGCCGAGCGAGCGGGTGTGCCGCCGATCTCGAAGAGCGAGTTCCTCCCGACGTTCGATCAGCTCTCCTTCACCATCCCGATCATGGTGCTGGCCGCAGCCCTCGCCGCCGTGCTGATCATTCTGGTCGCGTTCCCGGCCGACATATTCAACAAGACCTATGAGAACTGCCGGGAGGAGATCCACCGCTTCCTTCACCTGCGCCACCTCTCGAAGCTCCTTTCGGTGCCGCCCTGGGTGCAGGGGGTGGTGCTGGCCGCAGCCGCGGTCAGCCTCGGTTTGCTGCTCAGCAGCGATGAGGGCCCGGCCGGCGGCGACAAGGGCAACATCATCGCCCAGACGATTGCGCTGGCGGTGGCCGCGCCCCTGGTGATGGCCGCTTACGCCACGCCGGGCGAGCTCCATCTGCGTCGATTCCGCAAGGCGGTGATGACCGTGCCGCTTCCCGCCCTCGTGTTCGCCGTCCTCTGCGGACTGCTTTCGCACGGGCTGAAGCTGGAACCCGGGTACACCTTCGGGCTGTTCGCGATGTTCTTCATGCTGCGCGGTCAGAAGCACCCACCCGAGGCGAACAAGGGTCGCGCGGTGCTGTTCAGTGCGCTGTGCCTGGCCGCGCTGGTCGCGGCCGGATACGCCGGATTCACCGTCATCTCGCCGGCCGCGCATTCGGGGGCGGCCGGCTGGGCAGCGGTCGTCTTCGACGCGATCTGTTACTGGCTCGTCGTGCTGGGAGCGGAAAGCCTCATCTTCGCCCTCCTGCCGATGCGTTTCCTCGACGGGCGGACCCTCGCCGGCTGGAGTCTCTGGCTCTGGACCATCCTCCAGTTCGGCGCCGGGTGGTTCTTCTGGATGGTGCTCCAGCTCAAAGTGCACGCCAACGCCGACAAGTTCGATGCTGACAAAATTACCGGCAACGCCGAGCTCAGGGCGGTCCTGTTCTTTGTCGTCTTCGGCACCTTGTCGCTGGCCTTCTGGGGCTATTTCCAGTGGCCCGGCCGGCCGACATGGAAGCCCGGCGACAGCCACTCACCGCCCTTGAGCGAACTCTTCCGGCCACGGGTCGCCGCGCGGCGTTACCGCGACGAAGTGGTGCTGGCCGGGCGGGGGCTGGCCCGGGGCTGGCGATGGTGCGCGGACTGGCGCCGGCGAAGCGCGCCCCTGCGCAGGCGGGTCAGGGGCCTGCTGTGGGCGCCGCTGCAGGAGCCCGCGACCCGCGCCGCGTATTACTTCTTCTCGTTTGTGGCCCGAGTTTCACAGAGCGTGAGTGAAGCCGCCTCCCACGCCGCCGCTCGGACCCGTCCTGAATAGACGGGTGGCCCCGGCCAGATCGGCCGGGGCCACCCCATTTGCTAGTCGAGCAGGCCCGTAACCGTGCCCGCCGCGACCGTGCGGTTGCCCTCGCGGACGGCGAACCCCGCGCCCACCTCGAGCGCGACCGGCTTGCCCAGCGTCACCGCGACCTTGTCGAGCGTGTCGCCCGGCATCACCAGGTCGATGCCGCCGAGGTCCATGCCGCCGGACACGTCCGTGGTGTGGAAGAAGAACTGCGGCCGGTAGTCCGTCGCGAACGGCGTGTGCCGGCCACCCTCCTCCTTCGTCAACGCGTACATCCGCGCCTCGAACTTCTGGTGCGGCGTAACCGAACCCGGCACCGCCACCACCTGACCGCGCTGCACCTGCTCGCGCTTGATGCCGCGCAGCAGGATCGCCGCGTTGTCGCCGGCCTCGGCCGTCTCGAGCGACTTGCCGAACGTCTCGAGACCGGTCGCCACGGTGGCGATGGTCGGCCCGAGCCCGACGACCTCGACCGGGTCGCCGACGCGCAGCGTGCCGCGCTCGATCTTGCCGGTGACCACGGTGCCGCGGCCGCTGATGGTGAGCACGTTCTCGATCGGCATCAGGAACGGCTCGCCGAGCTCGCGCGGCGGGACCGGCACGTACTCGTCGACCGCGTCCAGCAGGTCCACGATGGACTGGACCCACTTCGGGTCTCCCTCCAGCGCCTTGAGCGCGCTGACCCGCACCACGGGCACCTCGTCACCGGGGAACCCGTACTCGCTCAGCAGCTCACGCACCTCGAGCTCGACCAGGTCGAGCAGCTCCGGGTCGTCGACCGCGTCGCTCTTGTTGAGCGCCACCACCAGATACGGCACGCCGACCCGCTGGGCGAGCAGCACGTGCTCGCGGGTCTGCGGCATCGAGCCGTCCTGCGCCGACACGACCAGGATCGCCCCGTCGACCTGAGCCGCGCCCGTGATCATGTTCTTCACGTAGTCGGCGTGGCCCGGCATGTCGACGTGCGCGTAGTGCCGGCTCGGCGTCTCGTACTCGACGTGCGCGATGGTGATGGTGATGCCGCGGGCGGCCTCCTCCGGCGCCTTGTCGATGCCCTCGAACGCCACGTACCGGTTGGAGGCCGGGTCGCGGTCGGCGAGAACCTTCGTGATGGCTGCGGTCAGGGTCGTCTTCCCGTGGTCGACGTGCCCCATCGTGCCGATGTTGACGTGCGGCTTGCTGCGGATGAACTGGCTCTTGGCCATGGTTGTCTTCTCGATCCTCACTGGATGCAAGGCATTACTGGGATGCGCGCCCGATTGCCGGTCGGGACACGCCAGAACCGCAGGGTCGAACCACCCTTCCCCTGCGGTTCTGCTACTGCTGGGGAAGGGTCAGATTCGGGTATCGGCGCCGCTGAGAGAACGCACGCACACGGGAGCCGCCCCTTGGGGCAGCTGCACACCGAGCGCGAACATGCGGATCACGGTAGGCGGTAACGCGGCGCCCCTCCACCTAATTCCCGCGGGTGCGACCCGGCGTCACCAGGTGAAGGTGGCGCCCTTGGCTTCGCTGTTCAGGGTGCGGCCGTCGCGGTCGTAGCTGAAGGACATGACCACGGCGTAGCTGTGGCCGCGGGGCGGGCTGGCGGCGGACGGGCCGCAGGTTCGGGTGGCGGCATCGCCCTCGAAGATCAGGTCGTCGCAGGTTCTGGTGGGGCCGACCACGCGGCCGGTGGTGGCGTCCTTCAGGGCTACTGCGATGCGGCCGCGGCCGCCGCCGGGGGCGGTCACCGAAGCTTGGTAGCGGACGTCGCGGCCGAGCATGTGGCAGGGCTGGACGCGGGCCGCGGTCTTGGTGCGGAAGTCGATCGCGAAGCTCTGGTTGCACTGCCACGGGCCGTACGGCTGGGCCTCGGGGTGCGGCGACCGCGTCGGCGGGCGCTTGGTGGGTCTCTGCGCGGCCTTGGGCCGTACGGTCGGAGCCGCCGTCGCCGGGGCAGGCGGCGTGCCCACCGCCGGCAGCGGGCGCGTGTTGCCGGCTGGCGTGCGGCCGGCGTTCCGGTTCGCGGACACGTTCGTGCGGCGCTGCGCGGCGGTCGAGGGAGTTGGGGCAGCGGCCGCGGGCGCGGTTTCGACGATCACCCGCGGGGCGGCCAGGTCCTTGGTCTCGCCGTCGTCCCGGCCCATGTTCCACGCGGTGGTGGCCACCGCCGAGGCGATCATCGCGGCGACGACCAGCGCCATCGTGGCGCCGGGACGGGCCCAGCGCCAGCCGGGGACAGCGTTGCGCTTCCCGGGATGCCGCTGCGGCGGCACGAGCGACGGCGCCGGGTGAGACACCGGCTCGGCGCGGACGGCCGGAACGGCGGGGTCCGACGAGGCAGCGCGGCCGGACCGGGCAGCGCGGTCGGCTGTCGGGGAGACCAGCCAGGAGTCGTCGGCCGATGGGAGCGACGCGGAGTGCAGGACGGGCGCGGATCGGGGCGGCGCGGACAGGGCGTCGGGCGGTGGCGGCAGCGCGGGTGTGCCGGCGAAGCGGCGGGCCACGTCGGAGAGGTCGGCCACCAGCTCGGCGGCGGTCGGGCGCAGGCGGGGCTTCTGCGCCATGCAGGCCATGATCACGTCCCAGACCGGGTCGGGGAGGCCGGAACGGCGGACCGGGTTGCCCTCCAGGTGCTGACGCATCAGATCGGGGATGGAGTCGCTCAGGTACGGCGGCCGGCCGCTGACCAGCTCGTACAGGAGCACGCCGAGGGCGTACACATCGGTTGCCGGGCTGGCCGTCGCGCCGTGGAAGGCCTCGGGCGACATGTAGTGCGGGGTGCCGACGACCGCGTTGGGCGTGGTCATGCTCGGCGTGTTCAGGATGCGGGCGACCCCGAAGTCGGTCAGCCGGGTGTCGAGGCGGCCGTCCGTGGTCGCGAGCAGGATGTTGTCGGGCTTCAGGTCGCGGTGCACGACGCCCAGGTCGTGCGCCTCGGCCAGCGCGGCCGCCACCTGCGCGGTGAGCCGGGCCGCTTCGCCCACGGCCACGGTCGGCCGGGTACGCAGCAGGTCGCGCAGGCTGCCCCCGCTGACCAGGTCCATCACCAGGCCGATGGTCTCGCCCACGCTGAACAGGTCGTGCACCCGCACCACGTTGCGGTGGCGCAGCATCCGCAGGATCGTGCGCTCCTGCACGAAGCGGGTGACCAACCGGGGCTGGCGCAGCAGGCTCTCGTGCAACAGCTTCACCGCGACCGGCTCGCCGGTGGCCCGGTCGAGCGCCTCCCACACCGTGCCCGTGGCGCCCTGCCCGATCGGGCGCTGGAGGACGTACGAGCTGCCGACGCACCGTCCGCTCAGGTCCATGGTCGACGTGCCGTGCGTGTCGGCGCGTGATCCGACGCTCAACCGGTCCCTCGTGCCATGCTGGGTCACTCGACGGTCCTTCCGCAGCGGACAATGCCCCGGAATATTGCTGTTTGTCCGCTTCGGATAGCAAGCCTTTACGCCCGGTTTCGCACCTTCGGTCGGAGTCCCGGATTCGCCGTTACTTGGACGTGGCGGTGTCGTTCGTGCTGGTACCGGACAGCGTGCGGATCGCCCCGAGCAGCGTCGACCGGGTGAACGGCTTCTCGATCAGCATGCTGTTGTCGTCGAGGTGCAGCTGCGGACCGAGCGATGCCGCCGTGTAGCCGGACATGTAGAGCACCGGCAGGTGCGGCTGGTGCGTCCGCAGCGCCGCCGCCAGCTCGGGGCCGGTCATCGTCGGCATCACCACGTCGGTGATCAGCAGGTCGGGGTGCGCGCCCGCGGCCACCTGGGTCACCGCCTGCAGGGCGTCGGTCGCGACCGTGATGGCGTACCCGGCCGGCTCGATCAGGCGCTGCACGAGCTGCGCCACCTCGGGCTGGTCCTCGACGATGAGCACCCGGCCGATAACGGCCGGCGCGCCCTGACGGCCGGACACGGCCAGCGGCTTCTCCTCGGCCGCGGGCAGATAGAGGTGGACCGTCGTCCCCATCCGCGGCTCGGACTCGAGCTCGATGTGGCCGCCCAGCGCCTGCACGATGCCGGCGGTCGTGGCCAGCCCGAGACCGGCGGCGGTGGGGCGGGTGGTGAAGAACGGCTCGAGCGCCCGCCGGCGCACCTCGGCGCTCATGCCCACGCCGGTGTCGGTGATGACGATGTGCACGAGCCGGCCCGGCGGCACGCCCTCGGGGCCCTTACCCGCCTCGACCAGTTCGTTCATGGCGGCCACCCGCAGCATGCCGCCGTGCAGCATCGCGTCGCGGGCGTTCGCGGCCAGGTTGACCAGCGCCTGCTCCAGCGGGCCACGCTCGGCCCGCACGGCCCACACGTCCGGGCCGAACGCCAGGTCGAGGCCGATGTGCTCGCCGAGCGTACGGCTGAACAGAGACTGCACATCGGTCAGCAGGTCCGGAATCGGGATGATCTCGGGGCGGTTGCCGTCGCTGCGGCCGAACGCGAGCAACTGGTGGGTCAGCGAGCGCCCGGTGCCGACCGCGTCCAGGATGTCCACGGCCAGCTTGTGCTGCTGGCTGGTCTCCTCGGTCGAGGCGGAGATCATCTCGGCCGAGCCGCCGACCACGGTCAGCAGGTTGTTGAAGTCGTGCGAGATGCCGCCGATGAGCTGACCCAGGCTGTCCAGCCGGCGCAGGTGGTCGAGCTGACGCTTGAGACCGCGGGCGTCGATGTGATCGGTGGTGTCGGTGACCATGCAGACAACGCCGGTGAACTCGCCGTGATCGCCCATCAGCGGCATCATGCTGATCCGGACGCTGCGCTGCGACCCGTCGGCCCGCATGAGCCGGGTGCCACCGACCGTGGAGCGACCCTCCCGGCACTCGGTGATGCGCCGGTCCAGCTCCTTCTGACCCTGGTCGTTGAGGAAACCGCGGAGCGAGACGCCGACGAGCTGCGAGCGGGGCATGCCCAGGACGACACCGATCGGTTCGTTGGCGTACGTCACCACGGCGTCCGGATCGAGCTGAAGCACCCCCTCGGGGATGGTCTCGAGCACCCGGCGATAGCGCTCCTCGCTGGCCCGCAGCCGCTCCAGGGCGCGCGCGCTGGAACAGGCGAGCGCCAGCTCCCCGGCGATGTCCCGGGCCAGCTCGACCTCGGCCGTCGAATAGAACGACCCCGGCGCCTCGCGGGTCAGCACCAGATATCCCGCGTACGTGTTGTCGACGATCACCGGGCACAGGACGGCCGAGTGGATCTCGTGCTCCTCGCCCGCCAGCGGCTCGACGCCGTCGCCGGCCAGCACGATGGGCCGGCGGCTGGCCGCCAGCGCCGTCGAGAAGTCGTCGTCGGGCAGCTGGTCGACGTGATCGAGCACGCGGGCCAGCGAGGCCGACCGCCCGTCGTCGACATGGTGGTAGGTGATCGAGTCGTAGCGCCCGTCGTCGCGCAGCAGCTGCACCCCGGCCCCGTCACCGATCATGTCGGCGGCGGCGCGGGCAGCTGTGGACTGCACGGCGGCAGGTTCGTGCGAGACCCGGCTCAGTGCCAGGGCCAGATCGGCGAGCGCGTACCGGAGGGGGTAAGCCATGACACCCATGACGACATGATCCGCGCCTTACGAGGTGCGTGGTGCCGGTTCGCCAGGTTTGCAACCATTCATCGGACGATCTCGGGCAGCACCCGGGCCGCCGGTCCCCGCAGGTTGACCGTGCAGAACGGGTCGAGCGGCGTCGGCTGCGGGTTGACCTGGATGACGGCGCCGCCCATCTTCGCGGTCACCTGCGGGATCTCGGCCGCCGGATACACCACCCCCGACGTACCCACCGTGATCAGCACGTCGGCGTTGGCTGCGACCTCCACCGCAGCCTCCAACGCGGCGACCGGCAACGTCTCGCCGAACCAGACCACCCCCGGGCGTACGAGGGACTGGCAGAACCCGCAAGCGGGCGGGGTCCTCGGCCCTTCACCACCCGCCCCGCCAACTGCGGTCCCGTCCGCCGGCTTCCCGCACCCGGAACAGCGTGGGGCGAAGAGCGAGCCGTGCAGGTGGATCGGGTTCTTCGAGCCGGCCCGCTCGTGCAGGTCGTCGACGTTCTGCGTGATCACGGTGCAGCCCAGACGGGCGACCGCCTCGTGGCCGGCGTTCGGCCGCACCCGCTCGACCAGTTCGCGCCGCCATTCGTACCAGCCCCAGACCAGGGCGGGATCACGCTCGAAGGCCTCGGGGGTGGCCAGCTCCCCGGCGTCGTAGCGGGCCCACAGTCCGGTCAACGTGTCCCGGAAGGTGGGCACGCCGCTCTCGGCCGACATGCCGGCCCCGGTGAAGACGACGAGCCGCTCGGCTCCGGCGATCAGCTTGACTGCGGCGCTCAGGTCGGCGGCGGCGCCCATATCGGTCGCAGCGCTCAGTGGGTCCATCGCGAAAGTGTGCCTGTCGCGGCGCACGGGAAACGAAGGGTTTTCTCCACTATTGACAATCGTCGATTTTATGTAACGGTGTTACGACACCCGCCGGTGTATGCGATTCGGGAGTTGAGGGCAGCTCCCGCGGATCCCTCTGGCCTGTCCACCGGGCCACCGACCATGCGGAGCACATGCCCTCATGAAATCCAGAATTCTCTTCAGCGCGCTGGCCGGGCTTCTGCTCGCCGGCCTCACCGTACTGTTCGCGCCGGCCTCCCCCGCGAGCGCGCACGGCAACGTCACCGGTCCGGCGTCGCGCAACTACGGCTGCTTCGAACGCTGGGGCAGCAAGTTCCAGGACCCGGCCATGGCCACCGAGGACCCCATGTGCTGGCAGGCCTGGCAGGCCAACCCGAACGCCATGTGGAACTGGAACGGGCTGTTCCGCGAGAACGTCGCCGGCAACCACCAGGGCGCCATTCCCGACGGCCAGCTGTGCAGCGGCGGCCGCACGGAAAGCGGCCGCTACAGCGCCCTGGACGCCATCGGCGACTGGAAGGCCACCAACGTCGGCAACAGCTTCAACGTCAAGCTGTTCGACGGCGCCCGCCACGGCGCCGACTACATCCGGGTGTACGTCAGCAAGCCCGGCTTCAACCCGGTCACCCAGGCCCTGAAGTGGTCGGACCTCGAGCAGGTCTCGCAGATCGGCAACACCCCGGCCGCCCGGTGGACCCAGCGTGCCGACGGCGTCGAGATCGACGTCCCGGTGTCCGCGCCGGGCCGCAGCGGACGGGCCCTGCTCTACACGATCTGGCAGGCCAGCCACAGCGACCAGTCCTACTACTTCTGCAGCGACGTGAACTTCGGCGGCACCACGACCCCGCCCACCACGCCGCCCACCACACCTCCGACCACCCCGCCCACGACCCCGCCGACCACGCCTCCCACCACTCCCCCGACGACGCCGGCCGCCGGGGCGTGCTCCGCGACGTACTCGACGAGCAGCCAGTGGTCGGGCGGCTTCCAGGGCGAGGTCCAGGTGACCGTGGGTTCGTCGGCCATCAAGAGCTGGACGGTGACGCTGGCCTACGGCAGCGCCCCGTCGGTGCAGCAGTCGTGGAACTCGACGGTCTCGGCAAGCGGCAATTCGCTGGTCGCCAAGAACGCCGCCTACAACGGCGCCCTGCCGGCCGCCGGAACGACGAGCTTCGGCTACATCGGCTCCGGAACCGCCACCACCCCCACGGTGACCTGCGCGGCCACCACCTGACGGCTCCACTGAGGCACCCACCCCCTGGCGCTGGACAGTGACAGCCGTTACAGTTTCTGGGAGCGCTCCCATCTATTGATCCCGGTGAAAGGAGCCCAGCTCAACCCGGCGGATCACCTTCAAGCTGCGGGGGACGGCGTCCTGCCCTCCCCGTCCCCCGTCAGCACACCACTACCCCGCGGGCCTCCGCTCGGCGGCTACCGTCGCGAGCAGGTGGAAAGCCTGCGCCTCGGCCGAGGTCCCCGGCCGGTCGAAGGTCGGCGCGCCGCACGCGTTCCGCACCAGGCCGTGCTCGTCGACCTCGCGCGCGGCCGCGGCCAGCAGATCCCGGCCCACGGCGGCATAGGTGTCCGGCAGCCACCCGTCAGCGGCGCCCGTCAGGGCCGCGTAGGCGAACATCTGCGCGGCGTTCGTCTCGCGGAACGACGTGTCATCGTCGAGCACGTCGTGGAACAACCCGTCGTCGCGGCGCAGGGCCAGGCATGCGTCCAGCACCTCGCGCGCGTGGGCCGGCAGATCCGTCGACACCAGCGACGGGGCCAGCCGGACAGCCCGGGCGATTCCCGCCACCACCCAGCCGTTGCCGCCACCCCAGCGCGCGGGGCGGCCCGGCTCGATCGCCGAATAGAGCCCATCCCGGCACAGGTGCCGACGGTGCCCGTGCACTTGGCGCACGGTCTCGTCCAGTTCGCCGCTCAACGCGAGGAACGGCACCACCATGTAGACGGTGTCCGCCCAGACCTGCGACGAGCCGAGCACGTGGCAGATCGTCCCGTCCGGCGTACGCGGCGCATCGTGCAGCAGGAAGTCGAGCTGGCGCCGGGCGGCGTCCGCGAACCCGGCCCGTACGACCGCCTCTCCGCACGCCGCGCCGTTGACCGCGTTGTCGTCGGGGCCGCCGAGCCGGCCGTCGGGCGTCTGCCGTGCCACCGCCGACGAAGCCATCAGGTAGGCCAGGTCGTCCCGGCCCAGGTCGAGCGCAGCGTGCGCGGCGACCCCCTGCTCCCAGCTCTGCCGCTGCATCGCGAGCAGCGCGTCGAGCACCCGACCGTCAGGCGTCATGGAACAACGCGCTGACCGATTCGCCGTTGTGGATGCGGCGCATCGCCTCGGCCAGAGCGGGCGCGACCGACAGGATGGTGAGCTTCTCGGTGTGGTTCTGCGCCGGGATCGGCACGGTGTTGGTGCAGACGATCTCTTCGATCTCTTTCTCGGCCGAGAGCCGCTGCACCGCGTCGGCCGCGAAAAGCCCGTGCGTGCAGGCCACCCGGACGCTGCGGACGTTGCGCTCGCGCAGCCGGTCCAGCAGTTCGAAGACCGTGCTGCCCTTGGCGATCTCGTCGTCGAGCACGATCACGTCCTTGTCGGCGACGTCGCCGATCACCGTGCTGATGACCACCTTGTCGTCGGCGTAGCGCTGCTTGGCGCCGGCCGCCACCCCGATGCCGAGCAGCCGGGCGAACGCCGCCGCCTCCTTGGCGTTGCCCAGGTCGGGCGAGACGACCACGGCGTTCTCCAGGTTGTAGCGCCGGAAGTGCCGGGCCAGCTCCTGCAGCGCGTGCAGGTGGTCGACGGGGATGTTGAAGAAGCCGTGCACCTGCGGCGAGTGCAGCGTCATGGCCAGCACCCGGTCGGCGCCGGCCGTGGTGAGCAGGTCGGCCACCAGACGGCCCCCGATGCTGATGCGCGGCGCGTCCTTCTTGTCGCTGCGGGCGTACGCGTAATGCGGCAGCACCACCGTGATGCGGCCGGCCGAGGCGCCCCGGGCCGCGTTCAGCATGAAGAGCAGTTCGACGAGGTTCTCCTGCACCGGCGGAACGAGCGGCTGGATCAGGTAGACGTCGCGTTCACGGCAGTTGGCCTGCAACTGCACCTCGATGCAGTCGTTGGCGAAGCGGGAGGTGCGGATCGGCAGCAGCGGCACCCCGAGGTGGTCGCAGATCTCGGCGGCAAGGTCAGGATGGGCGGATCCGGAGAAAACGGCGATGTCGCGCACGGTCACACCCTAAAATGCCCGGTCGACGGGTGAGAAATGCGGTCCCCGTAAACGCTAGGTTGGGCACCATGAACGGACTCGCTGTCGCGTGCCGGCGCGTGGTGCACATCTACCGGGCCGAAGCGGGCGATGTGGTGGCCTTGGCCGGTGTCGACCTGTCGATCGCCCCGGGTGAGACGATCGCGCTGGTCGGCCCGTCCGGTTCGGGCAAGTCGACGCTGATCGCCCTGCTGGCCGGGCTGATGCGGCCCTCGGCCGGGCGGATCAACATCGGCACCTACGACATGGGCAAGCTCTCCGACGGCGAGATCTCCCGCCTGCGCGGCACCGAGATCGGCGTGGTCCTGCAGGGCGCGGCCCGCAACCTGCTGCCGTACGCGTCGCTGCACCGCAACATCTGGCTGGCCCAGCGCCGCGCCGCCCACACCCGCGGCATCACCCTCGACGACCCCGACCGCATCCTCGACCTGGTCGGCCTGCCCGGTCAGGGCCGCCAGCGACTGGCCGACCTCACGCCCGGCGGACGCCAGCGGGCCGCGCTCGCCGTCGGCATCGCCTCCGGCCCGGGCCTGCTGCTGGTCGACGAGCCCACCAGCCGCCTCGACACCGCCGGCCGCGACGAGGTGCTGGCCGCGATGGAGACGGTGAACGCCGAACGCCAGACCACGATCGTCGTCGTCACCCACGACAACGAGGTCGGCGCGCGCCTGGGCCGCGCCGTGACCATCCGCGACGGCCGGGTCGGCGCCGAGGGCCGCGACGGCCAGGACTTCGCCGTGGTGGCCGGCGACGGCACCGTGCAGCTGCCGCCCGAGGTGCTGGGCTCGTATCCGCCCGGCACCCTGTTCACCGTCCAGCACATCGACGGCGAGGTCACGCTCGTCCCGGGCGGAACGGAGACCGTGGCCTAACCGCGCACCCAGACGGCTTCGCCGTCGCCCAGGTGGAGTTCGCGGTCGCAGGCGGCGGCGGCCTCGGGGTCGTGGGTGGCGAAGACCACGGCGGCGCCGCGGGCGGCCTCGGCTCGCAGCAGTTCCATGACGCGCTGGCGGTTGGCCGCGTCGAGCTCGCTCGTGATCTCGTCGGCCAGCAGGATGTCGCCCTGCAGGGCCAGGCCGCGGGCGATGGCCGTGCGCTGCTGCTGGCCGCCGGAGAGTTCCTCGATGAGCTGGTTGGCCTGGCCCGAGAGGCCCAGCGGCTCGAGCGCCTCGGCCGTGCGCCGGCGGGCCTCGGCTGCCGTGCCGCCGGTGGCGATGACCGCGACCGAGATGTTCTCGGCGGCGGTCAGGATCGCGGCCAGGCCGTTGTCCTGCGGGATCAGCACGACGCCGAGCTTCACCGCCTGGTCGCGGCCGGTCAGCCGCTCGCCGTCGACCAGCACCTCGCCGGCGACCGGTGTCAGCAGGCCGGCCATCGCGCTGAGCAGGGTCGTCTTGCCGGCGCCGGACGTGCCGGTGACGGCCAGGATCTGACCGGGGCGGGCCTCGACCGAGACGCCCCGCAGCACCGTGCGGTCGCTGTCCCAGGCGAGGTCGGCCCCGGCGACGCTGAGTGTCTTCACGTGGTGGTCCCCTCAGGAAGGCGTTATTCGACGACGGAGATCGCGGCCCGTGGCCAGGGCCACGGCGGCCAGCAGGAGAAGCACGAGCACCGTCACGCCGACCAGGATCAGCACCCGGGGCCAGGACGGCAACGGCAGGTCGACCGGGTCGACCCCGGCCAGCGGCAGCGCCCACGCGGTCGCCGCCCACCCGGCCAGCGCGATCAGCATGCCGGTCACCGCGGCGATGCCGACCAGTGCCGGGTAGGTCCACAGCGTCGCCCTGCTCATGGTCGCGCGGCGCAGGCCCTGCACGCGCAGCGCTGAGAGGTCCTCGACCCGGCGGGCCCGGTCGACTGCGGCCGCGAGCACGAGGACGAACGCGCCGAGCAGCACGGCGAGCCCGCCCGCGAGCAGGTGGAACCAGAGCGACAGGGCCGGGCCCTGCTCAGCGAGTTGCCGGAGGACCTGCGCGGACCGGGTGTCGGAGCGGATCGTCAGGCCCTGGGCGGTCAGCCGGTCGACCACGTCGGCCGGAGCGCGGGAGTTGAGCCACACCTCGGGCAGCAGGGCCAGGGCGGCGTCGGTGGCGAGCCGGTCGGCGTACTCGAGGTCGACCAGGCTGGCGTGCTCGCCCAGGCGCGGCACGGCGGGCAGGCCGACGACCCCGGTGACCGCCATCGGCCGGCCGTCGAGGCCGGTCAGCACGTCACCGGACGGCGGGCTCCCCGCGTAGGCCACCGGCAACGGGTAGGGCGTGTCGACCGGCTGCACCCAGGCGCCGTCGGGTAATCCGCCGGGCTCGTCGACCTCGATGCGCAGACCCTCGGGGGCGGTGCCGACCCGGCCGTGCCGGACCATCCGCCATCGACTCGCGTCTTGCAGCCAGGAGGAGTCGCCGCTCACGCTCTCGAGGGTCAGCTCGCCGGTCACGCCGACCACGTTGCCGTTGACCTGAAGCTGGAAACCGTTGATGCGGCAGCCCTGGTCGCACGCATCGACCCGCTGCTTGTAGGTCCACTCGCCCGGGCGCAGGTCGCCGAGCGCCACCAGAGTCTCGCCGAGCCCGGTCAGCGACGAGACGGCCACATTGAGCCGCAGCTCCTTGCCCTTCACGATGCCGCCGGCGGTCGCCTTGATCCTGAGGTCGGGGCCGCCGATCGTGGGCGCGGCGGGCGCCTCCGGGCGCAGCGCCCGCGCCACCTCACCGGCCGGCGGCGCGCCGTCGGGCCAGCTCGGCACGGTGGTCAGCCGGGTCGAGTCGACGGCCAGGCCGAGCGGTTCACGGCCGTCAGTGTTGCGCAGGCGGGCGGCCGCCATGGCGAATTTCCCCTCCGGGTCGACCTGTCTTACGGCATGCAGCAGCCGGCTACGGTGCACCGGTCTCACTTCGAGCACGCGGCTCGCGCCGACGCCGAGCTCGGCCTGAACGACCCGGCCCCGGGCGGCCACGTCGATCGCGCAGGTCGCATATCCGGCGACGGCCACGGTCGCGACCAGCAGCGCGAAGAGCCGCTGGGCGCCGGGACGGCGGGAGAGCTGGAAGCCGGCCAGGGCCGGACCGAGCCGGCCGGCGGCGAGCGCCCCGGAGGCGTACCGGGTGACCAGCGGCAGCAAGCCGCGCCCGGCGAGCAATGCGAGCGCCAGCATGACCAGCGCGGGAGCGAGCAGGCCGACGCCGGTGAGCGACCCGCCGGTGATCACGAGTTGCCCCACGGAAACGACGGCGAGCAGCACGATCACGGCGTCGAGAGTGATCGCGCGGTGGCGGCCGGCGGTCACCGGCCGCCGCAGCAGCGTGGCCACCGGGCTGACGAGCTGGCGCCGCTGAGCCAGCACGGCTGCGGCCAGTGCGGCCAGCGCGGCGTAGGGCGCGTACCGGAGGGAATCCCAGCCCTCCTCGATGCCGACGCCGGGGAACCGAGCCGCGGCCACCGCGTTGACCAGCAGTTGGCCGGCCAGGCAGCCGGCCACGGCGCCGGCCAGGATCGCCGCGAGACTCTCGCCGATCGCCAGCCACCACCGGGTCCACCAACGCGCGCCGCGCAACGCGACGATCGCGAGCTCGGGCCGGCGGCCCTCGGTGCCGTAGCCGACCGCCAGGAAGATGCTGAAGCAGGCGAGCAGCACGAGTGGGACGGCCAGCACCGGCACCAGCAGGTGGGCCGTCGCGCGCCCCGAGTCGATGCGGTCGAGCAGGGCCGGGACGGCGGTGTTGACCTGGAGGTTGGGGCCGATCTCGGTGGCCTTGCGGATCAGCTCCAGCAGGGCGGCACGCAGCTCGCCGAGCCGGTCGGGGTCGAGCGCGTCGGGGCCGGCCAGCCCGTCGATGGACAGGTCGGTCAGGCCGTGGTCCATCGTGGTGAACGTCGTCGCACCGGTGAAGACGGGCTCCGAAGCCCCCACACCGGGGAGGGTCGTGAAATAGCCGTGCGTGCCCCAGTAGACGTCTTCGGGGTCCTCGACCGCGTAGGTGCCGGCGATGACGAGCCGCCTGGGGTCACCGTCCCTCACCCACAGCGGCTGCGGGACTTCGACATATGCCGCGGACGACAGGGCCACCTGGTCGCCGGCGGTCAGCCCGAGGCGCCGGGCCGTCGCCGCCCCGACGACGATGTCGTCCTCGCCGACCAGGCAGCGGCCGCTGACGATGCGCAGGTGGGCGCAGACGTCCTGCCGGAACACCATCCGGTCGGCGTTGCTGTTGTCCGGCCGGAGCCCGATGATCGGGTAGGACGAGCCGTAGACATAGGTGAATCCGGGCAGCTCGATCAGGGCGGCGCCGACGTCGGTGAAGTCCGGCGCGCCGCTGTCGACCCGGGCGTCCTGCATGCCGGTGATGACGAGGCTGCGCTCGCCGGGCGTGGACGTCTCGATCTGGCCCGCCGCGACGGCCCGGTCGATCGCCGTCAGGTAGGCCGGCGAGGCCACGGCCGAGGCGACCGCGAACAGGGACAGCAGCGCCAGGGTGACGGCCTGTCCACGCCTGGTCCAGACCATGGCCAGCACCAGCGACATCATCGCCCCGCCGCCCCGCCGCGCAGCCCGCGCACCAGCGGCAGCACCGAAAGCCACCCGACCAGGCCGAGCAGCCCGAACGCGATCAGCCCGGCCAGCCCCAAGGCCGGCCACCCCAGAGCGCCCGGCAGCGGCAGCACGTCCCACCCGTCGGTGAAGCCGCGCACAGCCACGCGCGCCAGCGGGTCGGCGATCGCCGCCGCCACCAGCCCCACCATCACACCCGCCACGATCAACACCCAGGCCCCCGCGTACGCCGTGCCGACCGCCGCCCCGAGCGGGAGCCCCTGAAGACGCAACGCCCGCAGTTGCTCCAGCCGCCGGCGCCGGTCGACCGCGCCGGCCACCCCGAGCGTCGCCGCCGCCAGCAGCAGCCCGACCGCCCCGCTGAGCAGCCCGAACCGGGCGACCGCGGCCGGCCCCTGGTCGGCCAACCGGCTCGATCGGCGAGCCACCGTGTCCTCGCCGGTGACGACGAGCCCGGCCGCACGCAGCGCGTCGACCATGCCGGGGCCGGCCCCGGGCGCGAGCCAGACCTGGAACTCACCGGGCGCGTCGGCGTCGCCGGCGATGCGGCGGCTGGTCTCGAGGTCGATGAGAACACCGTTGCTGCCCACCGCGGGCAGCACGCGTGTGGTGCCGTCGACCCGTACCGGGACCGGCTGATCGCCGAGCGACGACATCGACGGCTCCTTGAACCGCCACTCGTCCGGCGGCGGCCCGGCCAGCACGACCGGCGGCGGCAGGGCACTGTCCACGGCGTACACCTGAATGCCGATGTCCGGGGTGCCGGCCCGGTTCTCGTCGCTCGAGATACGCAGGTTCCCGTCGACCGTGGCGATGTCGAGGGCCGCGCCGGCCGTGCCGGAACGCCACCGGGCGATGTCACCGAGCTGGCTGCGGCCGAGGATCTCGGCCGACGGCCCCTGCTGGCTCAGTGCGCGCAGGGTCACCGCGCTGCGGGGCGGGGCGGGCGGGACGCTGCCGCTGGCCTCGACCGGGCTGCTGAGCTGCCAGCGCAGGATGCGGCAGCCGGGCGCCGTACGGCACCCGGAGACCGGCGCGGTGAGCGACTGCTCGCCCTTGCGCAACGTGCCGAACCGCACCTGGACGGGCAGGCCGGTGCCCTCGTGCTGAAGGGAGAGGCCCACCGCGACCGGTTGCCGGCTGTCGTTGCGCAGCCGCAAGGTGAGCCGGTCGCCGGTGATGGCCGGCGCGGGCCTCGGACCGGGGTTGTCGGCCGTCGCCGCGGCGAGCAGGCCGGCCGGGCCGTAAACCGGGCGCCAGCGGGCCACGGCGGCCAACCGGGAGCTGTCGACCGCGAGCAAGGGCGGAGCGTTGGTGCGGTCGACGACCACGGCCATGGCCTGGTCGCCCTCGGGATCGGCACGGCGCACAGCGTCGAGCAACGTGGCGCGGGTGGGCGTCTGCACCGACAGCACCCGTTCGGCGCCCAGCTCAGCCTCGCTGCGCTCGGCCCGGGCCCGGTTGTCGCCGAGGGTCAGACCCAGCGTGGTGGCGAAGAGGGCGACCGCGACGACGACGAAGGCGAACACCCGGTCGCTGCCGGGCTGTCGGGAGACCTGCACCGACGTGAGGCCGAGCCGCAGATGACCCGTGCGCATCGCCAACCCGCCACCCCGGTCGGCGGCCTGGGCCAGCAGCCGGGCCACCAGCAACGCCACAGCCAGCGCGACCAGGCCCGGAGCGGCGAGCGCCAGCCCGCTGTCGGGCGCGCTCGACCGGGCCTGATAGATGGCGGCCACCGCGATCACGAGCAGCAGCAGGTCAGCCAGCCCGCCCCGCCAGTCGCCACGACCCGAGCCGACCTCGCGCAGCAGCTCGGCGACCGGGCGGCGCAGCGCCACGGCCTCGACCACGGCGAGCACGACGAGACCGCCGAGCAGCACCGCGACAACCGCGGCCAAGGAGAGCAGCAGGGCCTCCCGCTGCTCGACGGGCGCGGCGACGGGACCGGCCAGCCACCGCGCGAGCAGGTAGCCGAGCGGCACGCCGATCAGCGCGCCCGCGGTCAGCGGCAGCATGTGTTGCCCCCAGACCAGGCGCAGCATCGCGGACCGTGTGCTGCCGCGCAGCTTGAGCAGGGCAGCGTCGCCGCGCCGGTCGCGCCCGGTGTAGTGGCCGGCCAGGCCGATCGCGAACCAGGTGAGCACCAGCGTCTGCGCCATCGCGACGACGACGCCGACCTCGATCTCCTGCCGGTTGCGGTCGATCGCCTCGATCAGCGGCCCGGTCGCGTTGACGAGCCGCAGGCCTGAGGCCGCGAGGCGCACCTCGGCCTCGCGCAGGACCGGGCCGAGCCGGAACCCCTGTTCGCCGCGCAACAACTCGTCCGGCACGGTGAGGTCGAAGGTGACGGACGGTTCCCCGAGCTGATCCGACCGGAACGTCTCGATCGGCGTGAAGGCCGGGTCGAGGCCGCCGTTCGCCTCGAACAGCGAATTGCCCCAGTAGGTGCCGCCCGAGTCGATGTATGTGAACGTCGCCACCACGGTCAGGACGATCGGCTCCGCGCCGGGCGACGCCCGCAGGGTCATCGGGTCGCCCGGCCGGAGACCCAGCCGCTGCGCGGCGGCGACGCTGATCGCCGCTTCCCCGGGCGAGGCGGGACAGGCGCCGTCAAGCTGCACGTGGGCGCAGAAGTCGTCGCGGAAGGCGAGATTCATGGACGGGGCGCCGCCGCCGGCGCTGGCCGTGAGCGGCAGCGCCAGCCCGGTCACCGGGTCGGCCTGCGGCAGCGGCAACTGGCTCTGCACCCTCGACGCGAGGTCGTCGATCGCGGCCTGGGGGTCGCCCGCGGTGTCGGCCATCTGCCGCACCGACACGGTCCGCTGTTCGGGCGGGGCGGCGGTCACGTCGGCCGTGGCCGCGCGGTTGATGCTGGCGTAGGCGAACCACGGCCCGGCCGCGGCGACGGCGGCGGCCAGCGCGGTCAGCATCAGCACGGTCAGCACCTGGGCCGTGCGGGTCCGCACCGCGCCCCAGATGAGCGTGAACATGACTGCCTCCCCCGGCCGGATCCCCCGGGAGGTTACGCCACCCGGAAGGCGTCCGGGTGCCCGCGAATCACAGCCAGTCGCGGCGCTTCAGATAGAAGTACAGCAGGATCGAGATGGACACGATGGACACCGTGCTCACCACGAAGCCCCAGAACTTCTCGAAGCCCGGGTACGGCAGGTTCTGCCCGAAATAGCCGGTGATCGCGGTCGGCACGGCGATGATGGCGGCCCACGCGGCCAGCTTGCGGGTGGTGTCGTTGAGCGCGTTGCCCTGCTCGGCCGTGTCGGCCTGCAGCAGCGCGTCGATCCGGTCCCGCAGATGCTCGACCTCGTCGACGGTGTGGGTCGCGTGGTCCTCCACATCCCGGTAGTACGGGCGCAGCTTGGCGTCGACCAGCCCCAGGTCGGAGCGCATGGCCTGGCCGACCAGCTCGGGCATGGGCGCCACGGCCCGGCGCAGGGCGGCCAGCAACTTCCGCTGCTCGATGCCCCGCAGACGGACCGCTCGCGGCGCTCCGCCCTCCTCGAGAAGGTTGTCCTCGACCAGGTCCATCGCCGCGTCCAGCTGCTGGGCGGCCCCGTACTGCCCGTCGACCACCACGTCGAGCAGGCCGTAGAGCAACCAGCCGACGCCGCCGCCGTCGAGCTCGGCGTCGGCCTCCCACCGGGTGACGAACTTGCTCGTGTCACTGGGCGACTTGCGGACCGTGATCAGCGTCCGGGGCGTCACGAAGACGCTGATCTCGGTCTTGCCGAACTTCGTACGGGAGTCCTCGGTGGCGATGTCGACCGCGTAGACGTTGAGGAAGACGTGGTGGGGGTAGCGGTCGAGCTTGGGCCGCTCGTGGTCGACCGTGGCGTCCTCGACGGCCAGCGGGTGCAGCTGGAACTCCCGGGCCACCAGGGTCAGATCGTCCGGGGTGGGGTGGAACAGGTCGAGCCAGAGCACCGCGTCCGGGTGCTCGTCGAGGAGCGGGGCCACCTGGTCGTACGGAAAATCCTTGGCGATCGGCCGGCCGTTCTCATAGAGGCGGGTCTCGATCGGGCAGGTGGGTTCGGTCACGGGAACCACTATGCCTCGCCCGCCGCGCCCTACGATGAGTCGTGGACTGGCTCGACCAACTACTCTCCGCGTTCTACCACGCCAAGTGGCAGGTGACGGCGGACCAGGCGATCTACTACCGCGAGATCGTCGGCAACGCCTTCGGGCTGGGCTCGGCGCTGTTCGGCATGCGCCGCAACGTCTGGGCGTGGCCGGTCGGCATCGTCGGCAACGTGCTGCTGTTCACCGTCTTCGCGGGCCAGGCCATCGGCAACGACCAGGGCACGCCCCTGTTCGGCCAGGCCGCGCGGCAGGTCTTCTTCGTCGTGGCCAGCGTGTACGGCTGGTGGCGGTGGAACCAGAACCGCAAGCGCAACTCCGACGGCGTGGCCGTGAAGCCGCACTGGGCCACCGCCCGCCAGCGCGTCGTCTACGGCAGCCTGGCCCTGTTCGCGGTGGTCCTGTGCTTCTACGTGTTCCAGGCGGTCGGCGCCGGCTTCGAGGTCCCGTGGTGGTACTACCTGGCCGACTCGTGGATCTTCGTCGGGTCCATGCTGGCCACCTACGCGCTGGCCCGCGGCTGGGTCGAGTTCTGGCTCTGCTGGATCGCCGTCGACCTGGTCGGCGTGCCCGAGTTGCTGCACTTCCGCTACTACCCGTCGGCGATCCTCTACGGCGTCTACGCCGTGTTCGTGATCTGGGGTTTCGTGGTGTGGCTGCGCATCTCCCGGGCCGAGCAGGAAACGCCCGCCGGGCAGGCGGCCCCGTCGGCTCAGACCTCCGCCGTCAGCTCGTAGACCCCTACGAGCGGGCCGTGACCTCGTGGCCTCGGGCCCGGTCGCAGCGGTCCAGCTCCCGCGACAACGCCGCGATGTCCAGGCGGTCCTTCGACCGACGCAGCGTCTTCTTGTAGCGCAGAACGTCGTCGAGCCGCGCGAAGGGCAGCCCCTCGAAGTGCTCGGCGTGGTCGATCAGCTCATCGGCGTCGTACTCGTCGGAGATCCACCCACGCGAGAACTGGATGTGGCCGCCGCAGAACTCGACCACGCTGGCGCCGTTGATGTTTCCGGGTCGCGGCTTGCCCTCCTGGTGGACCCGGACCCGGTCCCAGGTCTCGCCGCGTGCGACGACGTCCAGGTCCCGTACTTCGTCGCGCAGCCCATGGGCCAGAAGCGGACCGCTGCCGAAGATGACGAAGTCGCGGCTGTCGAGCCCGAGTTCCTTCTTGAGCTCGAGGAAACGACGAATCAGCTTGTCCTCGGACAACGCCTTTCGCCGCTGCGCCACGCTCATCGTCAGTCCAGCCCCTATTCGCTGCGGCACCCGGTCGAGATCATACGCGCCGTCGACCCGCCTACCGCCTCCTCAGCCAGGAGCGAGGCCTTTCCATCGGGAGCTTTTTCTTCTCGAGTTTCCGCAGGGCACGAATGATCTTCGCTCGTTGCTTCGGTGTAGCGCCCTCGAGCGCGCGTCCGAAACGCCGCGTCAGCCACCTCTGCTCGATCCACGCACAGCACACCGGTGCGATCGCCCTCACCCCCACGGCCACGGCCAACGCGGCGGCGGCGAAACCTGACCCGTGATCCGCGAGGACAGCGACCAGATCCGAGGACATCGCAGGCTCCCCGTCACGTGACCGTCAGATTGCCGTCGGCGATGTCACGCAACGCCGACGGCTGGCTGATGGTCACCGTCTGACGCCCGGTGGCGACGACGTCCGCCGCCTTCAACCGGGCGATGATCTTCTTGACCGAGTCGAGCTTCTTCGCGCCCACCAGGGTCGCGATGTCCTGTTGATTGAATCGGAGCAGGACGCTCCCGTCGTCGGCCGGCTCACCCAGCCCGCTGTCGATCAGCTCGACCAGCCTCTTGGCGAGCTGCTGCTCAATCGCCAGTTCCGACTCGACGTTACGTCTGGTGGCGCGGTCGGCCAGATCGTCGGTCATCGCCAGCAGCGCGTGCATGGCTCGGGGGTGGTCATAGAGGAATCTGAGCCAGACCGGCCCGGGCAGATAAAGCGCCTCGACGTCGCTGAACGCGATGATGCTGGCCATCCGGGCCTGTCCCCGGATGACCGCCATCTCGCCGACGATCGCCCCCGGCCCCCGGATGTCGATGATCCTGGGTGGGCTGCCCCGCATGGCCTTCACGTGCCCCTTGGTGATCAGCAGCGCGAAATCGCCCGGCTCGCCCTCCAAAAAGAACGGCTGACCTGCGGAGCGGCTCACGGGGCGCCCGAAGCTTTTCAGCTCGTCGGACTCCTCCACGCTGAGAAGAGGCATCCTTACCATGTGCAGAGTGTAAAACTACCCTCAACATGAGGGGATGAATCATCCGAGCAAGCACAGATAGTGGAAATTGGACGTGCCGCCGAGCAAGCACCCGTGCGGGAGCCCTGCACGGTCGAGGCCGAGGAAGCCCCTGGCCAAAGCCAGGAAAGGGCACCCTCGGCCTCGGCCGTCCAAGCGCGGGGAAAGCGGCTACCCAGCAGAAGGCCCGACGTTGGTACGGGAGCGAACGATCTCGGCCACGTGGGCGACGGCCTCGTCGACCGGGACGCCGTTGCGCTGTGAGCCGTCGCGGTAGCGGAAGGACACCGTTCCGGCGGCCACGTCGTCGTCGCCGGCGATGGCCATGAACGGGATCTTCTGCTGCTGCGCGGTTCGGATCTTCTTCTGCATGCGGTCGTCCGAGTAGTCGACCTCGGCGCGGATGCCGGCGGCCCGCAGCTTCGCCACGAACTCGGCCAGATAGCCCGCGTGGTCGTCGCGGATCGGGATGCCCACGACCTGGACGGGGGCCAGCCAGGCCGGGAAGGCGCCGGCGTAGTGCTCCACGAGCACGCCGAAGAAGCGCTCGATCGAGCCGAACTTCGCCGAGTGGATCATGACGGGCTCTTGCCGGGTGCCGTCGGCGGCCTGGAATTCCAGGCCGAAGCGGGCGGGCTGGTTGAAGTCGTACTGGATGGTCGACATCTGCCAGGTGCGGCCGATCGCGTCCTTGGCCTGGACGCTGATCTTCGGGCCGTAGAAGGCGGCGCCGCCCGGGTCGAGGACGAGCTCGAGTCCGGATTCGACGGCCACGTCCTCGAGGACCTTGGTGGCGACGGCCCACTGCTCGTCCGTACCGATGAACTTGTCGCTCTTCGGGTCGCGGGTCGACAGCTCGAGGTAGTAGTCGTCGAGGCCGAAGTCGCGCAGCAGGGAGAGCACGAAGTTCAGCAGGTGCTTGATCTCGCCCGGGGCCTGCTCGGCCGTCACGTACGAGTGGGAGTCGTCCTGGGTGAGGCCGCGGACCCGGGTGAGGCCGTGGACCACGCCGCTCTTCTCGTAGCGGTAGACCGTGCCGAACTCGAAGAAGCGCAGCGGCAGCTCACGGTAGGACCGCCCGCGCGACTTGAAGATCAAGTTGTGCATCGGGCAGTTCATGGCCTTGAGGTAGTAGTCGGCCCCCTCCAGCTGCATCGGAGGGAACATCGTGTCCTTGTAGTACGGCAGGTGCCCGGAGGTGTGGAACAACCCCTCCTTGGTGATGTGCGGCGAGCTGACGTACTGGAAGCCCTCCTCGATGTGGCGGGCGCGGACGTAGTCCTCCATCTCGCGCTTGATGATGCCGCCCTTGGGGTGGAAGACGACCAGCCCGGAGCCGATCTCGTCGGGGAACGAGAACAGGTCGAGCTCGGTGCCGAGCTTGCGGTGGTCGCGGCGCTCGGCCTCGGCCAGGCGGTTCAGGTACGCCTTGAGCTCGTCGCGCGACGGCCAGGCGGTGCCGTAGATGCGCTGGAGCTGCGGGTTCTTCTCGGAGCCGCGCCAGTAGGCGGCGGCCGAGCGCATCAGCTTGAACGCGGGGATGAAGCGGGTGGTCGGCAGGTGAGGGCCGCGGCACAGGTCGCCCCAGACGCGCTTGCCCTCCTTGTCGAGGTTGTCGTAATGGGTCAGCTCGCCGGCGCCGACCGTGCTCAGCTCGGCGTCGTCGACGTCGCCCTTGATGTCGACCAGCTCGAGCTTGTACGGCTCGCCGGCCAGCTCGACCTTGGCCTCGTCGAGCGACTTGTACTCGCGACGACGGAACGTCTGCCCGGCCTTGACGATCTCCTGCATCCGCTTCTCGAGCTTCGTGAGGTCTTCCGGCTGGAACGGCTTCGGCACGTCGAAGTCGTAGTAGAAGCCGTTGTCGATGGGCGGGCCGATGCCCAGCTTGGCCTCGGGGAAGATGTCCTGCACGGCCTGGGCCAGCACGTGCGCGGCCGAGTGGCGCAGCACGTTCAGTCCGTCGGGTTCGTCGATCGCGACCGGCGTGGCGTCGGTGTCGAGCTCGGGCCGCCAGTCGAGGTCACGCAGGCGGCCACCGGCGTCGCGGACGACGACGATCGCCTTGGGGCCGGTCGTCGGCAGGCCGGCTGCGGCCACCGCATCGGCGGCCGTAGTCCCGGCCGGGACGACGAGAGGGTCGGCCACAGCGGGGGTACGGGTTGCGGACACGGTGATCTCCTTCTGGTACGGGACAGCCCATCAGAACCTTGACGATGCTATCCGCCCGGAAATTCCCCCGGCCCCGCGCGACCCGGTTTTCACCGCTGGGCGAGTTGCGCCTGGAGTTCCGAGCCCGGTTCGTACGCCAGCAGGTGCCGCCCCTCGGACCGGCGTTCCAGGTCGGTGATGGCGGCCAGCCGCCGGTCGAGGTCGAGCTGGGCCCGGTTCATCGCGCCGTCGTGCTGCTCCTCCTGACGGGCGCGGGTGGCCAGCAGGTCGTCCTTGGCCCGGCGCAGCAGGATGCGGTTGGCGGTGTCGCGGTCGCTCGGCGGCAGGCCCCGCGCGGCCCCGATGATCGTGGGGAACTCGGCGATCGCCCGCTCCTGGTGCAGGGAGTGCAGGCCCTTCCAGTAGTCGGCCTGGCTGGTGTCGATCCAGTTGGCCAGGGCCAGGATCGAGACGTCGTCGAACCGCGACTGCTCGGCGTCGGGCAGTACGTCCTCACGAAACGTGTGCTCGCCGAGTGCGGCGGCCGCCTTCCGATCGATGTCGTTGACCGCCGCCAGGACTTCGCCGATCTGCCGGGCGTACGCGTCGACGGCCCCCGCCCCGGCGGCGACCGCGATCGGCGCGGTGATCACGCCCGCCTCCAGGTCGACCCGCAACCCGGCCGCCCGCGCCTCCTCGACCAGTTCCAGCAGCCGGCGCCGCCCCTGCCCCAGATCGAGCGCGAAGTCACGGATGATCCAGGCGATCGCGGCGCAGTGCGTCTGCCCGTTGCCGACCTGCACGCGAAGCTCGGCCGCCCTGTCCTGCGCGGCCTGCGAGCTAGGCCCGGCCGGCCAGTGGTTCGGCAGCTCACGAGTGTCCCGGCCGAGGTCTTCCACGGCGGCGTCGAGCGTACGGGCCAACCGGTCCCAGTGCCGGGCCACCGTCTCGAGCCGTCCGGTGTCAGCGTCGAGCAGCCCCCGCAGCGTGATCGTCATGACGTCATCCCGGCTTCCCGGCGACCTGGATGCGGTCGGCCGCGCCCTGATCGGTGGCCACGAAATCCCCGGCCGCCGCGCGCAGCTCGCCGCCGTAGTCGCGGACCAGCCCGGCCAGCCCTTCGACCGTGATCTGCCAGAAACGGGCCGCGTGGGCCATCGAGTTCTCACACACCTCGGCGCCCTCGACAGCGCCCTGCCCCGCGTACTCCCACCCGGGAATCAGCGCGGCCGCCCCGGCGATCTCGTCGCCGATCTCCGTCACCGCCACGCCCATCGCCCGCACCGCAGGCGCATCGATGCTGGTCATGTCATCCATCGATCAACCGCCATCCCATCGAGCTCCGACTCCGCAACCTACACGGCGCCATCACGCCTCCTGGTTCACCCGACGCGGGCCGATGCGCTGTCCGTCTACCGTGTGGTGATGATCGGAGCGCCCGACCCGACCGAGGTCCTGGCGGCCCTGCTGGATCGGTCGGTGGCCCGGATCGCGGAGTTGACGGCGGACGGCCCTTCCTTCGATCGAACCGGGGTCGTGCAGGTCGCGGATGTGTGGTGCAACAACTCCGGGCCGCTCTTCGGGGCGTTGACTGCTCCGCGGCGGCAACGGGCCGCATGCGGACGGACCGCCCTCGAGTGGATGGCCGCGCTCGGGTCGGAGCGCCGGCAGTGGGTGGTCGAGCAGGCGGCCGTTGCCGGCTACTCGCTCGAGACGTTGCCGCCGGCCGCGCCGGAGCGTCATCGCGACTGTCGCGGCCTCGTGCACCCGGGTGTGCAGCCGCTGAGCGCGAGTCTCGGGGAGGACTACGACCTCGGACGGGCGTGCATCGACTCCATCCGCGTCGAGCGAGCCGGGGCGGGGCTCCGCGGCTATGTCGGGTTCGAGGTTCCGCGGCGGTACGGCGTGCCCGGCGCGGCGAAGGTGCAGCTGTATCTGACCGGCGTGGGTGACTGCCGGTTCGACGACGGCGACGGGGACGGGGTCGCCCTGACGGTCGGCGAGGACGGTGCAGACGTGAAGTTCGGCCACCGCGGATTCGCGCGCGCGGCTTCGGCCGAGGTCACGATCGAGGACAGTTCGTGGCATCTGTCGCGGGCCGGGCGGGTGGCCGACGCGACGACGCCACCGTGGCAGCCGCAGGAGGAGACCGGGCTGCGCCAGCCGTCCGGGGCGGCCTACAGCGCCGCGTTCGCCCTGTACGAGGTGATGCTGCGGATCAGGATGGTTCGGTACGCGAAGATGGTCGGCGCTGTTCCGCTGGCGGAGCTGGCCGAGCTGCTGGCCGACGCCGGTTCGGCGGCGAGAAGCGCGGCCCGCCGGCCGTGGGGGTTTCGCGAGCGTGCCTTCGCCCGGCTGGCGGAGCGGTGGAGCCGCCGGGTCGAGCGACCGCATCGGCCACCGGCGGCGCCCGGCGACCATCTCACCCTGGCGGGCTTCGGCACGGGCGTCATGCTCAACTCCGCCGTACGCAATGAGAAGGGGACCTGGGAGCTGCGCTCAGCCGAGCTGCCTCGCCCCGAACGGTTCAGCCTGACCGTGCGGGATCACTGCATCGCCGTGGACGGCGAGTGGTCGAACGAGGCCGGGCACCGGAACACGTGAAGGCGTAGCCGCGGCCTCAGGTGGTGAGCACGGCGGCGAGGCCGTCGGCGCGCGGGTCGCTGCCCGCGTCGAGGGTTCCGGAGCGCAGCCGGGCGAGCTGCACGTGGCCCGCGTCGTCGTGCGGGCCCGCGGTGGTCGTGACCGTGAGGCCGGCCGGGTCGAGCGGGGGCAGGCCGGGCTCGACGATCAGGTCGTCGCCGCGGACGATCCATCGTGGACGGCTGACCAGTTCGGCGGCGTCCGCGGTGAGCACGTCGGGGGCCAGCTGGGCCAGGATCCAGGGCTGGGCCCGGCCACCCTGGCAGCCCAGCGCGACCACGCCGCCCGGGGTCAGCGCGATCGTCGGGCACAGGGTGTGCGGCGGGCGCAGACCGCCGCCGAAGTGCGCGGGATGGGCCGGGTCGAGGCTGAAGGACGTGCCACGGTTGTGCAGCACCACACCGGTCGCCGGTTCGAGCAGGCCCGCGCCGAAGCTCTCGAAGACGCTCTGGATGATCGTCACCGCGTTGCCCTCGTCGTCGGTGGCGGTGACGGCCACCGTGTCGCCGGTGGGTTTCGGGGGCTCGGGTCGAGGGTCGAAGGCTTCCCGCGTACGCAGGAGAAGCCCGTCGATCGAGACCGGCCCGCCGCGGGGGTCGCCGAGCAGCGCGTTGCGAGCGGCCTGAGCGCGACGGCTGTCGGCCACCAGTGACCGCGAGCCGACGACCGCGAGGAACGTGGCGCCCTGCACCGGCGGCGGCGCGGCATGCCAGGCCACGTCCCCGACCGTACGGCTCAGCGGCGCCCCCACCTCGGCCGCGTGCGCGGCGAAGTCAGCTGCCGACAGCGCGCTGCCCAGCGATCGCAGCCCGGCGACCAGCCTGCGGTTGAGCGGACCGGCATAGAAGGACCGCCAGTCCCGGGCGATCCCGGTCAGGGTCTCGGCCAGCGCCGGCTGCACGAGAGTGGGCCCGAGCAGCACCGCGGCCAGACCGGGGTCGGCCCGGATGACGTCGAGGCCCTGGCTGATCGCCGTACGCAATCCCTTGCTCTTCTCGACGCCGCCGGCCGCGAACCCGATGGCCGGGGCGAGCAACGCGCCGAGCGGAAGCCGGGCGCCCAGCGACTGCACCGCGGCCCAGCCCGCGACCACTCCCGGCACGGTCACCGTCTGCGGCCCGCGCAACGGCATGCTTTCCACCCGCGCGTCCAGGGCAGCCGCGCCGATCGACAGCACAGCCCGCACGGCCGACCCGGCCGGCCGCACCATGGCCACCAGATCGCCACCCACCGAACACTGATGCGGATAGACGACGGCCAGCGCCCCCGCCGCGGCCAGCGCCGCATCGAACGCGTTGCCCCCGTCCGCGACAACCGCGCGCGCAGCCTCGATCGCGGCCGGATGAGGCGCAGCCACGGCGACAGACATACCGGCGACCCTACGGCCGAGCCACCGGCGACGCACGTGCAGACACCGGCAGGATGGCTCCATGCGAACTGTGGAGACCGAGCGACTGGTGCTGCGCGGGTGGCGGGACGACGACCTGGACGGGCTCGCCGCGATCAACGCGGATCCGGAGGTGATGCGCTACATCCTCGACGGCTCGGTGCGGGACCGGGAGCAGAGCGCCGAAGGGCTGCGGAAGATGCGACGCGACTGGGCGGAACAGGGCTTCGGCCTGTTCGCCGTCGAGCGGCGGGGCGAGCTGATCGGGTGGGCGGGGCTCGCGGTTCCGGCGTTCCTGCCCGAGGTGCTACCGGCGGTCGAGATCGGGTGGCGGCTGGGGCGGCCGTTCTGGGGCCACGGGTATGCCACCGAGGCGGCCGCGGCTGCATTGCGGTTCGGGTTCGAGGAGGCCGGCCTCGATCGCATCATCAGCATCCGGCACGTGGAGAACACGCGGTCGGCCCGGGTGATGGAGAAGCTCGGCCTGGCGCACGACTTCGACACCGTCGTGCCGGGGCACGGCCAGCCCGTAGCCGTGCACGGCGGCGTCAGACCGTGAGCGGGGTAGCGACGTCCAGCTGGTCGTGGTCGATCAGCCAGCGGACGGCTTCGAGGATCGCCTGTTCCGGCTCGTATGCGGGGGCGTAGCCGAGCAGGGCGCGCGCCTTGTCGATGCTGAAGTAGTGGTCGCGGACGAGGTGTTCCCAACTGGTCTCGGCCGCCTCGTCGCCGGCCGTACGGCGGAAATCGACCCAGCTCACCGGGCGCAGCCGGGCCTCCTGACCGAACCACGAGGCGGCGATCCGGGCGTACCCGCGGACGTTGAGGGCGGACGGGGCGACGGCGCTGAAGTCCTCACCCGCGGCGGCCTCGCGCCGGTCGATGGCGGCCTCGAAGATCTGGGCCACGTCGTCGGCGTGAACGTGGTGCATGAACTCGGTGCCGATGCCCGGGACGTCGAGCGGGTCCCCGGCCGACAACGTGCGCCACACCGCGGGGTCGACGTTGCCGAGCGGACCGATCGGATGCCACCCCGGGCCGACGATGTGCCCGGGGTGCACCGACGTGGTGACCAGCCCGCCGGATCTGGTCTCCTCCTTGAGCATCCGGGCGATGGCGTCCTTCGCGATGCCGTACTCGCCTAGGGGCGGCGGGCCGTTCTCCTCGGTGACGGGCAGCTTCAGGCTGGGCCCGGCACGCCAGATGGATCCGCAGTGCAACAGGTGCCCGGTCTGCCCGCGCAGCCGGTCGACGAGGGCGATCGCCGATTCCAGGGTGAAGCAGATCAGGTCGACCACGACGTCGGGCTGGAGCCCCGACACGGTTTCCGGGAACGCCGGGTCGTCGCGGTCGGCCGTCACGGGCCGCACCTGCGACCAGGCCGGGTCGTCGACGTAGTGGGACCGCTGCCCCCGGCTGACGTTGACCACCTCGTGGCCGGCTCGCACCAGCCGGGGAACCAGGAACGTGCCGATGTGCCCGCTGCCGCCGACCACCACGATTCTCACCGGCTCAGGCTAACCCCCGGGTGTCCACCGCAGCAGAAATTCTTCGTCGCTCTCCGACTCGAGCCGGCACCCCAGACGCTCGTACAGCCGACGGGCCCGGGGATTGTCCTTCTCGACGCCGATGAGGAGCGGAATGCCCTCGCGGGCCGCGACATCCTGGAGGCCGCGGATGATCGACGTGCCGATGCCGCGGCCCTGCACCGACGGCAGCAGCTGGATCCCGGCCAGTTGGAGGGCGGATTCCCGCCGTACCACCCGGAGCCGGCCCACCACCTCGTCGTCCAGCAGGATCACCGAGAGCTCGCTGCCCGGGCTCGGCTCCCGGCTCCACTCGGCGAATCCTTCGCGCCATTCCGCGTCCTGCTCGGGGCTCCGCTCCGGCCAGCGGCCCTGCGCCTTGGTGGCCGCCATGACGATGTCGGCGAGCACGTAGGCATCGTCGGCCGTGGCCGGGCGCACCTTCATCCGGCCAGCGCCGACCGCGTGGCGTCGACGAAGGTCCAGAAGCTCGGCAGCGTCGTGTTCTTTCTTCCCGTACGCGTGTTGGTGCCGAACATCCGCGTGCGAAGCGGCGTGGTCATCTCGAGCTGCACGCCGGACCTCCGCAGGCTGAGGTTCACGATGTTGTCGGCGTCGGCGCCGCTCAACGGGGGCACGGTGTCGGCGTCGATCGCGGTCACACCGGCGGTTTCGTACGCCCCGAGCAGCGCCGCCTTGAGGCCTGCGTCCCGGCCCCCGACCAGCACGGCGGCCGCATCGGCGCCCAGCCCGGCCTGACCCGGCGAGCAGCCGTGCAACGACAGCACCCGGCGGCTGCCGGCCACCGTGGCCAACGCGACCGGGTCGTCGCAGCTCGTCGACGTGACGTGCAGCGCCGCGTTGCCCGACGACCGGATGCCCTCGAACATCCAGTAGTCGTAGACCGGCCCACCGGTCGCGCCGCCGGCCGGGTGGTAACCGGCGATGGCCAGGCACAGCTCGGACGTGCCGGGTTCGATGCCGCCGCCGTGCAGGGCCACGATCGCCGTGCCGGGGTAGTTGCCGCCGGGGCCGTCGCTGTCGTCGAGGGCCGCGTGCCGCCGGAAGCGCCGGGCGTAGTCGACTCCCTCGCTGAGGTTGCTGTAGAGGTCGGTGTTCGACTCGTACGCGTCGGCGGGCCGGGCTCCGGCGCGGAACACGCCCAGGGCAGCACGGCGGGTGAGAGGCGACACGCTAAGCATCGATGGACCTGACAATCTCGTCGACCCCGCGCTTCAGCAAACGGCTCAGCAGCGGGCGCAGCTCGGCCGGATGCAGGTTGAGCGCGTCGAACTCGTCGGCCGTGGCCCAATGCAGTTCGAAACTGTTGAGCGTGCCGTGCTCGCGGGCCTCGTCGCCGGACAGCACCGGCTCGCCGGACACCTGTTTCATGAGGAAATAGGTGGCCGGGCGGCCGTTGTGCTCACCGGCCCACAGCCGGCGGTCGACGATCGCGCGCAGGGTGGTTTCCTCGGTGAGTTCGCGCAGCGCGGCCGCCTGCGCCGACGCGCCCGGCTCGACGCCTCCGCCGGGCAGCACCGCGTACCGGTGACCGGCGCACGTGGTCGCGCCGGCCGGGCACATCACGCAGGGGTGCGGGCGACGCAGGTACCGCTTGATGACCAGCACGCGCGGACCGGAGCGGACGACGGCCACGGCACGGGGAATCGGCATACGGTCAGCATGGACGATGCGCCCGGCCGCCGGAAGGACGCGAGAGCGGTCAGGGGTACACGCCCAGCTCGGTCAGCGCGGTGGCCAGGCGGTCGAGGTCGTCGTGCGTGCTGCCCAGGCCCCAGCTGGCGCGCAGCAGGCCGCCGGTGTCGCAGGTGCCGGCGCCGCCCAGGCGGCGGACCAGCGGGTGGGCGCAGAACAGCCCGGCCCGTACGCCGATGCCGTAGTCCCGGGCCAGCCGGTCGGCCACCCCGGCCGGATCGGGGACCGCGAACGAGACGATGCCGACGCGAGGCGCCCGGCCGCCGAAGAGGGAGACGCCGCCGCCGAGTGCGGCCAGCAGGCTCTGCTCGTGTTCGAGGAGGGCCACGCGGTCGGCCCGCAGCAGGGCCTCACAGACGGCGGCGAGCGAGATCGCGCCGACCAGGTTGGGGGTGCCACCCTCGTGCCGGGCCGGGCCGGTGGCCCAGACGACATCGCCGGGCGCGTCGCCGACGGAAGCGCTGGCCCCGCCGCCGCGCAGGTACGGCTCGGCGGCGTCGAGCCAGTCGCCGCGGCCGGCCAGCACACCCGCGCCGAACGGGGCGTACAGCTTGTGACCCGAGAAGGCCAGGTAGTCGGCGCCCAGGTCGTCCAGGTCGACCGGCACGTGCGGGGCGAGCTGGGCCGCGTCGACGAGCACCCGGGCCCCGTGCGCGTGGGCGATGTCGGCCAGTCGGCGGACCGGCCAGATCTCGCCCGTCACATTGCTGGCACCGGTCACGGCGAGCAGGGCCGGACCCCGTACGGAGGAAAGCGCGGCCCGCACTGCCTCGACCGCCTCGTCGGGGGTGGCCGGAGCCGGCAGGCGCACGGGCGAGGGCCAGGGCAACAGGTTGGCGTGGTGCTCACCGTCGAAGACGATGGTCGTGGTGCCGGCGGGCAGCGCCCGGGCCAGCAGGTTCAGCGCGTCGGTGGTGTTGCGGGTGAAAATCACGGCGTCCCCGTCGCGGGCGCCGACGAACTCGGCCACGGTCTCGCGGGCCCGCTCGTACTCGAAGGTCGAGCGCTGGGAGCGCAGGCCGGCGCCGCGGTGGACGCTGCCGTAGTACGGGAGCAGGTCGCGTACGGCGTCGGCGGCGGCACGCACGGCCGGCGCGGACGCCGCGTAGTCGAGGTGGGCGAAGCGGATGTCGCCGCCGGGCACCGGGACGGTCAGGTCGGCGCCGACGATGTCGAGGAGATCGGACATGGCTCTGCCTCCGGAGAAGCTCGCGCTTGCCCACGCCCGGTCGGGCGCAGGCCAGGTCTTCACCCGGGGCACCCCATCGCGAACGCAAGGGTTGCCGGCCAGCGAGCCGGGGCTTGACGCTGGCGCTCATGACCTTCGTGACGCAGCCTAACATTCTCTATCGCCTATAGGCTAAGTAGGGATATGGTCGGCCCATGAGCAACCAGACCTGGGCCGAATGGCACGCCGGCCACGAGCGCAACCTGGCCGACCCGCACGGATTCCTGGCCATCACCAGCCTCAACTTCCTCGACGCGACCCCGCGGCACTTCCCCGACGCGCCCGGCGAGTGGAGCACCGGCCCCGACGGCGTCACCGTCGAGCTGGCCGACGGCGAGTCGCTGACCGTCGACGGCGCCGAGGTCACCGGGCGGCACAACTTCGGCGTCCTGCCCGAGCGGGGCGGGGTCTTCCCCGGCTTCGGCGACGCGGTCGTCGAGGTGGCCAAGCGCGGCGGCTTCGACATCATCCGGCCGCGCCACCCCTCGAACGAGCTGCGACTGCAATTCCACGGCGTCCCGGCCTACGAGCCCACCGAGAAGTGGGAGCTGACCGGACGCTACGTGCCGTTCGACGAACCACGCGACGTCACCGTGGGCGCAGCGGTCGAAGGACTGGAGCACGTGTACGAGTCGCCGGGCCGCGTCGACTTCGAGGCGCCGACGGCACGGTCACGCTCGACTTCAACCGTGCCACCAACCTGGTCTGCGCCTACACGGACTTCGCCACCTGCCCACTGCCCCCGGCGGAGAACCGGCTGCCGGTCGCGGTCGAAGCGGGCGAGAAGATCCCGTACGAGCGTCAACCGTGACCGACGCGCTCGTCATCGGCGCGCCATCGCTCCCCCGCTTCAGACTTCGGTGCGCCAGCTGAACTCGGGTTCGTAGCCGAGCAGGCGGCGGGCCTTGTCGATGGAGAGCAGGGTCTCGTGTTCGCCCAGCTCCTTCGTGATCGGCAGGTCGGGGAAGACCTCGGCGGCCAGGGCGGCGCTGGAGCGGCTCATCACCGTGTCGGCGTTGGCGATCACGAAGATCTCGACGCCGGGTTCGGAGTAGGCCAGCGCCTTGCGGACCGCCTGGGCGCCGTCGCGGGCGTCGATGTAGCCCCAGGCGTTCCAGCTTCGCAGGTGGGGGTCGGCGTCGTAGCCGGGGAAGGCCGCGTAGTCGTGCGGCTCCATGACGTTGGAGAAGCGCAGGCCGATCATCGTCAGCTCGGGGTCCCAGCGGCAGAACTGGGCCGCCATCTGCTCTTCGAGGTGCTTGCCCAGCGAGTACGCCGAGTTGGGGCGGGCCTCGCAGTTCTCGTCGGCCGGCAGGTACGGCGGTGGGGTGCTCGCGAACGGCAGGCCGAGCACGGTCTCGCTGGACGCCCAGACGACCGTCTTGATGCCGGCCACCCGGGCTGCCTCGAAGACGTTGTAGGTGGCGGGCACGTTGTTGTGGAAGATCGCGGCGTTGGGCCGCAGCCCGGGCGCCGGGATGGCGGCCAGGTGCACGACGGCGTCGATGCCGTCGTAGCGGTCGTCGACCGCGGTCAGCGCGCCGACCACCTGGCCGAAGTCGGCGAGGTCGACCCGCACGTCGGCGGACGGCGCCGAGTCGAGGTTGACGACCTGCCGGCCGTGGTCGAGCAGATCCTGCACTACGGCGCGGCCGAGTTTGCCGCTGCCACCGGTCACCGCGATACGAGCCATGACCACCTTTCTACTCCCGCGTGAGGTGCTCCCGCAGGGCGGCCATGATCTCGCCCGCCGCTTCGAGCTGGGCCGGGGTCAGCGCGTCCACGAATATCTCCCGGATGTCGCGCAGGTGGGGTCGGTTGACCTGCTGAAAGATCGCCCGGCCGGCCGGCGCCAGCACGGCCTCGGCGCCGCGGTTGTCGGTCAGGCACTCCTCGCGCCGGATCAGGCCCCGCTTCTCCATGCGGCCGAGGTGGTGGGAGAGGCGGCTGCGTTCCCAGCCGACGGCGGTCGCCAGCTCGGACGAGCGCAGCCGCTCGCCGGGCGCCTCGCTGAGGGCGAGGAGCACCGTGTAGTCACCCGGCGAGAGCCCGTCCTTCTGCAGGCGGGCGGCCATGGCTGACCTGACCAGCTCGCCGGTCTCGATGAAATCACGCCAGACCCGTAGTTCCTCGCGGGTCGGGAAGCGCCGAGTGGCCACGGCCACACCTCCTGTAGTTGACGTGTCAATCGTAGCGGGCATAATTGACACGTCAATCAGCTTGGAGGCTTACATGAGTGACATCACCTTCGGCCTCGACACGTTCGGCGACGTGCCGGAGGACGACAACGGCAATCTGCTCTCGTACGGCGCGGCGATCCGCCAGGTCGTCGACGAGGCTGTCCTCGCCGACGAGCTGGGCGTCGACGTCATCGCGCTCGGCGAGCACCACCGCCCCGAGTACGCGATCTCCTCCCCCGAGACCGTGCTCGCCGGCATCGCCGGCCGCACGAAGAACATCCGGCTCGCTTCCGGCGTGACGGTGCTGAGCTCGGACGATCCCGTACGGGTGTTCCAGCGCTTCGCCACTCTCGACGGCCTGTCCAACGGCCGCGCCGAGGTGATCCTGGGCCGCGGCTCGTTCACCGAGTCGTTCCCGCTGTTCGGCTACGACATGGCCGACTACGACGTGCTCTTCGAGGAGAAGATCGAGCTGTTCGCCGAGCTGCTCAAGGAGAAGCCGGTCACCTGGAGCGGCACGACCCGCGCAGCGCTGACCGATGCCGACGTCTTTCCCAAGACCGACTCGGGTCACCTCTCCACCTGGGTGGGCGTCGGTGGATCCCCGCAGTCGGTGGTCCGCACGGCGCGGTACGGTCTGCCCCTGATGCTCGCGATCATCGGTGGCTCCCCCGACCGCTTCGCCCCGTACGTCGATCTCTATCGCCGTGCCGCCGACCAGCTCGGCACCGTGGCCCACCCGGTCGGCATGCACTCGCCGGGGTTCGTCGCGGACACCGACGAGGAGGCCAAGGAAGTGTTCTACCCGCGTTACAAGGTCATGCGTGACCGGATCGGCAAGCTGCGCGGCTGGCCCCCGCTGCGCAAGCAGGAGTTCGACCACGAGGTCGAGCACGGCTCGCTCTACATCGGCTCGCCCGAGACGGTGGCCCGCAAGATGGCCAAGGCGATCAAGACGCTCGGCGTCGGCCGCTTCGACCTGATCTACGTGGCCGGATCGACGCCCGCGAGCGCCCGCCTGCGCGCCGTCGAGCTGTACGGCAGCAAGGTGCTCCCGATGACCCGCGACCTGCTGGCGGCCTGAGCCATGGCGACAATCGGCATCCTCGGCGCCGGCAAGGTCGGCACCGTCCTGGCCCGGCTGGCCGTGGCCGCCGGGCACCAGGTGCTCATCGCCGGGTCGGGCGACGTCTCGAAGATCAGGTTGATCATCGGGGTGCTGGTGCCCGGGGCCGAGCCCACCACGGCCCGGGACGCGGCCGTCCGGCCCGACATCGTGGTGCTCGCGCTGCCGCTGGGCAAGCACCAGAGCCTCCCGGTCGACGCGCTGCGCGGCAAGCTCGTCGTCGACGCCATGAACTACTGGTGGGAGGTCGACGGCATCCGCGACGACCTCACCGACCCCCGCACGTCGTCGAGCGAGATCGTCCAGGCGTTCCTGCCCGATTCGCGGATCGTGAAGGCCTTCAACCACATGGGCTACCACGACCTCGAGGAGGGCGCGCTGCCGGCGGGCGCGCCCGGTCGCAAGGCGATCGCGGTGGCGGGGGACGGCGAGGCCGACGTCGCCGCTGTCGCGGCGCTCGTCGACGGGCTGGGCTTCGATCCGGTGATTGCCGGGTCGCTGTCCCAGGGCGTACGGCTGGAGCCCGGCACCGAGGCGTTCGGCGCCAACGTCGCGGCGGCCGAGTTGCGCGCCATGCTCGACCGTTTCCCGGCCTCCGAGCGGGGGCGGGAAGTGGCCGAAGCACGCGCCGCCGGGGGCTGAATCCGTACGGTCCGTGACGCCAAACCCATTCGGGCCGTGGCGGGCGACACCTGCCGACACGCCACCCGAAGGGGGTATCGGCGCGCAGAATGAGCCGGTGAGCCAAGAAGCGCCCCATCACGGCCACTCGACGCTGAAGGCCGCCGTGGTGATCGGCGCCCTCGGCGTGGTGTTCGGCGACATCGGCACCAGCCCGATCTACACGATCCAGACCGTCTTCAACCCGGCCGACCCGCACCCCGTGCCGATCAGCGAGGGCAACATCCTCGGCGTCGTGTCGACCATCTTCTGGTCGGTCATGATCATCGTGACGCTGACGTACATCACCCTGGTCATGCGGGTCAACAACGACGGCGAGGGCGGCATCATGGCCCTCATCACGCTGCTACGCCGCTGGGGGTCGTCCAATCGCCGGCGCAGCGCGGTGTTCCTGGCTGCCCTGGGCGTCTTCGGCGCCTCGCTGTTCTTCGGCGACAGCATGATCACCCCGGCCATCTCGGTGCTGTCGGCGGTCGAGGGCCTCGAAACCGTCCGGCCCGGGCTCCAGAGCATCGTCGTGCCGCTCACCGCCGTGATCATCGTGGTCCTGTTCGCGTTCCAGCGGCACGGCACGGCCGCGGTGGGCCGGTTCTTCGGCCCGGTGATGATCGCCTGGTTCACGGCCATCGGCGCGGCCGGCATCTGGGGGATCGCGCGGGAACCCCGCATCCTCGAGGCGCTGTCCCCGACGTACGCGATCGGTTTTCTCGCCGGGCACTTCCACATCGCGTTCTTCGCGCTCGCCGCCATCGTCCTCTCCGTCACCGGCGCCGAGGCGATCTACGCCGACATGGGGCATTTCGGCCGGAAGGCCATCGTGATCGGCTGGCTGAGCCTCGTGCTGCCGGCGAGCACGCTCAGCTACCTCGGCCAGGGCGCGCTGCTGCTCGGCGACGAGAGCAAGGTCACGAGCCCGTTCTTTCTGCTGGTGCCGGACTGGGCCCGGTTGCCCCTGGTGATCCTGGCCACCGCGGCCACCGTCATCGCGGCCCAGGCGGTCATCACCGGCGCCTACTCGGTGGCGTCCCAGGCCGGTCAGCTCGGTTACCTTCCGCGGTTGCGCGTCGTCCACACGTCGGAGTCGGCGTTCGGCCAGATCTACGTCCCGTGGATCAACTGGCTGCTCATGGTCTCGGTGCTGGTGCTGGTCTTCGCCTTCCGCAGCTCGGCCGCCCTGGCCTACGCGTTCGGCATGGCCGTCGTGGCCACGATCACCATCACCACGCTGCTCTTCTTCTATCTGGCCCGGGTGCGCTGGAAGACGCCGCTGTGGGCGGTGGTCATCGGTGGCGGTCTGCTGCTCGCCATCGACCTGCTCTTCGTCAGCGCCAACCTCACCAAACTCGTGCACGGAGCCTGGCTGCCGCTGCTGATCGGTCTCACCGCGTTCACCGTCATGACCACGTGGCAGCGTGGCCGGGCGATCGTGACCGCGGAACGTGACCGCGCCGAGGGCTCGCTGAGCGAGTTCGTCGACGACATCCAGAACCGCGAACCGCCGCTGAGCCGGGTGCCCGGCACGGCGATCTTCCTGAACCGCGGCAAGCAGACCGCCCCGCTCGCGCTGCGGGCCAACGTCGAGCACAACCACGTCCGGCACGAGCACGTGGTCGTCCTGTCGATCGAAACCCTGCCCGTGCCGCGGCTCGCCGACGATCAGCGGATCCTCGTCGACCACCTGGGCCACGCGGGCGACGGCATCACCCACGTTTCCGCGCGCTACGGCTACATGGAGACGCCGGACGTGCCGGCCCTGCTGCAGATGCTCGACGCCGAGCTGACCGAGGGCCAGATCTCGGTCGACCAGGCGTCCTACTTCCTGTCGAAGATCGAGCTCGGCCGGGGCCCGTCGCCGACCATGGCGCCCTGGCGCAAGCGCCTGTTCATCGCCACGTCGTACATCACGGCCGACGCCGCCGAATACTTCAGCCTGCCTCGCGACCACACAGTGATCATGGGTTCGCGAATAGAGGTCTGAAATACCGGAGCGTCGCCTCCGTCTTGGTCACCTGGGGCTCGTCGTCCGGAACGATGCCGTGCGCCCGCAACGCGCTCGACGTCTCGGCCGCCACCTGGGCCGCCTTGGCCGACGGGCAGCGCGTGGACAGCTCGGCGATCGACGACCCGTCCGGGAACGTCCACTCCTCGGCCACCAGCGGATGGTCGGAGGCCGCGAGCTCGAACCGGCAGCGCCGCACCTCGACCGGGCCCAACGTCAGCAGGCTGTCGAGAGGCACATTGGCGTACGCCGTGAGAAGGCGCCGCTGGCGACCGGAGAGCAGCCGAGCGAGCGGCTTGCGGGCCGCGACCGTGCGCTCGACCTCGTGCCGCCCGAGGGTGCGCTTGAGCGCCCCCGAACAGGCGTAGTTGTCGGGCAGCGCGTCGATCTCGACCGCGAACCCGTTGTCGTTGCGCAGCCACCCCGGCAGCGCCTTGGGCAGCACCGGGCGCAGCTTCACGACAGCGTCGCTCGGGCGCCCCTTGGTGCTGCGCAGGCGCACGATGAGCCCGTGCTGCTGAAGGGCGAGGTCGGCCGTGTCCAGAAAGTAGATCCGGCGGGTTGTGCCGCATTTCACATCAGCACCGAGGGAACGCAGATCGGCGGAGGAAACCGCCACTTTGAGCTCGACCTTGGGTGCCTGCTTGCTCATCGGAGGTTGCCAGAAACACCTGGTCATTACTGCTTCAGTCACTGCACGCCCGCGTTCCCGGTGGTCCGACATGCCGACCCGCATTGCCCGAATCGGCGAAACAAAACATTCCCCTTTTTCTCGATCGAAAACCTGTTGACAATGGGCGGAAAAGCCAGTCAATTTACCCTGAGTTAACCTGACAAACCCTTGGCGTTCACCGCGCCAGCCATCATACCCCCGGCCTGTGACACAGGCCGTTTGTCCGGTTTCAGGTTCGGTGCCCCTCCGTGATACTGACTGCCGCCATTCGCCCGACGCCGTCAGGAGCGCCCGTGGAGCCCGAACCTCGGAAGATCGAGACGTCGATCAGCGACAGCCACGGCATCCTGGTCGGCGACGGCGGCATCCAGTTCAACTACGCCGGCCGCGCGACGGCCGGGGACAACGTCATCGACCAGTTCGCCCCGCGATACGCCGCCGGGCAGCTTCGTGCGATGCCGTTCCGCGCCGCCTTCCAAGTCCTCGCGGAAGCTCCGGTCGACAAGGCGGCCGCGGTCCTGCGGCTGTTGCTCGCCTCCAGCGATGCCCTCGTCGTCGCGTTGATTGCCGAGATGCATCCGGAACGAGTCCGAGCGCTGGTCGACGCCGGCGGCGCGGAACTCGAAGTTCTGCGCGACATACGAGAAGCGGACGACCAGATCTCCGACTGCCTCGACACGCTGCACCCGGCTCTCGGCGCCGAGCAGGGCGGCCTTCGTCGCGTGGCACCCTCCCCGCGCGGGAACACCGGCTTCTACCGCCGCTTCGAGCACGGCGCCATTTTCTGGTCCTCCGTCGGCGGCGCCGTACCCCTGAGCAGTCCCTTCTTCGACTTCCACGGGGACGCGGGCGGAACCGGCGGCCGGCTCGGCTTCCCCATCGACGTCAGCCGGCCGGTGACGGGAAGAGGCGTCGTGACGGAGGCTCACCGGCAGGATTTCGAGTTCGACGAGCACTCTCGCCGTACCTCCGCCTACTGCACTACGGAGTACGGCGTCTTCGCCACCTGGGGCGGCATCGGCGAGCACTACGACCGGCGGGGAGGTCCCGACAGGTTCGGCTTTCCCACCGGGCCGGAAGTCGTGATCGGCCCGACGCGCCGACGCGGCACCGGGGACAGCGGCTGGATCCAGGCCTTCGAGAAGGGCAGCATCGCCTACACCGATTCCACCTCGGCCATCGAGATCATGTCCCCGGTGCGGGACTACTACGACGCCAACGGCGGCGCGGCCGGCCGGCTCGGCTTCCCGCGCGGATCGTCACACGTGGCCGGCCGTTCGCCCCAGGGCACCGACGGCCGGTTCCAGCGTTTCGAGGGCGCCTGGGATTATCCCGACGATCTGCTCGCCGCATGCATCGGCTTCGGCCATCCTGGCGGCGCCTCCGTTTACACCTCAGTCCACGGCACGCACAAGGTCGACGGCGGCATCGGCATCCTCTACGAACGCATGGGCGGCACCGCCGGTTGGCTGGGCTTCCCCACCGAGGGCTCGCAGAAGGCCGACGACCAGCGCCGGACACAAGGCTTCGAGGGCGGCGCCATCTACTGGTGCCCCGAACACAACGCAGTTCCCGTCCGCATGGACGTCCTGGCTCTCCTGCACCCCGACATCGGCTTTCCCACCCACGCCGAGCAGCCGATCGGCGCCGGCCCCGACACCATCCAGTTCTTCGAGGCGGGCATTGTCACCCGCCGCTCAACCGGCCTCACCGTCTGGCACCCCTGACAGCGCACAACCAGCGCTCACCTCATGCGAGGGGCAACACCATGCCTGCCGCGTTGCCTCGCTGGTGGCAGCCTGTTCATAGACCGCGGCAGCCCGCCAGGCCTCCGCCGGCAGCTGCGCATCATGGGGTCGAGCCGTCCGAAGACGTCCCGCGTGCGGCGAACGGTCGGCCGGCACCCAACCCATCGGCTTCCCCCATCGGTGAACGTGCCGCGGATTGTGCCACCGCCCACCGACACTTTTCCGGCGTTCGAGCTACCGAAAAGAACCAGGGGCGAAACCTTCAAGCACGGACCGCCCTTCGCCGATGAGGAGTCGAGCAAGCGCGGGCGTGCCGCGCTGGTCGAAGAAGCGAAGGGTTCCCCCACCGTGCGCCTCCCCCGAAGCGTGGCGGCCGGACTGGCCGCCGCCGTATTGTGCGGCAGCCTGACCGGCTGCAGCAGCCTCAAGCAGCTCACCAGCAGCAGCAAACCGCTGATAGGCGAGAGCAGCCCCAGCGCGTCGCCTTCCCCCACACCCAGCGCCGGCGCCAGCGCTCAGGCGGTCAAGCTTCCCGTCCGGGCCAGCGGCCCGCTGGACACCGGCACGGTCACCCACAGCCTCAAGCAGGGCACCTTCTCGGTGCAGCTGACCTACTGGACCTCGGACAACGCCAAGCTCTACAGCGCCGAGACGCTCAAGACCATCAACGTCGCGGCCCATGTCGAGGACGCCGACGACACCCACCGCATCACCATCAGCACGTTCCAGGTGGTCCAGGACGACGGTACGAAGCGGGTCACCGCCGCCACCGACAACGGCAGATTCGATGTCACCCCGCCCTACCCCTACAACACCGTGGTGACGCTGCCGGCGGCGACCACCGGAGCAACGACGCTCACGCTCACGATCCGGCTGGACCTGTTGGTGGAGACGGCGCCGAAGTCGGGCAGCTACTACCGCTCCACCGCACTCGACACCCTGACCCTGCCGTTGCTCACGAATGGTGCTCCCCGATGACCGAGTCCAGCCCCGGCCTGCGCCGGGCCACCGACCGCCAGATCCTGCTGCCCCGCAGCGCCAAGGCCGGCCCGCTCGCGCTTCCCCCGGCCGTGCCGCAGCTGCACGAGCTCGAGGCCGTCGAGACCATCTCCGGCGAGATCGCGGCGGCCTCGACCACCGCCACTCCCCGCAACGCCACGATCAGCTGCATCATCCCCTGCTACAACGAGCAGGACACGATCGCCGACGTGCTGAAGAGCCTGCTGGCTCAGACCCGGCTGCCGGACGTCATCCACGTCGTCATCAACAACACCGACGACGACACCCCCGAGATCGCCCGCGGTTTCGAGGGCCGGCACACCCGTTCGGTGAAGGGCGAGGAGTTCGTCACCACGGTGCACGTCCACGACATGGGCGTGAACCCCGACAAGAAGGTCGGCGCGCTCAACTACGGCTACTTCCTGTCGCGGGGCTACGACTACATCCTCGGCGTCGACGGCGACACGACGCTCGCCCGCGACACCGTGGAGCGGCTCGAGCTGGAGATGACGGACGACCCCCGGATCGGCGGGCTCAGCGCCATCTACAGCATCGACAAGAACCGCAAAGGCCTGATGGCGCGGTTCCTGGTGGCCGGGCAGCGGGCGCAGTTCGCCGCGTTCAACATGGACAACCTGCTTCGCGGCCGCAACATGGCCGTGTTGGGCGGCCAGTGCAGCCTGTTCAACATGCGGGCGCTCGAGACGGTCATGGTCCGCCACTACCAGCAGGCGCCGTGGGTCCGCGACAGCGAGGTCGAGGACAGCAAGCTGTCGCTCCAGATCAAGGACGCGGGCTTCAGCACGAAGATCAGCGCGACCGCCCGGGCGTACGTGGGCCCGATGACCAACCTCCGGGCGCTGCACGGCCAGCAGGTGAAGTGGAACTTCGGCGCCATCGACCTGTTCTGGCCGGGCCAGCGCGGTGACAGCAAGGGTCAGCCGCTGCACCCCAACCTGCGGCTGCGGTGGTTCGAGAACATCTCGATGGCGTTCAACATCATTTCGCGGCTGGGCTTCCTGCTGCTGCTGGTGGCCGCGCTGTCGATCGACGCCTTCGTGTTCAACCCGATCTGGCTCATCCCGCCGGCCATCGCGATGCTGCTCAACCTGCGCCTCGCACTGTCCATGAAGGACAAGAGCGCCTCCGACATCCTCTATGCGGCGCTCTTCATCCCGGCCGAGCTCTACATGTTCGTACGGATGGGACACTTCGTCTCGGCCTGGGCGCAGTTCCTGGCCAAGACCGATCAGGACAACTGGGCCGCCCAGGCCAACGCGGAGAAGGGCAAGGGCTCGGCCTACGTCATGCCGCTGGTCGTGCTGATCGCCGTCATGGGCGGGGCCATCTTCGCCTGGACCCAGCAGAGCGTGGGCGTGCAGTCGGCGATCCTCTCGCTCGGCTGGCCGTTGCTCTACATCGCCACCATCGCCCAGTCCGTGTTCATGCTGCGCAAGCTGGTGCGCCGCCACCGCGGCTTCGCGGTCTGAGGTAGCTACAGGGCCGCCTGGACAAGATCGGTGAACCCGTTGGCCAGCAGAATCACCGCGATCGAGGTCAGCAGGATGCCGGCCACCCGGTCCAGGATCATGCCGATGCGGGGCGAGACGCGCCGCTCGACGTGCCCCGACACATAGAGCGTCAGCCCGGTGACGATGGCGTAGGCGAGAGCGGCGAGCGACAGCAACAGTCGCTCGCCGTTGTCGTTCGCGTCCGCCGACGCGGCCACCCCGAACGCGAACGTCGTGCCGCCGACGGTCAGCGGGAAGGTCAGCGGCGTGAAGAGCACCGAGCGCCACGGAACGTCCGGCACAGCGCCTTCATCCGGCGCGGGTGAGGCGACGGTCCCGCGCATCATCGGCACAGCGGCCAGCAACAGCGCGATCCCACCGGTCGCGGTCAGCGCCGCCGTGCTGATGCCGAGCAGCACGAGCAGCGGCTCGCCGACCCAGATCGCCATCAGCACGAAGACGACCACGTTGGCCGTCAACCCCAGCGCGAGCCGCAACTGCTCGGACTGGGCGTAGGGCCGGACGATCGGCAGGTACGACGCCAGCGCGGCGACCGGGCTGTAGAGGGCGAACAGCGCCAGGAACAGCACCAGCGCGCTGTGCTCCAACATCGGAGGTCAGAAATCCACGGCGTCGCGGATCAGCGGGCAGGTCATGCAGTGCCCCCCGCCGCGGCCCCGGCCGAGTTCCGCGCCGACGATCGTGATGACCTCCACCCCCGCCTTGCGCAGCAGCGTGTTGGTCAGCGTGTTCCGGTCGTACGTGAAGACCTTGCCCGGTTCTAGCGCGACCGCGTTGTTGCCGCTGTCCCACTGCTGGCGCTCGGACTGGTAGACGTCGCCGCCGGTCTCGATGACCCGGAGCTCCTTCAGGCCGAGCGACTCCGCGACGACGTCGACGAACGTCCGCGAGCCCTCGTCGGTGGCTTCGATCCCGTGCGCGTTGTCGCTGGGGCGCAACGAGAACGCGTGGATGCCGTCCACAATGGCCGGATAGAGCGTCGCGATGTCACGGTCGGCAAAGGTGAACACCGTGTCCAGGTGCATGGCGGCGCGCAACTTGGGCATGCCGGCCACGACGACCCGCTCGGCGGCGCCCTGGTCGAAGAGGGCCTTGGCCACCTGGGTGATGGCCTGTCGCGAGGTGCGCTCGCTCATGCCGACCAGCACGATCCCGTTGCCGACCGGCATCACGTCGCCGCCCTCGAAGGTGGCCAGGCCCCAGTCCCGCTCCGGGTCGCCCCACCAGACGGTCGAGCCGGCGAAGTCCGGGTGGAACTCGTAGATCGCCTTCATCAGCAGCGTCTCGTCGTGGCGCGCGGGCCAGTACAACGGATTCAGCGTCACCCCGCCGTAGAGCCAGCACGTGGTGTCCCGCGTGTAGAGCGTGTTCGGCAGCGGCGGCATCAGATACTCCCGTACGCCGGTCGATTCCCGCGCCAGAGCGACGTACCCGGACCGGAAGTCGGCCGGCAGATCCGACGTGGCCAGGCCGCCGATCAGATAGACGGCCAGCTCGCGGGGGCTGAGCGAGGAGAGGAAGGCGCGGGTGTCGTCGACCAGCCCGATGCCCACCTCGTTCGGGACGATCTTGCGCTCGAGCAGCCAGGACCGGGCGTCCGGGATGGCCATCGTCTGCTCCAGCAGCTCGTGCAGCTCAACCACCTCGACGCCGCGCTCGCGCAGCTTGTTGACGAAGTCGGCGTGGTCGCGCTGCGCGTTCTCCACCCACATGACGTCGTCGAAGAGCAGATCGTCGGCGTTGCTGGGGGTGAGCCGGCGGTGGGCCAGCCCGGGCGAGCAGACGAGCACCTTGCGAAGCCGGCCGACCTCGGAGTGGACGCCGTAGGGGGTGGATTCGGTCATGATCGACTCCTAGGGTCAGATGGAGATCCAGCCCGCGGCCAGGGCCACGATGCCGGCGACCGCCCCGACGACCGAGACGGCCAGGATGACCAGTTCGCGCGGCGAGAAGAGCTGTCGGCCCTGCTCGCCGGGCCATCACGAACAGGATCGTGGCCGGGGCGTAGACGATGAACGAGACCAGCAGGAACTTGGGACCCGCCGCGAACAGCAGGAACAGGGTGTACGCGGTGGCGATCAGCGGGATCGTGAGCGCGCGTCCGCGGCCCAGCTTGACCGCGTACGCCGCCGCCAGCAGGAACGGGACCAGGCTGAGAGCGCTGGTCAGGTCGAGCGCGAAGTTGAAGGCGTCCTCGGAGAAGTACGTGACGATCAGGACGATCTGGATCAGGATCGTGGTCAGCAGCAACGAGTTGAAGGGCACGTCGGCGCCCCGGGTGCGGCCCAGGAAGCGCGGCATGTCGTCGTCACGCGCGGCCACGAAGAGCACCTCGGCCGCCATCAGCGTCCACGCGAGGTAGGCGCCCAGCACCGACACGATCAGGCCCACGCTGACCAGCACCTTGCCCCACGTGCCGAAGGCGGCGTCGAGCACCCCGCCCATCGACGGCTGTCGCAGCTGGGCGATCTCCTGGTACGGCAGAACGCCGTACGAGACGACGGTGACCGAGGCGAAGACGGCGAACACGCTCAGAAAGCCGAGGACGGTCGCGCGGCCGACGTCCTCGCGCCGGGCGGCGTGCCGGGAGTAGACGCTGGCCCCCTCGACCCCCAGGAACACGAAGACGGTGACCAGCATGGTCCCGCGCACCTGGTCGAACAGCGAGCCCAGATCGCTGCCGCCGCGCAGGTTGTCGGCGAACACCTGCGGGTCGAGCGCGAACAGGGCGAGAAACACGAAGGCGATGATCGGCACCAGCTTGGCCACCGTGACCACGCGGTTGATGACGGCCGCGTCCTTGACCCCGCGCTGCACGAGATAGAAGAACGCCCAGACCCCCACGGTGGAGCAGACGACGGCCAGGACAGTGTCGCCCTCGCCCAGCGCCGGGGCGATCGTGCCGATGGTCGACATGATGAGCACCCAGTAGGTGACGTTGCCGACGCACGCGCTCGCCCAGTACCCGAACGCGGAGAAGAAACCGAGATACTCGCCGAAACCCGCCTTGGCGTACGCATAGACGCCCGCGTCCAGCTCGGGCTTGCGTACGGCGAGAGTCTGGAACACGAAGGCCAGCATCAGCATGCCGGCCCCCGCGATCACCCACGCGATCAGCGAGCCGAGCACCGCCGTCTCCTGCGCGAACCGCCGCGGCAGCGAGAACACCCCCGCGCCGACCATCGACCCGACGACCATCGCCGTCATGGTCATCAGCGTCAGCTTCTGCGGCAGGCTGACCGCCGGCACAGTGCCGGTGGTGCCCATGGCGTCCTCCCTCGGCAACCGATTCCGGTCACGGCGACTGTCCCGTGCGGGGAGCAGGCCCGGCATCACCCGCCGGGGATGAACGTCGTGGCACGAATAAGCCGCCGATCCCGGGGAATGCGCGGCCCATGACGACGACCACCACCACGGCTGCCGCCATGGCCGGACTGACCGACGCCGACGCCGCGCTGCTGCAGCTCGGCAGAACGCTGAAGGAAAGCGGTTACAGCTTCACGACTGTCACACCGGCCACTCATGAGCGGGTCAATCGCCGCCCCGGCAACGCCACCGCGGGCAACCTGCGTGACGTGTTCGGCTGGAGCCGGCCGTTCGCCCCCGATCTGCTGCCCGGGCCGATCGCCGACCTGCTCCGCACGGCCGGCGCGGTCGACACCAGCGGTGAGCTCTGGCGGAGCCGGGTGCGCTTCTCCTCGTACGACGGGGAGCTGTTCGTGCATTCGGCGTTCCCGACCGACGCGCCCGACTCGGTGTTCCTCGGCCCCGACACCTACCGGATGGCCGACGCCGCCGCGGCCTGCGCGAGCAGCCGCTCCGTCACGCGCGCGGTCGACATCGGCTGCGGCACGGGCGCCGGAGCGATCACCGTCGCCAAGCGCGCGCCCGGCTCCGAGGTGGTCGCGGTCGACATCAACGACAACGCCCTCCGGTACGCCCGCATCAACGCCGCACTGGCCGGCGCCGACCGGGTGCGTCCCGTCCGCAGCAACCTGCTCGACGACGTCGACGGCTCCTTCGACCTGATCGTCTCCAACCCGCCGTTCATGATCGACCCGGCCGGCCGCACCTACCGCGACGGCGGCGGCCCCGGCGGCCACGAGTTGTCGCTCGCCATCATCGACGTCGCGGCGAAGCGCCTGTCCCCCGGCGGTTCGCTGGTGCTGTTCAGCGGCTGCGGCATCGTCGACGGGCGCGACCCACTGCGCGAGGCGGCGGCCCAGCGGCTGGCCGGCGCCGGCCTGAACTGGGCCTATCGCGAGGTCGACCCGGACGTGTACGACGAGGAGCTGGACGGCCCCGCCTACGCCCGGGCCGAACGCATCGCGGTGGTGCTGCTGACCGCCACCCGTCCGCGATGACGCTCACCCTCGGCGTCGAGGAGGAGTTCCTGCTGCTCGACCCGGACACCGGCGAGAACGCGCCGATGGCCGAGAAGGTCTACGCCGACCTGCCCGCCGAGCTACGTCACCGCAGCCGCCGCGAGTTCCGGCCCAGCATGGTCGAGATGGTCACCGACGTCTGCACCGGCCTGGACGAGCTGCGCGACCAGTTGCTGACCGCCCGCCGGGCCACGGCCGCGGCGGCCACCGCCACCGGCACCCGGCTCGTGGCGATCGGAGCCACCCCGGTCGCCGAGCCGGTCCGCGAGCCGATGGACGACACCCGCTTCCGCCGGATCGTGGACCACTACGGCCCGATCGCGCGTGATCCCGCGGTCTGCGGCTGCCACGTCCACGTCGGCGTCCCCGACCGGGCCCTGGCCGTGCGCATCTGCACCCGGATGCGCCCCTGGCTGCCGGTGATCCAGGCGCTGGCCGCCAACTCCCCGCTGCATCTGGGCGCGGACACCGGCTACGCCAGCTGGCGCTCGATCCAGCTCGACCGCTGGCCCAGCCTGGGCCCGTGGCCGCACCTGGCTTCGGTGGACGACTACAAGCGCACGGTCGAGACCCTGATCGCCTCGGGCGTGATGATGGACCACAGCATGCTGTTCTGGTTCTCCCGCCCCTCGGCGAACTTTCCCACGGTCGAGGTCCGGGTCGCCGACGTCTGTCTCGAAGCGGCCGACACCGTGCTGATCGCCGCCCTGGTGCGCGGCCTGGTCGACACCATGGCATCCCTGCCGTCCGAGCCGGTGGCGATCCCGGACGTGGTGCTGGAAGCGGCCCATTGGAATGCCGCCCGCGGGGGCGTGGAGGGCACCCTGCTCGACCCGCGCTCGGCCCGGCCGCGTCCGGCCTGGGACCTGGTCGCCGAACTGCTCGACCTGGTCACCCCGTCGCTCGACCAGCACGGCGACCTCGACGTCGTGACGGCCGAACTCGACCGGCTACGCCGCGACGGCACCGGCGCCGCCCGCCAGCGGCGCCTGCTCGAAGCGGGCGGTGTCGTCCCGGCGCTGACATCTGTGGGTGACGCGACCGTCGCCGGATGATCAGGCCAGACGGCGCCAGAAGTGGGCCAGGGTGGCGGCGCCGTTGAGGAGCATCTGGATCGAGACCCGTTCGTCGTCGTGCCAGCGGTCCTCCGGGAGGCCGATCCCGAAGAAGAGGTCCGGGGCGCCGAGCTTGCGGGCGAGCAGTTCCGCCGGACCGCCGCCGGCGTTGCCCATGCGGCCGGGGCGCCGGCCGAAACCCTCCTCCATCGCGGCCGCCAGCACGGCCAGCGCGGGCAGGTCGCCCGGCGTGCGGTAGGGCTCCTGGGAGATCTGCTCCGAGATGGTCAGGTCGTAGTCGACCCTGTCGTCGAGGCGGGACGCCACCCACTGCCGCAGCTGTTTCTCGACCGTGGCGGCCCGCTGCCCCGCCGACGTACGGATGCTGAGCCGCGCCGTGGCCACCGCCGGCACCGCCGCCCGGGGCAGTCCGGTGGGGTGTCAGGTAGTCATGCACCCGGCCCGACTACCCGTGAAGGGCCCGCTCATGCCCGGAGCGCCTGCTCGAACCGGTCCGCGTCCCACTTCTGAGCCAGCGCCTGCCGCACCAGCTCGGCCTGGGTCGGCGGGGCCAGTCAGCCGATGGGCTGGTCGCGGTCGAGGTCGGCCGGGAACGCGTAGCCCTCGGCGGACGCGGCGATCACGTTGTCGACCGAACCGCCGTACGTCCGGAGCACCGGGTAGAGGGCGGCAACCATGGCCGTACGGTCGACGGCCTCCATCGCGCGGCCGAAGCCCGACGAGATCTGCAGGAGGTTGGCCATCCGGCGCACGCCGGTGGATCTGTTGGTGCCCGCCCCGTGGAACACGGCAGGGTTGAAGAAGACGGCGTCGCCCTTGCTCAAAGGCAGCTGCACGCGATGGACGTCGAAATAGCCTGTGAATTCGGGCTGGTGGAAGGCGATGTAGCCGGTTGACCACGTTGACCTGCGAGGTCACCTGATATCCGGCGCCCAGCCAGGCCTCGCAGACCAGGGCCAGGGTGTCGTTCTCGTAGTACCCGGCGAACGCGGCCGGATCGCGCAGCGCGAACTTGTCGAGCGCGCCCCACACCCGGTCGTTGGCGCCGGGCTGCGCGAAATGGTCTCCACCCCGTACGCCGGAAGCCTTCTGCTCCTCGATCAGCGCGGTGAAGACAGCCGTCGCGCGGTCGACCACCGCCGGCTCGAACGCCCCCCGGAAGACCACGATGCCGGGCCCGTCGCGCAGCGCCCGGATGAGCTCACCCTGGATCTCGCGGGTGCCCGGCAGCGACCCGGGATAGATGAGCACGTTCTCGACGACGTCGGTGGCGTGCGGGTAGTCGGTCAGTTCCGTCTTTCGCTCGCAGACCGCCCGGAAATCCTCCAGGTCGCAGTCGGCGGCGGTGAACCAGGTTGTCATAGCAGTCACGCTAGGTCGCCGGCCGCACGTTCCTGGTCGACGTCGTGGTGCAGGCGCCGCCCCGCTTCTCGGCGGCGATCCGCGCGGCGATGGAGGCGGAACTGCCCGGGTTGCGCCCGGCGGTGTTCCGCGCCCGTTCCACCTGACCGACGGTCCCTCCGTACGCGAAGTCGTCGCGGCCCTCGATCGGGCCGGGCGCAACGGTTCACACGGCGTCATCCTGAAGGCCCCCGACCGCCCGGAGGCCGCCGCCGGTGCTCTGCCCGCGCCGCTCGTCACGCTGGTCACCGACCTGCCGCGTAGTCCCCGCATCACGTACGCCGGCCTCGACAACCATGCCGCCGGGGCTACCGCCGCCTATCTGATCGACCAGTGGCTCGGTGAGCGCCCGGGCGACGTGCTCGTGGTGCGGGGCCGGGGCACGTTCCGGGGCGAGGACGAGCGGGAGGCCGGCTTCCGCGCCGAGACTCACCGCCGCGTCGTCGAGGTCACCGACGCGGAGGACCGGGCGGATGCCCTACGACGGGAGATCGGCGACCTGCTTGCGGCCGGCCCGCCGGTGCGGGCGATCTATTCGCTCTACGCCGGCGCGGGCGGCAACACGGCCATGGTCGAGGCGTTCCGGGATCACCCGTACGACTTCTTCATCGCACACGACCTCGACCGGGAGAACACGGCCCTGCTACGCGAGCGCAAGCTTTCGGCTGTGCTGCACCACGATCTCCGCACCGACCTGCGCCGGGCCTGCCACGCCATCCTGCAGGCACACGGCGTGCTGCCCGGCCCGATCCGCACCAACCCGTCGGCGGTGCAGGTGATCACGCCGCACAACGCCCCACCGGTCGAGTTCTGACCCACACCTTGACTCACACCCTGGGGTACGGGTTTAGGGTCGCGGCATGCGGGTGGGCGAGCTGGCGCGACGGACCGGCACGACGGTGCGCGCGCTGCGCTACTACGAGGCGGCCGGCCTGGTCGTCCCGCGCCGGCTGAGCAACGGCTACCGCGAGTACGAGCCGGTGGCCGAACGCCAGGTCGCCCAGATCCGCGAGCTGATGGCCCTGGGCCTGACCGTCGAACAGACCCGCCCGTTCGTCGAGTCGATCGGCAACGGCGACGACGTGTGCGCCGCCGCCGTGGCCACGTTCCGCAGCACGGTCAGCGGCCTCCAGCGGCGGATCGGCGAGCTGATGGCCCAGCGCGACGCGCTCGACGCCCGCATCGACGCCGCGGCCCGCCAGGTCGTGACCGGCCCGCCGACAGCCGGCTCGCTGCTCGGGACGAGCCTGCCGCCGCTGCGCTTCCACGCCACCGACGGACGCCCGGTCGACCTGGGCGCCCTCGGCCCCGGCCGTACGGTCGTGTTTGTCTATCCGCTGACCGGCCGCCCCGGCGTCGACCTGCCGCGCGGCCTGCTCGAGGTGGCCGGCGCCCGCGGCTGCACCGACCAGGCCATCTGGTTGCGCGACCACCACGCCGAGATCCTGGCCGCCGGCGCCGCTCGCGTATACGGCCTGTCCGCCCAGTCGACCGGCTACCAGCGCGAACTGGTGCACCGGCTGCGCCTGCCCTACCCGCTGATCCCCGACCCGCGGCTGACCCTGGCCGAGGCGGCCGGCCTGCCCACGCTGACCGCGGGCGACATGACCCTCTACGACCGGCTCACCCTGGTGGTCGCGGACGACGTGGTCGAGCACGTCTTCCACCCGATCCCCGACCCGGCATCGCACGCGCTCGAGGTGATGCGCTGGCTCACCCAGCGCCGCCGGGCCGCGGCCTGAGGACCTGGTGTCGCGAACACGATCGTGGTCGGCATCGCCGTAGTGGCTGTTCTTGCGCTTAGCATGTGGTCACTCCCTGTCCGACCTGTGCGGAAAGCCCGACCGGCGCCGCCAAGAAATCACCGAAGAGGCGCGGGTGCGGTTCGAGGTTCTGGGGCCGGTACGGGTGTGCACGAGCGACGGCGAGGCGGCGACCCTGGCCCCGAAACCACGGGCCCTGCTGGCCGTGCTTCTCGCCGCGGCGGGCCGGCCGGTCACCGTGGAGCGGCTGCTGAGCGAGTTGTGGCCCGAGGGCGCCCCGTCGACGGCCACGGCGACGCTGCAGATGCACGTGTCGGCTCTCCGCAAGGTGGTCGGTGACCGGGTGGGCACCGCCCCGGGTGGCTACCGGCTCGACCTCGTGGGGGCGTTCTTCGACGCGGCCGAGTTCGAGACGGGCGGCGACCTCGGGCTGTGGCGGGGTGACCCGTACGAGGGGGTGGCCGCGGGACCAGCCGTGTCGGCCGCCGCCGCCCGGCTGGCCGAGCTGCGGCTGACCGCCCGCAACGAGTGGGCGCAGCGGGCCCTGGCCGACGGCCGGCACGTGGCCGCGGCGACCGAGCTGGCCGGATGGGCGGCCGAGCAACCGACCGCCGAGGGCCTGGTCAAACAGCTCATGCTGGCGCTCTACCGGTCCGGCCGGGCCGGTGACGCGCTTTCCGCGTACGACCGCACGGCCGCTGCCCTGGACGACCTGGGCGCTCGCCCCGGCCCGGAACTGGACGCGCTGGCCGCCGCCGTCCGCCGCCAGGACCCCACCCTCGACCGTCCCGCGCACGGCGTCCCAGCTCAGCGCAACCGGTTCATCGGCCGTCGGGCCGAGCTCGACCGGGCCATCGGCCTGCTCGGCACCGCCCGTCTGCTCACCGTCGTCGGGCCGGGCGGGGCCGGCAAGACCCGGCTCAGCCTCGAACTGGCGCGGGAGCTGGCCGCGGACCACGACACCGTCCACATTGTCGAGCTGGCCGAGCACCGCGACGGACCCCTCGGCGCCCGGCTGGCCGCGGCCACCGGTATCCGCGAGGAGCCCGGCACACCGATTCTGGAAACGGTGACCCGCCTGCTCACCGGGCGGGTGCTGCTGGTGCTGGACAACTGCGAGCACGTCCGGCCGCAGGCAGCCGAACTGGTTCACACGCTGCTGGCCACCTGCCCGGGCGTCCGCGTGCTGACGACCAGCCGGGAGCAGCTGGGCCTGAGCGGCGAGGTGATCTTCACGTTGGGCGGCCTCGCCACGCCCGCGCCGGGCTCGGCCGACCCGCACACCGACGCCGTGCGGCTGCTGGCCGACCGGGTCGCGGCCGCCCGTGGCGGCGCCGGGCTGGCTCCGGCCGAGCTGGCCGTGGCGGCCGAGCTGTGCCGCCGGCTCGACGGCCTGCCGCTGGCGATCGAGCTGGCCGCGGCCCGCCTGCGCGCGCTGCCGCTGTCCGAGATCGTGTCCCGCCTCGACCGCCGGTTCGACCTGCTGACCGGCTCGTCGCCGGTGCAGCGCCACCAGACGATGCGGGCCGCCATCGACTGGGGTTACGAGCTGCTCGACGTGCCGCAGCAGGAGCTGCTGCGGCGGCTGGGGGTCTTCGCCGGCGGGTTCGACCTGGCGGCGGCGGCCGAGGTGGCCGGGGCCGATCCGCTCGAACCGCTGACCCAGCTGGTCGATCGGTCCATGGTGGAGTGGCGGGACGGCCGCTACCGGCTGATCGAGACGATTCGCGAGTACGCCCGGGAGAGGCTGGGACCGGCCGAGCGCTCCGAGGCCTTCGGCCGCCTGGTCGCGTACTGGATCGGGCGGCTGGCCGAGCCGCCGCCGGTGGACGGGCCCGCGCACACCGGGTGGCTGGCCGCGACGGCGGCCGAGCACGACACGATCGTGGCCGCCCTCAACTGGGCTCTGCGCGAGGGCGACCCCGCGGACGGCCTGCGGATAGCCGCCGCCATGTGGTGGTACTGGTGGATCTCGGGACGCATGGCCGAGGGCCTTACCTGGCTCGACCAGGCTCTGGCGGCCTCGGCCGAGCCGTCCGCGCTGCGGGCCCGGGCTCTGCGGGCGGCGGCGGCGCTGGCCCGCAACTCGGGCGACCTGGTGGCGGCCCGGCGGCTGGGCGAGGAGGGCCTGGCGGTCTTCCGGGCGCTCGACGACCGTACGGGAATGGTGGCCGCCCTGAACAACCTGCTGATCACCGCCCAGGCCCAGGAGGACTACCCGGCCTCCCTGGCGTTCGGCCACGAGGCGCTGGAGCTGGCCGAGCAGGCGTCGGACGCCCGGATGGTGGCGGCCGCGTCGAACAACACGGCCGGGACGCTGCGTTGCCTGGGCCGGCTGGACGAGGCCGAGCCGCTGTTCACCCGCGCGCTGAACGGTTTCCGCGCCCTCGGCGACCGCCGCGGGGAGGCGGCCGCCCTGTCCAACCTGTCGACGACCGACCGCCGTCGTGGCCGCTACGAGCCGGCCCGCCGGGCGATGCGCGAGGCCCTCGCGGTCTACACCGAGCTGGGTATCGCCGAGGGGCAGCTGGACGCGGTGGAGGGCCTGGCCCAGCTGGACGTGCTCGAAGGCGACGCCGAGGGCGGGCTCCGGCTGCTGGCGGTGGCCGAGCGGGAGCGCACAGAACTGGGCGCGCCCACCTTCACCCCCGACGAGATCGCCGACCGCGACCGCGCCGAGGCAGCCGCGCGGGATGCGCTCGGCCCGGCCGCCGTGGCCCGCGCCTACCGGGACGCCACCGCCACCACCCTCGAGAGCGCGGTCGCGCAGCTGCTCGCGTGACCTTTGGGGTTTCTTTGGCGCCTCCCCGCAGAGTTCGGCCCATGAGAAAAAGCCTCGTCGCCCTGACCGCCCTCGTCGCCGTCTCTCTCACCAGCGCGTGCAGCCTGCTGGAGCCGGCCGTCGCCGCGACGTCTCCCACTCCGGCCGCCAGCCCCACGGGCAGCGCCGACTCCGGTTTCGGGTCCGTACGGGACTCCGGTGACATCCCCGACCCGTGCACGCTGCTCGACCGGGCCGAGGTCGTCGACCTCACCGGTCGCGAGATCACCCAGATCGACGAGGACGGCGCCGAGCCGGGCGAGGCCACCCGCTACTGTCAGTGGCAGCAGTCCGGCGGCCAGCTCGCCGTCTTCCTGAGCCGCACCAGCCCGGCCGACTTCCAGGTCACCGTGGCCGATGCCGAGCCGGTCGACGGGGTGGGCGAGGACGCCTTCGCGCACTCCGGCCACCTGTACGTCCTCTACGGCACCGTGCAGCTCGACGTCTACTCGCGCGGCGCCTCCGACACCCGGAATCTGGCCGACGCCAAGCAGGTCGCCCGGACGCTGCTGCCGCGGATCTGACCTACCATGACGCATGGTCACCGACGGGTTCCGGCGCCGGCGGGAACCCGTCGCCCGCGCCCTGTCCCGGGTGCTGCCCGGCGACGTGCTCTGGTTCGCCGAGACGGCCGAGCCCGTGTTCGCGCTGACGTTCGACGACGGGCCGCACCCCGGCACCACCCCTCAGCTTCTGGACGTGTTGCGCCGGCACGGCGCCCGGGCGACGTTCTTCCTCATCGGTGAACGGGTCGCGGCGCACGGGGAACTGGTCGGGCGGATCGTCGCCGAGGGGCACGAGATCGCCAACCACCTCATGCGCGACGAACGTTCCGTGCTCGTACCCGGCGATCGGTTCCGGCGCGATCTGGCCGAGGTCAACCAGTTGCTCACGCGGTACGGCACGGTCCGGTGGTTCCGGCCCGGTTCCGGCTTCTACACGCCGCGGATGCTGCGGTCGGCGGCCGGGCTGGGCCTGCGCGCGGTGCTCGGCACCCTCGTCGCCGCGCACACCGGCGGGCCGGGCGACGAGGCGATCGCCGGCGACCTGGTCGACGCCGTCCGACCGGGGTCGATCGTCGTGCTGCACGAGGGCACCGCGCGGCGCAGCGGCGTGGCGGCCACGACCGACGAGCTGCTGACGGGCCTGGCCGCGCGTGGCCTGCGGGCCGTGACGGTGTCGGAGCTCGTCGAAAGCTAGAGAAGGCCGCGGCGGTGTGCGGCCGAGACGGCGGAGGCCCTGTCCGGCACCTCGAGCTTGGCGTAGATGTGCAGCAGATGGGTCTTGACCGTGGCCTCGCTGATGAACAGGGCGGCCGCCGTCTCGCGGTTGGTGCGGCCCTCGGCCACCAGGGCCAGGATCTCGCGTTCGCGGGCGCTGAGCCGGGTGGTGGGTGCGGGCCGGCCCGGGCGTACGCGGGCCAGCAGCACCGCCGCGACCGAGGGGGACAGCACGGTCTCGCCCTTGGCGGCGGCCCGCACGGCACGGAACAGCTCCTCGCGGGGCGCGTCCTTGAGCAGGTAGCCGATGGCGCCGGCCTCGACCGCGGGCAGCACGTCGGAATCGGTGTCGTGGGTGGTCAGCACGAGCACCCGGGCGGTGGGCACGCGTTCGAGCAGCAGCCGGATCAGCGCGCCGCCGCTCGGCTCGGGCAGGCGCAGGTCGGTCAGCACCACGTCCGGGCGCGCCGCCTCGACCACGGTCAGCGCCTCGGAGCCGGTGGCGGCCTCGCCCACGATCGCGAAGTCGGGCTGGGTGCCCAGCATGCCGCGCAACCCGTCCCGGACGACCGGGTGGTCGTCGACGACCACGAGCCGGAGCGCCGCCATCACGCCGGCCCGATCGCCGGCACGGTCACGCTGACCGCCGTCCCGGCCCCGGGCGACGACTCGATCGCGACCGTGCCGGCGAGCGCCTCGACCCGCTGGCGCAGCGCGACCAGCCCGAACCCGCCGGCCCGGGACACGTCGAAACCCGTGCCGTCATCCCGTACGTCCAGCACGATGACATCCTCCATGTAGGACAGGGTGACGTCGGCCCGGCCGGCTCGCGCGTGCCGGCCCACGTTGGCCAGCGCCTCCTGGGCCGCCCGGAGCAGGGTCACCTCGACCTCCGAATGCGCCGGCGCGGGCGTGCCGGTCACGGTGAAACTCGCGGGCACGTCCTGCTGCCCGCTCCAGGTCGTCACGGCCAGCCGTACGGCGTCACCCAGCCGGGCGTCCTGCAGCGGCCCCGGCCGCAGCGCGTCGATCGACCGGCGCACCTCGTCGAGGCTGGTGCGGGCCAGCGTACGGGCATTGTCGAGCCGCCGTTCCTGCTCGGGCCGAACCTCGCCCAGCGCCTCGAGCTGCGTGACGATGCCCGTCAGCCCCTGAGCCACGGTGTCATGGATCTCGCGGGCCAGCCGGGCCCGTTCCTCGGCGACGCCGGCCTGCCGGCTGAGCCGGGCGTTCTCGGCGGCCATGGCGACCAGCTCGCTGTTGACCTCGCGCCGCCGGATGGCCTCCCGTTCCATCACCCGGATCATCGTGCCGAACAGCGCCGCCAGCGGCGTGACGATACCGACGTTGATCAGGATCGAGGTCAGCCCGGCCTCGGACGCCACCAGCAGCGGGAGGTTGGCCGCGAGCAGTCCCAGGTAGGCGTACCACCCCGGCAGGGCCACGAAGGCGAGCACGTAGCAGGCCGGGACGAACAGCTGGAACGCCTCGTCCCGCTCCAGCAGCAGGTAGGTCCAGCCGAGCACCCCCGCGAAGTAGACCGCCATGACCCACGGCCGGCGCTCCCACCAGTCGGGGTGGGCCAGGACGAACCACCAGTGCCAGACGGCGAACCCGGCCGCAACGGCCAGCGTCACCAGCTGCTGCGGCCACCCGGCCCCGCCGATCAACAGTGAGATCCCGTACGAGAGAACCAGCAACCCGTACGGGAGCAATGCCCACGCCTGGTTCCACCGGTGTTCCCGGCGCAGCTCCTCCGGCATCTCGGTCACACCGTCATCTTGCCTCTGCGGTACGTCAGCCGGCGCAACACAATTTCGGCCGGCCCACGCCATCCGGCCCGCCGCAACAGGTCGGCCAGCGCGACCGACACCAGCCACGTTCCCAGGGCCAGCAGCGCCACGACGCCGGTGCTGATCGTCGCGCCCAGCCCGAGCGTCCACGGCGCCAGCAGCGCCACGAACACCACCGACTGGAACAGGTAGCAGCTGAGCGACCGCTGCCCCGTGGCGGCCAGCGCGGTCACCACCGGCCCCCGCGCCCGGATCGCCAGCAGACCGATCAGCGCCGCATAACCCAGACCACCGGCCACACCGGTCACCGCGTGCAGCGCCGAGATTCCCCACAGCGCGAGCGTCGTGTCCGGCGCCCAGAAGTGCCCGACCGCCAGCCCCGCCGGCAGCCCGCCCACGACCGCCGTCGTCAACCCGGCCACCGCCGTCCGGACCAGCAGCGTCCGGTGCGCCGCCGGATCGGCGAGGACGCCCCGCCGCGCGGCCCAGGTGCCGACCAGGACGGCGCTGCCCACGCCGAGCACGCCGGCCGGCGTCATCAGCCACTCGAACGGCCGCAGAGCCATGGCCCGCCACGGATCGGCCGTCTCGAACGACCAGAAGAACGACCGCTCCCCCGACGGCGGCGCCATGTAGGCCGCGCCCTGCACCAGCGCGACCACGAAAAGCCAGCAGCCCGCCGCGATCAGCAGCTTCCGGTCGGACACCCCCGTGAGCGCGACCAGGATGAAGCCGGCCACGCCGTACAGCCCGAGGATGTCCCCCGGGAACAGCAGCAGGGCGTGCGCGAACCCGAACGCGACGAGCCACCAGCTACGCCGCCGCAGCAATCTCTTCGCGTCGGCGAGCGACGCGCCGGCGGCGCGCTGCCTCTGCATGATCTGCACCACCCCGTACGCGAAAAGGGCCGCGAACATCGGATAAGCCCGGCCGTCCACGGTGGTCACCGTGACGACGCTGACGATCCGGTCCACGAGCCCGTCCCCCACGATGTGCTGCCGCACCCCGTAGGGCCTCGCATAGAGGTAAACGACCGAGTTGGCCAGCGCGATGAGCGCCAGCATGAGCCCCCGCGCGAGGTCGGGCGCCAACGCCCGCTCCCGCACGCCAACCGGCCCGGCCATGGCAGATACAAGCTCGACAGTCATGCCCTCAGTTTTCGGCCGCCCGGCCCCGCCCGAATCGACCGATGTACTGCTCCCCCGCGTCCACCGCCTCGTCCGCCAATCCACCGATCGACGTATGGCGGACGACCGGCCGCGTCGCATCGGCGCGCCGGGCCCCTTGCTCTCCGCGGAGGCCATGACGGCCCAGGCTCCGGCCCGCCCCGCTGTCATTGCGCCGGGCGACCGGAGCACGTCGATCAAATTGCGGAATGATCTCGATCCGAAGATATCTCGGGAATTGCCGACGCATTTCCGGCGCGATTACCGTGCGTTATTGAGTCTTCACTGATACGCGGGCGGTGGCCGCGGGATCCCCGTGGCAGAAGGGACCCCGCATCCCGAACGGTCGCGCGGCCGTGAGACCGATGCCGGGATTGCCATCCGCCCCTACGATGCAAAACCTGAACCGCGCGCACAAGGCCCTGAGCTGGATCTGCGCTCCTGGCCCCCAAGGCGTTCAAGCCCATACCCGCCGACCGCCCCGCGCGGGAACTGGCCGAGTACCTCCGCGAGTTGATCCGCTCGACCAACCTCACGCTCGAGCGGACAGCCCAGAAGTCGGGGCTGCCGAAGAGCACCATGAGCACCACGGTGAACGGCACCGCCAAGGGCCGGCAGTCCGTGCAGGATCTGCTGGACGCGCTGGCCGCGGTCGGCCGCGAACTCACCACAGAGGAACTGGACAAGGTCTGGCAGCTGTACGAGGTCGGCCGCCGCAATCTGGTCGCCCAGCAGGAGGAGAAGAAGGCCCGGCAGCGCGCAGACGCACCCATGCTGCGCAGACATTGCCGAGCCCCCGCGCCGTGGACGCCCGCGAGGAAGTCGACCTCGAAGACTGGATCGGCAGCCTCGGCCGCGCCCAACCCCGGTACAGCGCGGATGACATTCCCACCGCAGCCCGGCCGGCACCGATCACTCTCGCCGACAGCACTCCTCCCGCCGGCCGACGGGGGCCGCTCGCCCTTGCCGACCCGGCCAACATCGCCGCCGGATCGGCACTGCCCATTTCCTCCACTCCGGGCGCCGGGCCCACGTCGGGCCGGAGGACTCCGCTCCGCCTGATTCCCGCCGTGTCGAACGCTTCGAGCGAGGACCCGGAGGACCGGCCTCGTCGTGGATTCCGGGCCCTGCTGCGACGCTGGATCGAAGAGTGACCGCAGCAGCGTGGGCCACGACCGCGGCCGTGGTCGTGGCCCTGGCCGGTCTCTGGTTCACGATCTACAAGTTCCGCCACGGCCGATCGAAGCTCCTGGTCTGGAGCGTCTCGCAGAACACCGCACTCATTCCCCGGACCGGCGAGATCGACCGGACCGGCATGACTTTCAGCTGGCAGGGCACCTCGGCCGGCGACCCGCGGGTCATCGTCGTCCGGCTGGCGAACCGCGGACGCATCGAACTGAAGAAGTCGGACCTCGCGACCCGCCTCGTGCTGGACGTCTCACCGGCGAAGTTGCTGACCGCGGCGGTGACCTTTCACGCGGACGGGAGCACCAAGGACCGCAGGGTCGCGCCGAGGAAGGTCACGGCCTCCGCGATCGAACTGGATCCGCCGATCCTCAACCCCAGGGACTCCCTGACCTTCGAGGTGCTGATCGACGGGGACCCCGGCGAGGTGGACCTCGCGCTGTCAGCTGCCGGTTTCCAGGTACGCCGGGCCGACCGCGGACGCTCCGCGCGGCCGACCGGGCCGGACGCTGTCGACGGGCGGTCGTCAGCGCTGGGCGCGGCCCGGAACTGAGCGGTCGCTCGGCGCCGGCGCGGGGCGGTCAGCGCTTGGTGCAGACCGGGACCGAGCGGGCGATGTTGTTCGTGCCGTAGGCGACCGAGATCGTGAAGCAGTAGTTCAGCTGCTCGTTGAGGCCGTAGACGACGTAGTCGGCGCTGCCCGCGGGGAGCTGCTGGAACGGCTTCTGCGGCTGGCCGGCCCGGCCGCCGGAGACCAGCACCGGGCCCTCCGAGTTCCTCGGGTACGTCCACTGGAGCAGGACGCTGTCGCGGCTGTCGCGCAGCTTGACGGCGGTGGGGGCGCCCGGGTCGGCCTTGGGTGGACGGGTGGTGGGCTTGGCCGGCGCGGCCGCGGCCGGTGACGAGGCCGCGGGGGCAGGGGTGGTGAGGGCGGCGGCCGGGTTTTCGTTGCCGTTGGCGTCGGGCAGGGTCAGGGCGACCACGGCCACGGCGGCGGCCACACCGGCCACCAGGACGGCGGCCAGCAGGAAGGGCTGACGGCGGCGACCGACGGGGGCGGGGGCGGGCTCCGTCCGTACGGGAAGATGCTGCGAGTTCGGTGGGAGCGTGTAGGTGCTCGCGGGAGCCGAACCGACCGGCTGAGGGCGGCCGTCGGGGCCGTAGTCGGGAGCGCGACGGCCGGGGACCGGCGGCGGGGTGTCGGCGCGGGCGTGACGGCCGGTCAGGTCGCCGGGCGCCTGGTGCACGTCGGCCAGGTAGAGCGGCTGCTGGTAGACCGAGCCGTTGGGGTCGGTGGGGCGGTTGTCGGGCGGCGGCTGCGCGGGGTCGGCGGACGGGTCGGGCTCGGGCACCGTGGGACGCCGCGGGAACGGCAGGGTGCGTACGCCGGGCGCACCCACCGTGGTGACGCCGGGGCCGTCGGACTGCTCGACGCGGCCGCAGACGTGCTTGCCGGTGACCGGAGCGGCGGCGAGGGCTGTGACCTGGCGGACCAGCGGGTGGTCGGAGGGCAGGTAACGCGCGCACAACTCTTGCGCCTGGGCCAGGTGCTCGTGGGATTCGGCGTCGCGGCCGCATTCGCGTTCCATCGCGCCCAACCGGGCCAGCATCTTGATGCCGGGGGCGGACGCTTCGCCGTACCGCTTGACGTGCCGCCGCCAGGCCGCCGTGAGCCGGGACCGGGCCGCGGTGCAGTGACCGGCCGCGTGCTCGGCGGTGGCCAGGTCGGCCTCGGCCGCGAGCACCCGCGGCGAGTCGGGGCCGTCGATTTCGGCGAGGTCGCCGACGAGCTGGCGGTAGACCTGGGCGGCCCGGCCGAAGTGGCCGACGCGCTGGAGCACGGCGGCGTGGGTGGCGGCGGCGCCGACCGTACGGTCGTGGTGGGGGCCGTGCAGGCGTTCCTCGGCGACGTGGGCGTACTCGGCCCACAGCCGGGCCCCGTGGGCGTCGCCCAGCGCGATCAGGATGCGGGCGTGCAACGCGGCCGCCAGGGCCAGGTCAGCGGTGGCGTGACGGGGGTCGGTGACGTCGACCGGATCGAGCACATTGGCCAGCACCCGGCGCGCACCGGCAAGATCGCCTTCAGACGTCAGCGTCTGGGCGCGCGCGGTGAGTTCGGCGAGCTGCGGAGGGGCCACGTTTCCCATAGTGCTCACGTGACCACTGTAGGTACAAGTGCAAGGTTGCGAACTCCTCGCTTCTCGGACACTGTAGAACTCGCATATGTCCTCTTCATCGATCGCCACCGTCAAGCGGGAACTGCTGGTCAGGCACCTCGAGGCCTGGGCGCCCGCCGCGTTGCACCGTGCCCGGCGGGTGATTTACGCCCACGGCTATGCCGACAGCGACGCCGGCGTCTCGGCCGAGGCGGCCATGCGGGTGCTGGCTGAGCAGTCCGATCTCGTCCGGGGCCGGGAATTGATCATGGTGGCCACCGGCGACGACCTGGGGGCGATCGACCCGCGGCTCAAGACGATCTCCGCCGAATCGGGCGCGGGGGCCGGGCTGGCCGTGCACACGATCTCGGGCGGAACGGACGGACGGCTGCCGGTCGGCCTCAAGGCGGTCGGGGCTCAACGCGTACCCGTGCTGGGGTTTCTCGACGCATCGGGCAGCATGCCGCCCGCGCCGGCCACCGTGGCCGCGCTGACCGCCGGCAAACCGTCCGAGATGCTGCTGGTGCTGCCGCCGGGCTCGTCGGCCGACGCCTACCGAGCCGGTTGGCCGCTGTTCACGCAGGTCGAGCTGGCCGACTCGGAGGAACCGGGCGAGCTGCTGGTCTACGCCACCACGGCCGGCAAGAGCCTCGAGGGCTTCAAGGAGGCGCTGTGGTCGGTCGACGAGTTCGCGGGGGTCCGCTACCGCGATCCCGGCGACCCGGAGCGGCACCTGATCGACATCTCGCTGACGCCGCATCCCGGTCCGCTGCGCCGCGAACTGCTGTCCCATCTGGCCGAGGCGGGCGAGGCGACGGTGACCGAGCTGCGCACGTTCGCGCTGACCGAGACGGTCTATCGGGCCGCGGACGCCACGCGGGTGCTGCACACGCTGGTCGACGCGGGGACAGTCACCCGCCGGCCGTCACACGGGCGGCTCGGCGGGGACGTCGTCATATCTGCTTAGGAGCGGCTCTTGTCCTTGTCCTGCTTCCACGAGAACGGGCCGGGCAGGTCATAGCGGTGTGCGCGGCTGCGCGAGTTCCACGACCAGCGGCCGATCTTGAGGCTCCACGAGGAGTAACCGTTCTCGGTGAAGTTCAGGATCAACGGGCCGAACTTCTTACGCTTGCGGAAAACGAGGCCCATCGGTACGTCCCTCCCAAAGGTTCGTTCGGACGTCCGAATGATTCCCGGTGGGAGAAATTGGCAAACGTCAGCGCGGCTGCCACGCGTCGGGGCGCGTGGTCAGCTTGCGGACGTGCGCCGGCATCCGCCCGCTGATGAGCTCGGCCAGATTCACCTCGTCGACCACTTCGCGTACGGCGGCTCGGACCGCGACCCAGAGATTGGGCAGGTTTTCCGCCGCGCCGGTGTATCGGGTCTCTTCAGGACGCAGGCCACGCACCCCGGCCAGCGGGCCGTCGACCGCACGCAGGATCTGGCCGATCGTCACGTCCCGCGGGGATTGTGACAATGTGTAGCCGCCCTCGGCGCCGCGCTGAGCTCGGACGACACCGGCCCGGCGCAGATCGGCGAGCACCGCCTCGAGGAACTTGCGGGGCATTTCCTGGTCTTGAGCGATGGCTTGGGCGGACATCAGTGCCGGGTAGGCCCTCGCCAGACTGAGCGCGGCCCGGACCGCGTAGTCGCCGCGCGCGGAGATCTGCACCCATTCATCATGCCCTCTCCGCGCCACCGAGTCGCACATACCCCACGGTTTTGTGGGAATTACCCTCAGTCAGATGATCGTCGCTGGGCCGGGATCGCGGCGTGCGGCTCGGCCGTGACCTGGGAACGGAAGTGGCCCGGGCTCATGCCGACCTCGCGGTGGAAGAAGCGGCCGAAGTTCGTGGGCTCGGGAAACCCCAGGTGGCGACCCACCTCGGCCACCGAGAGCGGGGTGCAGGCGAGCAGCCGGCGGGCCTCCAGCGCGACGCGGTCGTCGACCACCTGCTTGGCGGTGCGGCCGGTCACGGCCAGGCAGGCCCGGGTCAGCGTACGCACGGAGCAGCCCAGTTCCTCGGCGTAGTCCTCGACCCGGCGGCTGTGCGGGTGGCCTGCTTCGAGCAGCCCGCGGAACCGGGTGTACGTGCGGCTCTCGGGACCCGACGCGTCGGCCGCGGCCAGCAGAGCGATCCGCAGCAGCAGCACCCGCAGCTGGTGGCGCAGCAGGTCGGCCGCGATCGGCCCCGGCGGGTGCCGTTCGCAGTCGACGGCGAGCTGGGCGAACTCGTTGATCACCGCATCCTCGTCCTCGCCGCGCAGCTGCCAGCGGCTGTGCAGATGCGCCTCGTCGCCGGCCAGCCTCTCCTCGAAGGTGACGACCGAGGCGGTCAGCCCGTTGCGGCCGACCCGCAACGCCTGGCCGGGACGAATCCAGAGCAGGGTGCCGGGCCGGCACGAGTGCCCGAAGAAGTCGACCTCGACCGTGCCGTGACCGGCCGTGGCCAGCAGCAGGACGTGGAAGGGAAGCCGGCTCGGCGGCTGGGCCGAGGTAGCGTCCAGAGCGCAGGTGCCGACGCCCGCCCAGCCGGGCGGGCGGAACGTGGTCGTCGCGGCCTCGAGCCGCGGAGCAGCAATGGACATCGCGCCGACGGTAACTGGCTCTGACCAGCGATGCACCCGTTCAAAACGCAGCTTGGGCGAATGGTCGCCGCTCCGCTTGAATTCTGGGGGCCAATGTCCGGTTTTGAGATTTAAGTTCCGTATACGGAAAAGCGACCCGTACGGACCGGCAGTGTCCGTGCGAGTCGCCCCCGTCGCTTTCCTTCGCTATCGGCCGGCGAGCAACCGATTCACCGCCGCATCAACGTCCAGGTGTTCCGATTCCCGGCCCCGCGGCACCACCACATAGGTGCGACGGAGGAATCGGACAAGAACGCTGCGAGGCACCTCGAACAGCGCATTGCCGTCCGGAGACGACAAAGCAAGAGCAACGAAGTCGCCCCGCGGCGTGGCCCACGGCCACACCCGGACGTCTCCGATACCCGCGGGCTCATCGAGCCCGGTCACGAGCAGCTCCCGCGCAAAGGACCAGCTCACGGCTTCCCCACCGGCTGATTCTGCGTGGAACAACACGTGTACCGCATAAGGGTCGGCTGGGTCGTAACGCAGGCTGGCACGCACGGGCAGTGCCGTGGCATCAGGCGCTACGAGCCGCAGTGAGGTCTCGACCTCGACGGTCGTTGGACGAATGGTACTCATGGACGAACTCCCCCCGGCACCGCTGCGAGGCTGGTGAACCCCGCGTTTCCCATACTCAGGTGATCCCTGTCGTTACGCTCCGCCATACGCTGATCTCACCCAGTAGTGGGAAGACGGTTCCGAAAACCCTTTCGCACAAGACGTAAAGCGATATCTTGTACTGTTCTGCCCCAAGTACTCGGTTCCGCCCGGCGTCGGGTGGTCCAGCAGTTGACTTACTCCGGTAACGTCCATTCCTCCCGGGTAGTGACGGGGCTCCGGGACACTGGGGGATGAAATGACTGCGAAACCAGACCAAGACCAAGCCCGTCCGGGTGTGCTGGACAGGATCCGAGCCAACCCGACGGGCCGGCTCGCGCTCAAAATCACCATCGCCGTCCTGGGCGCCATCGTCGTCGCCGTCGGCATCGTGGCGATCCCCCTGCCCGGCCCCGGCTGGGCGATCGTCATCGCCGGCCTGGCGATCTGGGCCGTGGAGTTCGCCTGGGCCCGCCACCTGCTCGAGTTCACGAAGAAGCACGTCCTCTCCTGGACGCACTGGATAGGCCGCCAGTCCTGGCCGGTGAAAGCCCTCGTCGGCCTCGCGACCTTCATCTTCGTGAGCGCCGTCGTCTACCTCTCGGTCCGCGTCAGCCTCGGCATCGACCTGATCGACAAGGCGCGCGAGTACCTCGCGTGACCCCTGCTCGCGGATTCCGGAGCCGGTCTAGTACAGTCTGAGTTCGTTGAGGGCGATTAGCTCAGCGGGAGAGCGCTCCGTTCACACCGGAGAGGTCACTGGTTCGATCCCAGTATCGCCCACCAGCTCAGAGGCCACATCCGATCGATGGATTAGGCCACATCCGATCGATGGATGTGGCCTCCTTTCATCACTGGGTGACTATCTGGGTGACTAAGCCCCAGGATTGCCGTCGGCGAAGATCCGATCCATAGCCGCCGCACCCGTGAGCAAGACGGGTCGCAGTTGATGGCGGTACACCTTCTCGGTGACCGAGGTGCCGGAGTGACCGCAAAGGTCGGCGATGTCCTTGAGCGAGACCCCACCGTCTGACAGCAGTGACACGAAGCTGTGACGGAGCTCCCGAGGGGTCCAGTCGGCCGGGTTCAGGCCAGCAGCCTTGGTGATTCGGCGGAATGCGCGACGGACATTAGCGGCGTCGAGCGCGGTGCCGATCGAGGAAGCGAAGACCAGGTCGAGCGCGTGCCAGGCACAGCCGGCCTTTTCGCGGTCCTGGTCTTGCAGGGTGCGATGTACCCGCAGCGCGACCACGCCCCGCAGAGGGATGGCGACGGTGCGCCGAGATTTGCGGGTCTTGGTGTCCCCACCCTCCCGCACGGAGTGCCACACCTGGATAAAAGGCGGCATGGGGTCATCATCGTTCGGGCGGCCGTCGAGGTCGACGCGTGCCCAGGTGAGCGCGCGGAGTTCTTCGGTGCGGGCCCCGGTGAGCAGCGATAGCACGACATAGGCATAGAGGCGGGAGTCTTCAGCTGCGCTCAAGAGCGCTTTCGCAGCATCGAGGGTGAGCGACTTGGAGGGGCGTCCGGCTTTGCCGGTAGGTACGCCACAGAGGGCGACGACGTTGCGCTTGACCTTGTCCCGGGCCATAGCCCGGGTGACGACACGATTGAGGCACTCGTACACACGCTGCACGGTGCTCGTGCTGAGGTTCTTGGCGAGCTGGAGCAACCAGCGATCGACCTCGGTGGCGGTGAGATCGCGCAGCTTGCGGGCACCTAGGCCCGCAACAATGTGCTTACACAGATGGCGGTTTTTGTCGACGGTGCTCGCGGCACGGTCAGTCAGACCGTAGGTGAGCCAGTCTTCGACGGCCTGGGCGACGGTGTAGCCCGTCTGTGCTTGAGAGAGCCCGTCCTCGTACTCGCGGATCTTCTCGCGGAGGGCAGCGTGGGCCTCAGTCTTGGTCTTGCCGCTGGCTCTGCGGACGATGCGCTTGCCTGCCGGGGTGTAGCCGACTGTCACGGAGGCGATCCAGCGTTGACGCGCTTCGTCTCAGTGCAGTCCGCCATCGCCACGGCTTCGGCGCTTGGTCATGCGGCGACTCCTTTCGTGCTCTCCCGTTCCAGTAGGGAGACGTATTCGGTGATGGCCGACTCGGGCACGAGTCGGGTGCGGCCCTCTTTGACGGTGCGCAGTCGGCCGGACCGGATGAGCTCGTAGATCACGGAGCGGCTGAGGCTGAGTTGCCGCATGGCTTCGGGGATGCGGTACAGCGCCTTCCGCTGGGGTTCGGTCAACGGCGTTCCTTCCTGGGTGGGCGGTGAGGTCAGGCGGCTTGCAGGAGCGGGACTACGGCGGAGCCGGTTTCGTTGGCCAGTTCCTCGCGGCCGGTTTCGTGTCGGGCGCGGGCCATAGCGGCGGCGGTGTTGGCGAGCAGGGCGTCGCCGTTGTTGTGCCAGCCGACTCCGGCGAAGGTCAGGGTGCCGACGACGAGCGTGGTCTCGTCGAGGTGGTCGACGGTGTGGATGGTGCCGGGGTCGGTGGCGGGCTGGTCTTCGGTGCGGCGGTAGACGATGCGGGTGTCTCGGAGGGTGGCGAAGCGCACGACGCGGCGGCGGGTTTTGGTGAGGAAGTGTCCGGCGAAGCCGAACCGGTGGGCCCATCGACGCAGCCGTGCATACGGGTTGGTGGCCGTGCCGCCGTTGGCGGTTTTGGTGTCAAGGTTGGCTTGACGTTCGGCGACGCAGACAGGGCAGGCCCGGTAGCGGGTGTGGGTGCCGCAGTCCGGGCAGTCCCAGGGTTCGCCGAACGGACCGCCGGTCGTGGTACGGGGCCGGTCGCCGGGCGGCCGGGTCCGCGAGGCCGGGTTGGGGGTAGGGCGCCCGATGCGCCAGCAGGCGGCGACGAGTCGGGCGATGTGGTCGCCGTCGGGGTCGTATTGGTCGATGGTGTCGTCGGTGATGCGGGTGGAGGAGAAGCCGGTGGCCTCCGTCGATTTGGTGGTGTACTTGGCGAGATAGCCGGCCTTTTGCGAGGCGAGCTGTTCGCCGACCATGTCGTCGGTGATGCTGCCGTCCCCGGCGAGGGCGAGCGCCTGAATGTCGAAGCCTTTGTCCGGGTCCCCCCACCGGATGTCCCAGCCTTGCGGCCGGTCAGGATGCGCCGGGGTGGTGAAGGAGATCGTCCGCACCGCGTGGCGGAAGGCGGCGATGATGTCGTCGACGTCGAGGCCGGGCGGGGGGATGAGGACGGCGTCGGGGTCGTCGGGGTGCACGCCGTCGAGGCGGACCAGGGCGTGGAAGTGCACGACGGCGCGGCGTTGCATCTCGGCGGCTTTGCCGTGGGTGAGCTGCGCCGGGGCAACCATGCGGATCTTGCCATTCGGGGTGGTTTTGGCGACCGGGGGCAGGCCGCGGGCTTTGCAGAGTTGGGCGAGGTAGCGGTCGGCGGCTTGTTTGGTGCGGTGCCACAGTTCGGTGGAGAACAGGTTCCAGACGACGTGGTGGTCGTGGTCGTAGCAGTCGAGGCACAGCGGTTGGCCGAGGGCGGGGTCGTCGGGGGTGTGGCGTCGCCAACAGACGACCGGGTGCCCGTGGTCGCACGGTGCGGGGGTGTCGCGGCGGGCGTGGCAGGGTTCGGCTGGGCAGGTGCAGCGTTTGCGGTTGGTGCAGGTGTGTTTGCGCACGACGCGGGTGTGCACGGTGCCGAAGCTGGGGGCGGTGAAGGTGGGGAACACGGCCGGGTGTTTCGCCACCGACGTCGGGATGCCTTTTCCGCCAACGAGAAACGACCGCAGGATCTGGTAGGCGTCGCGCTGGTAGGTGCGGGCGCAGGACGGGCAGACCGAGGCGAGGCGGGTGCCGCAGGCTTTGTAGATGGCGGCGTCGGGGAGCTGGTCGGTGTGCCGGGAGTCGAGCAGCCGTCCCGTGCGGGCTTCAACGGTGTCGAGGGTGCCGGACAGCCGGATCGGGCGGGTGCACCCGGCAGCGGCTTGGACGTGGGACAGCCAGTCGAAGTAGTCCGGGCTCGAGGCGCGGGCGAGGGCTTGCCCGGTGGCGGAGGAGTGGGTGGCCGGGGGTGTCCATCCGGTTGCGGCGTTCGATCCCGTACCCCGGGCAGAGTGCTCCCGGGGTGCGAGGTCCAGCGTCGAACTGGTCATGGTCAGGCAGCAATCCCGGTGTTGTCAGTCGGGGGCTGCGGGCCGTGGTGGCCGGTGTGGGTGAAGGTCACGGTGCGTTCGATGACGGTGATCCGGCAGGCCGGGCACCGCTGTTCGCGGGGCACGTGACGTCGGCAGTCGATGACGGCGGTAGTGCCGCCGCAGGAGACGGTGACCGGGTTGCGGCAGGTGCCGCTGGGTGCGATGGCGACGATGGTGCGCCGGGTGTCGTAGGGGTGCGGCTCGGCCGGGTTGGCCGGGCAGGTGTGGGTGTGGTGGTGGACATCGACCTGGACGGCGGTCATCGGGCACCGCCGAGAGCGGGCACGGTGCCGTTGATCCGGGCCGGGTTGTCGATGGCGGTCAGCAGTTGACCGGCGACGGCCGGGGAAGTGCCCAGCCGGACGGCGAGCTCGTCGGCGGTGATCGGTTCGGTGGAGGTTTGCCGGTGCTGGACAATGAGCATGCGGGCGGCCGGGACGAGCCGGACGGGAAGGGTGTCAGTGTCGATGCCGGTGTCAGGTCGCGAGGCTATCGGGACCGGTCCCTGGGTGGCCGGCGGTTGCGTGGCCGGGGAGTCGTGGGTGTCGTGTTCCTCGTCGGTGGTTGTTTCTGTGGCCGTAGCGGGTGTGTGAGTCGGGGCGAGGACGAGTTTGACCAGGGCCATGAAGGCCAGAGCGGGAACGGCGGACAGTAGCCAGCCGGAGGGACCGGGTTTGGCAACGGCGAGCTGCGCGGCCGCCGCCAGGGCGCGCGCCCGTGCCGTCGCTGGCGCTTTGGCCCCGGGACACGCAGGCGGCCCGTCGGCTGGCGTGCAACAGCGGAGTCGGGCCGCGGCGACGACGGGGGAGAGCAGGGTTTGGCTAGGGGTGGACGTGGCCGGCAGCCGACCGGCACGGCCAGGGCGACGCGGCCGAGCTGCCGCGCCGGGCCGCAGTGCGTGTCTCGGTCGTCGGTGCCGTTCGCGGCGGCGCGCAGTGTGTCCGGGCCGCTCCTCCACCGTCAAGGGCGCTACGCGTCGCAAGCGACGGCCGCGAGCGGCCGCCCTTGAGCGGCGGAGCCTCTGCGACCCTTTGCGGTCATGAGTAGCGGTCAGCCCTGACGGCCTGCCCGCAACGTGTGCACGCCGCCGCACCCACCACCGACTTCGCCTTTCGCCGCTGCAGCGTCAAGGAAATATTGACGCCAAATACTGATTTGCGACGCGAGTCCACCGAGGTGTTACTCGACAATCAGGCCTCTAATCGAAGGAGGAAAGCAGCGACTATGCAGATCACTGCAGCAAACAAAGCGCCAGCCAGAATCAGAACCAAGGGCGACCCTGTCCGATAGTACGAAAGAATAAGGACTGCAGCTCCAGTCGTAACCAGAATTACACCGACGATCACAATCCAACGTCTCAATGAGCGGCTACTGGGCAGCCGCCAGAGGCGTCGAGGATCGAATCGACGCTGTTTGTCTTTCGACTGTATATTTTTACGTTGAAACGCAAGGCTGGCGCTGGTGATTGCTAGGAGAAAAAGCGATGTCGTCGTGAGCATCGTCGACTTCTGAATAAGTCCGGCCTGGCTTAGTGCTAGGTATACCAATGCGGCCGTGACCAGGTTTGAAACCGTGATTGCTGAGATGAAGTCACTTGCGACACCCCGCCTACCGTCCGCTTCTTTAACACCCACCAGCGGCGGTTCAGGCGGCTTCACGATGAGCAATCCTACTGACTCTGACGGCCGTCATTTTCAGGCGGCTGGTCCAGGTTTTGCTCACGCTTCCTCTGCTCCGTCTTCAATCGCTCCACTTCCTCGACGAACATTTTGAGCGCCTTCTCTTCATCATCCTCCTTAATGTACCGCCCGATGCCCAACTCCAAAGAGGACCACTCCTGCTCTATCGAGTCGGCGGTTTGTTGAAGATAGAAGCTGCGCTCTCGGAACTTGAAATATCCGGCGAAGCCAGCCGCTACGCCAACAGCAAAGCTAGACACTACCGCCGCCCATCGGGTCGAGGCGTTTTGTATCGACACCCCCGCTAAAGTTGTCGTAAGAAGAGACCCAATGATAATTACTGACTGAAGAGCATTATGCGTCTTTCTCCAGCGCGCACTTTCGTTCCGAAAGCCCAAGACATCAACAGTCACTCGATCTCGATAAGCCGATCGCCGTAAGCTGGTATTCGGCCGCAACTCGGCCGCAAGCAACGCCTTCTTTTCCCGGGCCAATGTTAGCTGTAACTCTAACTCCGGAACCGGCTCCCATCGCTTATCTTTGCGATCCATTCGGATGGAAACCGTGTAGATTAGAGCAAATGCGACGCCAACAAGAGCCACAACGAAAAGGAGAGTGAATAGGTCCTTCAGAGGCGACTTCGTTGCATATGTGCTAAATAATACAAGCACAAGCACGATGACGCCCGGCGCCGAGACCGACAGGCGAAACATTCGTCGCCAGAATTTACGTCTCGAAATCTTTTCCTCAAGCCTAAGAATGGTCTCCTGCATTTGCAAAAAGGTGTTCACTCTTGTGTCGCTCAACAGCCCTCCTAAGCTATTCCAAGCGCATCATACCGTTACGCCGGTCAATCTCTCTGTAAGAATCCGGACTCGCGCGACTCGTAGACTTGGACAGCTGGCCGGCGCGTCATGATCGTTCCCTGAGGCGGAAGAAGTCACGCGTTGCCGGTAGCTGGTCGATGCACTCCAGACCCAAGCCGCCATGTCTTGCCGACTCGATGCCCGTCTCTAGATCAACCTTGTGGGGCACTGGCTATGGCTGCGGTAGGTGTGCCAAGTCCAGACACAAGGCTTCAGCGTCTTAGGCCTAACTACTCTGGTCCGCGTGAGCGCATCGATGTGGGTCGCTGCGGCTTTTGCCGCCTTTACGCCAGTAGTCTTGAGTGTCCTTGGTTGGCGGTTCCGTGACCCCCTCGCGAGTGATCTAGGCATAGACCGAGCGCGAGTGAAGCGCCAAGCCGAGACGTTCGCGAAGTTTTGCCAGCAGGTGGGTATCAATGTTTTGGCCAACTTAATAGCTGCCGCCATCGTTTACCTGGTTGCAGTGCTTACTGGATTACTGCCGACTTCGCCCAGGACGACGCTCTTGGCGGCTTCGTTCATCTTTATGGCATCGGCGATCATTCTGTTCCCCTTCGCACGGTCAATGTCGGGTAAACGGGGATTCCTGCTGGCTGGGGTTGTTTTGATCCTGATTGGCGTAGCCGCAGTAATCGCCCCTCTTGCTTCCTCAAAGCTAGGTTGGGAAGGTGTGATCCTGCCGATTGTCGGATGGGTAACAATTATAATGGGAATTTTCTTCATCTATATTCGCCATCAGTGGGGCGATAATTAATGCGTTCTACAGGACCAGCAACGTTCACTTCCAGGAAGACTTGGCCGCGCGGCTGCAAGTAAGTAAGTGGGAGTTCCCTGCTGAAGACACCAGCACCCTGGGATGACAGCAACGCTGACAGCAACTGAGCTGGACGATGGCGGCCGGGCCAACGACGAGCCGGACGACTGTCCGAGGTCACGAACGCAGGCAGACGATGTCGGACGACTCGCCCAGGACTTACAAGCGAGGGGTCGCGGCTAGGCCGGCCAGTCCACTAACCCCTAGTCTCGATGGATGAGCCAGATCCCGTGGTGGGGAGTTCCTGTAGTCGGAGGCTGTTCGCCCTCGGTGGAGTCTTCGCCACCCAGCTGGTCGTGGTACGGCTCGACCACCTCCGAGTAAGACGAGAGGACTCCCGTCGTTGGCTGACCGACAGGCGTCGGATCTACGCGAGCCTCCTAGCTGCGGCTGAGGGGATCTACGAGCGGCTGAAGAATGAGTGGGCGACAGAGAATGACGCCAGCTCTTATCACGAAGAACTCACGTCGCTTCGAGTCCTCTGCCAGGAGATCCGACTGATGTCGACCAAGGAGGTGAATAAGGCGGCGTGGATGATCTCCGAGCAACTTGGCAAGGTGACGCTGTCATCGGAAGCGCGAGCAAAACTGGCTCTCGACGAGTGGAAAGGCGACTACAAGGAAACCGTGCGGAGATTCGTCGTGGCCGCGCGTGCTGAACTGAACTCTGACCCAGATGGATGGCAACCTCGCACCGACTGAGTGACGAACTGGGTGACAACGACCGGTGATCACGGCGGACTTCCGTGGACGACAGGGGACGAATCTGTGCAGGTCATGGGGGGATTAACCAGGCTCAACCAAGATCATAAGTTGCCTGGGGATCAAGGAGTCTTTGCGAGCAGCATCCCCTTACCAAGGCGGAGAATGACTACCAAGCTTCCTGCGCCGAGATGGCGTCATGCGACGCACTGTCAAGAATTCGCACTGGCTCCTCGCGTCCTATGCGTTGCCATCGTCTTCCCTGGCCATCAACAAACCGGACACTTAGCGAAAGCCAGTCCTTCGAACCTGGGCAGCCAGGGCCGATGTTCATCAAGTACCAATCAGACGGAGCATCATGCCAAGACCGCCGCGCGGATTCGTGAGGCGGAATATGCTCAATCAGAAATGGGCGTCCTTCTCGACCTGGGACCGGCACCTCAATGTCCCAAACTGGTTCGTCTCCGTGGTTGTAAACCACGACCGCCACGACAGACCGGTCTTCGTTGATCCAAGCGTCATCCAGCGACCTCGGAACGTGGCTACTTCCGCCCTCAGCGGCAGGATCTAGCGCCGCATAGACGAGACGCGCCTTCCGGCGCTCCTCGTCGTCGTGGATGCTTGACGCCCGTTGATCATCTAGTGCGTTGTCCATGAACGTTTGCCGGGTCTGAGTGGTCAGGCGGCCTTGAGCCGAGGCCGTCCCCAGCGTTGCT
>NZ_JAHWFK010000002.1 GCF_019710575.1 Paractinoplanes polyasparticus | reverse complement strand
TTTTTCTTCCCTAGACAAGAAGAAATGATCGATCAAGGGCTGTCCTCATGATCAACCGGGGTCGATACCCCCAGCCACACGTTAAAACTCAAGCTAGGGTCTGTTTCGTGGCTGGACCGCGCCTCGCTCCCGCCCCAGCCACGAGACAGACCCGAGGGCGGCTCCGGCCGACGGCCGACGTGTCGCGCCCCGATAAGCTGGCTCGCGCGCCCGGACCGGCGCCGGGCGAACGAGAGCGGGGAAAGCGCATGCAGGACGACCTGTTCCGCCCGACGATCCGCGACCAGCCGGCGCCGGGCAAACCGCCGTGGCGGCCCGAATCCATCGTCTATCCCGCCTTCTTCGGTGGTCCCCTCGCCGCGGCCACGCTCGGCTTGCTCAACGGCCACCGTCTCGCCCTGCCGACCGGGCAGCTGCTCGCCATCGCGGGCGCCGGCCTGGCCGGTTTCGCCGCACGGGTCACGGTGGGCGCCTTCACCGACGGCAATTCCACCGTACGGCTGGCCGGCACCGTGTGCGGCCTGCTGGTGTGGCTGGTCGTGCTGGCCTTGCAGCGCCGCCCGTTCCGGGTCGCCACCCTGCGCGGTCGCGAGCCGGCCCGGCTGATCGGCCCCGGATTCGCCGCGGCGATCGTCTGCGGCCTGCTCGAGGCCCTGCTGCTGGCGGTGCTGGTCCGATGAACGTCTCCCTGCTCGAGGCCGAGCCGCTGACGGTGGTGCTCGCCCGATGAACGCGACGTTGCACCACGCGCAGGCGCTGCTGGCGACCGGGCGTCCCGAGCAGGCGCTCACTCAGTTGTCGATGCTGCCGGCCAACGAGGTCACGGGCTCGTACGCGATGCAGTTGCGGTGCGCCGCGCTCAGCCAGCTCGACCGCTGGACCGAGGTGGGCGACGCCGCCCGAGCCGCCCTGGCCGCCAACGGGCCCGACCCCGACCTGCTGCTCTGGCTGGGCCGGGCCGAGCATGAGGCGAGGCGTGACCAGCAGGCGGAGCGTGCCTTCCTCGACGGCCTGGCGCTCGCGCCGAACGATGTCGACCTGCTGTGCGCGTACGCGGACCTGTGTGCGGGTGACGGCCAGCTCGAGAAGGCGGGCAAGCTGGTGGATCTGGCCGCCGCCCGCGCGCCGCAGGCGCCGGTGGTCTACGCGACCCGGATCCAGCTGGCGCACGCGCGTGGCGACGACCGGGAGGCTCAGCGGATCAGTCGCGAGTTCGTCGGCGCCCACCCGGACAATCCGGTCGCCCACGCGCTGCTGGGCGGCACGAGCGCGGCCCGCGGTCACGTCGATGCCGCCTATGAGGGCTTTCGCCAGGCCGCCGCGGCCCGACCCACCGAGCAGGTCTTCGCCGAGTCCGCGATGGAGCTGCGCGTGGCCCGTCACCCGCTCATGCGACCGCTGCGCCCCATTCTGCGGTTCGGCGCACTGAAGACCTGGCTGGTCGCGGTGACCCTGATCATCGGCCTGCGCGCGATCGGACTGCCCGTGCTGGGTGGTCTGCTGGGCTTCGTCTGGCTGGCGTTCTGCGTCTATTCGTGGGTGGTGCCGCCGCTTGTCCGCAAGTGGGTCCTGCGCTCCTGGCGATGAAAGATCGCGCCGCGGGCGGACATAAGCCTGCGTGGACCCCGTGAACTCCGATGACCGCCGGCTGCGGTTCGAGGCGGCGGCGCCCGCGGTGATCGACGCGGTACGTCGCTTCCTGGCCCGCCGCACCGATCCGGCGACCGCCGACGACGTGCTGCAGGAGACGCTGCTGGTCTGCTGGCGCCGCTTCGACGAGATGCCGGCCGAGGCGGTCGTGCCCTGGGCGTACGGCGTGGCCCGCAACTGCCTCGCCAACGCCGAGCGTTCCCGGCGCCGGCAGGGGCGGCTGCTCGCCCGGATCTGGCGCCTCGACCGGCCGGCCGCCGTCTCAGCCGCGCCCGACCTGCCGGACCACGACCTGACGACGGCGATGGGGTCGTTGCGGGCCGAGGACGCCGAACTGCTGCGCCTGTGGGCCTGGGAGGAGCTGAGTCCCTCGGAGATCGCCGTCGTGCTCGGCGTCAGCGCCAACGCGGCGAGCATTCGGCTGCACCGGGCCAGGCAGAGATTGCGTGACGAGTTGCGAAAGGCGGGCGCCACCGCCGGACATGAGGAGTCGACAGAGGGGAGCCGGCCATGACGGACGACGACGACCTGCGCGCCCGCCTGCGCCGAGCCGACCCGGCAGCCGACCTGCCGACGCTCGACACCTCGCGACTCCTGGAGAGCACGATGACCGCCACGACCACCACCCCGCGCCGTACCATTCCGCTGCTGACCCTGGCCGCCGCCCTCGTGCTGATCGCCGCCCTCGGCAGCTGGTGGGTGCTGCGACCCGCGGACGAAGCCGGAGCGCCGACGGCCGCGCCCACCGTCACCGACCTGACCGCCCCCGGCATCGCCGCCAAGTGCGTGGAGCCGTCGGCCGGCCAGCTCCGCGAGGCCGCCGACTTCGCCTTCGCCGGCACGGTGACCGGCATCGACGGCACCACCGTCACCCTGAGGGTCACCAAGGTCTATCGTGGCGCCGGCGCCGACCAGGTGCGGGTCGCCCAGGCCGGCGACGTCTCCGAGACGATGCTGGGCAGCGGCAGGTTCGAGATCGGGCGGGACTACCTGGTCGCCGCCTCGCAAGGCTCGGTGCTGATCTGCGGCTACAGCGGCGAAGCGGCGTCGCCCGGCCTCGAGGAGCTCTACCTCTCCGCCTTTTGAGAGCGGCGCAACACGGACGCGACATCGAGCCGCCGCACGGGGCAGAGTGGGGAAATGGACAGCACCCCCATGACTCGCGACCTGACCATCCGGCCCATGCTGGCGACGGACGGGCCGACCGTGCTGGCGCTCTATCAGGCCGGGCTCGAGGGCGGGAACGCCAGCTTCGAGACCGTGGCGCCGTCGTGGGAGACCTTCGACGCGGGCCGGCTCGCCGACCACCGGCACATCGCGGCCGGCGTGGACGGCGCGGTGCTGGGGTGGGTGGCCGTCACCCCGGTGTCGTCGCGGCCCGTCTATGCCGGCGTCGTCGAGCACTCCCTCTATGTCCACCCCGCCGCCCAGGGGCGTGGCGTGGGCCGCGCCCTGCTGGCGGCGCTGATCCGTTCGACCGAGGCGGCCGGCATCTGGACCATCCAGTCCGGCGTCTTTCCCGAGAACGAGGCCAGCCTCGCACTGCACCGGTCCTGCGGCTTCCGCACGGTCGGCATCCGGGAGCGGGTCGGCCGCCACGCGGCTCAGGACAACCGCTGGCGAGACGTCGTCTTCCTCGAGCGCCGCAGCCCCGTCGTCGTCTGAGCGGCGGGTCATCGACGGGCCAGCTCGTCGAGGATCTCGACCGAGGCGGCCCAGCCCGCGCCGTCGGCCGCGTGAGACGTGGCGACCGAGCGCACGTCGAACCGGTTGTGCGGAGTGAGCCGGTCGGCCTCGGCGATCATCCTGTCTTGCAGCGGCAGCGGGATCATACGGTCGCGGGTATGCCGGATGTAGGTGCGCGGGATGGTGCCCCACGTGTCTTTGTGGCCGCGCGCGTCGGCCAGCGGAACCTGGGTCGACTCGTCGGGCTGGGAGGCGTTGAGCATCGCCATGAACTCGGCCTCGGTGGCGTCGGCACAGAGCGCCTCCTTCATCTTCGCGAGAACGGTGGCGTCGTTCGTGCGGAAGTTCGTGCGCGTCGCGCCGATCACGGCCGGGTCGGCGAGCGACGCGCCGCCCAGCTCGAGGATCAGGGTGCCGGCGGCCTCGGGGGTCTGCAGGTAGTCGCCGATCGCCGGCAGGTCGACGCAGCAGAAGGCGGAGCTGTAGACCAGCCGGCTGATCAGCCTCGGCACCTCGTTGGCGACCCGGCTGACCGTGGCGCCGCCCATGCTGCCACCCCACAGGATCACCGGGCCGAGCCGGGCGGCCCGGCGCACCACGGCCACCGTGGCCGCGACGTAGTCGTCCAGGGTGATGCCGGCCATGGGGGATCGCTCGGTGGCCAGTGCGGCCAGGTCTTGCGGAGCCTGGTAGGAACGGCGGAACTGGCCGGCGGCGGCGCCGTGGCCGGGCAACTCGACGCCGACCGTGCGATGGCCGCGCAACGTGAGCTCGGCATCGCCGCTCGACGCGCCGTTCGCGCCGGTGACCAGCACGAACGTGGTGACCGCGCGGCCGCGCCGGCCCTCGGCGGGCGCCACGGCCGGGGTGGCGATCACTGCCGCGGCGCCCGCGGCGGCGCCCAGCAGCCCTCGCCTCGTCATCGTCGTCATGACCTTCTCCCTTCGTCGTTGTCGGCTCCCATTCAGCCCGAAGGCGGTCCGTCGGCGGCAGCGGAGAAAGTACGTGCCGAGCCCCTACTTTGGTAGGGTCCGCCCTCCCGCCGACCCCGGTAGCGTCGGGCCCATGAAGCGGCGTGACGGTCTCATCGACGGGGTGCTGCTGACCGTGCTCGTCGCGGCAGCGGTGCTCGGCGGCGTGCTCACCGCTCTCGTCGCCGGTTCGCAGGCCGATCTCTCGTACGCGTGGGTGTTCGTCGCCCTTCAGGTCGTGACCTCGGCGGTCGTCCTGGTCCGGCGTCACCGGCCGGCGGGCGCGGCGCTGACGATCGTGCTCTCCGCGATCGTGCAGACGCTGCTGGCGTTCGCCGCCCCGCTGACGGTGGGCGAGGCCCTGCTCTCGGTGAGCGCCTGGATCCCGCTCGCCCTGTCGGTAGTGATCGAGAACATCACCGAGCGCGGCGTGCCGCCGGTCTGGTCGGCTGCCGTCTGGGCTCTGATCGGCCTGCTGACCCTGGTCAGCGTGCGGCCGTGGGATCCGACGACCAGCTTCGTCGTCAACGGCCTGTTGCACAGCGCGGTCGCGCCCCTGTTCGCGCTCTATCTGGCGGCCCGCCGCCGCAAGATGGCGCTGCTCGGCGAGCGGGCCGAACGGGCTGAACGCGAACAGTGGTGGCGCGCCGAGCGGGCGAGGGCCGAGGAACGCGCCCGCTTGGCCACCGAGCTGCACGACCTGGTCGCCCACCGGGTCACGCTGATGACCTTGCAGGCCGGCGCGCTGTCGGTACGGGCGCCCGACGACGACACCCGCGAGGCCGCGGAAGACCTGCGCGCCAACGGCGCCCTGGCTCTCGACGAGCTGCGGGAACTGGTCGGCGTGCTCGGGCGGGGTGGCCGGTCCGCCGAGACGCCGCTCGACGAGGCGCCGGTGCCCCCGCTGGCGCACCTGGTCGACGAGGCCGGCCGGGCCGGGCAAGAGGTCGAGCTGGTCACCGCGGGCGAGCCGTCGGTGCTGTCCCGGGTCACCGGCCGCACGGCCTACCGCGTGGTGCGCGAGGCCCTGACCAACGCCCGCAAGCACGCCGGCGGGGCGCCGGTGCGGGTCGACGCGGAATACCTCCCCGAGCACGTCCGCATCATCGTCCACAATGGCGCCGGGCGCTCGTCGCGATCGGCTCGGGGGAACGGCGCCGGATTGGCCGGGCTGCGCGAACGCGTCGAGTCGATCGGCGGCACGCTGGTGGTCGGGCCGGACGGCGCGGGTGGCTTCCGGCTCGAGACGGTGATGCCGGTGAAGGTCACGGCCGAGCGGGGAACGTCGTGAGCCGGCTGCGGGTGGTGATCGTCGACGACGAGCCGCTGGTGTGCCGGCATCTCGGCACGATTCTGTCCGCCGCACCCGACGTCGTTGTGGTCGCTACCGCGGCGGACGGCGCCGAGGCGGTCGAGGCCGTCGTGCGGGAACGGCCCGATCTCGTGCTCATGGATCTGCGGATGCCGGGGGTCGACGGGCTCGCGGCCACCGAGCGCATCCGGGCGCTGGTGGATCCACCGGTGGTGCTGGTGCTGACCACGTTCGACGCCGACGGGTTCGTCATCCGCGCGCTCCGGGCCGGGGCGGCCGGCTACCTGGTCAAGTCGACGCCGCCGGGGGAGTTGCTCGATCTGATCCGGGTGGCGGCGCGGGGCCATGCCGTTCTGTCCCCGGTGGCGAGGGACGGGCTGGTCGCAGCGTCGGCGACGGCCCACGAGGAGCGTGAAGCCGCTCGGGCCCGCGTCACCGACCTGACCGATCGCGAGCGCGACGTCCTGACGGCGATCGGCGACGGCCTGTCCAACGCCGAGATCGCCGGCCGCCTGTTCCTGTCCGAGGCGACGGTGAAGGGCTACGTTTCGCACCTGTTCGACAAGCTCGGCTGCGCCAACCGCACCCAGGCCGGCCTGCTGGCCCAGTCCGCCGGCATGAGGACACCCGACGACCCGCGCTGATCGACCGACGGCGTTTCGCCGGTCGGTCTTCGAGATCCGGCCGGTATGCGCTGACTGTTGACGCCGGGCGACGTTCGGCGATCCGGCGCGGGATGGTGATGGTGCAGTGCGCCGGCCAGAGTGGAACGGCGGCGAAAGCAGGCCGGAGAAGCACCCAGCGGGGCCATCCTCCCCTTGACGGCCCCGACCGGGTCCTCTCTTCCGATGTCCGCGCCACAGGCCTAGGAATACCCGCAGTGAGACCTGTTAACGCTAACAGATCACGCAGCGGTTGGAACAGGTCACGGGGAAAATTAGGCCTCCGGGTCAGCGGGGCGGTGGAGGTGCGACGCTGTCTCGCGTTACCAGGGTGGGAGCTATCGTGCGGCGGGCGGCCAGGTCGGCGGTGCCGGACTCGATCTGGGCCAGCAGCAGTTCCACGCCGGCCGTGGCGACCGCGTCGAAGTCGGGGCGGACGGTGGTCAGTGGCGGGGTGTAATAGGCCGCCTGGGGGACGTCGTCGAAGCCGACGATGCTGATCTCTTCGGGGACGCGGCGGCCGTGTTCGCTCAGGGCGCGTAGCAGGCCCAGCGCTATGTGATCGTTCGCTGTGAAGACCGCTGTCACCTCGGGCAGGCGGGCCAGCAGTTTGCCGTTGCGGTAGCCCGACTCGGCGCTCCAGTCGCCGGTGAGCAGCGGCGGCTGTTCGGCGCCGGCGGCGCGCAGCGCGTCTTCCCAGCCGCGCACCCGGCCCGCGGCGTCGAACCAGTCGGCCGGGCCGGAGATGTGCCAGACCGTGGAGTGGCCGGCCGCCAGCAGGTGCTCGGTCGCGGCGCGGGCGCCCGCCACCTGGTCGACCGTGACCAGGGTGCTGGCCCGCTCGGGGTCGCCGTCGATCGTGACCAGCGGGATGTCGTCGGGCAGGCGGGCGAGGGCGGGGCCGGCGCTGGCCACGGGGGCGATCACCACCAGGCCGGCGACGCGCTGGTCGAGGTGCCGTTCGACCGCGTCGGCGATCGAGCGTTCGTTGAGGCTGCGCACACTGCCGACGTTGACCGCGAAGCCGCTGTCCTGCGCCGCCTGTTCGAAGGCGGTCAGCATCGAGGCCGGGCCGTAGAGCGCCGTGTTGGGCGCGACCACACCGATCACCTTCGACGTGCCGGTGACCAGAGCCCGCGCCGTGCGGTTGGGGCGGTAACCCAGCTCGGCGATCGCCGCCCGAACCTTGAGCCGGGTCGGCTCGCTGACGTTGGGATGCTCGTTGAGCACCCGGGAGACGGTCTGGTGCGACACTCCCGCCAGCCGGGCGACGTCCATCATGCCCGGCGGCCGTCCGCGTTTCACGCTCACCCGTACCCCGCATCCACTGGTTGCGGGCAGGATATCCCGTGCGCACCCGTGCCCGTGACGTGCGGGTACGCCGCGCCGCAGAAATCACAGAGCATCGCTGCCGGCGCGGACCGGGAGAGTCCCGTCGGGAGCGTTCCCAGCCGACCAGACCTTGATAAAAGGATCGTTCAGGGGCGGTCGGCCAACGAGGGCGGCAAGGCCAGCGAAGCCGGGGCGGGCGAAGCGGGGGAGGGCGAGGCCGGGAGCGGGGAGGCCGCGGGCGGCGAGGCCGGGGAGGGTGGCAGGGCGGGGGAGGTTGGCGAGGGCGGCGGGCCGCTGCTGGTGCGCAGCACCAGCTGCGGGGTGAGCAGGACGCGCTGCGGTGGCTGCGGGTCGGCAGCGGTGGTGGCGGTCATGTGTTCGAGCAGCAGAGCCAGGCTGCGCCGGCCCAGTTCGGCGAAGTCCTGGTGGACTGTGGTCAGTGGGGGGACGAAGAAGCCGGAGTCGGGCATGTCGTCGAAGCCGACCACACTGACGTCCTCCGGCACCCGCTTGCCCGCCTCGTGCAACGCCCGGAGCACACCCAGCGCGATCCGGTCGTTGGAGCAGAAGATCGCGGTCACGTTCGGGTCCTTCGCCATCGCGTTGCCTTGGGCGTAGCCCGATTCCGCGTCCCACCAGCCGTGTTCCACCGCCGGCACAACCGCCCCGGCCGCGTACAGGGTGCTGCGCCAGCCGTCGATGCGTTCGGCCGATTCGGGCCAGTCGGACGGTCCGGCCGCGTGGTGGACCGTGGCGTGGCCCAGGTCCAGCAGGTGCTGCGTGGCCAGGCGGGCGCCCGCCGCGTTGTCGATCGAGACCGTGGGCGCCGCGTCCGACTCGCCCGCGCCGCCGACGGCCACGCACTGCAACGATGGCGGAACCTGGGCCAGGGCTTGGTTCACCGACTGTTTGGGCGCGATGGCGATGACCCCGTCCACCGAGTGCTGGGTCAGCCGGTCCACCGCCTCGAGCACCTGGCGCCGGTCGAGGTCGCGCACGGACGCGATGCTCACCAGGTAGCCGGCATCCCGGGCGGCGCTCTCTATTCCGTACAGCATGGAAGCGGGACCGAACAGCGTGGTCTCGAAGCCGATGATGCCCAGCGTGCCGGACTGGCGGGTGACCAGGGTGCGGGCGGCCAGGTTGCGGCGGTAGTTGAGCGAGCGCATGGCGTCGAGCACGCGCTGGCGGGTCGCGTCGCGCACGTTGGGGTGGTTGTTCAGCACCCGCGACACGGTCTGGTGCGAGACGCCGGCGAGCTTGGCGACGTCGCGCATGACGGTCAGGCGGGGCCGGCTCGTCGCGGCGGGGACGCCGTCGGTGGCGGGCTTTCTGGATGCCAAAGGTACCCCCGAGTCCGCGGTGACAATGCCCGATGTGAGCGCGCACAGTGTAAGGCTGAGGGGAGCTGTGTCCATCTATCCCGGACACGTCTTCCAGCACCTTGTGCGATTCGGCAATGAGTCGGTAACAAACCGGTGTTGAAGGCTTGACTCGCGAGATGAGAACGGTAACACTTCCGGAACGCGAGTCCTGAGGGTGACGCCACAGCGACTCGCCGCAACGACATACCCCATCCGCCGGTCGCCCGTCATCCCCGCGCGGCGCCGGAACTCAGCTCTGTGAACGTTAACACGCGCGCCTTCACATCAGGAGGATTCAGTGCTCAAGAGACTTTCCATCGCGGTGGCCGGCGGGCTCCTGCTCGCTTCGGCGGTCGCGGGCTGCGGCGGCGACAGCGATGCCGGCTCCGGTTCCGGCAGCTCGGGCGGCGGCGACGACAAGATCACGCTCGGCTTCTCGCAGGTCGGCGCCGAGAGCGGCTGGCGTACGGCCAACACCAAGTCGATCCAGGAGTCGGCCGCCTCGTCCGGCATCGACCTCAAGTTCTCCGACGCCCAGGGTAAGCAGGAGAACCAGATCAAGGCGATCCGCAACTTCATCACCCAGCGGGTCGACGTCATCGCCTTCTCGCCGGTGGTCGAGAGCGGCTGGGGCACCGTGCTCAAGGAGGCCAAGGACGCCAACATCCCGGTGATCCTGACCGACCGCGCGATCGACGACCCGGACACCACGCTCTACAAGACCTTCATCGGCTCGGACTTCGTCGAGGAGGGCAAGAAGGCCGGCGAGTGGCTGGTCAAGGAGTACGAGGGCAAGAGCGACACGGTCAACATCGTCGAGCTGCAGGGCTCGCCGGGCGCCGCTCCGGCCAACGACCGCAAGTCCGGCTTCGCCGACGTCATCAAGAGCGAGCCCAAGTTCAAGGTGGTCGCCTCGCAGACCGGTCAGTTCACGCGGACCGACGGCAAGGCCGTGATGGAGACCTTCCTCAAGTCGCAGCCCGACATCGACGTTCTTTACGCGCACAATGACGACATGGGCCTGGGCGCCATCGAGGCGATCGAGGCGGCCGGCAAGAAGCCCGGCACCGATATCAAGATCATCACGGTCGACGCGGTCAAGGACGGCATGACGGCCCTGGCCGACGGCAAGATCAACTTCATCGTCGAGTGCAGCCCGCTGCTCGGGCCACAGCTGATGGACCTGGTCAAGAAGGCGAAGGCCGGCGAGACCATCCCGCAGCGCGTGCTCACCGAGGAGACGACGTTCACCCCGGAGCAGGCCAAGGAAGCTCTCCCGTCCCGTAAGTACTGAGTCACCGGCCGATGGGCCGCCCGGAGGGGCGGCCCATCGCTGAACGGAGCCCATATGGCCGAGCAATTGAAGATGACCGGCATCAAGAAAGTCTTCCCCGGCGTCGTCGCCCTCGACGACGTCGACTTCCGGCTGTTGCCCGGCGAGATCCACGCGCTGATGGGCGAGAACGGCGCCGGCAAGTCGACGCTGATCAAGGTGCTGACCGGCGTGTACGACATCGACGGGGGCGAGATCGAGCTGGCCGGGCAGAAGGTGCGGTTCACCGGGCCGCTGCAGGCGCAGCAGGCCGGCATCAGCACCGTCTACCAGGAGGTCAACCTCTGCCCCAACCTGTCGGTGGCCGAGAACATCTTCATCGGCCGGGAACCGCGCAAGTTCGGCCGCATCCACTGGCCGGAAATGCGCAGACGCGCACGGGCGAGCCTGGCCCGGCTCGACCTGGACATCGATGTCACCGCTCAGCTCGACAGCTATTCGCTCGCCATCCAGCAGATGGTGGCGATCGCGCGGGCCACCGACATCGGAACGACCAAAGTGCTCATCCTCGACGAGCCCACCTCCAGTCTGGACGCGTCCGAGGTCGAGCAGTTGTTCACGATCATGCGGCGGCTCAAGGCGGACGGCGTCGCCATCCTGTTCGTCAGCCACTTCCTCGATCAGGTCTACGAGGTCGCCGACCGGATGACCGTGCTGCGCAACGGCCGGCTGATCGGCGAGTTCCGTACGGACGAGCTGCCCCAGATGCAGCTGGTGAGCAAGATGATCGGCAAGGAGCTCGAGGCGCTCGAGCAGATCGAGGAGCACGCCCGCGAGACGACGGTGGCCGAGCGCGGCACCCCGATCGTCGAAGCGCGCGAACTCGGCCGCACGGGTGCGATCGCGCCCTTCAGTCTGACCATCCACGCCGGCGAAGTTGTCGGTCTGGCCGGACTTCTCGGGTCAGGACGAACAGAACTTGCGCGTTTGTTGTTCGGAGCTGATCGCCCCGATCACGGCGAACTGCTCATCGACGGCCGGCCGCACGCCGTCAAGGCGCCCCGCGACGCCATGGCCGAGGGCATCGCCTTCTCGTCCGAGAACCGGCGCACCGAGGGCATCATCGGCGAATTGACCGTACGGGAAAACATGATCCTGGCCATGCAGGCCGCCCGCGGCTGGACCCGGCCCATCCCGCGCCGCAAGCAGGACGAGCTGGTCGAGCAGTACATCAAGGCGCTGCAGATCCGCCCGGCCGACCCGGAACGCCTCGTGCGCGACCTGTCCGGCGGCAACCAGCAGAAGGTGCTGCTGGCCCGCTGGCTGATCACCGAGCCCCGGTTGCTGATCATCGACGAGCCCACCCGCGGTATCGACGTCGGGGCCAAGGCCGAGATCCAGCGGCTGGTGGCCCAGCTGGCCGACGGCGGCATGGCCGTCCTGTTCGTCAGCGCCGAGCTCGAGGAGGTCCTCCGGCTCAGCCACAAGATCGAGGTGCTGCGCGACCGGCGGCTCGTCGAGGAGCTCGAGAACGGCGACGACGTCGACGCCGACCGCATCATGCAGACCATCGCCGGCGGAGCCACGACATGACCACTCTTCTCAGACATCGCCTGTTCTGGCCGGCCGCCGTCCTGGTGGTCCTGCTGGCCAGCAACCTGATCTTCTCGAACAACTTCTTCACGATCACCCTGCAGGACGGGCACCTGTACGGCTCGCTCATCGACATCTTGCGCCGCAGCGCCCCGCTCGTCCTGGTCGCGCTGGGCATGACGCTGGTGATCGCGACCGGCGGCATCGACCTGTCGGTGGGCTCGGTCATGGCCATCTCGGGCGCGCTGGCCTGTCTGCTGATCGGCGACCTGAGCAACCCCGACGCGGTCGGCCCGGTGCTGCTCGTGGTCGGCGCGGCGATCGCGTTGTGCCTGGTCTTCGGGCTGTGGAACGGATTCCTGGTCGCCGTGCTGGGCATCCAGCCGATCATCGCAACGCTGATCCTCATGGTGGCCGGCCGCGGCGTGGCCCAGCTGATCACCGGCGGGCAGATCCTCAACGTGCGCTCCGAGCCCTACCGCGTCATCGGCGCCGGCTACTTCCTGGCCGTGCCGGTGTCGTTCCTCATCGCCGCGGCTGCGGTTGCCTTGACCGTCGCGCTCACCCGGCGTACGGCACTGGGGTTGCTCCTGGAATCGGTCGGCGGCAGCCCGACCGCAAGCCGGCTGGCCGGCATCCGGTCCCGTCGCATCACGATCATGGTGTACGTGTTCGCGGCCGCCTTCGCCGGCGTCGCGGGCCTCATCTACAGCTCGGACGTGTCCAGCGCGGACAGCAACGCGGCCGGCAACCTGATCGAGCTCAACGCGATTCTGGCGGTCGTTCTGGGCGGCACCGCTCTGACCGGCGGCCGGTTCTCGATCGCGGGCAGCGTGCTCGGCGCGGTCATCATCACCACCCTCGACATCACCGCGGTCAGCGTGGGCGTGCCGGTCGAGACGACGCTGCTGTTCAAGGCCGTCGTCGTGATCGTGCTCTGCCTGGCCCAGTCGGCCACGTTCCGCGCCAAGGTCTTCGGCAGATTCGGCACCAGGAGAGCGGAGGTTCCGGCGTGATCGACGTGAGCACCCCACCCACGCCCCAGAAGAACCGCTCGATCCTCGGCGGGCGACGGGTCTACCGGCCCAACACCAAGCACATCCCGGTGCTGGCCACCCTGGCCCTGCTGATCGTCATGTACTCGATCGGCGTCTACAACTACGAGAGCTTCGGCGACACCCAGGTCTTCCTGAACATCTTCGTCGACAACGCGTTCCTGCTGGTCGTGGCCGTCGGCATGACGTTCGTGATCCTCACCGGCGGCATCGACCTGTCCGTCGGCGCCGTGATCGCCCTGACCACCACCGTGGCGGCCACCCTGCTGACCGCCGGCTGGCCGGCCGGGGTCGTCCTGCCGCTGGTGCTGCTCATCGGCACGGTGATGGGCCTCGGCATGGGCGCGGTCATCCACTTCTTCAAGGTGGAGCCGTTCATCGCCACGCTGGCCGGCATGTTCCTGGCCCGCGGCCTGGCCCTGCTCATCGACCGTAACTCGATCCCGATCACGAACGACTTCTGGACCCAGATAGCCCAGAAGAGGTTCCGTTTCGACGACGGCGTGTTCATCTCGCTCAACGTGGTGATCGCGGCGATCGTCGTCCTGATCGCGGCGCTCGTCCTGGCCTGGACGCGGTTCGGGCGCAACGTGTACGCGATCGGCGGCAACGCCGACTCGGCGCTGTTGATGGGCCTGCCGGTCGGGCGCACGCGCATCGCGGTCTACACGCTGAGCGGATTCTGCGCCTCGCTGGGCGGCGTGCTCTACAGCTTCTACACGTCGTCGGGCTACAGCCTGCACGGCCAGGGACTCGAGCTCGACGCGATCGCCGCCGTGGTCATCGGCGGGGTGCTGCTGACCGGTGGCTCGGGATACGTGCTGGGCACGGTGCTCGGCGTGCTGGTGCTCGGCCTCATCCAGACGATCATCACGTTCCAGGGCGACCTCAACTCGTGGTGGACGCGGATCGTCGTCGGGATCCTGCTCTTCGCGTTCATCGTCCTGCAGCGGCTCGTCACCAGAAAGGCCAAGTGAACATGTCCGGCTACACCATTGGGGTCGACTTCGGCACGCTGTCCGGGCGCGCCGTCGTCGTCCGGGTCAGCGACGGTGAAGAGGTCGGCGCGGCCGTGCACGAATACGCGCACGGCGTGATCGAGCGGACCCTGCCGGCCACCGGGGAACGACTGCGGCCCGACTGGGCGCTGCAGGACCCCGCGGACTACGTCGAGGTGTTGCGGACAGCCGTTCCGCAGGCGGTCGCGGCGGCGGGCATCGACCCGGCCGACGTCATCGGGATCGCGACCGACTTCACGGCGTGTACGGTGCTGCCCACGCTGGCCGACGGCACCCCGCTGTCCGCGCTCGACACCTTCAAGGCACGACCACACGCGTACGCGAAACTGTGGAAGCACCATGCGGCGCAACCGCAGGCCGATCGCATCAACCAGCTGGCGCACCGCCGCGGCGAGCCGTGGATCGACCGCTACGGCGGCAAGATCTCGTCCGAGTGGCAGTTCGCGAAAGCGCTGCAGCTGCTCGAGGAGGACCCCGAGGTCTACGCGCGCACCGAGCGCTGGATCGAGGCGGCCGACTGGATCATCTGGCAGCTCAGCGGGCAGGAGACCCGCAACGCCTGCACGGCCGGTTACAAGGGCATCTATCAGGACGGTACGTATCCCGCCCGGGACTTCCTGGCCGAGCTCAACCCCGAGTTCGCCGACTTCGCCGACACCCGCCTCGCCCACCCGATCTCGGCGCTGGGCGAGCGCGCGGGCGGGCTGACGGCCGAGGCGGCGCAATGGACCGGGCTGCCCGAGGGAATCGCGGTCGCGGTCGGCAACGTGGACGCCCACGTGACCTCGCCGGCCGCCCGCGCCGTCGCGCCCGGGCAGATGCTGCTCGTGATGGGCACGTCGACCTGTCACGTCATGAACTCGTCGGAGCGGGCGGCCGTGCCGGGCATCTGCGGGGTGGTGGACGGCGGCATTCTCGCGGGGCTGTACGGCTACGAGGCGGGGCAGAGCGGCGTCGGGGACATCTTCGGCTGGTTCGTGGACAACGGCGTGCCGCCCTATGTGCACGACGAGGCGCGCGCGGCCGGCGTCAGCGTGCACGACCTGCTCTCGCGGCAGGCGGGCGAGCAGCCGGTGGGCGGGCACGGCCTGATCGCGCTCGACTGGCAGAGCGGCAACCGGTCGGTGCTGGTCGACCACCACCTCTCGGGTCTGATCGCGGGCCTGACGCTGGCCACCCGGCCGTTCGAGATCTACAAGGCGCTCATCGAGGCGACGGCCTTCGGCACGCGGAAGATCGTTGAAACGTTCGAGGCCGCAGGCGTTCCGGTGACCGAGTTCGTCGCGGCCGGGGGACTCAAACGGAACCCGCTGGTCATGCAGATCTACGCCGATGTGCTGCGACGGCCGATCAGCGTGGCCTCGTCGGAGCAGGCGCCGGCGCTCGGCTCGGCGATCCACGCGGCGGTGGCCGCGGGCGCCTACCCCGACGTCGCGACGGCCGCCGAGGCCATGGGCCGCGTCGAGAAGGACGTGTGGCAGCCGAATCCGGCCGATGCCGCCGTCTACGACCGGCTCTACGCCGAGTACGCGCTGCTGCACGACTACTTCGGCCGCGGCGAGAACAAGGTGCTGCACCGGCTGCGCGCGATCCGCGACGAGGCGTTCCGCGCGTCGCCGCCCACCGGCGCAGGAGTGAGCGAATCAGCCGTTCAGGAGGGCGGGAAGTGACGGTCATGCGCGTCTCCCAGACGATCGCTCAGATTCGTGCGGAAGTTTGTGATCTGCACGCTCATCTCACGCGGTGGGGGCTGGTCACCTGGACGGCCGGCAACGTCTCGGCCCGGGTGCCCGGCGAGGACCTGCTGGTGATCAAGCCGTCAGGGGTCGAGTACGACTCGCTCACGCCGGAGTCGATGGTGGTGTGCGACCTCGACGGCGCGCTGGTCGAGGGTGAGCACAGCCCGTCCAGCGACACGGCCTCGCACGCGTACGTCTACCGCCACATGCCCGAGGTCAACGGCGTCGTGCACACGCACAGCCCGTACGCCACCGCCTGGGCCGCCCTCGGCGAGCCGATCCCGTGCTCGCTCACGGCGATGGCCGACGAGTTCGGCGGGGACATCCCGATCGGGCCGTTCGCGCTGATCGGCAGCGACGACATCGGGCGCGGCATCGTCGAGACGCTGCGGGGCTCGCGCTCGCCGGCGGTGCTGATGCGCCAGCACGGCCCGTTCACGATCGGCCCCACGGCCAAGGCCGCCGTGAAGGCCGCCGTCATGTGCGAGGACGTCGCGCGCACGATGCACCTGGCTCGTCAGCTCGGTCCGATCGACCGGCTGCCCGCAACCGCCGTGGACCGGCTCTTCGACCGGTACCAGAACGTCTACGGCCAGCACCTGATGGAGGAGAGCAATGAGTGAGCACGAGGTCTGGTTCCTGACCGGAAGCCAGGGACTCTACGGCCCCGAGACCCTTGATCAGGTCGCTGCGCAGTCGCGACAGATCTCGGACGTCCTGGCGTCGTCGCTGGACGTCAAGGTCGTCTGGAAGCCGGTGCTGACCTCAGCCTCAGCCATCCTGGACGTGGTGCAGGAGGCGAACGCCGCGCCGGGCGTCATCGGCGTCATCACCTGGATGCACACGTTCTCCCCGGCCAAGATGTGGATCGCCGGCCTCGACGCGCTGCGCACCCCGCTGCTGCACCTGCACACCCAGGCCAACGTCGAGCTGCCGTGGGCGTCCATCGACATGGACTTCATGAACCTGAACCAGGCCGCCCACGGCGACCGCGAGTTCGGCTACATCGAGGCCCGGCTGGGCGTCGCGCGCAAGACGGTGGCCGGACACGTCACCAATCCGCGCGTTGTCGAGCGAATTGCCACCTGGGTGCGCGCGGCGCGCGGTCTGGCGGCCATGCGAACGCTCAAACTCGCGCGTTTCGGTGACAACATGCGCGATGTGGCGGTGACCGAGGGCGACAAGGTCGAGGCGCAGCTGCGCTTCGGCGTCTCGGTCAACACGTACGGGGTGAACGACCTCGTGAAGGTCGTCGACCAGGTGCTCGACACCGAGATCGACAAGCTGGTGGGGGAGTACGCCGACCTGTACGAGATCGCCCCCGAGCTGCGCGACGGCGGCGACCGGCACGACTCGCTGCGCTATGCGGCCCGGATCGAGCTCGGCCTGCGCGTGTTCCTCGAGGCCGGCGGCTTCCAGGCGTTCACCACGAACTTCGAGGACCTGGGCGGCCTGCGCCAGCTGCCCGGCCTGGCCGTGCAGCGCCTCATGGGCGACGGCTACGGCTTCGGCGGCGAGGGCGACTGGAAGACGTCGGTGCTGCTGCACACCCTGAAGGCGATGGCCCCCGGCGGCACGTCCTTCATGGAGGACTACACCTACGACCTGACCCCGGGCGACGAGCGCATCCTGGGCGCCCACATGCTCGAGGTCTGCCCCTCCATCGCCGCCGCCCGGCCCCGCCTCGAGATCCACCCGCTCGGGATCGGCGGCCGCGAGGACCCGGTGCGCATGGTCTTCGACGCCGCGCCCGGCCCGGCCGTGGTGGTCGGCCTGACCGACATGGGCGAGCGTTTCCGCCTGGTGGCCAACGAGATCGAGGTCGTGCCCCCGTCGTCCCCGCTGCCCAAGCTGCCGGTCGCGCGCGCGGTGTGGAAGCCGGCACCCGACTTCGCCACCTCCACCGAGGCCTGGCTGACCGCGGGCGGCCCGCACCACACCGTGCTGTCGTCCGCGGTCGGCGCCGAGGAGCTGACCGACCTGGCCGAGATGCTGTCCACCGAGCTGCTGGTGATCGACGGCGCCACGTCGATCCGGCAGTTCGCCAAGGAGGTCCGCTGGAACCAGGCGTACTACCGTCTGGCCCGCGGCTTCTGACCGCACGGGACGCCCGGGCCGAGCCCTCACCGGC